>JBKHJG010000002.1:0-184394 GCA_046538235.1 Dehalococcoidia bacterium | reverse complement strand
CCACCACCCCAAGGCGGGGACAAGCCCCGCCACTACAGAATGTACTAGGTGTCAGGGGGCAGCAGTCAGCTATCAGCATTCAGCGGTCAGCGATTAGCCATAAGCGCTAAGCGGTGGGCGGCGGCCGGAGCAATCTCAGCGGCGACGGGAGGTTGCCACGGGCCGACAAGTCGGCCGTCGCAAAGACAAGAGGGACGGCATAATCCGGTAGCTGACCCGTTCATCAGGTAGGACGGCGGATGCGCGACTTGTTCCGACGGAGGTTTTCCTTTATAGTAGCAGCATGCTCCTCCTGCTGCTAAAGGTGCTATATATCGCCGCACTGTTTACATTCGTGTATCTCAAGATCGTGTTCACCGGAATCGTGGCCTTCTTCAAGGTCTCCTTCTTCGGCCTGTGACACCGGACGTAGCGCGAGGCCCCGACCCATTCGTGGGTGCTCCAGGGAATCAACAGTTCAGTCCTGCGGCTGTGGGGCGATGGAAATGCCAGGGCCGCACTACCTTTTCGATGCCACTTTCGTCTATAATAGGGGGATCATGAGGTTGATCAAGGAGCGAACAGAGGCGAAACACAATACGCCACCCCGCCCAACCTCCAGCAAAACTGCAGCCGAGCCAAGGACCAGAATCAGCCCAAACACCGGCAGGCATTCTGCGATGACCAGATTTCTGCCAATAGTGGCCATCGCTATCGTCATCTCCCTTGTGGCCATACCCCTGCTGGCTCTGTCCACCGGGGCCCAGGATGAAACCCCACCTACCATCAGCCTATCCCCTGCCTTCGGCCCTCCCGGAACGGAGGTTACCGTCTACGGCTATAACTTCGCAGCCAATCAATGGGTTGATGTCTACTACTACCTGCACACCACCGACAGGATTCGGGTAGGGGAGGTCGAGACTACGAGCGCGGCGATAAGCTTCACGGTGACCTTCACCGCTCCTGAAAGCTATAAGGGAGACCACGAGGTGCTGGCCGACGGCCAGTACGACGTGGCCTACAAGTACTTCAGCGTCCGATCCGGGCTGACGGTGACCCCCGAGGAAGGCCCTGTGGGGGCCACGGTTACCGTAGAAGGACGGGGGTTCGGCAGGAACGAGGGAGGCATTGAGATAACCTTTGGCGGCCAGGTGGTAGCAGAGGATGTGGAAGCAGACCCAATGGGCAGCTGGGAGGAGACCATTGAGGTCCCCTCGGCCTCCGGGGGCAGACACACCATACGTGCCGAGGGCGACGCCGGCAGCGTGGGCACCGCCAACTTTGACGTAAAGCCGGGCATCAGCATAGATGAGTCATTGGGGGCGCCCGGTCAGGTCATAACCATGACGGGCACCGCATTTGCTGACGACGAGAGACATATCAAGATACTATTCGATGGAGAGGAACTGGTGACCGACATCAGGGCGGACGAGAGAGGTTACTGGCAGGAACTGTTCGAGGTGCCCGAGTTGCCCGCCGGGGACTATACCGTCACTGCCGACGGAGACCGCACCAAGAGCACAGACATCGTGGCCCTCAGCTTCGAAATCAGGCCCGGCCTTGTGTTATCGCCCGCCACGGGACATGTGGGGATGAACCTGACGGTGACCGGCCGCGGATTTGCCCCGGATGAAGATGTGGTTGTCCTCTACGATGACAGCGAGGTACAGGCAACCACCACCGATGACGAGGGCAGCTTCGAGGTGAGCTTTGAGGTACCTGAGAGCCGGCATGGGGAGCAGCAGGTGACGGCTGAGGATACCTCAGGAAACGAGGCGGCTGCCGCCTTCACCATGGAGTCGGACCCGCCGGGGACGCCCGAACTCCTGTCGCCTCCTGACGAGGGACGCGCGGGGTTCGTGGGCAAGGCGAGGCCCAGGTTCGAGTGGTCTGAAGTACCCGACGACAGCGGCGTCTACTACCGTCTGCAGATATCAGCCAGCGCCAACGTCACGGATGAGGGGGAATTGGTCGACCCGATTGTGTCCAAGGAACTCCTGACGGCAGGAAACTATACCCTGGACAAGACAGAAGCGCTGCCCCACGGCACGTATTACTGGATTGTACAGGCCATAGACAGGGCAGAGAACGCCGGCAACTGGACTGCGCCCTATTCCTTCCGGGCCGGGCTCTTGCCTATGTGGGCGTTCATTGTTATCATAGTCTTCGTGGCATTGCTCGTCGGGGGGCTCGTCTACCACTTCGTGGTAAGAAGAAGAATGTACCTATAGAAGGACATCTACGTCCTCGCGGGCAAAGGAAGACCGGCCAGTAAGAGAGCAAGGAGGAGAACATGAAGCTAACAGTTATCGGACTGGGGCAGTGCGGCTGCCGGATTGCCGACCAATTCGCCAGGTTGAATTTCAAGGCGCAATCTCAGCGCAAGGCAACGATAGCCCCTATCGTCCTCGCAGTGAACACCGACCAGGCAGACCTGACCGGGCTAAGGTTCATCAAGAACGACTACATGCACCGCGTGCTGCTGGGGCTGCGCCAGACGCTGGGACACGGAGTGGGCAAGATAAACGAGCTGGGAGCCCAGCTGGCCAAGGCAGACGGGGACAAGGTGATGGACGCCGTGAAGGCCAGCCCATCATTCTATGAAACACATGCCTTTCTCCTGGTGGCGGGCGCTGCCGGCGGCACCGGCTCGGGGGCGCTGCCTATCATATCGCGGGCAGTCAAGGAGAGATACATCAGCAAGCCGGTATACGCCCTGATCGTCCTGCCCTTTGACCATGAGCAGAAGACGGAGTCCAGAAGCGTGTACAACACGGCGACATGCCTCAAGTCCACCTATGACATAGTGGATGCCGTTTTTCTGGCCGACAACCAGAGGTATGTGAGAAAGGATGCCAGCCTGGTCACCAACATAGACAGGATAAACAGGATGATTGCCGAGCCTTTCTATGACCTGATGTGCGCAGGCGAGGTGACCAGGGCCAAGTACGTGGGTTCGAGGACGATAGACGCCGGCGACATAAACGCCAGCCTGGAAGGATGGACCACCATCGGCCTGGGCAGGACCGAGCTTCCCTCGTTCCGCTTCCCCTGGGAGATAAGGAAGAAGAGCTTCCGGGACAAAGCCCTGGAGAGCTTCAGGGGCACGCACGCTCTGGATGCCACCATATCGGACCTTTCCCTGACGTGCAGCCCGGCTGATGCCGGCAAGGCCGTATACATCATATCTGGCCCGGAGAGGGACCTCAATATGGATATGGTCAAGAGCGTCAGCGATTACATAAAGGAGCTGGCACCCGGGGCCCTCATTAGAGGAGGGGATTTCCCGGGTGAAAAGCATTACATCGATGTTACGTTGATACTATCTCAGCTGTCCTTTGCGCCCAGGATCAAGGACTTCTACGAGCAGGCTACGCAGTACGCCAAAGAGCACGGGGGACAGCTGGAGGAGACCAAGAAGAGGATTGAGTCCCTGGCCGAGCTAAGCAAGGAACTCCCCACCCTGGAATGAGGCCAGGGGCAAAGGGGTTTTGTCGCCTCAGAGAAGAGCCTTCAGAAGCGATGCCAGTGCCCAGCCCAGAGCACCACATATAGGGAAGGTCAGGACCCAGGCCAGGACTATATTCTTGGTCACTCCCCACCTCACCGCCGAAAGCCGTCTCGTGGCACCGGTCCCCATGGTACTGGCGGTGACGCAGTGAGTGGTGCTCACCGGGATACCCAGGCGGGAAGCTATCTCGATGACGGTCGCCGCCGAGGCCTGTGTCGCAAAGCCATGAATTGGCTGCATGGTAGTGATCCTCATCCCCACAGTCCTGATAACACGCCAACCGCCGGCAAGTGTGCCCAGGCTGATGGATAACGCAGAGACTACTATGACCCACCAGGGAATACTGTCCCACAGCTCAACCCGTCCACTATGAATCACCAGTGCCATGGTGATGACAGCTATGGGCATCTGACCGTCATTCTTGCCGTGACTATAGGATAAGAAGGCGGTGGTAAGCCATTGCAGGCGGCTGAAGACGACCCTCAACCTGGCCGGAGCGCCTCGCTGAGATACCCAGAGCAGGAAAAGCATGAAGGCGAAACCGGCGATGAAACCAAGGGTGGGGGCCACAACGACCGATGCCCCAATATGTTGCAGGACATGCCACATCACAGCCTCCGTGCCCATAACAGCTATTCCAGCCGCTGCCAGCGCCGTAACAAAGCTGTGTGTCACGCTCACCGGTAGGCCAAGACGGGTAGCCACACTGCCCCAGATAATAGCCGCCAGCAGGCCGGCGATCACTGTCAAATATGAGATTGCCTCAGGGACCAGTATGTCCTTGCCGATGGTCCTGGCAACCGCAAGGCCGGTAGCAGCACCGGCGAAGTTACACAGGGCAGCCAGTACTACGGCATTGCGAAGCGAAAGGGCCCGGGAGCCAACCGAAGCGGCGACAGCATTGGCAGCATCATTGAGACCGTTAACGAGGCCGAATCCGATGGCTGCCGCAATGACCAGAACCGGCAGAGCGACTTCAGGCATGCTTCAACACTATACCCTCGAGGACGTTGGCGATGTCTTCCCCCCGGTCGGTGGCGGTTTCCAGGTGTTCGTAGATCTCGCGCCACTTGATTACCTCACATGCATCAAGGTGGCAGACCTCGAACAACTCGGCCAGGGCGGCATGATATACGTCATCAGCTTCGTTCTCCAGGCTGTTAATTTGCACACACTGCTTGAGAATCCACTTATACTGATCGCGGCGGCGCAGACGTGGCAACGTCTCGTTAAGCTTCCCGGCTACCCGGGCCACGATCCGGGCCAGTTCGACGGCTCTGTCGGTGGGCCGGGCAATGCGGTAGAGGTAGGCTGTTCTACCCGCGGCCTCAATGAAGTCCATTACATCATCCAGGCTATGGGCGAGGAGGGAAATATCCTCCCTGTCGATGGGAGTGACAAACGTGCGGTGTAACCTCTGTATTATCTCGTGGGTAATAATGTCGCCTTGATGCTCCAGGTCCTTTAGCCTCCTGGCGTTGGCGTCAACATCCTCATAGTGCTCAAAGAGGTGAACCAGTTCTCCGGCAGCAGTAACGAGATTGGCCGTCGCCTGCTCGAACAGATCATAGAACTCAGTATCTCTGGGTCTCGTGAAGAACCTAGCCAAAGTATACCTCTCTCAGCACGCTCCCGTCGCGCATTATAGCACAGCATCAGATGTAAGCTAACCTTTCTCCTGCCCCCACCACCTCTTGAGCCTGTCGGCAATCTCTTTCTCATAACCCTGGTCGCCGGGGATGTAGTAGCGCTTCCCCTGAAGCGAAGAAGGCAGGTTCTGCTGCTTGACGAAATGGTCGGGATGATTGTGGGCATACTTATAACCCTGCCCATATCCCATCCCGCGCATCAGACCGGTTGCCGGATTGCGCAGGTGGAGGGGCACGGGCTCATTGTGGCCGTCCTGTATATCCTGCTGAACGCCGGCATACGCCCTGTACAACGAGTTGCTCTTGGGTGCGGCTGCCAGATACACGACTGCCTGGGCCAGGGCCAGGCTGCCTTCCGGTAGTCCCACGAAATGCACGGCCTGCTGGGCAGCCATGGCCACCACCAACGCCTGAGGGTCGGCCAGGCCCACATCCTCGGAGGCGCAACGCACCAAACGACGCGCAATATACAACGGGTCCTCCCCGGCCTCAAGCATGCGTCCCAGCCAGTAGAGGGCCGCATCCGGATCGGAGCCGCGCAAAGACTTATGCAGGGCGGAGATGAGGTCGTAGTGCTGGTCGCCGCCCTTGTCATAGAGGAGAGCACGATGCTGGAGAGCCTCCTCAATGGCCGACAGGTCAATGGAGCGGACGTTATCGCTGTCAGGCACAGTGGCAAAGGCCGCCATCTCCAGGGCATTCAATGCCACCCGGGCATCTCCGTCGGACACGATCACCAGGTGGTGCAGGGCCTCGTCACTGACAGTGACCCCAAGCTCTCCCAGCCCATTTTCCCGGTCCTTGATGGCCCGTTCCACGAGGAGCCTGACCTGGTCGTCGCTGAGGGGTTTGAGGCGAAAGACCCGGCTCCGTGAAAGAAGCGGGGCAATGATCTCAAATGAAGGGTTCTCGGTAGTTGCCCCCACGAAAGTAACCGTGCCGTCTTCCACGAAGGGCAGCACGGCGTCCTGTTGTGCCTTATTGAAGCGGTGGATCTCATCAACGAAGAGTATGGTCTTCTGTCCCGATAGCGCCAGCCTCTTTCTGGCCTGGCCAACCACGCGGCGCAAATCGGCTACGCCAGCGCTGACCGCGCTTAACGGGCTGAACTGCGATCTGGTGATATTGGCGATGATAAGGGCCAGGGTCGTCTTTCCGCTGCCGGGCGGCCCCCAGAAAACCATGGAAGGCAGCTGGTCGGCCTCGATGCATTTCCTGAGGACGCGTCCCTCACCGACCAGGTGTTCCTGCCCCACGAACTCGCCGAAGGTCTGCGGTCTCATCCTGGCCGCCAGCGGCTTACTCTGAGGCGGATCCTTGTCCTCAGGCAGGTCAAAGAGAGGCATAGTGTCCATCAAGATAGTCCTCGAGCGTCCCCGTGGGAGCAAGTTGCGCCAGCCCACGTATCATTGCGGTTCCGCCAGTGGTCGGGACAAAGCAGGCTCACGGGACTGCCGCTCTGCGCCGGCAATGATGTTTCAAGCTGCCAAGCACGATCCACTGCTCTTACTTGAACCTTCTCACCTGGAAGCGGTAGACGCTGACCGGCTCGTCAGCCGATATGTCAGCCTTCAGCCGGCAGATGGCGATCTGCTCTTCAACGCTGTCTACCCCTTCCAGATCGGGGAGCAACAGCCCCTTCCGGCGGCCGCTCTCCACGATAATGCCGTACGTCTCAGGGTCGAGCTGGCTTATGTCTGTAACTGGCTCGGGCGGGGTAAGGATATCCACGCTGTATTCAAGGTCATCGAGCTCAGACTCGGCCACCGGCGAAAAGCGAGGGTCCCTGGTGGCTGAACTAACGGCATTGGCGATGATCTCCTGGGCCACATTGTCCCTGGTTGGCTCAAAGGTGCCGATGCATCCCCTCAATTCACCGTGCTTATGAAGGGAGACAAACACGCCGGCCCGCTCCAGCATCTCAGGAGTGAACTCCTGTGGCTCAGGTACCCTGCCAAGCCGAACATAGCTCTCCACCGTCTGCTTAGCCAGCTCAACCACAGGATGCAGTTCGCTTGCCATAGGACACCCGCCTCATATCCGAAATCCAAGCTCAGTCCCGCAGAATCTACACCTTGACCCATCCAGGCCCACCACCTGAGTATCATATCCCTTCCGGCGCACAACCAACCTGCCGCAAGAATGACATACGGTGTTTTCATACTCATGCCCCGGCACATTGCCCACGTAGACAAACCTCAACCCCGCCTCCCTGCCGATCCTATAAGCCCTCTCCAGTGTCGCTACCGGGGTGGCCGAGAGGTGCGCAAAATCGTGCAGAGGATGGAAGCGAGTTACATGCCAGGGGGTGAGTTCGCCCAGGGCATCCCGAATCCAACCGGCAATCCCCCGCAGCTGTTCATCGTCATCATTTATCGTGGGAATGACATTGGTCACCACCTCGACATGCATGTTCCATTTCTCCCTGGCCCGCGCGGTGACCTCGAGAATACCGCGCCACCCCGAGACCTTGGCCAGCTGCCGGTAGACTCCATCAGAGAAGCCCTTGACATCCACCCTCCAGGCGTCCAGCCAGGGGCCTATGGTGTCCAGCGCCTCAGGCGTGGCATAGCCGTTAGTTACGTAGACTGTGTAGAGATTGTTTTCCTTGGCCAGCCTGGCTGAATCCAGGGTATATTCGAACCAGATTGTGGGCTCGTTGTAAGTCCAGGAGATCCCCCGGCAATTGTGCCTCCTGGCCAGCTCTATCTCCCTCTCAGGGAGCAATTGCTGTGAGCCCGGCGGAATATCGGCGCAAGAGATCTCCCAGTTCTGGCATCCCCTGCAGTGAAAGTTGCAACCCCAGGTGCCCAGAGAAAGGGCGTAGGTGCCGGGGAAGAAATGGAACAGGGGTTTCTTCTCGATATGATCAGCCGCCAGTGAGGATACCTCGCCATAATTCATGCTGTATAGCCTGCCATCCCGATTCAATCGCATGCGGCAGAGTCCGAGCTTGCCGGGATTGATGACACACCTCCACTGGCAGACATGGCACCTCACACGTCCGCCGGCCAGCGTTTCGTAGAGCAGCGCCTCCCTTTCCATACGATACCATTATACCACCCCTATCTAAGGTGGCATATTGCGCAGATTGCGTGGCGGTGCTCGAAGCAAGGCAGCGGGGGACCCTAGGACTCGTCGATGTACACGCGGGTCAGATCGGGAATGCCGAGGGGACTGAGCTCATAACCCTTTACATAGGGTTTGACGAGGAGGTGATTGGTGCCATGCCATAGCGCAAGACAGGGGGCTGCGTCAATTACCATCTGCTCAGCCTGCTGGTACATGCCGAGGCGGACATCCTCATCCTGTTCCACGGCCGCCCTATCAAGCAGGTCATCCAGGTCAGGGTTGCTGTATCCGGAGAAGTTGTACTCCCTCCCCGTATAGAAGAGGACATCCAGGAAGTTGTGCGGATCGGGGTAGTCGGCTATCCAGCCCAGCATGTACACGTCATCCTTCTCTTCTTTGAGGTGATATATGAAGTCCTGTGGCTCCAGTTGCCTGACCACCACTTCCACGCCCAGGTTTTCCTGCCACTCCTGGATGATGGCGCCCACATGAGCGGAGATGTAGTTGCCATAGCCGGAAACTGTCATTGTGATAGGAGGCAGGCTCGAGACATCGCCATATCCCGACAAGGAGATGAGCTCTCTCGCCTGGTCCACGTCGTAGTCGAGTCCCTGGAGGTCCTGGTTATGTCCGGGCATGCCCGGGGGCAGAATGCCACTGGCCACAGTCATCATATCCCTGAATATCACCGCAGCCATCCGCTCCTTATCGACGGCATGACAGAAGGCGCGCCGCACGTCGGCATCATCGAAGGGAGGTCGTGCAGTGTTGAAGCCCACAAAATAGAGGCTGAGCTCGGGCGTGGCAGCCGATTCGCCATGGAAGGGGCCAGTCTCATCACGTACCCGGTCAATGCCGGTCCAGTAAACGGGAGCGACGTCTATCTCCCCCGTTTCGTACATCGCCATCGGCGTACCGGCCAGCAGGCAGAACACGACCTGCTCCAGGCGGGCGGGCTCGCCGTAGTAACCCTCCGCACGCTCCAGAATCAACCACTGCCCCTCCTGCCATTCCTTCAGCCTGAACGGCCCCGTTCCATTGGGCTGGCGCCACCAGTTGGGGCCGGACTCCACATCGGCCCTATCAACCACAAAGGCGGTGGGATAGCTCAACTTGCTGAGAAAGTAGGTCCTGGGGGCATCGATGGTAACCTGTAAAGTGTACTCATCAATGACCTCGACACCGGGCATCTCTCCCGTCGTGCCGGCCAGCATCTCTCTGGCACCAACGATATCTCCCAGGTAAACTGCTGCTGTGCCCGAGCCGGTAGCCGGATCACAGGCCCGTTCCCAAGAGTACTTGAAATCGGCAGCCTGCACCTCTCGGCCGCTGTGAAATCTCACCCCCTGCCGCAGGTAGAATACATATGTCCTGCCGTCGGCGCTCCTTTCCCAGCGCTCGGCAATGTCGGGCACTATGTTGAGGTCCTGGTCGAGACGGACCAGGCCGGAGAAGATATGCAAGGTATAGATGTGGGAAGATGAGTCGGCAGAAATAGCCGGGTCAAGCGTCACCGGACCGCTATCCAGCAGGCGCAGAGCGCCCTCCCCACCGGGCAGGCCATCCGACCACCAGGGAGGGCAGCTCGCTAGAAGGAGAACAAACCCAAGGACGAGCAGAAGCCATGCCCTACTACGATTTCTGTTGCCGCTTGATTTCATCGCCCTGCTAATCTGTAGATCCGTTGCCTCATGGGTGTCGGCTTTGTCATTTCATCACCAGAGGACGGCAATCTACATCATCGTATCATTATGGTCGGGCCTCGGCCGGCGATGCTGCCAACCTTGTCCCCGGCGTCATCTGACTCATTGTCTTTGCTCTCTCATCTCATAGTCCATGTGACCGAGGCCCAGTTCCTGGGCAGCCCTGACCTGCACCAGGCAATCAGTGCCATTTATCTGGCCCAGTATATCGCGGGAATCGATGCCGGCAAATTTGCCCAGGGGCTTGCTCTCGGCAATCAAGTCCAGGCTGGCCTTATCGATGGCCGCCATGTCTTTGGAGGCAAGGATGCCGATGTCCGGGACCACAGGCGGCCCCGACGGCGCAACGCAGTCGCACAGCGGGGTGACATCCTGCACAAAGTTGATGAAAGCCACTGTGGAGTCAAACCTGCTCATCACGCCGGCGGCCGCGTGGGCGACGTAGACTTGAAACCTATCCTGCGCTCCTGGAGGCAGGGAGAAAACGCCCTCCGGACAGCGATAGAGACAGCCGTTACAGCTCATGCATTTCTCTTCGTCACGCACCATCTTCTCGTCAACCAAACGCAGGGCCCCGAAGCGGCATGCCTCAACGCATTGTCCGCAACCCGTGCATTTGGAAATATCGATGACGCCGCGGTTTACCTTGTGCTGGGCAGCCTTCGACTCCTTGGTGACGCAGCCCATAGCCACGTTCTTGATTGAGCCGCCGAAGCCAGAGAGCGGGTGCCCTTTGACATGGGTCAGGACTATCATGGAGTCGGCCCTCAGAATCTCCCTGGCCACCTTCACTCGGTCCAGATCGCAGCCGGAGACCCGCCTGGGGACCTCCACCCATTCGCCATCATAGCCCTGTTCCCCATCGGCGATGATGATGGGCACCCCCATCGATTGTTCGGTGAAGCCATTGAAGGCTGCCGTGGCCAGATATTCCCGGCCATTGAACCTCCCTCCGGCATAGAGAGTAGTAGTATCGGTGACAAACGGCTTGCCTCCAGCTTCCTTGATCAGATCGCAAACGCGGCGCACCAAGGGCGGACGCAGATAAGCGCTGCCGCCGTACTCCCCCATGTGAAGCTTGACCGCCACCGAGTCCCCTGCGGAGATAACATCGCCTACCCCGGAGAAAAGGGCCCTCAGGCCCCGGAGAAAGGCCCTGCCCCTATCATAGGGGAAGAAGAGCACGTCGCTTTTTTGGTCTTCTTTCGCCATATTCACCCCAGCCGATAGTATATATTGGGAGTCAGGCCCGGTAAACCCGATGCCTCCGCAGGGCCTGATCGTCCTCCGCCATCGGCTCTACAACAAGTTCTTAGCTTTCAGGCTCAAGTAGCTCCTATCGCACACGATGATGTGGTCAAGCACATCAACGCCTACGATCTCGCCGGCCTTGGCCAGACGCCTGGTCAGCTCGATATCCTCCCTGGACGGCTCAGGGTCGCCGGAAGGATGGTTATGCACAAAGATTACGGAAGCGGCGGAACAGGAGAATGCTTCCCTGAACGCCTCGCGGGGATGCACAACACTGGTGTCCAGACTGCCTATGGAGACCGGCCGACAGCTTATCAGCCTGTTTCTGGTGTCCAGGCAAAGCACCAGGAAATGCTCCTTCTTCTTGCCCTTCAGCTGACTCCTCACCGCATGCACTACTTCCTCGGGAGACTTGAGGACAGGTCTGGCCTTCTCGCCGACACCGGCTTCCAGCCTCTTGCTCAACTCGAGGGCAGCCTTGATCTGAGCTGCCTTGGCTATGCCAATTCCTCTTATCTCGCTCAGCTCCTCCACCGAGGCATCGGCGACGCCCTTCAGACTGCCGAAGCGGCTCAACAGCTTCTGGCTGGTCAACATAACCGATTCGCCTTTGCTTCCCCGGCCCAAGATCAGAGCCAGGATCTCCTGGGCAGAAAGGGCCTCGCCGCCCAGCTTAAGGAGCCTCTCCCTCGGCCGCTCACTGAGAGGCAGGTCGCGAACGGTATAAGAGTCCTTCACAGCTCACTTCCCCGGCGGGACCCATGGGGGGAACTTTGGCCGGGCCCTCTTCCTCAGGACCAGGGCCCCCGACAGAACTACCGCTGCGGCCAGCACCGCCCACACGACAGCCGAAGCCGCGAGAGATCGCCCAGCCTCGGCGACAATGACTGCGTCCGGTATTAGCGTTGCCCTCCACCGGGCATCAAGTCCCTCTATGTCAAAGCCGTAGACGTCGGTCAGGGCTTGATCATAGGTCGTACCCTGTTGCAGGAGGGTCAACAAGGCGAGCATCTTCTCCTCTCCGTACTCGTCCAGCAGGTACTCAACAAGGCTGTAGCTCTCAGCGTAGGAAAGATATGCTGTCTGGGTATCGGCCGAAAACTCACTACAGAGGCTCCGCACCGAGATGAGGTCATCCTCCTGGATTGCCTGCTGCAAACGGGAACGAAAGCCGGACTCGAGTTCACCTTCGTTGTACATCGCCAGTCCCTCATCTAGCCAGATGGGGAGCTGCCCATATGGGCCATAGGTTGCCTGATGGACGACCAGATGAGTGAGTTCGTGGACCAGGGCCCTCTTGCCCCAGATAGAACTGGTCGGCGAAATGCCGATGGCGATGGTACTGAATTCAGGGAAAGCGACGCCTCCGGTCCACTCGTAAGGAAAGATCATTGCTCCCAACAAATCGCTGGCAGAGGCGTAGACATATATTCTGATGGGCCTCTCCGGATAGGCGCCGATGTCCACGGTCAGCCTGGCAAGGCCTTCTTCGCAGGCATTCAGTAGTTCCCGGGCGAACGAGTCGCTGCCCTGATACCAGAAGAGGGTCAGTTCGTTACCCTCAGGGGTAACGCTGGCCAGGTTCCGCCAGACAAAGCGATCATCATCGAAGCGCATTACCTGCGACGGGGTCTCCAGCCTGTTACCGTCGGCATCCTTGACCGCCCACCAGTACTCGACTTCAGCGCCGGGTGGCAGCCCCGCCTGCCTCATATCCCATGTCCAGGTAGCCTGTACACTACCGGCCCGGGCGAAGCTGGCCCAGCCCTCGCTGACAACTTCAGCGTAGTTCATCTTGTCCACCCGGTAGTGAAGACGTACGTCGACGATGTCCACATAGCTCTCGGCCGCGAGGGTGAAAACAGCCCGGGTCGGGAAAGCGATCTCTACGCTGCTAGCTATGAGCGAAATGCCGGTGTCGGCTGCCACCGGCGCAGACACCACAAGCAGCAGTGGCGCCAAAGCTATCAGGACGAACCGTCTCATCATTTCCCCACTCTAGACCGAAGGTAGCTGGCGATTATTCCATCAAGTTCTCCATCCAGCACTGCCTCTGCATCGTGGACCTCATAATCGGTGCGGTGATCCTTCACCATCTTGTAGGGGTGCAGGACGTAGCTTCGGATCTGATTCCCCCACCCGGCATCGATGCGCTCACCCCTCAGTTTGGCCCGTTCCTCTTCCTTCTTCTTGCGGTCAAGCTCCAGGATCCGGGCATAGAGGATTTTCAAAGCGGCCTCCTTATTCTGGTGCTGAGACCTCTCACCCTGGCATACAGCTACCAACCCAGTGGGCAGATGAGTTATCCTCACAGCGCTGCTCGTCTTCTGCATATGCTGCCCGCCGGGGCCGCTGGACTTAAAGGTATCGACTCTCAGCTCGTCGGGGCTTATCTTGATATCCACCGCCTCTTCGGCTTCGGGAAGGACCTCAACCAGAGCAAAGGACGTGTGCCGTGCATGGTCGGCATCGAAGGGGGAAAGGCGCACCAGCCTGTGCACGCCGTGCTCACTCTTGAGATAGCCATAGACGTAGTCTCCCTTGATCTCCACGATAGCGCTCTTGATACCGGCCTCTTCTCCCGGGGACACATCCAGCACTTCAGCCTGGTAGTCGTGCCTCTCTGCCCACCTCAAGTACATCCTGAGCAGCATGTTCGCCCAGTCCTGCGATTCAGTGCCCCCGGCACCGGCGTGAAAGGCCAGCATAGCGTTTCGACTGTCGTAATCTCCGGTGAAGAGCTGTTGGCCTTCCAGTTGCTCAAACCGGGAATGCAGCGCTCCGAGCTCCGCCTGTATCTCCTCCCTCAGAGAGTCATCATCCTCTGCCATGGCCATGACGACCATCTCCCGAAGGTCGGTTGCTCTCTTCTCCAGGTCACGCCAGGCATCCACCAAGTTCTTCTTGCTGCTGAGGTTCCTCATGATAGCTTGAGCTCTGACCGGGTCGCCCCAAAAATCGGGTTGGGCTGCCTCTGCCTCTATTCTGGCGATCTGTTCTTCCCGTCCGGGGATGTCAAAGATGCACCATGATATCCGAGATTCGGCGGAGCAGAGCTTCTAATTTTTCCTTCTCCTCTTGCATCTTTCCCTCTTTCGTATGGTCGATATAGTTAGTCCCGAGGACTCCAGCGTATCCTGTACATCATCTGCAGGCAACTGAGGCCCCAGCAGTAGTACGAGCAGGATAATCCTGCCCCTGATCGTCTGGCTCCCACGCCAGTCTGCCTGCGGCAGCACGGTGGGCCAGCCGGGCCGGCTCAGGAAGCCTGTAGCCACGGCAGCACCTAATCACCCATTCCAGAGCCGAGTCCAGACCAATTCTGTGGCCCACGGAGACATATACTGGCTTCACCCTCGGCCTGGTTCTGAGCGCGGCTCCAATGGTCTCCCCGTTGTCGGTCAGTACGGCATGACACCCCGCCTCCTCACCGAGGGATCCATGCTCACCGCAAAGAATGGACTTGGCGCAGCCGACAGTAGGCAAATCCAGAAGGAGCCCCACATGTGAGGCCAGCCCCAACCTCCTGGGATGGGCAATCCCCTGCCCGTCCACCAGGACCAGGTCCGGAACATTATGTAGCCTTTCACAGGCCGCCAGAATCAGGGGACTCTCGCGAAAAGAAAGCAGCCCGGGAATGTAGGGTAACTCCAGCGTGCCTTCGGCCACCTGTACCTCGACTACGTTGAGTTCAGGGTAACGGACGAGCACCACGGCCCCTCTTGCTACACCCCGGCTATCACGCGCGGCCAGATCAATGCCAGCAATAAGGCGCACATTGACGATTCTGCCATCGGTCACCACCCGCCTGGCCAGACTCAGTTGTATTGCCCTCGCTTGGGCGGTGTCCACCCCCCACCCATGCAACGTACGCACCTTCATTTGTCAGATTATAAAGGATTTGTCCTCGCCAACAAAACCGGCCATTCCCATAGCTGCAAGGAGTCGCGATTCTCGCCCTGTCCGTCTATTGGCAAAGGTGCACCGGTCTGCTATAATCACCGACTTAAGAGACCGTCCCTCTTGAAGCTTCCAAGCGCCCGATTGCAGAAACAGGTCGGGTAGAACCGCCATCTGGCGCCGGCCCTGAGAACTACTAAGGGAGTCTGTTATGTCGGAAAAGATCACTGATAGCGTCCAGACCATCGAGGCCCAGGCTGAGAAGATGCTCGAAGAGGCCAGGACCAGGGCCAGCGAGATCATCCGTGAAGCCAGGGAGGCGGCCAGGAAAATACTCGCGTCACCGCTATCCCTAGACGAAGTGCAGGCAGAACGTGACAGGATCTTGAGCGAGGCCAAAACAGAGGCCGATGAGACGATCAAGTCTGCCGAAAAAAAAGCGGCCGACATCGCCACCAATGCCGAGAAGAAGCTAGAGGAAATCACCAAGCGCCTGGTGAATACGGTCGCCAGCAGGGATTAACATGGTGCCTCTAATCGTCAATACGTCCGACCCTATGGCCAGAGTCAGGGTGGTGACCACCAAGGAATACTCCACCGAGACGCTCAAGACCCTGCATACGGCCGGCGTGCTCCACGTCGAGGAAAGCGAAGAGCTAAAGCCCGTAGACAGGGAAGCCATTCAGCGTGAGCGACGCAAAGTCGATGATCTGCTGACAAACATCAACGATGTGTTGGCCTATGTTCCGACAGGAGAGAGGGTAGAGCTCAAGGAGGATGTGGAGGTTATCTACACCAGGCCACTTGATGAGGTCGCCAGCGAAGTCAAGGCTCTGTGTACCAGGCTCGGTAACATGCACCGCAGACTGACCCGGCTCAACCAGGAGCTTGAGGAAGCAACAGAACTGGAGCGCTATCTCAGCCCCATCGGCGAAAGCCTTGATATCCGGTTATCAGACCTGTCTTTTTCTGGGAGTCTGCTCTTCTCCCGCGTGTTCATCCTTCCCAATGAGACATACGAAGGCCTATACCAGGCAATCAAGGGCCGCCTGCTTGAGAGCTTTGCTGTTGCACTGGAGAACGAGACCATTCTGTACGCAATCGGCAGAGTTGAAGACCAGGAGCCTATAGAGGCTGCCGTTAGAAGCAGGAGTGGTAAGATTCTGCATATACCGGAGGCAGACCTGACAGTGCGGGAATTCCTGGGCAGGTCCAGCGATGACATCCGTGGCCTGGAGGAGGAAAAAGCGAAGCTTGAGGCCGAAATTCAGAGTAAGACCAGGGAGAACCTGGAGAGGTTAGTTCTGTTCCGGGAAGCGTTGTCAGCCGAAACAGAGAGGTTAGCCGTACTGGCCAAAGCCTGTGAGTCCAAACACGTCACCCTGGTCCAGGGATGGATTCCAGAAGGCAGTATCGAATCTACGGTTTCACAGCTCAAGGAGAACGTGGGCTATGTCTTTGTCGATACAAGAAAGCCGGAAGAGGCAGAAGAACCACCCACCAGGATGAAGAACCCGAACCCCCTGAAGCCGTTCGAGGTGATAGTCAATCTGTTCGGCATCCCGCAGTACAGGGAGTGGGACCCCACACCCATAATAGCCTACTCGTTTGCAGCCTTCTTCGGCCTCATGCTCTGCGATGTAGCATATGCTATCGGAATCATACTGGCCGCCAGATTCGTGATACGCATCTTCGTGGAGGACCCGCATTCTGAGGGTTACAGGTTGTTCCAGAGGGTGCTTTATATCAGTGGATCGGTTGCCCTAGTACTGGGTCTGCTCACGGGGAGCTATCTGGGATTTGAGAGCTCGGCGTTTGTGCAGTCCGTCAGAGAAACCCTCACCAGCCCGATTTCCTTCATAATCCTCTCTATCGTGCTGGGACTCATTCACGTCAACATAGCCCATGTACTGGCGCTGATTGTCGCGGCCAGAAAAAGAGACAGAGGGACCGTAGTCAACAAGATTGCCCTTTTCGCGCTCCAGATCTTCGGCATACCCATAATCCTGCGCTGGCTGTTCAACATGTCGTTGCCGGTGAGTCCAGGCACATACACCATATTCCTGTATATCGTGGCCGTCAGCCTGGTGGCCGTCATAGCGTCCTCGTTCATGCAACGGGGCGGCATGGGGGCCATTTTCTGGCTTTTTGACGTGACCGGCCTCCTCGGCGACGTAATGTCATATGCCAGGCTGGCCGGAGTAGGCCTGGCTACATTCTATCTGGCGCAGAGCTTCAACATGTTGGCAGGCTTGCTCGGGGGGATAATCCCCGGTGCCATCGGAGTCGTCATCGGCGCCGTCATGGCAGTGGTAGTCCTGGTTCTGGGGCATCTTCTCAACCTGGCCCTCGGCGGTATCACTGCCTTCATACATTCCCTGAGGCTGTGTTTCGTCGAGTTCCTGTTCAAGTTCTACGAGGGCGGTGGCGAGAGATACGATCCCTTCCGGTTGAAGACAAGGCCTGTATTTGTGAAGGAAAAGGCTTAAAAAGGAGGCGCAAAGAGATGATAGATGCAAGTGGACTAGCTACCCTCGGTGGCGCGCTGGCGCTGGCCGGCGGCCTGGTCGGTTCAGCCATCGGCATTGCCATCGCTGCATCAGGCGGCCTTGCAACATTGTCCGAAGACCCAAGGCAGTTCCGGAACGTAATAATACTGGCATCGTTGCCGATGACGCAGTCCTTCTATGGGCTGATAGCGCTGATACTAATACTGACATCCGTACTGCCTGTGGAAGGCAGCGACGGTTTCAAGGCGCTCGGTATCTGCCTCGTAGCCGCTTCTGCCTTTGCCGCCTCGGCAATATATCAGGGCATGGTCTGTGCATCGGGTATCGCCATGCTGCCCAAGACAGGGGGCAGAATACTGACCAGCTCTATGATGCTGGCAGTGTTCGTGGAGTTGATAGCTGTTCTTGCGCTGGTATTCACAATAATGGCGTGGACGCTGCTCGGCCTTATGTAGAGGTGCTTTACCATGGGAATGGACAAGATAAGGGACGCCATCCTCTCCAGGGTCCAGGTGGAGGCCGAAGAACTGACTGATGAGGCTAAGCAGAAAGGACAGGAGGAGATAGAAAAAGCCAGGAAACAGCAGGAATCGAAGCTCGAAGAGGAGAAGCGCAAGGTGCTGGGCGAGGCAGAGGAGGAGGCCGCCAGAATTGTGGCTCAAGCTTCCATAAAGGCGCGACAGCAGCTATCAAGCGCCAAGGCTGACATAATCGCCAGGATAGTTGAGGACACGCGCAAAGAACTGTCCCGAACTCCAGGCAGCGAAAGCGATCTGCTGGAGTTGATCAGGGAGGCTGTGGAAGGGCTCGGTGCCGAAAAGGCCAGGATCTATGTTTCGCCCCGAGATATGGGTGCTGCAAAAGAGGCCCTGGAAGCGGACAAGGAACTGTCTGGCAGGACAGTCGAGATCAGGGAGTCCGATTGCCTGGGAGGAGTCATAGCCGAGGATGTTGAGGGAAAGATCAGGATAGACAATACGTATGAAACCAGGCTCGAGATGCTGCTGCCGAGGTTATTGCCGGAGATAAGCAACGATCTCTTTGCATCTCCATAGGGCAACGTCGTGCTTAGTCTAAGATACGCATTCATATCGGCCTACCTGAAGGCTCAGGAGTCCAAACTGGTGACTCCTGATCATATGGATAGACTGCTATCAGCACACACCATGCGCGATGCACTGGCAACCGTCAGGGAGACCGACGTCGGAAGCTATTTGGAGGAAGCGCCCATCGACACCTTCGATGACCTAGAGGAGTATTTGTGGTCCTATCTCGCCCGGAGCTACGCTTACATTGAGTCGCTCAAGCTGCTTCCGCAGGATATGCTGAGGATATTGAGCGCGTACATAGTGAAGTACGACGTCCTGAACATCAAAGCAGCCTTGGAGACCGTTCGGACCGGCAAGAAGGCCAGGATGATACCGGTGGGAGTAATCAGCAAGAACGGCCTGCTGCATGAACTGTCAATTGCTGAGAGTGTAGATGAAGTCATCCAGCTACTGGTCAGGTGCGGGCTGAAGGACTATGTGCCTGTTCTGGAACAGGCCAGAACAGGTGAGGGTCCTGAATCTAAGCTTCCTGTCGAGGCCGGTCTGGACAGCGAGTATTACAGGAAGATGCTGGACGCGGCAAGAAGAACAAAAGATGGCGCCGTGCTTACCAGGGCCCTGGGACTGATCATCGATCTGACAAATCTGCAAATCGTCTCCAGGGCCATAATCGAAGGCATAGGGCCTGATGCTGCTCAATGCACTATTGCCGGCGGATACCGGCTTACGGACCACGTCATCAAGGAGCTACTAGCCTTTAAGCTAACCGACCTGCCCGACAGGTTAGGGGACGGCCAGTACCAAGAAATAGCCAGTGAAATGAGCGGCCATTACGATAGGACCAGGAGCATCACGGCTGTAGACGAGGTCATCGACAAGCACAAGCTCAGGATGCTCAGAGACCTGTTGTCGCCGAGGGTGTTGTCCCCGCTGGTTATGGCCTGGTATCTGGTCTTCAAGGAAGTGGAAACACGGAACCTGCGGCTGGCTTTGAAAACGATGATCGACGGTGTTCCCATTACGGAGATAAAGAGCTATCTGGTGTCATGACATGATGTCTGTCGGGCATTTGTACATAGGTGTCATAGGCGACGAAGAGCTGGTCAACGCTATGAGGTTGGCCGGCGTCAGCAGGTATTACATGATAAAGGACGATGGTGAAGCCGGCGAAAATGCAAGGAAAGCGCTGACAGAACTGCTCGCCGAGCTTGATGTGGGCATAGTGGTCATGCTGGAAGGCTATGCACAGTGTGTTGAAGACATAGTGGCACAGGCCAGGAAAAGGAAAACAATGACTCCTGTAATCGTCCAGGTGCCGTCGAAGTCTGGCACGAGGTACCCGGATATCAGGGAATACTACCGGACGCGTATCAGGGAGTCCATAGGGTTTGACATAGAGCTTTAGAATGACAGCAAGCAAAGGGGGGTGAAAAGCATGGGTAAGATCTGGAGGGTTTCAGGTCCCCTGGTCATCGCCGAAGATATGAAGGGTTCGCAGGTCTATGAAGTTGTCGAGATAGGCGAAGAAGGGCTTGTCGGGGAGATAGTAGGGCTGGAAGGTAGCCGGGCGATAATCCAGGCGCACGAGGATACGCTGGGGTTGAGGGTTGGCGAGGTGGTTAGCGGAACGGGAAGAGTGCTGAGTGCCGAGCTGGGCCCGGGTCTGGTGGGCTCCATTTACGATGGGCTGCAGAAGTCTTTGCTTGCCATGGGCGAGAACATCGGTCCGTTCATAAAGCGAGGCGCCAAGGCCTCGCCCCTTCCCCGGGACAAGAAATGGCAGTTCACGCCCCAGGTCAAGGTAGGCGATGCTGTCAGCCAGGGAGATATCATAGGCGTGGTGCCCGAGACTGCCCTGATAGAACACAGGATAATGGTGCCGCCGGGAATCAAAGGCACGATAAAGGAGATACGCGAGGGCGAGTACACTGTCGAGGAGACCATAGCCTGGATCAGGCACAACGGCGAAGTCAAAGAAATCACGCTGATGCAGGAATGGCCGGTAAGGAAACCTCGGCCCTATAAAGAGAGGTTCGATCCTTCGGGCTTGCTCACTACCGGCATGCGCATTCTGGACTACATGTTCCCTCTGGCTCTCGGTGGCAAGGCCTCGATTCCAGGAGGCTTCGGCACCGGAAAGACCGTGGCCCTGCAGCAGTTGGCCAGATGGGCCCAGACGCATCTCAACATTTACGTAGGCTGCGGAGAAAGAGGCAATGAGATGTCTGACGTCCTTTCCAGCTTCAGAGAACTCAAGGACCCCAACACGGACAGGCTGCTGCAGGAGAAAGAGATCTTCATAGCCAACACGTCCAACATGCCCGTCGTGGCCAGGGAATCAAGCATCTTCGTCGGCATCACCATGGCCGAGTACTTCCGGGACATGGGTTACGACGTTCTGCTGGTAGCCGATTCAACTTCGAGGTGGGCTGAAGCGATGCGTGAGATGAGCGGAAGGCTGGAGGAGATGCCAGGAGAGGAAGGCTTCCCCTCATACATGGGCTCCCGGCTTTCATCCTTTTACGAGAGAGCCGGAATGGTCGAATGCCTGGGCAATCCCGGGAGAAACGGCTCGGTGACAGTGGCGGGCGCCGTCAGCCCCCCGGGAGCCGATTTCAGTGAGCCCGTAACCCAGAACACGCTTCGAATAATAGACGCCCTGTATGCCCTGGACGTTTCGCTGGCGAACAAGAGGCATTTCCCGACCATAAACTGGCTCACCAGTTACAGCCTGTACGTAGACGCGGTCAAAGACTGGTGGAACAAGCATGACCCGGGGTGGGAAGAGACCAGGGCCAGAGCTTTGAGGGTGCTACAGCAGGAGGCCGAGCTTGAGGAGATCGTAAGACTTGTCGGTCCCGAAGCTCTGCCGGAGGGAGACAAGCTATTACTGCTTGTCTCCAGGATGATACGCGAGGACTTCCTCCAGCAAAGCGCATATCACGAAGTCGACACCTATTGTGTGCCGGCCAAGGCCGGCCTCATGCTCAAGACCATCATGAGGTTCTACGACCTGGCCCAGGAGATGCTGAATTCGGGCGCAGGCATTGATAGTGTCCGCTCGTCCCCCATGGTGTATAGAATATCCAGGATGAAGGATATACCCAACGAAGACTTCGAACAAAGAGTCAAGGAACTGTGGTCAGAGATGGAGCAAGACCTGGTAGCCGGCAAGCATAGCCCCTGAGACAAGGAGGTTTCAACATGGATCTGTCCTCGCTTTACGTTAAAGAAACAAGAGCAATCAGCAAGGCTAAGGGAGCGCTGCTGGTAGCTGAGAGCATACCGGGCATTAAGTTCAACGAGATAGTCGACGTGCAGCTTGGGAATGGTGAGGTTAGGAGCGGCCAGGCGATAGACATCAGCGAACAGGCGGCCATAATCGAGGTATTTGGCGGCGTCAGCGAAGTCGACCTTATCGGAAGCAGGATAAGGTGTAAGGGCGAGACCCTGAAGTTGCCGGTGTCAGCTGAGCTTCTGGGCAGGATCTTCAACGGCATGGGAGAGTCGATAGACGGCGGGGCGTCGGTGATTCCCGAGGATTACCTGGACATCAACGGCGAACCCATGAACCCGGCGCTCCGCCAGCCCCCGGCCGAGTTCATTGAGACGGGAATCTCGCCCATAGACGGCCTCAACGCATTGGTCAGAGGGCAGAAACTGCCCATCTTCAGCGGTTCAGGCCTGCCTCATAACCGAATTGTAGCTCAGCTAATCAGGCAGGCAACAGTGAAGGGTAAGGAGGAGAGGTTCTCCCTGGTGTTTGCTGCCATTGGCATCAGCTACGATGATGCCTCGTTCTTCATGAGAAATCTGGAGAAGACAGGTGCTCTGGAGAGGACTGTAGCCTTCATCAACACGGCATCAGACCCCGTCATCGAGCGGATATCAACACCAAGGCTGGCTTTGACCGCCGCCGAATACCTGGCCTGGAGACAGGATATGCATGTGCTGGTCATACTCACGGACATGACCAATTATTGCGAAGCTCTTCGCGAACTCTCTTCCATGCGGGAAGAGATACCCTCAAGAAGAGGGTACCCCGGGTACATGTACACCGACCTGGCCACAATGTATGAAAGAGCAGGCAGGATCTTCGATAAACAGGGCTCAGTGACCATCATGCCCATCTTGACCATGCCTGACGACGATATTACACATCCTATACCCGACCTTACGGGCTATATCACCGAGGGGCAGATCGTCCTTTCCCGAAACCTGGAGAGGAAAGGAATATATCCACCTATCGACGTGTTCCTGTCCCTTTCCCGGATGATGAAAGAAGGGATCGGGCCGGACAAGACCAGAGAGGACCACAACAACGTCTTCATGCAATCCTATGCGGCCTACGCCGAAGGATGTTATCTCAGAGAGATATCGACCATTATCGGAGCTGAGGCCCTGGGCGAAAGAGATAAGATATACTTGAACAATGCCGATGAATTCGAGAGAAGGTTCATCGCTCAAGGCGAGTGGGAGAAAAGAACGGTAGAAGAGACCCTGGATATAGCCTGGGAACTGTTCTCAGCGCTGCCTGAAGAGGACCTGAAGCTCGTTAAAGAAGACTTCATTAAGAAGTACCTTCCCAAGTACAGGAGCTAGGAGCAGATAATAGGACAATGCCGGAGTTAGTCAAGGTCAGACCCACCAAAATTGAGTTGGTCAAGCTCAAGCGCAGGCTTTCCCTGGCCCAAAGAGTACAGAAGATAGTAAAGGACAGGCTTTCCATACTGACCATGGAGTTCCTGCAGGTAGCCAGAGATACAGCGGAGGCCAACAGAAAGCTCCTTGACGACTTCTCCAGGCTTTACGGAGCACTGTCGGTTGCCTCCGGCTACCACGGGTACATAGCACTAGACAAGGAGCTAATAGCTACCGAGGCCGACCCCAAAATCACGTCCGGTTCAAGAAACGTGGCCGGCGTGCGAATCCCGTCTTTTGAACTGGCAGGCAGGGACAAGCCGATGAGAGGCTACAGCCTGGCCGATACGTCTTCGTGGCTGGACCGGGCAGCACAGCTATCTGAAGACTCTCTGCGGGCCATTGCCGAACTGGCCGAGCTGCAGAGGAGTTTCGAGCTGCTGGCGATGGAGATAAACAGGACGAAAAGGATAAGCAATGCTCTGGAATATATAGTCATCCCCGGACTACAGACGACGATAAATTACCTCAATATGAAGTTTGAGGAAAGAGATAGAGAAGAGAAAGTACGGCTAAAACGTGTGAAAGTGCTCGTTGCTCGAGGATAGGTGGATGCACAGGCCATCACAGAACGGGGTCGCTCCCGCACAGTCAGGGCCATCAGAGCAATCGCCCTATGAAGCTCTGCTCCAGGATTGCTTGAGGGGCGAGCTCAGGGTCGTCAACGCCGGGTTGCCGCGCGGCCAGAAGCGGCTCTCGGGCTTGCTACAGGAGGACTATCCTCATGTCGTGTGCAACGATGGCACCACCCACTCCTTTAAGAAGAGCGAGCTTGACTATCTGGCAGGCATACTGGAGCCCGATGAGCAAGGGGAATTGCTGCTGCCCTTGCTCATAGAGGTAGGTGCAAACGAGGCCGAGGCCGCCATTCCCGTTCTATCGGGATCCCACGGAGCAGTCGAAGAAAAGGTTATATCGGAAGCTCTCGGCATGCCGGTGACGTGCCAGGAGAGAAGAATCAGGATATACAAGCCTCAGCTGGCCCTGCTGCGGAGAAAGCTCAGGACCACAACCGTATACGTATTCTCTCCCGCAAGCTTCGCTGAACAGCACGACCATTCCGCCCAGGCGGGTGGGCCAAGCCAGGGGCAGGGCTCTCTGTGATGCTGTGCTGTAATAGCTATGAACTGACACGCGGCAGGGGAGCTTCCTCCTCGTGCAGGCAATGGTATTGCTCGGTCCATTCCAACACACTCGGTTGCCCTCCCACTGGCCGCCTATTGACAAACGCCCGTAGTTAAGAGATAATCACCCTGTTAATATGGTAAGAATCAGATTGCGCCGCATGGGCAGGAGGAACAGGCCTTCCTATCGGGTGGTGGTAGCCGATAGTCGGTCTCCCCGTGATGGCAGGTTCATCGAGACCATCGGCCATTACGACCCGTTGACCGAGCCGGCCACTATCGACATCAACGAAGAAAAGGCTTTGCAGTGGCTCAAACATGGAGCCAAGCCTTCAGATACCGTGCGCAGCCTGCTCAGCAAACTAGGCATACTGGGTAAACTTGACGCGGCCTCAGGCCAAAACTAACTACTAAGGAGGCGAAATGAAAGACCTGGTGGAGTACATTATCAAGGCCATTGTGGCGGAACCTGATGCGGTAAACATCACCGAGGAAAACAGCGACGAAGGCTTGCTGCTTAAATTGGAAGTTGCTCCCGATGACAAGGGCAGGGTCATCGGCAGGCAGGGCAGGGTGGCCCAGGCGATACGAACGCTGCTTCGTGTAAAGGCAGCTAAAGAAGAGACCAGAGTACGGCTAGAAATAGTATAGTCGGGAATCACAAACACCCGATTTCCAGATCTTGTCGATCCCAGGTCACTGACCCAGAGCAGTGTACGTTGCCCCATTCGGGCATGTATGCAATAGCCTTCTAGATCATCTGCACCTCTGTAGATCCATACACCCGGCCGGCATCCTCCGAACCGTCGCACTAAAGCTTGCCTTGCCCGGGGCGAGGATGGTATAATCGCCGTCGGCCCACCGGGGTGGGCTCCCCTTGTTCTGACTGCCGCCAGAGCCATCACTGCCTGGTTGCCTCGCTCCTGCGCCGGAACAAAAGGGTTCTGTCCGGTCCCGTCACTCCCTGCAGACACGCCTGCGCGGATACGAGCCATTTGAAGGGGCTCATCCACGGGGTTATAATCGCGGTGCTGCCATGAGAATCCTACTTCGGTTAATGACCTTCGCCAAGAAATACTGGTGGCTGCTGGTGCTGGCCTTCATGTGCATGATGGCAAGCACAGCCTTCGTCCTAATCATACCGCAGCTGATTAGTCGGGCGGTCGATACGGTGCTCAGCGAAGGTGAGCGTGGTGAGCTTATGTGGCTGGGTGTGGCGGTGGTTGCCGCTGGCGCTCTGAGAGGTGTTTCCGCCTTCGGAAACAGCTTCCTCGCCGAGTTGGTGTCTCAGAGGACCGCCTATGACATCAGGAATGCCCTCTACGACAAACTCCAGCGGCTGAGTTTCTCATTTCACGACCAGGCCCAGACGGGAGAGCTTATGTCACGAGGCACAGCCGATGTCGAGGCCATACGCATGTTCTTCGGGCGGGGCTTTCTGGGACTGCTACAGATAGTCATCCTTTTCGCCACCATCTCCTACTTGCTGGTCCGGCTCAACTGGCCGCTAGCGTTGATGACTATGGGCTTCCTGGCAGCGGTGGGCTGGCGGGCAGTTATCGTGGCCCGGCTTCTGCGCCCCATCTGGCTCAAGATCCAGCAGTTGATGGCAAGGCTGGGCACAATCCTGGAAGAGAACCTCACCGGCGTCAGGACAGTCAGGTCTTTCGCCCACGAGGAGGAAGAGAGCCTGAAGTTCGCTACTCAGGCAGCAGTGCTGTACGAAGAACACATGACCGCTACCCGCCAAAGGGCGTTCAACATATCCCTGATGGTGTTCCTGGTAACCATACCTATAGCCATCATCCTGTGGTACGGCGGCCGGCTGGTGATAGCGGGTGCCCTGGGCGTGCCGGGACTGACCCTTTTCATCTTCTACCTGACCATCATGGGAATGCCGGTGCGCAGGCTGGGTTTCATCACGAACATCTTTACCCGCACTATATCAGGCGGGCAGCGCATCCTGGAGATCCTGGATACTGAATCTGCGGTCAAGGAGAAACCGGGCGCCATTGAGATGGACGGAGTCAGGCCGGGAGTCCGCTTCCAGAACGTCAGCTTCAGCTATGATTCGGCTGCCCCGATACTCAAGGACATCAACTTCACTGTGGAGGCCGGGCAACTGGTGGCCCTGATAGGTGGACTGGGGAGCGGCAAGACCACCATCGCCCATCTCATCCCCAGGTTCTATGACGTCACCACCGGCAGAATCACCATCGACGGCATTGACATCCGCGATGTGACCCTGGACTCGCTGCGCAGGAACGTGGGAATAGTGCAGCAGGACACCTTCCTGTTCTCAGCTACTATTCGGGATAATATTGCCTACGGCGCGGTCAATGCCGACATGGAACAGATAATTGCGGCGGCCAAGGCGGCACAGCTCCATGATTTCATCGAGAGCCTGCCCGAGGGCTATGCAACCTGGGTAGGAGAGCGCGGCGTCACTCTATCCGGCGGTCAGAAACAACGGCTGGCCATAGCCCGTACCCTGCTCATAGATCCCAGTATCCTTATTATGGATGACTCCACCTCCAGCGTGGATGCAGGAACCGAACATCTCATCCGTCGCGCCCTCAATACGGTCATCAAAGGACGTACGACCTTCATCATCACCCATCGTCTGCCCATCATCAGAAACGCAGACCTTATCCTGGTGCTTGAGGACGGCCAACTGGTGGAGCAGGGCACGCATAGCGAGCTTATGGCCAGAAACGGCCTTTACCGGCGAGTGTATGAGTCGCAACTCTCCGTGACGGACGGTTCCGGGGAGGCTTCTGAGGCTCACGATGACTCAGATTTGCACGGAGACTACTAGAAGAATTGAGTACGCAACACGGTAGCGGTCACCCCGGGGGAGGCCAACTTCCCACCACCTTCGACGCGGATAGGGTGATGGGCAAGGTATATGATTCCACGGTGGTACGACGGCTGGTCAAATACCTGGGTCCGGTCAAATCAAACCTGGGCCTGGGAGCGCTTGGCATGGTAATGCGTTCCGTCTCCACCGTAGCCGTGCCCCTGCTGGTGGGGCTGGCCACAGATAGTCTTATAGGTAATGGCGACCTTGCAGGACTGAACACCACCGTCATCATACTTGTCGGTGTCATAATCCTGGGCTGGGGCGGTCGCTACCTTGAAGAGCTATTCCTAGGCTATGTAGGACAGAAGATACTCTATAGGCTGCGCACCGGCATGTTTGACCACCTGCAGCGGCTGTCACTCAGGTTCTTCGATCAGAACAAAGTGGGGAGAATCATGTCCCGCGTCCAGAACGATGTTCAACAGATACAGGAGCTCCTTGCCACCGGCATGCTTAACGTTCTGTTCAGCGCCGTGAACCTGGTGGCAATAGCCATCATTATGCTTATTATGGACACCCGGCTGGCCCTGCTCACACTCACCGTTGTGCCCGCACTGGCAGTAGTGGCCTTCATATGGCAGAAGTACGCCCGCCAGGCCTTCGTCAGGGTGCGCCGCGCCATTGCTACGGTCAACGCTCAGCTTCAGGAAGGTATCGCCGGGGTGCGGGTGACACAGAGCCTGACCCGGGAAGAACTCAACTCCGAGCAATTCGAACATGTCAACAGGGAACATTACAGCGCCAATGTCAGAGCGGCGAGGCTGCAAGCCGTCATGTGGCCGATGGTTGAAACCCTGACTGCACTCGGCACCGCCCTGGTTATCTATTTTGGTGGTCGTCAGGTGCTGGCGGGAGGGATGACTGCCGGTGTCCTGGTAGCCTTCATGCTCTATGTCCGGCGCTTCTTTGAGCCCGTGCTGGAACTCACCATGGAGTATGTTGAGATCCAACGGGCCATGGCATCAGGAGCACGCATCTTTGAACTGCTTGACGTGCGTCCTGAAATAACCGATGACCCTCAGGCAGTTGAGTTGCCCCCGGCAAAGGAGATAAAGTTCAGGGGAGTTAGCTTCGGCTATACCCCCGACGTCGAGGTTTTGCATGATATCGACCTGACCGTAAGCCCTGGAGAAACAGTGGCCATAGTGGGAAGAACGGGGGCAGGCAAGAGCAGCCTGGCCAACCTGATAGCTCGCTTCTATGAAGTGGACAAGGGCGAGGTGACCGTGGATGGCTATAACGTGAACTCGATTACGCAGCAATCGCTCAGGCGCCAGATAGGCGTTGTAACTCAGGACCCATTCCTCTTCTCCGGCACCATAGAGGACAACATCCGTTACGGACGCCCGGAAGCCAGCCGCCAGGAGGTTGTCGAGGCAGCCAAGAAGGCCCATGCGCACGACTTCATCGTCCATCTGGAGCGCGGCTATGACACGCAGGTTGGCGAACGGGGCGAGAACCTCAGTGCCGGACAGCGCCAGCTTGTCTGTCTGGCCCGCGCTATCCTGGCCAATCCACCCATCCTGGTACTCGATGAGGCCACCTCCAACGTGGATACCACTGCTGAACGTCTGATGCAGAAATCACTGCGCCGCCTAATGAAGGGGCGCACCTGCCTCATTATCGCCCACAGGCTCTCCACCGTGACCAATGCCGACCGCATCGTAGTCCTCGAGCAAGGAAGAATCGTCGAAGAGGGCACCCACAAGGAACTCCTGGCTCAGAAGGGTCTGTACCACGACATGTTCGGGGTGCTCAGTGCACCGGGTCTGGAAGCGCAGGGTGCCTGACCAGTAGGCCTGACTGCTCATCCACGCCCTGGTTAGCCCACCAGGCTGTGCACGCGTAAGTCACCGCCTGCAGCAACGCTGTCCCCGCTCTTCTATCATGCCTGGATCGCACCTGCATCAGGGCTCCAGTCCACCTCGCCCGCCATACCTATACAGCCTACCTCCCAGTTGAGCTTTCACGAAGGGCTGGCGCCACAGGCTTTGACAATACCTGCCTCCACAATCTACAATATGGCGCGAAAACGAGCTACAGCTATCGCGATATCTTCGCGCATAAAGGAGGTGCAGATGGACTTCTCGCTTACGGAAGAACAGAAGGCCCGCAGACAGGAGTTCTACGACACATGTAAGGAGCTCGAGAAGAGGAAACCGCCCACCTTCCTGGGGTTTGAGACCATCTACGAAGACGAGGATGCCTGGGAGTATAACCTGCATTGCGCCAGGGAATTCGCCAAGAAGGGATGGTTGGCGCTGGGATGGCCGCCGGAATATGGGGGCAAGGGAGACATGATGGACAAGGTCCTCTTTGCTGAGGCACGGGGATACCATGGCGTACCCGGAGTAGATATCTTCGGGGTGCAGATGCTTGCCCCGACTCTGTTGCAGGCCGCCAGTGAAGAGATAAAGAGGGAGTTCCTGCCGCCTATCGCCCAGGGAGAGGTGATGTGGTGTGAGCTGTGGAGCGAACCCAATGCCGGCTCGGACCTGGCCTCTCTGTCCACCACAGCCATCAGGAAGGGTGACGAGTACATCATAAACGGACAGAAGACGTGGAATACCGGCGCGCACAAAGCGGACTGGGGCTTCGGCGTTTTCAAGACCGACCCTGAGGCCAGGAAACACCACAACATGACCTTCATCCTGCTGGACATGAAGGCCCCGGGTATCACCATAAGGCCGATCCCATACCTGGACGGCCACGCTCCCTACTGCGAGGTCTATTTCGATGATGTCCATGTGCCAGCCAAGAACATCGTTGGCCAGGAACACGAGGGCTGGGCAGTGGTCAATCTCCTGGCCGGTTTCGAGAGATCGGGCATAAACGAGATCATGACTATGTTCCGCGGGCTGGAGGACCTGGTGGCATTCTGTAACAAGACCAAACGGCACGGCCAGCCGCTGGCCGCAAATCCGCTTGTCCGCAACCGGCTGGCCGACCTGGCCTGCCAGCTACAGGCAGCCCGTGCCCTGGCCTACCGCGTTTCCGACCTTCAGAACAGAAATGAAATGTCCCTCATGGATGCCTCGGCCGGTAAAATCTTCTTCAGCGAGCTGGGCGAGCGTTTTGCCTTTCTGGCTACCGATATCCTGGGACCATATGGCCAGGTCAAGACCTCCCGGTGGGCTCCCCTGGATGGGGTGTGGGAGAGGATGTTCCACGAACACTTTATAACGAGCGTGTCCATGGGTACAAATGAGATACAAAGGAATATCATCGCCTGGTACGGCCTGGGCTTGCCCAGGATGAGATAGACCACGCTTTGCTAAGGAGGAATCATGGATCTTAGGTTTACTGAAACACAAGAGATATTGAGGCAAACAGCGCGGGATTTCCTGGCCACGGAATGCCCCAAGACCCTGGTCAGAGAACTGGAACAAGGTGAAAAGGGGTACTCGCCCGAGCTATGGAACAAGATGGCCGAGCTAGGATGGATGGGTCTAATCATACCCGAAGAATACGGCGGCATTGGCTACAGCTTCCAGGACCTCGCCGTCCTCCTGGAGGAGATAGGCAGGAACATCCTTCCAGGCCCTCTGGTACCTACGGTAACCACTGCCTTCGCGGTCCTGGAGGCAGGCACGGAAGAGCAGAAGAAGGCACTGCTTCCCAGCGTAGCTCAAGGCGAACTTATCCTCACGACGGCGCTGCTCGAAGGTGAAGGCGTCTTCGATGCTGCTGGAATCGCTGTCAAGGCGACCCTCAAAGGGGATGATTTCGTAATAAACGGCACCAAGCTATTCGTGGACATGGCCCATGTTGCCGACTATATCCTGTGTGTCGCAAGGACAAAGGAGGGCGCTTCGCCTGAGAAGGGAGTGACCCTTTTCATTGTCGACGCCACCGCTCCAGGAATAAGCTGTGAGGTAATGCCTACCACCGGCGAAGACAAGCTATGCGAGGTGCGCTTTGAGAACGTCACCGTGCCCAAGAAGAATGTGCTCGGTAAGGTAGACGAAGGCTGGCCCATAGTGGAGATGATGCTGCGCAAAGGCGCCATCGCCAAATGTGTCGAGTCCATCGGTGCTATCCAGGCTTGCGTGGAAATGACGGTGGCCTACTCGAAGGAGAGGACGCAATATGATAGGCCTATAGGTGCTTTCCAGGCACTGCAACACAAGATGGCCGACATGTGGACGGCCATGCAGACCAGTCGCTATCTCGTCTACGAAGCGGCCTGGCTGGAGGCCGAAGGGCTCCCCTGCGCCAAGGAAGCCTCAATGGCCAAGGCTTATGTCAACGAGGTCTACAAGGATATCAGCAAGTGGGCGGTGAGGCTGCACGGCGCAATAGCTACCAGCGACGACCACGACATACCCCTCTACTACCGCAGGAGTAAGGCGGCCGACACCGCCTACGGCGGCACTGACTTCCACAGGGAGATAGTGGCCCAGAAGATCGGACTGATCTGAGGTCACATCCTACAGCAAATCAACTCTCAGCCCCTCATCTGTGAGGGGCTGAGACTGTTGCAGGCGACGCCTAGGGACTGCCCAGCCCAGACCTATACCTGTAAAGAACAGACAAAGCCCTGATTGAGGCACCAAGAGAGGAATACACGGGGAAGCCACTATCTTCAAAAGCCTTCTTCGCCAGCAGGTGCTGCCTTCTGTCCTCTTCATCCTCTGAATAAGCATCCAGCGCAACGCAGACCATCACCGTCTTGCGCATCTCATCTCGAGCATATCTGCACCCCTCGATCATGAGGCCGATAAGGTCCCTCAAATAGCCCTCAAGTTCAGCTCCCAGCACACGACGCAGATAAGCAACTTCGTCAAAATGCAGTACTATCGAATGAATACTCCTATCGCGCGATAGCACTTTGAGCACATCCGCAAGCGTTCCTGTCGTTCCGGGAATGTTGTAGTAGATCGGCCAGGCATCGAGCGGATTGTTTGTGCTTGTTCCGGCCAGCGGGACCATCTTACGCAACTCGGCTATCGTTTCGTCTGTGAATTGAGGCACTTCGAGTCCCGCCCTAGTGCACAGATCGGTTTCCAGCACGCTGAAACCACCGGAGTTGGTAACCAGAGCGGTTCCTCTCCCCGCTGGGAGTGACGCACAGGATAATGCCAGGGCGCCATCCAGCAGTTCATCGAAGTCCTCGACCTGAAGCACCCCGGTCTGTCTGAAGAGTGCACTCCAGACCTGCGGCGAACCGGCCAACGATCCCGTGTGAGAACATGCTGCCCGGCTGCCCTGCTCCGTCACTCCCCCTTTCAGTGCCAGTACCGGCTTCCGACTTGCAGCATCGGCCAGCGTCACCTTGAGACGCTGGCCGTCCCTCGTTCCCTCCATATACAGAGCTATGACCTCGGTCTCAGGGTCATGGGCCAGATATTCCAGGAAGTCCGGACAGTCCAGGTCCAATGCATTGCCGTAACTGATGACCTTGCTGAATCTCAGGTTCCTCAGTTTGCCCACTGACAGGAACTGCTCGCCAAACGTGCCGCTCTGGGAGATCACCCCCACAGACCCTTCCTCCGTTGACGCGTCAGGAATGAACGTCAGGCCGGACTTAGGGCAGCAGATCCCCATGCAGTTGGGCCCTATCAGACGGACCTTGCCTCTGGCTATCTCCTTCACCTCCTCCTCCAGGGCCCTCCTTTCTGCGATCCCCGTCTCGCTGAAGCCTGCTGTGAAGATGTGTACCGCCTTCACGCCTTTCTCGATACATTCGCGCAGTACGTCGGGGACACGTAAAGCCGGTACCGCTACCACAACGTAGTCAACTGCGTCTTCAATGTCCAGGATGGTGGCATAGCACCTTCTGCCGTGGAGCTCTTCGCGCGCAGGATTGACCAGGAATAGACTGTCCCTGAGTCTTGTGCTCATCAGGGCCTGCGAAAAGCCATCATAGTCAGAGGCTCCTACTACAGCCACTGTCCGCGGGTGAAAGATCTCCTCGAATATCCGCACTTCTTCTGTTCTCAGCGCAGGCCTCCCGATCAGGACATAAACGGACAACCTCAGGTTAGACTGCCATCCGGCTGCAGCACGTAGGTTGTGCCGCACCTCACACCATCCAGCTGAAATCTACCATATCTCCACTCGCCTATCAAATACGGTCTCCGGAAGAGTGCCTGCATAGGGCTGGCACCGGATACAGGCGTCGGCATTTACAGCAGTTATCCAAGCTCGTTGAACGTGTGAGTGTCTATCCGGAGATACCAGAAAGGACAACATCCTGATGGGGTTCAAGGGTGGAAGGCCGCAGGCTGAAGAGAGCGTTTACAATTCGAATGCTCTTTGTTATACTTCCGGCAGAGGCAAACTTGCATCTTCGCTCACAGAGCATCGAGCGCTATGACTATCTCAAACAGGGCGATACCGGCTATTATGCGCCGCATGCCGGCATAGCCCTGTGGCTTCTGTGCCGTGCCCTCACCTCATTATCCGCTTCCAAGCAGGCCGTTCTGAACGGGGAGTATGAAGAATACACGTCAGCATAGCCTGGAGTTCCTTTTCCACCCCAACTCGATCACCCTCGCCGGTATCACAACAGCCGAAGGCGGACACTGGACACGCACCTTCCTGGAGGGCCTGATCGCTTCTGAATTCGACCGCCCCCTGTATCTCGTTAATCCCAAGGGCGGAGAGATCAACGGCCACAAGGTGTATACCAGCGTCAAAGGCATCCCCGGCAGCATCGACTACGTGATCGGGCTGGTCAATGCCGGGCGCGCTGCCGCACTGGTGGAGGAGTGTGCTGAGAGGGGAGCACGCGCGGTGCACTTCTGTACTGCAGGCTTCAGCGAGACCGGCGAGCCAGAGAGAATACGGCTGGAATCCCAACTGGTGGAGACGGCCCGCAAAAAGGGAGTCAGGATTATCGGTCCTAACTGCATGGGCATTTACTGCCCTCAATCACGCATGTCATTCAGTCCGGCCTTTCCCAATGATAGCGGCCCGGTGGGGGTCATCAGTCAAAGCGGTGGCAACTCCATCTACCTGGTCCGACAGGCGGCGCTGCGGGGCGTTCGCTTCAGCAAGGTCATTAGCTACGGCAACGCATGTGATATCGATGAGAATGACCTGCTTGAGTATCTCTCCCAGGATGCGAATACCAGGATCCTGGCCCTCTACATCGAGGGCGTCAAGGATGGCAAACGGTTCCGCAGGATTCTCGAAGAGACAACCAAGCACAAGACGGTGGTGTTGCTCAAAGGCGGGACCACTGAAGGAGGTGCTCGAGCCGTGGCCGGCCATACTGCGGCGCTTGCCGGAAGCCAAGCTGCCTGGGATGCGCTATGCAAGCAGATGGGAATCATCTCTGTCCGCAGCATCGAGGAGATGGTCGATGTCCTGGTCACACTCATGTACCTCACTCTTCCTAAGGGCAGGAACGCCGTATTATTCGGTGCCGGAGGCGGAGCCAGCGTGCTCATCGCCGACGAGTTCGAAAGCAGAGGGCTAAGAGTCCCCGCACTGCCCGAGGAGACCATTGCTCAGATACGGGCGTTCACGCCCGTGGCAGGCAACATCCTGCGAAATCCCGTCGACTACTCGCAAGCCATGATGGACCCCGATCTCGTAGGCAGGACTCTCGACCTGATCCTGAAATGGGAGGGAACTGACTTCCTGGTCGTGTTTGTCAGGACTGGCCAGTTCGTGCAGCCCGGGCCCCTGGCGGCCCGTACCGCCTCCTTGGCGGCCATGTTCTGCGCCTTTCGCGGCAACTTCCCGAAGCCTGTGGCCGTTGTACTGGAACCCAGCATCGTGCCCGAAGAGGCTGAGGCCATTGCCACCGCAGTTCGCAGTTGCGTCGCCTCCGGGCTTCCCATCTACTATTCCTTTGCCGCGGCGGCCAATGCCATTAATCTGGTGCTGAATCACCCCCGCAAGCAATCCGGGGCAGTCTGAGGCGAATATCTGGAGTCTGGCGACAGGGAAGTCCTCATTGTGGCGCTTCATCAGATACCGGAATCCAAGTCCCCGCACATAGCAGCCCTGATGCTCAAGGACACGTATCGGGTTCCCTTGAGCATCAGGCACCCAGAACCAGGAGCTTAGTATGGGCACTGCTCGCAGCTTTCGAACAGAAGGCATTGTTCTCAAGCAGACCAAGCTGGGCGAGTTCGACAAGATCGTCACCGTATTCACCCCCGAGCACGGCAAGTTGAGGGCCGTAGCTAAGGGGGCCTGTCGTCCCAAGAGCAAACTGGCGGGAAATGTCGAACCATTGACCCATAGCCTGCTGTTCCTGGCCAGAGGGCGCAATCTCAACATTGTTACTCAAGGCCAGACCGTAAACAGCTTCCTGCTTTTGAAGAGCGACTTATGGTCCATGGCTTCCGGCCTCTATGTGTTGGAGCTCATAGACTGCTTCGCTGTTGAGGGCGGCGAAAACCGTGCTTTGTTTAACTTGCTGCTTGAGACCCTGAATCAACTGAGCGAGCCGGGCAGCAATGAGGCTACACTGCGTTACTTCGAGCTACGTCTTCTTCACCTTTCTGGATACCGCCCTCAGTTGCGCCGCTGTGTTAGCTGTGATTCGCCGCTCAAGCCAACAACCAACTTTCTCAGCCCCGAAAGGGGCGGGCTCTTATGCCCTCACTGTAATGCTGAAGCAAGCCAGAGTCACGAGCAGATCCAGACAACGACGTTCCCATCTTCACTCCCCCTTTCGGTCCGGGCCCTCAAGGTCCTGCGCTTATGGCAGAGATGCGACTACGCTACGGCAAGGCGCGTCAAACTGAACCCGGACCTCTCCCTGGAGGTAGAACGGGCACTGCACGAGCACATAACGTATATCCTGCAACGAGAACTGAAGACGCTGACCTGGCTAAGAGAGTTGAGAAAGACAGGCTCCTGCCGTGAGGAATCAGCACTTGACAACAGCGTTAGGGGGGACTAAAATCGCTGGACGTTTGGCACCCTTGCACTAACGAAGCAACGCAAATGGAGAGTGACTAGTATTTAGAGTCAGCCTTCGAGGTCATTTACTCCCTGGTCTACAAATCCCCTTTTCGGCTCCGCCGTGCCGATTTGTTGAGAGGGTAGCAAAGTCAACGCGCTATTGAAATAAGCAATGTATGTTGTAATAGCAGGCCTGAGTGATATAGGGAAGAATCTGGCAGAGCTTCTTGCTAAGGAAGGTAATGAGGTGGCGGTCATAGACCGGGATTCCACCAGATGTGCCGCAATAGCAGAAGGGTCTGACGTGATGTGCATCGCGGGAGATGCCAGCCAGAAGTCCGTACTCGAGGAAGCGCGGGTCAGGACCGCCTATGCCTTTGTGGCTGCGGCCGGTGATGACTCAGAGAATTTGATGCTCTGCATGATAGCCAAGGAAATCGGGGCCAAAATGGTGATTTCCCTCGTAGATCAAGCAGAGCATGAGGAAGCATTCAGACAGGCTGGAGTTGCTTTCCAGGTCAACCCGGACATGGTTGCTGCCAGGCATATCTCTCGGATGATCGCACAGCCTTATGTCAAGGACTTCATCTCATGCGAGAGGGCGGAGATATTCGAAATAGAGGCCGAGGAGGACATGAGATGCGTGGGGCGGAAAGTCCATGAACTGGCAACCCCCAACGGCACCAGGGTTCTGGTAGTGCAGAGGGGAGGGAAATTTCTGAAGGCAGATGATGAGATACGGCCCAAGGACTGGCTCACTCTCATCGTGAATCGGGACTCCACCCGAAAAGGGACCGAGTTCATGAATAGATGGTTCGCCAAAGGATAAGGTTAACCCTTCACGTCCTTGGTTCGCTCCTTAAATTCTTCGCCATAGCGTACATCGGGCCGCTGGTAGCCGCCCTTCACTATGGTGAGCCCTGGCAGGTCTTTCTTTATTCGCTGCTCATCACCCTGGCCAGCGGGCTGATTCTCGAATTTGGCTTCAGGACCGACCGGGTCATAGAGCGGGCCGATGGCTTTACCATAGTAGCCCTCACCTGGCTCACCATCCCCCTGCTGGGCACACTCCCCTATCTGTTCGCAGGTGCGGGCTTTGGCTTTCTCGATGCCTTCTTTGAAGCCATGTCGGGCTTCACTACCACCGGCGCCACTATCATGGAGGCCGCGCAGAGCGCAGCGTTCTTCCCGGTATCCAGAAGTGTGCTCCTGTGGCGCAGCCTTACGCAATGGCTGGGCGGCATGGGGGTAATAGCCCTTTTTGTGGCCATATTGCCCAGACTGGCGGTGGGAGGCTCCCAGCTCTTTGACCGCGAGTTCCCTGCTCCTCTGCCCGAAAGACTGCGTCCCAGGTTCAGGACCACGGCCAGAATTCTGTGGTCCATCTACATCGCTTTTACTGCCGCCCAGGTAGCATTTCTCTTTTTCCTGGCCAGGCTACCCCTGTTTGACTCGATTTGCATCTCCTTGTCCACCCTTTCCACCGGCGGATTCACGCCTACGGTCGCAAGTATTGGCTTCTACGGCAATCCCCTGGCCGAGTACATAATCATGGCCTTCATGTTCCTGGCAGGAATGAGCTTCATAGTCCATCACCACCTCTTGCGGGGGAACTGGAGGGCGATCAAAGGCGAGGAGTTCAGACTATACTTGATTATTCTGGCGGCGGCTATCCTGCTATTGGCACTGTCACACACCTCCAGCTCGTACAGAGAAGGAGCGTTCCAGGCCATATCGATCATGACTACCACAGGCTTTGTTACTGCGGATTTCGCCTCCTGGCACGCCGGTGCCAGAATGGTGCTTCTGACGCTCATGTTCATCGGGGCCTGCGGGGGCTCGACGGGCGGGGGAATGAAAGTGATACGCGCCCTCACCCTGATCAAACATACCGGGGTCATGATGAAGAGGGCCGTTTCTCCCAAAGCCGTACTTCCGTTGAAGCTTAACAAGAAGCCTATGCCGGAGGAGACAGTGCGCGACATAATATCCTTCCTCTTCCTCTACCTTCTTGTTGCCGTTGCAGCCGCAATAGCACTTTGCTTCCTGGGACTCAATATAGAGACGGCGATCTCAGCGGTGGCTGCTACACTAGGTAACGTCGGCCCAGGCCTGGGGGAAGTAGGCCCCGCCCTGAACTACGCCTTGCTCCCCAACGCAGCCAAATCCATCCTCATAGTCTGTATGTGGCTGGGAAGACTGGAGTTGTTTACGGTACTCATGCTGCTCTCTCCGGCCTTCTGGAAAGGTTGAGCAGTCCTCAGCCCGGCATGAGGCTGCTCAAACGAACGCAAGCTGGGAAGCTGGCCCGCCATGCTGACTTGCCTGCCTCGGAGCCTGGTGCCAGTACAGGCTCAGGCCTCCCTTCTGACTGCCAACAGCAGCGGGACCGACACTAGAGTCATGACAACGATGAAGAGCACCACGTGGTTAATAGACAGTCCGTAGAGCAACCCCATGACGGCACCCCCCAGCAACAGGCCAGCCCCGTAGGCCGTGTTGAACAGGCCATAGGCAAAACCTCTTTTCGCCACAGGTGTCAGGTCAGCAATGGCGGCGCGCATGATCGTCTCCTGCATCCCCATCACAGTACCCCACAAAACCATGCCGATCACCGCCCGCCTGTACTCATAGGAGAACACCAGGAAAGGTATGGGCAAGGTCAACAACGGGACTGCCAGTAGCGACACAAGCCCGATCCTGTCGTAGGCCTTGCCCACCACAAGGGCTGCCACGGCATCTACACCCATGGCAACGGCATAGACTATCGGAATATGAGCATCGGGGATGATGGCCTGCACCTTGAGATGGTAGGAAATAAGCTGGAAATTGGCGAATCCAGCCACGGAAAGCAGGGTGAACGCCGTGTAGAGCCAGAAGACCCGGGGCAGCTTGTCCGTGTCGCCTTCTCTGCCCTCCTCTCCGGGGGCCTCGAGTTTCTGCGGTGCAGGGACCTTCCTTCTCGCTATAGCCAGAGCAGTAATGGCCAGCAAGGCAGGTATCCATAACACGCTGAAGCCTTCACGGTAGCCGCCATAGGAAAGAAGAACAACGGAGAAGACGAGGGGGCCGATGACAGCACCGATCTGGTCCAGCGCTTCATGAACTGCGAACCCCCAGCCCCTCCCTACGCCCTTGGCGGCATAGGACAGCAAGGTATCCCGGGCCGGACTCCTTATTGCCTTGCCGACCCGTTCCAGAATAATGAACAGGGCGGCCAGTTGCCAGTTACCGGCCAGGGCCAGCAAAGGAATGGAGACCAGCAGCCCGTAACCGATAAAGGTCAGAAGCCAGTACGCCTGCGTACGGTCGGCAAGGTAGCCGGAAGCCAGACGCAGAGCATAGCCGCTGAATTCGCCGATACCGGCTACCAGGCCAACAATAGCGGCGCTCGCCCCTAGAGTAGCCAGGTAAGGGCCGGCAACGCTCCTGGCCCCTTCATAGGTCAGGTCGCCAAACAGGCTGACAATTCCCAGCAGAACAATGAACTGCATGGCCAGAGGCTCAAGCTGGCTCAACCACAGTTGGCAACTGCCCTCATAGCTTCTCTTTCAGCTTACTGTACGTACTGATCAGGGCTTCGGGTATCACCTTGGTATCGGACAGCACCGGCATGAAGTTGGTGTCGCCTTCCCAGCGGGGCACTATATGCACATGAAGGTGTTCCGCTATGCCGGCTCCCGCAGCCTTGCCCACGTTCAGGCCGATGTTGAAGCCGGCCGGCTTCATGACCTCCCTGAGAAGTCGCAGACTCCTATTAACAATCACGAACAGCTCCTTTGCTTCCCCATCGGTCAAGTCCTGCAGGTCTCCGATATGCCGATAAGGGGCGACCATCAGATGACCGGGGTTGTAAGGAAAGGCGTTCAGGATTATGAAGTTGTGCTCACCACGAAAGAGGATGAGATTCGCCTCGTCATCAATTTCCCCGGGCTTCTGGCACAGGAGACACCCGCCTGCCGAGGCCTTCTGCACATATGCCATCCGCCATGGTGCCCACAGATATTCCATCGAGCCTATATAGTATTACCATTCTGGATTAAGCGCAATAGCATTCTCGGCTCGGCGTGCCTATTCCAAACTCCTTGTCGACGACCACCTGGCATTCTGAGCCGGGTACTCGGCCGCACTCCCTCACGATCATCGCAGCCTTCCGGCAATACTGGCAATGCCGTCGCTAACCACTCACAGAATTCTGGACTTTACACAGTGAAGGGAATAAAATACCGGGGGTTCGCTATGCTTGAAGTTCTAACTCAGAAGCTGACCGCCGTCTTCGACAGGCTTGCCAGAAAAGGCAAGCTCAGTGAAGGCGACGTCGACCAGGCCTTGCGCGAGGTGCGGCTGGCGCTCCTTGAGGCAGACGTGAATTTCAAGGTGGTCAAGGAGTTCCTGGCCAGGGTGCGGGAGCGTGCTGTCGGCTCCGAGGTATTGCACAGCCTGACACCAGCCCAGCAGATTGTCAAGCTAGTCAATGAAGAACTGATCGCCGTCCTAGGCGGAGAGTCCAGCCGTCTGGCGCCCGTTGCTGAGCCGCCGGCCGTCATTCTGCTTGTCGGACTGCAGGGCTCCGGCAAGACTACCACTGCAGTGAAGCTGGCTATTCACCTCAAACATCTGGGGCAAAGCCCCCTGCTGGTAGCTGCCGATACGCGCCGGCCGGCAGCCATTGAGCAGCTTAAGCTGCTGGGTGACCAGCACGACATACCGGTGTATAGCGAGCACCCCGGGGCAGCATCAACTGCGCTTTGCCAGCGTGCCCTCAAGCAAGCTCAGGAACGCAGACTGACCTGGGTCATAGTTGACACTCAGGGGCGCCTGCATGTTGACGAAGACATGATGAGAGAACTGGCTGACATCAAACCTCTGCTGCGGCCCTCAGAGGTGCTGCTCACCGTAGATGCCATGATCGGACAGGATGCCGTAAGGGTGGCCCAGGAATTCCACAGCCGAATGGGGCTCACCGGGCTCATCCTCACCAAGATGGACGGAGATGCCCGCGGCGGAGCCGCCCTTTCGATCAGATTCGTGACGGGGGTACCCATCAAATTCCTGGGCACCGGCGAGAAGATGGAGGCCCTGGAGGTATTTCATCCCGATCGCCTGTCGTCCCGCATCCTGGGTATGGGTGATATGCTCTCCCTGATCGAGCGGGCCGAAATGACTTTTGACCAGCAGCAGGTCAAGGACATAGAAGGAAAAATGCGCAGCGGGCATCTCGACCTCGAGGACCTCCTCAGCCAGATGCGCCAGATTCAGCGCATGGGTTCACTCGGCCGCCTGGCTGACATGATACCCGGCTTCTCCCGGTTAGCTTCGAATCTGCCGGATGCCGAAGGGGAGAAGCGGTTGAAGAAGATAGAGGCCATCATCCTGTCCATGACTTACCAGGAAAGGCATAATCCGGCCATTATCGACGGCAGACGGCGGAGCCGTATTGCCCGGGGCAGCGGCACCACACCCAGGGATGTTAATCAACTCCTTAACCAGTTTCGCGAGATGCAGAAGTTGACCAGGTCACTGACGCGGGGTAAGTTACCGGACAAGCTGGGTACTATGTTTGACATACCGTTGAAGTGAGACCTGCCTCCGCTGGAGCTTCAGCGAAGTGAGATCAGTCCAGATAGCCCTTGAGCTTCCGGCTGCGGGTAGGATGACGCAGCTTACGTAGAGCCTTGCCTTCAATCTGCCGTATCCTCTCCCGGGTCACGTCGAACTCCCTACCCACCTCTTCCAGCGTACGGGCATGCCCATCCTTGAGGCCGAACCTGAGCTGCAACACCTTTTTCTCCCGCTCGGTGAGCTCGTCAAGCACTCTATCGATCTGCTCCTTCAGCAACTGCTGCGAAGTGGCCTCCGTCGGTGTCAGAGTAGTATGGTCCTCAACAAGGTCGCCGAGACAGCTGTCAGCATCTTCACCGATGGGCATATCCAGTGATATAGGCTCCCGGAAAAACAGGGCCATCACTCCCTCCACCTTTTCCGGAGGAATGTTGAGGCGACTGCCAATCTCCGCGTAACTGGGCTCACGCCCGAGTTCCTGGACCAGCTGCCGCATCGTGCGCAACAGCTTGTTGATCGTCTCCACCATGTGTACCGGTATACGGATGGCACGCGATTGGTCGGCTATTGACCGGGTGATACCCTGTCTGATCCACCACGTAGCGTACGTACTGAACTTATAGCCTTTCCGATACTGGAACTTGTCCACCGCCCTGATGAGGCCGATGTTCCCCTCCTGGATAAGCTCAAGCAGGGGCATCCCATGCCCGATATATTTCTTCGCTATGCTGACCACCAGGCGCAGGTTCGCTTCAGTAAGGTGCTTCTCCGACGCCCTCGCTTCGGCCTTGGCCTGCTCGAAGTCGGCCTTGAAGTCAATCCTGTGAGACTCGATTTCAGAAAGGAACCTCTCATCGGTCACCACGGTCTTCAGCTCTTGCCACGATATCTTGTCCCTGGCCAGCATCTCCCGGGCCTGCTCTGGCAGGAGCTGGCTGTTTATGGACAGATTTACTATGGCCTCCTCGGCCACCGCTGTCCCCTTGCCTATTACTTTGGCAGTTGCAGCTATCAGCGATGGGTCTATCACATCATCGACGGCCGCACGAAACTCAGGACTGCTGATAGTCTCTGCCACGTTGCCGGAGGGACTGATACGGACATGCTTCTGGATGATCTGAACAACCGGGTATGACCTGGCCAACTGAGAGATCAGATGGACGACTATGTCGGTGGGCGAAGGCAGGCTCTTGTGTTTCTTGAAATGGTTGTCTTCGATTCTGTCTACGCTTCTACCCAGCTCTATCTTCCGGCATAGCAGCTTCTCTTCACGGACATTGAGGAGCGGCACTCTGCCGATCTCCTGCAGATACATACGAGCCGAGTCGTCGATTATCTCATGTTCCTCTACCGGTGCCGGCGGTTTGATCTCTTCCCCTTCCTCAGCGCGGGACTCCTCGCCTTCCTCTTTCGCCTCGGTCTCCTCGGTTAAGTTGCCGACATCCTCCACCTCAGCGTCATCGCTGAGCAGGCCCTCACCCCCTACATCATCGTTGTCCAGGTTGATCTCTTCTTCCTTCATTGAATCCGCGGCTTTCTGCCTTTCTTTACAAAGATATCCTGAAGTTGCCGCCCGGAATCTATTCCCTGTTCCTCCAGCTTGGATAGCTCTGAGCTTATGCCGCCCCTTTCCCTCTCAAGCTCTAGTGCGGCCTCCTTCTCGGCTTCTAGTTTGCGGGATAGTTTTTCCTGCAGACGCAGAATACAGCTGACCAGGTCGCAGTGTCTCGCTCGTTCGCTTTCCCGTATAGTCGGCGGGAAATTTTTGCCAACCAAATAGTCTAAATGTTCTAATAGGCTGCTGTCAAGTCCACCTTCAACCTCGGACACCTGAGATGAATGCTGCCACGCAAGGAACACCTCCCGGTTCTCCGTGTATTCGAAATGCTCCGCCGTCAGCTCCCCAGCCGACGCACGGAGTTCCGGATACTGAAGCAGAAGCGCCAGGCAGTACTCTTCAATCGGGCTGGACACAAGCTGGCGGGAGGGCTGAGGCTGTCCCGCCGTCCTTCTGAGTTGAGGTCTCCTCCGCCCCGTCTGCAGCTCCCGCAACGCCGCCCTTATGGCCGACTCCTCGATTCTCAGTTCGCGAGCCAGCTTTCGCAGGTAGTGCGATTGCTGTACGGGATCCCTGATATCATCTATGGAGGGCAGGAGTTTCTGCACGGCCAGTGACTTGTCTTTCGCCCGGTTGACATCCACCTTGCCTATCACCGACTGGAAGGCGAAGTCCACAATGGGCATGGCGTCCTGCACCAGCTTCTGCCACAGGGCCGGGTCCTCGCTTATCACTTCGTCGGGGTCCTTCCCCGGGGGCAACACGATAACGTTTGCTTCAGCATTGGAGTAGGCCAGCACCGCCTTGCCCCGCAGGGTAGCTTCTTCTCCGGCAACATCGGCATCCAGCGCCAGGAGCACGCTTCCCGTCAACCTTCTAAAGCTTTCCACCTGCCTCTGCGTTAGGGAGGTGCCCATCGAGCCAACTACGTTCTGCCAGCCGTGCTGCTGGGCCGTGAGAACATCCATGTAACCTTCCACGATTATTGCTGAGTTCTCGCTTCTGATGACAGATTTGGCCTTGTCGATGCCGTACAGGATACTGCTCTTGTCGAAAACAGGTGTCTGGGGCGAGTTGATATACTTGGGCTGGGAGTCATCCAATGCTCGGGCCCCGAAACCGGTGACCCGGCCCTGGATATCACATATGGGGAACATCAGCCGGTTGCGGAACCGGTCATAGCTGCCACCTTCCTCCTTCTCAATTATCAGGCCCGCGTCCACCAGCTCCTTCTCCGCGTAGCCTTTGCCCAGCAGGTAGGCCTTGATCGCCTCCCAGGCATCGGGGCTGAAGCCGAGACGGAAGCTCTTGATAGTCTCGGGGATGACCTTCCTTCTGCCCAGATAGCTTCTTGCTGCCTCGCCAGCCTGGGTGCTCAACAGCAAGTGGTGATAGTACTCCGCAGCTGCCTCATTGATCTGAAATAGTCTATCCCTCTTCTGCTCCTCAGCCTTGCTCGGCGCCTCACGTGGACCCAACTCTATCCCTGCCCTCTGCGCCAAGAGGCGGAGCGCCTGGCCGAACTCAACGCCTTCCTTCTTCATCACGAAAGAGAAGATATCGCCGCCCGTAGCGCAGGCCCCAAAGCAGTGCCAGCTCTGTTGCGCGGGAAAGACAAAGAAGGAGGCGTGCTTCTCGCTGTGGAAGGGGCACAGCCCTTTGTAGTTACGTCCCGCCTTCTGCAGAGCGACATACTCCCCTACGAGCTCTACTATGTCCAGCCTCTGCTTTATCTCGGCGATTGCACTCATCGCGATATCTCCCGGGCCAGTCTCAGCGCATATTGATCGGTCATTCCGGCGATGTAATCTATCACTATGCGCTCCTTGTCATCCGGCAAAGACGCAAGCTCACGGGGCAGTCTGTCCAGGTGCCTCACAAAATACGAATATAGCAGACGCAGCGCCCGTTCGGCCTCCACCGCTTCCTCACCTGCCAGGCTGGAGTAATACACTCTATCAAACAGAAACTGGCGGAGGATATTGGTTGCCCTGAGCACATCGGGGCTCATGCCTATGCTGGGCCGGCTCGCGCCGCCGTCAGCGCCGGCGGCCCGCGTGCAGTCTATGATATCGGAAACCAGAGCATTGATCCGCCGTGAATGCCTCTGCCCCAGAGTTGCCACTACCAGCCCCGGCAGGTCATCCTGGGAGATAATGCCTGCCCTTATAGCATCGTCGATGTCGTGGTTAACATAGGCCACCACATCTGCTATCTTGCATATCGCCCCCTCCAACGTGTTGGCCTCTCCCCACCCCTCACCCAGGATGTCGCTCTGTCCCTTAGAGTGATTGAGGATGCCATCTCGCACTTCCCAGGTCAGGTTCAGTCCCTGTCCTTCCTTCTCCAGCACATCGACCACCCGCAGGCTCTGCTCGTTATGCCGAAAGCCGCCGTCATACAGCTCATTCAAAACTGCCTCCCCCATATGGCCAAAAGGTGTGTGCCCCAGGTCATGTCCCAGAGCGATGGCCTCGGTGAGGTCTTCGTTGACATTCAGAGCGCGGGCTATGGTCCTGGCTATCTGCGCTACCTCCAAAGTGTGGGTCAGCCTGGTGACATAATGGTCGCCTGTGGGGGCGATGAAGACCTGTGTCTTGTGCTTTAGCCGTCGAAAGGCCTTGGCGTATATGATACGGTCTCGGTCACGCTGAAAGCTCGTTCTTATAGGACACAACTCCTCCCACTTCAACCGCCCATGACTGGATTTGCTTCTAACGGCATAGGGGGAAAGGGCCTCCTCTCGCTCCTCCGTCTGCTCGCGTATGCTCGGTGTGTTGGCCATGGAATCACTGTAATCATAGCAGGTCAGGAGAAGGCGGCTTTTGCCGGCAGGACGCCTTTATATCCTCAAGTGCGGCTTCTTCCGGCTCTGGACTTCATGCGCTCCTCCACTTCTGCAACCCTCAGCCTCGTCGACAACACTACATCCGGGTTAAGGGACATTGAATCTATGCCGCACTCAACCAGAAACTCGGCAAACTCGGGAAAATCGCTCGGTGCCTGACCGCATATCCCTACCTTCCGCCGCGGCTTGTGGCGGTGTGCTGCTTCTATTACCTGCCGGACCAGCCTTTTCACCGCTTCGTCCCTCTCATCGAATATATGTGCTACCAGGTCCGAGTCCCTGTCCAGACCGAGGGTCAGCTGCGTTAGATCGTTCGAGCCTATGCTGAATCCATCGAATACGTCGGCGAATTGCTCGGCCAGGACCACATTTGAGGGTATCTCGCACATCACATACACTTCCAGGCCATTCTGCTCCCGCCTCAGGCCAAACTCCTCCATGGCTCTTATCACCTTCCTTCCTTCCTCGGGCGTCCGGCAGAAAGGCACCATGACTTTGACGTTGGTCAACCCCATCTCATCCCTCACCTTCCTTATGGCCTGACACTCCAGGCCGAAGGCGGGTTTGAACCTCTCATCATAATAGCGTGATGCTCCTCTCCAGCCAAGCATGGGATTCCTTTCCTTCGGCTCATAACGATGGCCGCCGATCAGATTGCCATATTCGTTTGTCCTGAAGTCGGAGAAGCGGACGATGACCTCGTTGGGATAAAAGCCGGACGCTATCTTGGCTATCCCCATGGCCAGATTGTCGATGAAGAACTGCCTCTTGTCTGCATACGAAGCGCTTCTCCTATCTATCTCCTCGATCACCCCTGCCAGTTTCGTGTCATCCCCCGCTGCCTTCTTCAGCTCCTCATATTCAATGAGCGCCATGGGATGTATGCCGATGTACGATTCGATGATGAATTCCTCTCTGGCCAGACCCACCCCGTCGTTGGGGATGCGACTCTGAATGAAGGCACCGTCCGGGATGCCGGTATTCATCATTATCCTGGTCTCGGGCCGGGGAACGCTGCTCACCTCTACCTCATCCACCCTGTACTTCAACCTGCCTTCATATATCCGTCCCTCCCCCTGCGAGCAGTCTATGGTGACCTCGTTCACATCCTTCAAGACCTCCGTCCCCCTGCCTGTGCTGATCACGCAGGGTAGCCCCAGCTCGCGACTCACGATAGCTGCATGGCATGTCCTGCCACCTTTGTTTGTAATTATGGCGCTGGCTGTCTTCATGATCGGTTCCCAGTCGGGGTCCGTCATATCTGTGACCAGCACCTGCCCGGCCTTGAACCTGTCGATCTCACCGCTGTGTTCTATTACATTCACCTCGCCCTGCCCTATCCTTGTGCCGACCGATTCGCCCTTGAGCAGTAGCTTACCCTGCTCTTCTAGCACATACGTCTTGAGTGATGCCGTACTCACCTGCGAATGCACCGTCTCCGGCCGGGCCTGGACTATGAAAAGCTCTCCTGTTGTCCCATCCTTTGCCCATTCAATATCCATGGGCAGGCCATAGTGCTGCTCTATAACGCACGCCCACGTCGCGAGAGTCAGAATCTCATCGTCGGTCAACACGAACTCCCTCCGCTCCGCCTCCGTGGCCTCTCTCTGTTCCGTTCCCGTTCCATCACCCCTGTAGACCAGTTTCTTCTCCTTGGTCCCCACCTTCTTCTCCACAATGGGCCGGAACCCTTCCCTCAGGGTCGGTTTGAAAACGTAGAACTGGTCCGGGTCCACGATCCCCTGCGCCACATTCTCGCCTAGACCGTAGGCACCGGTTATGTAAACCACGTCCCTGAACCCCGATTCCGTGTCTATTGAGAATGTGACGCCGGAGCAGGCGAGGTCGGAGCGGACCATCTTCTGCACCCCCACCGAGAGGTACATGGTAAGATGGTCAAACCCCTTGTCTACCCTGTAGGAGATTGCTCTATTCGTGAACAGAGAGGCGAAGCACTTCATGACCTTCTTCATCAGGTCATCTTCGCCCCTCACATTCAGATAGGTCGCCTGCTGCCCGGCAAAGGAGGCCGTACGCGAGTCCTCTCCGGTAGCACTGCTTCTCACGGCAACATCGACATTCGCGCCATATCTCTTCTCCATCTCACGGTAGGCAGCCCTTATCTCCTCCTCCAGGTCTGCCGGGCAGGGCGCGTTCCTTATCAGGTTCCTTATCTGTTCGCCCCTCCTGGCCAGATCCTTCATGTTACCTGTATCGAGATTCTCCAGGGCGTCCCTGATCTTCTGGCCTATGCCCGCCTTCTCTACTGCATACTTGTACGCCTGAGCAGTAATGGCGAATCCGGACGGAACGTTTATCCCTTTCTCCCTCAAGCTCCTTATCATCTCGCCGAGGGAGGCGTTCTTACCGCCAACGAGAGCCAGGTCCTTCACTCCGATCTCTTCAAACCACTTCACGAACTGCATGGTACCTCCTCCGATTTACGTTGAAGAATGCGGTCACAGCCCTTGCCCTATCTAAACCAAGCCTGCCTCGCTGCCTACAGGCACCTACCATGGGAAAGGGAAATTCCATTATACCACGCTCCGGCAAGGGCGGAAGTACATGCGCCTTCGTGCTTTCCCGTCAGCGCCAACGACGATACCTTATCCTCTCGTCATCTGCTGCAGGGCCATCCTCACCTTCTCCTCCAGATCCAATTCCTCCGAGGCCGGGAGCTTGGAAACGGCCTTGGTGGCTTCGCTCAGTGAGTAGCCCAAGCTGGTCAAAGCAGCTATGACATCGGCGCTCTCCGGTACCAGGGGCAGGGCGACCTCCTTCCACTCCTTCTCCAGCTTCGTCCTGAGTTCTATGACCAGGCGGCTGGCCAATTTTCTGCCGATGCCGGGCACCTGGCTGATGAGGTCGATATTACCGCTGGTTATAGCCATGACCAGCTGTTCAGGACTCAGGGCCGAGAGCAGGGCCAGGGCCACTTTGGAACCGACTCCCGACACCGAGATGAGGCTCTTGAACAGCGTCAGCTCCTCACCCGAGGCAAAACCGTAGAGGGCGATATTGTCCTCTCTCACGTGGAGATGAGTATACAGGAAGACCCTGCCTTTAACGGCGCCCAGCTGGCGCAAAGTCGAGTCGGGGACGTACACCCGGAAGCCTACTCCGCCGACATTGATGACGATCGAATCGCTACCACAATACTCCAGTATCCCCTCTAACGTGGCTATCATCTCGGCGTATGTGCAGTGAGCCAATGGCCGAGGCGCCTTTGCTGAATGTGGCACATGGCCACCGCCAGCGCGTCGGCGGCATCGCTCGGCTGATCTAGCTCGGAGAGGCTTAGTTGGATTCTCACCATTTCCCGCACCTGCTGCTTGTCGCTCTGCCCGTAGCCGGTTATCTGTTGCTTTATCTGGGCCGGTGGGTAATAGGAGACCGGCAGCCCGTGGTTAACGGCGGCCAGGATGGCGGTAGCCTGTGCCCTGCCCACAGCAAATGCCGACCGAACGTTGTTGCCGATGAAGGGCTCCTCAATGGCCATTTCGCCTGGCCTATGCCTGGCGATGATCTGGCTCAATGAATCATAGAAGGAGCGCAGCCGTTCCTCCATGGGCACCCGGGACGGAAGGCTGATTACTCCACAGTCCACCATGCGCATTTCATCTTCGCCGTCTACCACGCCGTAGCCCAAATTGACGGTACCCGGATCCACGCCGAGAATGCGCATCTGCTAGGTCCGACTGCGTAGCCTTTCTAAAGTGGCCTCGGAGAGATCGATATTCGAGAAAACACGCTGCACATCGTCCAGTTCCTCCAGTTCGTCCAGAAAATTCAGGGTCTGCATGGCCTTGCTGTCGTCCAGCAACACGGTGGTCTTAGGCGTCATGGAGACCTCCGCCGAGACCACACGTTCGGTCTCCTCAACGGCTTTTCTCACCTGCTCCAGGTCCTGGGGTTGTGTGTAGATCTCCACGTAGTCCTTCTCAGTCTTAACATCTTCAGCCCCGGCATCGATGGCCCGCAACGCTATTTCCTCCGCATTCGAGGTATTGCTTTCTACGGTGATTACTCCTTTGCCCTCAAAGAGCCATGAGACGCACCCGCTCTCGCCCAGACTGCCGCCGTAACGAGTGAACAGGCGCCGCACCTCCTGCACGGTCCGATTGCGATTGTCGCTCAACGCCTCCACCAACACCGCCACCCCGCTCGGTCCGTATCCTTCCAGTTTCACCTCGGCCAGGGCGGATGCCTCGGCATCGCCGCTACCCCGCTTTATGGCCCGCTCGATATTGTCGGAAGGCATGTTGTTATCACGGGCCTTCTGTATCGCCAGGCGCAACTGGAAATTGCTGTCCGGGCTGGCCCCACCCTGCCGCACGGCCACTATGATCTCCCGGGCCAGCTTGGTGAATAGCTGCCCCCGCTTGGCGTCGGCTACGCCCTTCTGCCGCTTAATCTGCGACCACTTAGAATGTCCTGACATCGCTCTCCTTCTCTCTCACACCAATTTTAGCACCGCCACTGATAAAACGTAAAGCAGAAAGCATGTTGCCGACAGTCTGGCAGACCCGGCCCTGCCGCGCTCAGCCTGCCATAGCCGGTGGGGCCTGTACTAAGTGTACTACTATTAGCTCAGGCTTGCGATGAGGGTCGACTAAGGCGCTGACTGCGCAGGAGCAGGATCATTCTTTGCCTGAGCAATCAGGCGCCTACCACAACCTGGAGCCTGCCGCCTCCAGGTCTTCCCTGTAATGTTCCCTTATTATGCCCTTCTCGGTGATTATGGCGGTCACGTAACTATGGGCAGTCACGTCGAAGGCCGGATTGGCTGCCTGCACACCCTCGGGAGCCACGGGTACTCCCTGAATATGGGTCACCTCCTCCGGCCTCCGCTCCTCAATTGGTATTTCATCTCCCGACGCCAGGGCCAAATCGATGGTGCTCGTGGGGGCAGCCACATAGAATGGGATGCCGTTCTCCCTGGCCAGCACCGCCAGTGTATACGTGCCGATCTTGTTGGCCACGTCGCCGTTGGCGGCAATCCTGTCCGCCCCTACGATGACGCAGTCTACCTTCCGCTGCCTCATGAAATGGCCGGCCATGGAATCGGTAATCAAAGTCGTGGGGATGCCCTCCTGCATCAGTTCCCAGGCGGTGAGACGGGCTCCCTGCAAGAGGGGACGGGTCTCCGTGGCCAGCACGCTCACGCTTTTCCCCTGTTCTCTGGCAGCTTTGATCACCCCCAGGGCGGTGCCGTAGCCGGCGGTGGCCAGGGCACCGGCGTTACAATGGGTAAGAATGGTGAATCCGTCCTTGACGAGCTCGGCCCCCAGCTGACTCAGCTGTCTGGTGGCGGTCACTTCTTCACGGTGAATCCGCTTCGCATCATCGACCAGCGACTTCTTTATCGCACCCACGTCGTGCCCCCTGACAGCTTGCCTCATCCGGCTGATAGCCAGAAAGAGATTGACCGCGGTCGGCCTGGAGTCGGCCAGAGCCTGTATGACCTCATTCAGCCGGGCCACAAACTCATCTCTGTCGGCCGTCTTGATACCCGCCGCCCCAAGGGCAATGCCGTAGGCAGCAGCCACCCCGATGGCCGGCGCGCCGCGAACCCTCATCTCCTTAATAGCCACAACGACGTCCCGGTAATCATCCAGGTCGTCATAAACCTGCTCCCGGGGCAGCCTGCTCTGGTCCAGTATCCTCAGCCTGTCGTCAAGCCACTCTATTGCCCTGACCATCAGCGCCGCTAGTATAATCCAAACGGACGGACCAAAGGAAGCCATAACCTGCGCCGTGGCGGAGCCCGGGAGCAGCAATTTCCGGGACAGTTCTCCCGGACTTCCTCTGCCGACCGGACGAATACGGCACATAGAGGCCCTTCAACCAAGACCCTCTTGCCCCACAACCCGCAATCACCTCAGGCGGTGTCCTGTATGCAGTCCTTGACATCAATGCTCCTTCCATTTGATAATATAGTTGACTGCGGGTGTAACTCAGCGGTAGAGTGCTTGCTTCCCAAGTAAGACGTCGTGGGTTCGAATCCCATCACCCGCTGTGTTGATCGGCATCGGTGCGGATGAATAATGAGGATAAAGCTAAGTAACGCCCAACTCAAAGGCTTGGCCCATCAGCTCCCCTTCGAGGTGATAGTGGAGGACCCCAGGGATGTCAAGGGCCTGCTCGAAATACTGGGCCATAATATGCCCTGGGATGAAATGGGGCTTAACAAGTTCGGCGAACCTCTCAGGAAGCCAAACAGGGTGACCTTCTCTGTTGAGGCAGTCGACGGCGGCTTTATATGCGACATCCACCCCGCTTTTGCCATCTATATGTCCAACCTCCTGACAGACGAAAAATAGGCTGCCCCTAATAGCCAGGACCATGGGCCGTTAGCTCAGTTGGTAGAGCACCTGACTTTTAATCAGGGTGTCGGGAGTTCGAGTCTCCCACGGCCTACTTCCGGTTCAATCAACCCCGCACGAAAGGGCCACGCGACGAGGCATTGTTTGGTCGGTACCGTGCAAAGCCAAACACACCCGGGACAACGCACGGACCGGACGCCAATTGCATGTCCCTCTACTGCTTCTCTTGCTTGGAGCGCTGACGATAGCCCTCGATATAGCGCCGGCCGCGCCTGTCACGGCCGAGCACTAGGTCGGCGGCCAGGATAATCGGGCGCACCTTGGCCACGTCCACAATGAGGCAGGTGACGCCGGCGGTGGCGGCCATGACGACGAAGGCATTGTTGATCAGTTCGCGGTCGGGCAGGCCAAAAGACACGTTGCTGGCGCCCATGGTCATGTTCACCCCTAACTCAGCCTTGATCCGCCGAATGGCTTCTATGACCACCACCCCGGAGTCGGGCTCGGCTCCTACCGCGAAGGCCAGGCAATCAATCACCAGGTCCTCTCGCGGGATACCCGCCGCCTCTACCGCTTCCACGATCTTGCGGGCGGCCCGCACTCTCCCCTCGACGGCCCTGGGGATACCATCGTCGTCCTGCACCAGACCGATGACCGCAGCCCCATGTTCTTTGATCAGAGGTAGCATCTTTTTGAGGGAGTGTTGTTCACCTGTAACTGAATTGACCAGCGCCTTACCTTTGTAGACCTTGAGTGCCGCCTCGAGAGCATCGGTGCTGGAGCTGTCAAGGCATAGAGGTATATCCACGGCTTCCATCACCGCCTGCACCGCCTTGGGCAGCAGGACCGTCTCATCGATGCCTGATACTCCCACGTTGACGTCGATAATATCCGCCCCAGCTTGAGCTTGAGCCAGCGCTTCCTCGCGTACGATGTCAAGGTCTCCGGCCTTGAGGGCCTCAGCCAGCTTCTTCTTGCCCGTAGGATTGATGCGCTCGCCGATAAGCACCGTAGGCCGGTTATCAGCGATGACCACCTCTTTGCCTGCGCTTGACACTCTAGTTTCCATTAGTTTCTCCCTCCTGTTTGGCCTAGAACACGCGGTGCTTTGAAGGCATGAGCCACATTCTATGCCCTCTCCCACGCGACCGCAGAGACTCGACAAGTGTCTCATGACCGGGGTTATCGCCGCAAGCCTGGGCCGGGTAGGCCTGCTCCGCCGTCATTGTAATACGGAAGACGTAACCTCCACCAGTGGCAGGCATTTTGCCTGATGAAGCAAGGCATCAGACTAAGCAGCTAAGGTGAGTGGCCAGCGATAGCGGCACCCGTAGCGGGGCCAGCGACAGAGAGCCGCTACCGCTAAGGCTCAGCTGAACTCGCTCTTGCCCAGGATGACAAATATGATTGCCGGGATTCCCAGAAAGAAGACACAGAAGAGCGCACAGATAGAGCCAGCAAGTGCCAGCCCCCAGATCCGTCTCTTCAGGGCATATGCGCCGCCTATTATGGCCACTATCCCCAGTAGTAAGGGGATTGCAAATGCCCCGGCCAGGGCTCCTCCCAGGAGAGGAATAAAGGCACCTAGCGCTGCGCCCCCAATCACACCTGCCGCTGCAAACACCAGGCCGATAATGACGGCCATGGCTCCGGCAACGATACACAGAATACCGGCGGTTGTGGGCTTCCAGGTTCTTTCCATCTGTTGTCCCTCCTTGTACTTATTTCGGGAAGGATACAGTCAGAGGATATTCTTGTCAATACCCCAGCTTGATCACATCGATCCTCCGTGGTCTCGCCGCCCGGCACAAAAGGTTAACGCTCCCTCCTGTTTAGTTGTATAATTGCATGACTAGGAGGGTGATTTACCTGAGCAAATCGGTGCCCGGCCACCGAGGCCGGCGGTGTGAACAGCCGGGGGGAAAGGGTCACCAAGGAAATCGCCGATTCGCTGCTGTTACTGGCTGTGAAAGGAACAGACAGGCCATTCAGAAAGCCGAGTCGGATGTTAAGGGGCCTAGCTTGAGTTCTGAACGGAAACCTGACGTTCATCCTGCCGGGGAGTGCCGGGATAAGACAGTCCGGATGCACCATCCCTACAGGAAGCCCGTCCTCGCGCTCCTTGCCTTGCTAGGAGCAGCCCTTGTCTTCTCCTGCTTCACCCTCTCGGGATGCCTGGTTCCTGAAGATTCGGGGCACATTCCAGTCTATACGTATACTATAGTCAATACCTATCCTCATGATCCCGATGCGTTCACCCAGGGACTGGTTTTCCAGGACGGTACTCTATATGAGTCAACAGGAGGCTACGCAGGATCTACGTTGCGCAGAGTTGATCTGCAGACGGGAGGGATCCTCCAGGTCCATGAACTACCGGATGAGCTCTTTGGTGAGGGCATAACCATCTGGGGAAATGAGATCGTTCAACTGACCTGGAAATCAGGTACCGGGTTTGTCTATGACAGGAGGAGTTTCGAGCTGCTGGGGGAATTCCATTATTCAACGGAAGGCTGGGGCATTACCCATGATGGAGAGTGCCTCATCATGAGCGACGGCACATCCACGCTGTATTTCTTGAGCCCTGAGACCTATGAGGAAATCCGTCAACTTGAAGTATTCGACAACGATGGTCCCGTGACCCGGCTCAATGAACTGGAATACATTAAGCGAGAAATCTATGCCAACGTCTGGCAGACGGACCGGATCGCAAGGATCTCCCCTGACACAGGTCGGGTCACCGGCTGGATAGAACTGCAGGGACTCCTGACTGCGCAGGACCGTCTTGAGCCCGTCGATGTTCTTAACGGCATTGCCTATGATTCAGAGACCGAGCGCCTGTTCGTAACAGGAAAGCTGTGGCCCAAGCTGTTTGAGATTGACCTAGTTCGCCAAGGATGATTGTATTTGCTTGCTTCCAGTCAGGGCAGCGCCCGCTAGATATGGGCGACAAGGATTGCTCAGTCACTTTTCCTTCCGGGTTGCCAGGCAGGCAACGACCTTCTCTTGCCGGTGCGATTGATACGCTCGCCGATAAGCACCGTAGGCGGGCTGTCAGCCATGATTACTTCTTTGCTCACAATTGACGGCTTGGTGTCCATCAGATGATCTCCTGCCGCTGGCCGTCTACGATCCGGTAGCTTCCCAGATAACTTGCCTGCACAAATGTTGACCGGAAGCTCGGCGTGCTGGCCAGTTCAATATAGCTCACTCTGGAGACGATATCCTGGGCCCTGCCGCGGTACTTAGACGAGACCAACGCCAGTTTGGCTCCCATGCCGGCAGCGTTGCCCACCTGCCGGAAGCGGTCCAGGGGCAGCGACGGCAACATGCCGATCGTTACCGCACTCGCCACATCGATGTAGGTGCCAAAAGCTCCGGCGATTATCACCTTCTTGATCTCATCTTCGCGGCAGCCGCTGGCTTCCACGAGAACCTGAATGCCGGTCCGGATGGCGGCCTTGGCCAGCTGCAGCTCCCGTATGTCGGCCTGGGTGATGGTGATGGCCGGCCTCCCCTTCCGCTCTTCCTCACCCACCAGTACGAACTCGCGCTGCCCCTTATGGGAACGAACGCGTCGTTGACTGTCCCTCATCCTGCCGCCTTCATCGATGAATTTGGCCAGATAGAGCTGGGCCAGTGCCTCAATCATGCCCGAGCCACAGATGCCGACCGGCGGCTCCCGGCCGATGGTCTGGTACAGGACCTCATCACCGTCTATGCGCAGGCGTTCAATGGCCCCCGCAGCCGCCCGCATGCCGTGCTTGATGTGACCGCCCTCGAAGGCAGGGCCGGAGGCGCAGGAGGTGGTCGTTATCCTCCCCTTGCAGACCAGAGAGACCTCAGTGTTGGTCCCTATATCCAGGGCCAGCGTTGTACCCCTTGCCTTCCAGGCGTCCGTTGCCAGCAACATAGCGATGTGGTCGGCGCCCACGAAGCCGGCAATGTTGGGCAGCATATGCACGCGTGCCCCGGGCGCAATATCCAGCCCCAGTTCCCCAGCCCGGACTTCCGCCGCACGGCTGATGGCAGGCACAAAAGGAGAGATAGCAAGCTGCTTCACCGGCAGGCGGAGGAAGAGGTGGTGCATGGCAGTATTGCCCACCACTACCACGTCCACGATCTCCTCAGTTCTGGCCTCGGCCTCATTACACAGGTCAGTGATCAGCTCGTTGATACCGTCGACCGCCAGCTTCTGTATAGCCGGCGCCTCCTCGGGCGACTTTATCACTCTGCTGATACGGCTGATGATGTCTTCCCCGTAGCTTATCTGGGGGTTCATCACGCCTTTGGCGGCCAGGGTCTGCCCGGTGCCCAGGTCAACCAGATAGCCGGCAACCTTGGTAGTGCCCAGGTCTATGGCCACCCCCAGCAGCCGGCTCCTGGGGGATAGAACGGCTATCACCTCGCGGCCACGCACTACGACCCTGCTTCTCCACCTCCAGGACCGAAGCTGGTCCGGGATGGAGCGCAGGGCATCAATGTCCACGCTGGCGCACCGTAGCCCGCGTTGCCGGTTCAGTGCCTTGAGCAGGTGGTCGGCATCAGCCTCGGGCGCTTCCAGTGAGGGCGCAGCCAGATGCAGGCTGTAGGTCCTAAATGATGGCTCGGGGGAGACCTCTGTCTCCAGTCCCTCCACCTGCAGCCGCTGCGGGGTAGTCATGGACTCGGCAGGCACGGCTACCTTGCAGTCACCGCCGGGATAGGTCTGGCAGGCAAGCCGCCACCCCTGCTTCAGTTCCTGTAATTCGAACGCTTCACGTTCGCTGGGAGTCGGTCTGGCGACAGTGCCGCTGAGGACCTGGACCTTGCATGCGTGGCATGTGCCCTTGCCTGCGCATACGCTGTTGATACCGATACCGAGCCGGCTGGCGCAGGCCAGCAGCGACTCCTTGTTACCGCATTTGCCCCTTAGTCCGACGGGCTGAAAATCAACGGTGAAGTCGGTCATTCTCTTATTACGCCACCTTGTAGCGGCAGGTCCCACCGAGGCTGCAGCTGGCACAGGCCTCAGCCTGTGTCCATCTGATCATTCCGGGACGGATGCCCACGACCGCCGTCCAGAATCATCCCTCGCAGAGCGGCACCCTCTTTGCCGCAGCCTGTTACCTGTCTTTCCAGCATGACGCCCCGTGAAGCAGGGCCATAGTTTCGCTTATCCGGAGGCCTCCGGCCAGGACTTCTCACCCAGAGCCATACGGCACAGGTCGGTGATGAATATGCTGGGCAGCTTGTACTGCGCGCTGGGTCGCCGGAATACCCCGTGGCAGACGGGACAGCAGGTGACCATGGCATCGGCACCGCAGGCAATGGCGTCCTCGAAGTTCCTCTTCTGGATGTCAACGGCCAGGTCGCGGTTAACGTAGATAAGAGGGGCTGTGCAGCACAGGGCTTCCAATCGTTCGTATTTCCTGCCCGGCCGCTCCACGCCCACAAGCTGAAACACCTCGTCCAGAAAGGCATCATACTCGGGAATCCATCTCGTGGCGCAGTTCGCCTGGTAGGCAACCTTTCTGCCCAGTCTTGTGATATCGCTCTTGTGATCCCTCAAGTAGTTGCGCAGGTATTCATAGAGGTGCATGTACTTGAACGGAACCTTGAAACCGTACTCCCCAGCCTTCACGTGCGCCAGGACAAAGCCCTCATTGTGCATATAGACGATGTCCTTCCCCAGGCTTGCCAGATTGTCGAGAACGTGCTGGCCGTACTTCTCCACCAGGCTCGCCCCGCCCATATGCACATACCCTGCCAGAGACGCATATTGTCCACCCCTCACTATGGTCATTCCCTTGAACAGGCGGCTGTCAAACGTTCCCTCGGGGAAATAGTCAAACTGGAACCCATCAAGCGACAGGGCAGGCTTGTCTGGATCGCCCGGTATAAGCTGCCTGGGGTCTTCTCCTTGTTCGAAGGCACGCACCAATGCTTCCCGCGCCGCCTTGCCAACTGCCGCTATGGGAGAGGTCCCCGTCTTCTCCTGCATCCTGAAGATAAGATCGGAGGGGTCGGCTCCGGTGGGACAGTAGTCCATGCAGGCCATGCAGGTGGTGCATCTGCTCAGTATTTCGGCCTCCTTGCCCTCCATGAGCAATTTGATGTCAGCGATCGCCCTGTCCCTATCATAATCGACATACCTGCAGTTCACCAGGCAGTCGCCGCAGAGGTTACATTTCGAAGCGTCCCACATATCGATCTCCTTTGCAGTAAGAGTCCCGGTCGCCCACAATCCGGTCGCACATTATACCATCTTCGGCCGCGAGCCCCCACAGCAGTCACGCAGCCCCACACCATCTGCGCCCTCCCTTCAATGAAGCAAACGACAAGGCCCTCGAGGTTTTGACAGCAAAGGCATAATGCTAAAATGGGCTATATGCCGGCAAATCTACCACCACAGTATTTTGAGGCTGAGAAGCGCTACAGGGCAGCCAGGGACCCTGAGGAGAAAATCGCCGCCCTGCAGACTATGCTCGCCGTCATGCCCAAGCACAAAGGCACCGATAGGCTTCATGGCGACCTGAGGCGAAAAATCGCCAGGTTCTCCCAGGAGGCAGAGAGAAAACTGGCCACAGCCAGGAGCACAGGCTTCTACATCGGAAGGGAAGGGGCGGGACAGGTAATGCTGGTGGGGGCGGCCAATGCCGGCAAGTCACAGCTACTGGCAGCGGTCACCGAGGCCCTCCCCGAGATTGCAGAATACCCATTCACAACCCAGGTCCCCATCCCCGGGATGATGAAGGTTGAAGATATCCAGATACAACTGGTGGACACTCCTCCCATCGGTCACAAGGAGGTCAGGGTGCTGCTGGCAAACACGCTCAGAAACGCTGACATCATTGCCATTGTAATAGACCTGTCTCTGGAGCCGATAGGCCAGGTGGAAGCCGCTCTTCAGGGACTGAGCGAGGCCAGAATAGAGCGCCTGGTAGAGGGCGTACCGGAGACCCCCGGCACTTATCCCAGGAGGATGCTGATCGTGGGGAACAAGAACGACCTGGCAGGAGCCAACAGGAATTGGGGGCGCCTGTGTTCGCAGTACGCCCGTCAATTTCCGCTGGTCTCCATCTCCGCCGGGGAAGGCACCGGCCTGGACCAGTTCAAGAAAGCCGTCTATCAAGGCCTGAACATCGTCCGCGTGTATACCAAGACCCCGGGCAGCAAGGCCGACCTCAGCGACCCTCTGATACTGGACAAGGGCAGCACCGTGGAAGAAGCTGCTGAGGGCCTCCACAAGGACTTCCGCGAGAACCTGAAATACGCCGTCGTCTGGGGCTCGGGAAAGTATGATGGGCAGAGGGTCAGCAAGGCCCACGTGCTTCAGGACGGCGATATAGTCGAGTTCCATATCTAGCCTGTCGAGTCGTCGTCCGGCTCCCATAGGCTGCGGCGGAAGGCCGGCAAGCTCGAGCACATCTCCAGGCATGACTCCTGCTGAGCGTTGAACTGAGAACCAAGGTATTGACTTGCTGATGCTTGACCTGTAGAATCATAACTGGAAGCTACGGCTTCAAATTCGGCAAAGGAGGTATACACAGACCATGCCTAAGATAGCTGGACTATGGATGGGGATCATAGCGGTTGTCGTTGGAATACTGATTATAGCCTTTCCCGAACTGATACGGTGGATACTGGGCATCGCCCTCATCGTGATGGGCCTGATGGCCATTGTGCCAGCGCTGAAAAGGTAACGCTCCGAGTGTACCAATCGCTGCGCCCGGCGCCTTGATCGGGCGGTGCCCGTCACAGAATGGAGATGAGGCCCGTCTCCAGGAACAGGGAGGCATAGCATGGCTGTAGAACGCTACGGAGAGATATATCAGTGCCAGGTCTGCGGCAATAGAGTACAGGTAATCGAGGTTGGCGGCGGTACGCTTGTGTGCTGCGGCCAGGAGATGAAGGAGGTAGAGGACGGGCATCAGACTCCGGCCAACCTCCCGGATTCAGGCGGCTAGCAGACTGTGCTCACTCCCTATTCAGGCGTGTTGCGGAATCGTGCCTCCGTTGTCGCTCTGTCCACGCCTCCCATACCGCTATTGCAATTTTCCCTGCTCCCCATTATACTTAAGATGGTGGTTATAAGCGTAGGTTATCACGCCTCTATGAAAGCCCTTCCGGGCCCATTTGCCGATGTTGGATGACCGAAACTCTAGCCAAGTATTAGAGAAAGGAGGTCATCCCATGGGGTTCACAGACAAGACGCTACAATGTTCGGACTGTGGTGCTACATTCAGCTTCACGGCTGAGGAGCAGGAATTCTACGCCAGCAGGGGATACGTCAACCAGCCCAAGCGTTGCCCCGCCTGCCGTGAAGCAAAGAGAGCCCAGTACAACAGCTATGGCGGCTACAGGGCCAACCGGCAAATGCACGCCGCGGTATGCGCTGCATGTGGCAAAGAATGTGAAGTGCCTTTCGAGCCTCGAGAAGGCAGACCAGTCTATTGTAGCGAGTGCTACAGCAAGACCAAGCTAAGCAGCCAGCAATAATCCCATCTCGCTGAACTCAGACGGGCTGGAGCCAAGAACAGCCCACCAAAGCTCAGAAGTAGAAGAAGCCGGCGAATATCACCTGATCTGGCTGCACCAAGGACAAGGGTATACAAATCGAAAAGGGGGTTAATACTGTGAACATATATGTAGGCAACTTATCCCGTGAAGTTACCGAGGACGAGTTGCGCCAGAAGTTTGAGGCTTTTGGGCAGGTCACATCGGTGAACATAATCAAGGACAGGTACAGCGGCGAGTCTCGAGGCTTTGGCTTTGTTGAAATGGCGACGAAATCTGAGGCCCAGGCTGCGATTAACGAGCTTAACGGCACATCGCTGGGGGACCGGACTCTCAGCGTCAACGAGGCGCGCCCTCGGACCGAGGGCGGAAGGGGTAGCAGCTACGGCAGGACCGGTGGCGCCTTCGGCAGAGGCGGAGGTTTTGGCGCGGGAGGCAGACGGCGCAGATACTAGGCCGCTGATATCCCGCCCATTCATGCCTTTGTAGTAGCAATCTGAAGCTCCCGTCTGATAACGAGAGGCACCTCTGCCTTGCATCTCAGAAGGGAGCTTCTCTGTTGTGTCACACTGCCCTGCCGGCGCACGATGAGGCCGGAGCCAGTCCCTTCATCGCCTGAAGACGGCCATCATCAATCCAACGCCTCCATGGCATTCGCAGGCCACGCAGTTTGACAGACCACGGATGCACACAGCGGTCAGAACGAGAGTGGTGCTGCAACTGAGGACGTGCTTCCAGGAAGCTACGTTCCCAATACAGGCCGGCATCATATACAATGTCCGTATGCAAGAGGAGAAGATTGTACTGGACAAGCTCCGGGATTGGGGCGAGAAGAACGATTCGGTAAGGGCCATAATACTGACAGGCTCAAGGACAGACCCGCATGCCATCGTGGACGCCCTTTCCGACTACGATATCGAGCTCTACGTGGAGGATATCCGGCCGTTTATGAATGACGAGTGGCTGTCCTTCTTTGGCGAGGTAATGGTGAAATGGCCTCTCAGGCCGATGTCCACATTCGACAGAGACTGGATAACGCGCCTTGTCCTTTTCGACAACGAAGTGAGAATGGACTTCCAGATTACATCAAAGAAATGCCTGGACTCGTCAGCTTACGACACTGGCCTGAGGGTGTTGGTGGACAAACACGGACTGACCAGAGAAGTGAATGAAGCGACATTCTCCAGGTACATCATCACCAGGCCCGACAGAGACGATTACGAAGCCCTGGTCAATGCCTTCTTCTGGGATGCAACCTATGTTGCCAAGCATCTGTGGCGCGACGAAATCTACTTCGCCAAGTACATGCTGGACTGCCAGGTACGGTTTGAGCATCTGCGCAGGATTATCGAATGGTATGTCTCTGCCAGGAATGACTGGTCGGTCACTGCAGGCTATTATGGCAGGCTGTTCAAGCGCTATATCGATCCTGAGACCTGGGCAGAACTGGAAGCCACATTTGCCGATGCTGATCTTGAGAACAACTGGCAGGCTTTCTTCAACTTGCTCGAACTGTTCAGAAAATTGGCCGCATACGTGGCCCGGGACCTGGGATATGACGATCCCCAAGCATTAGACCGCAGGATCACGGCCTATTGCAGAAGGGTCAGGGAGCTCGGCAGAGCGTGACGTCGGTGGGGGCTGCGTACTCCCGTCTCACAGAAATGGGGTTGACGAACCGCTATGCAACAGGACAAGCCCGTGCTGCTCGCGCGGGGCTATGCTGACCCGTATCTATCTCCTGAGCCTGCTCCGGACAGTGTCGCTCTCCAACTCCCTGAGTGCATCCGAAGCGACGCAGCGGGCAGCATTTGAGTCCAGTCGCTGGATGTTCCTGGCGGCGCCTATCGCCGCCCGGTTCAGATTGAGGTTTCTCTTCCCGACGTTCATGATCCGCAGGGGCAAGCCCCTCCCGTGATGGCACTCAGACGCCGTCAGAGAGTTTGCATGCCGGTCCAGGCGGCCCCCACCATCTCACTCAGCCTCCTCCATAGCTTTGTCCCAGAGCCTCGCCGCAATCGAGGCACACCTCCAATACGACGCTGTCGGCATTGCCTTTCTTATGCAGCGCAACATAGGCCTGCAGTAGCTCGAGGCTGTTCTCTGCGGGAAATCCCGAGTTGAAGATGAAGAATAGCCGGGGAAACCGCCTCACCCTCCCCTCGTGGTAGCAGGTGCCGTCATCGCTCCTGCAGATGTGTAGTGTGGCCAGCGGCAGGAGGCGGTCACAGAAGTCCTTGAGCAGCCCGCTCATGTACATGCCGTACACACGTGTTGCCACTCCCGCATGGTCCGATTCCAAGAAAGCGTCAAGGAGGCCCGCCATATCGTCCTTAATAGCACATTTCCCCGGAGTCGTAGTCCAGCAGGTGAAACACCCGTGGCAGTGCTTTATGTCCTTCTCAATGAGGAACGCCCCTTCTGTCTAGGCTGCTGCCTCCCTGGCTCCCTCCACCAGTGGTCCGGCAATCAGATGGCTATTGCTCTTGCGTCCCGCGGGCTGCCGTTGAAAACCCTTGCTGCCGTTATATCTGTGGCCTTTCTCATTCCACAGACGGTATATGCCGGGCACCGGTTATGACGTCCATCACGCTTTCAGGCGACTGACAGAAGTAGTACAGTGCCGCCGTGAAATACAGACAGTTGGGCAGGACCGGGCTACAGGTCAGCGAGATCAGCATAGGCACCGAGTGGCTGTACAAGAAGAGGCAGGAAGACGTCAGGGTGCTGATTGAGGAAGCCATAGCACGGGGTGTGAACTACTTCGACATAAGCTTTAACTTCGAACCATTTTTGCAACAGCTCAGTTCCGGCATCAAGCCCTCGAGGGACAAAGTACTCCTCACCCATCACCTCGGCTCATCCGAATACAAACGGAGGTACAGGAAGACGAGGTCCATCGCTGAGTGCAGAAGAAACCTGGAACGGTTCCTGACGATAATGGAGACCGACCACACGGCTATACTATTCATACATTTCGTACATACGGGGAAGGACTATGAGAAGGTCCTCCAGGAAGGCGGCGTAAAGGACCTTGCACTGGAACTCAAGAAAGAAGGAAAGGCCCGTTGCATCGGCGCCAGCACCCACCATGCCGAACAGGCTATTGAGTTTGCCCAATCCGGTATCGCGGACCTGGTAATGACTCAGATCAATCTGGCCAATCACAGCAGCTTCAGGAGGAAGGAATTCCTGGAGACGTGTGCTTCCACGGGCACCGGGGTGATAGCCATGAAGCCCTTTGCAGGGGGAAGGCTGCTCCGGAAAGAACGGACCGTCGCCTTCGCCAGTTACCATACCGCCTCTCACTCCGTCGGGAAGAAAAAGATGCCGGCAGAGATCACTCCCCAGAGATGTCTGCACTATGTCCTCAGCCTTCCCGGGATATCGGCAGCAGTTCCCGGTGTGGCAAACTTGGGCGAACTTGAGGATTGCCTATCCTATTATTCGGCTTCCGAAGAGGAGAAGGACTATTCCGGTCTGCTGAAGGGCTTCCAGGAGTATAACTCCGGGGAGTGTGTCTACTTCAACCACTGCCTGCCCTGCCCCAGCGGGATAGATATCGGCCCCATGATAAGGCTGTACGACATGAGGGACTACTTAGCGCCTGGCCAGCTACGCAAGGAGTACAGCAGCTTCGAGAACCGGGCCGGCTGCTGCTCCCAATGCGGGGTCTGTATGGAGAGATGCCCCTTCGATGTGGACGTTATCGCCAAGTTGAGGGAGATAGACCGGTATCTCTGTAGTGAAGGTGATGTGCACCAGGCATGCAACAGAGGATGAGTGCCGTCAACCCGCCCTACCACACTACATATAGGATCAGTCGTGCCGCCCTCACGCTAGCAGCGCACTCTCCTGTTCAGAATTCTGTCCTTTCCGGTGCACGGCATCGCATGCCGCGCCGGAGTTAGCTTGCGGACTCCTCTTCGGGGGCCAGGAGGGCATGCGCCTTCTCCAGCCAGTCGGGGATATCTATCCCCTGCGGACAGGCTTCCATGCACTCCTCGCACCTGGTGCACTGGTCGCCGCGCTGCTCGGGCTTGAGGCCCCGATAAGCAAAACGGGGAGAGCGGGCGTTGTCGTACATGATGGCGTCGTTGTACATCTGCAGGATCCTGGGTATTTCCACGCCGCTGGGACAGGGCATGCAATATCCGCAGCCGGTGCAGGGGATGGGGGCCAGTCCCTTATAGGCCTCCCGGGCCTGGTCGATGACCGCCAGTTCCTCCGGGGTGAGCATGCCCGGTCGGGCACGGTCAGCTATGGCCACGTTTTCCACTACCTGCTCCATGGTGCTCATCCCGCTGAGGACCACCGAGACCTCCGGCTGGTCCCACACCCACAGCAGCGCCCATTCGGCCGGACTGCGTCTGTGAGGGGCGCTGTCCCACACCTCAGCCACTGGCGCGGGCGCCTCAGCCAGCCGTCCTCCTCGCACCGGCTCCATGACCACCACCGCCAGCCCCTTGTTGGCGGCATATTCCACACCCCGCCGGCCCGCCTGGTAGTCCACGTCCATATAGTTGTACTGGATCTGGGCAAAGGTCCAGTTGTCGTAATAGTCCACTATCTCCTGGAAGGTCTCAAAGCTGTCGTGGAACGAGAAAGCCAGGTGGTCGAACCGCCCGCGGGCCATGGCCCCCTCCGCCCAGCGTATCACACCCAGGTCCCGTATCACCGGCCACCTCTTGCTGCCCAGCCCGTGAAGCAGATAGAAATCGACCTTCTCCAGCTGCAGGCGCTCGAGCTGCTCGTTGAGATAGCGGTCGAAGTCCTCATACTTTTCCTCCAGCCACACGGGCATCTTGGTCGCCACCTTCACCTTGCCCCGGTATCCCCCCTTGAGTATTTTGGCCACCAGTGGTTCGCTCCGCCCCGCATGGTAGGGGTAGGCCGTGTCGATATAGTTGACGCCGTGGTCCAAGGCATACCGTATCATCCTCATGGCCTCGGGCTCGTCTATGTTCCCCGGCTCATTATCTATGGTCGGCAACCGCATGGCCCCGAAACCCAGCACCGATACCTCCCAGTCCAGCCTGCCCAATTTGCGATACTGCATGTTCGCCTTTCTCCCTTCTGTTAAGGACCCGTTTCCGGGACGGCAATGCCGGCCACGTGTGGTTGTATCAGGCTGCCCAGCCACAGATAGCCGTCCGCCTCGTTCACGCTGGTCACGGTATGATGGTGGCCCGTATGGTCCTGCAGGTTATGCACCACGTTGCCATCGTGGTCCAGGGCGATGACCAGGGCCAGAGGGTCTGGCTCGCTCACCCGCAGAGCCGCCGGCAGGCGCATGATCATCTTGCGCAGGAAGGGCCTGGGCATGAGGCTGTCTATGGTCCTGTCGCGCGGGTAGACCAGCGCCACCCAGAACAGGTCCTCGCCGTTATAGCTCAGGTTATCGGGAAAACCGGGCAGGTTGTCTATGAAAACGTCGGTCTGTCCCGCCTTCTCGCCGGTCAGCCAGTAGGGCCTGATACGGTAGCGCATGCTCTCGTTGACCAGTACGTAGGCCTCCCCCGGCCCCAGGGCCACGCCGTTGGCGAAGGCCAGCTCCTCCACGTGCACGGTTGTCTGGCCGCTGACCGCGTCCCAGGAGAGAAGGCGCCCGCTGGGCCATGACTCGGTGATGTCGGTCACATAATTGTGCTGATCGAAACGCATGGAGGCGTCCGTGAACCAGACCGTGCCGTTGGAGGCTACGGCTACATCATCCACGAAGAGCATCTTCGCGCCGTCCACCTCGTCGGCAGCCACCTCCACCCGATGCCCCGATGCCGCCGTGGCGCCGTCGATGTACAGCAGGCCGACGAAGGCGTCCGCGATGTAAAGCCGGTCGTTGTGGAAGGCAAGTCCCAGGGGCCGGCCTCCTGTGCCCACAATCGTCTCGGGTTCGCCTCCGGTCCCGGGTGAGAAACGCACGATCGAGCCGTCGGCCAGGCCTGTATAAACCAGGCCGTCGGGGCCTACTGCTGTATCCTCGGGACCATGGCCGCCTGCCAGAGGGTACAGCTCAGCCCCTGCCAGCAGGTTGTTCGCCTCGTATTCACCGGTCAGGCCCGGGTTGTCGGGCGGAGTCCAGCCCACCGGCTCTATTGGCACCGGCCACAGCAGCAGATAGAGCACCAGGAGGGCTACGACCCCCAGTATCACATAGCGTAGTTTGCGCATTTCCAGCCTCCTCCCTGTTAATCGGTACGGCCCTTCTTGGCCAACCGACCGTGGCAAGATGATATGAATTCTGCCCGCTCCTTGTCAATCCACAGATGCGCGTCCGCGGTTCAAGTTCCAGCTCGGCTGGGTGGTGCCGGACTGCCCTGGGCTCTTTGCAGGGCGAAAATCCGGGAGCCCGGTATACAAAGCGTGACCCGTAGCAGGCCTGCCTGGTACGGCGCCTTTGAGATTCGTACAGTCCGGGTAGGTGGCACGTCCTCAGGCTTCGAACACACGACGGTAAAAGTGGCTAGCGGGCCAGGGCGGCGGTCATTTCGCCGCGGACGTATTGGGAGGTCTCACCGGCAAGCTGTGCCTCCAGCGTGCCGCGGGCCCGAGGGCCGCCGATTTTGCCCAGTGCCCAGGCGGCATGGCCGCGTAGGTACTCGTCCGGGGACTCCATGGCCCGGGCCAGGGCGGACACGGCCGCGGGGTCGCCTTCGTTGCCCAGGGCCACGGCAGCGTTCCTCTGCAGATAGCGCTTGTTGTCCACGTAGTTGAGCAGCGTGTACAACCTGCTGAAGTGCTCATCGGAGATGTCGAGCAGCTTCTCGAACTGGAAACCGACAGCCATATGCTCCAGGTAGGGGTTGGGCGGCAGCTTGGCCTTGAGCCGGGGCTGATTGCGGGGGCAGACCTGCTGGCAGATGTCGCAGCCGTAGACCCAGGTGCCCATGTTCTCTCTGATGTCCGGCGGTATCACCGCCTGCGTGCCGCCGAACCAGGAGCCGGGGGCACTGTAGGAGTTGTAGGCGATGCAGCGGCGGGGGTCCATCTTGAGCGGCTCATATAGGGCCCCGGTGGGACAGGCCTCCAGGCACAGGGTACAGTTATCGGGACACTTGACCTCCAGGTCGGGCCGGTCGTATTCCAGCTCTTTGTCGATGACGAAGGTGGTGATGATGATGAAGGAGCCGCTTCTTCCGGCAAAGGCAAACGTGTTCTTGCCGTAATCGGCCACTCCAGCGCGGACGGCGGCCAGGCGGGCCGGCGCCTCGAAGGGAGCCTTGCCGATCTTGCAGCCGTTCTTCTCCAGGAACTCCCTCAATAACCGGTAGCGGGCGCGGTGGATGGGGATGGGAGGCGCGCCGCCCAGGGCCTGGTAGGCCCTCCCCACCTTGCCCACCATCCCCCGGGGAAAGGAGTGCTTGAAGTAATCGAAGACGACCACCACTACCGACCGGGCATCGGGGAGGATGTTCCGGGGGTCGGCCCCGGGCAGCAGGTAGTCTATGGCCCAGCCATACATCTCCCTCCGTTTGGGCAGTTCCTGCTCGTAGAGGGTGAACTTGTCCGCCGTGGTGAATCCCACGCGGTCGTAGCCGAGGCTAAGGGCGTATTCTTTGAGGTCTGAAGTGAAGGACATAGTTAACCTGCCTTTCTGCGGGCCGGACGCCAGCCGACCTGCAATTATAGCGCCAATCACGACGCAATGGTAGGGGAGGGAGAGGATTAAGGTGAGGGTGATACAGATGCGGGGGCGGCTTGACGTTTTGGCCCATGTGGACGATAATCAGAGGCGCCCATGAGCAGTCCCATCAAATTCGGCACCGACGGCTGGCGGGGCATCATCGCCGAAGACTTCACCTTCGACAACGTCCGCATCTGCGCCCAGGCCGTAGCGGAATATCTCAAGCAAAGCGGACCGGACAAACAGAGCGCCGTCATCGGCTACGATACCCGCTTCGCCTCCGAGGAATTCGCCGCCGCCGCCGCAGAGGTACTGGCCGGCAACGGCATCAGGGTCCACCTCTGCCTCAACCCGGCGCCTACCCCGGTGGTGAGCTTCACCGTCCTGGCTACGAAGTCGGCCGGCGGCATCGTGATCACCGCCAGCCACAACCCCGGCTCGTGGAACGGTTTCAAATACAAGTCGCCGGACGGCGCCAGCGCTCCCGGCGAGACCATCTCGCAGATAGAGGCCAACATAGCTTCGCTGACGCGCGCCCGCCCTGCCGGACGGAACGCACCGGCCGGCGGCGTGAAGAGGCTCGCCCTGCCCCGCGCCCTGAAGAAGGGACTTATCGATTACCTGAACCCTGCCCCAGCGTACTTCAGTCACCTGGGCCGGTTTGTCGACCTGGAGCACCTGTGCCGGCAGAAGCTGAACGTCATCGTCGATTCCATGTACGGGGCGGGCAGCGGCTATTTCAGGACCATCCTCGAAGGCGGCAGCATGAAGATCAGCGAGATCAATGGCGAACGAAATCCTTCCTTTCCCGGGATCCAGCCCGAGCCCATCGCCAAGAACCTGTCAACCCTTTCCCGGCTGGTCGTGGAGCAGAAGGCCGATGTGGGCCTGGCCACGGATGGAGATGCCGACCGCATCGGCATCGTGGACGAAGCAGGGCGGTTCCTGACCCAGCACCAGGTGTTTGCCCTGCTCTGTCTATACCTCCTGGAGGTCCGCGGCCAGCGTGGTGCGCTGGTGAGGACGCTGACCTCCACCATGATGCTCCCCCGGCTGGGCGAGCTGTTTGACGTGCCCGTCTATGAGACGGCCGTGGGCTTCAAATACGTGGCACCGGTGATGATGGAGAAGGACGCCATCATCGGCGGGGAGGAGAGCGGCGGCTACGGCTTCCGCGGGCATGTCCCGGAGAGGGACGCCATACTGGCCGGCCTCTACTTCCTGGACTTCATGGCCAGGACGGGAAAGACGCCCTCCCGGCTCCTCGACTACCTCTACAGCAAGGTGGGGCTCCACTACTACGACCGCAGGGACTTTCATATCTCGCCGGAGGGGCGGCGGGCGATCGAAGAACACCTGAGGTCCGGCGCCCCGGAGACCATAGCGGGCTCGAAGGTGACGGCGGCGGATACCACGGACGGGTTTCGCTTCTTCCTTGATGATGGGTCCTGGTTGCTCATCCGCTTCTCCGGCACAGAGCCGCTGGTGCGCATCTACTCCGAAGCGGGAAGCATTGAGAGGGCAAATGAGCTGCTGGACGAGGGGAAGTGGCTGGTGGGGGTGGAGGGGTCATAACCCCCCTTACCCCGAGGGGGTTATGGACAGGTCTTTTCTATGCTGGCGGAGGGAGAGGGATTCGAACCCTCGACTCCAGTTACCCAGAGTAAGCGCTTAGCAGGCGCCCGCACTAGACCACTATGCGATCCCTCCCTCGGCTTCAGCCCAATTATTATGCCATATCTGCGGGGCGACGGACAAGGTTCGGGGGTGACTGGCGGTTCCCCCTCGCTCTAAGTCTCTCCCCCAGGGGAGAGGACTGTGGTGCAGGATCCCACGCGCCAGGGTAGGGAGGACCGTGATGGAGGTTAGGCAGCGGGGGTACGCCACGACCCTAAAGGGTCACTCACCGCTCTGCCCGGATGATGCTCTCAACGCGGCAGCGCAGGGTGCCGGCCGGAGCGGCCACTTCCGCCACCTGCCCCTTCTCCTTGTCCAGGACTGCCTTGCCCAGCGGGGAAGCCACAGACAGCCGGCCCTGGGTGGGATTCGCCTCCCGGGGGTCGACCAGCGTATACGTCAGATCCTTGCCTGACGAGAGGTCCTGGAGCACCACCGTATCTCCCAGCTTGGCCCGGGACGTGGCCTGTTCCTGCCCCATTATCCTGGCCTCCTTGAGGACCGACTCTATCTCCTTGATCCTCCCGTCCAGGTGTGCCTTACGCTCCCTGGCTGCCGCCAGAGGGGCATTCTCACGAAAGTCCTTATCGACGGCCGCTATCTGCATCTCCTCAACAACCCGGAGGCGCTGCTCTTTGAGGCCGACCAGTTCCTGCTCCAGCTTGGCGTAGCCCTCCGCGGTCAGGGTCGCCCGGGACCGGTCGGCCTGACGGGGGACAACCGTCCTGGAGGCAGCTGCCTTGGAGACGGTCTTCCTGGCCCTGAGGTGAGGGGCGAGGTTCATGTTGCTCAGTCCCTTCTTCCAGATGTAGGTAAGAAAGGACCTGAGGGGCTTGACCGCCGAGGGGACGATGTTCTCGCCATAGCTGGCCACGTCCACGGGGCTGACGTCGGTCACCCGCCGGGATGGCCCCAGCCACCTGACGAACCTGGACACCTCCCCCCGGGCCTGCGCCGCTTCTTCCGCCGGAAGCTGTGATAGAAAAGCATCACACGCTTCAGCAAGTGTGGGGCTGGGCCCTATCTCTGCCACGAGGAATAGATGATAGCCATAAAGGGCGACGCTGTCAATTCAACCTGCAGGGGTGGAGGGTCCGGCCTTTATCTTCCCGCCGCTCTGTGCTAATCTACGACGAATTCGGTCCCGGGCCCGGCCGGCAGTGCCGCCGCCGGACATGGCCCGCTACTGCGCGGGAGCGTCAACAGTGAAAACCCTGGTGCAATGCGATTTCGACGGTACGATCACCGAAGAGGAGGTCAGTTCCGTTCTCCTGGACATCTTCGCCCGGGGAGACTGGCGGCAGTTGCTGCGGCAGTACAGGGAGCACAGGATATCTGTCCTGGAGCTGAACACGAGGTCCTTCGCCATGGTCACGGCCGATGAAGCTGCCTTGCTTGAGGCCCTGAAGGACAGGTTCAGGGTGAGGGCCGGATTTCACGGTCTCGTCGATTGCTGCCTGAGAAAGGGCTTTCGACTGGCGATAGTGAGCAACGGCCTCGATTTCTACATCAGGGCCGTATTGAAAGAGCTGGGGCTGGAGGAATTGGAGGTGCACGCTGCCCGGGCAGGCTTTCATCCCCATGGCATGGAGGTCCGGTACGTGGGGCCGGACGGCAGGATAGTGGAGGACGGGTTCAAGGAGGCGTACACCAGGTCGTTTCTGGAGCAGGGGTACGGCATAGTGTATCTGGGTAACGGGGAGTCAGACGTTGCTCCGGCGAAACACGCTCAGCTTGTCTTCGCCACCGACGAACTTCTCGAATATTGCAGGGATAACGGCGTTGACTGCAGGCCCCTGGTCGACTTCACCGCTGTGGTCGGAGAACTGGAAACCCTGTAGGCGGGAGGTCACAGGCCGAGATCGAAGGCGATCCCCTGCATGGCCTCGATTCCCAGGCCGACGAACTCCTCCAGTTCCAACCCGATTTCCTGGCAGGTGTTCACCTGCTCCCGGCTGACGCCGGCAGCGAAGCTCTTTTCGCGGAACCGTTTCATCACTGACTTGGTGGCCAGGCCGCTCAGCCTGTCGGGGCGGACCAGGGCAGCAGCCGTGATAAGTCCGCTGAGGGGGTCGGCGCAGTAAAGGGCCTTGTCCAGCTTCGTCTCCCGGGGAACACCATGGGCCTCGTTGTGGCATAGAACGGCGTGCGCCATAGCCTCGCTGGCCCCCAGCTCCCTGGCGATATCGGCACCCAGCTTGCTGTGGCTGTTCATATCGCCCTCCACCAGCTCCGAGTCGATATCATGGACCAGCCCGGTTATCCCCCACTCCTCTTCATCCTCGCCCAGCCTCCTGGCCAGGGCCCGCATAATGGCTTCTGTGGCCAGCATGTGCTTTATCATGTTCTTGTCCTGCACGTTGGCGTGGATGGATTCCAGGATCTTGTCCCTGTCGAATCTCGGTCTCATTTCTATGTATTCCATCTTTTCCCCGGTGCCGTCGTGCGGCCCTTCCATCATTCCCGACCGGGCCGGAAAGCCACCCCCCTGTGCCCCGCAGGACGGGACCCGCGTCAACAAGGCACAGGCGTCTCTTCCCGCTGCCTCGATACTATATCACGTAAATACCGTCCGGTGGAAGAGCGCTCGTTTCGGCCCAACTGCTCAGGTGTGCCGGCATCGACCAGGTAGCCACCCTCGTCACCGGCCCCCGGGCCGAGGTCGATGAGCCAGTCGGCATTCTTCATCACATCCAGGTGGTGCTCGATTATGACCACCGTGTTTCCGTAGTCCACCAGCCGCTGTAGCACCTTAAGGAGGCAGGCAATGTCCGAGAAGGAAAGACCAGTGGTCGGCTCGTCCAGGAGGTAGAGAGTCTTGCCTGTTGAACGGCGCGATAGCTCGGTGGCCAGCTTCACGCGTTGGGCCTCGCCTCCGGAGAGCGTCGGCGCCGGCTGTCCCAGGCAGATATAGCCCAGGCCCACATCCCGAAGCGTATCCAGCTTGTTCTTGACTCTGGGGATGCGGTCAAAGAAGAGGCAGGCTTCGTCAACCGTCATATCCAGGACCTCCGCGATATTCTTCCCCTTGAACTGGATTTCCAGGGTCTCGCGGTTGTACCTCTTGCCCCGGCAAACCTCACAGGGGACGGTGACATTGGGCAGAAACTGCATCTCAATCTGCACATAGCCTGCCCCTTGACAGGCCTCACACCTCCCTCCCTTGACGTTGAAGGAGAAGCGGCCCTGGAAATAGCCCCGCGCCCTGGCTTCAGGAACGGCGGCGAACAGCTCCCGGATGGGGGTAAACGCCCCGGTATATGTGGCCGGGTTGCTGCGGGGGGTGCGGCCGATGGGCGACTGGTCGATGTCAACCACCTTGTCAATATGCTCCGTGCCGGCGATGCCGTCGCATTCGCCGGGCCTTTCCTTGGCCCGGTACAGGAGCCGGGCCAGCCCTTTATACAGGACCTGGTTGATGAGAGAGCTCTTGCCGCTTCCCGAGACCCCGGTCACGCACACGAGCCTCCCCAGCGGGAGACGGACGTCGATGTTCTTGAGGTTGTTCTCCCTGGCGCCCGTGATGACCAGCTCCTGTCCCGATCCGGGGCGGCGCTGGGGCGGCAGCGGTATCTGCCTGGTCCGGCTGAGGTACTGCCCCGTCGCCGATCGAGGACAGTCCATTATGTCCTGCATTGTGCCCGCGGCAACAACATGTCCCCCCTGCTTGCCCGCCCCGGGACCCATGTCAATGATATAGTCGGCAGCCCTCATCATAGCTTCGTCGTGCTCCACAATGATGATGGTATTGTCCAGGTCCCGGAGGCGCTTAAGCGTGTCTATGAGCCGTGATCCGTCGGCAGGGTGCAGGCCCACCGTCGGTTCATCGCAAATATAGAGGACGCCGCTCAGCCCGCTGCCGATCTGGGTGGCCAGGCGGATCCTCTGCGCCTCACCGCCGCTCAGAGTCGCCGAAGCACGATCCAGGGTCAGGTAGCTCAGACCTATATCCCGCAGAAAGCCCAGCCGGGCATGAATCTCCTTGATGATCTGCCTGGCTATGGTAGCTTCCCGGGGAGTAATCCTGCCGTCCAGCCCTTCCACCCAGGCCAAGGCCTGCGTGACGGGCAGGACCGTCACCTCCATGACGTTCTTGCCAGCAACCGTGACGGCCAGTGACTCCGGCTTTAGCCTCTTGCCCTGACAGGCGGGGCAGGGACTGGACGCCATGTAGCGTTCGATATCCGCCCTGATGCCGTCGGAGGCCGTCTCCTTGTAGCGTCGCTCCATGAGCGGTATCACGCCTTCGAAGTTCCGGTAGTAGTCATGCATTCTGCCGTTGCGGTCCTCGTAAGTAGCGAGCACTGTCTCGTTACCTGCACCGTACAGGACCAGGTGTAATTGCTCATCGGTGAGGCCCTTCACGGGGATGTCCAGAGAAAAGCCGTGCCGCCGGCCGAGCGATTGGAGCATGCTGCTATACCATTGGCCGAGCTGCCCGTTTCTCGACCAGGGCTGGATGGCCCCCTCCACCAGGCTCAGTTCCCTGTCGGGGAGAACCAGATTGGGGTCTATCTCCAGCTTGCAGCCCAGTCCCGTGCAGGCGGGACACGCCCCGTAGGGGCTGTTAAAGCTGAAGGTCCGGGGCGTGATTTCCCCCAGGCTTATGCCACAGTAGACACAGGCAAAGTGCTCGGAGAAAAGGAATTCCTCACCATCGAGGATCTTGACCAGCACGACGCCCGACCCCAGCTTCAGTGCCGTTTCAATGGAGTCGGCCAGGCGGGTGACGTTCTCTCCCCTCTCCACCTGCAGTCGGTCGACTACGACCTCTATGGTATGCCTCCTGTTCTTGTCCAGCTGGAATTCCTCGGAGAGGTCGTAGATCTCCCCGTCGACCCGAACCCTGACGAAACCCGCCTTCTGCAGGTCCTTGAATACCGTCTGGTGCTCACCCTTGCGGTCCCTGACCAGCGGGGCCAGGATCATGATGCGGCTGCCCTCCGGCATCTCCTGGACGGCGTCCACGATCTGCTGTACCGTCTGCTGGGCTATCGGCCGGCCGCATTGAGGACAATGCGGCCGGCCGATACGGGCAAAGAGAAGCCGCAAATAGTCGTAGATCTCGGTCATGGTGCCCACCGTGGACCGTGGATTATGTGAAGGTCCCTTCTGGTCGATGGAAATCGCCGGGCTCAGCCCTTCGATATAATCGACGTCCGGCTTCTCCATCCTCCCCAAGAACTGGCGGGCGTAGGCCGATAGCGACTCTACGTAGCGCCGCTGCCCCTCGGCATATATCGTATCGAAGGCCAGAGAGCTCTTTCCCGAGCCGGAAACACCGGTGATGACCACCAGCCTGTTGCGGGGGATGGTGACGTCTATATTCTTTAGGTTGTGCTCCCGGGCACCCTTGACATGTATGGCATCCGGCATGACGCCCTATTTTAGCATCGATTACCTTGCTTCTCCAAAGAAGGCTAGTATAAGTTTGATCAGTTTGGCACCCTGAGCCCCGATGAAGTCGGGGCGAAGGGGCTAGGTTCTTCGCCGAGCCTGCCCTGAGCGAGATCCTTCGCTTCGCTCAGGATGACAGAAAGGCGCTACTACATAGCGTCTGACGAAAGCAGTCCTAGTAGATAATTTGGTGCTCCTAAATGAGGCCACCGAAATGCATATACTTAACAGGTTCCTAACATTATTAGCATAGTATATACACAAGCAAGAAATTGTGTGGGGAGGCTGAGATATGAGGTAAGGAAGGCCTGCACTTTTTGAAGGATTGCTATTACGGCGTGAAGCTGGACTTTGTGGGCGCAGACGATGCGACGTAAGATTATTATCTCAGGATTGATTGCAGCAATTTTGCTTACTGCGAGTTGTATCTTCTGGGGCGCGGCTGTCCCTATCCCACCACCCAGTATAACTGGCGATAATTCAGGTGGCGCTATAGTTATGTATGCAATTTACGAAACGCTGACGGAGCAGGACTATTACGTTCAGAGAATAAGTCCCGAGGGAGATTTTCTCTGGGGAGAAAGGGGTGTGTTGATTGGCAGCACTGGGAATGGTATTCCATATTCAGAAGCAGTAAGCGACGGCTCAGGGGGTGCCATCGTTAGCTGGTGGGAGTGCCTTCCGGAGGTACCGGGGGAACCATCGTCCTGTCAAACCTACGTTGCTAGAATCGATTCCGAAGGGGATGTCCAGTGGCAATGGGGAGGGGAGGGAGTGGAAATCGAAAGCATGATCGCCGATGGTGCCGGAGGCGTCATTATCGGTGTTCGGGCAGCTGACACGAAGGGCTCCCTTGTCAAGATAGATAGCGAAGGTAATCTTCCCTGGGGTGAGGATGGGGTGTCTGTAGGGCTGGTGCCGGAATATCCAAATCAGATGGTCAGCGATGGTTCAGGTGGCGTCATCGTCGTTGGGTGCACTTTTCAGGGTGACTCCGATGCTGTTTACGCTCAGAGAGTAGATTCTGCGGGAAACACGTTGTGGGGGAGCGGCGGCGTCCAAGTATTTGTTGGCCTGGTCGAGGGTGCTTGCATAGCAGGCGATGGCTCAGGTGGAGGTATAATCGTCTTTGAGCAGGTCACACCAAGCACTGATTCGGATATCTATGTCCAAAAGGTAGATGCCGAGGGCGATATACTGTGGGGGCCAGATGGTGTGCCCATTTGTGTTGGACCGTCACCCCAATATAGCCCTCAAATAGTAGCTGATGGTGCCGGCGGCGCCATCAGCTTTTGGGTGGATGAAAGCGGCGTCTGTGCCCAGAGGGTAGACGCCGATGGCCATAAACCGTGGAACGAGGATGTTCTACTTTGTGACAGCACCTATGTTCGCATAGCAAGCGATGGTTCCGGCGGAGCTTTTTGCGTGTCATATTATGGTGTGGCTAAGAGGTTAGATGCTACAGGGACAGAGTTATGGGGATCTGACGGAATTACCTTCACCCCCGAAGCCATACACGAACCAGGACTGGCACTAGTGCCTGACGGTTGCGGAGGATTGCTCATTTCATGGGCAGAAGACGTAAAATGGAGGCATTACGAAATTTCCAACGTCTCGTACTATGTTCAAAGGATAGATGCCGAGGGCAACGTCGTGTGGGGAGATGAGGAAATCCTGCTGAATCCCTAGTATTTGCAGCCTTCGTCTGTTAGATCAGGCCACCGAAATGCATCAGTACCGGCGCCAGCAGCAGCGATATCACCGACATCAGCTTGAGCATTATGTTCAGCGACGGGCCGGCCGTGTCCTTCATGGGGTCGCCGACCGTGTCTCCGACGACGCTGGCCTTGTGGGCAGCTGAGCCCTTGCCACCGAACTTGCCCGACTCAATCCATTTCTTGGCGTTATCCCAGGCCCCGCCGGCATTGTTGAGGCTAATGGCAAGGATAAGACCGGTAATTAGCGCCCCTATCAGAAAGCCGGCCAGTGCGTACTTGCCCAGGACTATCCCCACCACCACGGGCGCTACTATGGTCATTATGGAAGGCAGCAGCATCTGCTTCAATGCTATCCTGGTGGCTATATCCACGCACTTGCCGTACTCGGGGCGGGCCGTCCCCTCCATCAACCCCTTTATCTCGCGCCATTGGCGGCGGACCTCATCTATGATGGCCGATGTGGTGATACCCACCGCCTTCATGGTCATGGCGCAGAAAACGGGAGGCATGAGGGCGCCCAGGACCAGGCCCACGATGACCGGCACGCTGAGCAGGCTCAATTCCGGGGGCAACATCAGTTCACCGCTGCCCGAGACGGTCACTATGCCCACCGCCATGGAGAACGCCAGGATCAAGCCCAGGGAGTTCATAGCTGCAGCACCGATGGCGAAGCCCTTGCCTGTGGCAGCCGTGGTGTTGCCCAGGGAGTCCAGCGCATCGGTCCTCTCGCGCACTTCATCCGGCAGTCCTGCCTGGGTGGTGATGCCCCCGGCATTATCGGCTATGGGGCCATAGGCATCGGTGGCCAGGGTCACGCCCAGGGTGGACAACATGCCCACACAGGCCAGGGCCACGCCGTAGAAGCTGCCAAAATGGAAGGCGACGACTATCGCTATGGCTATCAGGAGTATAGGGGGCCACGTGCTCATCAGTCCGGCGGCGAAGCCCCGGATCACGGTAGCGCCCGCGCCGGTAGTGGAAGCTTCGGAGATCTCCTGCGTCGGCTTGAAGGCATAGGACGTGAAGTAGTTGGTGCTCTCCCCGATCAAGGCGCCGGCGGCCAGCCCGGCAAACATGGCCCAGAACAGCCCCAGGCTGGCATTCAGGAAGTAGATTATCAGGAAGCCGAACACCGCCGCCAGTACTGTGGCGCCCAGTGTGCCACGGCGCAAAGCGCCCAGCAGGGCGCCCATTTCCAGCTTCTCCCCTATTCTCACCAGGAAACAGCCGATCACGGAAGCTACAATGCCTCCGGCCATGATCAGCAGGGGCAGCCACCAGGCGTGCTGCAGCGCGGTCTGCTCCGGAAGGGCCGGAAACAGCTTTGTGGTAACCCAGGGCGCCATTACGACGCCCACGGTGGTGAGTGTCATGGTGGCAATAACGGTCTGCACATAGGACTCAAAGAGGTCGCCGCCCATGCCGCATACGTCGCCTACGTTATCGCCCACGTTGTCGGCTATGACGGCTGCATTCCTGGGATCGTCCTCCGGTATCCCCGCCTCCACCTTGCCCACCAGGTCGGAGCCTGCGTCCGCCCCCTTGGTGAAGATCCCGCCTCCCACCCTGGCGAAAAGGGCCACCAGTGACGCGCCGGTGCCGTAGGCGGGAATGATAAACAGGAACCGGAAATCGGGCAGGTCGTGCCACGCGAAATAGAGGATGGACAGGCCGATCAGGCCGATGCTGACCACGGTCAGCCCCATGACCGCCCCGCCCCTGAAGGAGACCCTCAGCCCCTGATTGAGGCTCTTCTCTGCCGCTGCACAGGTGCGGCCGTTGGCCCGCAGGGCCATGTTCATGCCGGCATATCCGGCGCCCATGGAGCAGACGGCCCCGAAGACGAAAGCCACGGCCACCCTCCAGCCCAGGTCGGGGACAACTGCCAGGATGACGGCTATGAGGGCGACCACAATGCCCAGCGTGCGGTATTCCCTGTGGATGAAGGCGAGTCCGCCCTCCTTGATGGCGCCCGAGATCTCTTGTATCCTCTTAGACCCCTGATCTTGTCTCAGTACATAGCGCACAAAGTATGCCACCGCTGCCGCTCCCACCAGCCCTGCAATTACAGAAATCCAGACTAGATCCATGGCTGTCCCTCCTGTACGCACATAAAGCCAGGGCACTCACGCGGGGTGCCCTGGTCCCTGTCTGCCGCAATGTGCATATCGGGCGCTAAGTGTAATACAGGGGAGATCTATCCGTCAATGATTCGGGGCGCTTCTGTGTTTGCGGAGCACAGTTCGCCCTCGAGGCGGGGGATTGCCGCAGGGCAATAAGCACCATGCGGGTCGGCCCTGCCTACGACACAGTAACCATCAGCTTTATGAAACGCACCAGCGCTCCCACCCCCAGCCCCACGGCGATGAGTATGAGCACAATCGTCACTGCTACGGGCATGATCTCGGACAGCGTGGCATTGGGGATCACGCTGAAATCAAAGGGGAATATGGCCAGCAGATTGGCCACCACGGCAACCCCGATTGCGGCCAGGGCAATCTGAACGGTCTCACGCAGCCAGTACCTGTCGTAGATGATCAATGCTATCTGTGCAGCTATAGATATGACCAGTGCCGTAACCAAGACCGGTAGCCAGGTGAAGTAGCCGTCGGTGAGAATCTGCAGCCTGGTGACGCCGCCATCGGGGCCGACGCTGTACCAGGCTATATATCTGTGGAAGAAACAGAAGAAGATGATCGCGGCTACGTTGAAGAAGATGACAACCGCATAGCCGGCCACCCTATCCGCTCTCACGGTCCTGGATGAGTCATCCTTCTGCCTGGCAGGCGCGGCAGCGCCCTCTGATACGGAAGCAGAGCCTGTGCCTTGGGCCTGCGCTGGTTGGGCGGTCCCTGCACCGGTCCCAGATTCAGGTGTTCCTTCTCCCTCATCCTTTCCACCAGTTCGGACCCGCCAGCCGGCGGGCACAATCCCTTCAGCCACATGGCCTGCCAGCGGCAACTTATACAGCTCGCCGTGGTGGGCCTTGACCATGAGCAGTATCCACAGGACGGCAGCGATGATGCCTATCACGGCACCGAAGAAGGTGCCTATATAGGGCATCCAGCCCAGAAGCACGGCGGCCACGGTCAGCACGCCAAACGTGACTATGGACTGCAGGGCATGAAACCGGACGTAATGGTCCTTCTGCTCTATTACCAGGAAGACTATGCCGGTAATCCAGAAGCCGAGATAACAGAGCAGGCCGGCGGCATTGGGCTCCAGCCCCGTGCTTGAGCCACCTGCAGCTACGTGCTCTTTACCCTCAACCCCGGCCCGCGCCTTCTCTTCGTCGCTGGTCCTCCGTCTCTCTTCGGGCGATGATTGCACGGTAACCTCCGGCCAGAATACTATCAGCCATCCCGGCCACGGTCAACAACCCCTGCGAATTTTGTGATGTGCGAACGACCTCTGTGCTACACGTGCTGCCTTAAAGGGTATTGACACGGTGCACGTGAATATTCTACTATCCCTGACTAAGAAAGGAGGGTGAAATGCAAGCATACTGCGTGAAGTGCCGTGCCAAGAGAGAAATCAAGAACCCCAAGAGCATAATCATGAAGAACCGCAGGCCGGCGACTCAAGGCGTGTGCCCTGTATGTGGCACAAAAGTGTTCAGAATCGGCAAGTAGGGCTGGTAACGCACAGCCCTGCACAACACAGAGGGGCTGGATACTCCCGACATCGGGATGTCCGGCCCTTCTGCCTTGGCAATACTGCGCGGGCAACAACAGGCGGCGACCAGGACCTTGAACAAAGCCTGCTTCCGGCCAGCGACGGCGCATTGACCATCGCACGAAGCACGTGTAGAATTGCCGCAAACATGTCGCTGAAAGGTGGACCATGCCGATGAAGATGTCGCTCCCGGAAGCCAAGGAACGTGCCGTTGAACTCATGGAGAAGGGCTATCACTGCGGGCCAAGCGTGATGCAGGTCATGTGGGAAGCGTATGGCCTGGAGAATGAGGATATCATGTGGACCTGCAGTGCCTTTATCGGTGGCATAGCCGGCCAGCAGTCAGCCCCCTGCGGAGCCATATCGGCTTCCGCAATATGCCTGGGCCTGCGGAACAGCTGTCCTCTGGCCGACCGGCGCGGGGCCAAGCTGGGACGTCTCAAGGTCCGCCAGGATGCCAACCAGCTGGTGGGGAGCTTTGTCGACAAGTTCGGTACGATCACATGCGGTGACCTGCTGGGACTCGACTTCTCCAGGCCCGGGGCATACCATGCTTTCCTGGAATCGGGCATCTGGAAGGACAAGTGCAACAAGTACGTGCAGTTCGTGATAGAGAAGCTCTACGAACTGGACGGGAAAAGAGTCGACACCCCGGCGCCGTAGGAGATTGCTCTCCGGTCTCCGCCCTGGGCTAAATGCGACTTCTCTCATGCCGGACTAGGCCGGGTTCGTCAACCCGGCCTAGCCAAAGCCCACATCGAGGGCCATCATTACCGCAAAGCCTATCATGGCACCGAGGGTGGCCAGATCAATGCTCCCGCCGCGTTGGGACTCCGGGATCAGTTCCTCGATGACTACAAATATCATGGCGCCGGCGGCAAAGGCCAGCGCATAGGGCAAGATGGACTGCGCCGCGATAACAACGGCAGCCCCGGTGACCCCGGCTACAGGCTCAACAAGGCCTGATAGCTGGCCGTACCAGAAACTCCTCCGGCGCGAAAGCCCTTCCCGACGAAGTGGCATGGAAACGGCCAGCCCCTCCGGGAAGTTCTGGATACCTATGCCCACAGACAGGGCTATGGCCCCACCCAGGGAGGTAGCGGGCAAACCGGCGGCAAGGGCACCGAAAGCTACTCCAACGGCAAGTCCCTCAGGAATGTTGTGCAACGTAATAGCCAGCACCAGCAGGGTGCTCCGGCGCCAACTTGTCTTCACGCCTTCTGCTTCATCGGTGGGGAAGCCGATATGGAGATGGGGCAGTACCTTATCAACGCCCCGCAGGCATATGCCGCCCAGCAGGAAGCCCACCACGGCCGGCAGCCACGAGGGGATGCCCTTGCCTTCCGACATCTCGATTGCGGGCGCCAGTAGCGACCAGAAGCTGGCGGCAATCATGACCCCGGCCGCGAAGCCGAGCATGGTATCCAGCACCCTGCGGCTTACGCCCCGGGCCGCAAACACCGTGGCTGCTCCAAGTGCCGTCATCGCCCACGTGAAGCAGGTGGCCACAAGAGCCTGCACCACCGGGTGAAGGTCCTGAAACGCCGCAATCACCATTCCGTCGGCTCCTCTTCCGGATGGCTATGGGATAAGACCCCTTAGCATCCGGATTGTAGACCCTTATCCGCATTCACACAAGGCTAACGCGGCGACTTCGCCATAATGCTGCGTTCTCATCGCCGTCCGGACAACCCCGGCTTGCCCCTGTATCTGACCAGCACCACTCCCAGCACTGCGGCAATCAGGGAGACCACGGCCAGCATCGGCAGGGCAGCATCGTAGCCGCCGGTCCTGTCGAACACATACCCGGCAAAGGGTGCCCCGCCGGCGCCGCCGATGGTGTTATAGAGCATGAGGGCGCCTACTATTACCCCCAGGGACTTTGTGCCGAACAATTCCGACGGCACTAACGTCGCCAGGGGGACTACGCCCCCGTAGGCAAGGCCAAAGATTACGGCGAAAAGGTAGAAGGCCCATATTTCCTGTGCCAGGATGAGCCAGCCCAGGGCCAGGGTGGCCAGTATCAGGCACAGGCTCAATGCCGGCCTCGGGCCGAACTTGTCCGACACAAGACCCGCCGAGGCACGGCTGAGAACACTACAGCCTGCGATGATGGAGAGCATGCCCGCCGCCGCTATCTCCGGTATTCCGCTGTCAGCTGCCAGGGGAACGATATGGACCACGATTGCCTGCAGGCAGAAGAAAAACAGCAGCCCAAGCGTTCCGTAGATCCAGAACGGTGCGCTTCTCATCGCCTGACGGAGAGAAACGCCCTCCACTGAGGACTCCAGGGCATCGTCGTCACCGTTATCAGATTCGCCATAGGGCCTCTGCCCCACCTGGTAAGGGCTCTTCCTGACGAGTTGGGCCAGAGGAACGATGACTGCCCAGGCAACTATGCCGAGAATGAGGAATGCCTCTTGCCAGCGTCGCGTGGATAGCAGCGCCTGGGCCAGCAGGGGTGAGACGATGGCACCCACGCCAAAGCCAGTAGCCAGAATACTGACGGCTACACCTCTTTTCTGTACGAACCATCGCGGTACTGTCGAGACCAGCGGAGACACGAAACAGCCGAAAGCTACTCCCATGAATAGCCCCCAGAATACATACGTCTCCGTCAGCGTATCGACCCTGCTCATGAGGACAAAGCCGGCGCCCATCATTATGCCACCCAGGGTGGCCAGGATCCGGGGCCCGTATTTGTCACTCAGCCTGCCGGTGATGATGGCCAGGGCCCCGGCCACCAGGAAGGCTATTGACGGCGCTAACGACAGGGGGCCCCTCTCCCATTGGAAATACTCTGTCAGAGGCTCCAGAAACACGCCGAAGGTGTACACTGAGAGGGAGCAGGTTGCCATGATGCCGGCGCTGGCGAAGGCTACGATCCATCCGTAGTGGACACGGTGCAATCCCACAACCCTGCAATTTAGCACACGGGTTGCCGGGGGGCAAAACCCGGGCCGGGCGGGCCGCCCGGGAAACTACGCATGTCGCCTGTCCGCAGTTCACTGGCACGGACCACAAGCCATACCCGGAGGCAGTAAACATCTGGCCGACGGAGCCCGACCCGATGTGCAGTCCGCCGCAGCCTGGTTGACGGGCCGACGGCCCCGGCCATATAATGCAGAGGAAAGAAGAAAGTCCGCAAGGAGGGTATGATGTCTGACAGTGTTTACAAGATAATAACGTTGGTAGGCACGAGCACGGAGTCCTGGGAAAAGGCAGCAGCCGCTGCAGTCGAAATGGCCTCGAAGAGCCTGCGTGATCTGCGCATCGCGGAGGTAGAGGAGCTGGACATGAGCCTGGAGAACGGCAAGATTGTGTCCTACCGGGCGAAGGTACGGATCTCCTTCAAGTACGAGGGCAAGGAAGCCTGAACGGGCCTGTAAGGCCGTTGCTGTCCAATATCGGGGAATAGGGTCGGTGGCCCTGTAAAGCTATCGCCTTCCCCCATGCTCACCAGCTCCCTACGGCGCAGCCATCCTTTCGGGGGTCTGAGCCGGCTAAGAGCGCGCCAGTCGTGGGGTGGATCATTATGATCTGCCCTCCACCGAATTGCAGGGAGTAAGGATCGTCCACTTCAACCACTTGGTGCCCTCTGGCGGCCAGTTCTTCGAGGACCTGGCGGGGGATGCCCGGTTCAAAGGCACATTCATTGCCCTGAAGGTATCTGAATCGCGGGGCGTCGAGAGCCGTCTGTACGTCCATGCCGAAATGGACGATGTTGAGCAGCACCTGAACATGTCCCTGCGGCTGCATGAAGCCGCCCATGACCCCGAATGTGAGGAACAAAGCACCGTCGCGGAAGATCATGGCAGGGATTATGGTGTGGTACGGCCTCTTATGAGGTTCGATGCAGTTGGCATGTCCTGATTCAAATGCGAACAGGCTGCCGCGGTTCTGCAGGCAAATGCCGGTACCCGGTACCACGATGCCCGAGCCGAACGGCTGGTAAAGGCTGTTGATGAAAGAGACGCTGTTCCCGTCCTTATCAGTCACGGCCAGGTAGGCGGTATCTTTCTCGGTGTTTGTGGTGCCCGCCTTCACCACAGCATTCGCCCTGCCCAAGTCTATTAGCCTCCTCCGCTGCGCTCCGTAGGACTTGGAGAGCAGGCCCCGCAGGGGAAGGTCCACAAAGTCGGGGTCGGCCACATATCGCTCGCCGTCGGCAAAAGCCAGCTTTACAGCCTCTATGAGCAGGTGCAAGTAGTCTGACGAGTTATGTCCCATTGATTGCAGATCGTAGCCCTCCAGCATATTTAGCGCCAGCAGAGCCACAAGTCCCTGGCCATTGGGCGGGCATTCATAGACGTCATATCCGTGATAGCCGGTGCTTATCGCCGCCGGCCAGGTAGAAGTATGGTCACGCAGGTCCTGCATGGTGATGAGGCCTCCCTGCTCCCGTGAACAAGCCGCTATAGCTTCGGCGATCTCGCCGTTGTAGAAGACGTCTCGTCCCCCCCCGGCAATCTTGCGGAAGGTCCGGGCCAGGTCGGGCTGTACCATGACATCGCCGGGCTCGGGCGCCCTGCCTCCCGGCAGGTACGTACCGGCAGCACCGGCGTCGAGCTGCAGCTTGGCAGTGTTCTTCTTCCAGCTGTGGGCAATTATCTCGGTGACCGGAAACCCCTGTTCGGCCAGCTGGATGGCCGGCACCAGCACCTGGGCCAGGCCCATGGTGCCATGCTTTTCCAGCATGGAACACCACCCGTCCAGGGCGCCAGGGACCGTCACTGAGTGGATGCCCGTAGCGGGCATCTCCCGATAGGCAAGCTTGCGGAGGGTCTCCACACTGGCGGCATAGGGAGCCCGACCGCTGGCATTCAGCGCCTTTGGCTGACTGCTTCCGCTCAGGCATACCAGCGCAAAGGCGTCTCCGCCCAGCCCCATGGCCATGGGCTCCACCACGCTCAGGGCGGCAGCCGTGGCGATGGCGGCATCGATGGCGTTTCCTCCCTGGAGCAGCACGCTCATCCCGGCTTGCGCTGCTAAGGGCTGACTGGTGGCCACGATGCCGCGATTGCTCATCACCGCGGACCGGCGGGATGGAAACGGATTTTTCAGGACCATGTCTCTCCGGCCTGCCAGCCGGGCAGGCCGCGCCATTATTGTAACCTATTTTGCGACCATCGACAGCCTGAGCCGGTGTCGAAGGCATGCTGCGGGCGATAAGAAACGCCGATTGCCACCTCGCGTATGATGCCATAGTCTGAATGGCAACAGGCGTCCGAGCCCCGCCAGGATGCACGAGATTGAAAACGAGGCACCGCGGACTTATAATGGGCGGAGAAAGCAAGAGACATATGATAGTCGTCACCGGGGCTACGGGTCACATTGGGAATGTCCTGGTGCGCGAGCTTCTCAAACGGGGCGAGGTGGTCCGTGCTCTGGTGATGCCCACCGAGGACACCGTTCCGCTGGAGGGCCTTGATGTAGAGATCATCCTTGGCGACGTGAGGCATCTTCCCAGCCTCAAGGCCGCCTTCACCGGGGCCGACCTTGTGTTTCACCTGGCGGGCATCGTCACTATCATGCCCGGCATGAGGACCCTGCTGGAGGCCGTGAATGTGCGGGGCGTGCGCAATGTCATTGATGCCTGCCGGGCCAGCGGTGTCTGTCGCCTCGTTTATACCAGTTCGGTCCACGCTATAGCTGAGGCGCCGGAGGGCAATCTCATCGATGAATCACGTCCTTTCGATCCTGACCAGGTGCTCGGCGACTACGCGCGTAGCAAGGCCCGCGCCACGCTGCTTATCCTCGACGCAGTGAGAGAGGGAGGGCTTGATGCTGTGATCTGCTGTCCAACCGGTGTCATCGGCCCCTGGGACTACAGGGTCTCCAACATCGGCCAGCTGATACTTGACTTCGCCAGCGGTCATCTCAAGTCATACGTGAGGGGAGCCTACGATTTCGTCGACGTCCGGGATGTTGCCACAGGCCTGGTCCTGGCCGCCGAGAGAGGACAGTCCGGCCGGCACTACATACTATCCGGCGCGCAGGTACAGGTCCCGGAACTGATGAAGGAACTGGAACGCAATATCCACCGCAAGGCCCCTGGCTATGAGATCCCATCCGGCATGGCCCGGGCAGCCGGGGTGCTTGCCAGCGTATACTACCGGTTGCTGCACAGGCAGCCCGTGTTCACTGCCTACTCCATAGATGTCCTCAAGAGCAACTCCCTGATAAGCTCGGCCCGGGCGCGTGAGGAACTGGGGTTCACCACCAGGAGATGGCAGGACTCGATCCGCGATCAAGTGGAATGGTTCCGTACGCAAGGAATGCTGCCCCAGCGCAGGTAGAATTCCGCATTGAGGGTGCGCGCCTGCCAGTCCGTTGTCGACGCACCCGATGTCGGGCACAGGAAGGAGTCAGGACATGGAAAAGACGTGGAAGCCGACCGCGGCGGGGGTGCTGTGCATTGTGGCCGGAGTGGCTGACTTAGGCTTCGGTGTGCTGGTTTTTGCCGCCGCCAGCCTGGTACAGCGGGCCTTGGCATTTACGGACATGGAGTGGCTGGCCTGGCTGCTGGTCGCCCTCAGTCCTCTGTGGTTCGTCCTGGGGATCGTTGCCATCGTAGGCGGCGTCTTTGCCTTAAGAAGAAGAGTCTGGGGCCTGGCACCGGCCGGCGCCATCTGTGCGCTCAGCGGATGCTCCCTTTTCGGGATACTGGCCATCATATTCGTTGCCCTTGCCCGGCGCGAATTCGACTAGCGCCCGGAGACGCCGGGAGTATCCGCTACAGGCGCCGGTCTCTGTGCCGGCTGCCGTCGGAGTGCAACAGCAGTGAAAAAGGTACTTATCCATGTCGGAATCGCCGTCCTCTGCACAGCCATCGGAGTTTCCATGAACATATACAGGGTCAAGGACCGGGCCAGAAGGCATCTGCGAAGAAGACCGGTCCTGGAGCGTTGCGGCCTGGTGCAGGATGACTCCGTGCTTCTCACCGTGCAGCGGGACGGCGAGGTCCGCAACTCGGTGCCCGGTTTGAGGTAGAACTGCCGCGGCTGCAAGAGCGGTCCCGTGAATTGCCGGCCCAGCGGCCCCCCTGGTACATAGACCGCGAGAATAACCTGGGGCTGTTCAAGCTGAACGTCTGCATCGACGATGAAGCCTTCAGGCAGGATGTCCACGACTTCTTTGCTGCCGCGGCGCAGGACCAGCACCCGCAATTGACCTCGGTTGCTGCCGGGTAGTAAAATCAGGCCTTGATGCGAACGAGGGCATCCGGAGGCAGTTGGCGGCCTCGAAGGCCAATGAGTCAGCGATGCCGGCTGCAGAAAACGGTCGTTGATTATCCCCAGAAGAAGAGAGGTTTTCTAGAGGACCTCGAAAGGAGCTAGAGATGGATTTCGAATTCGATGAAGAGCATAAGATGTTCCAGGCCATGGTGCGCGATTTCTGTGCCAGGGAAATCGAGCCGCACGCCGCTGAATGGGACGAGGCCGAGGAGTTTCCCTACGATGTTATCAAGAAGATGGCCCAGGCCGGGTTGTGCGGCGTCCATTTCCCTGAAGAGTACGGGGGCAGCGGCGACGAGATAACCTTTACCATCGCCAATGAAGAGATCTCGCGCGCCTGTGCCGGCATAGGTGTGGCCTACCTTGTCAGCCTGGGACTGGCCATGTACCCCGTGGTCATGCACGGCAGCGAGGAACAGAAGCGTCACTATATCTCACGCGTGATCGACGGGACGATCGTGGCCTTTGCCCTGACCGAGGCCATGGCCGGCAGCGATGTGGCCGGCCTGGAGACCAAGTATGTCCGGGATGGCGACTCTTATATCCTCAACGGCCAGAAGATCTTCATAAGCAACGGTGCCGAGGCTGAGTTTGTAACCACCTTTGCCACTAAGGACAGGTCCCTGGGCTATCGCGGCATCAGCGCCTTCCTGGTGGACAAGGATACAAAAGGGTTCTCTGTCGGCAAACTGGAAAGAAAGATGGGACTGCACCCCGCTTCTGTGGCCGAGCTCATCTTCGATAATTGCCGGATACCTGCGGCCAACATGCTGGGCGAGGAGGGCAAGGGTTTCAGGATAGCACTGGAAGGCATCGATGCCAGCAGGGTGAGCATAGCCGCTCAGGCGCTGGGTATCGCTCAGGCCGCCTATGATGCAGCCGTGGCCTATTCCAAGGAGAGGAGGCAGTTCGGTGCCGAACTGGCCCGTTTGCAGGCCATCCAGTGGATGATTGCCGACATGGCCACAGATATAGACGCAGCCCGACTGCTGACCTACAGGGCTGCCTGGCTAACTCACAAGCACAAGCACGCCCCTCCCAAAGAGGCGGCCATGGCCAAGGTCTTTGCTTCCGAGGCAGCCCACAGGGTCTGCCACAAGGCCGTTCAGATATTCGGCGGCTATGGTTATACCAGGGACTTCGCCGTGGAACGGTACTACCGCGACCAGAGGATAACGGAGATCTACGAAGGGACCTCGGAGATGCAGAGGTGGACCATTGCCCGCCAGGTCCTGGGTGTCAAATAGAGGCGATGACTATGTTCACGGACGAGACCCTCCGGCAGGCGCAGGAAGGCCGCGAGAGGTGGCAGAGGGAAGTTGACAGGGCCAGAAGACAGAAGGCCGAGAGGAAGGCACGCTTTTCCACCGTCTCCGATCTCGAGATACGGGCTCTGTATACTCCTCAGGATATCAAAGACCTGGACTTCGAGCGGGACATCGGCTACCCGGGCATCTTTCCCTTCACCAGGGGATGTCAGCCCACGATGTACCGGGGAAGAGAATGGACCTTTCGCATGTTCTCCGGCCTGGGCAGTGCCCAGGACACCAACAAGAGATGGCATCACCTCCTTAGGGAAGGGGAGACGGGGTTGAGCACTGCCTTCGACTTCCCCACCCTGATGGGATACGACAGCGATTCCCCCCGGGCCAGGGGTGAATGCGGCAAGTGCGGCGTGGCGATCGACACGCTGAAGGACTTCGAGGTCCTGACCCGCGGCATCCCTCTGGACGGCGTCACCACCTCCATGACCATCAATCCCCCTGCCTCCGTCCTGTGGGCGATGTATCTGGTTGTTGCCGAGAGGGCGGGCATAAGCTGGGATAGGATCGGGGGCACAATTCAGAACGACATGCTCAAGGAGTTCATTGCCCAGAAGACTTTCATGCTCCCGCCTGAGCCATCGATTCGACTGATAAGCGATACCATCGAATTCGCCACCAGGAATGTGCCAGCATGGAATCCCATCAGCATTAGCGGCTACCACATCCGGGAGGCAGGCTCCACTGCCATCCAGGAGCTGGCCTTCACGCTGGCCGACGGCATAGCTTATGTCCAGGACGTCATAGACAGGAAGAAGCTGGATGTCGATTCCTTCGCCCCCCGCCTTTCCTTCTTCTTCAACTCCCACATCGATTTCTTCGAGGAGATTGCCAAGTTCAGGGCCGCCCGCAGGATGTGGGCCAGGATTATGAAAGACAGGTTCAAAGCTAAGAACCCCCGCTCATGGTGGATGCGGTTCCATACCCAGACCGCAGGCTGCTCTCTGACCGCCCAGCAGCCCTACAATAACATCGTCAGAACCACCACCGAAGCCCTGGCCGCTGTCCTGGGCGGGACGCAATCCCTGCATACCAATGCCCTCGACGAGACCCTGGCCTTGCCGTCCGAATTCGCTGCTACCATTGCCCTGCGCACGCAGCAGATCCTGGCCGATGAAACAGGCGTCGCCAACACCATAGACCCCCTGGCCGGCTCCTACTTCATAGAGTCCCTTACCGGTGAGATAGAGGAAAAGGCCTGGGAGTACATCGACAAGATAGACGAAATGGGAGGCATGCTTGCCGCCATCGATAAGGGTTTCCCCCAGATGGAGATTGCAGATGCTGCCTATCACTACCAGCAGCAGGTGGATGAGGGAGCAAAGGTCGTGGCGGGGGTAAACAAGTACATTAACGAAGAAGCGGTCGTGCCGGAGATACTGAGAATAGACGAAGAGGTCGAGGAAAAGCAGATTGCCAGGCTGCAGGAAGTGAAGAAGACGAGGGACAAGCGGAGGGTGACTCAGCTTCTCGATGAACTGCGGGCAGCTTCCAGGACCGATAAGAACCTGATGCCTTACGTGATAGAGGCAGTTAAAGAATATGCCACCGAGCAGGAGATCTGCGACGTCTGGAGGGATGTCTTCGGTGAGTACCGGGACCCGGGATTTTTCTAGACTCCATCCTCAAGGTTCCACCCTCCCTCCAAGAGAGAGGGTAGCGTGAGGGTGTAGTGATAGTAACCCGCTAACGTAATAGGGGCCAGGGGGAGTTATGAGGGAGTGGCGGGGCCTATCCCCCGCGTGAAGCGGGACTATTTAAAGGTGAGGGCAACATGATGAACTCAGGCAGAAAGATACGCATTCTGGTGGCCAAGCCCGGCCTGGACGGGCACGACCGGGGAGTAAGGGTCATAGCCAGGGCTTTCCGCGACGCCGGTTTCGAGGTCATATACACCGGCTTACATCAGCCTCCCGAGCAGATAGTCGCCGCAGCCCTGCAGGAGGATGTCGACCTGATCGGTCTCAGCTGCCTTTCCGGCGCTCACGTTTACCTCTTCGGAAGAGTGCTTGAGCTGCTGAAGGAGAAGAAGGCAGAAGATGTGATGGTCATCGGCGGAGGCATCATCCCCGAGGAGGACGTCCCCAAACTCAAGGCACTGGGCACCAAGGAGGTGTTCCTGCCCGGTGCCCCCCTCCCGGATATAGTCAACTGGGTCAAAGCCAACGTAACCCCCCGCACCTCAACGTAAGCCCACGGCTGGTAATGACCCCCCCCATTGCCAACCCCAAACTGTCAGGTCGTGGCAATCTCGGAGACTGCTTGGGACGATTCTGCCCTTACCGTTGTAGCAGGAAGCGTAGCTGATCCCGTATTTGCGACAGAGATCGGCAACTTCGGCACCTGCTTCTTTCTCCGTGCGCATAGTGATGATCTGTTCTTCTGTGTACGTCTTTTGCTCTCACTAGGCCCTCCTTATGCCTTCTTATCATAGGCGAACCCTACAACAGCAACTGGCCTGATTTCTGAGGGGAGGGTCAAGCATCAATCCAGGCACGGGAAGCTGCCCCTTCTATCAGGGTTCTGAAAGAAACATGTTTTGCCAGCTTGTCGTCTGCTCCCGTCTGGCGATAGAGAGTGCGGAGGAGTCCTTCAGCACAAAGTTGCCCCATGATTACAGCTGCCACAAAAAGCCCATCAAGGTACGCCAAACGGGCTTCCTCGAAGTATTCCAAGGCCTCAGCACTAATCAGGAAGTCACGCTCTCCGCTCCACGGCCAAACGGCTGGCAGAAAACGCGAACGCTGAGGTCGGCGCGATCTGGAGGACTCGTCTTCTTCAGCGAGATCATTCCAGAGGTCTGTTCCCCCATCCTAACTGAGCGAGGCCATAATAGGCTGACACCCCCGTGATTGAGAAGGAGCCTATTCTAGGAACGTACTGGAGTCTCCGCTAAGAGCCCGTGCGCTTCTAGAACTTGCTTCGCGTATGCTTTGTTTAGTTCGAGTACACCATCTCGCAATCCATCGAGAAGAACCAAGTCACAACGTTCAACAACATGGCGAGGGTTTCCACGTGTTAGCTGATAAATATACCCAACGAAGTCCTCAGTGTAGGGTATTAGAGGTTCGCTGAGCAGTGCACCTTTGACTCTGTCCTGACGGAGGCGAAGCTCAATCAACTCCGTCGTTTCTTGATGATTCAAAGGCTCGAGTTCTATTACCTCTTCCTTACGGTCCAAGAAAGGCTGAAATGGCCCTCCTCTTCGCTGTTCTCTTCTCTCTAGGTCGTTCAATCTCACCCAACCTGCGCCGGAGATCCCAAAAAAGAAAACCACATTGGCAAGAGGTTGAGCGAATTCCAAAGCCTTAGGTGACTGGGGCAAGTCATATAGGTCACGCAGTGTATTGAACACGCTAGCTACTCTGGCACCAGTCATTTGGCTAAAAACATACTCTACCTCATCGACTAATAGTATCAGGGTGAGAATCCCCGCCCGTCTCAGCAGATACAGGAGAGCCAAGAGATAGTCCTTTGCCACTTCCGTAGTCGCCAATTTACGCCTTGCCTCGAGGGTTCTCAGCTCTGCTACTGTTAAAGGTCTGTCGCCTCTCACGAAAGCCGTCGCTAGCTCGTCGCCATCGAAGTATTTCTGTAGTACCGTGCTGACGTCAGGAGATGAATCAGCGATTCTATCTAAAGCAGCCTTGGGTAAACGCCTGCTAATAACGTCAGGCGCAAATGCGCGAAACATCCTTTGGATGAAATCTAATCCGAAACGCTGAACAGTATCTTCTGGAAGGAATTTCAAGTATAGCGGTAGGATCTTTCTATCACGTTTGAACTGCTCTCTAATCTTGTACAGTGTATAGGACTTGCCCAACCCGTAGTCTCCCACGATAAAGTTGAGCGAGTTCCCAGTTAAACCCTTCCGCCTCTCTATGACTTGTGTCCACCTGTCTTGCGTTTCTCTCCTATTGGCCATTGGGGCCGTCAGGTCAACCCGAGAGGCAAACGGATCCGTCTTTAGTCGATATTTGCTCCGTAAGAATGGAAGCCTGTTTGTCATATCGATCGCTCCTTGATAAAGCGAATTGAAATGGTCTCATAGTACTTGCCGCCAAAAACAAACAGCTTTTCCTCCGGGCCCATCGAGCGGCCAAATGTGATCACATGGTCATCGGTGATATGCGGCATTTTTCTCAAGAGTATATCAAACTGGTTTGCAGTGATGATAGCAGATCTCTCCTTGTAAACCGCCGTCCCCACTTCTCGTCGGAGGTCTTCTATACCGATGCTCCGAATGCCTGGCTGATACTGCAACAGCTTCCTATATCTATCCAAAAGGAAACACCCAAAGAAGCCGCTCTTAGTAGCGGCCTCCAAGTCAGTGTAGGCCTGTTTTAGATTCTTCATATTGATATAGACATGATCGTCCTCCTGTAACATTAGGCTTGCACTTGTAAGATAGGCAATCCAGTCCCGTGTGCGCTCGAGTGATTGCTTCTGGTTTGGTGCTTCGATTTCAGGCGCCACCATTTCCACAATATGCTTCACCTCCGTTGGTTCCTTTCCTTCCAGCTCTTCAATGAGATGCCCTGTGGCTTGGTCTATTTCAAGCAGAATGGCCCGTAGAACCCGGAGCGCTTCTGACTCTGAGTTGTCCGAGGCTGTGAGTATGAGTGTCCCGTTTGCACTGAGTCTAATGCTTTGCTCGTATCCTATGATTAATCCTAGGCGCCGTAGCGTAGGAATAACCATCCCCCGAAAGACACTCTTCTCATCCCTCCCCGGGTACAAACCTAGTATGGCTTCACGAAGGCCGTCGCGGTCAAAGGGGTGCTCGTAGACACACCTGAGCAATGCGAGAAGCTTGCGACTTGAAGTCTTCAGTACTGGCAATGTCCTTTTCTCGTTAGTCATCGATCTTGATCACACTCGCTGAAATACTTGCAGAATTTACAGTATTGCTCCCTACTCGCCAAGGGGGGAGGGTCAGCAGCATCCCTGAGCAATACCCCAAACGCCTCATTTCGACGGTCTAGGAATTCACGCCTCAGTTCATCGTCAATGACAAAGGCGTAGCTTCTGGCAGCGCAAACAGTCCTGCTATGGGTCTCGACGAAATAGATCAGCCCGAAGTTTATGTCATTGCCCGAGCCGTGGTGGTTTTCGTAGGCCATAGCGTATCCAGCACACGTGAGAGGGTAAAATTCCTTAAAAGCGCCACCACTCTTGATATCCCCAACTGCCTGAAGAGAACTGATGAGAAAGTCAGGCTTTGAAGGAGAGCTTATTCCAATCGCTCGCGCATCTGGTGATATTTCTATGCTTTTGTGCTCAAGTGGAACTCGTTTCAGTAGTGGGCCAGCACCAGTGGCATCGCCGTTAAGGAAACAGTCTGCTCCGAGCATAGCTAGTTCATACCGCCCGGTATACTCTAGCACCAAGACGAACCTGGTAACATCTTCAGTCGGCGAAGTGGAATGCCTCCTCAGTCCATTGATTAACCGAGCGTTGCCTGTCACAAACTGGGTAGAGTAGCTTTGTATGAGTTTCTTGAGCGACTCGTAAGATTGCCTAGCCCCGTCAGTAAATAGGTTCTCGTATTCATCAATGAGTCCTTTACAGAATTGCTCTATTAAGGGGCCAGCGATGCGCCCCCACATGGCAGATCCCCGTAGCCTCCTCTTCTTTAAGAGAAAGAGGTCTCGCCGTGTTGGGCAATAGAGACTGGCTATGTCATCTACAGATAGCGGCTTTAGGTGGCTGAACTCCGCCGGTAGAAGTATGGGATCGTCACGCTTATACCCGCGTAATGTGATCCTCGAGATCGCTTGGTTGAATGACACCGGCAAGTCCCAAAGCTGCCAGTTAGTGGCAATCTGAAACACAGCTCTCACCTTTCATGAGACAAGTCTCTTCACATTGACGGCATCCCCGCTAATCCCAGCATCCGACGTAGTCTCATTCGGCTTCTGAAACACAATTATCCATTCGTCAGGGATTAGGTCCGCCGTCGTATTACGCTTGGTCATGAGTCCCCGAGACCTAATCTCGTCTATGAGCATGAGCTTAACCTTAAATCCCTCTAGACTGGCTAAATCGGCTAGTATTTGGTGGTTTGGTATCCGGGAGTTCAGAACGCGGTTGTTTCCGACTATAAGCACAAAGTACCCCTCGGTCTTCAAGGCTCGGAAAATGTTCGCGAAACACACCTTCATGTCATTGAAAAAGCTTGCCATAAGCCTCGCTCGATGTCTGTCCTTACTATAAACCTGCTCCACAAATTGGTCAGCAACCGAGTGACCTACAGCTGTCAAATCACGGTACTCGTCGTAGGTCAAGCGTTCTGTCCCAATCATTGAGGCGTCCAAGGCGCAGAGGTCCTCATAAGAACCCAAACCTAGCCAGTACCACTCCAACCTTAATGATCGAGCGTATTTTTGGGCATTCATGTATGGTGGAGAGGTAATTGCCAAATCTACCGAGCTAGGTGGAAACTCCCTAGCAGCCGCTTTATCCAACTCGCCCTTTCCCCTCATTGGAGCTATACGTAGGGTTCGAGCATCATCCCAGATTAGATCAGCTATCCCCAATTCTCGTTCCCACGATGCTTGTTCAAGCCGACGGAAACGCTTAATGAATTCCTGCAGAGCCCATGCGAATAGAGCCTCTACATCAGCATTAGTTCTTTCCTCCACCATTTGTCCGACCTTCTTGTACCGAGGTGAGTTGGCTTCGAATTTGTCCGGCTTCAACACCACTGGAGGACTAATCCGCGGATCTGCAAGAGCCACCCGTCTAACCAATGAGGAATAGCACACCCAGAAGAAGTCCCTCAAGCCTTCATCCCCCACAGCTTCGATACCTGCTTTCACTTTGGCTAGGCCTCTTTGCACCTTTCTTGAGAACCACAAATCGCGGTTAAGAAACTCAGGTATCTCCGGTTCAGCTCTATTTGAGGCAATAGTCTCTAGAATGTCCTCGGCTGCGTTCTGTAGAGCGGTTACCTCAAAGACAGTAGTCTTTACTTTAGCGATCAGCCGAGCAATCGGGTTAATCTCAACTCCTAAGACGCGATGGCCCTGAAGCACCCCTTCCAACAGTACGGTGCCTGAACCTGCAAAGGGGTCAAGGATGGTAGCCTTGGACGGACAAAGGCTGCTACCCAGAAAGAAGGCCGGAATATGGGGGAGAAGCTTCGCGGTATAACGATGTACTAGATGAGTATACCTGTCCGCTCCTTTGATCCATGGGCATTGATGACGGAAGTTGACAACTTGCGGTTCAGCAGATCGGCTATACTCCGCTACATACTGCCCAAGGGCATCGGCACTAATGAAGCCGGTCGGGTTCTGCAGAACTAGGTCAGCCAGTTTTCCCTCATTTATTCCTGTTCTTCCCGCATTCGGTCACTTTCGGCCCGGTTAGTTAAATAGGCCTTTTGCTTAGTTCAGCGTACAGCCTAATAAGAACTGTCACGCTCGCCTAGCCTAAGGTTAGAACGTCACCGGCATTATAACTCAGTTGTTACCTTGATTGCTATCCTGCAGAACAGGGCCTTGTATGACCATCCCAGCTTGGGCAGGTTTGGAACTGGAGGCTCAGAAAGAACCCGTCTTGTGGACGGGTTTTCACTTCGAGTCGTGGACGATGAAGAATATCAATGACCACGTGTCGAGTTGAATCTGGCCGTAGACTTTGTTGACTAGGGTAGTGCCATAGAGGTCCTCGTTTTCTATGAGGGACTCCTCTCCTTGCTTATAGCTGGGGTAGATTGTTTCCATGACCTTCCAGAACTTTGGACCATGCCTTCTAGCACAAGCGTTGCCAGCTCGTGAGCACTACATACTTCAGCGCAGCCTTCGGTAGAGCTACCGCCTTAAGGCTCACTAAGATTTCGTTCCTGTTACCCAGACATCGCCCTTGGCCTGACCTGAGGGCGCAAAACCCTCTTATTGTTTACCAGGCATGAGATTTGCGGTAAAATAGGCTCGACCGGTGCGGGAGTAACTCAGTGGTAGAGTTCCTGCCTTCCAAGCAGGGTGTCGCGGGTTCGAGTCCCGTCTCCCGCTTTCCTGAATCCAGACAGACGCCGTCGCCGGATCCTGCCGCCGAATACGACCATACGGCAAGCCGTGCACAGTCAGCCGGAGGATGAGGGATGCTGAGGAGCCTAAACCGGTGCACTCTGCAATGTAGGCGTTTGCGCGAATCCGCCCTCACCGGCAAACACCCGCCCCCTCTCACCAGTACACATAAACGTCCCTTGCCTCAAGCTGCGGCACCATGGTGTTGACGGACTCCTCGCTCAGCGGATTGTCACCCAAATCAATGAAGTCCCCCTCCCCCAGCCCCACATTACCCACAAGCGCGGATATGTCAGCTATCTGGTTGCTCTGTAGATAGAGCCGCTTCAACTCTGTGAGGTTGGCCACGGCCGAGATATCGCTGATCTGATTGCCATCAAGCTCCAGCCAGGTCAGAGCTGTGAGTTCGGCCAGAGGCGAGATGTCGCTTATCTGGTTGTCGCCGAGTTCCAGTTCAGCCAGGTTGGTGAGGTCTGCCAGGGGCGATATGTCGTCTATGAGGTTGTTCCTGAGGTAGAGCCAGGTCAAGCCTGTAAGGCCGGCCAGAGGTGAAATGTCACTTATGTTGTTGCTGCCCAGTTCCAGCCATTCCAGCTTGGTGAGCCCGACAAGAAGCGAGATATCCCTTATGCCGCTATCGGCAAGCTCCAGCCGCGTCAGGTTGGTGAAACCCGCGATCAGGGAGAGATCGGCTATCTGGTTGTCACCCAGGCCCAGATGGGTCAGGCCGGTCAGGTCAGCCAGAGGTGAGATGTCGCTGATGAGGTTGCTCCGGAGGCTGAGCAGGGTAAGGTTGTGACAATGCTCGAGGCCCGATAGGTCCTCGATTTCGCGTTCAGGAGCCGACAGGCTTGTCAGCTCCGCAAGCTGAGATGCACGGATGTCACCCTCGGGGTGATCAAGGGCCTCCCGTATGGCTGCTTCCAGGTTTGGGTCGGAGAAGGTGACGACCTGGCCGTCGGCTATCGGCGGCTGTGTCTGCTCATGTATCACAACCGCCACCACGACCGCTATGATGGCGATCAGGATGATTACTGCCAGCTTCTTCCTGCTCATACTGGACTCCTTTCCGGGGACAGCCCGCCGCTTCCTGTGAGCCTTCCTGCTATCTCCCACCGGATACATGATACGGAGGCAAGGTGGCATTGTCAACGCCGCCGCGGCAGCTTCTGTTCGCGCCGGCCCCGGGCGCCGGCGAGCCGGGCTTCATACGGACGCCGCATAGTCTGCGATGGACGGACATTGTGGCACCCGCAGCGGAATATGGTATCATTATGGCGATCGGTGGTCGTGACGAAGCAGTGGAAATCTGTAGGGGTGGCAGCGCGGGCTCGTAGCTCAGCGGCAGAGCGGCCGGCTCATAACCGGTTGGTCGCAGGTTCGAATCCTGCCGAGCCCATTTGTCAGCAAACGGGTAATCACTTTGCCGCAGCCCTCAGGCCCGGCCCGATGGCTTGCGCCTGCGAGCGACTCATGGGCCACGTGGCTCCCGATTGGGGCCCATCCTGAAGATCCCCCAAATCTTCTCCCTCCGCACCTTGCGCTGCGGCTGCTCAGGACCGCGCAACGCCGGGGTAGAGAGCCCTACGCTGTACTGTAGACGCCGGCGTCGAGGCCATTCTCCAGGATGCCGGCCGGGTCTGTGCCGACCCACGGCTGCCGGGGTCATCATCGCTCTTCCAGGACTCGCAAAGCTAGGTATTGACAAGAATCAGGGGTGGTGTATAATTTTGCTCTATACATAGTATGCCGATGTACCGGCAAGTAGTCAGATGCCTGAAGCAAATGTAAGCTACGAAGAGATGATACCTGGCTACGAGTTCCCTCCCGCCAGCTACGTGATGAGTCCCGCCCTCGTCTCCAAGTATCTGACAGCTGTGGACGGTGCCGGTGATGGCTTCGTTCCCCCTCTGGCCATGACAGCCGTAGCCATAGCCACTATGGCCGGGTCTATTCAACTGCCGCCCGGCGTTGTAGCCATACATGCTTCGCAAGAGCTTGAGTTCTTCAGGCTGGTGCCTGTGGGAGCCACCGTAGAGTGCCACATAACCGTGGCACAGAAGATGGCCCGAGGCAAGATGACCATGTTGATTCTGGCGCTGGAGATCTATGAGCAGGGCAAAGACAGAGTGCAGTCCGGCAAGGCAACGGTAGCGCTGCTCACCTGAGAAAGAGATGCTGACAGATATCCGAGAAGGGAAAGCCCTGGAGCCCCTGGTCAAGCATATCAACCAGGAGAAGATCAACCTCTATGCTGAGGCATCGGGCGATTTCAATCCCATCCACATAGACGAGTCATTTGCTGCCCAGACTCCCTTTGGCGGGACCATTGCTCATGGTATGCTCAGCCTGGCTTACGTTTCGGAGTTGATGGCTTCAGCCTTCGGCCAGAACTGGCTGTCCGAGGGCAGGCTTCGAGCCAGATTCAAGGACTCCGCACGTCCGGGAGACACTCTGACCATCAGCGGCAAGATCGATTGCCTTGAGGAGAAAGATGGTGTATCATACGCAAATTGCAGTTTCGAGTGCTGCAATCAGAAGGGTGAGAAGATAGTGGTGGGGGAGGCGACAGTCAGGCTCCCGAGTTCCAGGTGAAGAGCAGTATGGCTCGCAATAGCAGAATCAGGGTGGCAGTCGATGCCATGGGCGGCGATTATGCCCCTGAGGAGATAGTCAAAGGGGTGGTGCTGGCGGCCCAGAAGGATGATGTAGAGATCTTCCTGGTCGGCTCCACCGGCGTGCTGGAAAAGGAGTTGGCCAGACACAGGTCGCCCAACGGTGCCCTCATCCATGTCGTGGAAGCCGGCCAGGCCATCAGGGAGGATGAGTCGCCGATCGTAGTGATCCGCAACAAGCCCGATTGCTCCGTCGCTGTGGCGGCCAAGATGGTGAAATCAGGCGAAGCAGATGCACTGGTCAGTGCCGGCTCCAGTGCAGCAGCCACCGTGAGTGCCATCCAGTTCATGGGCATGGTGGACGGCGTTTACCGCCCGGCACTCGTCGGTTCTCTCGGTAGCTTTGCGCCAAATACCGTGATGGTAGACCTGGGAGCCAATGTCGACTGCAAGCCGCACCAGTTCCTGACCTTCGCCATCGCCGGCTCGGTCTATGCCAGGAAGTTCCTCAAAATCGCCGACCCCAAGATAGCCCTGCTGAACACCGGAAGCGAGGAGAGCAAAGGAAATAGCACGGTGCGCGAGGCCTTTCAGATTCTCAAGAACAGCGGCTTGAACTTTGTGGGGAATATAGAGGGTAACGAGGTGCTGAGCGGCAGGGCTAACGTAATCGTCTGTGACGGCTTCGTGGGCAATGTCGTGTTGAAGTTCTATGAGAGCATCGGCAGTCATGCCGGGGAATGGACAGAGCAGAAGCTGAAGAAGTATCCACCTCTGCGTGCCCTGAGCAGACTGGCGTTTAACAGGTTGTTCCAGGCGACCAAGATATCCAGCGAGACAGAGAAGCAGGGAGGTGGTATTCTGTGGGGCGTTGATGGAGTTGTCCGGATAGCGCACGGAGCTAGCCGGGCAGACCACATAGCTAACGCTATAGAGAGCGCCAAGCAGGCGGTAAGAGCCGAAGTGATTGAAAGCTTAAAGTCGGAATTAGCACGATTAAATCAAGGAGGTACGTTATGACTATCGAAGAGCAGGTCAGGGAGATCATGTCCAGGATTACACATGTCGATCAGAGCGTGATTACCCGGGAGAGCACATTTAAGGACATCAAGGCGGATTCTCTGGACGTAGTGCAGGCACTGGTGGCAGTGGAAGAGACCTTCGGGATTGAGATTCCCGACGAAGAAGCTCAGAAGTTCCAGAGCTTCGGCGACTTCGTCGCCTACGTGGAGAACCAGGTAGGGCAGCAGGAGAGGGTCTAGTCATGTCCCTTGAAGGGAAGCTGGCCCTGGTTACCGGTGCGGGGCGGGGGATAGGCCGGGCCATTGCCCTTAAGCTCGCTTCTCAGGGAGCCGACATAATCGTCAATTTCTTCCGCCGCCGCGACACGGCCGAACAGACGGCTAAGGATATTGAGGCCCTGGGAGTAAAGGCCGAAGTGGTCCGCGCCAACGTCGGCGACCCCGCCAAGATAGACGAGATGTTTGACCTGATTGGCAGCAAGTTTGGCCATCTGGATATTCTGATCAGCAACGCTGCTTCGGGCGTAGGCCGCCCCGTGATGGATGTAGACATCAAGGCCTGGGAATGGACCATGGACATCAACACCAGGGCCTTGCTGCTCTGCTCTCAGAGAGCGGCCAGGCTGATGGAGGGCAGGAGCGGCAAGATAGTGAGCATCTCCAGCCTGGGTTCGTTTCTGGTCTGGCCTACTTATGCCATTGTGGGAGTCTCCAAGGCTGCGGTGGAAGCCTTGACCCGTTACCTGGCAGTAGAGCTGGCGCCTCGAGGCATCTGTGTCAATGCCGTGGCTGCCTCTTTTGTCGAAACGGAAGCGCTGAGGTTCTATTTCGACGAAATGGTGAACAAGAGTAACCTTCCGGTAACACCTGCCGGCCGGATGGTGACCCCCGACGACGTGGCTAATGTGGTGGCTTTCCTGTGCAGTGAAGAGGCCTTTATGATAAGAGCACAAACGGTCATTGTTGATGGTGGTTTCTCCGTGTACAACCCCTTGTTTTCGCCACACGGGAAGGACTAACGCATATGTCTATGGCTTCTAGGGACTCGCTTTATTGCTGGCGCACTATCGATGCGCCCCGGGTTGTGGTTACCGGGATGGGCACGATCAATCCCCTGGGCCTGAGCGTGGACGAGTTCTGGGAAGGACTGGCCGCAGGTAAGTCGGCCATCGGCCTTATTACCCGCTTCGATACCGGCAACTTCCGGGTCAAAGTGGATGCCGAGGTCCACGATTTCGATCCCGCAAAGTACATGGACCCCAAGGTGGTTGATCGTACCTCGAGAACCATCCATTTTGCCATCGCTGCTGCCAAAGAGGCGATCCAATCAGCAGGCCTAGACATGATTCAGGAAAACCCGGAGCGGGTGGGGGTCATCGTCTCTACCATGACAGAGCAGGGCTACATAATCAGAGGATGGGATTCGTTCCAGAGGCTGGGTCCCAGGAGGGCCGACCCGCTGTTCATCACCAAGTCGGGGGCCAGTGCAGCATCAATGCAGGTAGGGATGATGCTGGGCGCCAAGGGCCCTAACGGCGCCGTAAACAGCCTTTGCGCCAGCGGCGTGGATGCCATAGGTACAGCTACGAATTTCATCCGCCTGGGATACGCCGATGTAATGATAGCCGGAGGGTCGGATGCCAGCCTGGAGCCAGTCAGCATAGCCGGCATGGATGTCCTGGGAGCCCTCTCCCGTGAACCTGACCCGGCCAAGGCCTGTCGGCCCTTCGACCTTAACCGCAATGGCTTCATTTACGGTGAGGGCGCGGGACTGGTCGTGCTGGAAAGCTACGAGCATGCCAGGATGCGGGGCGCACCCATGCTGGCCGAGGTGGCCGGGGTAGGTTGGTCCTTCGACGCCTACGACGCAACCGCTCCAGCCCCTGAGGCCGAGGCATATGCCATGCGCACTGCTTTGCAGGGTGCCGGCGTGAAGAGCGAGGAGGTTGATTACATCAACGCTCACGGTACCAGCACGAAGCTGAATGATGCCTGTGAGACGAAAGCCATCAAGATGGTGTTCGGTGAACAGGCCTACAAGATCCCCATGAGCACTACCAAGTCCATGATCGGACATGTCATCACCGCTGCCGGCGTCATTGAGAGCATTGCCGCCATACTGGTGATAAATAAGGGGATCATCCATCCCACCATCAATTATGAAACGCCTGACCCTGATTGCGACCTGGACTACGTGCCCAACGTAGCCCGGCCTGCTCAGGTGAACGTGTGCCTGAAGAACAGCTTCGGTTTGGGTGGCGAGAACTGCTGCGTGGTGCTCAGGCGCGTTAATGACTGAAGGCATCGGCCGGAGTCGCGACAATCCCCGGCCGCGAGGAAGCCAGCAGCCGTACGGGACAGGTCATAGCCATAGTTGATGGAGCAACCGCCTGATCAACCGCTGCTATAAGGTATTGGTGTGGTACTGCTCCAGTCCCCTTGGCCATCCATCTATATGTGGCGATATCAGGGAAGTGCGTTGACAAGAAGGTCGGCATATGCCTAATATAGCTCGGGCTGCGGTGTACGGAATGGTCTGGTCGAACATGACGAAGCCGGTACGGCACGGATGCTCAGGTCTATACCAGCGCAGCGCCACATAGTGAGACAGCATGCAACTGCTAGTGCCAACGAACTGGGATACGGGCCTCATAGAGCCGCTGAGCAGGCTGGAGGCCGATATACAGATATATGGTGTCCTGCCCGGCTCATTGATAGGGAGCGGGGGATCGGGGCCCGACTGCGTCCACATGGCGCAGGAGCAGGCGGAGGAGTACATCACCGAGGCCCATACTGCGGGCCTGACGTTTGACTACGTTCTGAACGCTCCCAGCATGTGCAACATGGAGTGGAAAGAGAACACCCATCGCAAGTTGCTGGACCACCTTAAGTGGATCGAGAATGCGGGAGTGGATAGCGTCACGGTAACCATCCCTTACCTGATTGAGCTTATCAGGCGTCAATTCCCGCGTCTCAAGGTGAGGCTGTCAACCATAGCCCACGTAAATAGCGTTGCCAGGGCCAGGTTCTACGAGTCCCTGGGCGTTGATTCCATCACTCTGGACGTCAACGTAAACCGGGACTTCGCGGTGCTGCAGGCTATCCGCAAGGCAGTGAGCTGTGAACTCACTGTGCTCACGAACAACCTCTGCCTGTACCAGTGTCCCTATGAATACTATCACCATGATGGCCTAGGGCATGCCAGCCAGAGCTGCGGGGGGCCGGACGGCCGCTATGCCGACTATTGTATAATGCGCTGCACGCTGGACAGACTGAGCGACATCTCCCAGACCATCAGGTCGCGCTGGGTCAGGCCTGAGGACATTCACGTGTATCAGGATATAGGTATCGATGTGTTCAAGACCAGCGGCAGGTCTATGTCTACGGATCGAATTCTGAGGTCGGTGGCAGCTTATTCATCGCGTCGTTATGACGGAAACCTGTATGACATTCTGAATGTGCTGACTCCCAGGACCGGGCTGGTCAGTGCTGCCTCTCCGGCTGCCCGGGGCACCGCTGTCAAGCCGCCGGATCTGTACATCGATAACCGCGCCCTGGAAGGTTTTCTGGATTTCTTCACCAGGCAAGATTGCCTGTCCGGATGCAGCAGTTGTGATTACTGCAGCCGGATAGCCAGCAAAGCCGTGCAGTTCGATCGTGCTGAGGTGGACGAATACACAGCTATGCTGAGTGCTTCTCTGGAGGGCCTGGCCAGCAGCAGACTGCTGAGAGCCGGCGCAGGAGTGGACGAGCACCTGCCCTAGCAGGCACAGCGCTCACTTCATCTTTCCTGGCTCTCATGTTGACCGCGCCGTCCCGCAGCCCGTTGCCGCCACCCAGCCGCTGAACCGGAATACAGACAGGGCGCTAGTTGACATCGTCTTTACCCTATGGTAAATTAGTGTCTTGACGTCTACTAGAAGCTAAGAACTTAGGGAGCTGCAAAAGCCGGCTGGCTAGAGCCGAGCAAATTTCCCGGAGTAGACCGGCAATGACCAGACGGCTTTTTTGATTGTCTGGAATAGGGAGTATAAGGAATGCCAACAGTAAATCAGCTTGTTCGTAAAGGACGGCAGAAGCTGGGAAAGAAGAGCGATGTCCCGGCACTGCATTACACGCGGAATACGATGAAAGCGCAGGTGAGATGGACCCCGGGGGCCCCTCAGAAAAGAGGTGTCTGCGTCCAGGTTAAGGCGGTTACGCCCAAGAAGCCCAACTCGGCGCTGCGCAAGGTGGCCCGCGTAAGGCTGACCAACGGAATGGAGGTCACGGCCTACATCCCCGGCGAAGGCCATAACCTGCAGGAACACTCGGTGGTCCTGATTCGTGGCGGCCGGGTTAAGGATGTGCCCGGAATCCGCTACCATATTATACGCGGCACCCTAGATACTGAAGGAGTATCTAATCGCAAGCAGGGCCGCAGCAGGTATGGCGCCAAGGCGCCCAAATAGCGAGGATGCGAAATGCCAAGAGACCCTAGGAAAGTGGTAAAAAGAATACCGGCGCCGGACGCTAAACACAACAGCGTCACGGTGGCCAAGTTCATCAACAGGGTCATGCTACGAGGGCAGAAAGCCACGGCGGAGAATATCGTGTATAACGCGCTCGAGCGCACTGCCCAGGAGGTTAACAGCGCTCCGGAAGAAGCCCTTGAGCGGGCGATCAGAAACGCAACGCCGCTCCTGATGGTCAAATCGCGCCGTGTTGGAGGGGCTACCTATCAGGTCCCCATGGAGGTCGCTGAGGACAGGGGACGGGCTCTTGCCATGAGATGGCTCATTGCTTCAGCGCGGGCCCGTACCGGCAAGACCATGGAGGAGAAGCTGGCAGGCGAGTTAATTGACGCCATAAATGGTCGTGGCTCGGCAATCAAGAAGCGTGAGGACCTTCACAGGATGGCAGAGGCCAACAAGGCCTTTGCTCACTATCGTTGGTGATAAGTCGTGGCAAAAGCAGTACTTGAGGCAAAGGATAAATTCATGTCGCGGGCCTTCCCTTTGGAGAAAATACGGAATATAGGCATCATCGCTCACATAGATGCCGGCAAGACCACGGCCACTGAGATGATCCTTCACCATGCCGGGCGGACCTATAAGATCGGAAGCGTTGACGAGGGCACTGCCGTTATGGACTGGATGGAGCAGGAGAGAGAGCGGGGCATTACCATTACCTCGGCGGCTACTACATGTCAGTGGCGCCAGTGTTGTGTGAATATCATCGATACTCCCGGGCATGTGGATTTCACCGCTGAGGTGGAGCGCAGCCTGCGAGTGCTGGATGGCGGTGTCGTGATTTTCGATGGCGTAGCCGGTGTCGAGGCTCAGTCGGAAGCTGTTTGGCGTCAGGCAGATAGATATCACGTGGCCAGGATTTGCTTTATCAACAAGATGGACAGGGTAGGTGCTGATTTTCATCACACCGTGGCCATGATCAGCGAGAGGCTGCAGGCCAGGGCGTTACCCATACAGATTCCTATCGGCAGCGAACAGGCCTTTCGCGGCATTATCGACCTGGTGGAGAGTAGAGCCATTCATTTCCCGGTTGATTGTAACCCGGCTGAAGTCGAACTAGACGATGCCATGGTGGCCGGCCAGCACCAGGCTCTGGTTGAGGACCTGGCCGAGCTCGATGAACAGATGATGCTGCTCTACCTTGACGGACAGGACATCCCTGTATCCGAGCTCAAGGCAGCCATAAGGAGGCTGACCGTTTCCGGCAAGGTCGTGCCCGTCCTTTGCGGTAGCGCGCTCAAAGATAGAGGCATCCAGCTCTTGCTCGACGCTATAGTGGACTATCTCCCCTCACCACTGGATGTTCTCCCGGCCCTGGCCACCGATCCTGAGACCGGACAGGAGATCCTTTGCCTGGCCAGTGATGACGAGCCTTTTGCAGCACTGGCCTTTAAAACGGTCTCTGACCCGTTTATGGGCAGGCTGGTCTATCTGCGTGTATACTCAGGGACGATCAAGGCTGGAGCGCGGGTTCTGAATGCCACCATAGATAAGAAGGAGAGATTGGGTAAGCTCTACATTATGCATGCTGACCACCGCGAGGAGATCGACCACACCGAGACCGGCAGTATCGTAGCTAGCCTCGGCCTCAAGATGACCTCCACCGGTGATACGATTTGCGAGCCTTCACGACCGGTGCTTTTCGAGTCTATACGGTTTGCCGAGCCGGTGCTTTCCATGGCTATTGAACCCAAGACCAAGCTCGACCAGGTCAAGTTAGACGATGCTCTGGCCAAGATCGCCATCGAAGATCCGAGCTTCAAGATCTACCATGACAAGGAAACAGGGCAAACTCTCATTTCGGGGATGGGTGAACTCCATCTCGAGGTATTGATGGAGCGCATGTTCCGGGAACATGGCGTGAGGGTCAACGCCGGCAAGCCCCAGGTAGCCTATAAGGAGACAGTTACCGTGCCTGTGGAATCCGAAGGGAAGTTCGTGCGGCAGTCAGGTGGTAAGGGCCAGTACGGGCACGTTTGGCTCAGAATTGAGCCAGGAGAGCGCGGCAGCGGCTTTGAGTTTAAGGATGAGATCCGGGGTGGGGCTATACCTAAAGAATTCGTTCCCTCAATAGAGGCCGGTGTTAAGGCAGTGACGCAGAGCGGAGGGTTAGCCGGTTATCCCGTAATGGATGTAAAGGTGACCGCGTATGACGGTAGCTTTCACGAGGTCGACTCCTCAGACGTGGCTTTCAGAATGGCAGCTTTCATGGCCATGAGGGATGGAATAGATAAGGCCAAACCCATCATACTTGAGCCGATCATGGAAGTGGAGATAACGACTCCCAATCAATTCTTGGGCGATGTTATTGGCGACCTGAACTCCCGAAGAGCTCGTATCGAAGGCATCGACAGCCGTACCGACTCCTCAGCTGTCCGGTGTCTCATGCCTCTGGGCGAAACATTCGGTTTCGCAGGAGATCTGAGGTCGCTCACTCAGGGGCGGGCCAGTTATACCATGCACTTTAGTCGCTACGAAGAATTACCCCAAGATCTGGCTGAACAGGTTGCGGCCAGAGGACGGAGAAGCAGATGAGCGAGCAGAGGGTCCGTATCAAGGTCAAGAGCTTCGACCATAGATTGGTCGACGAGGCAGTAAGGCAGATATTGGAGACGGTGGAACGTGCCGGGGCCATGGTGGTTGGGCCTGTGCCTTTGCCGACCGATATAGAGAAGTTCTGTGTTATTCGCTCACCCAACATTGATAAGGACTCCAGGGAGCAGTTCGAAATGAGAACCCACAAGAGGTTGATCGATATAGTGCACCCGAGTTCCAAGACCATAGATGCGCTGAGCCAGCTGGATCTGGCATCCGGAGTGGAGATAGATATCAAATTATAGGTAAGACCATGTTTCCAGGCATTATCGGCAGAAAAATAGGCATGACGCAGCTGTTCCAGGAAAGCGGGCAGACAATGGCGGTGACTGTTATTCAAGCTGGACCTGCAGTGGTAACCCAGGTGAAGAGCAGGGACAAGGACGGATATGATGCCATACAGGTGGGCCTTGTCGAGGGCAAATTGAAGCAGTCTCGTCTTACTTCTGCCGAGCGGGGACATCTTAAGGGCCTGGACAACGTGCGCCATCTTCGTGAATTCAGGACCGATGATACTGGCTCGGTGAAGCGCGGTGACACGGTGGATGTCGGCTTTCTGGCCAATGGCGACCTGGTCAGTGTGACCGGTTTCTCCAAAGGCCGGGGCTTTGCCGGTGTGGTCAAGCGGCACCATTTTGCCGGTGGGCCCAAGACCCACGGCCAGAGCGACCGCCATCGCGCCCCCGGTTCAATTGGCGCTGGCACTTTCCCCGGCCGCGTACTGAGGGGAAAGAAGATGGCAGGCCATATGGGTAACAGGAGAGTAAGAGCTCACAAGCTTGAGGTGGTCCAAACTGACCCGGAGCGTAATCTGCTTCTGGTGAAGGGCGCAGTACCCGGCGCCAATGGTGGGCTGCTGATCATCGAAAAGGCAGGATAACGAGAAATGCAGGTGCCGGTTCATAACTTGGACGGTGAAGTCATCGAGCAAATGGAGCTCAGCGAGGCCATTTTCGGTCTTCCCTTTAACGAGGCGGTAGTCCATCAGGCTATGGCCAGACAGCTGGCCAATAGACGGCAGGGCACTGCTGCTACCAAGACCAGGGGCCAGGTCCACGGCAGCACGGCCAAACTCTATCGCCAGAAGCATACCGGCAGAGCTCGAAGAGGTGACAGGAAGGCACCTTTACTCAGGGGCGGCGGTGTTGTTTTCGGGCCTGAGCCACGAACCTATCGCCAGGCCATGCCCAAGAAGGCAAGGAGGCTGGCCCTCAAATGTCTCCTCTCCGCCAAGGCTAGAGACGGGAATATGAAGCTGGTGCAGGAACTCGATTTTGAGGGTCCTCGGACCAAGGACATGATCGGTGTGCTGTCATCACTGGGCATCGATTCCTCGGCCCTCGTGCTTACTGCGGAGCCGACGCCCAATGTGGTTAAATCGGCGGCCAATCTGCCCGAAGTCAAGGTCTTGCCTTCGGGTCTGATCAATGTGGTGGACTTGCTTTCCTACAAGACGCTGCTGGCTACTGTGCCCGCAGTGCGCAACATCGAGCAGATTTGGGGCAAATAGAATGCACGTTTATGAAGTCTTGCGGCGGCCTCTTATTACAGAGAAGGCTACGGCCCTCAAGGAAGAAGACAGGTATGTCTTCAAGGTAGCCCGCAACGCCACCAAAGCGCAGATCAAGGAGGCAGTGGAGCGGGCTTTCAAGGTGGAGGTGAGCAAAGTCAACGTGATGACCGTGCCCGGTAAGACAAGAACGTTCGGCAGAAGGCGGGTAACAAGCTCATCGTGGAAAAAGGCCGTAGTCACCCTGGTACCGGGGCACAAGATTACATTATTTGAAGGTGTTTAATGGGTTCAGTCATTAAGTGGAGAAAAAAGAAGATGTCCAAGCACAAGCATAAGAAGCTTCTCAAGAAGACGCGCTGGCAGAGGACACACAAATAAGGAGCGATCCGTGGGGCTAAAGACTTATCAGCCAACCTCTCCCGGCAGGAGATTCAAGTCTGGCGCTACTTTCGAAGAGCTGACCAGAGCGACTCCTGAGAAGTCGTTATTGGTTCGGCTCAAGAAGAAGGCCGGGCGCAACAACCGGGGAGTCATAACGGTGCGCCACCGCGGCGGCGGCAGTAGGCGTAAACTACGCATCATAGACTTCAAAAGAGATAAGACTGTGGTGCCGGGCAAGGTGGCCTCCATCGAATATGATCCCAACCGGTCGGCCCGGATTGCCCTCATACACTATGCCGACGGAGAGAAGCGCTACATATTGGCCCCTCTGGGCATCAGGTTGGGCGACATCATAAGGGCGGGCGAGGATGTTGAGATAAAGCCGGGGAATGCCCTGCCACTGGAGCACATTCCCGCCGGCACGTCGGTGCACAATATTGAGTTCGAGCCGGGCAAGGGGGGAAAGCTTGTTCGCAGCGCAGGGAATTCTGCCCAGACGGTGAGTAAAGAGGGCAACTATGTTGTGCTCAAGCTCCCCTCCGGTGAACTGCGCAAGTTTCACCACCGGTGCTGGGCTACAGTCGGTCAGATAGGCAACGTCGACCATGAGAACCGGAAGTTGGGCAAAGCGGGGAGCAGTAGGTGGTCGGGTTGGCGGCCGACGGTCAGGGGTTCTGCTATGACTCCTCGTGATCACCCGCATGGGGGCGGGGAAGGCAGAGCGCCGCGGGGAATGCCTCCCAAGACTCCGTGGGGAAAGCCGGCCCTGGGGGGTAAGACACGCCGTCGTAAGGCATCGGACAAGATGATCGTCAGACGGAGGAAATAAGAATGTCACGATCGCTCAAGAAGGGGCCTTTCTGTGAGGCCAAGCTGCTGAAGAGAATAGAAGCGCTCAATAGCTCGGGCGATAAGACGGTGCTGAAGACATGGTCTCGTTCCTCCACCGTTTTGCCTCAGATGATAGGGCATACTATCGCAGTGCATAATGGCAGGAAGCACGTGCCCATCCTGATAACGGAGAATATGGTGGGCCACAAACTGGCGGAGTTTGCCGTTACTAGGACGTACAGGGGCCACGTTACCAAGGCCAAGGGGCCTGTACAGGCGAGAAAGAAATAAGGAGCGATGAAGGTAAGAGCTGTAGCTAAGGATGTCGGCATTTCGCCTCAGAAGGTGCGATTGGTGCTGGATACGGTCAGGGGCAAGAAGGTGGATCAGGCTTTGACCGTGCTTGGCTTCTCGCCCACGCCCACAGCCAAAGCCGTGGCCAAGCTCATCAAGTCGGCGGCGGCAAATGCTGAGAACAATTTCCAGATGTCGCCCGCTGAACTCAGGATCACAGATATATTTGCCGATCCGGGCCATACCTTGAAGAGATTTCGGCCTCAGTCGAGAGGCCGCATCAACCCCATTTTGAAAAGGTCCAGCAATATTACGGTTTTCGTCACTGAAGAGGAGGAATAGTTTTGGGACACAAAGTTCATCCTTACGGTTTCAGGCTGGGTGTCAACCAGGACTGGCGAGCGAAGTGGTATGCCGGGCGAAGCTACAAGAAGTTCTGGTTTGATGATGTGGAGCTGCGCAGAGTCGTGGAAGACAGATGCGCCGGCGGAGCGGTCGCTCGAGTGGAAATAGAGCGTCCCGGTGACGAAGTGAACATTACTCTTTACTCAGCGCGTCCTGGTATCTTGATTGGCCGGGGCGGACAGAACGTGGAGGCACTCAAGTCTGCACTGGAGAGAGCTAGCGGGAACAAAATCAGGTTGACGATCAAGGAGGTCGAACACGCTGAGACTGAAGCTGCCTTGATTGCCCGGAATATAGCGGGCCGGCTGGAAGAGAGAATCCCTTTCCGGCGCGCCATGAGGCAGGCGGCCTTCCGGACAATGCAGGCTGGTGCCAGGGGAGTGAAGATAATGTGTAAGGGAAGGCTTGGTGGCCTTGAGATTGCCAGGACCGAGACACTCCGCCAGGGTCAAATGCCACTGCATAAGTTGCGTGCCAATATCGATTATGGCGTTGCTGAGGCGCATACCCTGATGGGGCTTATTGGCGTCAAGGTCTGGGTCTATAAGGGCGATATCATGCCTGAAATGAGGGAGAAGAATGCTGCAACCGAAACGAGTGAAGTATCGCAAGGTGCATAGAGGTAGGATGAAGGGTGGTGCGCACAGCGGGGATACTATTGCATTTGGCGACTTCGGCATCAGGGCGGAACAATGCGCGTGGTTAACAGCACGGCAGATCGAGGCCACCCGTCGCGTGCTTGTCCGCCACCTGCATCGTGGCGGCAAACTATGGATACGGATTTTCCCTGATAAGGCCGTGACCAAGAAGCCCGCTGAGACCAGGATGGGCAGTGGCAAGGGTTCTCCGGACCACTGGGTGGCTGTTGTCAGGAGGGGTAGAATCCTGTTCGAACTGGCTGGCGTGAATGAGGAAATGGCTTCGGAAGCGGCCCGCCTTGCATCCCATAAGCTTCCTATAGCTACCAGTTTTGCCAGGAGGGAAAGGCAGAGAGTTGAAGGCTAGCGAAATCCGGGCTCTCAGCAACGACGAGCTGCTATCGAAGCTTGAAGAGGCTCATGAGGAGCTCTTCAATCTCCGTTTCCGCCTGGCCACCCGGCAGCTGGGGAATCACAGGGAGATTCCTGCAGTGAAGAGGCGGATTGCCAGAATCAAGACTATTCTGAGAGAAAGAGAGCTTAGCATAGAATGAATCACCTTAAGAAGAGAAAGGTTAGAGAGGGCCGGGTCGTCAGTGACAAGATGGACAAGACCGCGGTGGTGCTCGTGGAAGCCAGGAAAGTCCATCCGCTGTATAAGAAAGCTATCAGAGTCAGCAAGAAATACAAGGCGCATGATGAGAGCAATGCCTGTAAAGTTGGAGACACAGTCAGGATCGTCGAGACCCGCCCTTTGTCCAAGGAGAAGAACTGGCGGGTAGCTGGGATAATATCTAAGAAGGATATGGTTGAGACCAGACCACAACAGAAGGCATGATTCAGGCTTATACCAGGCTCAGAATAGCTGACAATACCGGGGCCAAGCAGATTATGTGCATTAATGTGCCCATCGGGGCACGCAAGTACGCCCGGATAGGCGACGTCATTGTGGCCACGGTGAAGCGGGCCATGCCCCACGGAATGGTCAAGGAGGGTGAGGTAATACGGGCCGTAATAGTGCGTGTGGCTAAGCCCTACCGCCGTTCTGATGGTTCCTATATCAGGTTTGATGAAAACGCAGCAGTTGTTCTCGGTGACAGGAATAATCCCAGGGGCAGCCGCATCTTCGGGCCCGTAGCCCGGGAACTGAGAGAGAAGAACTTCGCCAAGATAATATCCCTGGCTCCAGAGGTTCTGTGACATGAAAATCAGGAAAGACGATAACGTGATCATAATCGCTGGCAAGGACAGCGGCAAGAAGGGAAAGGTCCGCCGTGTCTTCCCGCGGGAGGATAGACTGATAGTAGAAGGACTGAACATGATCAAACGCCATTCTCGAGCCCGCAGGGCCGCCCGGCAGGCCGGCATAATCGAACTGGAAGCGCCCTTACACATATCCAACGTTATGCTGGTATGCGGGAAATGTGGCAGGCCCACGCGTGTCGGTACCCGCTTTCTGGCCGATGGCAAGAGGGTGCGAGTTTGCAGTTCCTGTCAAGAGGTGATCGACTAGGGGGTATTGTTGTGAGATCTCGCTTACAGGAGAAGTACTTAACCGAGGTAGCTCCCCAGCTCAAAGCCAGGGGTGGCTATGATAACACTATGCAGCTTCCCAAGCTGGAGAAGATAGTGCTTAGCATCGGCCTGGGCGAAGCGACACAGGATGCAAAAGCTCTGGAATCGGCGGAGAAGCACCTGGCTGCGATTTCGGGTCAACGGCCGGTAACCACGCGGGCCAAGAAGTCCATATCAGCCTTCAAGCTGAGGGCCGGGGTCCCTATCGGGATGATGGTTACCCTGCGGGGTAAACGGATGTACGATTTCTTTGACAAACTGGTCAGTGTGGTTCTGCCCAGGTTCCGTGACTTTCGCGGAGTATCGCGGGACTCATTTGATGGGCGGGGAAACTATAACCTGGGCATAAGGGAACAGATAGTTTTCCCTGAAATCGATTACGATAAGGTAGATAAGATCCGCGGCCTTGAGCTGACCATTGTTACCACTGCCAAGAATGATGACCAGGCCCGCGATTTGCTAGAATTGATGGGGATGCCCTTCAGGAGAGCTTGATATGGCAAAATTGTCCAAGGTTGTGAAGTCAAGACGCCCGCCCAAGTACAGGGTGCAGCAGCGCAACCGCTGCTACTTGTGCGGTAGGCCGCGTGCCTACATGCGCAAGTTCGGCCTGTGTCGTATTTGTTTCCGGGAACTGGCTGTTACTGGAGTCCTGCCCGGGATAAGAAAGTCGAGTTGGTGAGAGAAATGACAGTGACTGACCCCATCGCCGATATGTTGACCAGGATACGCAACGCCATCATGGCAGACCATGATCGTGTGCTTGTGCCCTCCTCCAAAACTAAGCTTTCCATCATCAAGATACTGAAGGAAGAGGGTTTTGTCGAACGCTACGAAGTGCTCAAAGGGCAGCCCCAGGCCATGATAAACGTGTATCTGAAGTACAAAGATGGCCAGCCTGCAATCTCGGGTCTGGAGAGAGTGAGTAAGCCGGGCCTAAGGGTCTATGCGGGAAGGGGCGAAATCCCTCGAGTCTATGGCGGCCTGGGCATTGCCCTTCTTTCTACATCCAAAGGCATCATGACCAACCAGGAGGCATGGCGACAGCATCTCGGCGGCGAGGTCCTGTGCTATGTATGGTAGATTGACTCAGGAGTTGTGAATTATGTCTCGTACTGGCTTAATGCCGATTTCCGTACCTCAAGGTACCGAGGTGAACATCGCCGGGAGCGAAGTGATGGTCAGGGGAAGCAAGGGGGAACTGCGACGGCGGTTCCACCCCGATATATCTGTGACCTTGAAGGACGGATATTTGGTTGTGGCTCGACCCACCGACAGCAAGGTTCATCGTTCCTTGCACGGGCTTACTCGCAGCCTTCTGGCGAATATGGTTACGGGAGTGAGCGACGGTTTCGAGAGGGTGCTGGAAGTGAACGGCGTGGGCTATAGGGCACAGAAAACCGGCGACAAGCTGCTGCTCCAGGTGGGTTACGCCAATACCGTCGAGTTCACTCCTCCTCCTGGCACCAGTATCACCGTTGAGGGGTCCAATCGCATTCGCGTGGCAGGCATCGATAAGGAGATAGTTGGCGAAACGGCTGCTAGAATCAGGGCCGTCCGACCTCCCGATGCCTACAAAGGGAAAGGCATTAAATACTCGGATGAGAAGCTGCATCTCAAACCCGGCAAATCGGGCAAAGTAGGCAAGAGGTAACGACTGTGACCAACCGGAGAAATCCAAGAGCAATCAGGAGGATACGGCACAGACGCGTGAGGTGCAAGCTAGCGGGAACGGCATCTCGCCCTCGACTATGTGTCTTCCGCAGCCTCAATCACATCCATGCCCAGCTTATCGATGATACTGGAGGTCACACTCTGGTCTCAATTAGCACCCTTGACCCACAGATGAGAGGCAGGACAAATGGAATGCCCAAAACTAAGAGAGCTGAGTTGGTGGGCGCTTCGCTTGCCGAAAGAGCACTGGACAAAGGGATAAAGCAGGTCGTCTTTGACCGCGGTGGCTATAGATACCATGGCAGAGTCAAGGCTCTGGCCGATGCGGCCAGACAAGCTGGATTGGAGTTTTGAGAATAGGACTATGAAAGCGGTTACCAAAGCGAGAGAGCAGAAGGCCGACATCGATGCCTCCGAACTGACTCTGGAAGAGAAACTGCTGGGCATCGATCGTGTAACCAAGGTGGCAAAAGGCGGCAGGCGCCTTCGGTTCAGGGCCCTGGTGGTGGTTGGTGACGGCCAGGGACATGTCGGATTTGGCCTGTCTAAGGCGGGCGCTGTGCCTGAAGCAATTCGCAAGGCAGGTGCTGCGGCACGGAAAAGCCTGATTGAGGTGCCCATAAAGGACGGCACTATTACGCATGAGATTCTAGCCAAGTTCTGCGTTTCCAGAATATTGCTTAAGCCAGCCGCGCCCGGCACAGGCCTGATTGTCAACAATACCAGTCGAGCAATACTGGAACTCGCCGGGGTAAAGAACGCCATCGGCAAATCGTTCGGCGGGACGAGTAAGATCAATGTGGCTAAGGCGACCATCCTTGCCCTGGCCAACCTGAAGAGAGGTGAGGAAGTGGCCCCTGAGACCACCACTGAGGAGCAGGAAGAGAAGGCAGATGAAACAGAATGAGATAAGGCCTCCTGCGGGCGCGAAGCGTGATAGAAAACGCGTAGGCCGGGGAGACGGCAGCGGGCATGGCACCTATTCGGGGAGGGGCTGCAAAGGACAGAACTCTCGCTCCGGTGGCGGCGTGCGCCTCGGCTTTGAAGGCGGGCAGCTGCCTCTGATAAAGCGCCTCCCGCATAGAAGAGGATTCACCAACATTTTCAAGACCGAATACAATGTCGTCAATGTGGGCGATCTCGCCATCTTCGCCCCGGGGACGGAGGTGACCTCTGAGGAATTGTGCCGGGCAGGACTCATCAAATCTTCGGATAGGCCGACCAAGATACTCGGCGATGGCGCCATTAAGCATCCTCTAGTAGTCAGGGCTGACAAGTTCTCTTCATCGGCGGAGAAGAAAATCCTCGCTGCCGGAGGGAAGATAGAAGCGACTTAGAATGCAACGCAAAACCAGCCGGCCCCGCCTCGTCCAGGCGATGATGGACGCCCTATCCCTGCCCGACCTGCGGCGCAGGATTCTTTTCACCCTTGGCATACTGGTGGTCTTCCGATTTCTGAGTCACGTCCCCTTACCGGGCGTGGATCTTGCCAAGCTGGGAGAGTTCTTCGAAGGAAACCTTCTCTTCGGCATGTTGGACCTCTTCAGCGGCGGTGCCATGAAGGGTTTCAGCATAGTTGCCGCGGGCATATTTCCCTATATCACTTCGTCCATCATCATGCAGTTGCTGACCCCGGTGGTGCCCAGGCTTCAGGCCCTCTCCCAGGAGGGCGAGCTTGGCCGCCAGAAGATCAACCGGATTACTCACCTGCTGACCGTGCCCCTGGCCGCCATACAGGGCTACGGCATGCTTACTGTATTGCGTATCGAGGGCGTCACTATGGAGCCGCTCGGGGCAGCGACCATAGCCGGCATCATAACCACAATGGTTGCCGGCACCATGTTCCTTGTCTGGCTGGGTGAGTTGATTACCGAGAGGGGTATAGGCAACGGGATATCGATAATAATCTTTGGTGGCATCGTGGCCAGCCTGCCGGAGATGGTGGGCCGGGGCATCATTGTTGCTATCGGCGGAGATCCCGGGGGGCTGATTGCGTTCGTCGTCTTGTCGTTGGCTACGCTTGTATTCATAGTAGTATTCATTGAAGCACACCGCCGCATACCTGTGCAGTACGCCCGCAGTAGCTTCCGCAGTGGCCGCATGTACCGCCAGTCGGGCTCTACCTACATACCACTGCGGGTCAATACCGCTGGCATGATACCTATCATCTTCGCCATCGCTTTGATGCAGCTTCCCGCAACCATATCTCGCTTCTTGATGGGTCCCGAGCAGGACCCGAACTTCTGGAACACAGTCTTCAAGACATTCCAGGCCGATACGCTGCTTTACCAGGGTCTTTACTTCGCGCTGGTGATCGGCTTCGCTTTCTTCTACACCATGGTCATATTCGAGCAGATGAACCTGCCTCAGACCCTGCAGCAGCAGGGAGGCTTCATTCCCGGAGTCCGACCCGGCAAGGCTACCGCCGACTATCTCAACAGAGTCATAAAGCGCATCACCTTCGGCGGCGCTTTGTTCCTGGCCGTAGTAGCAATAATGCCCTTCGTTGCTCAACAGATTACCGGCGTTCAGCAGTTGATAATCCAGAGCACCGCCATGCTCATAGCCGTTGGTGTCTCGCTGGATACCATGAAGCAATTGGAGGCCCAATTGACGATGCGCCGCTACGAGGGTTTCCTGAAATAATGTTCATTGTCATGCTAGGTCCTCCGGGGGCAGGGAAGGGAACTCAGGCAGACATCCTCTCGCGGAAGATGGGTATACCTCACATAGCCTCGGGTGATTTGTTTCGCCAGGCGCTGGAGGAGAGGACTGAGGTTGGTCTACTGGCCAGGAGCTATATGGATAAGGGAGAACTGGTCCCCGATGAGGTTACGATAAGGATGGTTCTGGAAAGAATCAATGAGCCTGGCTGTAGCTCTGGCTGTGTGTTTGATGGCTTCCCCCGTACTCTGCGTCAGGCCAAAGCGCTGGACCGAGCTCTTGAGGAGCAGGGAAAAGCCATAGACAAGACAATATACATTGAGGTGCCTGAGGAAGAGCTGGTGAGGCGCCTCAGCGGAAGGCGGCTGTGCCGCGATTGCCAGAGGCCCTATCACCTGGTGACTTCACCCCCCGAGGTACCGGGGAAATGCGACAAGTGTGGTGGTGAATTGTTCCAGCGTTCCGATGACAGGGAAGAGACGGTAAGGGAGCGGCTTAGAGTCTTCTTTGCTGAGGTCGTTCCTGTCCTCGATTACTACCGGGGGCAGAACAAGCTGATCAGGATCGATGGCCGGCCGGGCATACAGGAAGTATCCGGCCAGATCGCCTCCGGCCTCCGAGCAGCGACGCGATAGATGGTAGTTATAAAATCCAGCGAAGAAATAGACACTATGAGAAAGTGTGGCGCAATTCTGGCGGCCATCCTGGACAAACTGAGACAGGAAACAAGGCCCGGGATCAGGACCAGTGACCTGGATATGATAATGGCCCAGGAAGCGGAGAAGAGAGGGGTTATTCCTTCATTCAAGGACTATCGCGGCTTCCCTGCTAATCTCTGTGTTTCGGTGAACGATGAGATAGTGCACGGCATTCCTGGTGAAAGGGTACTGCGGGAGGGAGACATCGTCTCTCTGGATGCAGGAGCAACGCTTGACGGCTTCTGTACCGATGCTGCCATAACCATCGGCGTGGGTCAGATAACCACGGAGGCGGAGAGGCTGATAGAGATCACAGAGGGCGCCCTGATGTCAGGCATCGCTCAAGCAATGAGCGGAGCCACCGTAGACGACATCTCTTCCGCTATTCAGCATTATGTGGAATCGCGAGGCTTTTCTATAGTTAGAGAGTATACGGGGCACGGGGTAGGTCGCGACCTCCATGAAGACCCGCAGATACCCAATTTTGCCGTTGGCAAGGGCCCCCTGCTTCGTAGAGGCATGACTCTGGCAATTGAGCCCATGGTCAATGCCGGGGACTGGCGCACCAGGGTGGCAGGAAATAACTGGACGGTGCTGACGGCCGATGGCAGCCTATCTGCCCATTTTGAGCATACCATTGCCATAACTGACAGTGAAGCTGAGATACTGGCTTAGGTGACATGTAGATTATGGCCAAGAGGGAGCGGATAGAAGTCGAAGGCAAGGTGATTACGGTCTTGCCCAATACCATGTTTCGGGTGGAACTGGCTAACGGGCACCAAGTACTGGCTCATATCTCCGGCAAGATGAGAAAGCACTATATCAAGATATTGCCCGGGGATAGGGTATTGATAGAGCTTTCCCCCTATGATCTGAGTCGGGGCAGGGTTACCTATCGGCTCAGATAGTTTGACAGGTAAGTTATGAAGGTATATCATAACAGGGTTTGCCTGCAAGGTGATTGGAAATGAAAGTAAGAGCTTCGGTCAAACCGATATGCAAGAAATGCAAGGTCATCAGGCGTGAAGGCGTGGTAAGGGTTATCTGTGAGAACCCGAAACACAAACAGAAGCAGGGGTGATAAACAGTGGCACGTATTGCTGGTATAGATCTGCCTAAGGATAAGCCGGTTTGGGTAGCCCTGCAGCGCATCTACGGTATTGGCTCTTCAGCAAGCCAGTCCATCCTGGGGGCCGCCGGTGTCGATCCCAGCCTCAGGGTCAAGGACCTCACCGAAGAACAGGTCGGCCAGATTAGAGATGTCATCGATAAGCAGCACAAAGTAGAGGGCGAACTCAGGCGGGAGGTGCAGTCGAACATAAAGCGGCTCATCGAGATTAGCTGTTATCGGGGCATGAGGCACCGCATGAGGCTCCCGGTGCATGGACAGAGAACGCGCACAAACGCTCGGACCAAGAGGGGGCCCAGGAAGACCGTGGCCGGTCGTGGCCAGAGACGTGGAGTAGCTAAGAAGTAAGGAGGTCGTGCTAGCAGATGCCAAAGAAGAAAAAGGCCCGTAAGGTCCGTAGAAAGATTAACGAAGGCAAAGCCTACATCCATTCCACTTTCAATAACACTATGGTCACCATTACCGATATGCAGGGCAATGTTGTCGCCTGGGGCAGTTCTGGCACCGCCGGGTTCAAAGGCTCCAGGAAGGGGACACCCTACGCTGCCCAGAGTGCTGCCAGGGGCGCAGCTCATCAGGCAACAGGTGATGGCCTGCGCCGCGTCGAAGTGTTCATCAAGGGCCCCGGCAGTGGGCGCGAAGCGGCCATCCGGGCCTTGCAGGCATCCGGGATTACTGTCACTGCTATCAAGGATGTGACACCTATCCCCCATAACGGCTGCCGCCCTCGGGGCAGGAGAAGAGTCTAGCATGGCGCGCTACACAGGCCCGGTCTGCCGCCTATGCCGCCGTTTCGGCGACAAGCTTATGCTCAAGGGCGCCAGGTGCGCCACGCCCAAATGCCCTCTGGAGAAAAGGAGCACGCCTCCCGGCGGCCGCCTTCCCCCGCGGGGCCGGGGCGGGATTTCCGACCGCGGCATTCAACTGCGGGAGAAGCAGAAGGTCCGCTTCAACTATGGCATCCTGGAGCGGCAGTTTCGTAGGTTTTTCGTCGAGGCCAAGAAAGGACCCAGCGCCACAGGAGAGAACCTTCTCATATTGCTGGAGAGGAGGCTGGACAACGTGGTCTACCGCCTGGGCTTTGCCGATTCGCGTGCTCAAGCGAGACAGATAGTCCGTCATGGCCACATTCTTGTCAATGGACGTAAGACCGATATACCTTCCTTTCTGGTTAAACCGGGAGACGCAATAGCATGGAGGGAGACCAGCACCAAGACCGAGTATTACAAGACGATAGCTGAGCAGGTCGAGGAAAGGCTTATCCCCAGCTGGTTAAGCATGGACAAGGAGAGCATGACGGGCAAAGTGTTGAACCTGCCCGTCAGGGACGATGTCGAAGCCGGACTAAACGAAAAGGCTGTTGTCGAGTATTACTCAAGGTGAGTTATGCTTGAATCATCTATCCCCACCGTGACTTGCGTTGAAAGCACCGGCAATTACGGCCGTTTCGTTGCCGAACCCCTGGAGCCCGGTTTTGGCGTTACTCTGGGAAACACCCTGCGCCGTGTGCTTCTCAGTTCTTTGCCCGGGGCTGCGGTAACATGGGTCAAGATCGAAGGCATTCAGCATGAGTTCTCTCCCATTCCTCATGTAAAAGAGGACGCCATGGAATTCCTGCTCAATGTCAGGCAGCTGAGGCTGTGCCCGCTTTCGCGACAAGCCGGGCAGATGGTCCTGGAAGCAGAGGGCGAAGGGAGGATCTGCGCCGGCGATATCAGGCCATCGGCCGACTTTCGCATTGCCAATCCTGAGCTTCATCTCGCTTCGCTGGACTCGCCCGAAGCCAAGCTTTACGTAGAGCTTAATGTTGAGCTGGGCAAGGGTTATGTGCCGGGCAAATCGGTTGACGGTTTGCCGGTGGGAGCTCTGCCAGTAGACGCCATCTTCACTCCGGTACGGAAAGTCAATTTCTCTGTGGAAGCTATTAAGCCCGGTCAGGAGGAAGGCCCTGAGAAGCTGGTCCTGGAGATCTGGACGGACGCCACCATCCCACCCTGGGACGCGCTGAATCAGAGTGCCATCATCCTGGTCAATCAGTTCTCCTCCTTCAGAGACCTCGAGGTACCCATGGCCAAACCCCTGTCGGTCTTGCCCGAGCAATACGAGACCCCGCTGGAGAACCTGAACCTGTCAACTCGTTCGTACAACAGCCTGAAGAGGGCCGGTATCCTCACTCTGGGACAGTTGATAGAGAAGAGCGAGGAGGGCCTGCCGCCGTTGCCCGGCTTGGGAGAGAAGTCTCGAGCCGAGGTGGAAGAGATGATGGCCAGGCTGGGAGTCCCTATCCCGAGGAAGAAGGAATGAGACACAAGGTAGCAGGACGGAAACTGGGCAGGCCGACAAAGCAGAGGTGGGCGTTGTACCGAAATCAGGTCAGCGAGCTTCTGGCTCACGAGAAGATCGTGACCACCGAAGCTAAAGCTAGAGAGGTTCGCGGCCTGACGGAAAAGATGATCACCCTGGGCAAGGAAGGCAGCCTGGCTTCAAGGCGAGAAGCCCTGGCCTTCGTCACTGATAAGAAGATTGTTGACAGGCTGTTCGGCGAAATTGCTAAGGACTATGCTGACCGTAACGGTGGCTATACAAGGTTGCTGAAGCTCGGACCCCGCCCCGGTGATAACGCGCCCATGGTTCAAATTGAGCTCGTCAAGTAAGTTCGCTCTGCTTGTAGAATATGACGGCACCCAGTATCATGGCTTTCAATGGCAGGCGGGCTTGCCTACCATCCAGGATGAGCTTGAACTGGCTATAGGCCGGATCTGCCGGCAAAGCAGCCGTGTCATGGGCGCCAGCAGAACTGATGCCGGTGTGCATGCCAGGGGACAGGTGGTGGGCTTCCGGGCGAGGTCTACATTGGATAATATGAAGCTGGTTAGAGCTTTGAACTACTACTTACCAGAAGATATAGCGGTCAAGGCGGCTTACACGGTGAGCGATGACTTCAATGTCCGGGGCGACGCAGTAAGTCGGGAGTATCACTACTGCATCCTGAATAGCGATACCCGGTCGCCGCTCAGCCGGCGTTTTGCCTTATTTGTGCCTAAGATGCTGGACGTAGACGCCATGAACGAGGCCTGTCGGTTCATCCGGGGCGAGCATGATTTTGCCTCCTTTGCCAGTTCCCTGGAAGGCAGCAAGAGCACGCTGCGCACCGTCTATGAGGCGGGCATTGAGAGCAAGGGGCCTTTTGCTATCTTCCGCATTGTAGCCAGTTCCTTCTTGCCTCACCAGGTGCGAAGCACCGTGGGCCTTCTGGTCAGGTTGGGCCTGGGGAAGATAAGTACCGAGGGTTTTCGTGATATAATGGAGGCTAGGAAGTTGGGTCTGGCGGGTCCCGTCTGCCCTCCCTGTGGCCTATGCCTCATGAGGGTTAACTACGCCCAGCCCCTGGGAAACCAGATATGAAGACTTATAGTCCTAAAGCCAAAGACATCCAGAGACAGTGGTGGGTGATAGACGCCACGGATAAGACGCTGGGAAGGCTAGCTGCCCGGGTAGCCAGGCTTCTCATGGGTAAGGAGAAGGCCATCTATGCCCCCCATGTTGATACCGGCGATTATGTTGTGGTGATCAATGCTGCTAAGGTGAGGGTGACCGGTAAGAAGGCCGGGCAGAAGCTCTACTACAGGCATTCGGGGTATCCCGGCGGTCTGAAGAGCCAGAGCTTTGATAGACTTTTCAGCAACCACCCCGGCCGTGTAATAGAACGTGCGGTGAAAGGGATGCTGCCACATAACAGCCTGGGCAGGGCCATGTTCAAGAAGCTCAAGGTTTATGCCGGCAATGAGCATCCCCACGCGGGTCAGGTCTCCCGTCACCATCCTCAGCAGAGCGATGGAGCCGTGCCCGCAGGGAATCAGGACAGCGAAATGCTACCTAAGGAAAGGTGATAGCTTATGAGCGAGGAAAGCTACATTTGGGGAACCGGTAGGCGGAAGTGCGCCATAGCGCAGGTTAGGCTTTTCCCGGGCAAAGGGGAGATAATCGTTAATGACAGGCCTTACGAGGAGGCTTTCACTCGCATCGAGCATCGCCACATGATTGAGCATCCTTTGCTGGCTACCAACACCACGGGCAAGTATCGTGTTACCGTGAAGGTGAATGGCGGTGGCATCAGCGGTCAGGCTGGAGCCGTTCGCCACGGCATCGCTCGGGCTCTTGCTAAGGAGAACGAGCTATTCAAGCCCATGCTGCGTAAAGAGGGCTTGCTTACCCGGGATTCCCGGGTCAAGGAGCGTAAGAAGTACGGTCTCAAACGGGCCCGCAAGGCACCGCAGTACACCAAGCGCTAGCCCATTACCCCCCTGTTGTCTGGCAATCAGTTGTAGTTCGCGCCATTTCCGGCCCGGCAGGTCCGTATGCGGACACCGGCGTATTGCTCAACAGATGGGGAATAGCTATAATATTGTGCTGATGGGGATTAGTCTAGCGGTAGGACGACTGACTCTGGATCAGTTAGGCCAGGTTCGAATCCTGGATCCCCAGCCAATGTGGCGCATTCGTCTAGAGGCCTAGGACACCTCCCTCTCAAGGAGGAGATCACGGGTTCGAATCCCGTATGCGCTACCAAACCCGTGTCTACAGCTTACCTGTTCGGCTTGGCCTGACAGGGCGTTCCGTCAGTTTGTTGCTGACCTTGGTGGCGGGCGCCCGGCCGCTAACCGCGCGCTTCCTCAAGTTCTTCTTCGGCAAAGCGACCTACGGGAGACAGCCCTTTCGATTCGAACCTCACCATGTACCAGTAGCGAAAGACATCCTTGATGGGTTCCTTGTCTACGATTCCGATGCGGCCTCTATACGGCGATGCAGCGCCCGGGCTGACCTTGACCTTGCTGCCTGCCTCAAATCTGGGCACTCTGTTTTGATAGCCCCTGGGAACATCGTAGTCCCTGCGTTTCACCGGGTGCGAGAGGATAGCATAAGCCTCGTTGATCTCCTTCATCCTGGTGGCGGCATCGCGACTTGCCCGGTTGCGGTCCGGGTGATATCGAAAAGCCAGCTTGCGGTATGCTTCTCTGATCTCCTCGTCGCTGGCGTCCGGCTTAACACCCAGCACCTCGTAGTGGTCTTGCTCAGTCTGCATCTCTCACAGTCCTACTCTCTGCCGCTGGCCCTATCGCTCCATGCAGGCAACCTGGGCCTTCTGGCAGCATCTGGTCGGGTGATTAAGCTTACCTCAATTCCCACGCATCTTTCAACAACAGCAGGACATTAGACTCTGGGCCCTTGGGTCAGCCACCGCTGGTCCTCCGCTGCAGACTCTGTGACTTCTCTCTACTGCCCCTGGCTCTGCAGTTGCCGTTCGTGGCACAGGTGATAGTCGCATAGCAAAACTTCCGCCGCTCCACAACCCCTTTTATCTGTTCAGTTGTATACCTCTTTCAACGCAGATGAACGTCCGCGGGACGTAGCTTGACTGGCAGAATGGTACACGTCTATAATCTGAATCGGCAGCAGGCCATGATGCTTGGTTCATTGCCGCATTAAGCAATGATGGCTTGCCGCGGCAGGTTCTGGCCTGTTTTAATGGAAGTGAGGTTTAGGTCTGGGCGATTAGCTCAGTGGTGAGAGCGCTTGCTTCACACGCAAGAGGCCACTGGTTCAAATCCAGTATCGCCCACCATTAACCGCGGCAAAAGGAGGTCAGCGTATGGATGAAGGCAGAGGAGGATTGCTCAGCGCCGGGGGGATCCTGAGCATCATCATCGGGGCATTTGAGGTCATGGGTGGAACCATGATGCTGCTGATGGCCGCAGGTGTTGGCATATTGTGCAGGATGCCGCATTTCGGGGACTGGATGCTCCCTGGAGGTGGTCCTGGCACAGGCATGTTCCCCTTTCTCATGTGGACCGTAATGGCGGGGGTCATTCTTGTCCTGGGCATAGTCGCTATTGCGGGGGGCGTCTCCGCCGTAAGACGGAGAAGCTTCGGCCTGGCCCTGGCAGGGGCTATCTGCACGCTTCCAATGCTTTGGCTGGGAATACTGGCGGTCATTTTCGTCTCCCTAGGAAGGAGAGAGTTCTAGGGAGAGTGCTGCATGCCGAAGTGGCGGAAAGGCAGACGCGCTACGTTCAGGGCGTAGTGTCCTTATGGACGTGAGGGTTCAAATCCCTCCTTCGGCACCATCTATATGTGATCTCTGACCAGAGGGAGTGTGAGTGTTGTGGCCGCCGTGAACGGGGATACTGGTGGCATGTATGCGCCTGTAGCTCAGCAGGATAGAGCGCAGCCCTGCGGAGGCTGAGGTCGCGGGTTCAAATCCCGCCAGGCGTGCCATGGGCGGTTAGCTCAGTGGTGAGAGCGCCTGTCTTACACACAGGAGGTCACTGGTTCAAATCCAGTACCGCCCACCATTACGAGTGGAAGGAATCTCCAGACCCCCTGTATGTGGTCTAACTCATAAACGTTGTCCACGGATCCTTGCGGGATTCCCAGACCAGCCCACAGGATGCCTCATCCGGCGGATAGCCGCGGCCACTCCAGGGGCCGAGAATGAGTCATTGGTCGGTACCACATAGCCAACCGAAGCCGAACTGGCAGCCATTGAAGCCGGGGCAGAGCAGCCTTTATAGAGGTTGCTCTTCCCTTTTTCGTGTCCGTTTTCCGAGGATAGTTGAAGGGCTATCCTTTTTCATGCCCTGATCCCGCGGTCTAAGCTAATGCCTGATCAAGGCGTTGCGCAGGTGTCCACATTTGAGAGGTGATATCCTATGAAGCAGGGGCCCAGCAACAGCCGCTCACGTATAGAGTCAGATATGCCTTCCTATCAGACGGGGACTCTAAGAGCAAATGGCCTGGTCCTCGGGGGGGACGGCAGAAAGCCGCTATTATGACGACGGTTGATCGACAGCAGTGAAGAGAGAATAGGACTCCCTCACGTGTCCGTCTTACTGCTATAATGGAGCTAGCCAGGCTCCTTATCGACAGGGCGTTATGGTTGGGAGGGGGTAGTTAAGGGGCCGGCACTAATAGCCTCCAGCCCAATCAGGTTCGTAGCTATTACCTCAATCTGAATGGTCTGTCCGCATCCAGCTGGAAACTCATACTCATATTCGAAGAGATCTTCAGATATAGGGTTTGAATCGTACGACGGCACCCCGTCTAGCCTTAGAACCACATTGGTGACTGGGTAGGTATCCTCGCTACTGATGTCCTCCGCCCAGAAGTAGATGGTAACCTCACAGCCGGTACACTCCTCATACTGGTTAAAAGCGCACTCGACGTAAGCCTCAAAGCCAACCCGTAATACCTCCTCCGCGCTTGGGGGCGAGGGCATGGGGGTAGTGAAGGATGCAGTGTTAACAACAACAGGCTCCACGCTGACCAGGTTCATAGCTACCAACGCGATATCAATAGTTTCTCCACACTCAGCCGGAATATCAGGAATATGTCGCTCAACTATGACATCAGCTGTTTCCCAGGAATCATACAGCCACCCGTTTATGTAAAGGCCTACGTAGGTGACCGGGTAATCACCTCCGGTGAGGTCCTGAACCTCGAAGTAGATGTCAAAGAAACTATCACATGTATCAGGGTCGCTCCATAAGCTACCGACGTTACTGACCTCTAGATGGCTGCCTAATAGGTCCTCGGCCGGACCTTCTTGGACCAAGACAGTTGCCGAGTCTTGGTCGGTAACGATGTTTGCATAATCATAGGAGCAGTGCGCGCTGACGAGCACCTCATTAGTATTTGGTCCGGGGGACTCGGCGTAGGCAGAATATTCAACGGCTATGCTTTCTCCCGGTGCCAGCGGCCCCATATCGGCCAGGTCCCAGGTAAGCTGTAGCCCTCCTGACACTGGACTAATCTCATCAGGCGGCCTGTCGTAGGGGATTTCATTATGGTAGAGGATGGCCTCACCAGCATAATCCAGGCAATCGGGCAGGAAGTCTATTATCTCCAGGTCGACGATGTCGCGGCATGTCCCCGTGCTTTCGATATCCAATCTGAAGGCAACCAGTTGACCTCGTGGGACTTCAATCTCGTCAACCCATGTCTCAAGCGAGTCGTACCACACCCATTTCTCCACATCTATGTCCGGACTGCAGGGGCACACGCAATCGCACCAGTCCCCCTCGCTCCAGGACTGCTGCTTCCCCTTCTTGCTCCGCGGGTGATTCTGAACCGCCGCATCTGCCGAATCATGTGCTTCCGCCGGGTCTACGCCGTCGGGCGGGTCGTCGGTATCGGCGTCCGAGTCTTGCAGTCCACCAACAAAACCGGCCGTATATACGCCGCCTCCAGGGTAGATCCCCTGGGCTGGAGTGTCGGTCGATGAACCAGAAACCACAATGTTTTCCTGATCATTCAGGCCTGGGGTGTTGAAGTTGCCTGCGTAGCAGGACTCGATAACAACGCTGACATGGCAGCAACCCGGTGTGCCACATTCCTCACCATCGCAGGCATCGAAGCCGCCCAACATGCTGGCCAGGGCCGAAGGTGTCAGCAACTCGTCAGTCTTACCCCCCGAGCTGTTGTAGATGGAGATACCCCCCTCGGGCTTCCTGGAACTCTTCTCACTGCCATGTCCGCAGATGTAGATGAGAACATGGTCCCCGCACTTGGCCTGTGCTGCCAGGTCTGCAATCGCCTGGCCGATGTTGGTCAGCGAAGTCTGGCTGTCTCCGGCACCACCCGGCCCCAGATTGCCCGCTGAGGTATAACCCTGGCTCTGGGCAGCGCTGGCCACACTGCTGGAGGCAGCCTGGGCGATAGGCGTGCCCTGCCCCATGTGCTTAGCTGTGTCACCACAGTTGATGATAAGCACGTAGTAGTTTATATCGTAGCCACAAGGGCCATCTTCGGGACCTGGCGGGGGTGGCCCATTGCCATTGCCATTCCCGTCTCCGTTCCCATCCCCGTCGCCATCGCCACCGGGTGGCGGCGGGCTATCGGTGAGGAAGGCGAGGTGGTCCTCGATTTCGCCGTAGGCGAACTGCCCACTTCCATCCCAGCCACCTACGTCGGTGAATAACGTCTCATCAACCCTCTCCCTGGTCAAAGCCACTCTCATCCATACCCCTGAGGGAGACACCGGCTGACTTCCCCAGGAGAACTCTGGAGTGAGTATTGTCTCCGAGTCGCCGGGGGCAACATCCACCTCCAAGTTGACTACGACCCACTCTGGTCCGAAGGCACCGGTGCTCCAGTTTCCGCTGCGGTCGAAATCGATCAAGGCATTAACGTATCGGGTTGTCTTCGGAGCGTCGGGGCCAACGGTGACAGTGAGCGCCAGTCTGGCCTTGCCGTCCTCCATGATGATGTACATTCTCTCATCGCTGTCCGCATCGACCAGATTGGGCACTCCGTCCGGGTCGTCGGGGTCAATGGCATCCATCTCAGAGCTGACGTTCATTCCCAGCATCTCTTCGCCGACGTTGAGGGCATGCCCTCCTGGACGACCGAAATGGCTATTAGTCGTGTGATAGAGGGTGGGGAAAGCGCCTATGACTCCGTAGTAAAGGCCCGTCTGCCCATCGGGCGCATCCCCGTAATCACCACTGGGGGCATCGCTGATATTGCCCCCAACGGGTGTCGGATTATCCAAAATGGGCCACACCTCAATGATGGTTCCTCCGTCCACATTCTGACCATCCCACATAGACACGTTGTTTATCTCGGGCGGCCAGGTTTCATTGATAACTTCGTAGGCCCCAGTCCGACCATCTATGAAGACGTATCTACACTCATGGGCGAAAAACGCCAGCGGTTCATCATCAATAAAGACGAACCACGTGCTGGCGTCTATCGGGTAGTCCTCACCACTTTCTGAGGTAACAACATCACCGTCCTGTAGTGGCCCGGACAACATGAATGCTGAGATTCCTTCATACTCAGCGGCGGGCTCTATTATCTCGCCCACCAGTATGGCGATAGCTTCGTCTTTGCTGATTCCTGGCCCAGAGCCGAACCTGATTGCGAGCGTAACAGCTAGCGCTGTGAGTAGCGTTATGAGCAGGATGCTCAAGACTGTTTTCTTGCTTACGCGTCCCATGTGCTTACCCCCCAATTTCTCTCATATATGAGATCTTATATTCTGTAGCAGCATAAGGATATTGTCATTCTTTCAGAAAGCGTACAGAAAAGTCAATATAGCCGCTCACTACGTGGGCAGCGCCGAGGTAGCCAACTTATACGTTCTGACATACGGCTAAGCCGGTGTAACAATCCCGGCTCTTATTGGATAATGTTCCGAGCTATTGTGACGTACTCAATGATCCGGGGCATCCAAGTGACCGTTGACCGTTCGTGCATCACTGGTCAGCGCCAAGAACCCATGCCTTGACCGGCACAATTCCCTGGCCCTTGTCAACGGCGGAAATCGCACCAGATGCGCCAGTCGTGCGCAGCCTGCATGTCGGGCGGCATGCCATACAGCTATCTGACTCCCCCACTGAAGCCCCCTAGCCAGCTCTCTAACGCGGCTCGCAGATTCTCTGATGTGTACTGCTCAAAGGGCTTCCCTGTCGCCCTCACCCAGTGCCACGTGTCGAAGTACTCAAGGCCACGGTACCACTCCAGGACATCTGCATCGAATCCCATGCGCTCACAGTAACACTCCTCTAATCCCTTGCCTCGCAACTGCGGTGCCACGAAGAATGGCAGCAAGAACTCATAGATAGGATCGCTGAACCCTGCATTCTCGAAGTCGATGACCCCTGCCAGCTGTTGGTCGCGAACAATCAAGTTGTCCAACCACAGATCTCCATTGCTAAACCGGACTGCCGGCGTCTCTGGCATCGTCCATCTCAACGTCACATACACTGCCTCTGCCAGTGGATGGGGATCGGTCCTGAAATACGCATAGGCTGCCTCAAGGAACGCCTCAGCCGTCTCCTCTCCGGCCAATCGATCCTCAACAACCGATAACTGCTGGCGTGTGACCCCTTGGAGCCTACAAACGGTGTCGATATACAACTCCTCAGCCCATCGCTCGCCTGCCAGCATCGGTTGCAGCAACGATTCCCCCTCAATGAAGTCACGCAAGAAGCATGGCACTCCCAGTGCTTCCCCCTCTGGATCCCAGCCGTATACCTGCGGAGTCGGAATGGGGACCAATTCCATCGCCTTAAGGACAGCGTACTCGTGCTCGCTGCGCCTCGAATCCAACTGTAGGACATACCGTTTCCTTTCTCCCCTCACTTCTACATCCAAGCACCATGGTGCAGCGCGGGTGCTCTTGGGCAACGGCTCGGCGTGAACAAACCGCACCTTGCTTCCCAAACAGGACCCGAGGTACTTCTCGCATTCTGCTTGATAATCGTTGGGGTTGAGGCCTCCTGTTTCAACCATTCCAGATCCTTTGGCTGCGAATTCCATGTCTTCTTATATCGATTTAGTCCCGCCAACCTGCTACTCCAGGTGCTTTCTCCATTATGTCGTGATTCTGAACTAATACGGCCGAAATGTTAAGCCCTGGCTCGATTCCTATCAATCTACTAGAGTCACCGCTAGGGCCACTGAACAGGACGCTATTTGGTGCAATACCATTGGTCTTCAACACTAATGCTGGCTGCCAAGAGCAACCTTGGCAAGATGCCTATATCTTCTTAGCTTCAGCAATGACCACCAGCCCGCTCTTTACACATGCTCTCTTCTGTTCCCGTAAATCGTGAGCCCTTAGAATCCCATCCAACCCATCGGTGCTAAGATAATCCTTGAAGCCTTCATAATGGGAGCCATTGGCTAGGAACTCTATAACCCGAGCAGCTATAGCCCATATGTTCCGAGGAAGCGGCACCCGATAGTCCGCCAGGATAAGGGACCCATGCTGCTTTACCACTCGCTTCATTTCATGGACAACTCTGTTGCGAACTCTCCTTATCTTATCGTGCAATCCGAAAGAAATGGAAACATAGTCGAAGTAGCTATCTTTGAAAGGCAAGCTCGTTGCATCAGCCAGCTGGAACGAAATATCATCCTCTTTCTGTTTCATTCTATTTCTTGCGGCCACCCTTAGCATGGCTGGATCATTATCTATTCCTACAGCAACGGGACCACGTTTCGCATACTCGAAGATCTGAGCCCCAGTCCCGCAGCAGACATCCAGTATTCGGTAGCCCGAATTTATGTCTGCAAACTCAGCAGTAAACGTCCTCATGTCTTTGAGCAACGGGTCTATTAAGGTCTCGTAGCCCAGAAGTCGCATCACTCCAAATGCTAACATATGCTTCTAGAATTGAACTACTAGGGAGAATAACCGACATGCTAAGCACACCCTGCTTCTGCGAGCCCTTGCTGGCTACAGAGGGGGAGTGAATTGGCCAAGTTGAGTTTTCGTCCAACTGCGAACAATGTGTACTCATACTGCATTTGGCGGGACGGGCTGGGTCACTACGCAATTTATCGAAACTAACTGCCTCTCCGGTCCTACAGCTATAGGAAGGGCGCGATAGCAAGACGATACCCTTAGGATATGAATCGATAGTGATAGCAGTCGAGGATCGGCTGATACCCAACACGCTGGTAGATGCTATTTGATGTGGGGTTGGATAGGTCGGTGTAGAGGGCACAGAAAGACTTCCCTTGCCGCAGCAGCGTATCGCTCAGCGCGCTTACGACGGCGGTGGCGTAACCACGGCGGCGCTGCTCGAGTGGAGTGTAGACCGGGCCGATGCGGACGCCATTGGGCGTGGGGTTGGCCCATCCAGCCATTGAGACAGGGCTGACGTTCCACCAGACGAAAACCCTGCCATCTGCAATAGCAGCACTCAGTCCAGCTGCCGGATCGCCCTTCTCACGCATCTCTTCAAGGAAATCTCCCATCCACGGAACTAGCCGCGCCATGTGCTCCGGCTCTGCCTGGATCATATGGCCCTCAGTCCAGGGCAAGGGCTCAACCCGCTGCAGGCAGTAGATGCGTTCGCGTCGCCACAGATGAGCTGTTAAATTCCTTGCCGTCGTCCATTGCAGCGCAAACTTGCTAGCAGCATCGTCTGGGCCAAGCACTCCCGGCAGGGGCAACTGCATCCGTAGGAGGAACTCGGACAGTGTGTCGAGTGCGGCATCAGAGAACGGATGGGACAAGACGAGGTCGTGTGGTGGTGTCCACATTGCAGCCCCGCAGATTTCGTCGCCATCTCGAACCACCCAGAAGAACGCTTCGGGCGAGTCAGGCATATCCCGGGCCGCCAACCTGGATGATATGCCGATGAGCAGGGTGTTCTCGGCCTCAGCTTCGGCCAGAAAAGGCAAAACCGCGTCGTAGAACGCTTTGGGGGCAGCCTTGAGAGTCTCAACACTCGTATCGTTGTCTCGCATTATGCCCCCTGTTCCCCAAGGTGTCTCGCCGCCACATTCGGTGGGAGGGGATAGGAGTAATCAAACGGCGTCACCATTGGTCATACCCTACCATAGAAGGGTGGCCTGCATAAACCCCTCAGCGTGTAAATGGAGACGTCAGCAGTACGCCACTTCGCCGGCTAACATTCCAGGCGGTTGATTACTCCCTTGCATTCCACACCTTGAAAGCTTACCGCCTATGATTTAGTTGCTACACTCACACTGTCGAACAATATCGCCGGGAAGGTTCCCCCCATTGCCGGGTAGATGGTATCTTCGATCGCCAGCACATTTTTCATCACCTCATAGATGTTGCCAGCTACCATGGCGTCCTTTACATTACCCACTATCTCTCCCTTTTCCACATATAGTCCTGGGCTGAGGCCCATGGAAAAATCACCATTGGGAACGTTGCCACTGTGGGCTCCAAGCACATCGGCGATGATGATGCCGCGATCGATCGACCCTATGAGCTCTGAAAGAGACTTGTCGCCGGGCTTTATGAAGCCGTGATCCAGAGACGGCGTGGGTTTTATGGCGATCGAATCGCCGCCCCACATGGCACTCCTGAATCCATGCCCGGTGGGACTTGCGTTCAGCTTGTGGGCGTAATGAAGATCATAATAGAAATTCTTCAGGACACCGTTTTCAACTACTGGAAAGTAGCGACAGGGCGTACCCTCGTCATCAAAGCTGCGGGCACCGGGGAATTGATCATTGAGGGGGTCGTTATATACGGTCAGTTGACGGTCGAACATCTCATCCCCCAGTTTGTCCGAGACCGGCGATGTCCCTTCGTAGATATTCTTTCCGTTCGTGGCGCTCGCAAGCCTCCACATTAGACTATAAATGGTACCCGGCAAGAAGAGCACCTTCATCTTCCCTCCGCGGGGACTCGCTTCTTTCAGCGACTTATTGTAGGTGTCGACAATGAAGCTCAGGTGTTCGTCAGGTATTCTCTCAAAATGCTTCGAAGCCACCAGTCGACTTATCGAGGAATAGGAGCCGGGATACATAATCGCGGTGTAGCAATAGTATTGAGACGACCTCGATGAAAGGTCTGTTCCATTGCTGTTTATGAGTCGCACCCTTGATGTCACACGTTCGGCCTCTATGTTGATCTGCCCACTCCTTTTGGGACCGAGCATTTCACAGATCCTGTTGCACTCATTCACGATATCGGTATTGGTGAGATTCTCGATAGCCGAGTCATAGGTATCCAGTTGGGCCGGATCCTGCGTGACGGGGAGGTCAAAGCCCACTTCAACGCTCAGAGAATCGAGCGCGTTTTGCAGGAGTTCCTCGCCACTGATCAGGTTTCTGGTAAATGCGAATCCGAGCTTCCCATCCTTTATTATTCGTAAGGAAGTCCCCGATTGCAGCTTGCTATCGATATCCTTGAGCATCGCATCCTCGAACGACACGGAGTCGATCGTCTGCTCCAGCGAGTAGACCTCCACTTGATCACTGACCTTCTTGGCGATTTCAAGCAGTGCTTCCATCACGCACCTCCAATGACAACGTTTCTTACAAGTATGTGTGGCCCGCCATTGCAGGAACGAATGTTGATTTGCCCTTTACCACACCCGCCGGTCTCACCCAGCGTGAGGTCATTTCCTATGGCGGTGATGTTTTGCAGCGTCCGGTACAGATTCCCAGAGATATTGATGTCACGAATCATTTCCGCTAGTCTGCCGTTCTTGACCCTGTAGGCGTACTGAGCGCCGAAGGTGAAGTTCTCCCCGCTGGTCTGCCCTCCCTTGCTGTCAAGGATATATAGCCCATCGTCGAGTTCGTCACTAAGCTCCTCAAAGCTGTTGGTTCCCGGCTGGATGAAGATGTTCCCCATCCTTATGATGGGAGCGAAACGGTAGTCTTCGGCAACCGAGTGGCCATTCAGAGGCTCTCCAAAGGCTGCGGCAGTCCTTCTCGAGTGCAGGCGCCCCACCAGAATCCCGTCTCTCAGCAATTGGACCGCTCTGGCCGTTACCCCTTCGTCATCATACTTATAGAAGCCCAATTGGCCAGGCATTGTTGGATCATCAATGATGTTGAGCACTTCGTTCCCCAGCTTCGCTTCAAGTCTCATCTTCTCTTTCATCGTGGGGTTGTCTTCGATAAGGTCGGCCTCAGAGAAGTGTCCGAACGCCTCGTGGGTAAAGACTCCGGCCATATTGGGATTGAGTATTGCATCGTATACGCCGGCGTCTACCGGCTTTGCCCGGAGAAGGTCGAGGGCGATTCCCGTTTTCCTCTCAAACACCTCATCCCGGTTTCTAAGGATGGCAAATCCGTTGCTTCCTCCAACCCCTACCCTCACGTTTTGGATGAGATTCCCGTCCTTGCTGGTAATTAGCCCATTTATCGTTGTGGTAATCAGCTCCTCTCTGACTTCGCTTCCCTCGGTGCTGGCGAAGCACTTGTCTCGTGTGACCTCCTTGTATTGCAGGTTAGTCATGCTGATCCCTTCCTGCTTCAGGGGGATGTCGTTGTAGTGCCGGGTCAATTCCAGCTTCTCTGCGATCGAAATCCTCCGCGGATCCTCTTTCAAGGGCGGCGAGAAGGCGCCTCTGATTACCTCGGTTGGGGCGAACACGACGGGCTTCTTTGTGCTCCGTGACAGTAGCAGGGCGTTTTCCAGGGCGCTCTTAATCGCTCTTTCGGCATCGGTCTCCTTGGTGAAGGCTATGGTGGACAAGCCGCCGTTCTTGAGTACCCGCAATACGTATCCATCGGTGGTATTTGAGCTGATCTCCCCCAATTCGGCACCGTTGAAGACAATCCTTGCTTCTCGGAGTATTTCGTAGCGAATATCGGCGTAATCCGCATCTATCTTTGAAATGATCGCCCTTAGAGTGTCAAACATAGGCGCCTCCTTTGGCTGAAGTCTTCCTCTAAACCCCAAAAACACACCCTTCGACGCACACATTATAACCTCTAAACCTCCCCATTGCTAGGGCTCGCATTCACTCATCTAAAATGCTACCGAAGGTGGTATGGTTCACTCAGATGGAAGTGTTACTGAGGAGGACCATGCCGAGCGATGAAAGAATGAGTTTAGACGAGAGACGGACGTATCTGAAGCTGGTAGTGCCGAGGTATGCAAGGGCCGACGGGAAGAGACGCAGCGGATTGCACGTTTCGCTTGTATATTATCCTACATTGTATGATGGCAGAGTCACAGTTTAGGGCGCATTGTAGATTAGCACAGGCTCGATGGCATCTGCCGGTACGAAGCCGAATATTCTTGAATAAAAGTAGAGTTCGGCGTCGAGAGCCCGCTTGATGTTTTCCGCCTTTCTGAAGCCATGCTGCTCACCCTGGAACAGTATATAGGCAGTCGGTATCCCCTTCCTGCGGAGGGCATCCACCATTAGTTCTGCCTGGTCCGGCGGCACGACCTTGTCCTCATCTCCCTGGAAGAAGATCACCGGACATGACAAGGACTCCGCATGGCTGATCGGTGAGCGTTGCACGTAAAGATCACGGGCGGCCGGATACGGCCCGATGATCCGGTCAAGGTAGCGGGACTCAAACTTATGTGTATCCCTGGCCAGAGCCTCGAGGTCACTCACACCGTAGTAGCTGGCTCCGGCTCTGAACACTTTTCGGAAAGTCAGAGCAGCAAGAGTAGTATAGCCGCCGGCGCTGCCACCCCGAATAGCGGTGCGCTTCTCGTCTACTTCACCACGTTGAATGAGATAACGGGCGCAATTGACGCAGTCATCCACATCCACGATTCCCCACCTACCATCCAGTCTCTGCCGGTAGGCTCTACCGTATCCCGTACTCCCGCCATAGTCCACGTCGGCCACGGCAAAGCCGCGGCTTGTCCAGAACTGGATACTCAGATTCAAGGTGCTTGAGGCTGCTGAGGTTGGCCCGCCGTGGCTCACGACAATTAGCGGCGGACGTTCCTCGACAGGACCGACATAATCACCGTTCTTCGGCCTGTAGTATAGTGCATGTGAGGTCAGCCCGCCTTCGGTGGGAAATCTAATCGCCTCAGGCAGCGACAGGTATTGAGGGGGCACTGTGACCGGGATCGAGCGTCCCAGAATCTCCACGTTACCGCCTGCAATTTCAAGCCTGATGATCGATTCGGCTTCGGTTGGTGAACCGGCCAGAAGAACAGCAAATCCCGGACCTCCCCAAACCCCTGAAATCGAGGTGTAAGGTATGCCTGTTTCCTTGAGCTCACGAGTTGACAGGTCGAGAGAGGCCAGATGCGATGAACCATCTTTCACGTAGGTACAGATGAGCCGGCCCGATTCAAAGCTGTAGTTTGATGTGCCAAAAACCCAGTGCGGCGCTCCGAATTCGGCTTCCATGGGACAGAGCGCCTCGACAGTCCCATCTTTCCAGGAATAAAGATTCCACCAGCCGGTCCTCTCGGAGATAAAGTGGAGCGTTCCGTCAGACGCGAATTGTGGCTGGCAGATAGATTCACTGTCGCCGCCTGCTATTTGTATTGGCTTGGCAATCGACCCATCCTTCTCGATCTCACCGACCCAAAGCTCCGTATGATCCCAGGGCATATTGGGGTGATCCCAGGCGAGCCATGCCAGCAGAGAACCATTCGGGTCGATTCGCGGCGAAGAGTAGAAATCGTTCCCTGAAATCAGCTTCCGAAAGCGCCCGCTCCCGTCGATACTCATTGTCGCCAGATAATTCTCCGCTTCTCTGTCGCTGTTCGTATGATCTTCGCAGACGCAGATCATACGATTCCGGAGATGGTCGATGACGCCATCGGCATAGCGCATTTCGCCTTCAGGAGTGATCGGCTCCGGAATAGAGTTGGGGGGTTGTCGGTAAAGGCGCTGGTCTACGAAATTGGAAAAATAGACTGTACCCCGGTCTACCTTGTAGGCGCCGCCACCGTATTCATGCACCCGGGTCCTGACATTGAAGGGCTTGGGCGTGACATCGGCACTCCTGCCGTCCTGCGAACGCCGTACAACCACATAGCGTCCTCCCTCCTCCGGACGCATTTCCACCCAGTATATGTCACTCCCATCAACCTCGATCTGTCTATCGAATCTAACCGCGCTCGATGAAACAAGATCGGACGTCACAGGTGATTTCCAAGAGCCATAGGTCGCTGCTATTGTGTTTTGCATCCCTGTCTGCTGGCCTGGCTGCGATTATCTTCGATGAAAGCTAACACACGCGTTTGCTCTTGTCAAAACCAGACCCATCAAGTTTGTGGTCTTAAAGGCAGAGCGGAACTCAGCAATCCGGTGTGTTGACCAGTACCAGGTCATATTCACACTCGCAGGCGTCAGAGATTCCCCTGATTTCCTCCAGTAACCCTGGAGCGTGGACTGCGATCTCACGCTCACATTCCTTGACAAGCGCGAGCGCGGATTCAGTTGGCTGTTTCAACCCCGAGCTGAGATTGTTCTCAGCTAGGGTCCTCCCGTATTTCAGACCCAGTTCGTAGTATGAACCTGCTATTTCAACCTGATGCATTAGATCTTCCTCCTTTGTGCATTGTGCTCCGTAAGCAGGATGGTGAATCTAACAGCAAACGTTCGCCCTTTGCCTTTGCTGGAGCATTCATGGAGTATACTCCTCTTGCCTGGCTAACGGTCGGAGCTGAGGCGCATGGGGACAGCGACGCCCCCAGCCGACCCACAAGCAATCAGCCAACCGCACACCGCTCCATCGCGTCGATAGCCGCGTCCCCCCAACAAGAGATTAAGCACCGCCATCGTTTTGACGTGACCAATCCTCACGGCACATAGAGAATTCTATCCTTTCCAGGGGTTCGCCGCGGGTAGAAAACTCGGCACTGTGTGGCATCCTCGCCACTTCCGTGAAACCGCACTTCTCTGCACAGCGCATCATCCGTCTGTTGCCCGTCCAGGTAGCTGTTCTGATCTCTTGAAGGTCCATCTCGGCGAATAGATGATCAACCAGAAGGCGTATGGCTTCTGTACCATAACCTCTTCCCCACGTCTCCTCTTCCGGCAGACAGATTCCCACGTAGGCTCGTTTTGCCTGCGTATCCAGACAGTAGTAGTTGGCCCAGCCAATGTGTTGGCCCTCAGTGGTATCGATGTGCCAACCATGGCTACTGGTGGAAGGATGACGCCGGCGTTCCTCGAGTCGCTTATTGAACTCCTCTCGACTGATCCCAGTGTATAGCCTGTCGGGCTGATCGTAGTATTGCCACTCTTCAAGATTAAACCAATTGAAGAGATCCTCGTCGTCGGAGTCTCGTCTTTTCTCTCGGAGAACAACGCGTCTTCCAGCCAACCTCATTGAATCTCCTGTGGACCTATTCCTGGACAACGGGGCTGACGGATAAGCATCCACGTGGCGCGAAGCCGGCACACAACCCAGAGTTGAACCAAGCCAAGCGTCATTCATTGTACCCGTACTCGGAATCTGAGGCAAGTGCCCTTCACTCTTGAGCGATGTTTTCTGGCAGCGGTGCCATCAGCTTTGGCATGCCATCGACTACCGCGCGACCAGTCTTAGCTGCCATGAAATGTGCGTGGAGCGCTGCCCTCTCTGCCTGCGACAGGCTGCCTGCACAATGCGGGTAGGGGTACTATATCTATTCTTTGAGCTATAATAGATACATGAACATGGCAAAGGAATACGATTACATTATCGTCGGCACAGGCCCTGGCGGTGCGACAATAGCGAAGGAATTAGCAGCAACCAGAAAGCGTGTCCTGATGATCGAATACGGACCGAAACTCAACGCAACCGGCTTTATGAAGATTGGACGGAGTAGGATATATCGAGACGATAACAACAATCTTCTTCGCTCCGAGGAAGGTATCTGGATAGGTCGAGCCAGGATGCTTGGTGGCTCATCCTACGTCGCCATGGGAAATGCCGTCACTCCTCCCATCAGCATATTGAATGAATGGGGGATTGATCTATCCTATGAACTCGAGTCTGCCCGGAAAGATCTGCGAGTCAATCTGGTACCAGATAGTTTCATTGGTCCTGCCACCGCGAAGATTAACCAAGGAGCAGCATCCCTAGGCTTGGAAATGAAACCGACTGCAAAATGTGTTGACTTCAATAGGTGCAAGGCCTGTGGTATGTGCATGTTCGGATGCCCCAATGGGGCGAAATGGACAGCTCTGGAATGCGTTGATGACGCCATGAAGAACGGAGCACACCTCTCGGTTAATACAGAGGTTATCCGAGTCACTCACAGAAATGGGCAGACCACAGGTGTGAATGCCATCCAGGGACACGATCAAATCGAGCTGCGAGCGCGGAATGTTATTCTGGCGGCCGGTGGTATAGGTACACCGATAATACTCCAGAATTCTGACATAAGTGAGGCGGGTAAGGGCCTTGCGCTAGATATATATCAGTCGACTTATGGATATGCCGACTCTATTGGTATGAAGAACGAAATCATTCTCGCCACTTATCTTGAAAAGCATATCGAGGAAAAGGAGTTGTTTGCGGCTCCGTATATGTATCCTCCAATATTGATAGCAATGTACTCTAGAGAGCAGAAATCACCTCAGATGAATCTGTTCAATCAAATGAGGTTGGTTTTGGAATCAACCCGCGTTAACACCAAACGGTTACTAGGTATGATGACCAAGATTCGTGACGAACGTACGGGGCAAGTCATGCGCGACGGCAAGATATATAAAGCTGTAACCGAGCGGGATAAAGCCAAACTAGCTGAAGCTCATGAGATAAACAAGCAAATTCTAATCGCAGCTGGCGCTAAACCGGAGACTATTTTCCGTACAGCATATGAGTCGGGGCACCCGGCCTGCACAGCAGCCATAGGAGAAATCATAGACAAGAATCAAGAAAGCCAGATAAAGGGCCTATTTGTCAGCGATGCCAGTGCGTTTCCTACGCCACTGGGCATGCCCCCCATACTTACGATTGTGGCATTATCTAAAAGGCTTGCCAATCTCTTGGTTGGGCTGCAATCATAATCGCATGATTTCTTGTAGCTAGCTAACTTAGATAGGTGCGCAATTTTGGTTAAGCCCATCACAGCCAATCAAGAGCAGCATCGCCATAACACAACATATCCCACGTTCTGAGTCAATGTGCAAGCCAAGCGACCGACCTTCCGCCGTCCGCGGCTTTAGCCCCCCGGAGGTATCTGAATTCCTTCTTCCTCTGCAGGCTTAACAAGGTCACCGATCATCCCCTCATCGCCGAGTGCAGCACGCCATTGGAGCATATCCCGTCGAAACGTCTCGTAATCTTTCTGGAGAATGTCGTACGCTCTGAGGTTTTCCAAAGCTACAGCACCAAGGTTGGCAATCGTCTCGACAAAATGTATGTCGTCCCTGGTGAACCGGTACAGCTCTGCAGTGTATACCCTCAATACCCCTATCACTTCTCCCCTAAGCCGCATGGGAACAGAAAGCATAGAGGCAATCCCCTCTTTCTTGGCCTGTTCTCGGTATACTACACGCTCATCCGTAGTTGCATCCAGGACAGCCACCGGCTTGCCCTCAAGTACCTCGGAGATGATCTTGGTGACCGTTACCGGCCCCTTTCGGAGGTACCACTCACTCAGCCCATACGCAACGGTATGCAATAGCACGTCCTTTTCTGCTGTCAGAAGCATGAGTGAGCAGGCCTTTGCCCCGATAGCTTTGGCTACACTTTCAACGATGGAATGGAGCAAAGCTCTGGGGTTACGCTCGGAATTCAGTATTGAGGCTATTTGATAGATACTCTCGTAGTAATCTCGCCTTTCCTTAGTCATGTTGGCACCTCCCTGGCCGAGGTGACCGCGATCACCTGTGCAGATTCATTATGACCCAGTACTTCGTATCCCGTCAACCACCCTCGCTGGCGCATTAGCACGGATCTTCAACAACGCCGGGGACGTTGACAGAGATACACTTCATCGCTCGGGGCATCAGTGGTGGTCTCCTACTTCGGTGCAGGTGCCCAAGCACTGTCCCGTTGTGGGCCCGCGGATTCACCGATGTCGACAATCAACTTGGTTGTCCTGCAACATACCCTCGTGACTAACGGGTCGGCAGGTTGAACGTTACCGAGGAATGATCAATCGAGAATCAGACTGCCGCTACGGATTGCACGGTGCGCCGGACTACGGCATCCAGGAGTGCACTACCACTTCACGATTCTGGGCAGCGTCTTTGCTGAGCTGACCGTAAAGGCTGCCTCCTTGGGTGTCGGGGGGATCCCCGGGAAACCGGTGCCTTCCACGAAGTGGATGCAGGCATCTATTAACTCGTGGACGTCCAGCGAGGCGATCTTCTCCAACGTGTCAAGGCCAGCGTCATGATACAGTCTGGCCCTTATGCCCTTGACACCGGTCACTCGAGCCAGGTCGGAAAGCTTGACCAACTCCAAGATGCCCTCAGGGGGGACGCCTGTGTTCTCCGCCAGCTCCCTTCTGGCAGCAGGCGTGTTACCACTCTCGATCATCTGGCGAATATCCACAATGCCAATTGCCTTGAGTCTTGAGAGGTGTGCCTGGTTGACCCACAGGAAGCTCTTCAGCTTGAAAGCGATGCGATCGTTGCTGATACCGGCTTCCCTGATCCTATTGGCCGTCGCGGCCAGTTCGTTGTTGCCAACATAACAGAAGTAGAGCGCAACACCGCGAATCTTGGTCCCGGCGCTGCCCTTCCGCGCGCTCTCACAGGTGGCAGCGTAATGGTAGAGGTCCTGCCTCGTCGCTTGGTGAATCCCCTTGCTCCGCGCTCCGAGGTAGTTCTCGAATAGCCTTACGCAATCCACAAGCCCCTTGACTACATGGTCCTTCTTCCCTTTCCTCTTCAGATAGTGTCTGAAATCTTCCTCCATGGTGCACCCGCTCGGCGATAGCCGCTTCCCGCTTGGCTTATGCCATTATAGCGTGGGCTTTCGTCAATGTCAGCACCCATCTCATCAAGACTCAGGTGCTTCGCCAGGATAACAGGAGATCCAGGAGAGATCACAAACCAGGGCGGGATTGCAGGTTGCAGGCATCGCTCGATACGGACCACCGGCCTGCCGTGTCCGGTTGACTGAGCAAGAGGCTGTTTCGGTTCGCTGAGTCAATACGGGAGAAGTGCGAGAAGCTACAGCTCTCTCTCGTAGGTCAGCCCCTTCTTCTTGACCGTGAAACCGACCTTCTCATAGAGCTTGATTGCTTTTGTGGGATTGTAGTCGTCCACACCCAACATCGCTCTGGTCATGCCCTTGGCCTTCAGAGTCTCAAGGCCGTGCAGCATCAACCTGGCTCCTATACCTGTTCTTCTGTACGGCTTCAGCACACCGATGGTGAAGATGTCCCCGGCCCTCAGGTTCTTCTCCAGGTTGTATTTCTCATCTATGCCAACACCGATGTAGCCAACACTCTCACCGTCGAGCGTGGCAAAGAAAATCTCCTTTTCCGTGTAATACAGATCCGAGAAGAGGAATTGGCGCACCTCGTCCAGTGTATCCGGGCGGAAGTTGAAGTGCTCCTTGAAAGTTTCGTTCCAGAGCCAGGTCAGCAGTTCTATGTCCTCTTCCCGCTCCTTCTGAACAGGCCTGATGGCCAGCTGTTTGTTCTCTCCGATGTTCTGTGGAATGCGTGTCAGGTCCATCTCCATCATGCTGCCTGCTCGGACCTGCCTGAAATCGAGCCCCTGGAGAAGACCTACATAGTCCTGTTCCCTGGAATCAACCGATGCTTGCGCGATCGCCATGTCTCGAGCCTTAAGCTCGCTCAGGGCAATCTCTACAAGCTGATGCTCAATTCCTCTGCGGCGAGATTCAGGGATGACATCAAAACGGATGAATCCTCTCTTATCCTCTCTAAACTTATCCACGTTGGCGTGTACCACGCCGACAGCCCCTCCATCAAGCTCGGCTATGAACCTCCCCTCCAGATCGAAGCTTGGCTCCTCTTTCTCCTGGAGAAGCATCTCTTCAACCGTGATGGCTCTCCAGTCCTCACGGTCCTTACGAGATGCATTGACAATCTCGACCCAGATAGGCTCGTCAATGCCCTTGGCGAAACGTCGTATGTTCAGCATGTTGGCTAGCTCCGGAGGCGCAGCGCTCAGACGCATCCCAAGTGTATACGTTCCCAGCCTCGATTACGGACACCTCACAACACTGTCGCGGCACAAGAGGTTCTGCCGTGAGCGCGGGCCATCTCTGGCAGCAGGCGGCATTATAGCACAGTCGAACATATCTTCCTGCTGATAGGGAGCCGAACCTGCAGACATCCCTCACTGGATGTGCGGCCTGTCAACTCGTATATCCGATGCCGACGTGGTCTCTACAGACGATTGTATCGGTCCCAGCTTTTCTCCGAAAACGAGATGAGCTGGGTTCTGAACCGGACGTCGTGGTAGGCCATACCTCCAGCGACCTGGCTACATTTGGAGCTTCGTCCAGGGATTCAGCGGTTCTTGACACCAGACCTTGATGTGCTGACTGAGAGCCAAATGCGAGTCAAGCACAACGGAAGACAGGACATGGGAAACCCTAGCCAAGGAGTGCTTAAGAACGACACAGCTCTATGAGCTTCTCTCAGAAAATGCTGCGAAGCAATTCCCTGCTCTCATACCTTACTTAAGCTCGGGACTAGTTTATGATACACTATCGAGGGTCAAGCAGGCCTTGTAGCTCAAAGGATGGACCACTGGCCTCTGGCACCAGCTGCAAGGATCCCCGTCCCTTCAAAGTCAATTACCTGTAATCGGTGAGGTTCCGTGAAAACGAAAGCTACGAGAGCGGGGTTGATCTCACACTCCCGGGACAGGTGAAGAAGCTGAATCCATGGGTAACGATATGTACGCGGATGTGTCTGCGCCGGCTGACATCAAGATTGTCCATAGGATTGAGCGGAAGTTCTTCATACTGCCCAGAAACCTTGGTTTCACTCGCACACTTATGAATGATGTGTGCCGACCAGACACGAGGTTCCCAGAAGGCCAGGTCAATAGTCTGTATTATGATACGATTGACCTGGACCAGTACATGAGGTCGGTAGATGGTGACTTTCGAAAACACAAGGTGCGCATACGCTGGTACGGCAAGCTAGAGAACTATGAGGGTGATATTCCCATTTTCGTAGAACTCAAACTGAGGGAAGGTCTGGCGAGTACCAAGCAACGGCGGCGGCTTCTCGTCCCGCCGCAATGCCTGGACAGGAAGAGCCTGAACGGTGGCATTATTGACAGCATGACACTGGCGCGCATACTGGCCGCCTTCGGTTACTTTCCTGACCGGCCACTTCGACCGGTAGTACTGATATCATATTGGCGCCACCGATTCGTGGAAGCGATGACTGGTGCCAGGGTCTCGGTGGATTACGATATCAGGTCAACGCTCGTAGCCCGGGAACTGGGCTGTGGAGAGCGTGACCTCAAGCTGCGTGGGGGAGTTCTTGAGATAAAGAGGTCCAGTATGGAGCTACCACCTGTACTCATGGGGCGTGTCAAGCTACTGGAGACAGAGTGGAGCCGGTTCTCCAAATACGGCCAGTGCATAGAGACCCATCTGTCACAGCCGGGTGCTATCGCCCGGCTGTGGCCTTCGGGAAAGACCGTCGAGATATAAGGCGGAAAGGAGTGCAACGCATGGACGCGATCGTGAGGTTCTTTGAAAGCCTGCAGACTCCGGTAACCTTGAGCGAGGCCGTGACCGCAATAGGGTGCTCGCTGGTAGCCTCCATCATCGTCTACTTCATGTACCAACTGTTCTACGGTTCGCGAAATGTCGGTGCCGGGGTACACAGAATATTCATTATTGGCGGGCCTGCTATCACAGCGCTTTTCGTTGCTATCCAGGCATCCGTCCCTCTGGGATTGGGGCTGCTGGGCATATTGGCTTTCGTTCGCTTCCGAGTGCCGGTGAAAGACCCCGCAGAGATCGGTTTCCTGCTTCTGCTGGTTGCATCTTCTATTGGCGCAGCGACTGGGAACTATCTGATCACAGGCACTCTGTTCATTGTAGTGTTCGTGGCTCTCGGAGTTCAGTGGTTGGCGCGGAACCGACTCTCGGGGTTTGGCCAGGGTCATCTTATGCTGGCAGTGGAGCGCTCGGCCTTCCCCAGACTGGAGGGAAGCCTGGACTCATTTCTCAAATCGAAGCTGCGCGGGGTGAGGCTGGAGACTGTGTCTGCCATGGAGGACCGGGTTACTTTGCACTATCGATATCGAAGCCAGAGAGATTTCGATTGGGCGGCGTTCTCCACTGCTGTGGATCGGCTCGCCGAGCCATCCAAGGTGGAGCTCTTTATGGGTTAGCTCTTACAATAGTTACCAGTGAAGAAACCATGACAGAGATCACGCATGTCTCACTGCGTTTCCCACGGCAGATAGGAGGAGAGGGCATACCGGCAGGACGATGACATGCACGATGCATGGCAGACATTAGGGCCGGTAGGAGGTGGCATCTGCCAGCCAGTCAAACCGCAGGATGCCCGCTATCCGATGATTCTCAAGGCGCAATCAAACTCGCCTTGCCCGTGGAACTCGCCGGGTGAGATCCGGGATGTTCCACCACTCCTCCCTATGATTCGAGCTGCTCAAGGATGCTTGCGACTCGACGTGTTACAAAGGGTTTCAACCCGAGGATTCGGTCCGGCCTTATATCATCGGGAATGTCCTCGACAATGCTCCTGTCGAAATCTGCGCTCGAATACTGCTTATAAACATCGCGATACACATCGTTCCTAATCAGATCGTATATAGTGTCTATTTGCGCATGCATGGAACTCTCGGAGAAATGTCCCTCCACAAGTGCCCGCAGTTTGGCAAGATACGCATTCATGTATTCTGGAACTGCCAGGATCCTCTCTATTAACACGTGCTCGCCGGACGAAACGGGATTGTAGATATCGAGGGTCAGCATTTGGTCTGCCGTCAGGCCGTTGTCCCGAGGGAACGTGTGATTCCCGAATGCTTCGTTCAAATCCCAGGGGATAAACTCGAACCTACCAGTCGCCGGATTATTGTAGAGATAGAAGTTACAATTACGGCCGGCAACTGAATCCAGGTTAGAGAGTGCGGTGTTAGCAGCAAGGTATGAAAGGAAGCCGTACACGTTGAAGACCTTCTCGATTTCGGTTCCGAAAGACGCGCTATCGGTATTGTTCAGTACATCGATGAAATGGATGAGGTCTGACCAGTCATCCAGCGCTTCATTGGATTTCTTCTCGTAACACTCCCTGTAGGGCGCGCTCTCCCCTCCAAGCCATTTCAGGTCAGCGCCCCACATCGCGGCCTTATAAAGGTTGCCACCGTTGTTCGAAAACCTGTCATTGAGGTATACCTTATCCACCTGCTCTATAGCTATGTATACTCCGAAAAGCTCCCGCTCGTATATTCCGGGCACGGATACGTACAGTTTGACGTGGCTGGTTCTGCCTGCGGGACATCCAGCTGCAGCGAAAGTGTCATAAGCAAGTACCTCACGCATCATGCTCGGGTCCCACAGGGAATTGGCGAAATTGAGTTTCTTCACGCCGTGGAAGTGCTGCTCACTCACGTAGCGATTGAAGTCCACCTTGAAGGGTTTCTTGGGCGAGTATATGCCGTGGAACGAGGAGTTTCCTTTATACCTGATGCCTACGTTTTCGTAGGTCTCGTCGGCTACTTTCAGGGTTCCGGACACGTACTCAAACGGCCTCCGCTGAAGGGATTGCCAGTCCGAGAGCGTGAACATGAGTTCGTACTCATCAACAGCCTGCCGGGTGAATATCAACGAGTACTCAGGTTCAGAAGAGGCAGGCACGCCGCCTCCACTTCCGCTTTCGCAACAAAGGCCAACTGCGGCAAGGCAGAGCACGGCAAGAAGAACACCGATGCTTCTCATTTCGGCAGTCCTCGGAATTCCCATTGTGGCGAGAGATAGTAGCAAATCATGAGCCCCAATTCCAGGTGCGATGTCCCCACCAGCCCCAAATACCCTGAAGTCAGTTTCTCAGGTATGACTTGATTAAGGTTATATGAAAGGCATCTCGGGGCATTCCACCCATCTCTCTGAGCCCCTCAGAGCATAATCTTCCGCTTACCGCAGGACGCAGCATCGCATCATCATAACGAAATGGACCTTTGTGCAACCTGGTGAGCTAATCGATGGTCAGCCTCTCCACTTCCCTCGTCTCGGTTGCAGTGCTCGTTACATGACAGGTACTCAGAACGGCGAAAACGCCCTTCAGGATCAGCGCTGGAAACCATGAGAAGAGCCGAACGATGGTTGTAAGAATCCCCAGCAGGATGAGGGCAACAGCTGCGGGTATCAGCTTATGATACGGCTTCAGCGCGCCTTCTATCTGTTCCTCAAACAACTGCTCGAACTCGGTGATGACCTGCTCCTTTTGTTCTGGCGTGAGATCCGGCATGGCTCCGATTTGCCTTTCAGCCACCTCCATGGCTACATCCATGACAAAGGATGGGGTTTCGTATCCTTCACGCTCGATCTGGGCTGCATACCCCGTATAGAACAGAACACACACTGCTATCACCAACACTATGGCCAGAGCCGTCTGATTCTCCGCAAAGGGACGTACCGAGAACCGTATCCGCTCGTCCATCCCTTTTACTACGCCTCGACTGTAGAGCATCCCAGCAAGTAGATAGAATAACGTCAAGACCAAGGCGATCAGGTTCAGCCCCCAGATGAAGAGCATCGTCAGGCTACTGGCAGCAAAGGCAGTGAAGCAAATCCACAGAGGGCGAACAAGTGCGGCCACAAGGCCCGCAGTGACGGCTACCAGTAAGAGAGCCAGCAACAGCCACAGGATAGGATACAATGCCCGTACAGAGAGGTTCAGCGCGGCATCTCCCAGTTGCCAGATCTGACGACCGATGTATCCAAAGTAGCTACTGGCCGCGACGAGCAGGATAACGAAGATTGTGGTCTTGACCAGCTTGCTCGTTGTCATCCCCGGGTCTGCAGACATGGATAAGCCTCGGTGCTTAACAGGAGGGATCCGGCGGTTAAGAGCCGAACACCAGTTCCTCTCTATGGCTCCAATTCTACGCTGAGAACGCCCCGCCATCAAGGGAGACAAGTGAAATAACGTTACTGAGCAATCCCACGAGAAGCATTGTGGGCAGAAGGGGCTGCACCCACCGGCCAGGATGACTTCTCTATTTGATATGGCTATACTTAACGTCAAGCACGAATGGGAAACTGAGTAAGCGAATAACGGCCGCAAAGAAACCACATCGCCGGAGAATCTCAGGGAAAGCAGACATGAAGCACCACACCAGATATCGAGGCCTTGACGAGATTAAGTCTTCACCGGCGGGGGAGCGGAAATTGCCCTGGTGGATAAGAGAGGTCGACAAACCCACCGTGGATATTGACTGGAGCCAGATGAAACGGTTCGACTCCAGCAATATCATGTTCCTCAACGGCTTCGCCCAAGCTCTGGGGCCCGAGAACGCTATGAAGCTGGGCGTGCGTGCCCTAGAGACCAGCACAAGAAACATACTTGACAATGAGCCGGGGTTCAGCTTGAGGGAGAAGGCGCTGGTTGCTGCTGGCTGGCTGACCTCACTGCTGACTGCAGAGCATGCCTTCCTCGGCCCCGGGCTCAATGTGCCCTTCACCATGGCGGGCATACCCGATGACCTCGAATACCCTCGATACGAGGGCACCCCTGAGGAGAATACGCGGATGGTTCGAGCCGCCGCCAAGCTCTTTGGAGCCGCCTCTGTAGGCGTGGTCGAGCTTGACGAGAACACTCGCAAGCTGATCTATGCACTTGACGGCTGGGACAACCGGAAATGGGAATTCGAGGATGTGGACAAGGCTTACGAGACCGCAAAGAAGAAGGTCATACCCTATAGGGCACAATGGGTCATTGTCTATACTGTCCGCATGTCACAGTCAACCATGGCCAGGGCCCCAACAGCACTCTCAACCGCCGCGTCGTCGATAGCCTATTCCGAGGGCGCTTCAATCCAGCTCCGCCTCCAGCAGTTCATAAACAGGCTAGGCTACCAATGCCTGGCTGATGGTAGTATGGGCACCTCGGGGAACAGCCCCGGCTTCGCTGTGCTGGCCGGCCTGGGCGAACTGAGCCGTTTGAACCGGATGATTTCACCAAGGTGGGGCCCCATGGTGCGGGTGTTCAAGGTGATTACCGACCTGGCGTTGGCGCCCACCAGGCCGATAGATGCCGGCATATTGCGGTACTGCCGCGACTGCAAGAAGTGTGCCGAGCTCTGCCCCTCTAACGCCCTCAGCATGGAAACAGAGCCCTCATGGGAGGTACAGGGACCGTGGAACAATCCCGGTGTCAAGACGTACTACGAGAAGGCGCCCAATTGCTTCTCACAGTGGCTGAGATTAGGCGGGCATGACTGCGGCATCTGCCTGGCCAGTTGCCCTTTGTCCAAGCAGGATACATCACTTATCCATAGACACAGTCTTGTCCGGCAGGTTATATCGACCACGCCGGTGTTCAATAGGATGATCACAAAGCTCTATAGCGACCCCGGCTACGGTAAGGACGCGGAAGCATGGTGGCAACTCGACCTGCCCCCACATGGCTACAAGAATGCGTAAGGGATACAACATGAACCTCAGCTAGCTGAACGAAGCTACTTTTCGAGGCACAGACGCAATCTACACAACGATTGAAGGAGGAACAACCGATGGATGAAGCAAGAGTGGTAATCAACCTCAAAGAAGGTATCGTGGAACTCCAGGGCCCGGCTGACTTCGTACAACATTGTCTTGACATGTACGGACCTGCGATCAAAGGACTGCTGGGCTTGCCACAGGATGCTGCAGGTAGAGCAGAAAAGGCCAAGGCCGCGCCCCGGAGGAAGAAGGTAGTGGCCGCCACCAAAGCGCTTAAGAGCAGGCGGGGTTCTGCCATGGACACCATTCGGAGCGAGCTGGAGGCAGGCTTCTTTGACAGACCTCGCTCTATCGAGGAGATCAAACGAAGGCTAGGCGGCGCGGGTGTCACCATCACGGACAGTGGCGTCAGGGCGAACTTGAGAAGGCTGACGCTGGATGGGTTACTGGACACCGTGCACAAGGGCAGGTCGGTGCGCTTTCAGCGCAGTGCCAGGTCCTGAGTCACGATACATCTCGACGCTGAGTTCCAGTTAGGCCGGAGCAACAATCCGCTGAGTTATGTTCTCCAATGCCAGTCCCGAGCCTTGTAAGCTACCAGACTGTACCAGCTTGAACGGCGAAGAAGCGTGCCGGTATAGTCCGGGCAGATAGGCACAGCAGCCTCCGCGTCCCCGAGCAGCCCCAGTCAACAAGTCTGCTCGATGGTTGGCTGCAGGAGTTCCAGCGATGGCCCGGCTCCCTGTGTGCCGGAACGCAGAGCAGACACCCGTCTCGGCTGAATGTGCGGGGTTTAAGACAGACCGATACCAATATCAGACCGCCGCCAGCACTACCGGCGAAATCGCCGCGCCCACCAGTGATATCCCACTGCAGCAACAAGAGCTATCGAGGCAAGTGGTGCCCAGACGAGCTTGAGCTCAGACGGGAACGCGTCAAGCAGTATGCCCCCCAGCAATGGGGCCACTGCCATGCCTATGGTTTCGCTCAACCCAAAGAGCCCCATATATTGTCCCCTTTGTCCTGGTGGAGAGAGTTCGCCTATCACCGAGAGCGTTACCGGAGTGTGTATGATCTCGCCTGCTGTGACGGTGGCCATTGCTGCCAGCGCCCATCCGAATCCGGTGATCCAGCCGAAGGACAGGTATCCAAACCCATAAAGCAGACTGCCCAGCACCAGAGCCCGGGATGTCGCCACCCTCGCCAAAACACGGGTGATGGGATACTGAAAGAAGATCACAATCAGGCCATTCAACGTGAGCAAGAAACCGTACTGGGCCGTCGAGAAGCCAAACCTGTCCACGGTAGAAATGGATAAGGTGCTGCCCATTTGCCCCATCACCACGAAGAGCAGGAAACTGAGCAGCGTGAACACCAGGAAGGTTGGGTTGTCGACAGGCGGGAGAATACTGCGAATACCTGCCGCGTAACCAGATCTGGATGAAGACTCGTGAATGAAGAAGAGGATAATCAACCAAACGATGCCACACATTACAGCCGGAATCCCGAAGAGCCAGGCGTAGGGAACAAACGTGATCAAGTAGCCCCCTATGGCCGGACCGGCAGCCCAGCCTATGTTAGCGCCTATGCGAAGGATTCCATACGCTTCTGTCAGTTTGTCTTTGGGAGCAAAGTCCGCCACCATGGCCGAGACGACAGGGCGTGTTGTAGTCACCATTGACCGGCCAGCGATGTAGACCACTGCAATGGCCCATACTGGAGCCGACATCCCGATCAGAAGAGCCAGTCCTGCATACAGGAACACACCGGCTAAAGCCGCCACAAGCAGAATCGGACGCCGGCCAAACCTGTCCGACAGCACGCCCCCAACAGCCTGGCTAACGGCTGCGCAGAGTCCGCCGGCCAAAAGGATCAGGCCCGCCACAGTCATGGAAGCACCTCGATCCTGATGAAGATACAGAGCCAGAAACGGCATGCAAATTGAGAAACCGACTGCAGTGAGAAGCCTGATGCCAGCCAGGACCCATACGTCAGGCTCAAATCGGTGATAGATATCTGGAAACAGTCTTCTGGCTTTTCCTGGTAGTCTTCTCATCACCTGCGGGAACAACCGATTATAACTCTTTTGGCCAGGGAAGGCCGCTAGCGGCACGGGACGTGTTGCCAGAAATGCTACCGTAGTTTGACCGCCGGGGAATGGCTAACCTCCCTCATCGTGATGAGGGATACCCCGACGTCTTGTGCGGTGACAGGCAGAACAGGTCGATCTGCACCAGGAATCGCCTCAGGCGTGGGGACAATGCATCACTCGGTCATGATGGCATCTATCCGTATCGTATCACCTTGGCCTCCACCCATGCGGCCCAGTCCTGGTTTGACGGGCCGTTTGCCTGCACTTCCAAGATGAATGTGACCCCGTAGTCACTGACGTATGGACTCAGGTCAACATCTATGGTTGGCAGGGCACCGTCATAGGTATCCGTCACCTCAGCAATACTAACGGCATAGCCGCCTTCCGCAAAAATCCACACAACGAACTTTACGTTGCCCGCGGTAGCATTCTTGAAAAGACCGACTTTGGCATAGAAACGGTCACCGTCTTCTATCTTGTAGCCCATTTCGTAAAGCTCAAGATAGCCGCCTCGGATGAACCCGTCATCAACCCACTGGGGATGGGTCTCCAGCACCTTATCGTAAGTCTGGCCATCCTCAAGCACTATATCAGTACGATAGCAGGCAAATCCCCTATTGTCATTGGTAGCCCCGGGAAAGGGCAATTCTCCGGCGCCGCTCTCCCAAATAGTCCTGCTGTGAGAGGCCTTAGCTACAAAGTCGTATATCACTACCTGTTCCACCTCGAAGGTGGCAGTGATGGCGTAATCGGCATTCATGGTGATAGTGGTGGTGGCACCATTGACATCAACAACGGTGTCTATATCGCCGGTCCACTCGACGAATTGGCAGCCACTGCCTGGAGTCGCCACCAGATTAACCGCCGTTCCGAGGTCATAGGCAAACGTCCCCTCGCCAGGGGCCGTTACCTCACCACCGTCTGTGCTGTCTATGGTCAGGACATACTGAGCCATAAAGCTCGCGGTGATGGAGTAATTGTCGTTCATCGTAATAGTGGTTGAGGCAGCGTTAACGTCGGCGATAGTGCCCACATCGCCAGTCCATTCCACAAACCGGTAGCCTTCCTGGGCTTCTGCCACCAGGCTGACCCCTTCACCTTCACTGTACGCAGAAATCCCTTCTCCAGGTGTGGTTACCGAACCGCCTTCTGTGCTGGATATGGTTAGCTGGTAGTCAACAGCATCTGAGGGACACCCTACCGTCCCTGCAATGAGGGCCACCGCAACCAGCAAGCCACCGAGTCTTGTCAGGTAGCGGTATCTCCTTAGACCAAGCATTGTTTTCATACTTCACCTCCCGAGCATAGTTAGCTACGAATCATCTGCACTCTCACAAACAGGACACACGCCTTGCCCGTACGTACTGGCCCATGTGAGCATTGTCTGATATTCGGAAGTTCTCCGAGGCATGGACTGACCACCAATCCCCTCTCGATTCTACGGTACTATGTTACCACTATCAAGGAAATTGTCAATGGTTGGCTGTGTCATGTTCAAGATAAGACTGCTCGAAGCTGGCTGTGGTGAACAAACTCAGTTCCCTGGGGAACCCGTCGTAGCTATAGGTGAACGGGAGCGTGATCTCCACAAGAACTGTATCCTCTGCCAGCGGCTCAACGTGCCTGGTCCCTTTGTCCTGGCTATTAACAAGGACCGTCCGGGGGAGCCTGTCCCTGGTGAAGAGGTCGAAATAGATTGGCCGTGCGTTCTTGGGGTAGTCGTCCCACACGCCGGGTCCACCCCGTCACAGCCTGATGCCTTCCCGGTAAGGTATGGCGATTACCGCGTAGATAGAAATGCCGACCACTGCCGCAACCAGCACCAGGCCAACGGTCAACAACCGGTGATGCCTGGACCGCTTGAGCCTTGCCCACCGCGTCGCCATCCGTTACTCACCCAATCTCCAACACGATCATCCCCATCAACCCACAGATTATCGACACCTATGCTTCGATTGCTATCTAGTACCATTATATCATTGCTATGAGAACCGTCAACGGCTTGTGGGCTATTCTTCCTCTATGGTTATACTGGTGATGACATCGCCCTGCTCGATGCTCTGCAGGACATCCATTCCCTCTACTAGCTGGCCGAACACCGAGTGCTTGGCATCAAGATGGTGCTGAGGAGCAAGGGTGATGAAGAACTGGCAGCCATTGGTATTGGGGCCGGAATTAGCCATCGATAGCGCACCGGTAACATGGGTATGCTCGGTGATCTCGTCATCAAACCGGTAACCGGGATTGCCGGTCCCGTCGCCGATTGGGCATCCTCCCTGGACAACAAACGGGGCAGGCTCACGGACAACTCGGTGAAACGTCAGGCCATCATAGAATCCATCGCGGGCCAGGAATACGAAGTTGTTCACGGTCATAGGAACGTCGCTGGCGAAGAGCTCCAGGACCAGATTTCCCTTTGCCGTTTCAATGATAGCGGTGTATTGCTTGCTGGCGTCGATGGTCATCGCCGGCGGTGCCGAATAGGTCCTAGGATGTGGCGATGGGTCGTTGTCTCCTTGGTGAGCAGGCATTCTGGCAAGCACTACTATCAGCACAATAGCAGCAGCCGCACCTAGGCCTATCAGCAACTTCCTTTTCGTCGACAGGCTCCCCGTCTGCCTTGATCGCGGCTTCTTGCCACCAGCCGGCCGTCGTCTCCCGTCTTTTCGTGACATACTTCTGGACCTCCTCAATAGTGCCCGTGCGTGCTGTTGAATATATCATAAGTCATAGGGCGAGTATAGCTAACACACCCCTGGCAGTTCAAAGGCGAATGCAGCCATTCTGGATAGTCTATCCCGACCTCCTTGTGCCACGATAGTCGATACGGTCCATGATGCGGGGGCAGGCTTGTCCGCCCTCTGCATTCATCGATCGCCCTGGCCAAGTCGCACAACTCCCAGCCTTGTTCGAGGATGGTTCGGCACATCACAGAGCCCGTCACACTGGTCAGAGGCTAGAATATCTGCAGGGGATGCTCTCATTGCCTTCCCGCTGCGAATCTATCGGCAAAGCGGCAGTCAGTTTTGCTCCTCAGAAGCCTTATAGTATTATTGCACCGAAAACGGGGAACCCTTAGATGTCAGAGAAAAGAGGCGGGCCAGGCAAGGAGAATGGGCTGGAGTGGCGAAAGGCCCTCTGCGGGATCTGTCCTGCGGGCTGCTGGGTGGAGGTGGGGCTTAGAGACGGCAAACTGCTAGATATCAGGGTTGACACCAGCCACACCCTGGGTATGATATGCCGACGGGGCCAATGCGCCCCGGAGATAGTCTATTCCAAGCATCGCCTGAAATACCCCTTAAGGCGAGTGGGGCCTAAAGGGTCCTATGAATTCGAGCGTATCAGCTGGGACGAAGCCTACGGGATTATCGTTGGCAACCTGAATCGCATAAAGAAGGAAGCGGGACCTGAGGCAGTGGCTATCTACACCGGGCGGGGAGCTCAGGAGCTATCCTTGTGCGACATGTTCCAGCCCGCGGGAGTGACAGTGTCTTCGGCCTCCAGCGTATTGTTTCCCTTCGGCTCGCCCAACACCATGGGGGTGGGCGCCCTCTGCTACGTATCCCTGCACATGATTGCCCCGCTGGTGACCATGGGACGCATGCAGACCAACATGTTCAGCGACATTGAGAGTGCCGAGATGGCCGTGGTCTGGGGCACTAACCCGGCCACCGATTCGCCGCCGATAGATATGCTCCGTCTGGAGCAAGCCGCCCAGAGGGGTGCCGATATCATAGTCATCGACCCCCGCCGTACCGAGACAGCCATACGTACCAACGCTCAGTGGGTGCCGATACGGCCCGGCACCGATGGTGCCCTTGCCCTGAGCATGATTGAGGTCCTGATTGAGGACGATCTCTACAGCGAGGACTTTGCCGAGAACTGGAGCCACGGCTTCCAGGAACTGGCTAGATACGTCCAGCACTTCCGTCCCGAGATTGCTGAATCTATCACCGGCGTGCCGGCGCAAACTATAAGAGACATATCCCACCGAATCTGCAAGGCCAGGGGTACCTCCCTGTCAATGTATACTGGGCTGGAGTACTCCAACACAGGTGTACAGTCGGCGCGGGCAGTGCTGACCCTATTTGCCCTGGCTGACCAGCTCGACGTGCCCGGGGGCATCGGCCTGACTATGCTTAACAGCGAGTTCCCCATCAACCGGGCCTGCAACCAGCCCAATCCCAATCTGGAGCGGGCAATAGGGTACCACCGCTTTCCTATCTACAGCCACTATCGCGGCGAGTCTCATGCCATCGGGCTGGTGGAATCGGTGTTGAGGGGAGAACCCTACCGCATACGGGGGCTGATCATCCAGGGGGCTTCTCTGCTCACATCCTGGCCCCAGACTCCAATATGGCGGGAAACCCTCTCCAGCCTTGATTTCGTGGCCTGCATCGATCGCCAGCTCACCGCCGACAGTGCCTACGCCGATATCGTTCTGCCGGCGACCACCATGTTTGAGAACTATTCTTACATGGTCTACGGGCCTGTCTTCCGCCTGCGGGAGAAGGTTATCGAGCCGGTGGGAGAGGCCACAAACGACTATCTCATTATGGCAGGACTTGCTCAGCGTCTGGGCTACGGCCACCTTTTCCCCCAGACGGAAGAGGTGATGCTACGCTCGGCTCTGGAGGGCTCAGGCTATAGCCTTGAAGAGGTAAAAGCGGCCGGAGGCTGGGTCAGGCTGCCAACGCCGATGATGGAGTACAAGAAATGGCAGAAAGGAAGGCTGCGCAAAGACGGCCAGCCCGGTTTCGAGACCCCCACAGGCAGGTTCGAAATATGGTCTACAATCTTTGAAGACTACGGCTACGAGCCACTGCCGAAGTACACAGAGCCGACTGAAGGCCCGCGGGGCAGCCCCGAACTGGCCCAGAAATATCCGCTGGTGTTCAACTCGGGGGCCAGGCCCCAGACCGACTTCCGCTCTCAGCACCACGGCATCGCAGGGCTGGTCAAGGACAACCCGGAGCCAGCGGTTGAGATCAATGCCGAGGATGCCGCCCAGCGCGGCATCCACAACGGAGATATGGTCGAGGTGCGCACCGCCCGGGGCAGCGTGCCTTTCAGAGCCAGGGTTACCGAGAACATCGTCAGAGGCGCCGTCGAGTGCATGTTCGGCGGAGGGACGCCGGTGGGGCCCAAAGCCTGGCAGGAGTGGAATGTCAACGAACTGACCGACCTCCATAACTACGACACCATTTCCGGCTTCCCTGTCTATAAGGCCCTTCTCTGCGATGTCGTCTGCATCGGGCAGCAAGAAGCGGCTGACCTCCCGGCAGACAGGCCGGAGAGCGTATGCCAGATTGACGTCGATGCACTTGCGGCCGGCGCGCGTAAGCCAGAACGGCGGATCTATCTGGATAACAACGCCACCACTATGATGACCGAAGAGGTAGAGCAGGCCATGATACCCTACCTGGGAAGGGACTACGGTAACCCTGCCAGCATTCACGATATGGGGCTGGAAGCCAAAGACGCCATTGAGAAAGCTCGCCGCCAGGTAGCCAGGCTCATCAATGCCCGGCCCAGAAGCTTAGTCTTCACCGGCGGCGGTTCGGAGGCCGACAACCTGGCCCTCAAGGGAGTGGCCTTCGCCTACAGGGATAAAGGGAAACACATCATCACCACTGCGGTCGAACACCCGGCGGTCATCAGCGCCACCCGATTCCTGGAGAAGCTCGGTTACCGCATTACCTACCTTGAAGTGGACGAGGAGGGCTGGCTTGAGCCGAAGCGGCTGGAGAAAGCTTTGACCGATGATACCATACTCGTCTCCATCATCATGGCCAACAATGAGGTGGGCACCATCCTGCCCATTAAGGAGCTATGCGCTATCGCCCACCGGAGGGGGGTGCTGTTCCACACCGACGCAGTCCAGGGGGTGGGCAAGGTCAAGGTGGACGTGACCGAGCTGGACATTGACCTGCTCACTCTCTCCGGCCACAAGTTCCACGGCCCCAAAGGAGTAGGGGCGCTTTACCTGAGGCGCGGGGTGGAGCTGGAGTCGGTGGTGCATGGGGGCAAGCAGGAGATGGGCTTGAGAGCCGGCACGGAAAACGTGCCCGCCATAGTGGGGTTGGGCAAAGCGGCTGAGCTATCTATGCAGTCGGGGGGACATTGCGCAGAGATCGAGAGACTGCGTGACCTGCTGGAGATGGAAGCAAAGCGCCTGGTGCCGGCGGCCAGATTGAACGGACATCGGACCAGGCGACTGCCCAATACGCTTAACCTGACCCTGCCCGGCCTGCGCGGTGAGTCTATCGTGCTGGCCATGAACCAGCACGGCATCTTGCTATCTTCGGGGTCAGCCTGCAAATCAGGTTCGCCAGAACCTACCCATGTCCTTATCGCCATGGGTCGCAGTGAGGAGGAGGCGCACTGTTCAGTGAGGTTCTCACTCTCCCGCTACACCACCGAGAGAGATATCCAGGAGACTGCGCTAGCACTGTCCCGCGTGCTGGAGGAGAAATCGATAGTGCGACTCATGCCCTGCCGCTAGGCACTCCGCGCGTTTACCAGATACTGGACGCTGCACCACTGCCTGTCATCGGTCCAGACGCGCTCCACCAGCCAACCGGCTGCCGCCGCCAACTCTTGGAAACCCTCCAGGCTATACTTGTAGGAGCTCTCCGTCCAGACGGTCTCACCTCTAGCAAAGGTAATGGTGGCTTCATCCAGACGCACCGTCTGGTCTCGCCGGCTGATAAGATGCATCTCTACCCGGCCCGCCGGACGGTTATAGAAGGCGTAGTGCTCAAACTGCTGGGTCTGGAAATCGGCGCCCAGCTCGCGGTTGATCCTCTCCAGCAAGTTGAGGTTAAAGGCGGCGGTCACCCCCTGACTATCATTATAGGCACGGTGCAGCACCGCCGGGTCTTTCTCAAGGTCGACACCGATAAGCAGCCCCCCGCCTGGCCCGCAGACCTTTGCCAGAGATTTAAGAAACTGCCTGGCGGCAGCGGGGGCGAAGTTGCCAATGGTGGAGCCGGGGAAATAGGCCACAGCCCGACGGCCCTGCCGCCTGGCAATCGGTAGGTCGAAGCGGCTGGTATAGTCAGCGCAAACCGGCAGTATCTCCAACTCTGGATAGCCATCGGAAAGCTCCCTCGCCACACGCCTCAGTTGTTTGCGGGAAATATCGATGGGGATATAGGCCACCGGACCATCCAGGTGATCGAGCAGAAAGCGCACCTTCTCGCAGTTGCCGCAGCCGTACTCGATCAGCCGCACCTGTTGACCGATAAGCCGGGCCATCTCGTCAATGTGGGAGCTCATTATGGCGGCTTCAACGGCCGGCAGATAGTACTCTGAAAGCTGGCAGATACGCTCGTAGAGGCGGGAACCCTGCGCATCATACAGGTATTTGCAGGGCAACTCTTTCTGCCGCTTTTGCAGCCCGGCCAGGACGTCGACCAGAAGTCGATCCCGCCCGGGTTCGAGATCGTGCCACCGCAGCCTGCGCCTTCCTCGGTAACCCGTATCTGGCATCTTGAGGCCATTCTACCACATAGCCGCTGCCGGGCTTCTACCTTTGCTCCCCGCACCGGAACTCGATTGCACTGCTTACCGGGCGGTATCTGATACAATTGGATGTTGGCCCTGGGGCGACTTTGTCATGAAATACGATGTAATAGTGATCGGCGCGGGGTTATCCGGGCTAACTGCCGGCAGCTTGCTTGCCAAGAGAGGCGTGCGCGTGGCCGTTCTCGACAGGAACTATCAGCCGGGCGGTTCCTGCGGTATCTTCAAGCGAAATGGCGTTATCTTCGACCAAGGAGCGGCCATGCTCTACGGCTTCGGAGAGAAGGGATTCAACGCCCATCGCTTTGTCTTCAATTGCCTGGAGGAACAGATCGACGTTATCGCGCATGACCTGCTGTACTGCGTGAACTTCAATGGCAGGAGAATCAGGTTCTGGTCCGACGTTGACATGTTTGCCGAGGAACTGGCACGGGTCTTCCCTGCGCAGCAGGAGAACATAAGAAGGTTCTACCGTGATGCTCAGAAGATGTATGAGCATATAATGGTGGAGAGCCCGAGCTATACCACCCCCGATGAGACGGAGCCGAGGGAAGCACTGAGAGGCCTGTTACGGCATCCGGTTACCTACATTCGGTTCTTGAGCTATCTCAATAAGAGCGCAAAGGACTTGCTGAAACGGTATTTCTCCGATCCGGAGATATTGAAGTTCTTCGACAAGCTCACCTCTACTTACTGCTACACAACGGTCGAGGAATCTCCAGCTGTCCTCGCCGCGGTCATGTTTGTGGACAACCACGTGGGAGGCAGTTACTATCCAGCTGGCTCCACGCTCTTTCTGCCCGGCCGGCTGGAGAAAGCAATCGAGGAAAACGGCGGAGATATGCTGCTTGAGAGGGAAGTGGTGAGGATTCTATTCAGCGGCGATCGCCCCTCAGGAGTACATCTGGAGAGCGGCGAGGATATATGCGCAGACAATCTCATCTACTCGGGGACAGTGTGGAACCTGTATGGGAAATTGATCGACAGTACTTACCTTAACGCCGGGAGAATCGCATGGGCTGCAAGCCAGCTCCCTACCCATCCCAGCGTTGTCCTGTATGCCCACATAGATAAACGAGTAATACCGGAGGACACGGCGCCCATTGAGATGCTGGTTGGCAATCCCGACTCGCTGGATGAAAACGAGGTCACCGTGTACATATTGAGCATTGACGACAGGACACTGTGCGCCGATGACGGACACGTAGTTGTAGCGATCGGGCCGACATTCGCCAACTGGCATGAGGGGGATGAGGACTGGTACCTTTCCAGAAAGAAGAAGGAAAGGACGCGGCTGATCGCGGTACTGGAAAGAAGGTTTCCCGGGTTTGCCAACGGTGTGCGCTACGCCGAGGTCGCCACGCCAAGGACCATTGAAAGATATACGCTTAAGAATGGCGGTGCCGTGGCCGGACCCAAGCAGATGCTGGGGCAGCATATGTTACGCAGACTGCATACCAGGAGCGAATGGGACAACCTGTTCTGCTGTGGTGAGTCTACTGTAATGGGGACAGGCACGCCGACGGTAACCACATCCGGAATTAGTGCCGCAAACGCAGTGCTCAAGAAGCTGAATCTTGAGCCATTCAAGTACAGACCCGGTATGCCAAACTACGTCAGAATGGTGGCCAGGCCGTTCACAGCGGACCGGCTCTACGAGGGATACCCCGAAGATAAGCGCGCCATCATGCTGGAGGCCTACAGATGCCAGTACTGCGAGAAGCCGAAGTGTTCCGCCAATACCGACCTAGACATTCGCGGCATCATGAGAAGGGTCGCCGTAGGCAACTTCGCCGGGGCCGAGAAGATTGCCAGGAACTTGTCGCATCCAGAACAGCTGACCGGGATGTCATTGGCCGAATGTGAGAAACGATGCGTGCTCAACAAAGACCGTCGTTCACCGGTGGCAATACAGGCGGTCGTTGGCTACCTTACAGCCAGGCATTAGACCACTAACCCTGCGTTGTCTAGCACTGGTCTGTCAGGACAACAGGCGATACCGGTCAAGATCCGGCTGGAGCCATTTCGGCTGGCTAGATACGTTGAGGTCCAGGGTCTTTCATTCCCTGCATGTTTGTGCAGGGCAGTTCAATCGCATATAATCAGCCGCAGCTACCCATGAACATTGAATACTTCATCATCCATGCCGTATTCTGGTCCTTCGGCTTCTTTCTCTTGTTCCGGATTCCCCGCTGCACAGGGAGCACAAAGGCCACCGCTCAAAGGCATCCAGTCATATCGACAATAATACCGGCCCGCAACGAGGAAGGATCGCTGCCCGGTCTTCTGACGTCTCTTCAAGATAGCAGCCTTGTACCTGACGAGATCATCGTCGTCGTCGATCAGTCCCAGGACAGGACCAGGGAAGTCGCCATGAAACAGGGGGTAACAGTCATCGACTCGAAGCCCCGGCCACAAGGCTGGGTGGGGAAGCCCTGGGCCTGCTATCAAGGCGCACTGGCGGCAAACGGCGATATTCTCATGTTCCTGGACGCAGACACCTGTGTTGCGAAAGGCGGCCTGAGAAACATCATTGACACGTACCGCGCAAGGGACGGCATCATGTCGGTACAGCCCTATCACAGGACCCGCAGGCTGTATGAGCAGCTCTCCGGCTTCTTCAACATAGTTATGATGGCTGCCATGGGCGCTTTCACAGTCATGGGCGAACTTATCAAGCCGATTGGGCTCTTTGGTCCCTGTGTAGTAATGAGAAAGGAATACTACTTGGCAGGCGGTGGTCATATCGCAGTCAAAGGTGAAGTAGTAGAGGATCTTGCTCTGGGGGAGAGATTCAGGGAGCGGGAACTGCCGATTCACTGTTACGGAGGGAAGGGGACGCTCTCCTTCCGCATGTATCCTAACGGGATACGAGAGTTGGTGGACGGCTGGAGCAAGGGTTTCGCCACCGGGGCTGGCAGGACCCCTATCCCCCTGCTTCTGGCGATTGTTCTCTGGATCGGCAGCGGCATAACTGCGACAGGGTGCGGTATTGGAGCAATATCGAGCATGAACACTCTCGCTATCGCGGCCTGGGGCTCCGCATACCTGGCCTACGCCATCCAGGTCCACTGGATGTTCCGCCGGGTGGGTACATTCAGGTTCTACACCGCGCTCTTGTTTCCGGTTTCGCTGCTTTTCTTCATAACGGTCTTCTTCCGTTCGATCTTCCTCATCCGTATCAGGAAGAGTGTCACATGGAAGGGCATAGCGATTAGTCTCAGAGACAGGCCGGAAGAGCAATGATCCTTCATCTGCCCGGTACGTGGGCAATAGCCATCAATATTGCGGCGTGGCTGGCGATACACCTGGGGGTCTCCCTGTCAACCGCGAGAATGCGCCCCGGGTCGTTTGATCCACAATCATGGCTCTACAGGCAGCGCCCTTGGGAAAGACATGGCAGGATCTATAAGGCTGTACTGAAGGTCAAGAAGTGGAAACGGCTTCTGCCAGACGGTGCTGCCGTATTCAGAGGTGCATTCAGAAAGAAGCGCCTGCGGAACAGGGATGCAGAGTATATGCACAGATTCATCCGCGAAACCTGTCGCGGCGAGCTGACCCATTGGGTCATTCTCTTCTTCTCGTTAGTCTTCTTCATCTGGAACGACTGGTGGATAGGGCTGATCATGGTGGCCTACGGATGCGCGGCCAACATGCCCTGCATTGTCGCCCAGCGGTACAACAGGATCAGATTGGAGAGGCTATACGAAAGATGCAGGCGCGCTTGAGCAGCAAAGCTGCTGAACACGGAGACTCACTGACTTGCCCTCAGCCTATCGCCTCGCCCCGAGTCATTGTTACGGGGAAATCCGGATTCCCGATTGAGCTTATTTGGTGCGGCACCAGTTCAGGCGAAGCCCCATCATATGCACATATTGGGCGGCGCTGAAGACGGCGGGCCGAAGTGAGTCCACTGCCCTGGACTGCTCTGCACAATCTTGGGGAACGTTTACTCCTGTCCTTGCTGAATTCCACCTACACCACGCTAGTCAGGCCCACCACGAATCAACTGTCGTTCCACGCAATAGAAGGTACGACCTGGGAGTCCGCCTCTTTCACACACCCGCCTTTCTGTTCCTTCTGCGCCACAGAATCGCGTTGTGGAGCAGGAGCCCGCCACACACCGCCAGGACCGGGATTAAGCCCAATGCCGCAATGAGCGGCGACCGATCCTGGCCCAGAACGCTGGCCAGGGTCAGGGCCGGCACTATCAGCCAGAACAGGACGATACTCCAGCTTGCGTCTTCTTTGACCCCGGCGTTCCTCAGCACCTTGCGGAGTATTATGGAAAGCGAAAAAAGGTTGACGCCAAACAGCACCAGCCCTGCCGCGAAGGCACCCCTCTCCGTCATGACCCCCTGAGATATGAGCTTGGCAACATCGCCGAACGGCTCTATGCCCGCTACGACAAGATACCCTGCCGGGTTGATGAACGTCCAGAAGGCCAACCAGAAGAGCAGCGACGAGACCACCCAATGTCCCCTCCGGGAGAAGCTCAGCAGCAGTACGAGCTGCGACGCGAACGAGACCACCAGGCACATGAGTAGACCGCCGCCGTCGACCAGGGCCTGCTGCCAGGCCTCGAAGCCGCCGGAGGGAGGAGAGAACGCGATGTGGGACAGCTCGTAGGGCCAGAGCAAAGAGATCTTTATGCCTGTTGTCCTGCCGCCGAAAACCAGCACGAACAGGCCGTGGCCCAGGACCTCGTGCACTACCTCTCCCAAAACCTTTGCTGCAAAGCCCAGGGAGAGGAAGACCGCCAGGAACCTGCACACCATCTATCTTCTCCCGCTGCCCTGAATGAATATGGCACAGGCTGCCAGAACTGCGGCTACGGTTGCCAAAGGAATAGTGCGATCGCGCAGGGGATGGGTTATGACCGGCAGAAGCCCCGTCGACCTCGACTCATAGAAGTAGCTGAACAGGGCCAGTCCCAGGAACACGAAGGAAAGAACGATGCACACTAACGCCTTTTTCTTCATCGCACCATCCCATATCCACAGACGGCCGGCCCGTCCCCAAAATCCTAACACACCGCTGGATGCGGGGAAAACACGACCCCGCCACCCACTAACTACAGGGCTTTCGTGATGCCCTTTCCCGGGCCTCTCAGGTGCATTTCAGTGCGAATCATGGGCAGGCTGCCGGGGTCGTCGTCACGCCGTCGCAGGCCACCACGGGCAAGACCATCACGGTGACCGGCACCGGCACTCGGGACGGCTCGACTACGACAAGAGCTGTTAGCTTCCAGGTAGCCGAAGGCGAGCACGACAGGCAGGAGTACGCACAGGAACCCTTGGACAGGTTTGTTCTCTGGCTGGCAGCAAACCGCCCCGACCTGGGCGTCAGCGAGAATACGGAATGGCAGGGCACCATAGCAGTCCCGTATGGCTGATCGTATCCGATTACCTCATCTTCTCCGAAAAATGGGAGCTTCATCTGGAACGGCACGTGATGGTGTCTCCCCACGACTGGGCCAGGATCGACCTCCGCCACCGTTTCGCTGAGCTGGAGCCATCATACGCCTTTGAGGTATCGTCGCTGGATGCCCGCAGCGAGCCGGTACCAATAGAACCGCCACAGGAGGTCTGGCGGTAAAGCCGAACGGTGCGTCGGGCGAGTCCCGCCGCAGTATGCCGATCAGGTGCTGCACAGACCGGATATCACCTCCCGGGAGCGGCCTTGAAGCATGAGTACTCCCGATAAAGCGCAGAGATCCGCAGGGTATGCCTCCGTCAAGCAGGACGTGATGACAGGGCCTTCCTGCGTTTTCGCCTGCGACGGACCAGAAACACTATCCCCACCACAAGGGCCGTCAGCAGCACCAACAGCCACCCCGCAAAAGGAAAGGTCCGCACCATGTTGATTCGCCCCGCGGCAGTCCGGTAGTAGTCTGATATTGTCGGCATCCCATCCGCTCCCGCCGGCTGGGCCGCAGCGTAGTACACCCCCGCCTGCCATACCTTGAGCTCGCTTCCGTCGCTGGCGCGCACTACCAGTTCCTGCCACCTCTCTTCGGGCACCGGCTCTCCTGCGCCGTCCTTGGGCACCATCTTCAGATTTGGCAGCAGGTAGGTAACCCAGGGCAGAAAGGAAAGGATGTAGTAGTCTGTAGCCACGCGGTACAGGCCTTCGTCCCCCCGCCTCAACGGTACATACGCCTCTCCGTGCGCGGGCTGGACACCGTTGCCCGTGTACAGGTCTGCCCCGACTACGGCCCTCGTCGTAGGAATAGGCAGGTCTATGAAGGGTACTGTGAAGAGCACGGCATTGACCGGGTTGTAGCTATAGCGCAGGCCGGAGAACTGTAGGAAGAAGACATCACCCATGAACTCCTGCAGGAGTATCGCAACCTCCAGCAGACGTCGCAACTCCTCTCCCGTAACGTAGAATGATACAATCGGAAGGCCGGCATGGCCATCGGTCCCATATCCCAGGCTTATGGCGTTCACGATCTCATAGAATGAGACGTTCCCTGCCGAGGCTTCTATGGTGCCCGGAAAGACGCTCTTCCTGATCACACCATTGGCCGTGACCGCCACTGCCACCTCCTCACCGGTGACCTCCGCGGTCACCAGGCGCATGGCGTCGGCAATGAAGTCGCCCAGCGGCGTTTCAGCCAGCGGTGGCTGGTTGGAGAGGACGAAGTCGGACCTGGCTACGGTGCTCATCATGTCGCTGAAGTTACCGGCCGTCACCTCACATATGTAGTTGTTGAGGATGGTTATGTAGTCCTCGACCAGGGCGGCGATACCCGGATGGCAGGCAAAGCTGTCGTCGATGGCAATCAGGAAATGACTCTGATTTTCGTGATTGCGCAGCCGCAGCCTGCCGGTAGCGGAGTTGTACGCCAGCTCCAGTTGCCCCAGGTACATTCCCAGGGAACCGGCCTGAACGACGATGGTGTCGCCTTCCATGACCGGCTCATGAAGGGCGGTATGGCAGTGTCCACCCACTATTATATCGATGCCCGTAACCTGCCGGGCGAGAACCCGATCCTCCACCACCCCAGCATGACTCAGGACCACGATGACGTCGGCACCCTGCCCTTTCAGGTCATCCACCATCTGCCGGGCTACATCCCGCCGGTCCAGGAACTCCACGTCGCCGGCGTCGCCCACCAGTGAGACCGCCTCTTCACCTATGAGGCCGAAAACGCCCACTATCAAGCCGTTATCCAGCTCCAGTATCCCGCTGGGCCTGAGTAAGTTCAGGGCCGCCAGAGGATGGTTTGGAGGCGGCTCGGTGTTCGAGGCCAGTAACAGCGTTGTTTCCTGGGCCTGAGGATAGCCCGCTTTTACAAGATACTGGGCCAGGACGTCGGGACCGTAATCATATTCGTGGTTGCCTATTGTCAGCGCATCATAGCCCATCTCCCGCATGATCGTGAGCTCCACGGCATAACCTTGCAGGGCCAGCCAGGCAAAGGCAGAGCCGCCCAGGAAATCGCCGGCATCAAGAAGCAGCACCGGCTCGTCCTTCGTCTCCCTGATTGCCTCCACGGCCGTGGCTATACGAGCAATCCCGCCAACGGCAGTACTCCCTCGCCCGGGATAGTAGTCTACTGCCGGGGAATGGGGTATCAGGGCCGAATGCAGATCGTTGGTATGCAGTATGGTGAAATACACCTCTCCAGCTCCCCGGTCGTCAGCTGTCAGGCCGTGCGGCATGATCAAAAACGAGGAGAATACCAGGACTGTTGCCAGGATCCAGGACAGCCCTCTGCCCACCCTCAGCAAGCTATCTCTGTTACGGCTCAAGGGCTCTGCTCCACCAGGAAACAGGACGAATATGGCCACAATCGGGGCCGGCCGACATATCGGACCCAGTGGCTGATGATGTCACAGTGTGAGGGCCTGGCTATCTCCGGGAAGTCTCACGCCGGAACCGGTCGGCAATCAAGGCGTGTCCGCCCGGGCCTCCCAAAGGTCCTGTGTTCGCTGCAGAAGATTCACGGCCGGATCGATCAGGGCCTCCCTGACGATTACCCGCAGGAATTCGTTCTGCGCTATGAAATCGGCTACAGGGGGACTCACCTTGTAGTACGTCGCCACGAATCGTGCGCCCAGGGGACTGTTCAGCAGCACATGGTCGCGGAAGTCGCGCAACACGCCAAGCTGAGCGGCCGTCTCGGTGCCGTAGGCCGCAGTGGCAACGAAGCAGAACATCCTCACCGGGTAGAAGCCTACCTCATCAAAACGCGCTTCGCCCCCATCGCCCCACCCGGTTCCCAGGAGACGGATCCGCACATGCGTCGCACCTACCGGCGCATACATGGAGCTCGTCTGCTGCACATAGCCGCCAGCGGTGTCATCGACGGACATCACAGTTGTGGGCACCAGCTGCCTACCCTCCTTCCCTTCCCAGAAGTCGAGGTAGACCACGCCCTTGACGTCGCCTGAGACATACATCCACACCCAGGCCTCATACGTCACCATGGGAGTGATATTCTCGATCCACTGCGTGAGCATGTCGCCGTCCCCAGTTACCTGGGCCGCCCATTCTCCTCCGTAGATGAGCCCCGTGTCTACACGTTCTGCATCTCCTCTCAGGTCCCACCCATAAGGCACTTCCTCCTCCCCGAGCTCAAAGCCGGGGTTGGTAACCATACCTCCGGCACCTACATAGCCAGAGGGCAAGAAGACCAAAAGCGCGGTCACTATGAGTAGAGTTGCCGCCATGACCCTTATGTGCCTGTTCATGTACCACCTCCTCATGCAGCAGTACAGCCTTGGAAGAACTGTAACCTGTGGACGATGATATATCATGACCTGTGCACTGTCAAGCTCGCGCTTGACTGCGGCATCGTGCGCCCTTCCCTCACGGCCGCAACAGCATGATACGACAGGTAGCAGACCGGATGAACGGGCCAAACGCGGTCCTTCTGCGCGACAGGATGCAAGTCTAACGGGCAGACAGATGCCGCAGCCCGCGACGGCTTAAGTGGTCTGTGGATACGTACGAGTCAAGGGGCGGAACTGACGACATTGGGTTTAACAACTGAATAGCAGAAGGAAGGCAGGTTTCAGACAATCAACGATAGACTTATCCAGTCTACCGATCGACCTAGGAATCGTTGAGCTCTAAGCTCATGACTCCCTAGAAAGGAGGTGATTCAGCCACACGTTCCCGTACGGCTGCCTTGTTACGACTTCGTCACAGTCACCAGCCCCACCTTAGGCGACTGCCTCCCCGACAAGTCGGGGTTAGCTCATCGACTTCGGGTGTTGCCAGCTCCCACGGCGTGATGGGCGGTGTGTACAACGACCGAGAACGTATTCACCGCAGTATAGCTGACCTGCGGTTACTAGCAACTCCGGCTTCATGCAGGCGATTTCAGCCTGCAATCCGAACTTGGGATGATTTTGGGGATTAGCTCCAGATCGCTCCTTGGCAACCCACTGTATCACCCATTGTAGCGTGTGTGTAGCCCAGGACATAAAGGCCATGCGGACTTGACGTCATCCTTTCCTTCCTCCTTGCTGTACAAGGCAGTCTCCTATGAGAATTTAACATAGGACAAGGGTTGCGCTCGTTGCGGGACTTAACCCAACACCTCACGGCACGAGCTGACGACAGCCATGCAGCACCTGTGACAGCTCCTGACTGGATACAGGTCGTCCTCCTTTCGGATTCCTACTTCTGTCATGTCAAGCCCTGGTAAGGTTCTTCGTGTAGCATCGAATTAAACCACACGCTCCGCTGCTTGTGCGGGCCCCCGTCAATTCCTTTGAGTTTTAGCCTTGCGGCCGTACTCCCCAGGCGGGACACTTAAAGCGTTAGCTTCGACACGGAAAGGGTCGATACCTCCCATATCTAGTGTCCACCGTTTAGGGCGTGGACTACGCGGGTATCTAATCCGCTTCGCTCCCCACGCTTTCGAGCCTCAGCGTCAGAAACAACCTGGAAAATCGCCTTCGCCACTGGTGTTCTCCCCAATATCTACGCATTTCACCGCTACACTGGGGATTCCATTTCCCTCTGCTGCTCTCAAGTCCCTCAGTATCAGATGGCCCCTTCCAATTGAGTCGGAAGATTTCACATCTGACTTAAGGAACCGCCTACGCTCCCTTTACGCCCAGTAAATCCGAATAACGTTCGCCTCCTACGTATTACCGCGGCTGCTGGCACGTAGTTGGCCGAGGCTTATTCCTTGGGTACCGTCAGAATTCTTCCCCAAGAAAAGAGGTTTACAACCCGAAGGCCTTCCTCCCTCACGCGGTGTCGCTGGGTCAAGCTTTCGCTCATTGCCCAAGATTCCTTGCTGCTGCCTCCCGTAGGAGTTGGGGCCGTGTCTCAGTCCCCATCTGGCTGGCCATCCTCTCAGACCAGCTACCGATCACTGCCTTGGTAGGCCATTACCCCACCAACTAGCTAATCGGACGCAAGCCCCTCTTCGAGCACCCGAAGGCTTTGGTAACAAAGCTTTTGCCTCGCTACCACATGGGACATTAGCTTGCCTTTCGGCAGGTTATTTCCCACTCAAAGACAGGTTACTTACGTGTTACTCAGCCGTTCGCCACTAAGTTACAATCCGAAAACCGTAACTCCGTTCGACTTGCATGCATAAGGCGCACCGCCAACGTTCATTCTGAGCCAGGATCAAGCTCTCCACTAATAACCTTCCTTCCGCTATTCAGTTGTTAAAGTACCAATGCAGCAATATTTTACAGAGCCAAGCTTTCTTTGTCAACTTTTCCTCAGGCTCCCGCCGCAGACAATTACCGACGCCCTTTGCCGGGGCCAGTTTGACATTGGCCGAGCTTTCCAGTATATTCTGCCACAGGTTCCTGATAAGGCCCCGTGGTGTAGCGGTTTAACATGCCACCCTGTCACGGTGGAGATCAGGGGTTCGAATCCCCTCGGGGTCGCTTCTTTTTGTCCGCGGTGTCAGCGCGCAGGGACTACCTTCCTGAGGTACGGGTTCATATCTCTATTCTTTCCGGCCAGGCCTCCGTCATGGCGGCGGACCAAACCCGATCGATGTAGCTGAGGATGAAGTAGTTCTGCAGCAAGTGGATATAGAAGGCGCCCCTTTCGGTTAGCTCTATTCGGTCCCCGCTCTCTTCTGTCAGGCCCAGCAACCTGGCAAGGCCAAGCATGAGCTTCAGTCTGACATCTCTGCCAAATCTCTCGGCGAGTTCCTGTCTATCTATGTAGGTATCATACAGGCGCCAGTAGAGCCAGTAGTACTTCGCCAGGGCGGGACCCACATCGATGGCTAGGGCTACTGGCGGTCTCCCGGCCAGAGTAGCCTCAATATAGTCCTTCACGGAAAACGTGTTCAAATAGAAGACAGCAGGAAGACTTGAGCCCGCTCCAGCCCCGATGCCGATATAGGTGTCTCTGGTAACCGAGGAATACCTGGGCGAGTCCCCCTTCCTGAACCCCCACACGGAGACTCTCTGGTAACCGTTCTCGGTCAGGAATTCGTGAATTGCCCTGTACATCTTTCTCCGTCTGGACAGGCCCGGCATCCTGACCCTCTTCACGTTCAGGTATCGGCCTACCGACGAGTAGGGGAAGGTGAACAGCGGGTAGGTCGTTATCTGACTTGCCCCCATCCTTAACGCCTCACCCAGGTCATCCAGCACATCGGCAGTGCTCTGCCCGGGCAAAGCGAACATCAGGTCGATGTTGACCGATCTGAAATCCGCACACAGAGCGGCGGCCGCCGCAGAACGGGCCTGAGCCGCATCGTAGCTCCGGCCCAGAGACTGCAGAAACCGATCATCAAAGCTCTGTACCCCAACGCTGATCAGGTCCACTCCCAGGCCCCTCAGCTTCCGTACCATGTCTTCCTTGAGGTCGGCAGGATTAGTCTCGATGCACACATCACCAACAATTACACACTTCTCTCTTATAGCCTCCATAATCACCGCCAGTTCATCCACCAGCGTGGTCGGTGTGCCTCCACCGATATACACGGAGGTGATTCTGGCCTTGGTTCCCCCGGTGAAGTATCGCTCGATCTCGCGCAATACTGCCTGTGTATAGGGAACGACCAGACTCTCATCGTAATCTATGCGATTGTAGGGACAATAGGGACACTTGCTCCTGCAGAAGGGGATATGAATGTACAGGCCGATCTCAGTGAGCGGAGGTACGTCTACGTCATCGCGCCTGGTAAAGACGAACTCCTGCCCTCTGCCGACCAGGACTCTTCTTATGGCTCGGGTAGGGAGATCTCCCATCATCAGCTTCCGCTGCCGGCGCTGCACACGCCGTATCCCTAGATGACCAACAGGCCCACCAATGCGAAGGCGGCAATGGGGGGCAGGGCCGGCATCGGCCTGCCCTTCAGGAGCCTGGCCTGGATCACATACACGCTGACCAGGCCCAGCAGTGTCATCGCCGTCACAATAGCCGCCGGCACCAGGCCCCGGGCGAAATACACGGATGCGGTGAGCAGACAGGGGAAGGCGATATCGCCCCCGCCCAGTATGGAATACTCCCTGCGGGCGGGGTCCAGTTCCACCACCTTCTCTCGCCTGCCCAGGTTGGAGTTCCAGGCAGAATGGTCCCTGGGGATGATCAGCGCCGGCAGAGCATTTATCTGAGACAGCCTGTCGGCCATCCACAGCATGAGCCTGAAACGGACAGCCAGGATGTCGTAGACAGCCAGGGCTGCGATAATGGCCATGGCGGTCCACGGCGTAATGAAGCGGCCGAACACTGCTCCCAGACTGCTGACCGCCAGAATCAGGACCAGGTTATGTAACCACACCAGCGGTATCAGGAACCAGAGTGTTCCCAGGGCAATGGCGATGGCAACAGCCGCCGGAACGGGCACGTAGAAGACGGTTCCAATAAAGGCTCCCCAGCTGAACAGAAGGGCGAAAAGGAGTCTGAGCATGGTCCTCAAAGCCGTGAGAGGAATGAGGGAGAGCGTAACTGCAAGCACGGCCGCCGCCACCAGAACGTATATCAGCACCGGGCCTAACGCCGAATGGGCCGGGACCTCGACAACCTCGCCATCAGGCAGCGTCACTTCTCCAGGCCACCAGGATATGGGCTCTGATGGCTGGGCCGGTACGTATATGTCCTTCTCCTCCAGGAAGGGGTCCATGCGGGGAGTGACAAGCAGGATGAGCACTTGAGCTAGGACAAAGAGCAGAAGCCCCCAGTGGACCGTATTCAGCTTCAGTGCCCTCTTCGTACTCACAGGGCCCATTTTATACCTAAGAAGGCCCTATGTCGAAGCATTCCCGCGACGCGAAACCGGGTGAACTGGATGGCTTCAGTTCGAGCGCACCGCGAGTCGGCCCTGGCCGAGGCGACATCTGGCTACCTGGTCCCTCATGCGCTGATCTCCTCCATCTTACCGGTCACTAGGTAGATGACCCGTTCACAGATATTGGTGACCCTGTCAGCGCTACGCTCCAGATTGTGCGCTACCCAGATGAGCCGGGTGGCCCTGGTGATTGTCCTCGGGTCCTCTATCATGAAGGAAAGCAGTTCCCTAAAAACCTGGTTGTACAGGTTATCCACTTCGTCGTCCTCGGTGGTGATCTGCCTGGCGGCGCCGGCATCCCGGTCGATGAAGGCATCCAGGCTCCGATGCAGCATCTCATTTGTCTTCTGGGCCATACGCGGTATGTCGATCAGCGGCTTGAGGGGTGGTTCATCGCCAATCATGATCACGATCTTCGCTATCCCCTCAGCATGGTCGGCAATCCGTTCTATCTCCGTTATTATGTTCAGGACACAGATAATGGCGCGCAGGTCGCTGGCCATGGGCTGCTGGGTGGCAATGAGTTCGATGCATTTGTCCTCGATCTCAAATCGCTTCTGGTTTACGGCAAGATCATCGCTGATTATCCTGCGGGCCAGGTCCAAATCCCGCGTCTTCAGAGCCTCAATGGAACGGCTGGTGGCCCTTTCTGCCATGCTCCCCATAGCCAGAACATCATCCTGGATTTCCCTCAATCGCTTGTGGAACATCGTTCTCATCTCCATTTATCAAGCCCTCCTCGCCGCCTCTAGCCAAAGCGGCCGGTAATATAGTCTTCCGTGCGCTTGTCCTTGGGACTGGTAAACAGCTGAGAGGTCGGGCCATGCTCCACCAACACCCCAGCCCTATCTGCCTCCATCATCAGAAAGGCAGATATGTCTGATGCCCGCGCCGCTTGCTGCATATTATGGGTAACGATAACTATGGTGTATCTCTCAGCCAGCTGCCTCATCAGTTCCTCAATCCTCAGTGTCGCCACCGGGTCAAGGGCACTACAGGGCTCGTCCATCAAGATGACCTGAGGCTCAACCGCCAGTACCCTGGCAATGCATAGCCGCTGCTGCTGGCCGCCGGACAGGTCGAAGGCAGACCGGTCCAGCTTGTCTTTGACCTCGTCCCACAGTGCCGCTTGGCGGAGGCTCCTCTCGACGATGTCTTCAAGCTCGCCCCGCTTGTTCCTGCCATGCCGCCTGGGCCCGAAGGCCACGTTCTCAAAAACCGACATGGGAAAGGGATTGGGTTTCTGGAAAACCATGCCCACCCTCTTGCGCAGTTCAACCACATCGATGCATCTATCATAGATATCGACCCCGTCCAGCTCAACGTCGCCCTGCACCCGAGCCCCCGCAATGAGGTCGTTCATACGGTTAAAAATTCGCAGGAAGGATGACTTTCCGCACCCTGACGGGCCGATTATGGCTGTAATGGCGCGCTCAGGTATATCCAGCGTGATATTCCTCAGCGCCTGGAATGAGCCATAATACAGGTTCGCTCTCCGGGCTCTGAGCTTCGTCGCGCTCTGCTCAAATACCCTATCGTGGGACAAAGCAGAACCTGCCTTCATAAGCTATACTCGCTGACGACGGGCCCGCAGTCTGATGATGGTCGCCAGGACATTGAATGATAGCACCACCGCCAGTAGAACTAAAGCAACGCCCCACCTGGTATCCCCCGGCATGCCCGGAACCTGGGTTGCCACTGTGTATAGGTGATAGGGCAGAGCCATAAACCGATCGAAAGGCGACTGTGGCAATGCCGGTACCAGAAAAGCCGCTCCTACTACCAGTATGGGAGCACTCTCCCCAGCCGCACGGCTCATGGCCAGGACGGCCCCGGTAATGATCCCCGGGCGTGCCTGGGGCAGCACTACATGCCTTATGGTCTGCCACTTGGTGGCCCCGATGGCCAGGCTCCCTTCTCTGTAGTCCCTCGGTATTGCCAGCAATGCCTCCCGGGAGGTGGTGATGGTCATGGCCAGGGCCTGACAGGCCAGAGTCAGGCTGGCGGCCAGCAGAGACATGCCGAAGTTGAGCGCCAGGACAAACACTCCCAGCCCGAAAAGCCCGTAAACGATACTGGGCACACCGGCCAGGTTTACGATGGCCAGGTTGATCACCCGTGTCAGCCAGTTCCTGGGAGCATATTCAGAGAGATAGATGCCGGACAGTACTCCTATCGGCAGGGCAAGGACGATGGTGCCGAGCATGAGATAGAAGGTGCCAACTATGGGCGGGAAAATGCCGCCGGCCCGACCTGCATCGGTGGGAGGCTCGGTCAGAAATGACCAGCTCAAAACACCCGCGCCGCTGACAACAATGCGCACAACGATAAACATGGTCACAAGCGCAACACAGATAGTTGCCACCAAAAGCAGACCGAAGGCAGTACGCTGTGACAGCTGTCGCGATAGTCCGGACCTGATTCTCATCGACAAGTCACCGTTCAAATTTCCGTTTCTGCCGCTCCAGCACCCTATCGGCGACCACATTCACAGACAGTGTCATCAGAAAGAGCAGCAGGCCGATGGCAAACAGGGCCTGATATTGCAGGCCGCCGCGGACGGCGTTTCCTATCCCGGAGGCAATTGCCGCCGTCATAGGCATCATGGGCTGGGTGGGAGCTACGGGCACAGCAAGAGCCCCTCCTGCAATCATGAGTACGGTCATGGTCTCACCGATGGCACGTCCTACCCCCAGCATGACTGCCGCGGCTATCCCGGACAGGGCTGCCGGAATAGACACATGCCTTACTACCTCCCACTTGGTAGCGCCCAGGGCATAGGCTGCCTGTCTGAAATCATCGGGAATGGCCCGCATAGCGTCCTCGGATACACTCACGATTATGGGCAGGCTCATCAGGGACAGCATCATGCCCGCCGCTAGCCCGCACAGGCCAGTGTCGAGGTTGAACACGCTTTGTACGATCGGAGACAGTAGCAACAGGCCTATGAACCCCATCACCACAGATGGAATTCCCGCCAGTAGCTCGATGATGGGCTTCACCGTCTCCCTTACAGCCGATGGAGCAACTTCAGCCAGGTAGGCAGCACAGGCAATACCTACCGGCACAGCTATGATGGTGGCTACGAAAGTGACCCAAAGTGTGGCGACGAAGAAGGGCGTGATGCCGAAGGTCGGTGGCTCGGAGACCGGATACCACTTCGTGCCAAACAGGAACTCCCACGGAGGAGTGTAGGCGAACACGGGCAGGCCCTGTCTTAGCAGGAGGCCAACGATGCCCAGGAGGACTACTATGGCCAGCAGGCTGGCCAGAAAGATCCCGCCTTCGACAAGCCTCTCCCCCGGCCGCCACCGCCGCCGCAGCCCTCTTTCCAGGGCGCATTCGGCGGTGGTGGCAGAGCTTCGTTGCCGTCGCATACTCCCCTACATCGTTACTGTACCGGCACGTAGCCAACATCAAGGACCTTGGCCTGCCCCTCAGTTGAAAGGCAGTAGTCGATGAAGTCCTTGACAACTCCTGATGGCTGGCCGTCAGTGTAGTACAACAGCGGCCGCACAAGCACATAGGTGCCGTCCGTGGCCGTCTCCACCGAGGGTAGAACTGCCGTGTCGTCAGCCCTCTCCTTGATGGCCACAGATGCCACGTCACCAGTGACATAGGCCAGTCCTGCATAGAAGATGGCATTGGGATTCCCGGTCACCTCATCTATCCCCGCTGAAGTAGAGGGCAGTTGCAGCACATCCGGGCCGTACTCGAGGCTCGTATCTTCGGACGGAAGCCCTCTCATCTGCACAACCGTCTCCTTGAAGAAGACATGGGTGCCTGAGTTGGTGTCCCGTGCAATAGCCACTATCGTGGCGTCGGCTCCGCCCAGTTCCTGCCAGTTGGTTATCTGGTTGGTGTAGATCGCCGAGAGTTGAGCGTACGTGAGTTCAGTCACGCTATTAGATGGATGCACCACCACTGCCAGAGCATCGGTAGCGACCTGGATCTCATAGGGGTTCACTCCATTGGCGGTGGCCGCGTCGATCTCCGACTGCTTTATCTTGCGAGAGGCCTGAGCGACCTCCGTTGTCCCGTCGATAAGGGCCGCAATGCCTACGCCGGAACCCGGGCCGCTCACAGCTATGCTGACCTCGGGGCGCTGGCCCATGAAATCCTCCGCCCATACGACGCTCAGAGGCTGCACTGTGTTGGACCCGGTAATGCTGAAGGACAGCGAGTCCCCATCCCCGTTGGAAGCGCCATCGCAGCCTCCCAGCACGACGGCAGTCATCAGCAGAACTGCTATCGCCAATGGCAACCATTTTCCTTTCATACCTGTATTATACATTTCTTCCTCCTATTATCATTGTCTTTACTCGATTGTAACCTCATATATGCTGGTTGTCTGTCTACATGGGCGCACCTCCTTTATCAAACCTTCCCTGCAGACCCGGCCCGCGGCGTGTCCTCTTGCTCCTCGTCACTCTCCACGGACGGGTCCTTGGCCGCATGGTCACAGGCCCCTGGTATGGGAAGAGGGCCTCGCTGAGGTATCGTGTCCTTCTCATCATAAACATAAAAGAGCCCTAAACTGGCCTCATGTTCATCCAGGGTTAGTCTGGCAGATGAACCTTAAGGGCCGTTTAAGGCTCTGTTAAATCTTTGTTAAATCTTGTTGTTGCCCTTCTCTACTTGAGAAGACCGCTCGATTGGCAAGCTGAAGCTGAAGGTTGAGCCCCTGCCCTCCTCGCTCTGCACCCAGATGACACCGCCGTGTGCCTCCACCACGTGCCTGGCTATCGCCAGGCCCATGCCGGTTCCTGCACCCCCCGACCTGGCCCTGTCGCCCTTGTAGAAACGTTCAAAGACATGGGGCAGATCAGTGTCAGGGATTCCTACTCCGGTATCCGAGACAACCACCATCACCGAATCGCCCTGGGCGCGCGTGGCAATTGCTATCCTGCCACCAGCGTCGGTGAACTTGATGGCATTATGGAATATGTTGACAATAACCTGCCTTGTCCTCGCCTTATCGGCTTGCACTACCGGCAGGTCAGCGGCAAGCTGCTTCTCAACGATGAGCTGTTGCCTGTCCGCTTGAGGGCTGAGTTGGCTGACCGCATCCTCCACTAACAGATTGAGATCGACGGGCTCCAGTATCAACTCGGCCTTGCCCGTCTCAATGCGGGAAAGCTCCGTTAGCTCCGCCACTATCTGTGTTAGCCTCTCCACCTCGTCATCTATCCGCTTCAGAAAGTCTCTTACCGTCTCCCGGTCCTCCACAGCCCCGTCAAGCAGGGTCTCGACCATGGCCTTGATTGCGGCCAGTGGTGTCCTGAACTCATGAGAGATGTTTCCTATCAGTTCGCGCCTTGTCGTTTGCAGGCCCTTCAGCTCGGTGAGATCCTGGATCAGCAACAGGGCGCCGCTCACTTCCTCGCGGACTATGGGAATGGCAATGGCCCGCACATATCGCCTTGTTGTGCCCGACTCATACTGAACAGTCTCAGCCTTAGCTGTCTTCAAGCACAGTCTCAGCACCTCATCCATCTCATGGTCGCGTACCACCTCAATAAGCGTCTTTCCGCCCTCATGTTCGATGTTGAACAGCTTTCTGGCCGCGTCGTTGACCAGCCAGACGTTGCCTTCAACATCTGTCATGATCACGCCATCAGCCATGTTTTCGAGGATGGCTGCCAGCCTAGTCCTATCCCCTGAAATCGTCTCTATCCTTTCTTTCAGCTGCAGGGACATCTCATTGAAGGCTTGGGCAAGCTCTCCCACCTCATCCCTTGCCTCTACCCCTATGCTCTGCGCCAGATTGCCCGAGGCGATCTCCCTGGCCGCCAAAGTAAGCTTACGTATCGGCCGGGTGGTAACACGCGAGATGGCCCAGGCCGCCAGGATTATGACCAGGACGCCGATTCCCATAGCTAGGACAATGCTGACTGTCACGCTGTGTACCAGGCCCTCAACCGCTGTCAATGGCAGTGCCACACGGGCGACCCCGATGACCTCGCCCTCATGCGAGATAGGCACGGCAACGTACATCATCTTCTGCCTCAGGGTAGTGCTATAGCGGCTGTATTCGCCCAGGTCATGTTGCAGTGCATCCCTGAACTCAGGGCGGTCCGCGTGGTTTTCCATGGTTGCTGCATCCTCTACTGAGTCACCCAGCACTGTGCCATCCACGGCAATGATGGTGACCCTGGTGTCAATCTGTTCCCCGAGCGTCCTGGCCAGGGCATCGAGGGCCGTGTATTTGTCCTCACTGAGAAAACCGGGCAGGCTCGCCTGGGCCGTGATCCTTGCCTCGTGTTCCAGATGGGAGCGAAGATTATCAAGCTGAGAGCTTCTGCTCGAGCTGGTGAGGTATGATCCCAGCACGGCCATAATGAGCAGTATGACCAGCACGAAGGGAAGGGTAATACGCCACTGAATGCTGCGTAGCATGTCTAGCCTTCCAGCTTGTAGCCCGCTCCTCTCACAGTTATCAGGTTCCTGGGATGGGCAGGGTCGGCCTCAATCTTCTGCCTCAGCCATCTAACATGGACATCCACGGTCCGCGTGTCGCCAGCATAGTCATATCCCCAGACCTTGTCCAGAAGCTGTTCCCGGCTGAACACAAACCCTTTGTTTCTGCCCAGGAAGGCCAGCAAGTCGTACTCCTTGGCCGTCAACGGTAGTGGTGAGCCTTGATACAGGACCTGGTGACGGCCGATGTCTATCATCAGGTCGCCCACCTGCAAAGACTCACGTTCGTCATCTGGCTTCAGTCTGGACATATCCGCCCGACGCAGCATAGCTCGGACCCGGGCCAGTAGTTCCCTCATGCTGAAGGGCTTGGTCATGTAGTCATCTGCCCCGATCTCAAGCCCCACCACCCTGTCGACCTCCTCTGCTTTGGCAGTGAGCATCAGGATGGGGACGGTCATCTCATTTCGCAGGATCCGGCACACCTCAAGGCCGCTCAGCTTGGGGAGCATCAGATCCAGAATAATCAGCTCGGGCTTCTCCCTCCGGGCAATCTCCAGGGCTTCAGCGCCATCCAATGCAGCAACCACCTGATAGCTGTCCTTGCTCAGGTTATATCTGATCGCCTGCAGCAGGTTCTTGTCATCTTCAACAATGAGAACTTTGGCAGCCATTCGTGACCTCGATGACAGTATAGACCTGGCACTGGCATCTATCAAATGCCTGCCGGATGACTGCTGGGGCTGTTCCGAGTTCAAGAGCCTTCTCGTTCGAGCGTCTGCCGGCGATGATTTATTGACGCCGATCCGGGAAAAGGTTATGATTAACCTGCATGTACTACATTCATTACTGCAACCGAATAAAGAGGGAATATGGAACACATATCAATAATGATAGGTGTCCTTGCTCTTGTCTTGGGCATCCTTGTTGGGTATTTCATCAGGCAGTTGGTGGCCAACCGGGAGATTCAAAGGACGAGAAAAGAGGCACAGAAGCTACTAGATGATGCAACGATCAAGTATGACGAGCTACTCCGCGCAGCTAGACAAGAAGCGATCAAGGTCAGCAACGCTGCCGAGGCGGAAAGCAAGGAGCGCCGCCTCGAAATACAAAGAATAGAGAAGCGCGTCAACCAGAAGGAAGAGGCGCTTGAGCGGAAGCTAGATGCTGTAGAGCGGCGTGACCGTGACTTAGATAACAAGAAGAAAGATATCGAGAGAATAACAGCTGAACTCCAGGTAATAAGGGAGAAGCAGCTGGCCAAGCTAGAATCCATCTCCGGAACATCCACTGTAGAGGCAAGAGACCTCCTATTCCAGGAACTGAAACAGGAAGTTGAGGAAGAGGTCTCACACCAGGTCAGGGTCTGGGAATCACAGCTAAGAGAGGAGGCTGAGGAGAGGGGACGGGGAGTCCTGGCCACAGCTATTCAAAGGTGCGCCACCGACGTTGTTTCGGAAACCACCGTATCTGCTGTCCCTCTACCCAGCGACGAGATGAAGGGACGGTTAATTGGCCGCGAGGGACGCAACATCCGGGCCCTGGAGCAGGCCACCGGTGTCGATCTCATCATCGATGACACTCCCGAGGCGGTCACTATCTCCAGCTTCGATCCTATGAGGCGTGAAGTTGCCCGCCTGGCCCTGGGCAAACTCATCCTTGACGGTCGCATCCATCCCGCGCGGATCAAGGAAATCGTGGACAAGACCAGATCAGAGGTCGAAGCCACCGCCCGCAGTGAAGGTGAGCAGGCTGCCTACGAAGCCGGGGTGGCGGGACTGCATCCCGAGTTGATCAAGCTACTGGGCCAGCTCAAGTTTCGTTCCAGCTACGGGCAGAACGTTCTAACCCACAGCCTGGAAGTTGCTCACCTCTCGGGTATGCTGGCCAGCGAGATCGGCGTCAATGCCAGCGTCGCCAGGAAAGCCGGTCTGCTTCATGATATCGGGAAGGCGGTAGACCATCAGACAGAGGGGCCGCACGCTTTGATAGGTGCCGACCTGGTCAAGCAGTGGGACAAGAATACAACGGTCGTGCAGGCCATTGCCGAGCATCATGGCGAGGCGGAGACCAGCAGCGTCATGGGCTTCATCGTTGCTGCGGCCGACGCCATAAGCGGTTCCCGGCCTGGCGCCAGACGTGAGTCACTGGAGCAATACCTGAAGCGCGTAAAGGACCTGGAGGACATAGCAGCCGATTTCCCGGGCGTGGACAAGTCTTTTGCCATTCAGGCCGGGCGCGAGGTGCGCGTGCTGGTAAAGCCGGACAAAGTCGATGACCTGGAGGCGGTGAGACTGGCACGGGACATCTCCAAGAAGATAGAGGAGAGCCTGACCTATCCCGGCCAGATAAAAGTAATGGTGATAAGAGAGACTACAGCCATAGATTACGCTAAGTAGAATTGAGAATACTGGCAATAGGCGACATTATCGGCAAGCCCGGCAGGAAAGCGGTGGAGCAAATCCTGCCGGGCTTGTGTTATGAACACAAGATCGACCTTGTAATAGGCAATGGCGAGAATGCGGCCGGTGGGGTGGGCCTGACCCTCAGTACCGCACGAGAGTTGTTCGATGCCGGAGTTGACGTCATAACCACCGGCAATCATGTCTGGGCCCACAAAGACATCTTCCCCTACCTGGACAGCGAACTGGCCATTCTGCGGCCCCTGAATTACCCGCCCGCAGATCCCGGCCGCGGCTATCTGTTGAGGGACAACGTCCTGATAGTCAACCTCGTTGGCCGCGTCTTCATAGGCCATTTTGACTGTCCGTTTCGGGCCATGGACCAGCTGCTATCCGACTTTGAAGGCCAATCGATCCCCATAGTCGTCGACTTCCATGCTGAGGCGACCTCGGAAAAGGTAGCCATGGGCAGGTATCTCGCCGGACGGGTCAGCGCCGTGCTTGGTACCCATACGCATGTGGGCACTATCGATGCTCAAATACTGCCCGGAGGCACCGCCTACGTAACCGACATAGGCATGGTCGGCCCCAGCGAGTCGGTGATCGGCGACGATCCGGATGCTGTGATCAGGCGCTTCCTCACCCAGATCCCGGGCCGGTTATCTGTGGGCAAGGGTAAGGTCAGCTTCGATGCAATGCTGGTCGATGTCGATGAGACCACCGGCAAGGCAGTCGATATCAAGCGCATTCAGAAGACCGCCCACTAGAGGACAGCCGGACTCCACCCTACCTCACCCTTTCCATCACCCTGGACATTATCTCGCCGGCCTTGCCCTGAATGCAGACTGTGGCGTCACCGTCCAGGGGTGTGGGCGTTAGATTGACGATCGCCAGCTTGGCCCCGGCCTCCCGGGCGTATGCCGGCACATAGGCAGCAGGGTATACGACAAGGGTCGACCCGATGACGAGGCACAGGTCGCAATTGCGCGCCCTGCGGGTAGCTTCCCGCAACGTCACCAGGGGCAGTGCCTCTCCGAAGAGCACTGCGTCGGGCTTCAGGATGCCATGGCACCCCGGGCAGTCGGGGCTTTCCACCCCCTCCTTCACCTTCTGCACTATGTCAAGCATGGGAAAGCGACTGCCACAGCCCATGCACACCACGCGCCGCATATTGCCGTGCAGCTCAAGGACTCTGTCCTCAGGCACTCCGGCCTTCTGGTGCAGGTTATCGACATTCTGCGTGATGACACAGTCCAGCTTGCCCAGCTGGTAGAGGTCGGCAATGGCGTAGTGTGCGGGATTTGGATCAGCTTCCGCCAGAAGCCCGCCTTCGGCGGCTACCTGCCAGAAGGCCCTGCGCGCATCCGGGCTGCTGAGGAACTTCTGAATGGTGAAGTCCTCCGGGTCGTATCTGCTCCAGATCCCTCCCGGGCTGCGGAAATCGGGTATGCCAGACTCGGTGCTGACACCGGCCCCGGTAAAGACGATGGTCCGTTCAGACTCGAGGATAAGTCCGGCCAGCCGTTCTATGGCTTCCATTATCGTGTTCCCTCGACCTCCGATGCCATCGGAACGACGCTCACCACCCTCTGGATGCCCCCCAGATCGGAGGCCCACTCGATGACGGCCGCCGGGAAGTGGCGACTTATCAGCGTAGTTACCGTATCATGTATCGTGTTCCCTCGACCTCCGATGCCATCGGAACGACGCTCACCACCCTCTGGA
>JBKHJG010000023.1:0-5659 GCA_046538235.1 Dehalococcoidia bacterium | reverse complement strand
TTGGGTTCGTTGGGTTTGGATGCCGTCTCGCGCGCGTGCTTTTCGGGCGTGGTACGCGAGGTCCGTTCACCTCTGCTCGAGAAAACTGTCCACCGTCAGTCCCGCCTTTCGAATCAGGCCCTGGAGTAGGCCCGGCGCTAGCTCCCGATGGCCCGGAACCGAAAGCGTAGGTCTGGCTTCATGATATAGGAACGCGACCGTGCTTCTCTTCTACGTAGAGATAACCCCTGATGGCATCTCTTATGTTCTCAATAGCTTCATCCAGATTTTTTCCCTGGCTCATGCATCCAGGCAACTCGGGGACGTCAGCAACATAGCCCTTGTACTCCGAATCATAAGTGAAGACAACCTGAAATCTCATGTCGCACCTCCCTGGACACCGGACCTGGTCTGCGTGTGCCTCAGGTGCCGGCCAGCCAATAGTCTAGATTCGAGAGGAGCATTGGTCAAGGGGGAGGCGGTGATTGGTGAACAGCAAATGGTGAAGGGTACTCGGGAAACGGTGAACGGGCGGCCAGTTACTGCCCACCATCTGCTATTGGCTAACTGGGTCCCCTTTTCCTGTACTTGTTGGCGTCCACAATGAAGAGCGTGCCTCGTAACTCAGTTTCGCGCTCGAGGAGGCTCCTCAGTACTTCGTGAACGTGGCCAACTGCTTCGGGATCTCCGGGCACCTTCAGGATAATCACGCCGTGATGTAAGGAGGGCGTATAAGCCCTGATGTTCCCGAAACCTTTATCGTTTGTGACCAGAGCGGACCCCCATTTCCTGTGCTTTGGCGAAGAGGGCTGCGTCATCCGCCCCCTTTATACCTACATCCTGGGCGCGCTCTACATGGAAGCCAAGGTTTCTCATGAAGTGGACCGTCTGGATAAAGGTGCACTCGTCAGCCAGGAACCAATGCTCAGGCATCCGTGATCTGTAAGGCATGGACTTCCTCGTCCTGCACCAGAGAGTTAGCATATCGAATACATGCCAGGATATCTTCCCTGGTGATGTGATCATAGTAATCGCGGATGATCTCTTCAGCGCTTATGCCATTGCTGAGTAGCTCCAATATCAGATGAACGGGAACCCTGGTGCCGGCGATAACCGGTTTGCCGTGATGGACAGCCGCACTGGCCTCTATTCGCTCAGCTATCTTCGCCATTTGTGAGTCTCCCTGGCATGCAGCACCACGCCGCGTTCTTGCCTTTCCGGTCTTGCGCTACGCCTGCATCCATGACCATATCGATATATTACCACACGCTGCCATTTGCCTTCTATAGTGGTCTTCCGGCGGGGCAGGGTGAACGGTGAGCAGTGAATAGTGAAGGGAGGACTGGTTTGTTGCGTTCGTCATGTCTGCAGCGCTATCAACTCGCCGTCCTTGACCATATTGGGCAGGGCCCTACATTGTGAGTGCTTAGATCTGGAACAGAATCTGCAGCCTTTCGTTGACTTCCTGCCTGAGCTGCTCATCGAGTTCCCCGAGCTCACCAACGATCAAGTCTTTGAGCACGGTTGCGAGCTTGTCAAGGTTTATAACTGAGTCCATCTTCAGCCCGGTGTCCTGGAAACTGGCCCGTTGCTTTGTTATCACAACGCTTGCCTCAGGACGTTCCGGCGCGACCTTCGAAGAGATGAACGCTATCACAGCATCCCTCGGACCTTCGTAGATCACCAGGGCCGGTCTGAGCTTCGCTGCGGTCAGATCAGTGAACGGAAAAGGCACCAGGACTATCTTGCCTTTCATCTGTATCTGACCCTCAGGTCCTCTATTCGATAAACCGACGGCTCATCCTCCAGGAACTCCGATAGCGACCTCTCCGCTAGCCTCGTCATCGCAGAGACCTCCCTCTCATACACCAGTTCGTCCAGCTTCCTGGACATGGCGATTATGTGCTCCTTGATATCCCTGACTTCAGATTCCAGATCCATCATGTCTGCTATACCTCCCGGAGATGGTAGCATCAACTATCTCGATGCTCAGTATGTCCCCGTCCTGGCCGACGTCGAGAATCACCCCTTCGCCGATCTCCTCGCCATATTCGAACTCCCCCTGCTGGAGTTCTATATTGACGACATCTATGTCTTTGATATGCTTTATTCCCACGATTCACCTCCCTGGGTATCGTTGCGGCCTCGCTGGATATGCAGTCATCACCAGGTAATGGTCTTCATGCTCTTCGAACACTACTCTCAGCAAGTGCTCACGACATATCCGCTGGGTAATTCTTGTGGGTAATCTCCCCGCCACAATGGATTCAAGCGTTGCCATGGTCTCTTCGACATCAATTCTGGTTATGCCCCTCCTCTCCATCTTGTGCAGTGCATAAGCGTGGAACACAATCCCTTTGTCCATATCGCTCGAGCTTTTGGGGTCTGCTTTATTCATCATATACCTTGTCGGCCCTTTGTGCCAAGTGGCAGGAGCACTGGGGGTTGGGCCCCCAGACCCCGGGGGGAGCGAGTTGCTTGAGTTCGTTGAGTTTGTTGGGTTGCTTGGGTTTATTGGGCTCGTTGAGTTGCTTGAGTTTGTTGAGTTCCGCGGGTTCGTTGGGTCTGTGAAGTTCTTCGTCTCCCTCCGGGGAGAGGACTAACGAAGATCCCGAGGTAATCGGGAAGATGAGGGTGCCCCAATGTCCTGCTGGCAGGACTGCGTGGCGATTGCACTCATAATTCCAGGCCTGGCGGTGCCAACGGGTCAACCGTTCGCTAGATCCCGCGATAGATGTCTCTGCGGTGGCCTATGCGGACAACAGTGACGACTCTTTCCCGGTCGTCAATGTGGTAGACTGCCCTGTAGTCTCCCTCGCGAATTCGCCACAGCTCTGTCCCTTTGATCTTCTCCACGCCCGGCGGTCTGCAATCCTCCTCCAGTTTTTCCAGGGCCTGCAGCAGAGACCGGCGGTCTTTCTGAGGAAGGCCCTCAAGCCGCCGCAAAGCCCGGCGCCTCAGGTCGACCCTATACACGCTGGGATACCCTGCCCGAAGACAGGTATTCCCTCAGCGGGATCGTTCCTTCGAGCTCCCCCAGAACGGTCAACCCCTCTCGAGCGTCAATCTCGTCCTCCAGCTCGTCTATCAGGGCCGCGATCACCCACTCGCGCAGGGTCTTTCCTTGAAGAGCTGCGGCAGCCTTGAACCGCCTCTTCAGTTCCGGGTCTACGTCAAACCAGATGCGGGTTCTGTGCGTCATTTGGTGCCTCCCTGTCAATAATATAGCCAATGTAGTCATTATAGTCAAGGGGGCTCAGGATCGTTGCGTTTGTTGGGTTTGTTGAGTTCGTTGGGCGTTGACCATGCGTGTTAGGTCGGGCTTTGGCAGGAGTTCTGGGGGCTAGGCCCCCAGACCCCCGTGGGGGCGAATGACAAATGTCAAAGGCCAAATGTCAAGTGGGACTCCGGTGGTAGGGGCGCTGGGGGTGGTCGCCGGGGTGCTCTTATGCCGGCCGGTCCTTGGGAGCGCACGAGGGGCTTCACTCCGATGCAGCAGTTACTTGGGGCTGGATGCGGGGCTAACGATCTTGATATTAAGCCTGTTCAGCAGGTGCTGGACGCTCTTCAACGTGCCGTCTGCGATCTGGCGCGCGTTGTCAGCGGAAGTTGCCTCGTAATTCTGCTCTCTCACGTTGTGGATCCATTGGAGTGATTTATGAGTCCACTTCTCCATAGCTGATCACCTCCTGAGGAGATAAGATCTCGATCGACCTGTAGCCCAGTCTTAGATTCAGGGCGTTGACCATTCTCCTGGCTCTTAGATTCACCATGTGTTTGTAGTTCCATGAAATGAGGGCATCGAGTTCGTACACCACCGGTATGGCAATGTGTCGGGCATCGTCCCTGAAGCGCTGAGGCACCACGCCTTCCTGGATGTAGTCCTGGGCCAGCCTTATGGTCTCTTCAGTTTCAGCTAAGGCCGGTAGTCGAAGGTCGCCGACTGCTCTCAGCAACTCCTGTTTGATATCGGCGGGCGCTCTGTCGATCTCGGCCATCACCAGGGGCGAGATATATGCCTCGAATGCGCCGTTCTTTGCCTCATCGATGAGTCTTCCGGTTACCTCTATTCTGGCAGGGTCCTCGAAGTCAAACAGGCTGCCGAACACGGATGTCTCAAGGTAGAATCTTAGTTTTCGCCTGGTGAACTGCATCGCGCGGTCTCTGTCGTTCTCTGATCATACTATACCGTTTCGGCGCAACAAGGGCAATTCCGCGTGGTACTGAGGGTCCGAACTGCAGCCGGGTTCGTGGGTTTGTCCCGAGCTACAGTTCCCGCGCTGTGGCCAGCACACCTTGCAGGAAGGGCCTGTCCCTCATCTGCTCGAACTCCTCTTCTGTGTAGACAAGGGGCTCTACCGGCAGTGAAGTCAGGTCCAGGACCTCCCCTATGCGCTGGTGCATCCTGCCCTCAAACTCCCCGACTATTATGAGGTCTATGTCGCTGCCTTCGTTGAAATCGCCCCTGGCGAAGGAGCCGTACAGATAGACCCTGCTGACTCCGTGGTTGGTCTTGAGTTCGCGGGCAAACCGGTTCAGTCGCTCATAGATTTGTTCACGGTCGTCAACATGGACCCGGCATAGCTTATACACCGACTGGCGTCCTCCTCTTCTCAGCAGCCTGCTGCGATTGAAAGCAGGCCCATTCATAATGCTCCGCCCTACTGCTGTCCTGCGCACTCTCGAGGTCCTTCTCGGCCTGTCTCAGCCACCTCTGCTCTTCCATGATGGCACAATAGTAGCACAGTGATTGCTGCCGATCTACGGGCACGAACAATGAGGAGCCAGGGCAAGGTGATGGGTCGCCTTCTGCGGCGGCCTACTTCCGCCGGGCCAGGGCGCGCAGGACCAGGCCGGTGGCGAAGGCCAGTATGGCGCCAATGATGAGCAGGGCGGTGAGTATGATGTTGGCCAGGGCCGGCTCTCCTCCCCCCAGCACCGTAGTGAGCACCGTGATGCCGGCGATAAGGCCGCCCACCAGCAGGACCCCGCCCAGCAGTCCGAACAAGAACAGGGGCCTCCGCTGCGATATGATCACCACCATGCGGCTCATGACATCCACGCCGTGCCTCACCGGGTGGAGGGTGGAGCCATCTGTGGTGTACACGTTGGTTATGGGCACCTCGGTTATCCTGAGCTTCTTATGGGCGGCGCAGGATATCATCTCCGACTCTATGGCGAAGCCGTCGGCCTTCAATTCGAGCTGGTTTATGGCCCTGGGCGACAGGGCCCGGAAGCCGGACTCGGAATCGGTGATCCTGATTCCCGAGGCCAGCCGTGCGGTGTGCAGGAGGACCCATCTGCCGACGCGGCGATAGGGGGGCGTCTTCTCGTCCTGCGCCTCCCTGGAGCCGATGACCAGGTCGAAACCCTCACGGATGGGCCTCACCAGCACCGGAATCTCGTTGGGATCATGCTGCGTATCGGCATCCAGCAGCACCAGCACCTCGGGATGTCTTCTCCTGGCCTCGGCCAGTATGGTCTTGACGGCCGCCCCCTTGCCCCTGTTCCTGGTGTGCCGGACTACTGTGGCGCCGGCCTGCCGCGCCACCTCGGCCGTGTTGTCCGTGCTGCCGTCGTCCACCACGATGACCTGGTCCACGTACTGCAGCGCCTGCCGGACTATGTCCGCCATGTACTTGGCCTCATTGTAGGCGGCTATCCCGGCGAGGACTCCCAC
>JBKHJG010000008.1:0-78831 GCA_046538235.1 Dehalococcoidia bacterium | reverse complement strand
ACCAGCAATAGCCACGGTAACAGTGACGTAAGGCAATTGCCCGGTTGCCGATGAAGAAACAGGGGGGCGGCTTAAGCCGCCCCCCTTCCTTATCTCCTTTCGGTCAGCTGTCAGCCGTAGGGGAGGGCCTTGTGCCCTCCCTGTCAGTAATCAGCGCTTAGCACTCAGCTATCAGCCGTCAGCGTTCAGCCGTCAGCCGTGAGAAGACGGGCACTAGCAGTCAGCTATCAGCGTTCAGCCGCTTCTCCCCCTTACAGTAAGGGGGACTAAGGGGGTTACGAATCAGGGCTCGGCGGTGAGCACCCGGCTGTCTGCGGTCAGCGGAATAGCGATCAGCAGTCAGCATTCAGCCGTCAGCCAGTAGCTATCACCGATTTGTCATTTGGGCTTTGTCATTTGACATTGCACAAGGGGTGCGGCGTGCGGTGGCGGTGGTCGGGAGGGTGGCGGGCCTGCCCCGCCCCTAGAACCTGAAGCGCCTGTTGTTCCTGGGCGGCACGTAAAACTCGAACAGCAAATCTATGGTCCTCTTGCTGAGGTCGCTGGCATGCTCTTCCAATAGTTCTTTGGTGACCCCCATCCGCTGGCTTACGATGTCCAGCTCCTTCTTGTCCAGATCAGCCTTCTCCAGGAGTTCCAGCATGTGCTCCAGATCATGAATTCGCTGGGAAAGGATCTCGTGTTCCTCTTCGATTACGCGCACCTGGACGTTGCTCGACTTCCTGTACCTCTCGGTCTGCCTTATAGCCTCGTTAATGGTCTTCTTGCGCCGCTCCAGGCTATCTATCTCCTCCCTGATGCTCGACTGCCGATCCCGATTGTCTTTCAGCTGACTGGCCATGGTCCTCAGCTCCCATTGCTGACCCTCTATGTCGCTGGCCTGCTGGGAAAGGCTGGACAATCTGGTTTGGTACTTCTGCTTGAGCAGCGACTGCAGCGTTGCCAGACGCTCAAGGCGCCTGCGCAGGAACGCTATCTCGGCCTGTGCCTGCGCAATCCTGGCTGAGGGACGGTCGTGTTCGATGGGTGGTCTCTCTTGATCTACAGCTTCTCTGATTGTTTCCATGGCCCCGGCGCGCCCTTGAGGAAACCCATTATAAACCTTTCGGCAGCGGATAGGCAACGGTTGGGTGGCGCTTGGCATCGCCCTACCATTGCCGCATCACGGAGATTTCCACCTCCCGATGAATCGGGACAGGTCGGCCCTCCCCGCAAAGACAGGCCGTAAGGCCGCCAGCTATCAGCACTCAGCAATCAGCTATCAGCGATTTGGCCTCTGAGCTTGGCCTGGCATTTGAGCTTTGTCATTTGGGCTTCGTCACACTCCGGCTTCTTCATTTGACATACCTCCGGCGAGGGTCTTATAGCCTCCCGCGTGGGCCTCACGCCTCTCTGAACTCTACGACGGTCACGCCGTATGCTCCTTCGCCAGGCTGGCCGAGGCGGTAGGCCCTGACCAGCGGGTGGTTTGCCAAGCAGCGGTGTACGGCCAGTCGCAGCTTGCCCGTGCCTTTTCCATGGACAATGCGTACCGAGGGCAGGCCGGCCATGTAAGCATCGTACAGGTACTGCTCAAGCAGGGACAACGCTTCATCAACTGTGAGGCGTCGCAGGCGTAGTTCGCTGTCCACTGCCTTCATTCCTGTCTGACGAACTCCAGGCGGAGGACCTCCCTGGTGGCCGCTGTGACCTTTACCCTGTCGTCAATGCGCCAGCCCACTATCCAGATGATGTGCTGCGGTGAGCACACTATGGGGACATGCGGGCGGTGGGAACGCGGGATCTTGGCGTCGACCATGAAGTCCTGCAGCTTCTTGGCTTCACTCATGCCCAGGGGCTGAAACCTGTCTCCGGTTCGGCGCGGGCGGACGGATAGATCGTTGCCGGCCTTTTGCAGATCGAGATAAGCCACGAACGGGTTGCTGTCTTTGGGCCGGGATTCCGTAGTGTGGCCCGTAACGGCCGGCGAAGGCTGCCACGGCCCGGAAGTTGAAGCCCGGGAATGACGTTCGTCTGACCTCCGTGGAAGGACGGCGGCGGTCACCCTCCAGCCGGGCAGGAGGGTCTGGCCGGGGACTGTGAGGCGAGACTCGCCTGCGAGGGGAGGAGAGGCAAGGCCTTCGGGGCGGGACTGTTTCGCTTGTCCCACAATGACGGAGGGCAGGTCGCCCCGGCCCCGGTGGTCTCTGGTTATGACTAGATCTTCGTATCCTCCCTGACAGACCAGCCCGTGGGGGAGACAGACCTCTTTGCCAGCAGGTTTGTGAAGCAGGGCCCTGGCTGCTTCGATATGCGTGGCCTGGATGTCCCGTACATCACGCTGCACCCTGGCCATGGCGGCTCTCAGTAGTCGCCTCTGCAGGGCGGCCGGCAACGCGGCAAGCTGCCTCCTGTTTAGACGAACTGCATCGTCTTCCTGCCGGGCCATCTGTTGCCACATGGCAGAAGCCTGGTGTTCGATGAAGGCGTTGTCCTCTCCGGCGATGTCGGCCAGCCGGAGCAGGGCTTGATCGACGGAAGGGTTGTACTGCCTGAGCAGGGGCAGCAGCTGGAGCCTGAGCCGGTTGCGCAGTAAGGAAAGGGAGAGGTTGGATGAGTCAGCGCGGGGGTCGAGTCCGTGTTCCTGGCAATAGCGCGCCGTCTCCTCCCTGGTGATATCCAGAAGGGGTCTTATGAGGAGGGGGTTGCTTCGTCCCGATCCCATCGGGACCCGCGACGACAGGTGGGGTGAGGGCAGGGGCGCGCAGGGAACCAGGCCCGATAGCCCGGCGGTCCCCGCTCCGCGCAGTATGTGCATGAGGATGGTCTCTACCTGGTCATCCCTGGTATGGCCCAGGGCGATGCGGTGGGCTCCAACCTGTTGCGCTACCCCGGCCAGAAATTCATAGCGCAGCTCCCGGGCCGCTTCCTCGAGGGAGCAGTTCCTCTCCGCCCTGTATGCGGCCACGTCTCGACTATCGATTGTGGCGTGGATGCCCAGAGAATCGGCCAGCGCGGACACGTATTCGGCCTCGGCCTGTGATTCGGCTCCTCGTAGCTGATGATCGAGATGGGCTATATGAAGCTCTACTCCAGCTTCCCGGTGCCATCCCGCCAGAATGTGGAGGAGGCACACCGAATCGGGCCCGCCCGATACGGCCACCACCACCGTTTGACCGCGGCCAATCAGGCCGTGCTGATGGATGAAGCGCAGAACTCTCGATTCCAGCGCAACCTTGCTCATGGAGTTTGCTTCCTCGATGTCATTGTAGCGGAGTATGGCAGTCCCGGCCAACCACATCCGCACGCACAGCCTCAAGTACGTACCGAAGTCTGACCGAGAAGTGCTGATAGAGTGAGGGGGACCTCCAATCATCCTCACCCACAGTGATGCGTCAGGCAACCCCCATCCTAGTAGGACGTGTCGTTGAAGGTCACCAGCCGTGTGCCCAGGTCTGCAAACTCGAGGGTGCTTACTCCGGCCAGGTCTACTTTGAACCTGGTGAAGGAGTCCGGCGGCAGGTCCAGAGCCTTCAGGATGATGGCCAGGATCACGAAGTAGTGGCTGACTACCACCACCGCCTTTTCCTGGCCCTGCGCGGGCACGGTCTCCTCCCCATCCAGCAGCCCCTCAACGACCTTCCACGCCCGGTTCTGCAGCTGAGCGAAGCTCTCGCCGTCGGGCAGCTCAGTGCCTGCCCTGTCCTGCCACCACTTCACCAGGAACTGGCTGAAGGTGGTGGTGAGACTGGAAAGGGTCATGCCGTCCAATTCACCGACCCTGATCTCTCTCAGGCCTTCGGCAATCTGCAGCGGCAGACTATGATGGCCCGCTATGATCTCCGCTGTGGCCCTGGCCCGCTGCAGAGGACTGGAAAGCACGGCGGTGACGGGCTCATGCTTGAGAAAGGCGGCCACCTTTCTGGCCTGGGCCAGCCCGGTCTCGTTCAGTTCAATATCGGCGTCGCCTCCCTGGACCCGTTTCTCGTGGTTCCAGTGCGTCTCGCCATGTCTAACCAGTATCAGTTTCAAAAAGCCTCCTTGGCTGCTTGCGGCATGCCGGTAGCCGTAAGCATCGAGCGAACGCATGACCAATCATACTTGTCCTCGCCTCGACGGGGAGCAATGCTGGTTGATGGTGTCAGGAGCGGTGCTCAACCGGACCGGCTTTCCTGCATGAGCCAGTCCAGGATGACCTGTACTGCCCCGGAATCGAGTGTCCTGCCGGCTGCGTTGTACTGCAGGGCATCGGCTGAAGTGAGCTCTTCCCTGGGTTTGGGCTGATACTTCAACACGTGGTCGGCATTCTCGGGAAACTGGTAGGTGATGTGGTCAAGGCCGGCTGTAGCCGCCTGAAGTAGTGCTCCGTCGGTCTCCCAGTTGATCTGTATGTCTTTCTTGCCGATGACCACCAGGGTCGACACCGTGGTCTGCGCCAGCAGCTCCGCCGCATCCAGGGGCAGTACTTCCCTCATGAAAGGGAGACTCCTGGGGTCATGCAGGTTACCGATGTAATTGTTTAGTTCGGCAGGCAGGTCCGGGTGGGCAACGAAAGGCTCACCCGCCAGAAAATCGGCGATAAGGGCTTCACAACCTGCAATTATCTCGTCGCCGCCCGGCGCATCCCGAAATTGCGCCCGCACCTGCTCCATGAACAGCTCGGTTAGCGGGCGGGGTGGCGGTTCCGTAACCACCAGGCCGCTGATGTTTTCCCCATAGTCCACAGTGTAGTTGAGGGCCGGCAACGCTCCCTCGCCGTGCGACAGCAAGTATATCCTGCCCGGGTCCACGTAGTCCTGTGTGAGCAGAGTTTCAATGGCCCCGGCAATCTCGTCTGCATGGCCGGCCAGGCTTATGTTGCCGGCAAGGTGAGGTAAGTTAGCCGCTGCTCCCGGTCCTGCATACCTCCAATCATGGCGAATGGTGACGAAGTCATGGCGCGCAAGCTCGGCGGCCAGCAACCTGCCGCTTCCGTTGCTGCCCGGCAGGTAGGGGGCATTCCAGTTACGGTCCGTCGCACCCGTCCGCGCTATGAATACCACAGCAGGATAAGGTCCTTCGCCATCGGGGCGGGTGATGGTGGCGTTGACAGTGGTCTCTCCTATCGCCCATGAGACCTCCTCTGATATGAGCCCCGTATCCTGGTCCGCGGGTGGTGTGGGCGGTGGCTCACCTGACATGGCCATGACCGCTACCACTACCAGTGTGATGATGGCTACAACGGAGGCTCCGATGAGCCCGGCGAGGTCCTTCCTACTCATAGTGTTCTCCTTTCAAAGTGAAGGCTATTGCTGCCAGCATCCGGGCATCTGGCACTGTGTCTCAGCGTGTCGGCTTTCGCCGCGCAAGCGGCATCGACGTGCTATCCTATCCCAATCACACGTGTGCTGTCAATTGTATGTCCGTCTTAGTGGTCTCTCTGGAGCGGGAGTAGGAAGGACGCAGTTACTGCGGCTCGCCGGCACCCTTCTGCCTGGTGACCAGGACCTTGGCTATCTTCATGCCGCGCATTTCGGTGACGGCGAACTTGAGGTTCTGGTACCTGAACTGCTCGCCCTGCTTGGGTATCCGGCCAAGATGGCTGAGTATAAAGCCGGCCACGGTCTCGTAATCACCGTCGGGCAGGTCCAGGTCCAGTTCCTCGTTGGCTTCCTCAATCCTGAATCCTCCGTCCAGTTGATATGTACTGTCGCCGGTGACGACGAAGTCCTTTTCGTCGCCCGTCAGCTCATCGCGAATATCGCCCACGATCTCCTCGGTAAGCTGTCCCAGCGTAACCATCCCGGCGATTCCTCCGAATTCGTCGACAACCACCGCCGCGTGATGGCCGCCATCCCGCATCTCGGCAAGCAGTTCGCCCAGGCGCTTCCCTTCGGGCACGAAATAGGCAGGGCGCGTCAGGTCATCGATAACGCCGTCCCTGCTGTTGAAGTCGTCGGTCAGCTTCATGAGCACATCCTTGGCGTGCAGCATACCTACTACATTGTCGGTGTTCTCCTTGTATACCGGGAAGCGGCTGTAGCGTCCCTGGGTATAGAGGTTGAGGAAATCGCCCAGCGTGGTGCCCTGTGCCACCCACGTTATCTCCGTCCTGGGAATCATGACCTTGCTCACCGGGCGGTCGGTGAACTCAAATACCTTGCGCAACATCTCGGCCTCGTTCTGCTCCACCACCCCCTCGCTTTCACCGACGCTTATCGCCGAGCGGATCTCGCCCTCGCTGACCAGCTTCTTCTCCTCCTCCGGCGGGGCCACTCTTCTGGTGAGGGTCAGGCCTATTCGTTCCAGGGCCAGGACGAAGGGATACAGGCACAGGCCGATCGTCCTCAGGGGGTTGAGGTAAATCAAGGACAGTCGCTGGGCGTGGTGCACCGCCAGTGTCTTGGGGATGATTTCGCCGAAGACCAGGACCAGGGCTGTGACCCCTACCGTGGCGATGACAGGCCCCCACGGGTAGCCAAAGACCGATACTGCAATGATGGTGCCCAGCGTGGCGGCAGCGACATTGACTAGGTTGTTACCCAGAAGGACGGTGGCCAGGAGCTTCTCCGGCTTCTCAGAGACTTGAGCCAGTTTCTCCGCCCCTTTGACTCCGCTCTCCACCAGGTATCTTATGCGAAGCTTGGGCAGAGCAATAAACGCTGATTCAGCGCTGGAGAAGAAGGCTGAAAAGCCCAGACAGGCTAGAAAGGCTAAGAACAGCCAACTATCGCCGGCATCCAAGCGTTACCACCCCCTCAGTACCCGCCCCAACCAATATGACCATCTTGTCAACATTAACTTAGGCTGCAATACGCCTTACACTGAGTATGTTATCATCAAACGTGCAAGCTGTCAAACACAGCGAGGTTGGGTCGGGCTCCGCCCGTTAGAACCGCGACCGGCTTGACATCGGCGAGATTGGGTCGTGGTAGTAACTAGCTGGGATAAGCCGGCCGTTTTCAGGTATACTTACGGGAATGGACAGGATGCTGCTGGTGGACAAGCCCAAGGGCCTGACCTCGTTCCGGGTGGTAGATCGAATAAGAAGGAAGTTCAAGGTGAAGGCCGGTCATACCGGCACACTGGACCCCCTGGCTACCGGACTGCTGGTGGTGTTGACCGGCAAGCGCACCAAGGATGCCTCCTTGTTCGTCAAGCTGGACAAGGCCTACCAGGTCAAGGCTGTTCTGGGACTGGAGACAGATACCTTTGATTGTGAGGGGGAAGTCCTGCGCCAGAGCGACCGTGAAGTAACGAGGGAGGAGCTGGAGCGAGTATTGAAGGACTTCCAGGGGGATATCTGGCAGACCCCTCCGCCCTTCTCGGCCAAGAAGGTGGAGGGACGGAGGGCTTACCAGCTGGCCAGAAAGGGCGTGAGCTTTGATATGCCGGCCAGCAAAGTGAGCGTCTACTCTCTGGCGCTGAAGGAGTTCGAGTTTCCCTATTTTACGCTGGCCTGTGATGTGTCTTCCGGCTTCTACGTACGCAGCCTTGTTCATGATATAGGAGAGAAGCTGGGGGTGGGCGCCACGGTAATGGAGGTCCGCCGTACCAGGGTAGGTTCCTATCTTGTGGAAGAGGCCGAAGCCCTGGAGGACCTTCTGGACAAAGAGTAGCAGGGCTCTTGCTTTGTCTGTTTTCTCTACGCGGGCCAGAGCGCAAGTGGTATATGATATAATGGTGTGACGATGGCTAGTGAAAAAGAGAAGGCAGTCGAACTGGCGATTGAGCAGATCGAGAGGCAATATGGCAAGGGTTCGATTATGAAGCTGGGCGAAGCTCCAGCCAGGGTGGTGGGGGACGCCATCCCCACCGGAGCACTGGCCTTGGACCTGGCCCTGGGAATAGGCGGAATACCCCGGGGGCGGGTTACCGAGATATTTGGCTCTGAGGCTTCGGGCAAGACTACGCTGGCCCAGCACATAATGGCTGAAACTCAGAGGGCCGGCGGCATTGCTGCATATATCGATGCCGAGCATGCCTTTGACCCCGGCTACGCCGCCAACTGCGGTGTCAACCTGCGGGACCTGCTCGTCTCTCAACCCGACACCGGCGAGCAGGCCCTGGAGATCACCGAGACCCTGGTCAGAAGCGGCGCCGTGGATGTTGTGATCATCGACAGCGTAGCCGCCCTGGCACCCAGGGCCGAGATAGAGGGGGAGATGGGCGATGCCCACGTTGGCCTGCAGGCACGGTTGATGTCCCAGGCACTGAGGAAACTGAGTGCCGCCATAAGTAAGTCCAGGACGGCCGTCATCTTCATCAACCAGCTTCGGGAGAAGGTGGGGATCGTTTTCGGCAATCCGGAGGTGACTCCGGGGGGAAGAGCGCTTAAGTTCTACAGTTCGGTGAGGATAGACCTCAGGCGCGGCGATTCCATCAAACAAGGGACAGAAATGGTGGGCAGCAGGGTAAAGGCCAGGGTGGTCAAGAACAAGGTAGCTCCTCCCTTTCGCAGCGCCGAGTTCGATATCATGTTCAATCACGGCATAAGCAGGGAAGGCAACCTGGTTGACCTGGGGGTGGGGTCGGGTGTGATCAAGAAAGCCGGCGCCTTCTTCACCTACGGCGACACGAAGCTGGGACAGGGCAGGGAGAACGCCAAAGACTACCTGAGGCAACATGCTGATCTGGCCTCTCAGCTGGAAAGCGCAATACGGTCCTCAATGGCTGCACCCGGCGCCTCTGCTGGAGAGGCTTCGCGGCCCCTGTCAGAAGAGTCCTGATGTGAGTGAGGAACAGGCCAGTTGTCAGACAACGACTCCCTGCAGAATTGCCTGGACGGGCTTTATCGCTATCTCAGCTATCGGCCCCGCAGCGAGGGGGAAATCAGACAATGGCTTCGCAGGCGGGGCTTTGCGCACGAAGTGGCGGAGGCGGCAGTAGCCAGACTCAAGGAACAGAACCTCAGCGATGACCTGGCCTTTGCGCGCTTTTGGAAAGACAACCGGCTGTCCTTCAGGCCTAAGAGCCGAAGGCTGATCCGCAAGGAATTGAGAGACAAGAAGGTGGCGGCCGAGATCATCGAACAGGTGACTGAAGACATAGATGATGAGAAGATTGCCTATGAGCTGGGCTGCCGCCGGATGCCGTTCCTAGCCCGTCTGGACTATACGGACTTCTACCGGCGACTATCGAATTACCTCGCCTACCGCGGTTTTGGCTACCCGGTCATAAAGCATACCGCGGCTCTCCTGTGGCAGGAAAGGGAAGAGGGCCAGCATGATTGAGTGGGCACTGATCGCCAGAATCGCAGGCGGCGGTTTTGCCTCCACTATCCTCACCCTGGCAATTCTAGCTGTCGTCATCTGGCTGATAGGGTTTGTAATACGGAGGAGGACGACAAGGGGCAGGGGCTGAGCGGAGCCTATGGAGGTACGAGTCTAGCATGTTTGGCTTATACGAGACGGCTTTTGCCGGGCTGACCTGGGGCAACCTGCTCATGCTGTGCATTGGCGGCGGGCTCATCTATCTTGGCATAGCCAGGAAGATGGAGCCCTACTTATTGGTGCCCATAGGCATGGGCATCATGATGGTGAATGTACCTTTTACAGGGTTGATGGTCTATGCTCCGGCAGAGCCCGGCGCCGTGCCGCTGCCAGCCGCGGGCGGACTGAAGGAAATAGCTGAAGGGAAAATAGGGCTGCTGAACCTGCTTTACCGGTACGGCCTGGAGAGCGCGGTAATCCCTCTGCTCATCTTTCTCGGGCTTGGCGCCATGGCGGATTTCACGCCCGCCATAGCGCGGCCTTCTTCCTTTCTGTTTGGGGCTACCGCGCAACTGGGCGTATTCCTGGTATTCCTTATTGCCTACCTCACAGGATGGTTTACCATAAACGAAGCCATGTGTGTCGGTATTATCGGGGGCTCCGATGGCCCGCCTACGGTCTACCTTGCAGTGAACAAGGCACCACAGTTGCTGGGGCCTATCACCCTGGTGGCATATTCTTACATGGCGCTGGTGCCCATACTGCAGCCGCCGATTATAAGGTTGCTCACCACAAAGAAGGAGAGGCAGATATACATGAAGCCTCAGATGCGCGAGGTCTCGCGTCTGGAGCAAGTGATCTTCCCCATCGCCGTCTTCCTGGTGGCTGCCCTGTTAGTCCCGGCATCTACACCCCTTATCGGCATGTTGATGTTCGGTAATCTACTCTCTGTTTCCGGTGTTACAGATAGGCTGGGAGCATCGGCAGGGGGCGTATTCGTGGACGTCCTGACCTTCTTGCTGGGGGTAACTGTGGGGGCACTTATGCCAGCGGCCGTATTCCTGAACCCTAAGACCCTGATGATCATCGGCCTGGCGGTGGTGGCCTTCGCCGCTGGCACGGCGGGCGGCATCTGGGGAGCCAAGATAGCCAATCTGTTCCTGAGGGAGAAGATAAACCCGCTGATCGGTGCTGCCGGGGTTTCCGCCGTGCCCATGGCGGCCAGGGTTGCTCAGACTCAGGGACAGAAGGCCAACCCCAGAAACTTTCTGCTCATGCACGCCCTGGGGCCTAACATGGCAGGCGCCATCGCTACCTCGGTGGTCGCCGGAATATTCATGTCCATAGGCTAGTCGGCTTGACAGTCGCTTCCCGCAGAAGTTATATTTCGCCCACTGAGGGCCATTAGCTCAGTTGGTTAGAGCACGGTCCTGATAAGACCGGGGTCTGTGGTTCGAGTCCACAATGGCCCACTTACTAATGGCTGGTTTGGCGAGGTAGCGGCCATTTGAGCAGCATCACGGCCGGATCTAGGGCCACAAGCCCCCTCCACAGTGGGACGCATCACTGCAGTATGGAAGAGAGGATCATAATGTCGTCTTACGGCTTGTTTGGCATTCTGATTCAAGGAGGATGATAATGCAGAAGACCGATCAGGCAGAATTCTACCGGGAAGCGGAGAGGTTCATCGACACCTTCATGCAGGAGGCCCCCGTGGAAGCCACCCAGATGGGCGACCATCGCTTCGATGACCGCCTTGCCGATTACAGCAAGGCGGCGTTAGAGCGGCAGCAAGGGCAGATCAGGGAGGCCATCAATGGGTTCGAGAGTTTCGATACGGCGGCTTTTGATGTGGATGCCAGGATCGACTGCCGCCTCATGGTCCAGGTGGCGAAGGCATCGTTGCGCAGCTTTGAGAAGTTCAAGGGTCATGTCCGTAACCCGGGGACGTATTCCGAGGAGTGCATGGGCGGAGTCTTCCTGCTGCTCATCAAGGAATTCGCCCCGTTGGAGGAGCGACTGGAAAAGGTCCTGGGCAGGCTGCGGGCCATACCTGAAGTGCTGGCCCGTGGGAAGGAGAACCTGGTGCCCGAAGAAGTGCCGCCAGTGTGGAATGACGTAGCACTGGAAAGCTCTCAGCAGGGCCTGGCGCTGTTCACCGTGCTTATCCCGGCTCTGGCCCAACAGGCGCCGAAACTGGCGGCCGACCTCGAGGCGGCCAGCCGGAAGGCTGCCGGCGCGCTTGAGGACTATGCCCGCTTCCTCAAGCAGGAGGTGGCTGTCAAGGCCAGGGGCAACTTCGCGGCGGGAACAGAGCTGTTCGAGGAACTGCTCCGCGAGAACCACATGCTCGATTACACCGCCGAGGACCTGTTGCAGACTGGGTGGAGGCTGTTTGAGGAGACCCAGAATGAGATGGAGGAACTGGGCCGGCAGATCGACTCGCGGAAGACCGTGAAGGAGCTATTGGAAGAGGCCAAGGCAGACCATCCTCAGGCTGGGGAACTGCTCGACGTCTATCGCCGTGAGATGGCCAGGACAAGGGAATTTGTGGTTAGTCAGGGAATCGTAGGCATCCCGGAAGGTGAGTCGTTGAAGATCGAGCCCACTCCGCCTTTCGTGCGGGGCATCATTCCCTACGCCGCCTACATGATGCCCGGTCCGCTCGAGAGTCTGCAACAAGGGATCTTTCTGGTGACGCCTGTTGATCCCCAAAGCCCCAGGGGCGAGCAGGAGGAGAAACTGAAGGGACATAACTACAACAAACTCCCTGTGACCGTCCTCCACGAGGGTTATCCCGGACATCACCTGCAGCTCGTGTATGCCAACAGCGTGGGCTCGCTGCCCCGAAAACTGGGAGCGTTTATCTCCACGGTGTTCATCGAGGGCTGGGCCTTCTACTGTGAGGAGCTGATGGAGCAGCTGGGCTATATCGACAAACCGCTGCAGCGCCTGGGCAGGCTCGGCGATCAGCTGTGGCGGGCGGCCCGCATCATTCTGGATGTCTCGCTCCATACGGGGAAGATGACGGTGGAGGAAGCGATCGGCTTTCTGGTGGAGAAGGCCGGTCTGGAGCGGAGCAATGCACAGGCCGAGGTGCGACGTTACTCTTCGAGCCCTACGCAACCGATGAGTTACCTGATCGGGAAGTTCGAAATCCTGAAGTTGATCGATGAGTACAAGAAGACGCATCCTCAGGCGTCGTTAAAGGAGGTCCATGATGCCGTCCTCTCCTGCGGGTCCCTGCCGCCGCGCCTGATGCGGGAGCGCCTGCTTGGCAGCTGAGGGCCGCTGCGATATGACCACCCTGCACCGATATTGACAAACGGAAGGGCAGGGTTTATAGTTCCCACAATTGAATACAGGCAAAGGCTGAGAACAGGACTAGTACAGCTCGAGGCGGAATTCAGAGAGTCGGGTAAGGTGTGAGCCGATATTTGCGCGGGGCTGGAATGGACCTGGGAGCCGCAAACCGAAATCCCGATGTGTCGGGGCAGTAGGCTTTGCCGCAGGGACAGCGTGATCATAGTCCAGGGTATCGCCGTATCCGGCCGTACCTGAAGAGATGGCCGCAAGGCCGAAAGAGGGTGGCACCGCGAAGGTTGAACCTCTCGCCCCTTGGCGAGAGGTTTTTTTGTGGTTGATATGTACTAACCAGCGTTGAAAGGAGACCGCCAGCCTAACAAACGTGGCAATCAGTATTGGTGGGCACAGACATGTTGAGTGTCTGAGAGATGCCTCATCGAATAGGAGGTCAATATGTAGGATACTTGGGTCGTAGGGGCCTGCCCAACAGGAAATCGAAAGGAGATAGGAATGGAACAAACTAAATTCGTGCTACCCGAAAAGGAAATGCCCACTCATTGGTACAACATTCAGGCGGATCTGCCTGAGCCTCTACCGCCGCTGAGGCATCCGGTGACAAAGGAGGAGACGCGTCTTCCCCCTCCTCTGTTCCCGGAGGCCCTCAATGAACAGGAGTTTAGCAGGGAAAGGTGGATTGAAATCCCCGAGGAAGTACAGGCCATTTACCGCACGTGGAGACCTACCACCTTGTTCCGGGCATATCGGCTGGAAAAGTCTTTAGACACACCGGCCAGGATCTTCTTCAAGTATGAAGGCACGAGCCAGGCGGGCAGTCATAAACCCAACACCGCTGTAGCCCAGGCCTACTACAACAAGAAGGAAGGCGTTAAGCGGCTGACCACCGAGACTGGTGCCGGACAATGGGGTAGCGCCCTATCTATGGGCTGTGCGTTCTTCGGTCTGGAACTTAAGGTCTATATGGTCAAGATTAGTTACAACCAGAAACCCTATCGGCGTATCTTGATGGAGACGTGGGGGGCGAAGTGCCTGCCCAGTCCCAGCAATGATACCGAGATAGGGAGAAGGATCCTCAAAGATGACCCTGACTGTTCGGGAAGTCTAGGCATTGCCATTAGTGAAGCGGTAGAGGATGCTTTTGCCCGCGATGATACCAAGTACTCCTTGGGCAGCGTCCTCAACCACGTCTTACTGCATCAGACCATCATCGGGGAAGAAACAAGAAGGCAGATGGAAATGGCGGATGCCTATCCTGATATCATCGTGGGCAACGTGGGCGGGGGCTCGAACTTCGGCGGACAGTTCTTGCCCTGGATCAGAGATAAGATCAGCGGAAAGGCCCCAAATCTGCGCATCATCTGTGTTGAGCCCACGGCTTGCCCCAGTCTGACCAAGGGCCCTTACGCCTGGGACTACGGCGACGTAGCTGGAATGGCCCCAATCGCACTGATGTATACCCTGGGACACTCCTTTGTGCCACCGCCTGTCCACGCTGGGGGATTGAGATACCATGGCATGGCACCCATCATATGCCACCTCTACAAACTAGGCCTGGTCGAAGCCAGAGCTGAGCACCAGATTGGCACCTTTGAGGCTGGCGTGAGGTTTGCCCGTACCGAAGGCATTATTAGCGCCCCGGAGCCATGCCATAACATCAAGGTGGCTATTGATGAAGCCCTTCGCTGCAGGGAAGCAGGCCAGGCGAAAACCATCTTGATAGCTCACAGTGGACATGGGCACTTCGACCTCGGGGCTTATGAGGCCTACCTATCGGGTAAACTGGTAGATTACGAGTACCCCAAGGAGCTGGTAGACAAGGCCCTGGCCGATCTGCCGAAGGTAGAGTGAACAAAGAGACCGGCGCCATGACGGTCTGCCGCGTCATGGCGCCGGTATGAGGGCTTGCCGGCAGGCGAAGAGACGGCAGTCGCCGGGGACGGCGATCACAGGCCGACTCGCATGTCCTCATAGCCCAGGCTTATGTCAGCCTCCAGTTCCATGGCTACCTGGGCCACCTCCTCTTTGATCCGCTGCTCAAAGGCGTTTCCAATATGGATTATCAGGACAGGAGGCAGATACCCTTTGAGCTGCCGAAACCGCACCAGTTCCTCCTTGAGCAGTACCGGACAGAGGTGGCCGACCCTCTTGAGCTGATCCTCATATTCGTTGGGGCCGGCAACTTCAGTAATAAGCAGCTGGGGGTCAATATGCCGCCACTGCTCCGATATCCCCGCCGTGGTATCACCGGTGTAGAACAGGCTTTTGCCGTGCGGCGACGTGACCTGGTAGCCCACGGCAGGTACGGGGTGTTGTGCCGGTAGCGCCAGGACGTCATAGCCGGCGATCCTTCTGCTCCTGTAGGGATCTATGGGCTCAAGAAGAACAGTCGGTCGCTCAATGCTGGGATACTCCAGCAGATTGCTGTAAATCTTCCCGTTAAGAAGACAGTCAGCAACGGTATCGAGCGTTGGGCGAAGAGCGTAGACCGTCACCTGCCCCCGCCACTGGTAGGCTGCGTTGGCAGCCAGCGTAACCAGGTCCCGGGTATGGTCGAAGTGGTGGTGCGTGAGGAGGATGGCCTCTACCTTCTGTTGCTCGCTGACCGAGAGGGCTGAGGTGGTGCTGCCGGCGTCTATGGCCAGGGTACCGTCGATTAGCAGGGAAGTCAGCCGTGCTCCTCTTGACTCCAACTGATGGGCCCCCAGGATGCGGACTTCCACTTCACCGGCTGTCAATGACTCTGTCAGTGGCACCCAGGAACTGCTGCCATTGGGCCAGTTCCTGCGACAGAATCTGACGACCTTTTTCGGTTAGCTCGTAGTACCGTCGCCGCTGTTTGGCAACTAGCTGCCACGAGCTTGACACCAGCCCTCTGCTCTCCAGACGACGCAGTGCCGAGTAGAGCGTGCTTGCCGTGAGATCGAAATAGCCTTCGCTCCTACGCTCCAGTTCCCGGGCAATCTCGTAGCCATGTAGCGGGAACTCACCTATGATGAACAGGAGCAGAGGCTCTACGACGCCCCGCAGTAGCTGGCGGACGTAGTACTGGGACATGCCATTCTTAGTATACCATTTTTGACGGAGTAAGTCACTATCTGTAAAGGCTGGTAGAGCAAAGAAAAAAGGAGATATAATGGGGCGGCGAGCGTTCGGGAGTTTCTGACAGCGCAGTATGCCCTGTCTGTGGGCGATGGCCTGTGGGATAGCGCCCGATTGACTACTGGAAGGAGAGACGGTTATGTCGAACGAATATCAGAGACAGGCGCCAAAGACCGGCACGGCCAATATGCCCAGGGGAGCTGATTTGCTTCGTGAGCCGACCCTAAACAAGGGGACTGCATTTACCGAAGAGGAAAGGAGGGCACTGGGGCTCGAAGGACTGTTGCCTCCCTTCGTCAGCGATTTGCAGACACAGGTCATTCGGGTCATGGAGAATTTTCACAAGAAGCCGACGGATCTGGAGAAGTACATCTACCTCATGAGCCTCCAGTCGCGAAATGAGACCCTGTTCTACCGGGTGGTGATAGACAAAGTCGAGGAAATGATGCCCATTGTCTACACTCCGACGGTCGGTCAGGCGTGTCAGGAATACGGGCATATTCTGAGAAGGCCCCGGGGCATCTTCGTTTCGGCAAAGGATAAAGGGAGAGTGGCTGATATTCTGCGGAACTGGTCGGGTGGGGATGTACGCGTCATTGTGGTTACGGATGGCGGACGAATTCTGGGTCTGGGAGACCTGGGAGCTAACGGGATGGGCATTCCCGTGGGAAAGCTCTGCCTGTACACCGCGTGCGCCGGCATTCATCCCGCGTGCTGTCTTCCCGTTACGCTTGACGTAGGCACAGACAATGAGGGACTGCTGGGGGATGTTCTCTACGTGGGTCTGAGGCAACGTCGCCTTCGCGGGGAAGCCTACGATGACCTGGTGGAGGAGTTCGTCACTGCAGTGCAGAAGCTCTATCCTCATGCCCTCATCCAGTTCGAGGACTTCGCGACTTACAATGCGCTTCGCTTGCTGAACAGGTATCGAGATAGAGTCTGCACCTTCAATGACGATATACAGGGAACTGGAGCGGTAGCGCTAGCGGGTTTGTATTCAGCCCTGCGGATTACCGGGGGCAAGTTGAACGACCAGAGGATTCTGTTCCTGGGTGCCGGTGAGGCCGCCATGGGAATCGGTGGCATGGTTACCTCCGCCCTGGTTGGGGAGGGGCTGTCCGAAGGGGAAGCGCGCGCCCGGTGCTGGTTTGTGGACTCGAAGGGCCTGGTGGTGAAGAGCCGCACTGACCTGGCTGAATACAAGCTTCCGTATGCCCATAATCACGAGCATGTAGCTGATTTTCTCTCCGCCGTTAAGACACTGAGGCCCACAGTGATTATAGGTGTCTCGGGGCAACAGAAGGCGTTCACCCGCCCGGTTCTGGAGGCGATGGCCGTCCACAATGAAAGGCCTATCGTGATGGCCATGTCCAATCCAACCTCCAAGGCTGAGTGCACTGCTGAGGAGGCTTATACCTGGACTGGCGGACGGGCTGTCTTTGCCAGCGGCAGTCCTTTTGCGCCTGTCACCGTGGATGGGAACACATATGTGCCTGGTCAGGCCAACAATGCCTACGTCTTCCCGGGTATCGGACTGGGCGTGGTTGCCTCCGACGCCATGTTCGTCACGGATGAAATGCTCTCTGTGGCTGCAAAGGCTCTGGCTGACGCCGTCTGTGAGGCTGACCTTGCCCAGGGACGCATTTATCCACCGCTGAGGAAAATCAGGGAGGTCTCTGCCGGTATTGCTGCTGCGGTGGCAGAGGCAGCGTTCAAGCAGGGCGTTGCCAGAAAGCCGCGGCCCGACGACTTACTGGCCTTCATCAAGTCTCAGATGTATGAGCCGGCGTATCAGCGCTACGTGTGAGTGAGGCACACCCGGCTTAGAGTTGATCAGTGCCGCATTCGCCCGCCTGGCCTTTGAGCGTTTCCAGTGCATGAGGCAGCGCCGGCAGTATTACTTGAAGGCACTCTCGTACCGCCCGGGGACTGCCCGGCAGGTTGACGATCAAGGAGTTTCCGCGGGTGCCTGCAACGGCTCGACTGAGCATAGCCATGGGGGTCTTCTTCAGGCTCTCAGCCCTCATCGCCTCGGCGAAGCCGGGTACGGTCCTGTCCACCACCGAAAGCGTGGCCTCAGGGGTAACGTCTCTGGGCGTCAGGCCTGTACCGCCTGTCGTGAACACCACGTCCAGATTGGCTTCATCGGCCCAGTCGATGAGCTTCTGAGAGATGAGTTCTCTGTCATCGGGAATGATGGCATAGTGGGTAACCCGTGCATCCATGCCCGAAAGGATTTCATGGATACACTCTCCACTCCTGTCCTCACGCTCCCCCCGCGCCCCTTTGTCGCTGATTGTCAATATACCTGCGGTGAACACTCTCCTCACCTATTCTGCTTCCTGCTGGTAAGGAGCCGTACTTGTTCCGGACAGGAGCTTGGCTTGTATGAAATCGGCGATGGCGGCCGTGTCCTCCGGATGGAACCGGGCTATGCCGGCCTCCAGTGGACCATCAGTCACTATGGCCAGGAGTTCGTCGGTAGAACAACACAGATCTTTACCCAGTTCCTTTCTGTGTACTTCGATTTTGGGAGTCTTGCTCTGCCTGAATCCTTCGGCAAGGACCAGGTCGAAGTCGTTGGCGACTAGTGGCAGGATTTCCTCGACGCTCAGATCGCGGTCCAGGTTCTTGATGACTGCCAACCTGTCGGGCGAGCTGACAAGGACTGCGTCGCTGCCTGCTTCAGATAACCTCCAGCTGTCCTTTCCCGGCCGATCTATGTCCATTTTGCCTCGACTATGCTTGAAGGCGGCCACTCGATATCCTCTTCTCTTGAATTCCGGGATCAGCTTCTCAATCAGCGATGTCTTGCCCGACCGCGACTTACCCACTATGGCAACCACCGGCAGTGCGCGGTCCTGGCCCCGTTCCTCTGCCCAGTCCAGCATCTGCACCTCGACTATCTCTCCCTCCCTGACCTCCTTCACGCTCTCGGGGATGACGGCCAGCCCGTCGGCTCTGGTCAGAGACGTCAGAATCCCCGAGCCCTGCGGGCCGGTGAGCGAAGCGTAGTATTGGTGGCCACGCCTGGATATGCTGACCCTGGCGAAGACGCGACGCCCGTCGCTGTTAACCACGGTATCCTCCATGACCGCCCGGATGGTAGGCTTGGCCAGGTCCTTCTTGCCCATCATTTTCAGTATTGCAGGACGGGCAAACTGCTCGAAGGTGATCATGGAGCTTACCGGATTGCCGGGCAGGCCCAGATGGGGAATCGTCCTCTCCTCCCCATCCTTTTGTCCCATCATAACACCGAAGGCAAGCGGCTTTCCCGGCTTCATGCACACCGTCCAGAAGCCAATCTCGCCATGCGTCGCCAGGACATCCTTCACCATATCGTAGTCTCCCTTGGAGACGCCGCCTGTGGTGATGAGCATGTCTGCATCCAGACCCTGGCATAGCTTCTCGGTTAGTGACTGAACAGAATCGCGCCCGATTCCCAGGATCCTGGGAACACCGCCGTAGCGAGACACCTGGGCCGCGATGGTGTAGGTATTGCTGTCGTAGATCTTAGCTGGAGCAGGCGGCTGGTCAACACCGACAAGTTCATCTCCCGTAGATAGAATAGCCACTACTGGCCGGCGGATGACCAGAGCGGTGGCCAGCCCCAGGGACGCCAGGACTCCTATCTCCTGAGGACGAAGCAGGTCTCCTGCTGTCAGGACCAGGTCACCTCTGGCAATGTCCTCGCCCCGGAACCGGACGTTGGCCCCGTTCTTGGGCGGGCGCAATATGCCGATTTGGCGCAGGTCGCGGCCCCAGGACTTGCGGTCAAGCTCGTCGGTATCCTCAAACGGGACTACGGCATCAGCCCCGTGCGGTAGCGGCGCGCCCGTCATAATGCGGACTGCCGTACGCGGCCCGACTTCCTGTGCGGGCATAGCCCCGGCCACAACCTCTCCAACCACTGCCAGGTATGTGGGTGAGGACTGACCGGCTCCGCGAGTGTCCTCGGTCCGCACGGCATAGCCGTCCATGGCCGAATTGTCCAGGGGAGGGATATCTATGGTGGAATGAACATCCTCCGCCAGTATCTGCCCCAGGCAGCCCAGAACCGGCTTCCGCTCGGACTCAAGAACGCAAACTTGGCTGAGAATCTTCGCCAGCGCTTCCTCTACGGAGATCATATGGCAACGCCCCGGAGCGCATTATAGATTATATGTCTTCACTGCACCACCGCGTACGCCGTCTCCTCTCGTCCCCAATTTGACAATGATGGGCTTTAGCCCTAATATTGGACACTGAAACTCTGACTTACCGGATAGCCCGAAGGGCGGTACAGCAAGGAGGTACGAATGCGAGAAAAGGTACAGGCGGCCCTGGACCAGGTGAGACCTGCGTTGCTGGCGGATGGTGGCGATGTCCAGTTGATAGATGTCAAGGACGGGGTAGTGACGGTGAAGTTGACCGGTGCCTGCGTCGGGTGTCCCATGGCGAGCATGACTTTGAAGGGCGGGATCGAGCGCGTGCTTAAGGATCAGGTGCCTGAGGTTAAGGAGGTTGTGGCTGTCTGATCCACGGACTGCAGAGCACCAAGGGGATGGAACTGGACCGCAGAGGAGGCTTATGGGGCAAAGACGTTTTGTCTGTCATTCGTGCGGTAGCCAGGTGCAACATAGTGCCGAAGAGCCACCATGTCAGGTGCTGAGCGGCTGGTTTATGGTCTCCCTATGGGGAGAGCCGGGAAAGGTCGTGCATTACACATTTTGCTGTGCCTCTTGTCTCAAGGCATGGATTGATGCCCGGGTTCCTCGGGTGCCTGACGTATTTCTGAAGGCGTTCGATAAGCGAGAGAACTGAAATGCCTATCTACGAATATTTCTGCCCTGATTGCAGCTTCAAATTTGAGCTGCTTCGCCAGCATACCCAGGCAGACGGGAGCGCCTGCTGCCCCCGCTGCCACAGAGATGCTGCGCGAGTGTTGTCCTCTTTTGCCTCCTTCACAAAAGACAGTGAAGGACAATCTGTTCGGATTGGAGCAGGTTCCGCCTGTGCCACATGTTCTGCCACGAGTTGCGATTCGTGCAGGACATAGTTTGGCGAAAAGGCGGGTTTGGGCGTGTTGGTGGGGGAGAACGGGTTCCGCTGCACCGGGTGAAGCAATGCCAGGCAGGAAAACGCATACCCGGGGCGGGGTGAAGAGCTAGCAATATGGAAACTCGTTGCTTGACTGCATGCACGAACTGGGCATAACTGAAAGCATACTCAACATCGCCCTGGCTAAGGCCAATGAGGCGAAAGCCGGGAAAATCCTCCATATTAACTTGGTGATCGGCGAACTGTCAGGGTTCGTCCCCGATTGTATTCAGTTCTACTTCGATTTTCTGGGTAGGGATACCGCCGCTGAGGGGGCGGGGCTGCACTTCGAATTGGTGCCGACTGAGTTGCGTTGCCGGGACTGCAACGCAGTGTTTCATGGTGAGGATATCGCGTGGTCGTGTCCCACGTGCGGCAGAGGCAACGTGGAGATATGCAGAGGACGGGAGTTCTACATCGAGAGCCTGGAGGTGGAATGAAAGGCTCCCGGCCCATCCCATTCTGAAGGGTAGGACGAGTCTGACTGTCTTGAAGGTTGATGCTGGTTCTATCGTGTGACGATCGTCAACCAGAAAAAAAGCCGCAAAAGAGCCAAAGGCCTTGATAATTCGTGGTGGGATGATATACAATTGCGGCCAGATGTAAGGGCCTTCAGGAAGGCCAATCCGTTGCACTAAGAGAGCTACTCTGAAGCGGGCCACTGTCAGCAGAGCAGCTGCGCGTACGGTAGAGCATGAAGCTTCTGATCACGGCGGTAGTCGCTTATGCGGGTTATCTGATTCTCACTATTGGCAGCGGCACCGTTCTCTTGTGGAGCGGAGCCGAACTGGCCATCGGCGCAGTTTTCGCCTTGGTCGTGGGCGCCCTTCTCAGCAACCGATTCATAGGCAAGGACCTGCGGATGTTGAACCCGGTGCGATGGTTTACCTTTCTCGCTTACCTGTTCCCATTCTTTTTCGCTATGGCCAGGGCCAACGTTGACGTGGCCTATCGGGTCATCACCGGGCGGATTAACCCTGCCATCGTCAAGATAGATCCCAACCTGAAAAAGGACATGTCACTTACCATCCTGGCTAATTCGATCACCTTGACACCCGGCACGCTGAGTGTGGATGTTGACCAGAAGACCAACGAGCTCTATGTGCACTGGATAAATATCGATCCCGGGGTGCTCAAGGATATGCCCAGAGACTACCGTCCGATATGCCGCGGCTTTCCTGATTGGGCGAGGAGGATCGCGGAATGAACTGGCTTCCGGCAATGATAGCCATGGCAGTGTGTATTATGATCGCTGTGGCGCGCGTCTTTATGGGACCGGGAGCGCCCACTAGGCTGGTGGCTTTCGACACCACCAACACCTTGGTGGTGGCCAGTCTGGTCGTTGCGGGGATGATGTTCAACCATGCGATTTTCATTGATGTGGCCATCGTGTACGCGCTGCTCTCGTTTACTATGACGCTCTACGTGGCTAAATACATTCAAGGGGACAAATTCTGATGGGTGCGCTCAACACAGTAAGCTATGTGTTCATAGGAATTGGGCTCTTCTTCAATTTTGTCGGCGTTTTTGGGCTGCACCGCTTTCCCGATGTGTACACGAGGCTGCATGCCGCCACCAAGTGCACCACCTTTGGCTCTCTGTTCTTGATCCTGGCAGTGATTGTGCAGGCCGCCGGAATCTGGGCCTTGGAAGGGAACTCTCAGTCTGTGATGTGCATACACTCGACAGTGGCACTCGTGGCGCTTCTGGTGACCAATGCCACCGGGGCCCACGCCATGGCCCGGGCGGCTCACCGCAGTGGAGAGAAGCCCGCCGGGGCAGTGGTCGACGACCTGGAGGGAAAAGAAGATGATTGAGGCTGGTGTGCTGCATATCATAATACCGGTGGCCCTGGTGGTATGCGCTGTGTTTGTTGCCGCATTCCAGGACCTTCTGTATTCCGTAGTGGCACTGGCTGTGCTCAGTTTGCTGCTGGCCCTTGAGTTCTACATTCTGAAGGCCCCCGACGTGGCCATGGCCGAAGCGGGAATCGGGGCAGCTGTGACCACAGCTATTCTTATCATCACCCTCAGAGCGACCAGGCGTATGGAGTAGACAATGAAAAGACGAGTTATCGGCCTGCTTATGTTGGTTGCCATGATAGCCTTTCTGGTATTGGCGGTGGCCGTCATCCATCCCTTCGGCTACCCAGATGTTGCTGATATGGACGATTACATAATCGAGAATGCTCAAAGAGAGACGGGGAGCAACAACGTGGTGGCGGCGGTCCTCTTTGACTACCGCGGGCTCGATACATTGGGAGAGGCCACGATACTTTTCACGGCGGTGACTGGAGTGTTGCTTCTGTTACGGACATCGAGGCGCACGAAGGAGAGACCCTGATGCTATCCAAGATTGTGCGCACCGTGGCCAACCAACTTATCCTGTTCATCGTCGTGTTTGGACTGTATGTTATATTGCATGGGCATATTACCCCCGGTGGAGGGTTTCAGGGTGGTGCCGTTATCGTTTCCGGTATAGTCATGCTCTTGGTGGCCTTCGATTCTCAGGAACTCAAGAAACGGCTGCGTGAACGGGTCTTGTCGATAGTGGAAAGCAGTGGTGCCTTACTCTTTGTCGCCCTGGCTTTTGCCGGGATAGGCACTGTCTTTTTCTATAATTTTCTGCTGGGCACACCAATCTTTGGCAGGATTCCTAGCTCGGGTCCTGGCCCTGGGGATATTTGGACGGGAGGAGTCATTCCCTTGATGAATTTTGCTGTAGGCCTGAAGGTAATGGCCGGACTTACAGCGGTGGTTCTGGCTATAGCCCTGTTTTCTGGTGGTGAGGAGGTGGAGGAATGATGGAGCGCATCCCTCTCGACTTCCCCTTTCTGGCGGCAGTGCTGCTGGTGGGGGTGTCTTTTTATGTAATCGTATTTAAGAGGAATTTGATCAAACTCGTTATGGGCGTTGCCATGCTGGCATCGGGGGTCAATCTGTTTCTGGTGGCCTTGGGCTACCGGGCAGGGGGAACCGCTCCCATCTATACAGATGTGCCGGAAGGAGTAATGGTCATGTCTGTACCGCAGGCACTCACCCTGACCAGTATTGTCATCAATGTCGCGGTGCTGGCTTTGATGCTGACTATGGTGATACGCATCTATCGGCATACTGGCAGCTTAGATTCGAAAGAATCCAGGAAGATGAAAGGATAATGATGTGGCTGCTCTGGTAACCCATGCCCCCATCTTGATCATAGCCATACCGCTATTGGCAGCATTCCTAACGCCGCTAATAGGCATGGCCAGTAGCAGGGCCAGAAATGCAACTGTAGTAGTTAGCTTGGCATTCGCAGTATTCCTCGTTTTTGTTCTGGCGAGGGATGTGGTTATTGACGGAATCCGCATTTATGCTCTCGGTGCCGCCTCCCCTGACCTTAGCATCCCCACAGGATTCATCGTACCGGTGAGGATAATTCTGGAAGTAGATGGTATGGCGGCATTCTTTAGCATAATCTGGTCGATCGTGTCGTTGGCCGCAGCTATATATTCTCTGTCTCACATAGCGAGTGAGACGGGACAGACCAGGTTCTTTACGCTCTTATTGCTCATGGTGACGGGTGGCTTTGGGATGATGTTCACTGGTGACTTGTTTAATCTATTCGTCTTTCTTGAGATAGCTTCGATTTCCGGGGCAGCTCTGATAGCTTTCAGAACAAAGTTCGCCGACACCCAGGAAGGCGGATTCAAATACATAGTTGTATCTGCCATTGCGTCTCTGATGGTGTTGTTTGCTATAGGTCTACTCTATGGCCAGTATAACTCGCTCAATATAGGAGCTCTGGCTCAGGTGATTCAATATACTACGACAGACAAGATAGCCTTGGCCCTATTATTGATGGCGTTTGCTATGAAGACCGGTATGGTACCGTTGCACCTGTGGTTTCCTGATGCCTATTCGGTGGCTCCGGCCAGCATTACTGGTATGCTGGTAATAACGAGCCACGCTTGCATGTATGCTGCCTTCAGAATCTGCTTCACTCTGTATGGAGGAGTGATAAACGCACCTGTGGTGGGTGGGATATTGATAGTCTTTGGTCTGCTGACCATGTTTGTCGGGGTTACCATGGCAGTCTATCAGAAGGACGTCATGCGCTTCATGTCCTATCATGCCATATCTCAGCTGGGGTATATGTGGGTCGGCGTAGGAGTGGGATTAGCCGTCTTGGGCAATCCGGAGCTTATGGCCACCTATGGTAGAGACGCTATGACCGGGGGTATTTTCCATATCCTGAATCATGCTATGTATAAACCATTGCTGTTCTTCACCGGCGGGGCCTTGTTCCACTACACCGGCACAAGAGACCTTACCAGAATGGGCGGTTTGGCCCACAAGATGCAGTGGACTACTGTACTTTACATCATTGGAACCTTGTCCATTTCCGGCATCCCTCCTCTCAACGGCTTCTCGTCGAAAATACTGATCTATGAATCTGTATACCAGTTCCATCCAATACTTACTATCACAGGCATAGTAGTCTCGATCTTGACTCTGGCATCATTCACCAAGGCTTTTCATTCGGCTTTTATGGGAGCGGAACTGCCCGAATACAGGGGTGGGCGAGAGGTTCCGAAATCTATGATAATTGGCATGCTGATACTAGCCGCAGGCATTACCTTTATCACTCTCTTTCCGTCACTGGTTGTTGATTGGACGATTCACCCTGCTGCTGATGCTCTAATAGACCAGGGAGCATATATTGACGCAATTACGGGAGCTATGCCATGACGTTTATTCTGGAATCTGGCTACGCTTTCTGGAACCCGCTCATCTGGATCGTCGTTTTTCTGGTGGTGATGGTAGTAGTCTACTTCTTCAGGAGGCGAGGACGGAAGGGATATAAGAAGGATACCGAACAGGCGCAGATCTTCCTCTGTGGAGAGGAGGTTCCCGAGGCGGGGGAGCGTCACATAAGGGTCGGCAATATATACTGGGGATTCTTTGAGACTTTTAAGGGATACTATAATCAGATTCTTAGGGTACATACCGGAGTTATAAATGACTGTATACTCTGGTTTGTAGGTGCTACGGCACTAGGTGTCATAATACTCCTTATTGCCGGGCTAAGGTAAGTGATCTCAACTGCAGTAGTAGGAGAAGGATTTGAGCTTGACAGCATTTAACAGAGCACTGTGGGTCTACCACCTTAACACGGGCTCGTGCAATGGATGTGACATCGAAATCCTAGCCGTGCTTACCCCGCGCTACGATGTCGAGCGTTTTGGCATTAAGCTGGTGGGGTCGCCTCGCCATGCCGACGTTATTCTGGTGACGGGGCCGGTGGCGCGCAGCATGGAACATAGGGTAAGGCGCATTTATGCACAGGTGCCGGATCCCAAGGTAGTGATGGTGGTGGGAAATTGCGGGGCTGAGGGAGATGTCTTCCATGAGGCGTACAGCTTGGTGGGACCGGTTGACCAGATAATCCCGGTTGACGTGTACGTTCCCGGCTGTCCACCCCGGCCGGAGGCCATCATCTATGGGGTGGTGAAGGCCTGGGCAAAGCTGGAGCAGCTGGCCACACAGGAGGTGGTGTAATGGAGAGGCTTACTCCGCAGGCCATCGTCGACAGTTTCAGACAGGAACTGGGCGATGGTTTTGTCGGCGGCTCCGTGTACGAGCGCGAGGTTGGGATCAGAAAGAACAAGTTCCACAGTGTGTGGGTCGAGGTCAGGAAGGGCGCCTTGCATAATGCCGTTGAACACGTATGCCGGCTCCAGGAATATCCACACCTGGCCATTATTTCCTCGAGCGATCTGGGTGCTGAGGTGGAGTTGATCTATCACTTCACCATATACTATGGCTATCACCTGGAGGAATTGAGTCTGGGGTTGCGGGTCAGGATGCCAAAGAACGACCTGACGATAGCGACGGTTACCGACCTTATCCCTGGAGCCATATTCACCGAGCGCGAGACCCAGGAGATGATGGGGGTCGAGGTGCTGGGCATCCCTGATGGTAGAAGGTTGTTCATTGCTGAAGACGTGCCGGAGGGCGTCTACCCCTGGCGGAAGGATGAGACAGGCCCGGACAAGCTGCTGAGGGTGCTCCCGGGCAGGAAACCGATAACAGAGGACAGCAAAGGATAGCAGGCATGGCACTTGGCGAGACGGAGAAGGCGACCTATACCATACCGGTGGGACCCGTTCACCCCGCGCTCAAGGAGCCGGTACAGCTGATGCTGGAGATTGAAGGGGAAAAGGTGGTCGATGCTGACGTGAGGGTGGGACAGGTACATCGCAGCATCGAATGGCTGGGAATGAACCGCAACAATCCCGTCCAGACGCTATACGTTGCGGAGAGGATATGCGGCATCTGCAATATCTGTCACCCCTTCTGCCTGGCCATAGGCGTGGAGCAAGCAGCCGATATCACGGTTCCCGACAGGGCGGAGTATATCCGCGTGATAGCTGCTGAAATGGAAAGAATCCACTCTCATATGCTATGGGCGGGGGTGGCCGCCCACGAGATCGGCTTTGACACCGTTTTCTATCGCGCGTGGCAGGTGCGGGAGAATATCATGGACCTCATTGAATACGTGTTTGGCAACCGGGTGACGAAGGCTGTGCTGCAGTTTGGTGGGGTAAGAAGAGATATAACCGCCGATCAGCTACCGCGCATAAGGGAATCCCTCGACTATTACAAGGGCATCTTCGAGCACCTGAGAAGGGTTTTCCTGGAGGACAAAACAGTGAAGATGCGTACCCGCAATGTGGGCATACTGGATACCGAGGATGCCCTGAGGCTGCTTACGGTTGGACCTACGGGCAGGGCCAGCGGTGTGCCCAAGGACGTGAGGCAGGACCAGCCATACAGCGCCTATGCCGATCTTGATGTGCAGGCCATTACTCCCGATATCGTCACCGGCACGGTGGTTGGCGATGTCTACGACCGGATAGTTGTCCGCCTGCTGGAGATCAAGCAGTCGGTGGAGATCATAGAGGAATGCCTTGTCAGAATGCCTGAAGGGCCGACTATGTCTGAGACCAAGATGCCCAGGCTACTGAAACTGCTCACGGATGCTGCTGGTGAGGGCATCGGTCGGGTCGAGGCGCCCAGAGGAGAGGACATCCACTATGTCCGCCTGGAGACGGGGCAGAGCCCTATGGCTACCTGGAAGGTCAGGGCTCCCACCTATGTTAACCTTGTGGCGGTCCCAACAATACTCAGAGGCATGCAGATCGCCGATGTGCCCATCGCTTTTGCCTCTATCGACCCGTGCATGTCCTGCACTAACCGAGTTGTGGTGACGGACAGGGGTGTCGGGCGGAGGTCGGTGATGGACTATGAGGAACTACGCCGGCTTTCGGTGGAGAAAACAAGGGAGTTGCAGCGATGAGCTTGCTGGGGGAGAATATCTGGATGAACGCCGTAATCATCGTTTTCGGCTCGGCTGTACTGGCGTTCGTGGGCGGTATCTTGGGCATGCTCTACCGCGGCATTGACCGCAAGCTGGTGGCACATATGCAGGGGAGAGTGGGGCCACCCATAGTGCAGCCCTTCCGAGATGTGCAAAAGCTGCTGATGAAGGAAAGCGTCATACCTGATGGTGCTGTTTCCTGGCTGTTCAAGGCAGCTCCCTTCATCTGTCTGATAACATCGGCTTTGCTGTTGCTATACATACCCTTGTTTGGGATGCAGGCGCTTCTAGGTGGATTTGGTGATGCCGTATTGGTAATATACCTGCTGATACTGCCTTCTCTTGCTCTTGCCGTAGGCGGGTTTGCCTCCAGTTCACCATATGCTACTGTGGGGGCGCAGAGGGAGATGGTGGTCTTGATGAGCTTGGAGTTCCCCCTGGCAGTAGCTGTAATTTCCCTCGGCTGGCGCATCGGTCAAGCTACCACTGCCAATCCATTCATGTTCTCAACAATTGCTGAATATCCCATCTGGAGTGTTGTCGGCCCGCTAGGGATAGTCGGGGCGCTGATTCTGCTATTCACCCTTATGGTGGTTGCATCCGGCAAAGGTGCCAAGGTGCCATTTGATGTAGCCGAGGCGGAGACTGAGCTCGCCGGCGGAATACTGGTGGAATACTCGGGCAGAAACCTCTGTTTGTTCTACGTCGCCGATGTGATAAAGGCTTTTGCCATGGCAGCATTGGTGGTCGCCCTGTTCATTCCATACAATCTGTCGCCGCTGGTTGGAATTGGTACGCCGGTTCTTGGCGGGATAGTGGATGGCTTCTTCTTTCTGGTCAAGGTCTTTGCCGTGATGTTCATCGGCATGTCGGTGATACGTGCGGCAATGGCACGGTTCAGGATTACTCAGGCAAGCTGGGTCTACATAATATTCATGACCATGGTAAGCCTGATTGGCCTGGTGTTGATAGCAGTGGATTTGAGGATGTAATAGGGATGTTCGAAGCAGCAAGAACGATACTGAGGCAGCTCGTACAAAAGCCGGCGACAAATATCTTTCCGGCCAAGTATGCTCCTGAGTCGACCCTCGGCTTTCTGGAGGCGGTGGCTAGGCAAAGGGTGGAACTCCATCCGCCCGTCGTGGTGCCGCCCAGGTTCCGTGGGAAGATCGCCTACGACAGGGAGAACTGCACCGGCTGTCAGCAGTGCTACAAGATATGCCCCACGCGTGCCATCGAGTGGCTAGCAGAGGAGAAGAAGGTCAAGGTATTCATGTCGCGGTGCTGTTTCTGCGCTCAGTGTGTTGATGTCTGCCCGGTAAATACGCTGGCCGTGACAGAGGAGTTCCTCTTGGCCACCTACGATAAGTACGCGGATGAACTGGTAATCATTGATAGCGGCGAACTGCCGGGCTCGAAGAAGAGACGGAAGCCGGACAGCGAGGCTGTAGAAGGGCCCACCCAATAGAATCAGCCGTGTCACTCCAGCGGCGCGATTTCGGCTGTCCGTCCTTGCAGGATGATCTCACACAGGCTCTCCAGGCTTCTCCGCACTACCTGTGAGATGCGTTCACCAATCTCCATCCGATAGGGCTGCACACCGATAAGCAGCACCTGTCCGCAAAACTCATCTACATAAGATACGAACGTAGCCAGTGGAATGTGATGCGTGGAAAAGGAAAGTGTGCTCAGCTTCTCTGGTGGGATGAGGCGCACAGTCCCCGGAGGCAGACGCATATCGGCGGCGTCTATCAGTATCAGTAGATCGGGGTGCTGGGAGCGAATAGTGGAGGTATAGCTCTCGGGAGCAGTAGCTACATCTATGGCAGTGATGTCGGTGGGTAGCGGGGGCTCTGCCTGGCGTTCCCTGCCGTTGAGCATATCTGCCACAGACGGACCGGCGGCATCATCGCATCCCAGCCGGTTGCCGATGCCCAGGACTAGTGTGCCGCTCATCTGCCGTTCGTGGACTGCTTGTGTTCCCCCCAGGTGGTTCACCGAATATTGTATTCCTATCCTGCAGGCCCGGCAACAGAGACCCGGCGGATGGTGACATAATATACCTGCCGGCCCCGGATAGCGGAAGGGGTGATGGAGTATGCCCTAGGGACTGCTCCTTGACGGACTGAGATCAGGAGCGACGGAGTAGCGCAACCTTTCTGGAGATTATGCGTTATACTTTATAGGAGAAGGTTCCAAGCCGTGAACAGAATTGGGCAAGGATTGACCTTTTTTGTCCGCATCGTGGGCGCTCCGCTGGGCCGCCTTCGTGACCAGACGACTCAGCGGGCAGCGGGTATGATTGTGCTGCTTGTCATCGTCCTTTTCCTTGCGTTTGCCACAGGTGAGGGTGTGCTGTACAGGTTGAGCTGTTTCCTGGCGCTGGTTCTGGTAGGTAGCTATGTTTGGACCCGGCTGAACCTGGCGCGTCTGGATATGCGCATCGAAGCACAGTCCTCGGTAGCGCAGGTGGGGGATACGCTGAGCGGGTCTATTTATGTGTGCAACAACTCTCCCCTGCCGGCAAGCTGGGTGGAGATCGTGCAGGCGAGTGATATGCCCGGCGATGTGTGTGGAGGAGCTACTCAGTTGCCACCTCGAGGATGGGAGGCCTGGAGGATGGAGAGGTTCTGTCATGCGCGGGGTGTCTACACCATCGGCCCGCTGGCGGCCCGCAGCAGTGACCCCCTTGGACTATTCAGCCTGGAAAGAAGCCAGGGGGCCCCGATCGAAGTTATGATCTACCCCTCTGTGTGGGAGTTACCCGGATTTCGTCTTCCAGCAGTAGGTCTATCTGGAGAGGAACGGGTACTACGTCGGCCGCAGATGCGCAGTGCTCAGGCAAGCACTGTCCGCGAATACAGCTATGGCGATAGCCTGAGTCGGATTCACTGGCCTTCGACGGCGAAATGGGACCAGCTTATGTCTAAGGAGTTTGACTCTGGGGGATATGGTGACGTGTGGGTCTTGCTGGACCTGGAGCAAGCAATCCAGGAAGCTGTGGGTATGGAGAAGACCGACGAGTGTGCAGTTGCGGCTGCAGCTTCGCTTGTCCATCTGGCCTTGGCAGAAGAACGTTCCGTGGGGCTGATCGCCCATGGCGATCGGGAATACGTGTTGACCCCGCGGAGCGGCCTGCGACAGATGTCCAGAGTGCTGGAGACGCTGGCCATTGCCAGGACAGAGGGCGATGCCACGCTGACGGAGGTACTTCGCTTGAACACTGTTAGGTTCGGCAGGTCGGCCTCCGTCCTTGTAGTCACGTCGTCTAGCGACACGGAGTGGGTGGCCATACTTCAGAACCTGTCGTTCCGCGGCCTCAAGACCATGGTCATCCTGGTGGATCCGGAGAGCTTCGGAGGAGACCGGTCCTGCTATGCGGTTGCGATGGCGCTTGTCGACGCCGGTATTCCTGTGTATATGGTACGTAGGGGCGATATGCTTCCCGTTGCGCTGTCTGAGCCTCTAGACCCGAACGGCCTGCACATGTTGGAGGAAAACGTTACGGGTGAGATGGTCTCAGCCTGTGAGGCATGATAGGGAAAGATATGACAACAGAGAAAGATATCGGCCGGGGCGCACTATTCCGAGCGCTGAGGCGGGTCAGAGCCGGCGCTTCATGGACTGCGGACCATGTCAGCACCGCTGTGAGACAACTGGTGAGGGGTCCTGTGGAAGGGTGGCCGACCTTTTTCCTGCTCGTGATCTGCGTGTTGGTGGCAGTGTGGATAGTGCGAAGCGTGCAGTGGGTGCCAACACCTGGCGTGTACAGCATAGCGCTTTGTGCCGCAGTACTGGGGCTTGTCCTGGCTAAGATGCGCTTTAACCGATGGCGGCTGGCCATCGCCGGCTTGCTCCTCGGTCTGTTTCTCATCTTCTATCAGCTTACCAGTCTGGCCGACGGCCCGACCAGACCTGAGCGGTTGGCAGAGATTGGCAGCCGTCTTCTTGTGTGGTGGCAGGCCCTGGTGGGTGGCGGCACCAGCAGTGATACTCTGCCCTTCACCTTCTTCGTACTGCTTGTTTCGTGGCTGGTGGGATTCCTTTCGTCCTGGTTCCTGTTCCGTAGACACAGTGTATGGGGTACCCTCCTGCCCGGGGGAGTTGTTGTCGTCGCCAGCCTCATGAACGTTTCGTCCGGGGAACAGATATTCTATCTGCACCTGTACCTGTTTGTAGCCTTCCTCCTAGGAGCGCGTCTGTTTTCTCTAGAGCGGCGGCTGGACTGGAAACAGAGAGGAGTCCAGCACCTTCCTCCCGATGCTGGAGTGCGTTTGCCTGATGGATTCTGGCTGGCGATGGTGATTGTACTGGTCACTTCTCTCATTCCCTTGGAGGCTGCCAGAGTTGATCCGCTCGCGGCGGTGTGGGACCGGCTGAGCTCGCCAGCGAGGGCCATGAGCGAGGAGTTCGCCAGAGTGCTGGTGGGGGTATCAGTGGGACGGCCGGATTCAGGGCATTCCTTTGGCCCCACCCAGCCTTTTGAAGGGAGCGCAACTGTCAGAGAGGACCCTGCGCTCATTGTTGAGGCACCCTTCCCCCTGTACCTGCGGGCCAGGAGTTATGACGTGTACACGCACCGGGGATGGGAGACCGGCCCGACGCGTTTCGTTGCTGTCAAGTCGACGTCTGAGCAAGGAATAGATGCGGAGTTCCGGAGACTCCAGCAAGTCGACATGACGGTAAGGGATTTGCCGGCATTGGCGGCAGGGGCGCCTATATATCTGGGCGGCTATCCTGTAGCTATTTCGATTGGGTATCAGCTAGAAGTGCCGGACTTTGCTCATTACCGCATATCGCTTGCGAATGGCGCTCCAGAGTCATCTGCAGCAACAGATTCCCTGCCGACTGATTTGCAGGAGGCCGTGCAACAGCTGCGGGAGCTAAGCGCCGCCTCCGGCGGAGTCCTGACGGAATCGGAGATCACCTCTGGGCTCCCTGGCGATGTGACGGTGATTTCCTGGGAGGGCGCCGGGGAGGTAATTGAGGAGATTACCGTTGCGCGGCGGGCTGTCATCCCTGTCCACGCGCTTTCCGTTTGCGCTGATGATCCGGTGTCGGCCGGTGGCTCGTATCAGGCTACGGTTCATCTATCTGCGGCAGGCGAAGGCGAACTGCGCACAGCAGGCACCGAGTACCCCGGCTGGCTACTTGACAGATACGTTCAACTACCCGGGAATATGCCTCAACGGGTTATCGAGCTTGCCCGGGAACTCGCAGCTGACGCTGAGAATCCATACGAGAAGGCTGCGGCCATTCGCGATTACCTACGGACCCTGGACTACACGTTGGAGATAGAGGCACCCCCTGACGGAGTTGATGGTGTTGACTATTTCCTCTTCGACCTGGAAAAGGGATACTGCCAGTACTTCGCCTCTGCCATGACAGTGTTGTTACGTGCCTGCGGTGTTCCATCTCGCCTGGCGGTGGGGTACGGCCCCGGTGAGCTATTGGGAGATCATGGGGCTGACGACATGATAGGGTTGACGCCGGGGGAGTGGGAGGAGAGAATGCTGACCTTCATCGTGCGGGATAGCCACAGCTGGTGTGAGGTATTCTTCCCGGGGTACGGTTGGATACCATTTGAGCCGACACCTAGCTTTCCGCCGGTCATCCGTGGAAGCCCCTCGCTTGCGCCGCCGGACGATGCGGATGAGGGTTCAGGTGGTTCAGCCGATGAAACGGAAGGTGGCGGTGTCTTGCCTGGAGACTCAGGAGGTCCGGAGTCGGTCGGCGCACGTTATGTCTGGCTCCTGGCAGTGTCTATCGTGCTGGGGTTGGTTGGTATGGCCCTATGGCTGGGATGGAGACGGTTCCTGGGACGAGTGAGCGAGCCGCGGGCGGCATATGCCAGAATGGGCTATCTGGCGACACTGATCGGGCTGAGGCCCCGGGAGACGTTGACGCCCTACGAATACGGACGCAGACTGAGCTTGGCCCTGCCGGAGATGTCAACGGCTTCCGATACCATAGTGGGTAGCTACGTACGTGCCTGTTATGGCCAGGCCGATGTGAGCGACGAGGAAAAATCGGGCATCGCCGAGGCATGGCTGCAGATCCGTAACGGACTCCTGCGCTCTGCTCTGCACAGGCTCCTGCCCCGGAAAGCCCGGCTGAGCAAGCCAGCACCGTAGGCTGATCTTCGTATCCGTGTCCCGCATCGGGTGGGTGTGTAGCCACTGGCGTGCGATTCCCATGCCACCACGGTACCTGCGGCCGCACCGGACAGGATGCTTCTGCCGCTCTCAGGGCCGGGGGCCCCAGCCGCTGGCCCGGCCACCGGGCACCGCAACCTGGCCTAATGCCTGTTCAATGATATGCTGCGATTCAACCTGCTTCATGCGGGCTGAGGGAGTGACGATCACGCGATGTGCCATGACCGGCACTGCCAGTTCCTTGACGTCGTCCGGTATAACATAGTCTCGTCCCCGCAGCAGCGCCAGGGCTTGACAGGAGCGGAACAGGGCTAGAGCCGCCCGCGGTGATGCGCCGAGCGCTGCGTCGTCATGCATGCGCGTGGCGTGCACCAGTGACACTATGTATCTCTTTATGTGATCGTGAACGAAAATCCCTTTGACAGCCTCCTGAGTTCCGCTTACCTCGTCTGCATCGGTCACAGCGCAGAGGTCGTCGATGGGGTGCTGCACGCGCTGACTCTCTATGATGGCTATTTCGTCGTCAAACGAAGGGTAACCGAGATGTATGCGGATCATGAATCGGTCCAGCTGCGCCTCAGGCAGGGGGAAAATGCCTTCCTGTTCGATGGGGTTTTCGGTTGCCATTATCATGAAGGGATGAGGTATTTTATGCGTAACCCCGTCCACCGTGACCTGCCTCTCCTCCATTGCCTCCAGGAGAGCTGACTGGGCCTTGGGGGTAGCACGGTTAACCTCGTCGGCCAGCACGATCTGCGCCAGGACCGGGCCGGGGCGGAATTCGAACTGGCGGGTCTGCTGATTGAATATGGACACCCCTGTGATGTCGCTGGGGAGCATGTCCGGGGTGAGCTGTATCCTCTTGAAGGCGCAGTCTATGGAGCGCGCCAGGCTCTTGCCCAGCATGGTCTTCCCTACCCCGGGCACGTCCTCTATTAAGGCGTGTCCCTGACTCAGGAGCGCTATAACAGCCAGTTCCACTGCCTGAGCCTTGCCTATGATGACCTTTTGTATGTTCTGTATTATGGAGTTGGCAACATCCTTTGCTTGGGATTGATTCATGCGGGACCTCCGCTCTTTCTCTGATTCCGGCCTAGTCTGTGCTGCTCCCACCGTGATACACGAACAGGTGCTTCACCTGGCATATAGTAACATAGCCCATCCACACTTAACAGAGACCTCAATCACAATACGTTACGGCACTCTCGTCCTCAGTAGTTTGACCAGTTACTCCACCGCAGAGGCTGGTGAGATGGCTGGACAGAAAAGTCGCCTGGTAAGTTGTGGTCCACTCATATGCGTCGCCCGGCTTGATGCCAATCATGAGGGCGCGGCACACCAGGCACGGGTCAGCTTATTCTGCCGAACTCCTTCTCGAGTTGGCGAGAACTGAGATGAATCATGGTTGGCCTGCCATGGGGACAGGTGCGCGGTTGCTTGGTCTGCTCCAGTTCCTTTATCAACTGCCCCATCTCCTCGCTGGTTAGCTGCTGGCCGGCCCTGACAGAACCATGACAGGCCAGCGATCGGGCTATGCTCTCCTGCCACCGGTCCAGGCCCTCTTTGTTGCCAAGGCTGTCGAGCAGAGGGCCCATTATCTCGATGATATTGGCCCTGGCCATGAGGGCCGGAATTGCGCGTATGAGATAGCTTCTGTTTCCGAAAGGCTCAATAGCGAAACCGAATTCCGCCAGAAACTGGACACCGGCCCTCAATGTCTCTTCCTCTCTGGGGCTAAGCTCCACGGTTAGAGGTTGGAGTAGCGCCTGGACTTCAACTCTTTTCCTTGACTGCTGGCCTAGAAGACGGTCGTATAGTATGCGCTCGTGGGCGGCGTGCTGGTCGATGAGGTAGAGCCCGTCAGGTCCTTCGGCGATAATATACGTGTTGCCAAGCTGCCCCACCACTCTCAGAAGCGGTAACTCCAGTGCGGGCAATTGGTCAACGGCAAAAACCGGCTCGTTATCCATTATCATACGCGGACTCTGCCACTGCCCGGGGCTGACTGACAGGGACGCGGATTTGGGGCTGGCCACGGGGGTCCCGGCTAGCGCCTCTTGTATGGCCTTCTTTAGGGTGACAAAGACGGCCTGTTCGTGGCAGAACTTGATCTGCGATTTGGCAGGGTGAACGTTGACGTCGAGTTCGTGAGAAGGGAGGCAGACATTGACTACGGCGACAGGATGCTGGCCGTCCATCAGCAGGCCACGATAGGCTTCCTCGGTGGCCCGGGTCAACAGGGGGCTGCGCACCCATCTTCGGTTGACGAAGAAGCTGAGGCAGTTGCGATTAGAGCGCGCCAGTGAAGGTGGGCTTGTCAGGCCGTTGACCTCAGACAGGGCATCCTTCTGTTCCACGTTGAGCATCCTCTGCGCCAACTCCGGACCGTACACCCCGCTTACTGCCTCACGCAGGTCACCGTTGCCAGTAGTCTGTAAACTAAGGCGCTTATCCAAGACCAGGCTGAACTTGACGCCTGGGAAGGCCAGCGCGTACTGACTCAGGAGATGTGCGATGTGGCTGCCCTCGGTAGCGGCTGATTTGAGAAACTTGAGTCGCGCTGGGAAGTAGCGGAACAGCCGGCGCACGGTGACAGTCGTGCCGGGGCTTCTGGCCCTGCTCTCCCTCCCCGCTATCTCACCATTTCTCAAACATAAGTAATCACCGACTGAGTCTAAAGAGGTCTGCGTAACGATCTCTACTTCGGCTACAGCGGCGATGCTGGGCAACGCCTCCCCGCGGAAGCCCAGGCTGGAGATCCTCTCCAGATCGTTCAGGCTGCCAATCTTGCTCGTGGCATATCTGTGAAAGGCAAGCTCAAGCTCCGACGTCGGTATCCCTGCACCGTCATCGCTCACTTTTACCAGCTCTACTCCACCAGCCCGGGCCTCCACAGAAATCTGGGTGGCCCCCGCGTCGAGGGAATTCTCTATCAGTTCCTTGACCACAGAGGCGGGCCTCTCGATCACCTCCCCAGCAGCTATCTTGGAGACTACTTCAGTCGACAGGATCTGAATTGCCATCTGGTACTATTCTACACGTTTACGTGTAGTCTGTCAACATGCTCTGTGAGGTGCTGGCATCTCTGTCGACTCTCTCCAGAGGTGCCAGGCTGGCCAGCAACTTCTTGACCCCCGCCTGTTCGAAGACTACCGTCAACTCCTCATCATCCCTGGTCGGGCTACAGTTCATCACTATGCCGCAACCGAATTTGCAATGGCGGACGTGATCACCGACATTGAACGCATGAGAACTGGCGGAGCGGAACGGGGTCCGGGGTTCACGGACAAAACCAGGGGCGGGTACCGGAGTGGGACCGCTTCCGCATGCTTCTCCCCGGGCTATCACGTGGCACGAAATATCTTCCAGGAAGCGGGACGGTGGGTTTGATGTGCTGCCACCGAACAGGCTCCGCCGGTAGCTGCGCAGAAGGTACAGGCGCTTCTGCGCCCTGGTTATTCCCACGTAGCAGAGGCGGCGCTCCTCCTCCATTTCCTCCAGATCGTCGAAGGACCTCCTGTGCGGGAGAATTCCCTCCTCCAGACCAACAATGAATACCGCCGGAAACTCCAGGCCCTTGGCCTGATGCAGGGTGATCAGAGTCACGGCATCAGCTCTCTCGTCGAGTTCATCTATATCCGCTACCAGACTTACCTTGTCCAGGAATGTGGTTAGAGCCTCTGTTGGCTCCAGTTCATCATAGTCGCCGGCAACATTGCGCAGCTCCAGGATGTTCTCCCATTTCTCTTCTCCGCCCTCCTTGTCCAGGATATACTCCTTATACGCGGTATGCTTCAGTATCTCATCGACCAGACCGGAGATTGCCAGCCTGCCGCTCTGAGCAATAAGATCAGCGATAAGGGCATCGAATCCGGCTACAGCCTGGAGAATCCGTGCAGGCAGAGGCTCCCCGGCTGGTCCTTGAGCGTCACTGCGGTCCATCTGTTTCACGGCTTCCAGGAGGGAGGTACCGTGGGCCTTTGCCCGGGATTGAATGTGGCTCAGGGTGCGGGGTCCGATGCCTCTGCTGGGAACGTTTATGATCCTCAACAGGCTGACATTATCCCGGGGATTGTGTATGAGTTTGAGGTAGGCAACGATATCCTTTACTTCTTTGCGCTGGTAGAAGCGCGTGCCACCAACGAGCTTATAGGGCACACCATATCTGAGGAGCGTTTCCTCAAGAACTCGGGATTGAGCATTTACCCGGTACATGATAGCGCAATCCTTGAGGGACATCTGCTCCTGGCCGATGAGCCGCTCAATCTCGCTGACCACAGACTGCGCTTCTTCCTCGGCGTTGTAGCTCTCAATAACCGTCACCGAGGTCCCGTCCTCGTTCTCCGTCCACAGTTTCTTCTGCTTGCGTTGCACGTTGGCCGAGATGACGCTCGAAGCTACCTCGAGAATGGTCTTGGTCGACCGGTAATTCTGCTCCAGCAGGATGACCTTGGCTTCCGGATAGTCGTTCTCAAAGCTCAGGATGTTGCGCAGGTCGGCAAATCTCCAGGAGTAAATAGACTGGTCAGGGTCTCCGACTACGCACAGGTTGCGGTATTTCCCTGAGAGCTGCCTGATCAATGCATACTGGACGATGTTGGTGTCCTGAAATTCGTCAACCAGTACATGAACGTACTTCGACTGGTAGGCGCTGAGGATCCGGGGACGGTCATGGAACAGCTGGACGGTCTTCATCAGCAGGTCATCGAAGTCCACTGCCCGGGCCTGCCCCAACAATTGCTGATATTGCTGGTAGACCCTGTTGACTATCTCTTCAAAATAGCTGCCCACTCGGCCGGCATAGTCACCGGGCGTCATGAGACGGCTCTTGGCAGCGCCGATGGCCGACCGTATTGCCCGGGGGACATACTGCTTGGGATCGAGATTCAGTTCTTCCATGACCTGCTTTATCAGCGTAGACTGGTCATCTTCGTCGTATATGGCAAAATTCGAGTCAAGCCCGATGGCATCGCCCTCACGTCGCAGAATCCGAGCACAGATGGCATGGAAGGTGCCTAGGGTTAGACCGTCTGCTGTCTGTCCCAGAAGCTGTTCCAGCCGTTCCCTCATCTCGCGGGCAGCCTTGTTGGTGAAGGTGACCGCCATGATGTGGTGAGGGCTGACGCCGCATAGTTTGACTAGATAAGCGACGCGATGGGTGATAACCCTGGTCTTGCCGCTGCCCGGTCCGGCAAGAATAAGCACCGGTCCTCCAATGGCCTCCACAGCTTCTCTCTGGGCGGGACTCAGCGTAGCTAGGATATCCATGAGGACTCAGCCACCATTATAGCATCAGCAGGAGCGCGGCCCCAAAACGGTGGAGGTGGTGTCGTGGGGCGAACCCCCAGAGGCCAGCTGGATGTAGGCCAGGGAGGTGAGGCCAGAGGGCGAGGAGCATGGCACTGGTCCGGAGGTTGTGAAGGCACGTGATGACGGTAAGTCCGTACGGCCGTCAGGAGTTGACAAAGCCTCAGGACAGGACTATATTCAATATAGGTCGTATGGAAGCAGTTGCCACGGATTCAACTTAGCTGGGTAATGGAAAGGAGGACACCATGCTTACAGGAGCAGCAGCCGATCTATTCAAACTAACTACCGGCCTTGATGAGGAGGCGATGGCAAAGCTCCATCCCGGACTGGAGAAACTGTACAGGAATATCCCCAAGACGACAGGATATCAGACAGTCGCGGAAGTGGTGAAATCGGAGGCCTGTTTCGCTGGAGTCCAGGTTGGCGACAGGCTGGTTTTCGACCCCTTCCTCAATCCACAGAAGTCGACGGGAAACATGTGTCCCAAGGCTCTACTGCCTGTTCTGATGGAGATCAACGCTTTGTGGGAGATGACTATGGAATGGGCGGAATCAGGGAAAGAGGAATTACCGGAAATAGTGTGGCGCAATGTGCGCTGTCTCGACCCGGGGCCTGAGGATGGAGGCGTGGGCGGCGTGGTGTATCGAATCCACAGCGAAAAGACACCCGGTTGATGCAGCGACAGGCCAGCGCCGGCACATCATTCTCTTCCCAGCAGTGAACTGGGCATGGCGCTTAAGGCCCGGCAATAGGCGACTGTGGCCTCTAGGGTCTCAGAATCTCTCCACGAACGCCCCGCAGGATGCCGGTGCTGATGCCGATGTGATGCTGCTGTAGACTCTTGGTATCGTCCGGTCTGTCACGCACGAACCCTGGATCGCCTGCTGGAAGCATGAAAGGAGAGTTATGACGAGTGGCTTCAGCGACTATGACAAGTACGATGGCCTCGGTCTGGCTGAACTTGTGAGAAAGAAGGAGGTCGCGCCGGGCGAACTGGTGGAGGAGGCAATAAGCCGCATCGAAAGACTTAACCCGGAGCTTAATGCAGTTGTGTACAAGATGTACGATCTGGCCCGCAGGGCTGCCGGCGAGGACCTGCCCCCGGGCCCCTTCATGGGTATCCCCTTCGTGATGAAAGACCTGCTTATGGCGTGCGCCGGGGTCCCGTTGACCAGCGGCAGTCGCTTCTTCAAGGATTTAGTGCCCGGCCATGATAGCGAGCTGGTCAGGCGGTTCAAGGCAGCCGGTGTCATTGTTGTTGGTAAGGCGAACACGCCTGAGTTCGGGTTGATGCCGGTAACGGAGCCGGAGTTGTTTGGCCCCTGCAGGAATCCCTGGGACCTGACGCGTACTCCAGGCGGTTCCAGTGGTGGTTCGGCAGCCGCTGTGGCCGCACGTATGGTACCATTGGCCCACGGTAGTGATGGTGGAGGGTCCATCCGAATACCGGCCTCTTGCTGCGGTGTCTTCGGGCTCAAGCCCACCCGGGCCCGCAACCCGGTCGGTCCCTACCTGGGAGAGGCCTGGCGGGGTCTGGTTTGTGACCATGTCCTGACCCGCTCGGTTCGCGACAGCGCTGCCATGCTCGACGCCACCTCCGGACCGGATGTCGGCGCCCTGTACTACGCACCGCCACCCGTGCGTCCGTTCTTGCGCGAAGTCGACACGGATCCCGGAAAACTGTGCATCGCGTGCACCTCTCATCCACTGCTCGGTGGGGAACCCGACGGCGACTGTGTTAAGGGTCTCGAGGCTACGGCTCAATTATGCCGGGACCTCGGCCATGACGTTGTAGAAGCAGCGCCTCAAATAGACGGGAAGGCCTTCGTCCGGGCTTTCATGATCATGGTCTGTGTCGAAACGAGGGCCACGATTGAGGAAGGGGAGCTTCTTCTCGGTCGGAGGGCTACGGCTGACGATTTTGAATCCGGCACCTGGCTTCTGGGCCTGCTGGGCAGGAAATGCCCGGCGCCGGAGTTTGCCAGGTCTCTCAATCTGGTGCAGCGTGTGGCAAGGCAGGTTGGCTCGTTCTTCAAGAAGTATGACATTCTGGTTACCCCCACGCTTGCCAGGCCGCCCGTACCTATCGGGACGCTCCAGCCAGCGCGAAGTCAGCTTGCGGCCGTGGAGCAACTGCTGGACAAGCTTGACAACGGCGGACTGATTGACGGGCTCGATGGAGTAGAGATACTCTCCCAACACGTCTATGACTTCATACCCTATACTCCGCCTTTCAATGTTACGGGTCAGCCGGCTATGTCGGTCCCGCTTTACTGGAACCAGGAGGGTCTGCCCATTGGTACGCAATTCGTCGGTCGCTACAGCGATGAGGCAAGCCTGCTACGTCTGGCCGGGCAGTTGGAAAGGGCAAAGCCATGGGCTGAGCGCGTTCCCCCTGTGTGCTCCACCTGACGTGGACAGGCATATGGAAGCTGGCGTTCAGGCGCCAAAAACGGTTGAGCTAGCTAGGCTTTGTTGCTATACTTGAACGGGAGCATGGCCGACTGGAATGACTGCCAGAAGAAGTTAGGAGTATTTTTCCGCCACCAGTCTCTGCTGGAGCAGGCCTTTGTGCATCCGTCTTATCTCAACGAGAACCGGACCCTCGGCAGGCCCAGCAACGAGCGGTTGGAATTCCTCGGTGACGCCGTGCTTAACTTCGTTGTGGCGGAAAGACTATACAGGGAATTCCCCGAATTGGCTGAGGGCAGGCTGACCGAGATTCGCGCTTCTCTGGTCTGCCGCGATACACTGGCGGAATTGGCCTCTTCACTCAGCTTCGGTGATTGGCTTCTTCTGGGGCAGGGTGAGGATGCCAACGGGGGCAGAACAAAAGCAAGCAACCTGGCAAACGCCATGGAAGCCGTCATCGGTGCTCTGTATCTGGACCGGGGCCTGGCGAAAACCAGGCAGTTTGTGCTTCGACACCTCAAGCGAGAGTTGGCGAAAGTGAAGGCGGGGAAGACGACGCCGAACTATAAGGCATTGGTGCAGGAATTCATGCAGGGACAGAAGAGGCCGACTCCCGTCTACCGTCTGGTCAAAGCCACCGGACCGGACCATAGCAAGCAGTTCACCGTCGAAATCCTGGTCGACGGAGAGGCGCTGGCCAGAGGAACGGGAATGAGTAAGAAGGGTGCTGAAAGCCAGGCAGCAATGGAAGCCTGGGAAAGACTGAGGTGCAACCATGGGTAGACGAGACAAAAGACGACGAGAAGCGAAGAAACCGAAGAAAGGGGCGCAGAAGAGCAAGCCGATTTCCGAACTTGTGCCACAGCCGATTACAGAGGTCGTCAAGAAGAAGAGAAAGCCCGCTGAGGAGGAGGAGGAATAGACAGATTTGGCAGCCTACGCGCAGCTCTACCGCAGCGGCGGATTGAGGGAACGGGTTGATGCGGCTTTGTCCCTGCTTGAGGAATGCTCGATATGTCCTCATTGCTGTGGCGTAAACCGCCTGGCCGGGGGCGTAGGCAGATGTCGGACTTCCCGGGAGGCGATTGTGGCCAGCTATGGACCTCACTTCGGCGAGGAAGCACCGCTGGTCGGGAGATATGGTTCGGGCACTATCTTCTTTGCCAACTGCAACCTCAGGTGTCTGTTCTGCCAGAACTATTCCATTAGCCAGCTGGGCGAAGGTCACAAGGTCGGCAAGGAGGACCTGGCCGATATGATGCTATCGCTGCAGGCTGATGGATGCCACAATATCAACCTGGTGTCACCGACACACGTAGTTCCTCAGATCCTGGAAGCCCTGGAACTGGCAGCGCGGTCCGGCCTCAATATCCCCCTGGTGTATAACAGCGGTGGCTATGACTCGGTGGAGTGCCTGAAAATACTGGACGCCATTGTCGATATCTACATGCCGGACATCAAATACGACGATGCAGAGACTGCCAGAGAACTGTCGGGCATTGACAACTACCCTGAAATCAACAGAGCAGCAGTCAGGGAAATGTACAGACAGGTGGGCGACCTGCAGATGGATGAATGGGGGGTAGCTGAGCGAGGACTCCTGATTCGCCACCTGGTGTTACCCAATGGTCTGGCGGGAACAGAAGGCGTAGTGCGTTTTCTGAGCCAGGAGGTCTCCCGCGACACCTACGTCAATATCATGGCCCAGTACCATCCATGTTACAGGGCGTCTGAGGTTGCAGCTCTGGGGCGGCGATTATCTCAGGCAGAATTCGCTGAAGCGTCATCCCTAGCCAGGCAGGCGGGGCTGGGTCGTTTGGACAGAGGGTCCGCTTTGGGTGTTTCGCGCATCGAGTGAGAACCGTGACTTATGGTCACGTATGATGCGATGTGAGCTGGACTGAGCGGTAGAACTAGTAATGACCGCGACAGAAAAGACGGACGAAATGGCTGACCGGGCGCGCCTGTCTGCTACGATCTATGGGCGGGTACAGGGCGTCTATTTCCGCTACTTCGTTCGAAATGCGGCTAGGAAGCTAGGTCTGAGAGGCTACGTCCGCAACCTTCCCGGCGGCGAGGCCGTAGAAGTGCAGGCCGAAGGGGACAGGTCACAGCTGGATAGCCTGCTGGAGCAGCTTAAGGTGGGCCCGCCAGGAGCGCGTGTGGAGAGTATCACAGTAGATTGGCTGGGGCATTCGGGGCAGTTCGCCGATTTTGCCGTCAGATATTAGGGTAACCTAGTCTTCAAGCTGGACTCTGCCCTCACTGATGAGTCTCAGGTGCTCGCAGTCAACGTCGGCGATTTGAGAAGCCTGAAGATCGATTTCATGAGGCTCGCCAACCAGGATCTTACCGTATTCCTCCGTCTCTCCCTTGGTGGGGTCATCGGTGCAGAACAGCTTCTGGTGCGCCTCGATGACGCCCAGGTCAAAAGGCAGAGTGAAGTAGAGATCGGCAAGCACTTTCTCGATGCCTAGTTCGTAGAGAGTTCCCCAGCCATCCGATCTGCCTTCATGGTATTTGCCTACCGGGAGCAGGCTGAGAAGGTTCGCTACGCTGAAGTGACCGGACCCTCCCCGAACCTTGAAGGGGGTGACGCTGATAAGGAAATCGCTGCGAAGGACCACATTAGGCACCCAGAAACTCTCCACAGCATAGAACTGGGTCAAAGGGTTCTGCACCTCTATGAAGATGGAATCCCGGATATCAAGCATGAGGACGTGATGGAAATCGTATCCTAGAGCCTGATATATCGGGTATATCGACTCCCCGCTGGAGGTGCCATCAGCAATCAGGATATCCGCGTTGCTGACCTTTCTGATCCCCCGAATAATGGTGTTCAGCAACTTGGGACTCGTAGTTGCGGGATATGGCAGGGGATGGCCGGCGCAGGGTTTGATGAGGACCCTTCTTGCCCAGGCAAGCTGTGGCGGAGGAGTGAAGACGAAATCGGAGTCCTTGACGATCATTGGCTTCATATCAGCGGGCACATCTCCATAGTTACAACGCCGGCTGCAATAGCACTACCTGAGTAGCGGGAGGAAGCTGCTCCGGATCGAATTCCGCTTCATTACCCCCCACCTTCCTCGCATTCTTCTTGTCCCCAAGGAAAGCCCCGGCGTCGGCTATTGGGAAGTCGCACCTTGGCGTTCTGAAGTGCATGGGGATCGCTACCTTCGGCTGCAACCGGTCACATATCTGGCTTGCTACTGATGCGTCTATGGTGAAGAAGCCACCGACGGGGATAAGGAGTATGTCTACGGCACCGATTTCGGCGACCTGCTCCTGGCTCAGCATATGCCCCAGATCGCCAAGGTGACAGAGCTTGATCCCGTCTACAGCAAAGCAGAAGACCGTGTTCGCTCCTCTTTGCTGACCCTGAGAAGCATCATGATAGGTGCCAACGCCTCTGAACTCGATACCCCTGGCAGTCATTGTCCCCACCCCTTTGATGACTTCAGGTCTGCCCTGCACCGCAGACACGTTATTGTGGTCACCATGATCATGGCTCACCGTAACCACATCGGCGGTCTCATTAATGGGGGCGTATTTCAGTCCCCCACCCGTGGCATAAGGGTCGGTGATTATCCTCACGCCATCCTTAGACGTTATCAAGAAACAGGCATGTCCTAACCATTTGATCTTCACGTAACCTCCTGACTTCCAGCCTGGCTCAGGGCCAGTTCAACCAGAGTTCTGACTCCAAACCCGGTGGCCCCTTTCAGCACATAGCCGCTCTCCTTGGTGGAACTGGCGGGACCCGCTATATCGATGTGGGTCCAGGCAGTGTCATCGACAAATTCCGCCAGGAACAAGGCAGCAGTGATGGCCCCGCCGGCTCTGTCACCAGTGTTCTTGATGGTAGCGATCTCGCTCTTGATCTGTTCCTTGTATTCTTGAGGCATGGGCATCCGCCAGATTCGCTCGCCTTTCGTTTCCGCGGCTCTAAGGACCTTGTCTGCCAGGTCCTGGTCATTGGCAAACAGGCCGGCGTAGCGGGTGCCCAGGGCGATACGGCAGGCACCGGTGAGCGTAGCGAGGTCTATCAGAGGAGACAGGCCCAGCTGCCGGGCATAACACAGGGCATCGGCCAGGATAAGCCGGCCTTCGGCATCTGTGCTGATCACTTCTATGGTCTTGCCGTTCATGGCCTCCAGCACATCACCCGGCTTCAGCGCAGTGCCGCTGGGCAGATTCTCGCTGGCAGGGATGACGGCCGTGACGTTGATTCGCGGCCTCAGTTGAGCAATGGCAGCAAGGGCTGCCATGACGGCAGCGGCGCCGGCCATATCGGTCTTCATCTCGCCCATTCCCTCCGAAGGCTTGATAGAGATGCCACCCGAGTCAAAGGTTATTCCCTTGCCCAGGAAGCCAAGAGCCTTGTCGGACCCGGCATCGCCCTTGTAGCTGAGGGTGATCAGCTTGGCAGGTTGTGCGCTTCCCCTGGCAACGCCCAGCAGGGCCCCCATGCCCATGGCCTCCATGTCCTCTCGTTCAAGCACCCTGCATTCTAGGCCATAGTCCCTGGCTATTCCCCTGGCCACTTCGGCCATCCGGCTGGGCGTCATGTAGTTGGCTGGCTCGTTGGCCATATCGCGGGCCATGTTCGTTGCTTCGGCGACCAGCTTCGCCCTTGCAATAGTTGTCTCTAGGATTGGGACCGTCTCTTCCTCCCTGGCAACTATCAACATGTCTGAGATATCTTCGTATTCGGGCTTCTTGTACTTGGCAAAGGTATACAGTCCCAGAATGGCACCCTCGGCTATCGCCCCAGCACTGTCTTCAGGATCAATGCCACCCGCGCCGGCTCCGTGAAGTACGGTCGCTATCCTGCGGCAGTTGAGCTTGCGCAACGCCCGGCAGAACTCACCTGTTACGCCGCGGACCTTGTCCGATTCGAATTCCTCGGGCTTGCCCAGGCCGGCGATGGCCACCATGTTGGCCGCGATCTTTCGGGACTCGCCAAGGGTATGGACAATGCTGATCTCGCCAAACTTACCCTTGATTTCACCTCGACTGATGAGGGCGCTGATGGCTCCGTCGAGAGCCTTGTCCACGGCAGCGGTGGCACCGCTAGTCGACTCCACTCCCTCGAAGAGGTTCACCACGATGGCGTCGGCTTCGACTTGGCTTATGTCGCCCTTTATTACTTTGATCTCCAAAACGGACCTCCTCAATTGTGTCGATGTCAGAACATCTATTTTACTTTATCGGCACCAAGAATTGAAGAGGGTCATAGAGGAAATTCCGCCCTCACTTCCTGATTGCTCGTACAACCTTGTTGACTGCGTCGGTAATATTCTGCGGGGTGTCAACCACAAAGTGATTGCGAAAAATCCTCTGTCCACGCGGTCTCATTATCCTGTATATATCCCAGCCGGCTTCCGAATCGTCCTCAGGAGCACCGGCTTCCTGCCGCGCTAGGAGCCGCTGTCGCACCAGGCTGGCCTTCATGGCGCTGCAATTATCATGGGCTGTTCGCTAGTGTGTCAAGAGGTCAGACGAAGGTACAGCTTGACATAATAGTTCACCGAAGCCTTTGATGGAAGTCCTTTCTGTCAAAGCCAGGGTCAGACGAGGGTCTCAGGATGGACCTGGATTTGGGCCTTGCGGTGTGGCTTTGGTCTGGCTGCTCGGCTTGTACACGCGTCTGGGTGCGGGATTGCTACGCTGCCGGGCTGCGATGTGCACTGAGCGGGCTCCTGCAGTTGTGCGTTCAGCCAGCGGATTGCCAACTGAGGAACGGATAGGCGTATCCCTCCACGATGTTCCATATGTAAGCACGGTCGGCCGTGCTGCTAGTGACGGCAGTGATGTCCCAGGGCTCATCCAGGCCTTCTGTCGTCGTGTCTGTGTAGGTGGCGATGCTCCGCAACTGCGCTGTGGTCTTACCTATCCCGCCACCACTCACCAGCGTGGCCGACATTTCCGTGTCCCAGAATGAGTTGGTGACCGTGCCTCCCAAGTCGCCTCCTATCAGGCCTCCGGCGCGGGTGTCGCCACTAACGCTTGCGGCGGCATAGGATTGCATTACGACTCCATAGTAGTTCCATCCCACCAGACCTCCCACCTTGGAAACGCCAGTCACATTGCCCCCTGAGTAGGAGTTGCTGACAGTGGCACGGAGCCAGTTGTCGCCCACCAGCCCGCCCACAGCGGTGTCACCACTGACCGTACAGCTGGCAAAGGAGTTCAGCAGCGTGCGCTGGTTCCATCCCACCAGGCCGCCGACGCGCTCATAGGCGCTCACGGTGCCACCGGAGGACGAATTGGCAACAAGGCCCCCGTTGTGACCAACCAGACAGCCCACGATGTCGCCGCCCGTCACATCCGCACTCACCACGCCGAGATTAGCGATGCGGCCAAAATTGTCGATGTGACGTGTCCAGGAGACACAGGCAAAAAGGCCCACGTAGTCCTCGTCAGGCCGGTTAATACACAAATCTCTGATCTCATTCCCCTGACCGTCGAAATCGCCGGTGAAACTGTCATCAGATGCTCCAATCGGTTCCCACCCCTTTCCCCCGTTGGCTGTGGGGCCCGCCAGCTCCGCATAGCCGGCGGTGGTAGAATCGAGATCGTTCACCAGAACATAGTCGCCAGCCAGGTCCTCTCTCAAGGCATTCAAATCGTGCCAGTCCTTTATCTTCGTAGGACCCGGTGGGCACCCCACCGTCAACACAGCCAGCGCTGCCGCAACAAAGAAGAAGCCGGTTCCTGTCACGCGGCGGCACTCGGTCCATATCGTGCTGGGGATTGGATCAGTGGCTCTGTTTGGCATACTTCGTGCCTTTGTTTAGTTTCGTTACGGGCGAAGTCAGCTCCTCGTCCTTTCTCAGCTCGATAATGCGGTCGCGAATCATGGCAGCTTTCTCGAACTCCAGGTTCTTAGCGGCTGCCTTCATCTGGGACTCCAGTTGCCTGATAAGCTGAACGATTTCCTCCTTAGAGACGGCAGTATCCATGTAAGGGGCCCTGGTCTCGGCTATGGCCTGGACCCTCTCCGTTATGTCCTTGATCGCCTTGGTTATCCCCTGGGGGGTTATGCCGTGCTCTCTGTTATAGGCCTCCTGGATGCGGCGACGCCGGCCGACCTCGTTGATGGCCTTGTCCATGGACTGAGTAACCGTATCGGCGTACATTATTACGTGCGCGTTCAAGTGCCTGGCAGCGCGTCCCATGGTCTGAATTAGAGCTTCCTCAGACCTGAGGTAGCCCTCTTTATCGGCATCGAGTATCGCTACCAGGCTGACCTCAGGTAGGTCCAGGCCTTCGCGGAGGAGGTTGATGCCGACCACAACGTCATAGACGCCAAGGCGCAGGTCGCGCAGGATCTCCACTCTCTCCAAAGTGTCAACCTCCGAATGCAGGTGATGGGTCTTGATCTCCATCTCTCTCAAGTAGTCGCTCAACTCCTCTGCCATGCGCTTGGTCAGCGTCGTCACCAGGCAGCGCTCTCCCCGTGCTACCCTGCCCTTTATCTGGTAGATCAGGTCATCGATCTGCCCCCTGACCGGCTTTACCTCCACGGTAGGTTCCAGCAGGCCGGTGGGGCGGACCAACTGCTCCACTATCTGCTGGCTGCGCTCGTACTCGTACGGCTTGGGCGTTGCGGAGACATAGACAACCTGGTTGATGTGTGCATTGAACTCCTCAAAGCTGAGCGGCCGGTTGTCCAGTGCCGAAGGAAGGCGAAAGCCATAGTCGACAAGCGTCTGCTTTCGGGCCGTATCCCCATGGAACATCCCTCTTATCTGAGGCAGGGTCATGTGTGATTCGTCGATGAATAGCAAGAAATCGTCGGGGAAATAGTCGAGCAGGGTCCAGGGCGTGCTCCCCGGTGCCCTGCGCTGCAGGTGTCGCGAGTAGTTCTCCACGCCGGCGCAGTAGCCCACTTCCTGAAGCATCTCAATGTCATACTTGGTGCGGGCGGCAAGCCTCTGCGCCTCGACCAGCCTTCCCTGGCCCGTCAGCTTGCTCACTCTATCTTCCAGCTCAGCTTTGATATCCTCGATCGCTGCCATCAACTTCTCGTGAGATGTGACGAAGTGCTTGGCCGGGTAGACGTCAACCTCATCGAGATGGGCCAGCACCTCGCCGGTGAGAGGGTCAACCCGCACAATACGCTCGATCTCGTCTCCCCAGAACTCTACCCTGAGGGCCGTTTCCTCGTAAGACGGCTGGATCTCCAGCGTGTCTCCTCGAATGCGGAACCTGGACCTCGTGAAATCATAGTCATTTCTTTCGTATTGCATGTCCACCAGGCGATGAACCAGCCTGTCCCGCTTGTAGGGCTTCCCCTTCTCAATGCGGAGGACGAAGCTTTGATACTCGTCAGGCGAACCCAAACTGTAGATGCAGGAGACTGAGGCTACGATGACAATGTCCCGCCGGGTAAAGAGCGACATGGTGGCAGCATGTCTCAGCTTCTCGATTTCGTCGTTTATGGAGGTATCCTTCTCGATATAGAGGTCGGTGCTGGGAATATAGGCCTCGGGCTGGTAATAGTCGTAATAGCTGACGAAGTATTCTACGGCGTTTCCGGGGAAAAACTCCCTGAACTCGGTTGCCAGCTGGGCTGCCAGTGTCTTGTTGTGGCAGATAACCAGGGCCGGCCTTTGTAATCTCTGGATTATGCTGGCCATAGTGAAGGTCTTGCCGCTGCCGGTCACCCCCAGCAGCGTCTGGTCCCGGTGACCCTTATTTAGCCCGCTGACCAGCGCATCCACGGCCTGAGGCTGGTCGCCGGTAAGACGAAAATCGGAGACTATCTTGAACTCGGGCATAGCAGTCCCTCACCTCGGTGACAGGGGCAGAGCTATTAATATACAGGAAACAGTGAAATCCTGCTCGATTCTGCCGAGCATCGGCACGATTGCGCAGGCGGTGCCGGCATGCCTTGTTTGACACATCGGGCCATGCTAAGATTTAGCATGCCTGGTATGGAAGAAAGGAAGCCAATGCCATGAAGTCGTATGAGGAACTCGCTAAGGAGCAAGCGGACAGGGAAAGCACTCTCCTATCTAAGATGATGACAGAGGGCGGGATTGAGGAATTGGCCGATTTTGAGGCCGGATTGAGCGGACGGCAAAGCGAGATCTTGTTCAAGATAACCACCGAGATGGAAGACACCCAGCATGCCCTGAACCAGGTTGAGGAGCTTGCTCAGAGGCTCAGAAGACACCTGGACCGGCTGAAGAAGCTGCAGCGAACGCTCTCGAAGTAATATGCTACGGGCTTCGCGGCAGTCCTTCTTGACAAACGCGGAGGAGGCGATGGAGATGACGATGGGAACGCTCCCAGAACTCGCTATGCCAATGGTGACCACTTAACGCCAGGTTGCCGGGAATACAACGCAATGCAGTCTGAATCCGAATCACCGGTCAGGGTCCGCTTCGCACCCAGCCCAACAGGCTATCCACATCTAGGCAACATAAGGACCGCTCTGTTCAACTGGCTTTTCGCCCGCCATCATGGCGGCGAGTTCATACTACGGATTGAGAACACCGACGTTGCCCGCAGGGTCAAGGGCGCGGTGGAGGCGATACTGGATGGCCTGCAGTGGCTGGGATTGAACTGGGATGAAGGCCCCTTTTTCCAGTCGGAACGATTGTCCATCTATCGTGAGGCCGCACAGTCTCTGCTTAAGGGGGGTCAGGCATACCTGTGCTACTGCTCGCCACAGCGGTTGGAGGTGATGCGTCAGGAGCAGACGCAGCGCAAGCAGCCACCGAAGTATGACCGCCGTTGTCGGGACTTAACACAGGAAGAAAGGGCCCAGCTTGAGGCACAGGGAGTTGCTCCGGTGGTTCGCTTCAGAATGCCCCTTGAGGGAGAGACCACCTTCTGCGACCTGATTCACGGCCAGGTAACCTTCAGGCATGATACTCTGGATGACTTCGTCCTGCTTAAGTCGGATGGCTATCCTACTTACCACCTGGCAAACGTGGTGGATGACCATTTAATGGCTATCTCCCATGTCCTGAGGGCCGACGAGTGGATTTCCAGCGTTCCCCGTCATGTCTTGCTCTACCGAGCTCTGAAATGGGAACCACCGCAATTCGCTCATCTGCCCATGATTCTGGGACCAGACCGGGCCAAGCTCTCGAAGAGGCATGGTGCTACCACCATCACCGAATATCAAAGGCAGGGATATCTGCCGGAGGCGATGGTCAACTTCCTGGCGCTTCTGGGCTGGTCTCTTGACGACCACACGGAGCTTTTTTCGCGGGAAGAATTGATAGAGCACTTCTCCCTGGACAGAGTAGGCAGAACGGCAGCCATCTTCAACAGGGAGAAGCTGGAGTGGATGAACGGGCTCTACCTGCGCAGGTTGGGCCTGGGCGAATTCGTCCGCCAGGCCATGCCATTTCTGGATAGAGATCTCCCGGAGTTTGTGAAGCGCCCGCTGGATAGCAGCTACGTTGGCAGAGTCCTATCGCTCATTCAGGAGCGGGCCAGGACCCTGGCTGAGGTTCCTGAACTGGCCAGCTTCTTCTTCCTCGACGAGTTGCAGTATGACCTCAGCCTCCTTCTGGGCAGCAAAATCGATGCACAATCGGCCAGCACTGCCCTTATCGTTGCCAGGGAGAGGCTGGAGGGGATAGGCAACTGGCAAGCACAGGCACTGGAGGACATCATGCGTCCTCTGGCCACTGAGCTAGAATGGAGCACGGGGAAGTTCTTCGGCTTGATGAGGGTAGTTATCACGGGGCGCACGGCAGCACCTCCCCTGTTTGAGACCATGGCAGTGTTGGGCAGAGAAAGATGTTTGAACAGACTGGATAGGGCTGTGCAACTGCTTTCCAACCACGCTGGCTAGGACGGGCCACGGGGCTTACGGCGGAAACTCACCGGGTTTGAGGTAGCGATTTGCCCTCCACAACGGTCGAAAATCGGCAAATTTCGCTTCAGCAGCGCCAAAAGTATTGACAAAGCTTTGCTCTTGCAGTAACAATATAGGTAAGCAACGCCGAGAAGGAGGGTACAATGGCGACAGCTTATTGCATGAAGTGCAGGAAAAAGGTGGAGATAAGGAACCCCAGCCGGGTCATGCTCAAGAACCGCAGACCGGCGACGCGGGGCGTATGTCCCGTGTGCGGCACCAAGGTGTTCAGAATCGAGAAGGCCTGAATACCTGCTGCAATCTATCGGATCCGGAACCGTCGGGCACCGATATTGGTGCTACCTGTCTTTGGTTGTTGCCTTTTCGTAAAGGCGCAGGCTGTTGTGCCGTTACCACCGCCTAGCATTTGGCTGCGCACTGCGCGTACAAGGTGCCGGTAGTCCGTGGCTTCGCTTGCTACATATCAAATGACCTCACCCTTTCGGTGAGGCACGCAGTCAGTTATCTACGGCGCCAGGCCGACAGGGCGGAGCTGCTCCCTGATGCGGAATCGCAGTTCGCCGTCGGGTCCACATAGCGTTGTCGGCCCATCCCGCCGCCCGTAACAATAGATTCAATGCTGTCATGCTGCCCTCCTGTCCGCGTTTCTGCCCCGGGAGGTGACTGACCCCGCATCGCGCCTGCCGTGTGCCTCTGCATCTCCGGATCACGGCTTCTGGGTAAGGCAGAGGCGCAGCAGGGTGGGCGCCAACCGTTCTCACTTCCATGATGACTGTCAGTGATACGAAGGGGCTTTAAATCCGTCCTGGATTGGAGTAAACTCTAGGCAGCATGACCGGGAAGTATAACGCCCCCGAAATCGAAAGAAAGTGGCAGGAGCGGTGGGCGGCTGACCATCTCTACGAAGCCAACGACGACAGACACGCCACCAGGTTCTACGCCCTGACCATGTTCCCCTATACCTCCGGAGATCTCCACGTTGGGCACTGGTATGCCATGGCTCCATCGGACACCCGGGCCAGATTCAAGAGGATGCAGGGCTATAATGTCCTCCATCCCATCGGCTTTGACGCCTTCGGGCTGCCGGCGGAGAACGCTGCTATCAGCCACGGAATTCACCCCTATGACTGGACAATGCGGAACATAGAGAACATGCGGCGGCAGCTGAAGAGCATAGGGGCCATATATGACTGGAGCCGCGAAGTCATCACGTGCCTGCCCGACTACTACCGGTGGACGCAGTGGTTCTTCCTCAAGTTCTATGAGGCCGGTCTGGCCTATCGGGACAAGGCGCCTGTGAACTGGTGTTCCAGGTGCCAGACCGTCCTGGCCAACGAACAGGTGGTGGGAGAAGGTCTTTGTGAGAGATGCGGTACAGCGGTGACCAGGCGAGAGCTGGAGCAATGGTTTTTCAGGATCACTCGGTATGCCGAGGAACTCCTCGATTATAGCGGTCTGGACTGGCCGGAACGCATAAAGACCATGCAGAGGAACTGGGTGGGCAAGAGCGAAGGCGCTGAGATTGCCTTTGGGCTTGCCCATGAGGGAGTAGCGCAGGGAGAGATACGGGTGTTTACGACCCGTCCTGATACTATTTTCGGGGTGACCTTCTTCCTTCTGGCTCCCGAGCACCCTCTGGTCCCTCAGTTGACTGCCCCTGAGCACAAGGCTGAAGTGGATGCGTATATTGCCTGGTGCCGGCGTCAGACTGAGTATGAGCGATTGGCGCTGGGGAGGGACAAGACTGGCGTCTTCCTCGGAAGCTACGTGATCAATCCCCTGAATGGTGAGCGCATACCTGTATGGATCGCTGATTATGTACTGCCGGGTTATGGCACTGGAGCGGTCATGGCGGTCCCTGCTCATGATCAGCGAGACCTCGAATTCGCCAGGAGGTTCGGGTTGCCGGTGCGTGCCGTTGTCGCGCCCCCACAGTGGTCAGGAGAGGAGTTGGAGGAGGCGTATACGGGACCGGGTACTATGGTTAACTCGGGGGAATTCAGCGGCCTACCCAACGACCGAGGAGCGCAGGCAATCTGCAGCCTATTAGAGGAGAAGGGCCAGGGCAGGTGGACGGTTACTTATCACCTTCGTGACTGGCTTATCTCCAGGCAGAGGTATTGGGGGGCACCCATACCTATGATCCACTGTGACAGGTGCGGCATAGTGCCTGTGCCCGAGGAAGACTTGCCCGTTCTACTTCCTGCGGATGCTGAGTTCAGGCCCACCGGCGAATCGCCCCTTAAGTACTGCCACACTTTCGTCAATACCACCTGTCCCAAATGCTCCGGACCGGCGCGAAGAGAGACCGACACCATGGACACTTTCGTGTGCTCCTCCTGGTATTTCCTCAGATACACCAGTCCCGAGGCCACGGATGCCCCCTTCGACCCTGCCAGGGTCATGTCCTGGCTGCCTGTCGATTCATATACTGGGGGTGCTGAGCACGCAGTGATGCATCTTCTATACGCCCGCTTCTTTATCAAGGCGCTCAGGGACACCGGGCTGGTCACCTTCAACGAGCCCTTTGTCCAGCTTTTCAACCAGGGCACCATAGTATATCGTGCCGACAAGATGAGTAAATCCAGGGGTAATGTGATTGCCCCTGACGAATATGTGGCCGAGCTAGGCGCCGATGCCTTCCGCGGGTATCTTATGTTCATCGGCCCCTGGGAGCTGGGAGGCGAATGGAACGATAAGGGCATCGTGGGCATCAGTCGCTGGCTCAACCGCGTTTGGAATTTGGTGACGGCAGGGTATGTCCTAGAGCGCGGGAATGTCAACACTGCGCAGGCCGAGAAGGAATTCCTTCGCCTCACTCACAAGACAATCAGGAAAGTCACCGCTGACCTTGAGAATTTTAGCTTCAATACCATGCTGGCCAGTCTTATGGAGTTCACAAACTACCTGTACACGGCGCAGGCGAGCGGTTCGGTCTCGGATTCCTCATGGCGGGCAGCTATCAGATATTTGCTGCTTCTATTGGCACCCAGTGCTCCGCATCTAGCCGAGGAACTATGGACCAGGATTGGACAGCCGTACAGCATCCATAATCAGCAATGGCCTGAGTATGATGCGGAACTGGCACAGGACGAGGAGATCACCTTAGTCATCCAGGTAGACGGCAAGCTTCGTGACAAGGTAGTGGTACCTGCTTCCATAAGCGAGTCGGAGGCCAGGCAGTTGGCCCTCCATCGGGAGCGGGTTCGGGCCTATATCGATGGGAAGAAGCTGAGCAAAGTGATCTATGTCCCGAGGCGACTGGTCAACATTGTACTGGAGTCTTGACGAAGGCAAAACGCAAGGAGGGAAAAATGAGGATAGCATTCATCGGTGGCGGAGCCATGGGGGAGGCGATGATCAGAGGTATTTTGACCAAGAAGGTTACCGAGGCGCAGAACCTGGTAGTCAGCGATGTCAGCGCGGCGCGGCGTGAGTTATTGAGCAAGGAATACGGCATCAAGGCCTTAGCCGACAATAGGGCGGCTATGGACAATGCCGACCTGATTGTCCTTGCAGTGAAACCTCAGAATCTGCTCCACGTGGCGGAACAGATAAGGGCTCCTAAGCCGGAGCAGGTAGTGCTATCCATAATAGCTGGTGCTAGTCTGTCTAGGCTCTGTGAGGACCTGAATCACTCCTCCGTAGCACGAGCTGCGCCTAACATGCCAGCCCAGATCGGCCAGGGAGTAACTGTCTGGACAACAACACCCGACACCAACGAAAGACAGAAGGAGCTGGCTCAGGTTGTGCTGGGCGCTATGGGCAAGGAGATCTACGTCACTGACGAGAAGTACCTGGATATGGCTACTGCCTTAGGCGGCAGTGGCGCGGCCTACGTCTTCCTCTTTATCGAAGCATTCATTGACGCTGGCGTGCACATCGGGTTGCCGCGGGACATGGCTCAGGAAGTGGTAATACAGACCATACTGGGCTCTACCGGCACTGTGGAGGAGATGGGCAAGCACCCTGCGGTCTTGAGGAACATGGTTACATCTCCGGGGGGCACCACTACCGAGGCCCTTCGTCAGTTGGAGAGGGGTGCCTTCCGTTTTCTGCTGCTTGACGCCGTGGCCGCAGCTCATGACAAAGCCAAACGTCTCTGAGAATCGCAGAACGATGGATTCACGTTTTGAGTACCGCATGTGCCCCGGCTGTGGCCACGACGAGTTTGATGTCCTCTTTGAGTCCAATATGAAGTCGGAGGACTTTAATGTGCTTTTCGATTACGATATGGAAGGCTATGAGCCCCCGCAAAGCATGGAAGGATATCTTGTGCCCGGAAATGAATGGGGCAGACACGTCAGGTGCAGGAACTGCCGGCTCGTATATGTGAATCCTACGGAGAAAGCGAGCAGCATCAATCAGCACTACTCTGAGGCAAGGAATACTCACGCCCCTACCATACGTGAGAGCTACCTAAAGACCGCCAGGTCCCAGGTACGCCTGATTCAGAAATACTCTAAGGGTACAAGGCTGTTGGACATAGGTTGTGCCCAGGGGTTCTTCCTGTTCTGTGCCTCCCAGGCCGGGTATATCACCAAAGGGGTCGAACTCTCACGAGATGCAGTGCAATATGCAACAAGAGAATTCGGTGTGGATGTAGAGGCCAGGCCCTTCGAAGAAATGCAGTTTGCTGACGGCCACTTCGATGTGGTAACTCTCTGGCAGACCCTGGAACATGTGCCCTTCCCACTGCTAACCCTCAAGGAAGTCCACAGGATACTTAAGCCCGGAGGACTGGTAGCTGTATCAACTCCGAATATAGAGGCTCTGCCGGCCAGAATCTTGGGGAAACGGTGGTGGGACATAAAGCGGCTTCATATCAACCAGTTCAGCACGAGAACGCTTGCAGGCATCCTCCAGAATGCAGGGTTCAAAGACATATCGCCCGTCTCTTACAGAGGATTCATGAGCCTGTCCATATTGGTGACAATGGTGCTAAAATACCTCAATGTGTATGAGCAGTCGAAGGCCTTGCCCAATTCAGGCTCCATACTGGGCAATATTACCAATAAGATGATGTTGGTATACCCGTCGAGGCTCAACCACTCTGTGGTGCTCGGATTCAAGTAGCGGAGTAAGGTTACCGCCGGACAATGGCAAATGTCTCCGTAGGGCAAGCGGTTAAGCTCATAAGGAACGGCCTGCTTGGCTATATGGCGGATCGTCCTATGGTGGTCTCCTATGAGGTGACGCTTTCCTGCAACTGCAATTGCCACCACTGTGACCTTGGAGGGCCAGTAAAGGATGAGAAGCAGATCACAGCGGAGGACTATAAGGACATCACCCGACGTCTGAGGCCCCTGGCAGCCCAGATATCCGGGGGTGAACCCCTGCTGCGTAAGGATATAGCAGATATAGTCAAGGCTATCAGGCAGGGGGGAACGGAGTACATAATACTTGTTACTAACGGCGTGCTGCTGAATGAGAGCAACTACCTGCAGCTACGCGAGGCGGGAGTGACCCAGTTCTCGGTATCACTTGATTTCCCTGATGAGCGCCATGATGAGTTCCGGCAACATCCCGGGCTGTACAGGCGCCTGAGCCAGCGGGTGCCACAGCTGGCACGGCTGGGCTTCCGAGATATTATCTTGAATACAGCCATAACCAGTCTCAATCTGGGCGAAATATTGCCCTTGGCAACACGGGCTGCTGAGTGGGGTGTCGACATATCGTATAGCGCCTATACCCCGCTGCGAACGGGCAATAAGGACTACTGCCTCAATGACGGACAGGACATGGAAGTCCTGCGGCAGTCCATTGGCGAACTGATGAGGCTGAAGAGGAACGGCGCTAACGTGGCTAACCCTGAACTCACGCTGCGGCATACCCTGGAGTTCTTTGAGCAGGGATGCATGCCGCACTGTCAGGCAGGCAGGAGATTCCTTGTCGTGATGCCCGACGGGAGCCTGATCCCCTGTTCGCTGCACCGCCAGAAATACGCTAGTCGAGCAGAGATGGCAGAGAAGTTCTCCCGCACCAACCAGTGCGGCAGCTGCTACGTCGCTATACGGTCTTACAGCGAGATGTCATTGGCAACTCACGTGAAGAATCTCCATAAGTACGTGAAACAGCTGGTCATTCACTAGGACTGGTTTGCCAGCACCTTGGGCAGCCTCATACAGTGGTGAGGGGGCACCGTGGAACGAGTACCCGGTTGAAGCGTCCATGGACTTACGCCCAACCGGGCGCCCAACCGCTGTCTCCTGTCGGTATTCCCGTCGGGCGACGGGCTAAGTTGTGGCCGGGGTCTCGCCGGGGTGCAGCTTGCGCCACTTCTCGAGCAACTGCTCCCGTGTTTCCTTGTGGTCGGGATCAGGGACGCAGCAGTCCACGGGGCAGACCTCTGCGCATTTCTGCGTCTCGAACCAGCCCACACACTCGGTGCATTTATCGGGGTCGATGACATAAAACTCCTCCCCCTCGCTTATGGCCCCATTCTTACACTCTGGCTCACAGGCACCACAGCTGATGCACTCATCGGTGATCTTGTATGCCATCTTTCTGCTACCTCCTTAGCTTTTGACTGCCCATTTTACATCCTGCCCTTGCCAATAGCAAGCTGGTCAGCCACGAAGAATTTCTGCCTCAGCGCCGCAGCCACGTGGTCGGGGACCATGCCGTCAAGACAACCGCCTAACTTGGCCACCTCCTTGATGAGGCTGGAACTGAGGAACTGATATTGAGAACTGGTCATCAGGCAAAGCAACTCGATATCCGGTGCCAGTTTCCTGTTCATGAGCGCCATCTCGAATTCGCGTTCGAAGTCAGAATTCGCTCTCAGACCGCGGACGATCACCCTACCTCCTACCTGATGTATGAAATCCACGGTCAGCCCCTTGAAAGCTTTGACACGGACGTTTGACAGCTTCGTTATCGCTTCGTCGACCAGCGCGACCCTCTGCTCGAGGGTAAACAGGGGCTCCTTGGTGGGGTTCTCGTAGATGCCGACCGTCAGCTGGTCGGCTAGGGCTGCTGCTCGCTCTATGATGTCCATGTGTCCGCAGGTGAGGGGGTCAAACGTGCCCGGATAGACTGCGACGATCATATTCAAGCCTCCTTTTGGTATATAGAGATGGAGCTGTCACCATAGCGACGCTGCTTCACAGGGTGCAGCCCCTCATATTTGATCTTCAGAGGGGAACGGTTTGCGTGGCATACAACGACTATGGAGCCCTGCTCCAGCAGTCGCGACCTGCCTATAGTCTCCAGCAGATGGCCCGTAGACAGGTCAGAATATGGTGGGTCCATGAGCACAATGTCATAGCTATCGTCGAGGAAGCCAACCGCCTTGCTCACAGTACAGCAGTAAACATGCGCGCGGTGCAGCTGCCCTGTCCTCTGCAGGTTGCTTCTGATAACATCACAGCAGGGTTTTCTGTGCTCAACGAAATCGACCCACTCTGCCCCACGGCTCAAGGCCTCAAGCCCCAGAGCACCGCTGCCGGCGTACAAGTCGAGTACCCGGCGCCAATCTGTGGCGCTGTTCTCCAGCATAGAGAATATGGCTCGCTTGACTACCCCAGTAGTGGGCCTAACCGAGCGTGCCTGTAGGGTCTTCAAGCGGGTTCCTCTTACTTTGCCGCCAGTAATGCGCATCGTCGCTACCCTGTGAATGCTTCTGTGCAATCATAGTATAGTATCTTCATATTACGTAGTTCAAGTAATGTGGGGGCTGTTGACTGAAGAGGACATATGCTCTATACTCTAGTCTAGGTTGCCACCAGGATCAAAATGAGCACAGGATTTGAGAGGTTCTCTGAAGGCGCGCGCAGGGTACTGACCCGGGCTCAAGGGGAGGCCCAACGTCTCGGGCACAGCTACATTGACACCGAACATATGTTGCTGGGGATAGCGGGGGAGGAGTCTGGCATCGCAGCCAAGGTCCTCAGTGGTCTGGGCATCTCGGTCAGCAAGATACAGGCAGCTGTGGAATTCGTTATCGGAAAGGGTGAACGGCGAGCCAGCACCGGAGACGTGGACCTTGCCCCCCGGGCGAAAAGGGCCATCGAGTTCGCGGTTGATGAGGCACGCCGTCTTAACTCCAGCTACATAGGTGTTGAGCATCTCTTGCTTGGGTTGCTGCGGGAGAGCGAGGGGGTGGCCTTCAGCGTGCTGGAGAGTTTCGGCATCACGTTGGAGCGGGCACGTGATGAGGTTAGCCGGGTTGTTAGGCAGGAAGCCGTGCGCTCTCGGGCGGCGGGTCGGGCTACGTCGCGCACACCGACCCTGGACCAACTGGGTACTGATCTGACTGCCCTTGCCCGGGCAGATAAGCTCGACCCCATCATCGGGCGTCACAAGGAGATTGAACGGATAATTCAAATACTGAGCCGTCGCACGAAAAACAATCCTGCGCTTATCGGCGAAGCGGGCGTGGGCAAGACGGCGATTGTCGAGGGGCTGGCCCAGCGCATAATAGCCGGCGAGGTCCCTGAGGTATTGCAGGGCAAGAGAATAATAGCGCTGGACATTGGCGCTCTGGTAGCGGGAACCAAGTACCGCGGAGAGTTTGAGGAAAGGCTGAAGAGGGTCATTGAAGAAGAGAAGGCCGCCGGCAATTGCATTCTGTTCATCGACGAGATGCAGACTATCGTTGGGGCCGGAGCAGCCGAGGGCGCGGTTGACGCCTCCAATCTTTTGAAGCCTGCACTATCGCGTGGCGAAATACAGTGCATTGGTGCCACCACCCTGGACGACTACCGGAAATACGTGGAGAAGGACCCTGCCTTGGAGCGCCGGTTCCAGCCTGTGCTGGTTGCTGAGCCCACTATGGAAGAGACGCTGGAGATACTGCGGGGGATCAAACACAGGTACGAGGAGTTCCACCAGCTGGACATAAGCGACGAGGCCTTGCAGACAGCAGCGCCGCTGGCTACCAGATACATAGCGGATCGATTCTTGCCTGATAAGGCCATTGATCTGATAGATGAGGCCAGTTCGCGCGTACGCATAAAACGTGGTAGTGCGCCCATGGGTTTGGCCGAGGCGAGGCGGGCCTTAGAGAGCGTACGCAAGGAAAAGGAGTCCGCCATTGCATCTCAGCAGTACGAGTATTCCAGCGAATTGCGTGATCGTGAAGTTCAGCTAACCGAGAAGATCCAGGTCATGGAGAAGGAGTGGCAGGCTAAGCAGGAACAGGGGCGCCCTGTAGTAACGTCGGAGGATATCGCGGAGGTGGTTAGCATGTGGACCGGTATACCCGTTGTGAGGCTGACTGCCGACGAAAGCAGCCGTCTCTTGCAGATGGAGGAGGCCCTGCATCGCCGCATTGTTGGCCAGGATGAGGCGATAGAAACTGTGGCCAAGGCCGTAAGGCGGGCGCGGGCCGGGCTGAAGGACCCCAGGCGTCCTATCGGCGTGTTCATCTTCCTGGGCCCCACCGGGGTCGGTAAGACTGAATTGGTGAGGGCTTTGGCCGAGTTTATGTTTGGCAGCGAGGACGCTCTGGTCAGGCTCGACATGTCGGAGTTCATGGAGCGTCACACGGTAGCTCGCCTGATTGGGGCGCCGCCGGGTTACGTTGGTTACGAGGAAGGCGGGCAGCTGACAGAAACTGTAAGACGGAAATCGTACAGTGCCATCCTGCTCGACGAGATTGAGAAGGCGCACCAGGATGTGTTCAATATACTGCTCCAGATCTTTGATGATGGCCATCTGACCGATGCCAAGGGACGCAGGGTCGACTTTCGCAACAGCATCATAGTCATGACGAGCAACGCCGGTGCTGAGCTCATTAAGCGCGATATGAGCCTCGGCTTTGCTGCCCATCTCGACGGCGAGGGTAAGCAGCATGTGGAGTACGAGAAGATGAAGGAGAAGGTGCTCGGCGAGATGAAGAAGGTCTTCCGACCTGAGTTTCTCAACCGGATTGATGCTACGGTCGTGTTCCACGCCTTGAGCAAGGACCATATCTGCCGAATTGTCGATCTCATGCTCAGCCAGGTGGTTGCTTCGCTGGAAGAGAAGAATGTCACTCTCGAGATAACCGCCGAAGCTAAGGACTTCATAGCCAGAAAGGGCTATGACCCCGTCTTCGGGGCTCGTCCCTTGCGGCGTACCATTCAGAATCTGGTTGAGGACCAGCTCTCCGAAGCTTTGCTACGTGGCGAGTTCTTGCCTGGCGATACGGTGGTTGTGGATTGCGCCGACGACAGTATCGTTATGAGGCCTCTGGTTAAGGAAGCCGCTTAAACATGCCGCGAGAAGCGATTGAAGCCCCGCTGCCCGGCAGAATAGTGCGTGTTGAGGTAACGGCGGGTAATAGGCTTCAGGAGGGGGGCGTGATCTGCATCATAGAAGCCATGAAGATGGAGAATCCCATTTTGTCTCCGGCAGAGGCCTCAGTTGTAGAGGTAGCGGTTTCGGCGGGGCAGACGGTTAGGACGGGGGAGAAGCTAGCAGTTATCGAGTACTAGCTCTGTTGGCTTTGGCCAGCGAAGAAAGGTACTTCATTAGAAAGCCCGACTTATCTTGCCCATTAGCACAATTCAATTCCCTGTTCAAGTCGGCTAAGAGAGGTCATCAAGAACAAAGTCTTGCCTGAGACGCGAACGATTCCAGTCGACCGATAAGTTGAAGAACCCAAATAGACAAGCTAATTTGCGGGCTATGGCCCGCAAAACTGTCTTCATCTGTCAGCAGTGCGGCAAGGAAAGCCCCAAGTGGCTAGGGCACTGTCCTGAGTGTGAAGCCTGGAACAGCTTCGTGGAAACGCGCGTCGCTGCATCCCGCGCTATCAGGCAGCCTTCAGTTGTGCAGGACAGGCTGCAGGAGCTCTCCCGGGTAGAGAAGGCTGACTTCCCGCGTCTTCATACTGGTCTTGCTGAAGTCAACCGCGTGTTAGGCGGTGGTCTGGTTCCGGGCTCTCTGGTGCTTGTTGCTGGCGAACCCGGAATAGGCAAGTCTACGCTTCTGCTGCAGGTTTCGGCCATGATGGCCGAGAGCAGTAGGATGGTCGCCTATGTCTCCGGCGAGGAATCCGCCAGCCAGGTCAAGCTGAGAAGTGAGCGTCTCGGTGTTGGTGGTAGGGGAGTGTACTTCCTCTCTGAACCGGATCTGGCTACCGTGGTGGAATGCCTGGATAACCTGTGTCCGGGGTTGGCCATCATCGATTCCATTCAGACCATGTATTCGGAGGATGTGGCTGGTATGCCGGGCAGCATATCTCAGGTACGGGAATGCACCTGGCGCCTGCAGAGATGGGCCAAGCAGGGCAATGTTCCCCTGTTCATCACAGGTCATGTAACCAAGGAAGGCGCCATCGCGGGTCCCGGAACGCTCGAACATATCGTCGACGTGGTGCTTTACTTTGAAGGCGAGAGGTTCAGCAGCTACCGAATCCTGCGCAGTGTGAAGAACCGGTTCGGTTCCACTAACGAGGTCGGGATATTCGAGATGAGCGATAGAGGGCTCATGGAAGTAGAAAATCCCTCCCAGGTCTTCCTTTCGGCGTACAAGGAAGGGACATCGGGCTCAGTCGTGGTGCCTACGCTTGAAGGGAACCGCCCTCTGCTGGTCGAAGTTCAGGCCCTGACTACTACCAACAGTTTTGCTCCCCCGAGACGCATCGCCAACGGAGTCGATTATAATCGACTGCTGCTGATAGCCGCTGTATTGACCAAGCGTGCGGGGTTGAGGCTGTTCAATCAGGACATTATAGTCAACGTCACCGGTGGCCTTAGGGTCAACGAACCGGCCGCTGATCTGGGAATCGCCTCGGCCATTGCTTCGAGCTCCGGTGATGCGGAGCCAATTGCCGGCCTGGTTGCGCTGGGAGAGGTCGGGTTGAATGGGGAGTTGAGGGGTGTATCACATGTAGAGCGGAGGATTGCGGAAGCTGTCAGGTTGGGCTTCAAGAACTGTGTTCTGCCTGGGTTGCCTCCCTCGATCGCGAGGGAGGTGCGGCAATCCGTCCGGTCTGCAGATATGCGGCTGATTGAGGTCAGTTCGGTTGCCGAAGCTCTAAGGCTGGGCCTGGTGGGGCGGAGCAAGACAAGAACCGCGAACGACGGAAGTACAGGCTGAGGATAGGACCTCTCCCGGTTTTGCATCGCTTGTCTTGGCCTGGCAGCCTTGGCTTCTACTTGTGGAGACCGGAGTGTGAACAGGTGAAGACGGAGTTCACAAGCCTCGGTGCGGTAGTAGTGGCCGCCGGCACGAGTCGGCGCATGGGAGGCGTTAATAAGCTCTTTGCTTCTGTCAGGGGGAAACCTGTGGTCTCCTGGTCGGTAGACACCTGTGAGAGATGCAGCCTGGTCCAGCAGATAGTCTTGGTACTGAACGATAGCGATCTGGCTCGTGGACAAAGCTTGAAAGAACGCAGGGGCTGGTCTAAGGTCACCTTATGCTCCGGCGGCGCACGACGCCAGGACTCGGTGAAGGCAGGACTCGAGCGAGTTCACAACTGCAAACTGGTGATGATCCACGATGGTGCTCGTCCCTTTCTGACCCTGGACATGATTGACCGCGGACTGGAGGCAGCCCGAAACGTTGGGGCTGCAATAGCAGCAGTGCCGATCAAGGATACCGTTAAGGTCGTCGCTAATGGACAACTGGTGCGGGAGACACTCCCCCGCCACAGGCTATGGGCGGCACAGACACCGCAGATATTCAGATTTGATATGATAGCCAGGGCCTACGAGAACCTGGTGGCGGAGATCACCGATGATGCCGCCGCCGTGGAGCTATCAGGAAACACGGTGCAGCTCTATATGGGCGATTATAGAAACATTAAGGTGACCACAGTTGAGGATCTGGCGGTAGCGCGTGTCATCGCCAGGAGTATGTGACTGCCGGTCCGCAGAGGACAGGAGCCGGGCATTGTGGAGAGACGTATTTGACAGGCGATAGCACACAGGGGGAACTGAGGGTTGGCATCGGCTTTGATAGCCATCCCCTGGTTGCCGGGCGCAGTCTGATTCTGGGAGGCGTGCACATCCCTTTTGACAGAGGCCTGTCGGGCTGGAGCGATGCCGATGTGGCAGTCCACGCCGTAGTAGATGCCCTGTGTGGCGCCGCTGATATGGGGGACATCGGCACCCTGTTTCCTTCGCAACACCCGGAGTACAAGGATATGTCAAGCCTGGTCCTGTTACGCAGGACAGGTGAGCTCCTCAAGGCTAGAGAAATGACGGTGGTCAATGTTGATGTTGTGATCATAGCTGACAGGCCCACGCTCGGTCCTTTCATCTCTCAGATGAGAGACCGCGTGAGCCGGGCTCTGGACATAGATTCGACGCGTGTGACGGTCAAGGCCACCACCACCAACGGCCTGGGTTTCGTCGCCACAGGTGAGGGAATGGCTGCCCAGGCCGTGGCCTTAGTCCGCAGGGCAGAGGCGCCCGGAGGTTAGCACAGACAGGCCGCCCCATCATTCACGTGGATGCTCAGCAAGGTGTTACTGTGGATTCTCACTGGTATGAGGTGGTGTGTCCTTCACTAGCATTTCACAGGTCGGTTCATGGCCCTTCCAGCAGATAGTGCATGCTACGCTCTTCCCCTGTACCAGGTATCTCTCACTCTGGCTGCGAAGCTTTCTGAAGTCTGCTGATTCAAGAAAGGCCCTGAGTAGCTCAATCCTTTCCTCCAGCATCCTGTCCCCGTATCCTCCTTTCAGATACTGCCTCACCGAACTCCAGTATTCCTCCCTGGCTCTTGCCTCTATACAGTAGTCAAGAGTCGGGGCCAGTTCTATGCAGCAGTCCACAGTTCGATTTTTATCACCGCACGGGTGACACGGTCAAGATGTAGCGTGACCCTTACTCGGGCATTGCTGCCCGCACAGAGAAGCAAGCATGTTTTCACGGGGGCGATGCAAGCAGCCGACAGAGCGACACCCGCAGCGGCCGGATGCTAGAATATGAGAACTGGAAAGGGCGTTGATCGTTGCCACGCCCGGAGAAAGGAGATCAAATGGCCAAGGAACTCCATCCCGCATGTGCTAGGTGTGTCAGGACGGCCTGCTGTCCTATCATAAGGGCAGATGAGCTGCCCTCACTTGCCGAGGCCCCTCCCTTCTGCCCCATGAAGCTGTTTCCAGACGTCATTAGCAAGGCCGTCGCAGAATATGACAGGGCAGACATCAGAGAATTCGCCCGCCTGGCATCGGTTCAGGAATTTCAGTGTTATGAGTGGACAGAACAGGGACTGAGGACCAGGTTTCCGCGCATTGAGGAGCTGATCCAGTTTGCTGACAAGTGCGGCTATCATAAGCTGGGTATTGCCTTCTGTATCGGGTTGAAGAATGAGGCAGGCATACTCACTGAAATCCTGGAGAACAAGGGATTCGAAGTGGTCTCGGTTTGCTGTAAGGCGGGCGCTACGCCCAAAGAAAGCATCGGCATAAGGCCTGAGGAAAAGATCGGCGACCGGGATAGCTGGGAATCCATGTGTAATCCCATCGTACAGGCTGAGATTCTGAATGCGGACGAGGTCGACCTGGCAGTGATGCTGGGACTCTGTATCGGCCACGACACCCTGTTCATCAGGTATTGTCGCGTCCCAATGACGGTCCTGGCGGTGAAGGACAGAGTTACAGGGCATAACCCCCTGGCTGCCCTGTATCTATCGAAGTCTGCTTACTATGGAAGGCTGTTACACGGAAGAAAGGGCAAAGATGTATAGCCCGGAAGCCAGGACCGATTCGGTAGGTAGGCTGTACTGGCGGACTGGGTTGACGTGCTGGTCGAAAGCGACGCGGAACACTCAAAGGGCAATCAAACAGGCAAGAGCGGGAGCGAGATGGTCGTCGTTGGCCTGACGGGCAGTGTGGGCACAGGCAAGAGCACGGTGGCCGGTTTCTTTAAGGAGATGGGTGCATACGTCATCGACTGGGACGAACTGGCCCGACATGTTGTCCGCCCGGACACAGAGGCGTGGAGAGAGATAGTGCTCCGTTTCGGAGAGGACGTCTTGAATGACGACTCAACCATCAACCGCCAGAAGCTGGCTGAGACAGTATTCCAGGATCGGGAGCAACTGCGGGAACTGAACCGGATAGTCCATCCCCAGGTGTACAAGGAGGATGAGAGGATCACCAGAGAGATCGGCAGCCTTGATCCGGATGCCGTGATCATCAAGGATATTCCGTTGCTGTACGAAGTGTCTCCGCCGGTATCCCTGGATAAGACAGTTGTTGTGGCTGCCAGTGAACAGACCCAGCTGCAACGACTGGAGGAGAGGGGCATGAGCCAGGAGGAGGCTGAGAAGAGAATAAGGTCGCAGCTCCCGATCGAGCAGAAGGTCAAATCGGCCGATTTTGTCATCAATAATGATGGTCCACCTGAAGAGACAAGAAAGCAGGTACAGGCAATCTACGCCCTGCTGAAGAAAGGAGAGTGAGATCGCAAGCAAGCCTGAACGCAAGACCTTTTCTGGCGAAATCGTCTTCTACCTCAATTGGGGGCGACGGGATTGACGGCGCCTTATATCCTGGCTCTGCTGGCTATAGGGGCAGGCGCTGGGTTTGCCAGTGGCCTGCTGGGAGTCGGCGGTGGCTTCATCATGGTCCCGGCGAGCTACTGGGTGATTCTGGCTATGGGTGTGTCCCCAGATATCGCCCCCAAGATAGCCTTCGGGACAAGCCTGCTCGTGATCCTGCCCACGGCGATAAGTGGAAGCTGGCGGCACAATAGGGAGAAGGCAGTGCGCTGGAGGACCGCACTTATTCTGGGCTCGTGTGCTTGCGTGGGTGCTCTGGGTGGCGCCACTCTGGCAGCTCGCCTTTCTGGTGAGATTCTGACTACGGGCTTCGGTGTGCTGCTGCTGGCCGTTGCTCTATGGATGGGCCTGGGGATAATGCCCAGATTGGCAAAAGGAGGGCGCGAGCCACGGGAGAGCGTGGGGCTTGTGGTGGCACTGGGCTTTCCTATAGGCCTGGTAACGGGACTCACCGGACTCGGTGGTGGGGTGTTGATAGTTCCTGCGCTGGTCCTGGCAATGGGGTTCCCCATGCATGCCGCTATCGGAACGTCTGTGGCTTCCATAATACTGGCCAGCCTGGGTGGTGTGGCGGGCTATATCGTAAACGGACTTCAGGTGCCCGGTCTCCTACCATATTCCATTGGTTACATAAACCTGCCCATATGGGTGTCTCTGGCAGCTACCAGTACACCCTTCGCCCCGCTCGGGGCCAGGGTGGCACACGCGGTTTCCGCGAAGGTGCTGAGGTATGTCCTCATTGCTTTCATGGTCTACACCGGCCTGAGGATGATTGGCGTATTCTAACCGGCCGCCCGGGCAAGGGTCGTCCTATCTGTGGTGAGGCTCAGTCTTAGCGCAACCAGCCGGGCGCAAACAGGAGCAACGCTCCCAGGACTATCAGTATCACGGCACCTACCGGTCGGGCATACTTGGCATAGCGGACTCCCAGACTGGAAGTCATGGCAAAGGCAGCCCCGCCGAAGATGACCAGATTGACGAGCATAAAGAAGAAAACATATAGCAGGATGTAGCCATAGTAATGGAAGGTGGTCAGATCGCTCAAAGCCAGAACGTGGGTAAAGACCGCGGGAATCCCTACCGAACACGCGAATTCGAACAGGTTTACCACGAAGGCCAGACCTACGATTCCTCCTATCGTGGCGATACTTATCGGAGAGGAGACAATCCTCTGCATTCTGGCCATCGTCTTCTCCCTGGATTCTTCGCTCGTAACCTCACACACGACCTCGCCCTTGGCTCTGATGACCTCCCTTATCTGCCATATCCCCCCACCCAGAGCCACCAGCCCGACGAGGATCATCACCGGCCTGACATAACCGATGAGCAGGAAGGCATTCAGCCACGCCGTCAGTATCAGGAAGTATATGACTCCGGAGGCCAACACAAAGGTACCAACGATAAGCCAGATCCTTCTCCTGTCTCTCAAGGTCACCACCAGAGATATGAGGTAGATGAGCACCCACAGAGCACAGGGATTGAAGCCGTCCACAAAGCCTAAGATCACAGCCAGGGCCGCCAGCGAGTAGTTCGCAAACATAATCCGGCCGAATAGGGGGATATCGATGCCTTCGTCCGGTTCCTTGCTAGCAGGCGGCGGGCATTCTCCATCCAGGCATTGCTGCAGGGCCTCCTCAATGGCCATACCTGTCGTGTCCTCGGAGTCCCAGCCCATAAAGACCTGATTCTCAAAGATCGTCACCGGAAACTCGGGCGGTGTGTCGATGCCCCGATCGGTAAGCATCTCCTGCAACAGGTCGTGTTCTGTCGATATCAGGGCGTCGTGTTCAACGATGGCGATCGAATCGTATCGAGTGGCGAGCTCCGCATTGAACGGTCTCTGTTCATCGCAGTGGGAACAGCCCGTAACATGGAAGAAATGAACCTGAAAACCGTCACTTGGAGCTGGGTCGGGCGTCCGCGCATTAATGACCACAAGGACGGATCCCAGGACTATCAGGGAGATGATGAGATATCTCTTGAAGCGGTCCTGAAAAGCCCTTCTCAGGAAGCCGGTCAGGCGATCAACTGCTGTCAACCTTAAGATATCCTTCCGTGGTCAGGGTGCCTGCGCTCGCGACGCTGCGGCACATTCTGTCTTTATGTGCCGTGGCCTTGCCGACGGCGACCACCTATCCGCAGCTCCCGAACGTACACGGAGAACACGACACGACCTGTAGAGCTATGCTCTCCGGAGCGGCAGCGTTGCCGTCCATGTTGGATACTGTCACCGTCACTCTAATATCGACTGCTCTGTCAGGGGCGGCCCAGGTAACCAGCGACCCTTCTCCACAAAGGTTGCCACCATCGCATTGTGATTCGTAGGTTCCCGTGTCCGGGTCCTTGCACTCAACTAGCCACTCATAGGACAGGGCCTGGCCTGCGTCCACAACCACACACTCGATATCGTACTTCTGTCCCTTTCCGACCTTGTATCCTCCGGAATACTCTGTCAAGTAGCAGTGTTCGTACCGGTCCTTGGTTACATTCAGAGATTCCACTGTCGGCGCCCCCTCCGGCAACGCGGGGACTCGTCGCGCCGCCTCGTGGGCGACAAATACAAGGACTATTCCCAGGATCACCAGTGCCAGGAGCAGGTATCGCCTGAGTGGGTCGCGAAGAGCGTCTCTCACTGAGTCTACCAGCCGTCTGCTCATCTAATATACTACCTTAGGCTGGCCTTCTAGCCACAATCCCTGAATGTGCATGGCGAGCACCCTACAACGTCCAGAGCCACGCTGGTCGGAGGCGCCGTATTGCCAGCTATGTCCGACACGATTACGGTGACTCTCACATAAGTAGCTGTATTGGGAGCAATCCAGGTCATCATAGAACCGTCCTCCGAGATCTCCGAGATCTCCCCTCCATCGCATGACCACGCGTAAGACACTTCCACGCCGCTGTCCGACACTACACACTCAACATCATACTTCTGCCCCTTCCCCACTTTGTAGCCCCAGTCGTATTCTATCAAGTAGCAGTGTTCGTACCGGTCCTTCGTGACGATCAGGGCTTCTACCTTAGGCGGCTGGTCGGGCATTACGCTAACAGCCAGAGTGCTCGTCGCCGAGCCCCCGTAATCATCGCTGACGACCACCGTTATCTCGTATATGCCCATTCCCCCAGGAGCCGTCCACGTGACCTCAGGTCCCGTGCCGTCTATTTGCCCGGCACCGACCGACCAGTTATAGCTTAGTGGGTGCCCGTCGTAATCCTCAGCATCACACGTCAAGTTCAGACTCCCGCCAGGAGTAGTCCAATCCTCACCGGCTGTCACGCTGTAGATGATGGGCGGCTGATTATCCTTCACTATAATCATTACGTGGTCTTGGACCTCGTGCCCACGGCCATCACTTACCGTGACCATGATGTTGTAGAAGCCCTGAGCATCGGGAGCCTTCCAGACAACGGTGGCCCCTTCACCGTCTATTTCACCCCCCTCAGCCCACCAGTCGTAGTTCAGTGCCGCGCCATCGCGTGCCGAAACAGTACAGGCAATCTGCGTACTGCCCCCGCGAAAGACCCTCTCTGCGTCGGCCTCCAGGCTATCAATCACCGGGGGGCGGTTGGCTACCACCAGCCACAATATTACTGGAAGGCACACCGCTATCGCTATACCGCCTATGATTATGCGTCTCTTTGTTTCCATCAACTCATCTCCGGCAGAGATCTTGTTGCGAAGCCTGTATATTGACTGCAGCTGTCCGCCAGGAGTTCACTGCCATCGCACGCCAATGCCTTTTCCCGGAGGCTGAACCCACCCTGCTGGCTGCCTGACTGTGGCCTGAATTTCCCGGCCATCTCTATCCACAGCTCCCGAACGTACACGGCGAGCAAGCCACCACGTCCAAATCCACCGCCTTGCTGGCGCTATTCCCCGTCACAACATTGGTGACTGTTACCGTAACCGTTAAATACACGGATGTATCGGGCGCGATCCACGTAATCAGGGACCCATCCTCCGACATGTCGAAGATTTCGCCGGCATCGCAAGACCATTCATAAAACAACTCCACGCCTGTGTCCGAAACGATGCACTCAATATCATATTTCTGTTCTCTGCCTACCTTGTACCCCCACGGATATTCCAGCAAGTAGCAGTGGTCGTAACGGTCCTTGGTGACCTCCAGCTTTATGATATCGGGTGGTTGGTCCGTCATCACGCTGATAGGCAGACTCTTCGTCGCTGACCCGCCATAATCATCGCGGACGATGACCGCGATCTCGTATATGCCTACTTCTTGAGGCGCATTCCAGATAGCCTGGTGATCGGTGGCCTCTATTTGCCCCGCGCTGGTCGACCACTCATAGCTAAGAAAATGGCCGTCGGGGTCCTCGGCATCACATAGCACCTCCAGGCTGCTAGAGGGTAAGGTCCAGTCCGCATCGGCAGTCAGGCTGTTGATGATTGGCGCCTGGTTGGCTTTCACCGTAATGGTTACATGCGTTGTCGCCTCCTCATCACTGGCATCGGTCACGGTGACCCTGATGTTGTACAGGCCTTCACTCTCAGGAGCGGTCCAGGTAATCATGGCTCCCTCTCCGTCTACGGTGCCTGCGCTGGCTGACCACTGATAGGTTAGCTGGTCACCGTCGGGGTCCAAAGCAGTGCACACGAACTGGATGCTTTCTGAAGGGAAAACCCTCTCCTGGTCGCCCTGCAGGCTGACAATGACAGGGGGGAAGCCTGCGACAGGTGAGTCCTCATCTATCGTAGTGCAAGAGGCAATGAATAGCGGCACTGCTATAGCCATAACCATGATGACTATGAACCATCTCTGTATTTTCACCAGTTCACCTCCTGCAAAGGCTCCTTCCCTCAGGTCTATCTCCAGGATCCCATGTGCGCACTGTCATTGATGTGCCTCCATCACCACACCACACATGCTTCGCAATCCACCACCTGGAAGGCTATGCTCTTCCTCACCCAGTTACCTGCGCTATCAGAGACCTTTGCCGTAACTGTCACAGGGCCATCCGCGTCAGGGGCCTTCCACATAACGGTAGAGCCCTCCCCCACGAGTTGGCCGCCGCTGCAGGACCATTGGTAGAGGAGCTCGCCGTTAGGGCCCGAAGCAACACACTCGATGTCGTAGTCATATTCTCTGGCGGCCCTGTAACCGGTGGCTATCTCCTTCAGGTACTTGTGGTCTCTCGCAGTGACGATCAGGGCCTCTATAGTGGGCGGAGGACCGTTTGACACGGTAAGAGCTACCGATTCCGTGGCCTGCCTGCCCTGGGCATTGGTCACCACAACCGTGATATCGTACATGCCTACCGTCTGGGGGGCACTCCAGTCCGCAATCGCGCCTGTGCCGCTGATAGTACCCCCGCTGGCCGACCACTGGTAGGTCAACTCCTCCATATTGTATGCTGAGACGCTGCACACCACCTGGAGAACACCCCCCGGAGCAGTCCAGTCCGCGTCGGCCTTCAGACTGGTGATAGTCGGCCAGTAGTCGGTCGTGCAGGACGCCATCAGCAGCAGCAATGCACACGCCATCATCATAACGATCAGATGTCTTCCCTTTCTCAGGTTGTTTTCCATTGGACCTCCGTTGTGCAGGCGTGGGTAAGGAGCACCGCATAGTATACGGCAACATCTGAGCGTAGACAACTAGAACTCCCTGGCCCGCGTTTTTCGTGCTTGCTCTCTGCTGAGACCCTCATTCTCTCTCTTCAATCCTCAAGCAGGACTCTCAGGATCCCCTGATCCCGGTCTCGTCTGAAAATGCCTTAAGCGCCTTCACCAGGTGTCTGATCGCCATTTGCCCATGTGTTCATGATAATATGCGAATGTCCGCATATATCTTACCGGCAGAAGTCTTGCCTGTCAACCGGGGTAAAGGCCAGTCTTCCGTCTCCGATGGTGAACTCCGACAGCTGCCGCGCGTCCCTCACTACGTCAGCACTCGGGTGGTAGTGCTGGAGATCGAGGGCGGGGATGATGGGATGCTCGCCAGCCGGAGGTGGGGGCGGTCTTCACAGGCTGATCCGTGTGCCGGTATTGTTGAAGAAGAAGGCGTCCCCAAAGGCCCGTGCCAGTACCGCTGATGCCGGCAGGCCCGTGCAGTGAGACACCCCCAGTTCCTGGACGCCCATGCTTGATAACGCCTTGATCGTTAGGTCCAGGCGCTCGGCAGACGCAGTAACAAGGTGAGTCCCTCCTATGACAGCATAGACTGATTCAATGCCCGTTAGCTTCTGCGCATGCCTTATAGTGTTGATCATTCCCCGGTGGGCGCACCCCAGGACAATGATCAGACCCCTGTCCGACTTGAGGAAGAGCGCCTGGTCGTCCCACAACGGGTCGGGCGTGAACTCGTTCTTCTCCTTGACATAAAGCATTGGGTCGATGGCCTCATATTCCGTAGTCATGGGTATCTCGCCGCTGGTGGCGATGTTCTCGGTGAGCCATACGGGTTCCCTCGTCAGGTGGAAAGTAGCCCCCAGAGCCTCTGCTGCCTGCTTCGAGAAAGGTATCCCGATGTAACTCTGCTCGCCTTTGGCAAAACTCGCGTACTTGGCTGCCCATATATCAGGGTGAGCAATCACCTCTACTTTCCCCTTCACCATTCTGAGGATGTGCAGCAGTCCGCCTGTGTGGTCGAAATGACCATGGCTCAAGACAATCCTGTCTATGCCTGACACATCTATACCTAGCGCAACCGCATTATGGGCCGCTGATAGACTAAGACCCGTGTCGAAGAGAATCCTCTGGCCGTCTGCCTCGAGCAGAATACTGAGCCCCCATTCAGCAAGAACATCCGCTCTACCGGCCGTATTCTCGCTCAGCGTGATGATCTGGATCGACATCTCGGTACCTTCACACTATGCGGGTGTAGTCACCCTGACCTCATCTCCCGCTATCGTGCCCAGAAAATCGCAGGCGCTCCCATCCCTCAGCGATATCTCGACATAACCCGTGCTGCCGGAAAGAGCCATTATCCCCTCTTTCTGAGCATAGTAGCTGCCCACGCCCTGTATGCAGTATCCGGATACTTCAATTACGACATCCTTTCCCGGCAGGTCATTGCCTTTGATGTCTGTGATCAAGTTGCCGAAGCGGTCTATGTGTATGACCTGGCCGATCAAAGTACCGTCAGGATCGAGAACTGGCCTGGGTATAGGGAGGACATGAAGCGAGTTCACCTTTTCTCCGAACTCATATAGTGAAATGTCCAGAGATAGACCGGCAGCCACCGGGGCGAAAATGTCTCTTCCGTGAAACGTGCCACTGACCGGGTGCCGCCAGAAGCGAGGGTCTGTAATGGCGACGAGTTCAACGCCTGCCTTGAATACTATCTCCTTTAGCCCGCGATTAGCCTGGGTCGGTGCCTGCGTCGCGGCGGGAAACAGGTCATCCACCACATAACTGAGAACCCCGTTATCCGGGCCAACGAAAAAGGCCGAAGGTGTCTTGAGTATCACGCCCCGGCGCTCGCTGCCTACGCCGGGGTCGACGACTGCCACATGAATTGTCCCCTTGGGGAAGTAGCGATAAGCAGCACCAAGTATGAAGGCAGCCTGCAGAATGTTCTGGGGCTCGATAGAATGGCTGACGTCTATGATGCTCGCTTCAGGATTGACGCTCAATATGGCGCCTTTCATGGCACCCACGTAAGCATCGCCATACCCGAAGTCAGTAGTGAGGGTTATGGGACTCATTTCCGGATACTAAGTTTGAGTAGCTACAAGAACAGCCATAACCACAAGCAGGACAGCCAGGATTATGGTCAGCTTGAGAAGGGTGCTCTCTATGCCCCGCCGGGTTCGGTACACAGAGTCGGCCTGCCCGAAGATACCTCCTATGCCGCCGCCTCGCAACTGGAACAATATGCTGGCAATCAAGGCGATTGATATCAGCATCTGGGCCACGAAAAAGTAACTAGGCAATCTATTTCCCTCCTAACTCCTGTGTGATAATCTCTCTCACCATGCCCGGGTTAGCCCTTCCCCTGGTGGCCTTCATCACCTGTCCAATAATGAACGTCAGGGCCCGTTGCTTACCGGCCATATAGTCTGCCACTGCCTCGCTATTGCTGGCCACGACCTGCCTTACCACCTGCTCGATCTCGGCAGCATCGCTGATCTGGCCTAGGCCTTTTTCGCTTATGATCTCGCCGGCCCTCCTCCCGCTGTGAAACATCTCCTCGAACACCGCTTTGGCGGCGGGACCCCCTATAGCACCGGTGCCCACCAGGTCAAGCATCTCCACGAGGTGCTCCGGGCTTATTCTAGCATTTTCAATCTCGGTATTGGTAGCGTGGAGCAGGCGGCTGCAATCGCCCAGGAGCCAGTTGCTCACCGTCTTGGCTCTGCCGGAGTCGCCCAGCTTTACGCACTTCTCAAAATAGTCCGCCATCCCTTTGGAACCGGTCAGGATGTTAGCATCGTACAGAGATAGGCCATATTGCGAAACGAAGCGGTGCCTGCGGGCCAGGGGCAACTCGGGCAGTCTTGCTCTGATCTCCGATAGCCAGGCCCGGTCCAGTACCAGATGCGGCAGGTCCGGCTCAGGGAAATACCGGTAGTCGTCCACGCCCTCCTTAACTCTCTGGGTCACCGTTATCCCCTCCGCCTCTACCCAGCCCCTGGTCTCCTGAACGAGCTGTCCCCCTTGCTCAAGCACGGTTCTCTGGCGGTCCGACTCATACTCCAACGCCTGGTAGACTGCCCTGAAGCTGTTCATGTTCTTCACTTCCACCTTGGGCATGAACTCCTTGGTGTCCCGGGGACGAATGCTTATGTTCGCATCACACCTGAAGCTCCCTTCCTCCATATTACCGGTGGATACCTCCAGGTACCTCAGGATACGGCGCAGCTCCATAAGATAGTCCCGCGCCTCCTCGGCAGACCTCATATCGGGCTCGCTCACAATCTCCATCAAGGGCACTCCGGACCTGTTCACGTCAATCAGACTGTGGTCCCCATGGTGCAGCAATTTCGCCACATCTTCCTCCAGGTGAACATCGCTGATGTTGACCCTCTTGCTATCACCGCCGCTATCGATGGTCAGCCAGCCCCCTTTGCCAATGGGAACGTCCCGTTGTGAAATCTGGTAGCCCTTCATCAGGTCGGGGTAGAAGTAGTTCTTCCTGTCAAATCCGGTGGCCTCTGGGATGGTGCAGTTCAGGGCCAGAGCGGTCATCACCGTATATTCCACGGCCTTCTCGTTGATCACAGGCAGCGTGCCCGGCATGCCCAGGCACACGGGACAGACATAAGTATTGGGCGGGGCGCTCGCGTAGTCGGCGTTACAGGGGCAGAACATCTTGCTTCGGGTCAACAGCTGGGCGTGAACCTCCAGCCCGATGACGGTTTCGTAGGTCATAGCTACGGGCCAGTATACCAGTGTTACTGGGCAGAGGCAAGGACAAGCTGATTTGACCCTCGGCTTGCGGCATTGCTAGAATTCGCTGCGGGGATATAGCTCAGTTGGGAGAGCGCTGCGCTCGCATCGCAGAGGTCGGGGGTTCGAATCCCCCTATCTCCACCACGCCACATCACCCCGTGGCCGGATGATGCCCGCACCTACGCCAATCCACCCAACCGGGTGGTCCGCTGCCCTGCCGCTACCCCCTGGTCATACTCGAGGCCCCGGTGATCTTCCTCTGGCCCACCACAACCTCGCCCTCACACGCCAGCGAGGATGCTCCCGACAGGCGTACGTTCAATGTGCCGTTCATATTGATCCTGGCCTTGCCGGCACCGCTGATGCTCACGTCGGCGTCCTTTACCTGGAGGCGCGATAGGTCGGCGTGGCTGGCGCCGGACGAGTCGAGATGAAGTTTGCTGGCAGTCCCTGCCAGTTCGCACCGGCTGGCTCCGGACATCGCCACAGCCGTCTCCTGCGCCTTCAGTTCACCGCTCACCCTGCCGGCACCGCTGATGGCTATCGTGGTCCTTCCTGCTTCTATGTCTATGTCTGCCTTACTGGCGCCGGATAGCTCCATCTCAAAATCGCGGTCCGACTTGAAGCCTTTGGCGGTCCCGCGGGCCGCACCCGAAACAGCCAGTTTCCTCAGTTCAGGCATGATGATAGCCACCTTAACGTCGCCGGCGGACAGGTGTTTCCAGCCCAAGCCCAGCCACGAGTGCGTGCCTGAATCCAGACTTAGCTTCAACGTCTGGCCTGAGACATCCACCTTCAGGGACTCAAGCAACTTGTCCCGACCGGTGGCTTTGACGCTGTAGTCCTTACCCTGGGTGATCTCGAACTCCAGGGCGTTGGATACTCTCACCTCTGTGAATCCTTCTACAGGGTAGTCCCTCTCGCCTGCCTTCTCAGGTCCTGTCATAGTCTCTTCCGTCATGCCGCGCCTCCTTAATCAAGCAATGTCTTAATAATGTTAATGCATCATAGCGCCAGGCGTTAAGTTTGTCAAGTCCACATGCTGCTGCCTCCGCCCCGGTCAGCGCCACGCAGTCGTGCCCAATGCTTCAGGTCTCTCCGTCACACCGACCCGGTCCGCTGCGCATCCTGTTGCCCCGCCTCTGTCTTTCTGCTAATATGAAAAAGGGAGGGAGGCCAGAGTGGAGGTTTTGGCAAAGGCGGGATTCTGGCAATAGCGTGCCCCTGTAGCTCAGAGGATAGAGCAGCGGTTTCCTAAACCGCGTGTCGTGCGTT
>JBKHJG010000007.1:0-78858 GCA_046538235.1 Dehalococcoidia bacterium | reverse complement strand
GCCTCCGATATAGACTATAACCTACGGTTTATTGAGGACAATATTGCTTCTGCAGTCGCCGTTGGCGAAATAGGTCTGGACTACGACAAGAGGGTGGTGAAGGTGGCATCCAAGGAACTGCAGAAAGAGGTCTTTGGCCGGCTACTGGATATAGCCAGGAAGCAGGCTAAGCCGGCGATAGTCCACAGTCGATATGCCTGGAAGGACGCACTACGGATGGTCCAGGATAATGGTACACAGAGAGTCGTCTTTCACTGGTTCACTGGCTTTTCCGGCGTACTTAAGGATATAATTGACGGCGGCTATCTAGTTTCTGCTACGCCGGCTGCCGAGTATCATGAGGAACATAGAAGGGCAGTCAGAGAAGCGCCTCTGCGGAGACTGCTTCTGGAGACGGATTGCCCCGTCAGGTATGGAAGGGAAACCAAATACGAATCGAGGCCAGCCGACGTTCTGAGAGCCTTGAATGCCGTGTCTCAACTCAAGGAAGTCGCTGCAGGTACGGCTGCTGAACAGACAGCAAGGAATGCCGTGGATTTCTTCTCTTTGGGCATAGACATCTAAATAGGGAGGTCAGTGAATGATACAACCAATAGTAGGTGAGGACAGCTTCAAGAAGGCTGTTCTGGAGGCGAAGTCGCCGGTTATGGTGGATTTCTGGGCGCAATGGTGCGGCCCTTGCCTGGCTGCGGGGCCTGTTCTGGAGGAACTTGCCGAGGAATATGCCGGCAAGATAGAGTTTGCCAAGGTCGATGTAGATGCCAATGGTCCTCTGGCTGCCAGGTATGGCATAGCCTCCATTCCTACCATGCTGATATTCAAGGGTGGACAGCCCGTTCAGCAGATCATTGGTTACAGGCCCAAGAAGGAGCTCAAGAAGGTATTGGACGGAGTTATCGAGAGTTGACTCCTAGGCTGATGTCGAGAAGAAGTCACGGATGAAGGCGAATTCCTCGGGCAGGAGTGCCAGCAGTAGGGGGAAACCTGCCATCAAGAACCTGGCTGTGACTGACCGAGAAATGGCCCCCTCCAGCCCCGTATGATACTTGCTTACAATAGCGAGAACTGCAGCACATAATAAGCTCCCTATTGCAACGCCCAAGATGAACCCTACCAGCCTGTCCAGCCATCCCAGCAATGTGATGTGGACCAGTTTGGACACGAACCAGCCGATCACTCCAGCCAAGACCATGGTCGCCAACAGTATTACGGCATAGGCAACTATATTCGCCCAGGTAGCGCCGGCGGGGGAAAGCAGTGCTGCGAGTCCGCCGTAATAACGCCCTGCTAAGGCTATGCCGCCTATAAGGCCGGCAATGCCAAACGCCGTCTTGATGATTCCGTTCCACAAGCCGGCAAGACCAAACAAGGCAGCCACAACTATTATGACTATATCCAACCAGTTCATCGCTGACCTCTACAGCCTTCGATCTCTATTCCCGCCCGCCGGCACTGGCTCGCCCGATGCCATCCTTCTGCGTCTCACGACCCCGCGAAGGGCTGTGATGAAGATTGGCACTACTGTACAGCACCTGCAACCACGATTATACCCTCAGGCAGCCCCGACTTCCAGGCCGCATGTCAGATGACGCCCCGGCATGAGGCATGCGAAGCCGTGTAGAGCCTGTTGTCTTGCCCTGCTATCCATGTAGGGCCCGGGCAATGGCCTTCCTCAGGCCGTCCCTGGGCGCTTCATAGCCCCAGCCTATCTCACGGCCGTTGACGAAGATGGCACGCGGCATCTGGTAGCGGCAGAGGACCGCCCGGTCATCGGCGCAGTATTCGTTCAGTACCACCAAATCTCCGAACTCTGCAGCCACCTCTCTGACCCGCTGCGCCTCGGTGTCGCTTGTCTGACATAATGTGTTCCAGAAAAGATCTACTACCACCTTTCCCGGTATGGCTGTGAACCTGTAGTTGGGATTCAAGGGGACAGGGGCTTTGGCCTGTCTGTCAAGTACCTTCCATAGCAACACAGCCCGGTCGTTCACATCACAACTTCCCCATGCGTTTTGCGCACATTCCACGAAGTGGTTGGCATCAAAGAAGCTCGCCGGCATGAACCAGAAGTCGTGCCGGTACCCGATGGTAACAATCCCCTTCCGACCGTGGCGCTTGGCCTCTTCTTCGGCGGCAGCTATGAGGGCTTTGCCCAACTCGTGCCCTTCCTGCAACACGTACAGACAGGGTATCACCAGCAGGTCGCGCCCCAGAGGTCCCCACGGTGAGCACTCAATGGGGATGGCACACAGAAACCCGGCCCGTTCGCCGTTAAGGGCGGCGACCTTAACCCGCAGACCCCTGTCGTGCATGCTCCGGAGCCAGGCCAGCCGCCTGGCGGCACAGGTATCTATCTCTTCCGACTCGGCTGTATGTGTGCAGGTTCCCACGAAATACTCGTCCGCCTCTTCCATGTCACGGATCTCTATCGATGGCTTCATCTGGTCCGTCCTCTGTGCCTCGGTATCAATAAGGCCCCTGCCAAAGCCGGGGCCCTGGCTAAGGCTGCTCTGGGGCATACGCCTCTTCTGATATGAGGGGTGAAGTTTTCGTCACAGTTCCAGCCTCATAAGCGGGAACTCCTTGTCGTCTGTCAGAATTCTGAATCCGTTTCTCAGGTAGAACTCGACGGGTCCCGACGGGTTTTGAGGGTCGCCCTTTCTAGCGAAGGTCTCAACCGCTCTTATCTCCCTTGTCCTCAGGTCGTCGATGATACTACGCAGGAGTTGGTTGCCCAGGCCGGTCCCCCTATATTGCTCCTGGGCAATAAACAGGCAGGAAATCAGCACAGCATCATCGCCTGGCGGCCCTGAATCGTACCCGACTGAATTGGGCAGAAGACCTGGCGGCGCGTATTGTGCGTAGCCGACCGGCTTCCCGTCGGCATAGAGGAGCTTTCCGCAGTTTCCGAAGCCCTGGCGGGCTCTCCGTAGCCAGGCGAGCTTCTTGCCTAACAACTCCTGCTTTCGTTCGGTTGCCGGATCCACACATTCCTCGGGATACTCCCAGTACAGGCAGTACTTGCAGCTGGAGGGACGACCGGACCATTCGGGGGCGTCTGCCAGGTTCTCTTCGGTAAGGCTGCAGATTTCGAAGTTCATTGTCTGAGGATTCTAGCAGAAGCTCTGCATCTCCACACAAGACCACGGATATTTCGGAAAACGGTACGGACGACAAACACGCCGTCATACGAACTCGGCCATCACGACGCCAACCAGCGGGTGGATCTGCTCAGCATGGACTGCGGCTCCCATCTCCTCCAGCCAGGCCGTCAGGCATTCTACCGGGCAGGGAAAATCGGTGTCTCCGGCGTCATAACCTACGAGGTCGAACTCTTCACTGTGTTGCTCCGGGTCCTCAAAGAACATGATGTCGCCAATCACCATTCGGCCGGGCCGGCGCAGCAACCGGGCCAGAGCCGTCAGGCTCTCCTTCTTCAGCTGGTCAGGCAGGTGATGCAGAGAATAGAGCGCAAGAATCTTCGTGATGCCGCGTGAAGCGAGGTCGAGTTCAGCACAGGGGTCTTCAAACGCGCCGTAGGCCAGGGTCACGTTGTCCAGGCCCTCTCGGCCAACCTTCACCCGGGCCCGCTCCAGGCTTCTGTTACTGACGTCGATGCCGATTGCCCGCCGGCAGATGCGGGCGGCGGCAATGGCCTTATCACCGGTGCCCGTTCCGACATCCAGCAGCACATCCTCGCGTGTGAGTTCCAGTTTGCCAAAAGCTGTCTGGCCGGCTATCTGGGGGATATCCTTGCCTAGCCTTGTAGCCTGTCCGCCGGTGTCGCTCTTTGCCCGGGCTATGTCGTCAAAGACGCGAGCGACACGCTCTCTATCGTACTCGTACTTCAGCACTTGCCTATCTCGCTGTTGATTCTCCGGCCGGCTCGTAGATTCTCGTTTTGCCTGTCCAGCTATCCCTCCATTCGATCCTATTAATGGCAATTCGCAGCAAACCGAACTCATCGGAGTCGGGCCCGTCGGGGAAGTGCTCGAACAGATCGAACGTGGCCAGCTTCCACACCCTCCTTTTCTCTTCAGCATCCGGGATTATGTGAGCTTCACCGACTAGAGTGGCGGCCTTATCGCCGTAGGGTTGGCTCACGAAAGCCAGGCAAACCTTAGGGTTCTGCCCTATCTGTTTGACCTTCCTGGAGGTGCTGAAGGTTGTTACCCAGACAGACATATCATCTTCGATTATCGGTGACACTGGACGGACCCTCGGTTGATCGCCATCACTGGTGGCAAGATATGCAGGAGACAACACTCCCTCATTATGGCTATGATTTTCTGCTCATCAGACAGGTCCATGTCCTCCCTCCTGCTTTCTCGTCTCTGTCCGTTGCTACAATGGCAGCGGTTCAACGGGCTCAAGTAAGCGTCCTAGACCATACAGGCGTCCCAGCTGCTCTACGCCTCGCCGCATTCAACACTGTATTCGCAGTAGGGGCACAGCCAGGAGGGGCACCTGGGAAGCTCGAGGGCCTTTCCCCCCTTTTCCAGAAGCTCAACCCTGCGCAGCGCTTCATCCCTGATGGCATCCAGCTTTCTGAAGGTCACATCGTAGACCATCAGCTTGGCATCCTCTTTGGGGACTTTGACGTAGTAGAGCAGCAGCCTGCCCTTTGAGTGCTCCGTGAGGGCGCACTCGAATCCCAGGCGGAGGAAGTAGTGCGAGAAGGCTCTGGGCAGGCGCTCCCTTTCCACCAGGGAAGAAAGCTTCGGGTTGCGCAGGATGGTAGGCAAGTTCTGCCAGACCTGGACCAGGTCCGCTAGGGGCAGATGTTGGACCGGGACTCTCTGCGCTTCGCCCGGGGCGCCATAGCGCAACGAATCGCGGAGCGCGTCGAGGAAGCCGCGTTCGTCCATGGAACGGAGATAACCTTCCTTGTCTTCCCGCACTTCCTGAGCCGAAGGAGTTTCCTGCAACCTGAGGCGCTCGAAGAACGCCTTGCGTGGGAACACAATGTCGTTGATGCCGAGCAGTTGGGATGGGTGCGGTTCGGCCATCTTGGTCAGGAGCTGCTCACAGGTACTGCTATCGGCATAGATCTCTCCGGCTAACCCGGCTATCTCGTAGGACGCCTGCACTGAGGTTGTCGCGCAGTCACATACGTGGGAATAGTCACACTGCCGGCCGAACCAGGGACACACGGGCAGGCTGCTGGGGTCATTGGCAATGAGCGCTTCCACCAGCAAGTCTCGCCTCCGCCGCATCTCCTCCCGAATTGCCTTCAGGTCGGGGAAAGCGACGTGATAGACGGCCAGAGGAGGAGTCGAGGGTACCTCTTCCACCTGGCGCTGGTAGATGATGACCTCTCCTTCGTGGGCATTGACCATGGCGCAGTACATGCCCAGCTGTTCTATGTAAGTCGGCCTGTATCGCAGTAAGTCCTTGGTGTCTACCGGTGTAGAGGTTGTCTTGACCTCCACCGGGATCTTGTCGTAGATATCGATCTTGCCCACTATGCCCTCGGCCTCCACGAATTGCTCCAGGTATTCCTCGCTGGATACGGCTGAGCCAAAGGTCTTATGGAAGCCGGTGCCGGCCCACATGAGCTGCTGTCTCTCCATAGGCGGCGTTATCTCGGGATACTTCCTCCTGAAGTAGGCCTGTTTGATGTTGAGCAGGTCGGTTACGGAGATGCGGTAGGGGGGTCGCCGTGTCCTCAGGTCCTGCATCAAGGCGTCCTTGATCGAGCGGTTGGCCTCGATACGGGAAACGTAAGCCGCAATATCGAATTCAGCCATCGTGCAATCCTATTATATAGTATTCTGTGGTCAGGACAACTCCAGAGTGTCGCGGCGCACCGACTCCCCCTCGCGCACAGGCCTGTGTGTCGGCGCGCCAGCATCCTCAAGGCCGCATTATCATAATGCAGCGCAATCCATCGCAGGACGGTCTCTGTCCCTGGGAGGCTAGGGCATTGTACAACACGAGAGACCGAAGCTATCTGCTGCGCGAGGCATGCAAGGTTGCCGGTGTGTGGCCTAGAGCCAGGTCTGTTGTTATGCTATTGTTACAGTCAGGTGCGGGCGAGTTCCAGAGATGAGGTGATGGATGAGCGAGACGTTTATGATGAAATTGGATCGAATGCAGCCCAGCCAGCTATTCATCAGCTCCGCGAAACTAGCTCAAGTAATGAGGGATTTCGGTCCTTTGAGACCTGATTCGCTTGCGCCCATTCCGGTGAAGGAGCTCGGTGGTAAGGTCATCATGACAGATGGCCACACCCGGGCACTGGCGGCACTTCTGGCCGGCCTTACAGAGATTAGGGTAGTCTGGGACGAGGACGACCTGGACTGGGAGGAGTACGACATCTGCGTGCACTGGTGTGAGGAGGAAGGGATCCACACGATAGCAGACCTCAAGGACAGGATCGTGTCCCCGGTGGATTACCAGAGGCTCTGGCGCGACCGCTGTCAGGCGATGCATGAGGAACTGGAGCAAGCCTAAGCCGAAGATGTCTCGGACTGCGGCGCATGAGCGTGCAGAGGATTTCGGTGGGTGTACATGATAACTATTGATGGTGCTGCCAGGTCGGGTAGCGGGACCATAGTTCGCCATTCTGTGGCGCTGGCGAGCCTGCTGCGCAAGGAAGTAAGGATAGAGAACATCAGGGCCGGAAGAGACAAGCCGGGCCTGAGGGCCCAGCATCTCAAGGTGGTGCAGGCCTGCTGTCAGATGTGTGGCGGTGTGGTGCAGAATGCCTCGCTGGGCTCGAGGGAGATTACCTACACACCCGGGAGGAGGTTCAGCGGCGGGGAGTATAGCTGGGACATAGGGACTGCGGGGTCAGCTACCATGATGGCGCAGACGCTCCTGCCCCTGGCCTGCTTTGCCCGCAAGCCGTCCAGATTCAGGCTGGAAGGCGGGCTGTTTCAGGACTTCGCCCCTTCGGCTTATCATATGAGGTTCGTTCTGCTGCCATTGCTGAAGCAGATGGGTGCGCAGGCGGAACTGGACATAATCCGCCCCGGATATGTACCAAGAGGTGGAGGGATCCTCGAACTAAGAGTTGAGCCGGCGGGAAAATTGAGGCCACTCAATCTGGCCGAGCAAGGCGAGATCCGGCATGTCGAGGGTGTTGCGCTTTCCTCGCATCTGAAGGAAAAGAGGGTCAGCCAGAGAATGGCGGCGGAATGCGGAAGGGTATTGAGCTCTTATGGTTACAGGGCCGAAATCCAGCAAGTCGATGACCAAAGCTCGCTTCAGGAGGGAGCAGCCCTGGCTATATACTGCCACACGGGCTCAGGCAGCCGACTGGGTTCCGACAGGGTGGGGAGGCCGGGCCGGAGCTCTGAATCCATAGGGAGATACGTGGCTGAGAGGTTCATAGAGGATGTGGACACAGGGGCCGCGGTTGATAGATACGCCGCTGACCAGCTCATAATCTATACTGCCCTGGCCGAGGGACTGACCAGGTATTCAGTCCCGCGCATTACTGACCATGTGGAGACAAACCTGTGGCTTATCGAGGAGTTTCTCGGCGCCAGAACGACAACCAGTGGCAATCTCCTGGAGATAGAAGGGTTGGCTTCGCGTGAATGGAAAAACTGATCGAGCGGGCAGCAAGGGATCTGGCCGAAAGTAAATATGCGATTGCCTTAACCGGAGCGGGCATGTCCACAGAATCGGGCATACCTGACTTCAGGGGTCCCAAGGGCATCTGGACCACGAGCAAGGAGGCTGAGGCCCAGGCCTATAGAAGATACGAGCTTTTCCTCAACAACCCCAGGGCGTACTGGGAAGACATACTGGGGCCTCAGGCGACACACGGGGCATTCTATGAAGAAATCAGGCGGGCCCATCCTAATCCGGGCCATTACGCTCTGGCCCGGCTGGAAGCTCTGGGCATGTTGAAGTGCGTGATCACGCAGAATATTGACGGTCTGCACAGCAAGGCCAGGAACAGGAGGGTCATTGAGTACCACGGCAGTGTGCAGGCATTGCGATGTGTGTCTTGCTGCTCGAGGTTTGCCAGAGAAGAAGTCTCGCTTGCTGAGCTTCCTCCTCGCTGCAAGTGCGGTGCCGCCCTCAAATATGACGTGGTCCACTTTAATGAGCCGATACCTCGGGACGTGATGACAGAATCGGAGAGAGAAGTCTCGAATTGTGACCTGGTGCTTATCTGCGGAACATCGGCAGTGGTCTATCCTTTTGCCGGTCTACCCAGGATGGCAAGATTTCGTCGGGATGTCACGGGTTTCGATGTCGTGGGGCATAAGACTGATGTGAAGATAATAGAGATAAATGCGGAGCCTACGCCGCTCACTTACGAAGGTGTATCCGATTACATGATCCGGGGGAAAACAGGCGAGATACTGCCCAGGATATGCGAGGCCCTAGATCGCTCTCTTTAGCCTGGGGTTGGGGGTGATGCCGGGCATTCTGCCTCTCTTGGCGATGGGCCTGCCCTCCACCTCATGAAGGTCGGCGGTGAAGTCAATGGGCCTGGCGTCGCTGATGTAACTGCCCACGGCGAAGATATCCGCCGGGGCCCCTTCGTCGATGAAGTAGGTGATCCTTTCCGGGTCGAGTCCGCCGCTGACCACTATCCTCACTTCCTTGAACCCCTCGAGGTCCAGCCAGGCTCTAACTTCCTTGACCAGCCCGGCCGTGACGCGACCTCTCTCTGAAGGCGTGTCCAGCCTCACGCCCTCTAACTTGCCCTTCATTGCCCTGGCCACGGCTATGCTTTCCCTGACCTCGTCTTCAAAAGTATCTACGAGCGCGATACGCGGGATGTCCGGAGGCATATGCCTGTCGAAAGCAAGAGTCGCCTTGGTGGTGCTGTCCATTATGATGATGAGGGCGTGAGGAATGGTCCCAGTGGGGTGGATACCGGCCAGTGCTGCCCCGGAGGTACTGGCACAGCCAGCACAGCCTCCCACTATCGCTGAGTATTCCATGATTCCCACTACCGATGGGTGCACATGACGGGCACCGAAGCTGATGACAGGAATGCCGCGGGCGGCATCAACGCACTGTCGGGCGGCGGTTGCCCAGCCGCTACAATGGGAGAGCATGCCGAGGTAAGTTGTTTCATAGGTCCCGTAGCTTTGATAAGGCGCCTTTATCCGCAGGACTATCTCTTTGCTGCTAAAGGCCTCTCCTTCCGATAACGCCCATACTTCACAATCGTCCTTAGGAAGCACTTCATGGAGCAAAGCCTTGACTTCCTCTACACCACACAATATGCCAGCCTTTCGGGGGAATACCTCCATGGTTGCTACAGGGTTGATTCCTTCTTTCCCGAGTATCTCCACGGTCCGCGGAAAATAGATGTCGGCGGGCTCGCCATTCAACCATGACTGGGGGATTTCGAAACGAGGAGGACGGGCCTCGACCGCCGGTCTTATGAGCTTGGCTCCCAGCACATTCTCCATGTAGTCCAGGGCAAAAAAGTGGGCCTTCTGGTCGAAGGAAGCAACACAGTCAACTGGGACCTCCACTTCATAGCCTCTATTTCTGGCATCCATCACCGCCTGGAGAACACAGATATGCGTGGTTACGCCGCATACGGCTATGACCTCAGGCTTGATTGCCTCCAGCCTTTCATCCAGAGAGGTGTTGTAGAAACTGCTGAAGGTCCTTTTCGGTATTATCTCACCGGGATACTGCGCAAGCTCGGGTATGAGTTCCGCCTCCTCGGTGCCCTCAACGGCATGTGCAGGGAACATTCTGAACTCAGGGTCGTCGGTTGTATGGTGGTCACATAGGTAGAAGACCTTTGAGCCCTGCTCCAACTCCCGTTCCAGTAACCCCTGGATATTGGGTATGATGCGGCGGGCCCCGGCGCCGCAATACAGGGGATAACCTTCCTCCAGGAAGCCACGCAGCATGTCTGTGACGATTACCGCCCTGGGCATAACATCACCAGTGTTCGGGTTCTGGGGCGTAGTTTCTGTGCAGGAAGGCCACGTAATCATCCAGCAAAGAGCTTGCCTTCGCGCTGTCCCCACTCCGCAGGGCCTCAAGGGCGTTGCGAAGCATTTGTAGTTCGCTATCTATTTGTGGCGCCAGGGTGCAGATGCTGCCGCAGCAAGAGCCCCATTCTGCCCTTGCTAGGTGAGATTCCTTCATTCCTATCATGTTTTCTATGCGGGCGATGCACTCGGCCCTGTTAGCTGAGTCAGCTATGTCCCCTTTTAGCGACATAACGCTGTTGATAGCTTCTCTACCGATCATCAACATGTCTCACTCCCTGGCAGAGGCCCTAAATCCTAATATACAGATTCTAAACCAAGTCCGCCTGCTAAGTCCAAAGCCGGAGTGTCTTGCATGTCGGTGCGGGAGTCTCGAGCCGAAGTGCAGAATCGAACCTGCCACAGTCCAGAGCGTGGCGTTATGTCTCTCGTGTGTCAGTGTCTGAAATGGCGGACCCCGGTAAACACCATGGCAACATTATGCTTGTCTGCCAGCGCAATCACCTCCTCATCCCTTACCGAGCCACCGGGCTGTATGATGGCGGTTATTCCATGCTTGATGGCTAGTTCCGGGCCGTCGGTGAAGGGGAAGAATGCGTCCGAGGCAAGGACGCTGTCTCTGACATGATCACCGGCCTTCTTCAAAGCTAGTTCGACGCTCACCACCCGGCTTGGCTGCCCGGCACCCATGCCCAACAACGTGCCGTCCTTGGCCACGACTATGGCGTTGGACTTTGTGCCTTTGACCGCTTTCCAGGCAAAGACCAGGTCTGACAATTGGGCAGCTGTAGGCTGGCGACGGGTCACCACTCGGGGCCTGAGCTCGGACTCCGTCAAGGCGTCCAGAGTCTGTACCAGAAGACCACCCCTGACCTGACGGAAGTCTAGAACCGGCCCAGAGGGTGGGGGAGAGCTGTACGGAGCAACCTTGATAATGCGCAGCCCTTTCTTTCGGGTCAGTAATGCCAGCGCCTCATCCTGGTATCGCGGAGCAATGACGGCATCGTAGTGGGTCTTGTCTATCTCCTGGGCAGTCATCAGGTCAATGGGCCGGTTAGCAGCCACCACCCCGCCAAAAGCGGCCACGGGGTCACCGGTCAGGGCGAGCCGATAGGCCTCCGCCAGGTCGTCGCGGGAGGCGAGGCCGCAGGCATTATTGTGCTTCAATATGGCAATGGTGGGAGAGTCGAAGTCAGCCAGCAGGTTCAGGGCAGCATCCAGGTCGAGAAGATTGTTGAACGAAATTTCCGGTCCACCGAGCTGTTCCAGCGACGCCAGGCTATCCTGCCTCTGTTTCACATTGCGTTCGAGGTAGAAGGCAGCCTGTTGATGGGGATTCTCCCCGTAGCGGAGGCTGTGGGCCTTCTTCAAGGCTATAGTCATCTCTTCGGGGAAGGTCTCCTCGCCGAGGTATTGAGCGATGGCTGTGTCATAAAGAGCAACATGCTGGAAAGCTTTCTGGGCCAAACGCTTCCTGTAGTCTGAATCTATATTGCCCTGGCGCAGCTTCACCATGACCGCATCGTAGTCTTCGGGATCGACTACCACCAGGACGGAGGGGAAGTTCTTGGCTGCCGAGCGAAGCATAGTGGGCCCGCCGATATCGATATTCTCCAGCGCGTCGCCCAGGGAGACGTCGGGCTTGCTTACCGTCTCTACAAAAGGATACAGGTTCACCACTATCATGTCGATCGGCTCTATCTGGTTCCGGGCTAGCTCCGAGAGGTGCTGGGGTAGGTCCCGCCGGGCCAGGATGCCGCCATGTACTGTCGGGTGCAGGGTCTTCACCCGGCCATCAAGGATCTCGGGAAAGCCTGTCAGTTCCGAGATGCCATGTACCGGCAGACCAGCTGCCTGCAGAGCCTTCTTGGTCCCGCCGGTGCTGAATATGTCGGCACCCAGCTCCTTCAGCCCGCGGGCAAAATCAACCACTCCCGATTTGTTTGAAACACTTATTATGACGCGCACAGGGCCTCCTTTAGCCTACTACTACTCTCTCCTCGCCTCTGGCTCTGACTATCCTGCCGATAGTCTTGACCTGAGGCAAGACCGTGGCAATGCTCTCTACCTGCCGGGGCGAACAAACGATTATCATACCTATCCCCATATTGAACACCTGATACATCTCCGCCTCGTCTATGCCACCCTTTGCCTGGATGAGCCTGAAGATGGGAGGTATATGCCAGGAACTTTTATCGAGATGAGCGCAAAGGCCGGTGGGCAGGATGCGGGGCAGGTTACCCGCAAAGCTGCCGCCCGTGATATGAGCTATTCCTTTGATCAGCGGCAAGGCTGGCTTGATCTGGGGGTAGTAGCAGCGGTGGGCCTCCAGCAATTCTTCGCCGAGCGTCCTTCCCAGTTCAGCATAGACTTCGTTCAGGCAGGAGGGATTTGCATCTACATCGAAGACGCTTCGCACCAGCGAATAACCATTGGTATGTAAGCCAGATGATGGTAGCCCAAGGGCCACGTCATCCGGAGCAATTGAACTGCCGTGGATGATGTTCTTCTTCTCCACTACTCCGACGATGAAGCCTACCAGGTCATAGTCTGTCTGACCGTAGACGCCGGGCATCTCGGCGGTCTCACCACCGATAAGGGAACAGCCGGCTTCCTGGCAGGCCCGGACAATGCCGGAGATGATAGCTTCGACTTGCTCGGGCCTCATTTTTCCCATGGCAACGTAGTCGAGAAAGAAAAGCGGCTCGGCGCCGCAACAGAGGATATCGTTCACGCAGTGGTTGACGATGTCCAAGCCCACCGTATCATTCTTGCCCAGCAGCGAGGCTATCTTGAGTTTGGTGCCTACGCCATCAACGCTGGACACCAGGACCGGCTCCTCATACTGCTTGAGCTGGAACATGCTGCCGAAGAATTCTGAGCCGAGGACTTCGGGGCCAAAGGTGGACCGGGCCTGCCGGCCAATGGCTGCCTTTACGCGGTCAGCAAGGCCAATGTCTACACCTGCTTTAGCGTAGGTTGTCTTGCCGGCCCCGGGGCTGGCGTGATGGGGCATGCTAGAGCCGGACTTCACTTGGTTCCTCCTGGGGCAGTGCTTCCAGAGCTAGCTTGTCCATTTCTATTTGCACTGGGATGGGATAGGCTCCGGTGAAGCAGGCCAGGCAGAAGATATCTCTGGGCAGGTCCACAGCCCGAATCAGGCCATCGAGGCTGAGGTATCCCAGCGAGTCAGCGCGCAGGTAGTCCCTGATTTCGGCGACGGTCTTTCGTGCCGCGATGAGCTGCCACCTGGCTGCCATGTCTACCCCGAAGAAGCATGGGTAACGGATAGGAGGAGCACATATGCGAAGGTGAACCTCTGTGGCGCCGGCCTTTCTGAGCAGGCTGACCACGCGAGGGGTAGTGGTGCCGCGAACGATGCTGTCGTCAACGACTATCAGCCTCTTGCCCGAGATTATGCGTGACAGGGGGTTAAACTTTAGCTGCACACCGAGCTCCCTTATCCTCTGGTCAGGCTCAATAAACGTACGACCTACGTATCGGTTCTTCAGCAGTCCTTCGCAGTAGGGAATACCTGACGCATTGGAATAGCCGATGCCGGCAGCGGTAGCTGAGTCAGGAATGCCCATGACGAAATCGGCATCGACAGGGTGTTCTTCAGCCAATATCCTGCCCATATCTTCTCTGGTAGCGTAGAGCAGTTTGTCCTGTATTATGCTGTCGGGACGGGCGAAGTAGATGTACTCAAAGATGCACAGGGCCTTCTTGCTATCTCCCTGTTTGAAGCTCTTCACTCCGTGGCTATCGATGATTATGATCTCGCCGGGCTCGATTTCCCGTATGAGCTGGGCGCCTATGTGGTCTAGGGCACAGCTTTCCGATGCGATAACCCATCCGCTATCAATGGCCCCCAGGCAGAGAGGGCGGACACCGAACGAGTCACGGACCCCAATCAGCTTATCCTTGGTCAACATTACCAGGGAATAAGCTCCCTGCAGCCGGCGCATGGCGTGCTCTGTCTTTTCCTGCCAGCTTTGGCCGGGAGACGCCAGCACCAGGTTGGCAATGACTTCGGAATCACTGCTTGTGTGGAAAGGATAGCCCCGGTCGCGGAGTTCGTCGCGAAGGAGCCTGGAGTTGGTGATGTTGCCGTTATGCGCCAGGGCGATGGTCTGTCCATTCGACCTGGCCATGATGGGCTGGGCATTCACGGGTCTGCTTGAGCCCGTAGTTGAGTAGCGGTTGTGCCCGATACCGATATAGCCTTTGAGTGAGGCGAGGTCGGTCTCCGTGAATGCCTGGGAGACCAAGCCCATGCTTGTGTGTGCTCTTATCTCGTTGCCATCAGACACGGCAATGCCGGCGCTCTCCTGGCCACGATGCTGTAGTGCGAAGAGGGCAAAGAAAGTCGTTTGAGCGACATTTATGCCTGAGCCGTAAGCTCCAAAGACGCCGCAACTCTCGCGCATAAAAGGCTGCCCCTGCAGGGGGATTATAGAGCATCTCAATAGTGCGGTCAATTTCTGTACAAGGTTTCCTCCACCATGCTATGATATACGGCATTGATTAGTTAGGGAGCCTATAACAGTGGATAAAGAGAGAAAAGGGGACATCATAAAGGAATTCAGACTTAAGGAGAATGACAGCGGGTCGGTTGAGGTCCAGGTAGCTGTGCTCTCCGAGAGGATAAACCAGCTGACGGAGCACCTCAGGCTGTATCCCCAGGATAGCCATTCCCGTCACGCGCTCCACGGTGTGATAGGGAAGAGGAGGCGCTTCCTGCGCTACCTGCGCGGTACCGCACCCGAACGGTATCGCTCTCTTGTCGACAGACTGGGTCTGAGAGAATAGCATGTCCGATATTGTTGTGTCTCCGGTAGCCGGACGAGAGTTTGGCATCCAGGTCGGCAAATTCGCCCAGCAGGCCAACGGGGCTGTAGCTGTTCAATATGGCAACACGGTGGTCCTGGTTACCGCCTGCTCGAGTCCCGAGCCCCGGGAGGGGATCGATTTTGTTCCTCTCACTGTGGATTATGAAGAAAGGCTGTATGCTGCCGGCAAGATTCCCGGCAGCTTCATCAGGCGGGAGGGGCGTCCTACTGAGGAGGCAGTTATAACCTGTCGGCTCATCGATCGGGCACTCCGTCCTCTATTCCCCAAGGAACTCAAGCACGAGGTCCAGGTTGTGGCCATGGTCCTATCTGTTGACCAAGAGAATGAGCCGGATATATGTGCCCTTGCTGGCGCTTCAGCAGCCCTGATGTTGTCGGACATCCCGTTCTTTGGACCCGTATCGGCAGTGCATGTTGGATACATCAACGGTAGCCTGGTCGTTAATCCTACTCTCCCCCAAACGGAAGATAGCCTGCTTGACCTGATCGTTGCCAGCAACAAAGAGAGCATTGTAATGGTGGAAGCAGCCACCAAGCAGGTCTCTGAGGAGATACTGCTAGAGGCGATCAGGGTAGGACACGAGGCGAATCAGGAGATCATCAAGCTTCAGGAAGAGCTACAGCGAGGTCACGGTAAAGCTAAGAACGAAGTCGAACACAAAGAACCTGCGCCTGCGCTCATATCTCAGATTTCGTCGGTATTGGATCAGAACCTGGGCCAGATACTAAAGGAGCCACAGAAGCAGCAGAGAGAGCAGGCTTTGGCATCTCTCAAGGCAGAAGTGACCGAACAGCTGACCGAATCTTTTTCTGAAGGGGAGATCAAGTCTGTGTTTGAGGGCCAGCTTAGGCTTGCCGTGCGGGATAGGATATTGCAGACAGGGCAGCATCTGGACGGCCGCCGGGCGGAGGAGATCCGCCCCATTAGCTGTGAAGTCGGTATCCTTCCTCGCACCCACGGCTCGGGACTGTTTGTCCGCGGGGAGACACAGGTGTTGACCGTTACTACTTTGGGGTCCACAAAACGGGAGCAGTTATTGGATGGGCTGGGCCTCGAGGAAACCAAGCGCTTCATGCATCACTATAATTTCCCTCCCTTTTCCACGGGGGAGGTGAAGCGCATAGGGACAACCGGAAGGCGCGAGATCGGGCATGGTGCCCTGGTGGAGCGGGCGATTGCACCGATACTCCCATCGGAGGATGATTTCCCCTACACAATACGCCTGGTTTCCGAAGTGCTCAGTTCGTATGGCAGCACGTCGATGGCCAGCGCTTGTGCCTCGACGCTATCCCTCATGGACGCCGGCGTACCTATCAAGGCACCCGTGGCCGGGATAGCTATGGGACTGGTGATGGGAGGCGATGGCCGGGCTGTGGTTTTGACTGACATTGTGGGCATGGAAGATGCCTATGGGGATATGGATTTCAAGGTTGCCGGCACAGACCAAGGCCTCACAGCTTTGCAGCTTGATATCAAGCTGCGGTCAATAGATTACAACCTCCTGGCCCGGGCGTTGAATCAGGCCAGGCATGCCAGATTAGATATACTGAGGAAGATGAGCTCGGCTATTAGCGTTAGCCGGTCTGACCTCAGCCCCTATGCTCCCAGGATGTACGAAGTGACTATCGACCCCAGCAAGATCGGGACCGTCATCGGGCCCGGGGGCAGGGTAATACGGTCCATTACAGACGAAACGAAGACAACTATAGATGTGAAGAATGACGGTACGATTATGGTCGGCTCTTCAAGCGTGGAAGCGGCCCAAAAGGCGATCAAGATAATAGAGGACCTAACCCGGGATGTGGAACAAGGAGAGGTCTACACAGGAAAGGTGACCAGGCTGTTCAACTTCGGGGCTATGGTGGAGATCCTGCCGGGAAAAGAGGGCCTTATCCATATCAGCGAGCTTGCCGATTACCATGTGCCCCAAGTTGAGGATGTGGTCAAGGTGGGTGACGAGGTAATGGTGAAGGTAATCGGAATTGACAACTCTGGCAGGATAAATCTCTCGCGCAAGGCGGTATTTGAGGGGCTTTCCCGCCTCCCTGGCGCCAAGGTCAGGGACTCCTCTGCTCCGAGGCGTAGTGGGCAGAGACCTGTTCGGTCGGATGACCGGGGCGACCGTCGCGGCGATCGTCGCGGCAATCGCAGCAGATAGGCCGCCTTGCAGGTGGGAGGTGTCAGATGGAACCCATAAGAGTAGTTATTAACGGCGCTTTGGGCAGGATGGGACAACAGATAACCGAAGCTGTCGTTCGCGAGCCCGGATTGAGAGCAGTGGGTGTGGTGGAGAAAGAAGTCACTCAGCAGTATCTCGCCTTGCCTGAGACCCTGGAGTTGATACCCTTTTCTTCGGACCTGGACTCGCTGCTAAAGGGCTGCGACGCTGATGTGGTGGTGGATTTCACGAATGCCGAGGTCTCCATGGCGGCGGCGCGCACTGCTATTGGCCGAGGAGTAAACATGGTTATAGGCACCACAGGGCTTTCCGAAGAGAACCTGACGGAAATCGCAAAGCTATGCCAGGCTGGCAAAGCAGGAGCAGTAGTGGCGCCTGATTTTTCTCTGGGAGCAGCCCTTCTGATACATCTGTCGAGATTTGCCGCCAGGTTTTTCGACCGGGCTGAGATCATCGAAATGCATCACGACAAGAAAGCTGATGCTCCTTCAGGTACTGCCATAGCTACGGCGAGAGCGATGTCCCAAGCACGCGGCAAGCCGTTCATCCATCCTGAAGCCAACAATGAAGTGTTGAGCCACACCAGGGGCGGACAGATCGATGGCATAGCTATCCATAGCTTGCGGTTGCCCGGATTCTTGGCCGGGCAGGAAGTTGTATTGAGCGGAGCAGGTGAGACTCTGAGCTTGCGGCACAGCGCCATAGGCCGAGAGTGTTACCTGCCGGGCGTCATGCTGGCGATCAAGGAAGTAACGAGACGCAAAGGGCTTACTTACGGACTGGACGCCTTGCTGGACCTCTAGGTAATATCATGGCAGGATTCAGCATAGCTATTGTCGGTGCTACCGGAATTGCAGGCCAGGAGTTCATCAAGCTGCTCGAGCAACGCAGTTTCCCGGTAGCTTCGATACAGCTGCTCGGTGCCGATCATGCGCCCGGTGTGAAGCTCTTTTTTAGGCATCAAAGAGTTGAAGTTAGGGAACCTAAGCCGGGGGCGTTTCGTGATGTTGATATCGCCTTCTTTCTTGCCGGTCCTGACACTAGTTATAGGCTGGCTCCCCTGGCTGTCGAAGCCGGAGCAGTGGTCATTGATAGTAGTACTGCCTTCGCAATGGACCCTGCGGTGCCTCTGGTAGTTCCCGAGGTGAACCCCGAGGACATTGAGTGGCACAGGGGGATAATTGCCAGCCCGAGTTGCTGCACAATAGAGATGACGGTAGCACTCTGTCCCCTCCATAGGATCAACCCCGTCAAGCGAGTCGTGGTCAGCAGTTACCAGTCAGTATCGAGCAGTGGTGCTGCCGCCGTGAAGGAGCTGACCAACCAGTCGCGGCTGGTGCTGGAAGGACGTCGAATCTGTCCCCACGTCTATTCTCACCAAATAGCCTTTAACTTGCTGCCGGAAATCGATGTCTTCCTGGATAATGGATATACAAAGGAGGAACAGAGAATAGGTGAGGAGACACGGAAGATACTGCACGCCCAGGAGCTGGCTGTTTCCGCCACTTGCGTGCGGGTCCCTGTCTATTTTGGGCACAGCCAGGCAGTGAACGCGGAATTCAGCGCGCCCATCACGCCTGAAGAGGCGAGGCGAGTCCTGGCTCAAGCTGCGGGTGTCAGAGTGCTTGATGATCCCAGCGTCAGTTTCTATCCTCAGCCCTGGGCTGCCAGCGGCTCAGACCACGTATTCGTAGGCCGAATCAGGAAAGATACCTCACATCCCGGCGGACTTGCTATGTGGATAGTGGCGGACAATCTACGTAAGGGATCAGCCCTGAATGCCCTGCAGATCGCGGAGGTTGGCGTAGACAGAGGCAAGGTAAATTCCAAGGGCAGCCTGAGCAAGGCGCGCAAATAGGGCAACGCTGGAAGCTAGCCCGAATGCATGTTCACGTCCACAACCTCATCACAATGGGCCCAACTGGCAGAGCACAGGTCGGCTCGTCCCTGAGACCGTGGACTATTGGCTGACAGCCTCAACTGATATGGTCTGCTCTCTACCTGGTCCGACGGATATAATGCTGATGGGACAGGAAAGGAGTTCTTCCAGACGGGACACATACTTGCGGGCCGCCACGGGCAGCTTTTCCGAGTGGCGAACTCCGCTTATTGGTTCTTGCCAGCCATCCAGATCTTCGTAGATAGGCTGGCATTTCTCCAGGGTGGCTGCATCGCCGGGGAAGGAAGTCAGGACCTCTTCGCCACACCGGTAGGCCGTGCATATCTTGACTGCCGAGAAACCGTCATAAACGTCGAGGTGAGTCAGAGCTATATCGCTGAGGCCATTTATCTGAGCGCCGAAGCGTCCTGCCACGGCATCAAACCAGCCGCACCTTCGTGGTCTCCTTGTGGTGACGCCATACTCATCAGCCTTTCTGCGTATGAGATCACCGATCTCGTTCTTCAGTTCCGTAGGCATAGGCCCGGCACCGACTCTCGTGCTATAGGCCTTGAACACGCCTACGACCCGGTCGATCGCACGTGGGCCCAGACCGGACCCAATACAGGCTGCCGCTGCCAGCGGTGATGAGGACGTGACATATGGGTAGCTGCCGAAATCAGGGTCGAGTAAGGCCCCCTGGGCACCTTCTAGCAGGACGTATTCCCCCCTCGCCGCGCCCTCGCGGACTATAGAGCCGGTCTCCCGGATATGGGGAGCCAGGCGCTCCCCATAAGCGCAGTATTGGTCGTAGATCTCCTCCAGCGATAGTGGTGGGACCTCGTATACTTGGGTCAGAATCTCATTCTTGAACTCGAGAGCTGCGCTCAATCGGCTGCGAAGCACATCCTTGTCCAGCAGGCATCCGGCACGTATGCCCAGGCGAGCTACTTTGTCGGCGAAAGCAGGGCCGATTCCCCTGCGGGTAGTTCCCAGCGCCCCTTGGCTACGCCTTTCCTCCTCCAGTTCGTCGAGAAGGGTGTGATAAGGCAGGATCAGGTGCGCTTGGGCGCTGACAAGAAGCCGGTCTGTAGCAACACCATGATTGCGCAGATCGTCCATCTCTCTAAGCAGCACGGCGGGATTGATGGCTACACCGTTGCCAATAATGCAGGTTGCCTGACGGTTGAAGATGCCTGAAGGAACAAGATGCAGCCGGAACTCACCGTGGGGATTGATCACAGTATGGCCGGCATTATCTCCCCCTGAGAAACGGGCCACGATCTTGGCCTTCTCAGCCAGGAGATCTATTATCTTTCCTTTGCCTTCGTCACCCCACTGCCCTCCCACAATAGCTACAACAGCCAACTAATCTCCTCCAGCCCTTTCTTGCTTCCAAAGGTGGACCATTCTCTGCACCACAGTGACATACACAAAAACCACCAGAACGCATAGGGCAATGAAGACTTGATTCAGCACTAGGCCTATCGCCAATACTATAACGCGTTCTGCTCTGGTAAACAAGCCTACCTGACATTGCCAGCCGAGCCCCTCCGCCCTGGCCCTTATGTAGCTGACCAGGAAGGAACCGATGAGGACTGCGAGGATGAGGCCCGTCACCATTTCCAGGCTGGCTTCTTGCCCTATGTACCATATGAGCAGACCGCATAGTACCACTGCTTCAGCAATGCGGTCGGCCACCGAGTCAAGCACGGCTCCGAACTTCGTGGTCCGCTTTGTGAGGCGGGCCAGTGCACCGTCCAGCAGGTCGAACAAGCCTGCAATCAGGACCAGGGCCCCTCCGACAAGGAAGTGTCCTGTGGCAATGACATACGCCGCAACTATGTTCAGGGCGAGATTGGCAATTGTAAGAGCATTGGGCGTTATCTTGCTTCTGCTCAAAGCCCCGACTATGGGACCGGTGATGGCTCCCGCCAGTATGTGTCTGGTATCCGTCAAACTCACTGAGCCTGTTCCCTTACTACACTATTCCTGCCTCGTGCAGGAAGCCCACCACGCCTTGTATTTGTTCCTCTTCATTCCACTCGCCGATTTCACAGACCTTCACTATCCCTGCGGGTATATATCCGGCTATCATCGACCAGTCCATGTCTCCTGTGCCAGGCGCATGGTGATCACAAATGCCCACAATATCGTGCAAGTGGATGCCGACCATCCTGTGTTGGAACCGTGAGAGCCATTCTTCATGCGCATTGACCCCCAGCCTATGTTGGACTTCGGCATGTCCCACGTCATGCCAGTAGCCGGCTGCGTCGTCCGGCACCTCGCCCAGTAGCTGCGCAGCTTCGTCAATATTCGGTATCTCATGCAGATGGAACCTCGTCTCAATCCCCAGGATTATACCTTTTTGTCGGCTATATCTGCTCAGTTCCCGAAGGCTTTTTCCGGCTGCCTCGAGGTAAGGCGGGACCACGGCATTGCGCCGGCGCACCAGCTCTGCCGCAACCCGATCGTACTCATCAGTTCGGCCCCGGCCTTCACGGTGCAGTCTGCGGAGTCTATCTTCCAGGCGGAGGTCGATCGGTGCTTCACCCATGTGAAGGACAATGGCCCTGGCCTTAACGTCTACTGCAAGGTCTATCGCTTGTCTGGTGAAGCTAACTGCCTCGGTTCGCTCGCTCGCGTCCAGAGAACTCAGGGAGAGGGCACCTGCGGGGGCTCCTGTTGCTGACAGCACGTTCGGACAGGGCGCGTGGATGCTCGAAATCGGAACTCCGGTCGCCAGAAGCTGGGCAAGCATTCGTGGGGAGAGCCAGGCATTTGCTTCTATGTACTCAAAGCCAAGCCCTTCAGCTTTGGCGACAAATACCGCCATGCGGGCGAACCTGTCTTTGGCCCACATTGTGGACAGGGCAAGTCCGGGCAGCTCGTTACTCCTTCCGAACGTAGTAAGTCCCACTAACTAACCGCAGGCATAGGATTATTGCTGGGACTGGATTCCTGAAGATGGCGCTCTTGCCGAAAATGCGGTCTATCCCTCGATCTCGACTGGCTGTAGCTCGGGCAGTGTGATGGGGCATTCTTGTTCCTGTCCTGCTATGAATGCCTCGGTCTTGATGCGGGCTTCATCATCAGAGTATTGAATAGGCGGAGATTTCATGAAGTAAGCTGCGGGTCCTACTATAGTCCCGCACAGGCCGCGGTCGAGTGCGAGTTTACAGCATCTTATGGCATCGATGACTACCCCGGCTGAATTAGGACTATCCCATACCTCCATCTTGAGCTCCAGGTTCAGTGGCACATCGCCGAAGGTACGGCCTTCCATCTTGAGGTAACAGAACTTGCGGTCCGTCAGCCAGGGCACATAGTCGCTGGGACCGACGTGGATATTGTCGGGGTCAAGAACGTAGTCCAACTGTGAAGTAACCGCATCTGTCTTGGAAATCTTCTTAGATTCCAGACGCTCTCGTTCCAGCATGTTGTAGAAATCGGTATTGCCGCCGAAGTTAAGCTGGTAGGTCCGCTCCAGCCTGACGCCGCGGTCGCGGAAGAGCCTGGTCAACATACGGTGGGTTATTGTGGCGCCAACCTGAGACTTGATATCGTCGCCGATGAGGGGCAGCTTGCGCTCCGCAAACCGGTTTTGCCAATAGGGTTCGCGTGCAATGAAGACGGGTATGCAGTTAATGAAGCCACAGCCTGCGGTCAGCACTTGCTCTACATACCATTTAGTTGCCTCCTCGCTTCCTACAGGCAGATAACTGATGACCACATCAGTCTTGGTCTTTCTCAGGATGTCCACGATGTTGGCAGTGGGGCCCGGAGCCTTGGTGATGACCTGAGATAGGTATTTGCCCAGTCCATCGTGAGTCATGCCCCGCTCGACCCGGATGCCAAGCTTGGGCACATCACAGAACTTAAGGGTGTTGTTTGGCTTGGCGAAAATGGCCTCGGCCAGGTCCTTGCCCACCTTGGCCTTATCGATATCAAAGGCAGCCACGAAGTTAATGTCCGCTATATGATAGTCTCCCAGGTTGACATGCATCAGACCGGGGACAAACTCGTCTCCCTTAGCATCCTTGTAGTAGTGAACTCCCTGCACTAGTGAAGAAGCGCAGTTGCCTACGCCTACGATGGCTACGTTTATTGCTCCCATTGTTGCCTCCGTTTCATAGATGTGGAGATCCTGCCGTTACGGCCGGACTGGCCCGTTTGGCATAACCGTGTTTCGTACACTGGGTGGATTCGCCGTAGCGCTGCCATTCCGCTCCTCAAGATTGGGCACGGGCAACTCTTCCTGTTGTCTCTTTCTAGCATGCAAAGCAATGTGCGGGCAGCGGAGACGATCTGGGGCTTGAGGTCGAAGTACGTGCATGTACCATGATGCTGCAGGCCAATTTATACATATTTACCGGTGCGATTGTCAACACCCTTGACGGGGCTTCGCGAGGCTCCATACTGCTATTCAGTGTCGGTGAGTTCGCGCATCAAGCTCAGTAGCTTCGCTCCTCGCTCCATGGAATCATCATAATGAAAGCTGAGTTCCGGTGTATGTCTTAGCCTCAGGTGTAACGCGAGTTCCTTGCGCAAGAAGCCTGATGCCCTGTTGAAGCCGGCCAGCATATCTTCCTTGTTCATTTCGCTGCCTAAAGTGCTGACGAATACCTTGGCATGCTTGAGATCAGGTGAGAGGGTTACCTCCGTTACCGAGATAAGCCTGCTCAATCTGGGGTCGTTGACCTGACGCTCAAGCAGTTCACTGATCTCACGCTGAATAAGCCTGCCTGTCCGCTCGCTCCGCCTGCTCATCTCAATCTCCTATCCAGCAATACGCTAACCTATTCTTTCCCTTCGGTAGAACTCGACGATGTCTCCAACTTGAAAATCGACGGCTTCCTCTATGCCCAGACCAGCTTCCAGTCCAGCCGAGACCTCGGCAACATCGTCCTTGAACCGCTTCAAGCTGGAGACCCTGGATTCACAGGTGACTTTATTGCGGCGTAGTACCTTGACCTGGGCATCCCTCCTTGCCTCCCCTTCCATGATGTAGACTCCGGCTACCTTGCCGAGCTTGCTGCTGGGGAACACCGCCCTTACTTCAGCGCGGCCGCTCAGCACTTCACCATAAGTGGGCTCGAGCATCCCTTTCAGTGTCCTGTCCATGTCTTCTATCAGCTTATAGATCACATCATAATGCTGGATGCCGACACCTTCCGCACTGGCCAATTGCGTTGCTCCTGGTGAGGTGGGAGTGTTGAAGCCGATGATAATGCCGTTCGAAGCCGAGGCCAGAAGCACATCACTCTCGGTGATGCTCCCGCTGGCAGCATGGATGACTCTTGCTTTGGCCTTCTCTGTGCCCAATCGTTCAATCGAAGTCTTTATGGGCTCTATGCTGCCATCGACGTCCGTCTTGAGGACTATGTTGAGCTCCTTGAGCTGACCATCACTTATCTGGCTGGAGAGAGCGCTCAAGCTCTGGGCGATATGCGGCCTGGCAGGTTGCTGTTTTTCGGCCAGGCCTCGCGCCTCATGCTCATCGGGGAGCACCACAAACAGGTCTCCCGATTTCGCCACCTCGTTCAGGCCCAGCACCTCCACCGGAGTTGACGGCTCCGCCTTATTGACCCGCTTTCCTTGATCATCAAACATGGCTCTTATCTTGCCCCAGGCAGAGCCGGCGACCACCACGTCGCCCAGTTTTAGAGTGCCCTTCTGAACGAGGAAAGTAGCCAGAGGGCCTCTGCTCTTGTCCAGCTTAGCCTCAATGACAACTCCCTCTGCGGCACCGTCAGGATCGGCTTCCAGCGACAGTATGTCGGCAACGAGAAACAGGTTTTCCAATAGTTCTGGAATCCCTTGCTCTTGCTTGGCCGATATGGGCACGCAAACGGTGTCGCCGCCCCACTCTTCAACAACCAGCCCCAGGTCAGTGAGCTGTTGCTTGATCCGCTCGGGATTGGTATCCGGTTTATCCATCTTATTGATGGCAACTACGATGGGCACTCCGGCGGCCTTGGCGTGGTTTATGGCTTCCACAGTCTGCGGCATCACCCCGTCGTCAGCGGCAATCACCAGGATTACAATATCAGTTGCTTTTGCCCCTCTGCCCCTCATGACAGTAAAAGCTTCATGTCCCGGTGTGTCCAGGAATGTTATCTTGCGTCCGTTTACCGAAGCTTGGTAGGCACCAATATGCTGGGTAATCGCCCCTACTTCCCGGGCGGCGACGTTGGTCTTTCTGATTACGTCAAGCAGGCTGGTCTTGCCGTGGTCAACGTGTCCCATTACGGTAACCACCGGAGGGCGGGTTGAGAGCTTTCCCTTGCCTGTTGCCCTGCGCGAAGTTGGGGCCCTGTGCTCTTCTGCAGCTTTCACCTGATAGCCGAGGTCGGTAGCTATTGAGCTTGCCGTATCGAAGTCGACCGTCTGGTTAATATTGGCCATGATGCCTTTGCGCATGAGCTGCTTGATTATCTTGACAGGCTCTACTCTCAACAGGTCCGCTAACTGCTTGACAGTCACCGAAGCAGGAAGCTCAACTGGCGGCGGCTCTTCTTTCAATCCCGGCTTCTTTTTCTCCAAATCTAGCTCTCCTCCGGCAAGTCATGAACAAACTGCAGCAAAGCCTGTCGATCATCGGCGCTGAGCTTCGTCCGCAAGGCATACTCCAGGCGGTTCTTCTTCAGCACCAACTCAAAGCAAGCTCTATCAGGGCATACGTATGCACCCCTGCCTGGCTTATTGCCAGATATGTCCACCCGGGCACCTCCGTCATCGTCGCGCACCAGGCGGATCAAGGACCCCTTCTCCTTAGTCTGCCGGCAAGCTATGCAAGTCCGTTGCGGCAGATGTTTACTCTTCGATCTCATCATCGACAAACCCGTCATCCTTCTCTTTGTACTTTACCACCTTTCCCCTTTTCTTGGCTTTAGCTCCGCCCCTGTCCTTATCGGTCACTCCTCCTCTCAGCGCCGCCATCAGGATGTCCTCAGCAAAACGAATCTGCTTTTGCTCGGGCGTCTCAGGCGGCGCTTCTGCAATGCTGGGAAGCTCTACCTGTTCTTCCGCTTCGACCTCCTCAGCTTCCACTGCCTCAGCTTCCACTGCCTCAGCTAGCATCGCCTCCGGTGTCTCCACTTCCATGGCCTCAGCCGCAATCGCCTCCTCCATCTGCTCAGGCTCCTCTGTGACCGTTCTCTCCGCGTCGATGGCGGAGACACTCTTGATATCGATGCGCCAGCCAGTGAGTTTGGCTGCCAGCCTGGCATTCTGCCCTTGCTTGCCGATGGCCAGGGAGAGCTGCTTATCAGGCACAATCACGGTGGCCGTGTGGCTCTCCTCACTGATCCTGATGCTTGCAACTTGGGCCGGGCTTAGGGCGTTAGAGATGAAAACTCCGGGGTCACTGTGCCACTGGACCACGTCTATCTTCTCGCCGTTCAGTTCGTTGATGATGCTCTGCAGCCTTATGCCCCGAGGGCCAAGACAGCACCCTACAGGGTCGATGTTCTCCTGATTGCTGACCACAGCTACTTTGGTCCGCTGTCCGGCCTCGCGCGCTATGGCTCTTAGCTCCACGATGCTATTGTGGATTTCAGGTATCTCCAGCTCAAAGAGGCGACGTATGAGGTTGGGATGAGAGCGCGAGACTATGATCTGAGGCTCTCTGCCACCCTGGGCTATCTGCAGCAGATAGAACTTGAGCCGCTGGCCCCTGTAGTAATGCTCGCTAGCTACCTGCTCGTTAATAGGCAGTATGGCCTCTGTCTTGTTGAGTCTGACATAAATCCGCTTAGGTTCGATGAACTGAATTGCTCCGGTGATAACCTTTCCCTCTCTATCGGTCAGTTCCTCGTAGATGATGCGGTGCTCTGCTTCCCGCAATCGCTGCAGTACGATTTGTTTCGCCGCCTGGACAGCAATGCGACCGATATTCGCAGGCGTGCACTCTATAGTGACTGCATCGCCGACCTGCGCTGTAGCTCGCAGCTTTTGAGCTTCCTCCACAGAGATCTCGCGGTCTGGATCGGTAACTGACTCCACTACAACCTTCTGAACATAGAAGTTGATCTCCCCGGCGTTGGGGTCTACTCTTACCACTATGTCTTGCTCCGGAGTGGCCATTTCCCTCTTATACGCCGAAGCCAGCGCTGACTCCAACGCGGCCAGTACAACTTCCTTGGGCAAGTGCCGTTCGGCTGAAAGCTGGGTAATCGCAGCCCTAAGCTCCGTTTTCATCTTTCCATTCCTGCCTGACTTCTTCTACTTAACAAATTAAGGTGGGTAATCCCCACCTTTACTTCGGGTCCCTTTATCTGGCAATTTAGCACAATAAAGCCAAAAATGCAAAGCACTGCTGAAATGGCTTATAATGCCTGTTCGACCGGCCGAGGAACAGGCATGTTAGCTTTGCAAGGTGTGAAGATTCTGGACTTGTCGAGGGTGATTCCCGGCACCTTCTGCACCATGCTGCTGGGAGATCTGGGAGCCGAAGTCCTCAAGATTGAGGCGCCGGGCGTATCTGAGTTCATCAGTGCGCCGGGATCGTCAGCCGAGGAGAGCACCCGGAAGGCAGCTGCTTACTATGCGCCCAACCGCAACAAGAAGAGCATTGTGCTCAACCTGAAGGCGGAGGCGGGACGCGAGATATTTGGGCGCCTTTCTCAGCGGGCCGATGTTGTTGTCGAAGGGTTCCGGCCGGGAGTTGCCGGACGGTTGGGGATAGACTACCAGACTGTTAGCAAGCTCAACCCTGGAATTATCTACTGCTCGCTGAGTGGCTATGGTCAGGATGGGCCTTACCGTGCCTTCCCGGGGCATGATATCAACTACATAGCTATGGCTGGTGTCCTGGGCTTGATCGGGTCGGCCGATGGACCTCCGGTCGTCCCCTTGAATCTGGTTGCTGACCTGGCTGGGGCGGCGCTATATGGGGCTCTGGGCATTGTGGTGGCTTTGCTGGCCAGAAATAAGACGGGGCAAGGGCAATATGTGGATGTGGCTTACCTGGATGGAGCGCTTTCGCTTATGACCTGGCTTACCTGTGGCTACTTCTTTGACGGGTCGGCACTGAGCAGGGGCCAGTCGTGGCTGCACGGTGCCTATCCCTATTACGGAGTGTACCAGACCAAGGATGGGAAGTATATTACCATTGGCTGCCTTGAGCCGCACTTCTGGGAGAACCTGTGCCGGTTCTTGGCGAGGGAGGATCTTGTACCATATCATTTCGCCCTGGAGCATACCTTCCACAAACCGGAGGACGAGAAGTGGGACGAGATCCGCTCTTTCCTGAAGCAGACGTTCCTGACCAGGACAAGAGACGAATGGTTCGAGTTACTGATCAATAGTGATGTGCCTGCCGGGAAAGTCTATGAGCCCGAAGAGGTTTTCGCGGACCCCCAGGTGCTTCACCGCCAAATGGTTATCGAGGTAGAACATCCGATCCTGGGCAGGGTCAGGCAGGTGGGCATAGCTCCCAAGTTCTCAGGAACGCCGGGCCAGGTCAGAACGCTATCGCCGCTTCCTGGTGAGCACACTGATGAAACACTGCGGGAGTTGGGTTATGAGCGGGCAGAGATTGAGGATCTACGACGAGAAGGAGTGATTATCTAAAGGAGCAGTATTATGGCAGAGGAATGCATTTTTTGCCGGATTGTTGCTGGTGAGCTTCCTTGCGACATAGCGTATCAAGATGAGGCCTGCCTGGCCTTCAAAGATATAGCGCCTCAAGCACCCACGCACTTGCTTGTCATACCTAAGGCTCACATAACATCGCTGGCTCATCTTGATGAGGGGCAACAGGAGCTTGCCGGACGCCTTGTAGTCATAGCTAAGCGTCTTGCTGAAGAGGAGGGTCTGGCTGAGAAGGGCTATCGCCTGGTGATAAACTGCGGCTACGAGGGAGGACAGGTGGTGCCACACCTTCACCTTCATCTAATAGGGGGCAGGAAGCTGGGCGGTAAGCTCGGCTGAAGGCTACATAGAGGCAAGCCTGGCTGTCAATTCCTCTACGGCTTCGTTCGGCGTAGATGCTCCAGCAGTGATCCCGATATGCTGTTTGCCAACCAGCCAGGAGTCGTCGATATCGTCTGCTGTTTCCACCAGGTGGGTCTCCACCAGGGGAGAACATATCTCCACGAGGTGCCTGGCGTTGGCGCTGTTGCTTCCACCAATCACTATCATGAGCTGGCTCCTGCGGGCTAATCTCACAGCAGCGTCTTGGTGCCCCTGGGTGACCTGACATAATGTGTTGACGAGGCGTATCTCCTGTGCCTTGGAACAAAGGGCACTGACCAGCCGGCCGCCGAATCTGGAGAAGTCGGACCGGGTTTGGGTCGTCTGAGAGATAATGCCCAGGCGCGGTGCCGGTATTGCGGAACTGGCGAGTTGCTTGAGATCAAGCGCAGCAACTCCCCTGTCTCCCGTCCAGCCCAGCAGTCCCTTCACCTCGGAGTGCTCTGCTTGTCCGAAGATAATGACCTGAAAGCCGTACTCAGCCAGTTCTTGGGCTGTGCGCTGGGCCCTGTGTACTATAGGACAGGTTGTGTCAATGATATCGATGCCGCGAGCCCTGATCTCAGAGAGTATCTGGGGGCTTGTACCATGGGTCGTGATAGCTATGACTCTCCCATGTGCCTGGTCCAAACTGTCTACAGGCCTCACTCCTAGCTTGGCCAGTGCCTCCACCAGTACCCGGTTGTGTGCAACCGGTCCCAGCGTCTCGATTTCTCCATATCTGCCAGCTGCCTCCTTGAGCAGCTTCATGGCGCGTCTCACGCCGAAGCAGAGGCCCAGTTCTTCGGCTTTCTCAATCGTCACGTTTCTCATAAGCGCCTCGATATTCGGGGGGCAGAAGAGCGGCGATTTCCTGCATTAGTTGCGCTGTCAAGAGCTGCATTTTGGACCTGCTCAACCTGCCGTCAGTAGGCGGGAGCTTGAATGGCCTGCCAATGTTGATGACTATTCGGGGACGCTTCCATAGCCAGCTTACGCCGTTGAGCTTGTCCGTGCCGATGATGCCGACGGGAAGCAGAGAGATGGCGGCTTTCGAGGCTATGACTGCCGAGCCCGGTCTACCTTGACTGAGTTTGCCATGGCAACTTCGGCGGCCCTCGGGGAACATGCCCAGTACCAGGCCTCCCTCCAGCGTAGTTCTGGCGCTGCCCAGTATCTTCTGTTTCTCACTTACCTGGCCACCGCGGCGTATAGATATAGAGCCGGCCCACTGAAGCCAGAATCTCAGAAAGAGGGAGCGAAATAGCTCCTCCTTGGCCATGAAGTGAATCCACCGCGGGAAGCTGAATTGGAGGAAGATCGGGTCCAGAACGTGAACATGATTGGCTGCTACAAGCAGTGCCCCGGTAGGAGGCACGTTTTGCCTACCTTCAACTTTCCAGGAAAAGAGGAGGTCGAGCAGGGGTTTGCATGCTCCGAGGAGGAGCTTTTGAGATAGGGTCATAGATTCATTGCCAAACCATGTATTCTATCTACGATCTGCTCCAGGCTATGGCCCTCCGTATCGATAATGATGGCGTCCGCAGCCGGTCTGAGCGGTGAGATGGTTCTGTTAATGTCCATCTCGTCTCGCCTCTTCAGGTCGGCCAGAACGGCCTCCAGGCTGGAGTTCTGTCGCCGCTGCTGTAGCTCCTTATGTCGGCGCCTGGCCCTCTCCTCGGCCGAGGCAGTGAGGAAGATCTTAAGTTCTGCCCAAGGCAGCACCACTGTACCTATGTCCCTTCCTGCCATTACCACGCTTCCTCTCTGGGCTAGTCTACGCTGTTCCGCTACCATTGCCTGGCGTACCCCTGCGACCTTGGCTGTCAGAGCGACTAGTCCCTCTATTTCGGGGGAGAGTAGCTTTGGTGAGACATCTTCCTTATCAACAAATACTGACAGCACACCTTCCTGCGAGGGCACGAAATCGAATTTAGTGGCACCTGCCAGGTCACAGAGTTGGTCCTTGTCCTCCGGCGAAATACCTGATTTGAGAACCTTCCAGGTGAACGCCCGGTAAATCATGCCGGTATCGAAGAAAACGTACCCTAATTTTCTCGCTAGCAGAGAGCCTACGCTGCTCTTGCCGACTGCCACCGGACCGTCAAGTGCGATAAGCTGCGGTTTCAAGTCTTCCTCATGATATCGTCCTTGTCTGGGCCGCAAGGGCAACATCGATTATTATGCCCAAAAGCAGATCCAAAGCACAAGCGGGTGAGGGCGCTAGGTTGGTTTCTGACGGCAGCGATCCTTGGACCCGTCCGGGATATGCGGGCAGCTATCTTGGCCATATCTCCATGAGTTCAAGGATTTGCCTTGGCCGCCACTTCAGTCTAAAATAGCCTGCTGCGCAGGCGACTCGATTCGTGAGCAGGAGTCTATATGGGCACAGTTTCCGAACGGCTAGATGACCTGGCGGACAGAGAACGCAGGGAGAAAGCCTTAGGTGGTCCGGAGCGGGTAGAGAAGCAGCATAAGTCGGGCAAACTCACCGCTCGTGAAAGGCTCGATCTGTTGTTTGATGCCGGCAGCTTCCATGAGCTTGATTTGTTCGTCAGGCATCGAGCTAGGCTGTTCGGCATGAACGAAGTTGTGGTTCCTGCGGAGGGAGTCGTCACTGGACATGGGACGGTAGATGGTCGCCCGGTGTGCGCGTTCTCCCAGGATTTTACATCCATGGGGGGCACGTTGGGTGAGATGCATGCCAAGAAGATATGCAAGATCATGGACTTGGCCCTGAAGTGCGGTGTTCCCGTTGTGGGCTTCAATGACTCGGGCGGGGCCCGGATTCAGGAGGGAGTCGATGCCCTCTCGGGCTACGGCCAGATATTCTATCGCAACTCCGCAGCCTCGGGAGTCATTCCCCAGCTCTCAGCGATCATGGGGCCTACCGCCGGTGGCGCGGTCTACTCGCCGGCCATGACTGATTGGGTCTTCATGACCAAGCGTACGAGCTACATGCATATCACCGGCCCGGCGGTGGTCAAGCAGGTTACGGGGGAGGAGATCACTTCTGAAGAACTTGGTGGCGCCATGCCTCACGCCACTAAGAGCGGTGTGTGTCATTTTGCCTGTGAGAGCGATGCTGAGGCTATTGGACTCATAAGAAAGCTCCTCAGTTACCTTCCTGCCAACAATATGGAGGACCCACCTTGCGTTGAGCCTGGCGATGATGCGGACCGTGTTGACCCTCATCTCGACAGCCTGATACCGGATGAGCCCAACAAGGCTTACGATATGAGGAGTGTTATCAGGTCGATCGTGGATAACGGTGAGATACTTGAGCCCCACTATCATTATGCTCAGAACGCCATCATCTGCTTTGCCAGGATCAACGGTAGAGCCGTGGGAGTCATAGCCAATCAACCTATGCATCTTGCTGGATGTCTTGACGTCAATGCTTCGGACAAGATCACCCGGTTCATCAGATTCTGTGATGCCTTTAATATCCCTATATTTACGATTGCCGATGTTCCTGGTTACTTACCGGGGAAGGACCAGGAATGGTCGGGAATCATCAGGCATGGAGCGAAGCTTCTGTGGGCCTACTCCGAGGCTACGGTTCCCAAGATCACCCTGATCACTCGCAAGGACTATGGAGGCTCCTACCTGGCCATGTGTAGTAAGGACCTGGGCGCGGACTTTGTTTTTGCCTGGCCCACAGCAGAAATAGCAGTTATGGGTGCTGAAGGGGCTACGCCGGTCATATTCCGCAAGGAGATAGAGGCTGCGCCGGATCCCAAGACGAAGCAGCAGGAGAAGGTTCAAGAATACCGTGACCTGCTATACAATCCATACATTGCCGCCTCGCGCGGATACGTGGACGAGGTCATTATGCCCCGTGACAGCCGTCCCAAGATCATCAATGCGCTGGAGATGCTCTCCACCAAGCGGGAGACGAGACCCCCAAAGAAGCATGGCAACATTCCTGTATAGAGAGATTTGAGCAGGACAGCAATTGGAATACAGGGAAAGAACTATAGCTGCCGTGGCAGCGGCTGTGGCTTCTTATATGGAGGAGGAAGAGAGGTCCCTGAGGAGGGTGGTAGCGCAGCCAAGGCCGGAAGCAGTTCTCAGCTTCTGGAGCAGGTCTGGACGTGACGAGATAATGCGGATGCGGTTGCTGTGGCAGCGCCGTATTGCCTCCAGACGATCGGATTCGGATGCTATCCCGGGACGAGGTTCTGGGTCAACTGGCAGGCCGGCACACCATTCGAATCCCGGGCCAGGCTCAGAACGACGAGAAACGGAGGGAGATCTAGGGCGGAAAGGAGACCGCTTGTGAACGATAAACGACGAAGCCAGGTTTCAGCCAGAGACCTGACGACCGAACAGGTGCCCACGAGATCGAAAGCCAGGAACCCGGTGCAGATCTGTGACACCACCTATCGTGACGCGCATCAGAGCACACTTGCTACCAGAATGCGGACTGAGGATATGGAATGGATGGCACCCGAGATGAATAAATGTGGCTTCTACTCCATGGAGGTCTGGGGTGGCGCAACGTTTGACGTTGCCCACCGTTTTCTGGGTGAAGACCCCTGGGACAGGCCTCGCAAGCTGAAGAGGCTGATGCCCGATACCCCGCTGCAAATGCTCCTGCGAGGACAAAACCTCGTTGCCTATAGGAACCACCCCGATGATCTGGTCGATGCCTTTGTGGAGCAGGCCGCGGAAGTCGGTATCGACATCTTTCGTGTCTTTGATGCTGTGAACGACGAGCGTAATCATGAGCGGGCTGCCAGGGCAATCAAGAAGTGCGGGAAGCACTACCAGGGAGCTATATGTTACTCGCTCACGCAGCCAAGGATGGGTGGGCCGGTCTATAACCTGGAATACTACGTTAAGAAGGCTCTGCTCCTCCAGGACATGGGTGCCGACTCTATATGCATCAAGGATCAGGCCGGACTCATCTCGCCCTATGATGCCTATGACTTGGTCAAAGCCCTTAAGGAAACTCTCAAAATACCTGTTGATCTCCACACGCACTACACAAGCGGGCAGGCCTCCATGTCTGTGCTCAAGGCCATCGAGGCCGGACTCGATATTGTCGACACTGCTTTGTCTCCCTTTGCTTTGCGTACCTCGGAGCCACCTGTCGAGCCTTTGGTAGTTGCTCTCTACGGGACAGATAGAGACACCGGACTGGATATCGGGCAGCTATTCAGATGTGGGCAGATGCTGGAGCAGGTCGCGCCCAAGTACAGGGACTTTCTGGATACATCTGCAATGTCGGTCATAGATACCGGTGTGCTGGTGCACCAGATCCCCGGCGGCATGACCACCAATCTGGTGGCGCAGCTCAAGCAGGCCAATGCCCTCGACAGGCTGGCCGAAGTGAGGGCTGAGACTGCCAGGACCAGGGCAGAGCTTGGTTACCCGCCTTTGGTTACTCCTACGAGTCAAATTGTGGGCGTGCAGGCGGTGCAGAATGTCCTGGCCGGTCGCTACAAGATGATCGCCCAGGAAACCAAGGACTATTGCTGGGGGCTCTATGGCCGCCCTCCGGCTCCGATTGATAAGAGAATCCAGAAAATGGTGCTCAAGGGATATGAGAGGGGAGAGGAACCGATCAAGTGTCGGGCCGCCGACATGCTGGAGCCAGAACTGGAAAGAGCTACTGAGGAGTCCAGGGAGTTTGCCAGGGATATCAAGGACGTATTGACTTATGCCCTTTTTCCCACCACCGGGGCCCGGTTTCTCAAGTACAAGTACGGCATAGACAGGACTATTCCCGATGACTGGAAGCCTCCCCGCACTCCTAAGACCCTGGAGGAGGTCAATAAGGAGGATGAGCTCATCGCCAAGGCCAAGGCCGGCAGGCTGGTGGAGAGGTTCGAGAAGGCGGTCCCAGCAAAGGGCACCGGCCTGAGAAGGTTCAATGTTTTCGTTGGAGATGATCATTATGAGGTAGAGGTGGAGGCCGTGCCTTCTGCTCCGACTGCTGCCGTCCCTGCGCCGGCAAGTGCCCTCGCCTCCCCGCCTCCGCCATCCAAGGCCCAGAAGGGGGCTCCCCAAGTGGAGGAGAGCAGGGCAACACCTGCTGCGGTTTCAGACGGGACACAGGTGCTTGCCCCGATGCCGGGTATGGTGATTCGCTACCTGGTCAATGTAGGCGATGAGGTAAGAGACGGTGATCCGCTTCTTGTGCTCGAGGCAATGAAGATGCAGAACAATGTCCCTGCCCCTGTGGGTGGCCTGGTCAAGGCCATTCGCTTCAAGCCCGGGGACTCCGTATACACGAATGATGTCTTAGCGGTGATAGGCTAGTCCCGGGCCGATGCCGGGGCTCTCGGATAGATCGAGGAGTGTGCTGGTCGTGACGTTAGTCCGGACATCAGCTTTCGGGTTGTGCAGGCTCGCATTTGATAGAAGGCGCAGGACGGCAACGGCGTAGAAGGAGAAGGAGAAGGAGATGGAGATAGAGGTTAGAAGGCTGCAGGAGCTTGTAGGAGAGGAAAATGTCAGGGATAATGCTGCTGACCTTTATGTATATGGCTCTGATTCGTCCGTTCATGAAGCCAGTCCCTCCGTGGTCATCAGGCCTGAGACGATCGACGAGGTGCGTGAACTTGTCCGCTATGCCAATTCCCGGCTAATACCTGTTACAGCTCGAGGTGCCGGTTCTGGTGCTTCCGGTCACACTGTTCCCATATATGGCGGCATTGTCATGGACTTGAAGCGGATGAATCGAATCCTGGCCATAAGGCCGCGGGACATACTGTGCAAGGTTGAGCCTGGAGTAGTCTGCGATGATCTGAACAGGGCGCTTCAGCCCTACAGTCTTTGGTTTCCTTCAGCTCCCGAGTCGGGCCGGATTGCCACCATCGGTGGAACCATTGCCAATAATGGTTCTGGGGTAAGGGCTGTGAAGTACGGCACAATGCGCGACTATGTCCTGGGGCTGAAGGTTGTCTTGGCAAACGGAGACTTAGTTGCTCTCGGTGCCGATACAAGGGCCCAGGCATCCGGCTATCAGCTTGATAGGCTTATGGTGGGCTCCGAGGGTACCCTGGGCATTATTGTGGAAGCGACACTCTTGCTCAGACATCTGCCCCGGTTCAGAGCTATGGGAATGGCAAAGTTCAATAAGCTGGAAGATGCCGGTGAGACAATATCAGACATAGTGGCGTCTGAAGTGACACCCTCATTGCTTGAGCTGTTAGACGATATAGCCATCGCTGCTCTTAATAAGACTCTCAATATGGGCCTCCCCCAGGTCGAGGCCATCGTGGTGTATGAGTGTGACGGGCGCTTGAAGGAGGTGGTGGACTCCGACATGGGGATTATGAGGCAGATATGCGAGAAGAATAGCGCCTTTGGCATCGAGATGAGCAGCGATGCCAAGGAAATGGAACGAATATACAGCGGCAGAAAGAAGCTCTTTGCTGCACTGTCCCGATACAGGGACGGATTGTCCTGCACATCGCTGGCCGATGACATGGCTGTCCCCAGTTCCAAGATAGCCGAATGTGCCCGCAAGATCCACGAGATCGGAGAACGCAACAATGTGGTGATGACTGCCTACGGCCATTGTGGCGAGGGAGTCCTACACACGAAGATACTGATGGATGCTACCAGGAAAGAGCAATGGGAGGATGCCAGGCGCGCCGTTGATGAGGTATATGATTACGTCCACAGCGTGGGCGGAACTACCTCGGGTGAGCATGGCATCGCAATCTCCAAGGCACCTTCATGGAAGAAGGAGAAAGCGGATTCGCTGCAGATGATGAGATCCATAAAGGTGGCTCTTGACCCGAACAACATACTCAATCCGGGCAAGCTGATGGATGCGCCGGATGACTGGGTTAGGGCGACAAAGCTGAGATATCCTGTGAACCTATGAAGGAGGACCGCAAGCGAACATTCGGGCACGGGTCGGTGCCTGCTCTTGACCGCGACTGCGGCGATGGCCAGGGTAAGAGGGAGTTCAGCAGGCTAAGCAGATGGTCTGGCGAACTGAACATATGCATACGGTGTGGCTATTGCTCTGAGAACTGCCCGCTGTATAGGACGTCCGGCTGGGAGATCGATACGCCCAGGGGCAGACTGCTCTTGACTTACGGCCTGCTCAGCGGTGAGGTCGAACCGTCTTCATATGTAGCGGAGAGGCTTTTTGAGTGCTTCTATTGCAAGAACTGCAGCAAGAGCTGTTCTGCGAAGGTCTCCCCCACCGACATCTTTACCGATGTCAGAGCCGATCTCCTTGAGGCTGGCTTTGAAGGACAGGGCACTACAGTCAGGAATGACGAGCAAATGTGTATGGCCTGTGGACGGTGTGTGTCGGCCTGCAAATCCCAGGCGCTATCTATGGATATGGAGAGTCTGAGGGTTGTGGTCGATAGGGTCAAGTGCAAGGGCTGTGGGGTCTGTGTTGCTGAATGTCCGGTTGGAGCGATGTCCCAGAAGATAGGGTTTGGAGTATCAAGGGAAGAGCTCTCTGCAAGGATCGCAGACTCCCTGCGCAGTATCAATGGAATCCCCAAGATAATAGTATTTTGCTGTGACTGGTCGATCTATCCCGGGTTGCGACTATCTCGGACGGAACTGACGGGGGGAAACAACATGTCTGGAGTCATCGTGACTGTGTGTGCCGGGCGTATTGACCCGGGACTGATATTGGACGCGTTTTACTGGGGTGCATGGGGCGTCATGATTGCTTGCTGCCCGCTTGGCGAATGTGAACATGACGGAAACTATAGGGCTGAAGAGCGGTGCGCATCGGTTGTAAGCCTGCTTGATGTGCTTGGGGTCGAACCAGGACGGCTCAAGTTGGAGCATTTTGCCAGCGGCGAGGCTCAGAAGCTCGAGAATGCCGTGAATAGCTTTGCCGGCGAGATAGCGGCGTTGGGGCCAATCTAGGAATGGACGGCTGGATTCGTCTGTGATAGAGGCTGGATTTTCGGTACAGCGAGTAAGGGGGAGTTGTGGTATTGAGCCGTCTCACTTCATAGAGTTCTGGAGGAGGAGAGGACACTAGCTATGAGGATAGGGATTCCTTACGGGAAGGGGAAGGTAGAGGTGGAGGTGGACGTTGAGGAAAGCAGAGTTGCCGGTATGGTGGAACCAAACGTCGTCTCGGTGGGCGACGAAAGGGAGATCATCCGCCGGGGCATTGAGTCACCTATCAACTCCAAGGGCTTCGATGAGTTCATCGCTGATGCCAGGGACCTGCTGTTCATAGTCAATGACCACACTAGGCCCACTCCTACGGCCAGGATACTGGAAGTTGTCTATCCCAGAGTCAGAGAGATGAACCCGAGGTTCATCGTCGCCACGGGGATCCACCGGGCTCCCACCGACGAGGAACTGGACTACATCTTCGGACCTCACCTCGGCCTGATGAAGGACAGGATCTACGTTCATGATGCCCGCAAAGACGAAGATATGGTGTACTTGGGTATCTCCTCCACAGGCACCGAGATGTATGTGAATAGATTGGGGCTGGAAGCACAGAAGCTCGTCACCATCGGTTCAGTCGAGCCTCATTATTTCGCTGGCTATACCGGAGGCAGGAAATCGTTTCTGCCCGGCATTGCCTCTTATAAGACGATAGAGCAAAATCATAAGCACGCCCTTAGCCCACGGGCACAGGCCCTGGTCCTGGGGGGTAATCCCGTTCACGAAGACATGGTTGACGCCCTCAAGACAATAGGAGGGAAGGAGATATTCTCCATCCAGACCGTTCTGGATGGCCAGAAGAGGGTCTATCATTGCAGTTCGGGGAACATTCATGATTCATTCGTGATGGCTATAGACAAAGCCCACGAGGTCTACTGCGTAGATGTCAAGGAGAAGACGGATATCGTTGTTGCCGTTGCCGGCTATCCCTCAGACGTGGACCTGTATCAATCACAAAAGGCGCTTGATAATGCCAAGCTGGCTTTGAAAGAGGGAGGAATTCTCATTCTGGTTTCTGAGTGCAGGTCCGGCATAGGGGAAGAGGCATACTTCGATCTTCTGGCCAGCAGCAGGACTCCTGAGGAAGCTCTGCGCAGAATTGAGCAGGGCTACAAACTGGGTTATCATAAGGCTGCCAAAATGGCCGAGATAGCCACCTGGGCCCATATCTGGGGAGTGACAGGGCTTACCGAACGGGATATGGAGCAGGCATTCATCAAGCCCTGTCGCGGAATTCAGGAAGCATTAGATAGAGCAGTTGAAGAGAAAGGAGAAAAGGCACAAATCCTGTTCCTGATGGATGCTAGCCTTACCGTGCCGAGAATCATAGCATGAGCGGTAGCTGGCGTGACGGAGCGAGGATAGGCCGATAAGGTATTGTGAGGGAAATCCAGGCCCAGGACGTAACAAACGCGGTAGCCCGTCTCTTTGAACACTCCTGTCATTACTTGCCCGACGATGTGGTCACCGCCCTCGGTGAGGCAAGGCAGAAAGAAGAATCTCCCGTCTGCCGCGATGTGCTGGACAGAATCCTGGAGAATCAGCGCATTGCAGGCAAGGAGCAAATTCCTCTTTGTCAGGACACCGGCGCGGCTGTAGTTATGCTAGAGCTGGGCCAGGAGGTTCGCGTAACCGGGGGAGACCTCTATGCTGCAGTCAATGAAGGAGTACGATGGGGATATGACAGGGGTTATCTGCGCAAATCGATAGTGAGCCAGCCTTGTTTTGCTAGGGTCAACACAGGAGACAACACGCCGGCCATGATTCACACCGATATCGTCCCCGGCGATGGCCTCAAGATTGCAGTCTTGCCCAAAGGAGGCGGCTCAGAGAATTGCTCCCGCCTTACTGTCCTGCCCCCGGCCAAGGGACGCCAGGGAGTGATAGATTTCGTCGCCGGCCTTGTTGACGAGGTTGGCAGCAATCCTTGTCCGCCGGTCATTATTGGTGTCGGCATAGGCGGGACTACGGACATGACGATGTTCATAGCCAAGAAGGCGCTACTGCGCGAAGTCGGTCAGCCGAGTCCGGATCCTGAGGTGGCTGAGCTGGAGAGGGAGATTCTGCAGAGAGTCAATGGTCTGGGCATCGGTGCCATGGGCTATGGTGGTACAGTCACCGCCCTGGCAGTCCATATAGAGACATTTCCCTGTCACATTGCCAGCATGCCTGTGGCTGTCAACATGCAGTGCTGGTGTGCCCGCCGTGCACAAGCAGTCCTGTGAAGTCCTGGAGAGAGCCGTAAGAGGGTGACTGCAACTATTGGATCGAAAAAGCGGGGCCGCGAGTTCGCCAGAAAGGTGAAGGAACTCAGCGGTGAGAACCTGCAGCTGTGTTACCAATGCGGCATGTGTTCCGGAAGCTGTCCCGCGGCTTCTAACATGGACATTTCGCCCCGTCAGATTATCGAGCTGGCCCGACTAGGATTGGAAGAGGAAGTCGCAGCTTCTAAGACCGTTTGGATTTGCGCCTCTTGCCTTGCCTGTACTGTCAACTGCCCCAGGGGATTTGACCTCTCCAGGATGATGGAGGCCATTAGGCTTCTCACCCTCAGGCAGAACGTTGACCACATGCGCCCTGAGGACATTTCGCCACAGGACCGCTGTGCGCTGCCTCAGATAGCTATGGTCAGCGCCTTGAGGAAGTTCACAGGCTAGAGATAGACGAATGAGCTTAGCCTATTATCCCGGCTGTACCTTGAAGACCAAGGCCAGAAACCTGGAGGAGCCCGCAGTCGCCTCCCTGCGGACTCTCGGGCTCGAACTGGAGGAGATTGCCCGCTGGAACTGCTGTGGCGCGGTGTACTCCTTAGCTGATGATGATTTGATCCATCAGGTAGCTCCTGTACGCAATCTTGTTCGGGCGAAGGAGCAGGGCAAGACCCGGCTGTCCACTTTGTGCGCATTCTGCCTTAATACTTTGAAAAGGGCTAATCTCCTAATGAGGGAAGATGCCGAGAAGAGGAATACCATCAATAGCTTCATGGACGAAGAGATGGATTACGGCGGAGAAGTGGAAGTGGTCCATCTTCTTGAGGTTTTGAGGGATGAGATAGGGTGGGAGGCTCTTGCTGGGAAGGTCAAGGCGCCTCTCCGCAATCTAAGAGTAGCCCCTTATTATGGCTGTACCTTGCTTCGGCCCAGGGAGGCGGCTATCGATAGCGAGCAGAAACCTACTATTCTACGGGACTTCCTGGAGGCTGTTGGAGCCATTCCGGTGGATTTCCCCGATTTTGCCAGGTGCTGCGGGTCCTACCAGATAGTGAGCAGCCCCGATGATGTTTCCGACTACGCGTGGCAGATCTTGAGCTCAGCGCTGGCTCATGGAGCCGAGGCCCTGGTGCTCACCTGTCCTCTGTGCGATTACAATCTGGGCCAGCGGCAGAAGGAATTGATGAAGAAACACAGCGAATTCAAGGGCTTGCCTCTGTTCTATTTCACCCAGCTTCTGGCTCTAGCCTTAGGGCTGGGGCCTGACGTGTGCCATCTTGAGCTAAATCACGGGGAAGCTGAAGCATTGCTGCGACAGAAGAACCTGCTTCCTGGAGGCGAAAGACTTTAGCTGACTGGGGGTCAACAATGAGCGTCAAAGAGAGCAAGAAGAATCCGGCACAAGCAGCGGTCAAGGAAAAGGAAGAAGTAGTAGCTAAGCTGACTCCTGTATATGTCATGGGAAAGCGCTACGAAGTCCCTGAAGGGCTTACCATTATGAAGGCCATGGAATATGCTGGCTACAGGTTCATCCGTGGTTGTGGGTGCAGGGGTGGGACCTGCGGTGCTTGCGGTACCGTGTATCGCAAGCCTGGAGATTACAAGCTGCAGGTGGCACTTGCCTGCCAGAAGACGGTTGAGCCTGATATGTACATCGCCCAGATTCCGTTTTTTCCTGCCAACCGGTCCCGTTATGAATTCAGCGAGTTGACCTCGGCTCCTGAAGAGGTTTTCAGATTATATCCCGAGCTATTCCGCTGTGTGGCCTGTAACGCCTGCACAAAAGCTTGCCCTCAGGGCATAGAAGTCATGGATGCTATCTCGGCTCTGAAACAGGGGAACATTGCGGAAGCTGCGCTACTCAGTTTTGAGTGTATCCAATGCGGGCTATGCACGAGCCGCTGCTTCGGAGAACTGGCCCAGTATCATATGTTCCAACTGGCCCGCAGAATCTACGGGGCCAGAATTGTGCCCAGAGCGGAGCATCTTGCCGACATGGTAGGGGCCGTTAGCGAGGGTAGGTATGAGGAGGCGCTTGAGGAACTGAAGGGGATGAAGGAAGACCGACTGAAAACGCTGTACCAGGAACGGGAAGTGGAGCCGGTATCGGCTGGCGAGGACTGGCGACCGAAAGATGAGACGTATCTGTGAGGCTACTGATGAACCCGTTGGTGGGCTTGAGCTTCTTCCAGTTCGAGTTGAAGGTTCTCCTCTTAAGCCAGGACGCTTCAGGAACGCAGGATCTGACCGCAAGCCAAAGCCGGACGGCCCTGGATACCTGCAGGAGGTGAGATGAGCTACTTAGGATATCCGGACTTTCTTGAACCTTATCTCAAGAAGGTGGAAGCCAGCAGGCCTGCCAGGGTGGAGAAGAGGAAGGTGGGGGAGGAATTCCCGTTCATGTCCCTCGATGAGAGACAGGAGATACTGAAATATCATCCTGACTATAAGGAGGAGGGCAGAAGGGAGATAAAGGTTGGCCCCAGCAAGGGTTATAGAATAGCCCAAGAGTTTGTCGACCTGCTGGAGGCTAGGAGCAGGGTTGGCCCGGACGAGGTTGACCTGTCTACTCCCGATTATGAGACCGACGTTCTGATTATAGGCGGCGGTGGGGCTGCCACTATTGCTGCCCTTGTTGCCGAGGAGAACGGGGCCCAGGTGCTTGTGGCCACTAAGCTTCGACACGGCGACGCCAACACTATGATGGCTGAGGGAGGGATACAGGCTGCCACTAAGAGAGGGAAGGACTCTCCTTACTATCACTACCTGGATGTGGTGGGAGGAGGTCATTTCAAGAATGACCCCGATATTGTGGCCGCTTTTGTCAAGCAGGCTCCCGGTGCGCTCCAGTGGCTGGAGAGCATGGGTGTCATGTTCTCCAAGTTTCCCGACGGCCGGCTGGATGCCATGCACGGCGGAGGTACGTGCCGGAAGAGGATGCACTACTGCGCCGACCTCAGCGGCATGGAGATCATGCGTACCGTGCGCGATGAGGCCCGGAACCGCGCAAATATCAAGGTGCTGGAATTCTCCCCCGCGGTGGAGCTTGTGCTCAACGAACATGGGCAGTGTGCGGGGGCTGTGCTATATGACCTGGAAACCGAGGAATATCTTGTCGTGATGGCGAAGGCGGTCATCTTGGCCACAGGTGGGGCCGGCAGGCTGCACGTGCAAGGCTTTATGACCACCAATCACTACGGTGCCACTGCCGATGGTATCGTCCTGGGCTATAGGGCGGGTGTGCCTCTGGCTTTCATGCATACGGTGCAGTATCACCCCACGGGCGTGGTCTTTCCGGAGCAGATAGAAGGATGGCTGATCACCGAGAGATTCCGGGCAGAGGGGGCGGACATCGTGAACGTCCACGGCCAGAAATTCGTCAATGAGCGCGAGCCCAGGGATGTGGAATCGGCCCGGTTTATCAAGGAGTGCCTGGAGGGCAACGGTGTCCCTACTCCCATGGGGAAAGTGGGTGTCTGGCTCGATTCTCCCATGCTCGATATCCTGCACGGCGAGGGAAGGGTGCGGACAGCGTTTGTCGGGAAATGGAAGGTGTATGACCGCTTGGGAATTGATATATCCGCAGCACCCATGCTGGTCTATCCCACGCTCCATTATCAGAACGGTGGGCTTAAGGACAATGCCGAGTGTGAGACTGCTGTGCCCGGTCTTTATGTGGCCGGGGAGGTAACCGGGGGGCTGCACGGAGAAAACCGGCTGATGGGCAATTCTCTCATGGATATTGTTGTGTTCGGCAGAATTGCGGGAAGAAATGCCGCCGCATTCGCCAAGGAAAGGGCAAACGACGGCAAGCTCACGCTGGACCACGTAAGGCGGTACCACAAAGAGCTTGAGGAGGCAGGTATTACAGCCGACAGAGTGGCCCCTATGCTCCTGCCTGACTATACCAGGCCTGAGGTGAAGGAGAAACAGCTAACCGTACACCACCTGGGAAGTGCGAGGTAATGTGGTGCGAGCTTCTTGCCTAGTACTGACTGGTAACAGGTAGCCCTTCCTTCAAGGCAAGAAGGGTTGGGCACCTACTTCCTGAGGATGCTCGATGTAATCGGCAGGAGTTATGAACGAACACCGAAATTCTGGGGGCCGCAGCATAGATAAGTGGGAGGTGAGTTATGCCCGAAGCAAGGAAAATCAAGCTTCCCCTGACCGATGAAATATTGGAAGACCTCAGGGCAGGGGACAATCTACTGCTCAGCGGCGTCATATACGTTGCCCGGGACGCCGCTCACAAAAGGATGGTCGAAGCCCTTGACCGGGGAGAATCCCTGCCCTTCGATATCAGGGGAGCGACCATATACTATATGGGGCCCAGCCCGGCCAGGCCGGGCCGGGTAATCGGGTCGGCCGGTCCCACCACCAGCGGGAGGATGGATGCCTACGCCCCGCGCTTGATGGCGGAGGGACTGAAAGGAATGATCGGCAAGGGGCTGCGGTCGGAAGCAGTGAAAGAGGCCATGGTCAAGCACAGGGCGGTCTACCTGGGGGCAATAGGTGGCGCCGGGGCCATAATATCCAAGACTATCAAGAGGGCGGAGGTCATAGCCTATGAGGAGCTCGGTGCTGAGGCCCTGCGGCGCCTGGAGGTGGAAGACTTCCCTGTAACGCTGATCAACGACATCCGCGGCGGCGACCTCTACGTGAAGGGCAAGGCCAAATATCGGCGGGCAACGGCTAAGTAGGCCGTCCCAGTGTTGAGCCAGCGGTCAGGAAGATGCTCCAAATGACTCGTCTACCAGTCGTCTGTAGGCAAGCGCAAATTCCCCGGTCAGCGCTCCCGGCCTGCCTGAGCCGATAGGCTGGCCATCAAACCAGGTCAGGGGCATGACCTCCAGTATGGAATTGGTGATAAAAGCCTCCTCCGCCTCAACCAGCTCGCTTGGCTCTACGTATCTCTCCGAGGTCTCGATATTCAGAGTCTGAGCTATCTCCAGCACCGCCTGTCTGGTGATCCCGGGCAGGACACCGCTTTCTAGGGAGGGCGTGATCAGCACCCTAGCCTGTTCTCTTCGTCTGAGGGGTAGGGACTTGCCAACCAGGAAGATATTGGTGGTGCTGCCCTCGGCCAGGTATCCCCGTTCATTGAGCATAATTGCCTCGTCGCATCCAGCAGCCCCGGCCTCCATGCGGGCCAGGACGTTTTCTGCGTAGCAAGTAGACTTGAGGCGGGACAGGGGCGACCGGCTATTGCGGCGCAAGGAAGATAGCATTGCTCTGAAGCCCGATTCATATTTGTGGAGAGGCAGGGGAGTGAGTTCCCGGGCGGTAACCAGTACGGTAGGCCTCGAGCAGGCGCTGAGGTCGGGGATCATATCGCCTTCACCGGCCGTGATAGTGAGCCTGAGGCGGGCATCCCCTAGCTTATTGGCTTCCAGAACCGCTGTGCAGGCGCTCTCCAGGGATTGCCTTGCTCCGCCGTCGATGACATCATAGGCCAGGCCCAGCGCCTCGGCGGAGTCACGCAGGCGTGCGAGATGCCGGTCGAAGCGGAAGATGTGCCCGCCGTAGGCCCGCATGGTTTCGAACAGGCCGTATCCGTACAGGAACCCGTGGTCGAAGGGAGAGAGCTTAGCCTCGGAGCGCGGTACGAGTCTGCCGTCAAGATATACGATTTCCACTGTGCTTCACCGTCACCCTATCCCTTTCGCTTCGAGGGGTAGGGAATTCGTGCAGTTTCATGCCGCACCATAAATAGCCTAGCAGTGCCGGAATGGGTTTGCCAAGCGAAGGAAATTCTTCAGGATATCGTGCCCCACCTCGGTCAGTACAGACTCGGGGTGGAACTGCACCCCTTCCACGGCGTAGTCCCGGTGCCTGACACCCATGATTGTGCCCTCATGAGTCCTGGCGGTGACATGGAGGCAGGATGGCAGGGTGTCGGGTTCAATAATCAGGGAGTGGTACCGTGTTGCCGCAAAGGGATTTGGCAGGCCCTGATAGATGGTCCTACCGTCATGGTGGATGAGGGAGGGTTTGCCGTGTACTGGCGAGCTCCTGCCGATGCTGCCCCCATATGCGTAGCCAATGCATTGATGCCCCAAACATATGCCGAGTATTGGGATCCTCACCCCCAGCTCCCGTATTACGTCGTTGGATATGCCTGCGTCCAGGGGAGTGCCGGGTCCCGGTGAGATCACGATATGGCTGGGGGCCAGCTCCTCGATCTGGGCCACCGTCAGTTGGTCATTGCGACGGACCACCGGCTCCCAGCCCAGTTCCCCCAGGTATTGGGCCAGGTTGTAGACAAAGGAATCGTAGTTGTCTATTACCAGTACCATATTCCAGCCTTGCTGCCAGACCGGCAGGGTCTTGCTCCTACCTGCCCGGCGTGGCCACCCGCGCCGGGGTGTGTATTCGCGTGAGCGTCATTGACAAATGCTTCCTCGGCGTCTATCCTATCTGTTGCCATCTAATTCCAGGCGGTCTGTCTCCCGCGTGAGCACCAGGCCGTTCAAGCGCAGATGTTGTTTCCTGTATCATAGCTGAAATCGAAGACCCTGGCTAGGAGATGGCAGGCGACGATGTGTTGTGTGAGACCTTATCAAGGCCGAGGTGATGGCCAAAGTAGTCATCGTGGGCGTCGCATTGCTGGCGAGGATTCGTGGTTGACAGGACTGGTGCCGGGCAGAGCGAGGGCATGTCGATGACAACCCCGGTGCGAAAGGGCATTATGATCTCGCTCACGAGAGGTATCTAGCATGGTCAGGATTCTGCACACCGCCGATATTCACCTTGGCGCCAGGTTCACAGGTCTGGGGAACAAGGGCGCTTCGCAACGAGAGCAACTGAACACTACCTTCAAGAGCGTCGTACATACGGCAATAGACCAGAGGGCAAACATCGTTCTCATTGCCGGAGACCTGTTCGACAGCAATCAGCAACCGCAGAGGAATATCGATCTTGTGATCGAGCAGTTCAGCCTGCTCGGGGACAACGGTATTCCCGTCTGCCTGATCCCCGGCACCCATGATGCGCTCGATTCCTCGTCGATCTACAGAAAGGTCGACTTCCCACAGAGATGTCCCAATGTGACGGTCTTCGTCGACGAGGACATATCGTGGCGGGAATACCCCGGCCTGGACCTGACCGTATATGGAAGGCCCAACTCAAGCAACAGATCGTACAATAGCCCTCTGCGGGGGCTTAAGCCTTCGACTTCAAGCAGGTTTCACGTGGCTATGGCGCACGGTTCGCTCCATATCCCGGAAAGGATAGCGGAGGACGACCACGTCTTCAGGCTTGATGAAATTCAGTCCAGCGGCATGCATTATCTGGCGCTGGGGCACTGGCATCGCGTCTATGCCTGCTGCGACAAGCCTCCGGCCTGGTATCCCGGGCCGCCAGAGTGGATACCAGAGCAGCGAGAGAGGGGTGCTGTTCTCCTGGTGACCCTCTCGGACTCGGGCGAGGTTGCGGTTGAGCCCAGGAAGCTGGGACTGCGCGACTACGATGAAACAGAGATAGACATGAGCGAAGTCCAGAACCGTGCGGTGCTGCAAGAGCGCATCTCCGCGGGGGCAAGTAGCGATCTGGTTAGGAAGGTCACCCTCAAAGGACTGCGGGATGCCGAGCTGATGGTCAGCACGGAGGAACTGGAGACTGAACTGGGACAGGCGTTTTTCCACCTCAGCGTGGATGACAGGTCTCATCCCAGAGTCGGACAGGTCTCAGGGGACGGGGAGCGACTTATCAGGAACAGGTTCATCGAGCTTATGAATGAGCGCATCGAGCGTGCCGAAGGGGACGAGAGGGCCATCGCCGAGAACGCGCTTCAGTACGGCATTGCCCTCCTCGACGGGAGGGAAGTCCTCTAATGCGGCTGAAGAGGATTCACCTCAAGAACTTCAAGCGGTTCCCCGACTACCGAGTGGAGTTCAGTCCCGGCATAAACGTGGTCAAGGGGCCGCTCAACGAGACGGGGAAGTCCACCCTGCTCGAGGGCATAATCGTGGCCCTGTTCCATAACCCGAAGAGCGCGGCAAAGGATATCAAGAACTACGCTGCCTGGGGCTCGACCGGGCAGTTCCAGACCAGCCTTGAGTTCGAGCACGACGGAAAGGGATATCTGCTGGAGAAGGACTTCGGCAAGGGGACCGTCAGGCTTGCCTGTGTCGAGTCCGGGGAGCAGATAGAGACGTTCAAGGAGGCCTCGGAAAGGATGTCCGAGCTGCTGGGGACCAAGTCGGACCGACTCTTCGTATGCTCCTGCTGCATCCGCCAATCGCAGGTGACCGAGATCTCATCGGGCAAGAAGGAGATCGGTGAGAGCCTGGAGGAGGTGGTCACCGGGGGCAAGGAGAGCACCCTGGCATCGCAGGTTATACAGAAGCTGGAGAGCACGGTCGCCGACATGAAGAGGGGGCTGGATAAGCCGGCCAAGAACCCCGGCACCCTTGCCACCCTTAAGAACAGGACGGAGGATCTGCTGGCCAGGCACGAACAGGTCAGAGACGAGGTGTCGAAGGTCGAGGAACAGAAGGTTCAACTGCTGGAAGTGAACAAGGAGCTTGCCCGAGTCAGGGCAGAGTATGAGAAGCTAAGGGCTCTGCTTGAGCAGAACAGGCAGCGCCAGGAGATAGAGGCGACGCTAGACAGGCTGGGCAAGGAGTACGATAGGATCGAGCAACTGCTGGGCAGGATAAGAAAGCACGGAGAGGACCTGAACAAGGCCGACGAGGAGCTCGAAGATATCGAGGGTATTAGGGACAGGCAAGAGGTATTGGATCTGAGGAAGGCGCTGGACTTGGTCCACAACAGGCGTGAGGCTATCGAGAACGACCTGGCGCAGCGCCAGAAGGAACTTGAGGAGGTGAGGGGGAAGAAGGGAGGAGGCCCCGCCCGGTTCCTGGGTTCACCGGCCAGTCTCGCCGTGGCTGTGGCGCTGTTCGCTGGCGGCCTGGTCGGAGTCCTGGTCGGCCATCTGTACCTCCTGGCCTTGGTGGTTGTGGGCGCGCTTCTTTTTGTGCTTGCCCAGCGGGCGAAAGCTGCGATCGACCGGGAGAGGAGCGGCATAGGCAGTATCGGAGAGCGTATCGGGAAAATGAGGGAGTCGCTGGAGGAACTGGGCAGAGAAGAGCAGCAGTTTCTGGCTAAGGCGAAGTGCAGCGCGCTTTCCGAGTTCAGCGAGAAGGAGAAGAGCTTTCATCAGTGGCTGGGGAAGAAGGAGGAAGCGCAGCTGCGACTGGATGAGATACTGAGCAAGAGCACGATCGAGGATATTGAGAAGCAAAGGGCTGACCTGGTCAAGAACATGGCTGTTGAGCAACATAATCTCACCGAGGACATGAAACAGACAAAGGTCAGCCCTGAGCAATACGTGGAGCTGCAGCAGAAGCTCAAGGGCGTGGAGGCTGGGCGGGACGAGCTTGACGACCGCAGAAGGAATGCCCTGGCGATCATCAAGGCCGCCAGACATGATGCCGAGGAACAGGCCAGGCTGGAAGAAGAGCTGGCAGGACTCAACGAAGCTCTGAGAAGGGAGGAGACGAGGGCGAGAGTCTACGACTTGGCGCGTGACGTCATAGTCGAGGCCAGGCTGGACGTGATCTCATCGGCCGACGAGGCCCTGCAGGGAGAGATGCAGAAGTACCTCTCGGTCTTCACCAACCGCAAGTATGAGCGTGTCAGTATGAGCAAGGAGGACCTGGAGTTCTGGGTGTACTCGGAGGAGAAGGGGGACTGGGTCAGGCCAGAGGAGTTGAGTGGAGGGGTCATCGATGAGTTCTACCTGGCATTCCGGCTTGCCCTGGCCCGGCTGGTCTTCGGCGACAGGAGGCCGCCCCTCATACTGGATGACCCCTTCGTCAATTTCGACTCCGTTCGTCTCGCCAGCACGCTGGCCTTCCTCAAGACGCTGTCCTCCGACTACCAGGTCATCATATTCGCGCTGGGCGACCTGTACGATGGAGTGGCCGACAACATTATCTCGTTGGCTGACGAGCGAAAGCTGTTCTAGGACGCCGGGACCAGCAGCATAATTGATACCGGGAGGCAGAATATGACAGTGGAAAGCAGGATGGCAGCACTATTCAGGATGGATGACAAGGCCCGTCGCCGCCATGCCAATCCCTGGAGTGGTTATACCCGCTTCTCCATGGTTCCGCTCATCGGCCTGGCATTCTGGAGCAGGGTCTGGCTGGGGTGGTGGGCGCTTGTTCCCATCATCGTCGTGCTGCTATGGGTCTGGCTGAACCCGCGGATATTTCCCGAGCCGAAGAGTACCGATAACTGGGCATCAAAGGTGGTGCTTGGCGAGTGGGTCTGGATGAACCGCAAGAATGTGCCCGTGCCGCCGTATCATCTTCGTATGCCCAGTATCCTGTCGGCCATAAGTGCACTCGGGGTAATCCCCTTTGCCTGGGGACTGGTCATCTTGGAGATATGGCCGACCGTGTTCGGCGGGACTGTCATCCTTGCCAGCAAGCTGTGGTTCTGCGACCGCATGGTCTGGCTCTACGAGGACATGAAGGATGCAACACCGGAATACAGGAGCTGGCTGTACTGACCCGCAAGGCGAGGGATAGATAGCCCACGTATTAGGCCCCAGGGAGTCCATGCTTAACCAGGCAGGAGTGGAGCAGTGGCTGGCCCGTCTGGTACAGCGCCTGCGCAGCACCTTCGGAGAACGGCTGGTCTTCGTTGGCCACCACGGAAGCTGGGCCCGGGGCGAGCCCCGGCCTGGAAGTGACATCGATATTGCCGTGGTCGTAGACCGCATAGAGTCGCAGGACCTGGCCACCTTCCGCAACATAGTCGGTGCCATGCCTGAAGCAGGAACACTGGCCAGCGGCGTCTTCCTCTACCCCTTCAAAGAGTCCTTCTATGCCCTGCAGTCCTGGGTCCTCCTCCGTGACGGCAGGTTCATCTTGACGAAGGACGAACTCATCAACTGTCTATCAGGCGCCGACGACCGGGAAGTGGTACGCATTGCCAGGAGCTGGCACGAACTGGAGCAGGACCGGGAACAGAGGCCCTTGTACTACATCGAGCTGCTTGAGAGATGGAGCAGGGACATCTTGCTGAGGCTTTGATATAATCACATGGAACCAACATATAGGAAGGAGGCGATGAGATGCTGACAGGAATACACTTTCTCCTGAGCTATAAGTGCGACGCGGAATGCGACCACTGCTTCGTGTATAGCGGCCCCGGAGCGAAGGGGACCTTTACGCTTCGCCAGATGAAAGACGCGCTGAACGAGGCAGGCAAGATTGAAACGCTGAAATCCGTGTATTTCGAAGGCGGTGAACCGTTCCTGTTCTACCCCTTGATGCTCGAGGGCGTCAGGATCGTCCGCGGCATGGGACTCAAGGCCGGAATAGTGACCAACGCCTACTGGGCGACCTCGGAGGAGGACGCTGAGCTGTGGATGAGGCCGCTCTCCGATCTGGGCGTGGCAGACATGAGCATCAGCGATGATGCCTTCCACTATCAGGGTGAAGAGGTGAGCCCCGCCCGGCACGCCCTCAATGCCGCGAAGAAGCTGGGTATGCCCTATGGCTCGATAACCATCGATGAGCCCACACTCAAACAGGCCACCGACCAGGAGTATGACAGGGGCAGTCCCGTCATAGGTGGCGGCGTGATGTTCCGGGGCCGGGCGGTGGAGAAGCTGGTGCAGGGCCTCCCCCGCAGGCCATGGCAGCAATTCACCGAGTGTCCCTACGAGGAGCTGGTCAGTCCCAAGCGGGTGCACCTCGATTCATATGGCAACGTGCAGATCTGCCAGGGACTGAGCATGGGCAATATGTGGGATATCCCCCTGTCCGGGCTGGTGAAGGAGTACAAGGCTGAGTCGCACCCGATTTGCCGGCCTCTGGTCCAGGGAGGGCCTGCCCAGCTGGTCAGGGAATACCACCTTGAGCACGAGGACGAGTACGTCGACCCCTGTCACCTGTGCTATCTGGCACGCATGGCATTACTGGACAGGTTCCCGCAATATCTTGCCCCCAGGCAGGTCTACGGTCTGGATCAGCAGGCAGCCACTTGATATAAGACGTATCCCGGCATCTGACCTTCAGCCAGTCCAGCACATCACCACAATACAGCGCTCAGAAGTAAAAGACCGGCCTCCGTCTCCGCAGGATGAAGCCGGCTATCACCCCCAGCGCCAGCCCCCCCAGGTGGGCCTGCCAGGCTATCCCCGGCAGGAAGGAGAGGAACAGGAAGATCACTATTGCCACCCACAGCGGCATGGGCACGGGGATGGGGAATATGATCACCGGGGCTCTGGGGACCAGTACTGCCAGGGTCCCGCCCAGGGCATAGACGGCCCCCGAGGCCCCTATCCCCGTGGAGGCCGGGTGGGCCAGGAGGGCGAACAGGATGTTCCCCGCCAGCCCGCCCACAAAGAACACTGTCAGGAAGCTCCTCTCTCCGGCTGCCCGGATGAGGAAGCTCCCCAGGAAGTACAGCCCGATCATGTTGAACAAAATGTGCGTCAGGCCGCCGTGGACGAACATGCTGCTGACGATGGTCCAGGGCTGTTGTGATAGCAGGCCCGGCGTGAGGCCCAGACGCCCGATTACTGCTTCGGGTCTCACCAGGGTGATTACGAAGATTACCGCGTTCAGTGCTATCAGGAACCACAGGACGTTGAGGTTGACGGGACGATAGCTGCGCATTGCCCAATTATAGCCAAGTCTGGCCCGGGGTACAACAGAAAGCCCCGCCCGTCCGGCCCCTGCCATGCCCCTTCACTATCTCCGGCACAGCCATCCTCTCCCTTGTAGGAGACGACTAACGAAGACCCCGACCTGATCGGGAAGATGAGGGTGACTGCTCCCTGCAGGGCGTGTTCTATTGTAATCTCCAGCCGGGTAAGTTTATAATGGGCAGCATATTCGGGCCATAGCCGCGTCATCACTGCACAATCGATCATGAGCGAGCAAAGTCCACGGCCGGGGTTTAAGCTTCCCCCGGAAGCCATAGCGGGTATAGTCCTGGCCGCCCTCTTTGGCCTGGCCCTCTATATCCGGATCGCCCTGCCCTACGACCAGGTCTTCGTCAAGGACTGGGTCTGGTTCCGGGATACAGACGCCTACTACTACATACGCCACATAGAGAACCTGGTCCGCAACTTCCCGCACTTCAATAGCTTCGACCCCTACATGCTCTACCCCGGCGGCAGCATCGGCCTCCACCGCCCCTTCTTTGCCTGGCTCATCGCCGGCATCGTGCGGCTGGTCACCTCGGGCGTGCCCTCTCTGCAGACCATTGAGACCGTGGGCGCCTACATGCCGGCCGTCCTGGGGGCCCTGACCCTCATCCCCGCCTACTTCATCGGCAGGGAATTGTTCAACCGCTGGGCGGGCCTGCTGGCGGCTGCCCTGATCGCCATCCTCCCCGGCGAGTTTCTGCACCGCTCTCTGCTCGGCTTCACCGATCACCATGTCGCTGAGGTGCTGTTCAGCACCACGTCCATGCTCTTTTTCATCATGGCCATCAAGCGCGCCCGGGAAAGGGACATCACCTTTCGCCATCTGCTGGCCAGGGACTGGTCGGCCCTGTCCCGACCCCTGGTCTATGCCCTGCTCGCCGGCCTGTTCCTCGGCTTCTATCTCCTCACCTGGGTGGGTGGACTGATGTTCATCTTCATCATCTTCGCCTGCCTGCTGGTCCAGTTCATCGTCGACCACCTCCGGCGCAGATCGCCAGACTACCTCTGCATCGTGGGCACTCCCCTCTTCCTCCTTGCCTTTATCATGCTCCTGCCCGTCCTGGGCCAGGGTGGCCGGGAGTCTGTCTATCGCCTGGCCATGTCCATTGCCATCCTGGCGCCCATAGCTCTGGCCCTCATCTCCCGCCTTATGCAGGGCAGGCGCTTGAGACCCCTCTACTATCCCTTGACTCTGCTCGTGCTGGCCGGCATAAGCCTGGCCGTCCTCTATGGCATCAGTCCCGGTCTGTTTCGTTCCATGCGGGGCCTGTTCAGCATCTTCTCCCCCGCCGGCGCCAGTCTCACCATCATGGAGGCGCAGCCCATCCTCTTCCCCGGAGGGAATTTCTCCTTTCAGATAGCCTGGGCCAACTTCACCACCTCCTTCTTCATCTCCTTCATCGCGCTCTTCATGCTGGCCTTTGCCACCGTCAGAGAGAAGAGCGCCCACAAGACCGTCTTCCTCATCTGGAGCATCGTCATGCTCATGGCCGTGCTGGGGCAGCGCCGCTTTGGCTACTACTTCGCCGTCAATGCGGCCCTGCTCACAGGGTACTTCACCTGGAAGATGCTGGACCTGGCCGGCCTGAACAGGCTGCTGACCCGGCCCGGGGAAGCCGTGGCGGCTGTCAGGGAGTTCAAGAAGAGGAAGAAGAAGGCCCGTGAGAAGGCAAGCAAAGGAACGTTCATGCAGCCCCGGGGGACCTGGCTGCTGGTCATTGTTGTGGGCATAGCCCTCTTCTTCCTGGTCTTCTTCCCCAACATCCCCAACACAAGGAGGCTGGCGGGCCAGCCCAACTTCGTCATACATGGCGAGTGGTATGAATCGCTTGACTGGCTGAGGGAGAACAGCCCCGAGCCCTTCGGCGGCCCCGACTATTACTACGAGCTATACCCGTCCAGGGGTGACTTCGAATATCCCGAGACCGCCTACGGAGTCATGTCCTGGTGGGACTACGGTTACTTCATAACGCAGATCGGCCACCGCCTGCCCAATGCAAACCCCACGCAGTCCGGGGCCCCGCGGGCCGGCCGCTACTTCACCTCCCTCAATGAGACCTCCGCCAGCGAGCAGCTGGATGAGCTGGGCACCAGATACGTGGTCATCGACTACACCATGCCTACCGGCAAGTTCTACGCCATGGTCGAGTGGGCCGGGCTCAACCGGAGCGACTACTTCGATGTCTATTACCAGCGCACGGAGGATGGCAACCTGTCCCCCATAACCCTCTATCACGAGCACTACTACCGGTCCATGGTGGCCAGGCTCTATAACTTCGATGGTCAGGCCGTCGTTCCCGAGGAGTCAATCGTCATCTCTTACCAGGGGAAAACGGCGCCCGGAGGAGTGCCCTACAAGGAGATCACCAGCGCCCAGTTCTTCGATACCTACGAGGAGGCCGCGGCATATCTGGCCGATCAGACCGGTGACAACTACATTATCGTCAGTCCCGACCCCTTCAAGAGCCCGGTGCCACTGGAAGCACTGCAGAGCTATCAGCTCATCTACCAGACCGAGGGCACCCGCCCCGTCAAGGTCTTCGAGTACCTCGGCCCCTGAACGGCACCTCTCACCCAACGAACCCAATGAACTTAGCCCCGATGTAGTCGGGGATCGCGCATGGTATCGGGACAGATGAATGGGCTCAAGGGACCGGGCGGCCGGGGACCGGGCCGAGCAGCCGACGCTGGCCAGGCGGAGCTGTTCCTTGAATGACAGGCCAACGTATACTGGCAGATTCGCCGGGGCTGTCAGAACCATCGTGCTCGTGCTCATGATTGGGACAAGAGAAGGGCTGTACGAGGTTCTGAGGCGTGGTGTCAAGCAGCTCTCAAGACCAGTCACTAGTCACCAGTTACCGCTTGTTTCTCCCGTCGGCTACCTCGACTGCCTGGTACTCACCCGCAGGGCCGAACGTTCTCACCGAGGGCGGGGGGGGTGGTCGGTTGCTGGACTGCATTCGATTCGTTTTGCGGAATGGATTCTTATCCGGGGTTTAAGCGGCGCCTTTTGGTGAGTGGGGCGGAGCACCGGAGGGAGATTGGACTGTCATGGTAGCTTTGATTCGTCTTGTGGAGGGTTGGTCTTGTCAGGGGTGCTGGGCGAGGCGCCGGCCCGGGGCATATTCAGTTGTTAAAGTACACTCGATTCGTTTGGTAAGGATCGTCTGTTCATGTGCGTGGGCCGGTCAGGGTATCAGAGTGATGTATTAAGGTGTTTTCCAGAGTATTCTCGATGACGGTTCTGAGGTAGTTGCGGTCGGTCGAGTCCAACCCGTATTCGGCAGCATACCATGTTGCAAGCAATGCAGAGGCTTCTCTGAGGACGCGGCGGTTACCGGGGTCATGCTGAAGGGAAGCCTGGAGCTTGACGCGGAGGAGCGCTATCTGGGGGTCAACGCCTTCCAGTTCCGTGATGGTGCGGAGCCGGGATGCTTCGTCGGGGCTGAGGGTAGAGGAATAGAAGCCGTGTTTACGGGCATTCTGATTGCCTTTCTGGCCGCCGCGGTTCCTTTTGTTTTGTGTCATGTTAGCAGTCAATCTCCTGGAAACCTCACCCGGCTGGCTGGGTTTGCCGGACCGGGCAGCAGGTTAGTACAAGAGTTCTAATAAATAGACGATAACATGAGGTCCGCATTCAGTCAAGTGAATAATGTCACACGTAGTTGGTGGATTCAGGGTTTGGGGAGGGCACAAGACCCTCCCCTACGAGCTGTTAGTGGCAGCGGGCACCGCAAGGATGGCTATCGGGGGAGCGAGTGAACAATAAATAGTGAATGGTGAACTGGTTGCTGGAGTTGCCTGGGTTTGTTGAGTGGGTTGAGATTGCTGGCCCTGGCCGGTCTGAGGGAGGTGATGGCAGAGATGAAGATCGTTTATGATCCCAGCGTAGATGCGTTGACAATCCGTTTCATATAGGAACGGGTGCAGTGCGAGGTGATCCGTCTCAATGATCAGGTAGCGGTGGACATCGGGCCGGGTGAGCGCATTGTGGCGCTGGAGGTGCTGGATGCCAGCGAGTTGAGCCCGGGACTCAAAGATAGAGGCGTGTCGCTGGAAAACCTGGTGCCTTCCTGTACCTAGCCCCGCCAGACGCAATGAACCCACCGAACTGAGTCGCCACTCAATGTTCAGTATTCGCCGATCGCTGCGAATTGACCCAACGAACTCAACGAACTGCGTGCCGATGTAGTTGGGGATCGCGCATGGTATCGGGACAAACTCAGCAAACTCAATGAACCCAGCCCCGACGCAGTCGGCGGTCCGGCGTGGTATCGGGACGAACTCGGTGCCGGTCGACGTGTACCGGTTTGCTGGCAGCCGGGAACAGCGTATAATTCTGGTAGTGGCGCAGCCTGACCTGTGCCTGCGAAGGACCAAGGATCAGATATATGCAAGGAGGCTATCAATGCCGACGCTAAGGGAGTTGCTGGAGCAGTTGCCGCCCGATCTTCAGGAAGAGGCCAAGAGCTTTGTGGAGTTCTTGCTGCAGAAGCGGGACGCCGGGGAGAGAGGGGAGCTGAAGCTTCAGTGGAGGGGGGCGTTACGGGAGTTAGGGGACCGGTATACCTCGGTAGAGCTTCAGCACAAGGCCCTGGAATGGTGGGGCGATTGATGTACTCAGTCTATTCGGTTCGGAGGAAGAAGGGCCGCAAGACGCCTCATCAGGTTCTGTCGCCTGGTTGACAAGCGCGCGACGCCACAGCAACTCAACAAACTCAACAAACTCAACAAACTCAACAAACCCAACGAACGCGAGCAACCCAACCAACCCAACAAACTCAAGGAACCCAACCGCTCATCGGCAAGCCGTCCTTGCTTTGACAACGTCGGGGAGGGTGATATAGCATAAAAAAGGAATTCAGCGACAAGATTCCGTTAGGTGATGAAGGAGTAACAAATGGTTTACAGAATAGTGATTGAAAAGGGTGAGGATTTTGGCTATGTAGCACATTGCCCTGCTATTCCAGGCTGTCATTCTCAGGGTAATACCATAGAGGAGGCAATTGAGAACATCAAGGATGCTATTAGAGGGTGTTTATCTGCTCTGGATGAAGATTTAATCTCGGAGACAAAAGAGCTAGCTTCCATCGAGATAGCAGTGTAATGGCAAAATTGCCGGTAATTTCAGGCAGGGAAGCCGTCAGGGCCTTTGAGAGGGATGGGTGGAGGGTTGTGAGGAGAGCTAGAACCAGGCATATCATCATGAAGAAGCAAGGCATGGTCACCACTTTGTCTATCCCGGAACATAAGGTTTTGGATCGTGGATTGCTGAGGTCTTTAGTACGCGATGCGTATATTTCCATCGAAAAATTCAGTGAGCTGCTGAAGGAATGACAAACTCAACGAACCCAACGAACCCAATTCGACAAATGTCCGCACAAAGAGTATCATCCTTGTATATACTACAGGTGGAGGCCTTATATGAAAACGCGTGTTCAGAAATGGGGTAACAGCCTTGCTTTGCGCATACCCAAATTGCTGGCCGATGAGGTAGGGCTCCGCAAGGAGACATCTGTTGAGGTATCGCTGGCTGATGGGAAGATTGTGATAACCCCGGTAACCAGGCAGGAGCTCACTCTTGAGCAACTTCTGGCCGGGGTCACCGGGGAGAACCTGCATCCCGAGATCGATGCCGGTCCTGCCGTAGGGAACGAGACGTGGTAGAAGTTCCATCCTATGTCCCTGAACGCGGCGATGTGCTGTGGATTACCCTGACGCCCCAGGCCGGTCATGAACAGGCAGGACGTCGTCCTGTGGTAGTATTGTCACCCAAAGCCTACAATCGTAAGACGGGGCTGGCTATCCTTTGCCCCATTACCCGCCAGGTCAAAGGGTACCCTTTCGAGGTACCTCTTCCAGCGGGGTTGCCGGTAGTGGGGGCAATCTTATCTGACCAGGTCAAGAACCTGGATTGGCGTGCCCGAAATGCGGAATTGATATGCACGCTGGCGACTGAGACAGTCTCCGAGGTGCTGGCGAAGCTGGTGACTTTGTTTGTTTAATGGGAACATGCCGTGGGGACTGTTCGGTCCGGCTGGGCAATGCTCCCTAGAGCCAACAAACGCAATCCCGGCGCAGCCGAGGTCCGATGACTCGCGACTCCTGTCGGAGATCCCGCATCACATGGGGACAAACCAAGCAACCCGAGGTCTGCCACGACCCGGCTTCTCCCGTCCGGTGGTATAATAGTAACGTATGAATAGCAGAGAGCTGGTGCGGAGGAGGCGGGAGTACCGCAGGCTTCTGCACCATTCGGCCTCCGAGATAGTGACCAGGCTGTCCCACCTCGATGTGCACAGGATCAGCCTGTTTGGCTCATATGCCAGGGGCCGGAGTGACCTTCTTACGGACCTGGACGTCCTTGTCGTAATGGAGTCGGATAAGGCATTCCCCGAGAGGATAGCGGAGATCCACGGGCTTCTTGCTCTTCCTGTCGATGCCGACATACTCTGCTACACTCCGCAGGAGTTCGAGAGGATGAGGGAGACCCCTTTTCTGCGAAAAGCGCTGGCCGATGAGGTTGTGTTATATGAGAAACGAGCCGCTTGAAGAGGGCAGGAGGTGGCTGGAGCAGGCTTCAGAGGATCTGAAGTGGTCACGTGAGCTCGCCAGGCAAGGCGGCTATCACATCGCCTGTTTCCTGGCACAGCAGGTGGCAGAGAAGGCCCTCAAAGCCTTCCTTTATGCCCGGGGAGAGGAGCTTGTCATCGGGCACTCGGTGGAAAGGCTGTGCGCTGCAGCTGCGCGGTTGGATGGGGAGTTCGCCACGCGAGCTAAGACGTGGTCAATACTTGATGGCTACTATGTAACCAGCAGGTATCCCAACAGCCTGCCCGATGGCATCCCTGCCAGAGTCTTCACATCTGAGGCTGCCACGGGCGCTGTCGCCATGGCTGCCGAGGTCGTCGAGTTCGTCGGGCACAAGATATCTCAGGCTCAATGTTGACGCTCCCTCTGGCATGAAGTGTTCTCCTGCCTGCGCCGGCGCGAACTGGCAGCCCACAAAGGCAAGCAACCCAACAAACTCAATGAACTCAACAAACCCAACGAACCCAACGAACCCAACCAACCCAATAGCCCCGACCTATGCTAAACTTGTAGCGCAAGAGAAATGACCTTGCCGGCACTGGAACAGAAGATCGAGGACCGGTCCGCCGTAGTGGGCATAGTCGGCATTGGCTATGTGGGGCTGCCGCTGGCGGTCGCCTTCGCCGCGGCCGGCTTCAGGGTGCTGGGATTCGATATCCGGCAGAACAACGTGGACTCGGTCAACCGGGGAGAGTCCTATATCGCCGACGTCTCCGGCGATAGCCTGGCCGCAGTCGTGAGCAAGGGACTCCTGGAGGCCACCACCGACCAGGCCCGCCTGGCAGAGGCCGATGCCATCTGCATCTGCGTCCCCACCCCCCTCACCCCCACCAAGGACCCCGACCTCTCCTACGTCATTCACGAGTCCCGCGAGATCTCCAGGCACTTACGCCCCGGGCAGCTGGTCGTCCTGGAGAGCACCACCTATCCCGGCACCACCAGGCAGGTGGTCCTGCCCGCCCTGGAGGAATCGGGACTCCGCTGCGGAGCCGATTTCTACCTGGCCTACTCGCCGGAGCGGGTCGACCCCGGCAGCAGGGACTACAACATCACCAACACGCCCAAGATCGTGGGCGGCATGGACTCCGCCTCCACCCACCTGGCCCGGCTCCTCTACTCGCAGGTCGCCGGCAGCGTGCTCCCCGTCTCCTGCCCGGAGGCGGCCGAGATGACCAAGATCTTTGAGAATGTCTTCCGCAGCGTCAACATCGCCCTGGTCAACGAGCTGGCCCACCTCTGTGAGAGGATGGGGCTCAGCGCCTGGGAGGTCATCGATGCGGCTTCCACCAAGCCCTTCGGCTACATGCCCTTCTATCCCGGACCCGGCGTGGGCGGACACTGCATCCCGCTCGACCCCTACTACCTGGCCAACAAGGCCCGCGAACTCGACTTCCACACCAGGTTCATCGAGCTGGCCGCCGAGGTCAACGAGCATATGCCCTACCACGTCGTTTCCCGCATTATCGAAGCGTTGAGCGCCAGGGGCAAGAGCCTCCACGGCGCGAGGGTCCTGGTCCTCGGGGTGGCCTACAAGAAGGACGTGGCCGATACCAGGGAGTCCCCGGCCCTCAAGATGGTCCAGCTTCTGTGCGAGAAGGGGGCCGATGTCAGCTACAATGACCCTTATGTCCCCCGCATTCATGTGCCGGCAGGCGACATGGAATCGGTGGCGCTGGATGGCCAACGCCTGGCCTCCGCCGACTGCGTGGTCATAGCCGCCGACCATAGCTGCTACGATATCGCCGACATAACGGCCCGCGCAAGCCTGGTCTTCGATACCCGTGGCGTGACCCGGGGGCTCCGGGGCGACAACATAGTCCGCCTGGGCGAATAGCCCCGCCCCAACAAACCCAATAGGCCCAATAAACCCAACGAACCCAACGAACTCGATAAACCCAGCAAACCCAATGAACGCAACAAACATGTTTGCTGCTATAATACCGTCCACGATGAAAGCAGCCCTGGTCTGCGGCGCCCGACCCAACTTCATGAAGATCGCTCCCATTCTCAGGGCGATAGCTGAGCACAACAAACTCAACGAACTCAAGCAACCCAAGGAACCCAACAAACCCAACGAACGCATCCACCCCCTCCTCGTCCACACCGGCCAGCACTATGACTACGAGATGTCCCAGGTCTTCTTCCAGGACCTGGCCCTGCCCAGACCCGACATCTATCTGGGGGTTGGTTCGGGCAGCCATGCCCAGCAGACGGGCAAGGTGATGATCGAGTTGGAGAAGGTGCTGCTGGATGAGCGTCCCGACCTTGTCGTCGTGGTGGGCGACGTCAACTCCACCCTGGCCGCCGCCCTGGCCGCCGTCAAGTTGCATCTGCCTGTGGCCCATGTGGAAGCCGGACTCCGCTCCGGCGATCGCGCGATGCCCGAGGAGATAAACAGGCTTCTCACTGACCAGGTCTCCGATCTTCTCTTCACTCCCTCACCGGACGCCGATGAGAATCTGAGGAGAGAAGGCATTCCGGACCAGAAGATATTCTTCGTCGGAAACGTGATGATAGACAGCCTCCTCTACAACAAGCCCCTGGCCGAGAAGTCGGACATCCTGGAGAGGCTGGGTCTGCCTGTGCGTGGTTACGCCCTGCTGACGCTGCACCGCCCCTCCAACGTAGACGACAGGCACAGCCTGGCCTGCATCATGAGCGCCGTCAGGAAGATATCTGAATCAGTCCCTGTGCTCTTTCCCGCCCACCCCCGCACCCAGAAGAAGCTCCAGGAATTCGGCCTCCTCCCTGATGCTGCCCTCGCGCCATTAGCGGAACGCGAGAAACTCACTGAACTCAATAAACCCAAGGAACTCAACAAACTCAATGAACGCCTCCTCCTCATCCCGCCCCTCGGTTACCTCGACTTCCTCAATCTCGAGATGAATGCCAGGTTCGTGATGACCGATTCCGGTGGAATTCAAGAGGAGACTACCGTGCTCGGTATACCCTGCCTCACCCTGCGCGACACCACTGAAAGGCCCATAACCATAACCGCAGGCACGAACACCCTCGTCTGGAACCGGACTGAAACAATCGTTGCCGAGGCCTTCAAGATCCTCAATGGCAAAGGCAAGGCGGGAAGCTGTCCCGACCTCTGGGACGGCAAGGCCGCGGAGAGGATTGTAGGCATTCTCTCCCAGCAAACCCAGCAAACCGAATAAACTCAACAAACTGGACGACGCCACCGGCTGGCCCGAGACCGTGGAGGATGGCTGGAACACCCTGGTCGGGTCGGACAGAGACAGGATCATCGACGCTGTCAGGCAGTTTGAACCAAAGGGAGAGCAGGGCAACGTCTTCGGCGACGGCCATGCTGCGCAGAAGATCGTGGAGATCATCGCCCGCGGCAGGTAGCCACCAGTGACCAGTCACTAGTCACTGGTCACTGGTCCTCATCACCCCGCCCGCCCTTGACTAATCCAGCTGCAGAACCTACACTGTCCACAGGTGGCCGGTGCTGAGGGCAAAGCTCTGGGCAGGAGGAACGATCATGATGAACATAGAAGCCGAGGTCAGAGATCTGAAGCAGCAGATAGTTCGAATGTCAAGGAAGATAGATGAGCTATTGAGCGAGAGAGAGACTGCCTGGATGATGAGGCTGGCAGAGACATCGCTGTCGGCTTTCCTTGAGAGGGAGCCGGATGTCTACAAGGTCGAAGACCTGAAGGTCCGCTACAGATGAAGGGCAAGATAGTGCTCGTCCCGTTTCCGTTCACAGACCTGACGGCGGCCAAGCTTAGACCGGCCCTGGTAATCTACGAAGGTGGCGAAGACATTGTCGTGGCGTTCATATCATCGAGGGTGCCAGCAGTAGCTTCCGAGACCGGTGTTCTGCTGGGCGAGCAAGATGCCGGCTTCGGCAAGACGGGGTTGAAGGTAGACTCCCTCATCAGACTCGACAAGGTTGCCACCGTCTTGAAGGACCTGGTTGTGGGCGAGCTTGGGGAGCTTGGCCAGCAGGCGCGAGAGGAAGTGAACCGAAAGCTGCTGGGGATGTTGCGCATGTGACCGGGGACACACCTCGCGGCAGCCCTGCGCGACGCGGGGCGCCTTCCAGCAGACGACTCTGCTTGCCAGTCACCACTCACCAATCACTGAGCGAATGTCATTGCGAGCCCGGACCTGGCGGGGCGTGGCAACCCCACTGAACTCAGCGTACCCAGCGAACTCAACGAACTCAACAAACTCCCCTCTTTCTCACCCCCTCCCCTTCGCCATCTCCTGGAACCTGGCGCTGGACTCCATCAGCTCGTCGTAGGTTCCCCGGGCCACAATCCGTCCGTGCTCCAGCACATAGACGACGTCGCAGTTGCGCACCGTGCTCAGACGGTGGGCGATGATGATCAGCGTCTTCACCCTGGCCACGCTCTCTATAGCCGCGAACACCGCCCGCTCCGTCGCCCCGTCCAGCGCGCTGGTCGCCTCGTCCAGCACCAGCACCTCCGGGTTGTGGTACAGCGCCCGGGCGATGCCCACCCTCTGACGCTCGCCGCCGCTTAACCGCACTCCCCGCTCCCCCACCGTCGTCCTGTACCCCTGCGGCAGCTCGTTCACGATGAAGTCGTGTATCTTGGCAATTCTCGCCGCCCGCTCCACCGCCTCCATGTCCACATCCTTCTCCGCCGTCCCGAAGGCTATGTTCGAGGCCACCGTGTTGTCCTGCAGGTAGATGTCCTGCGGCACGTAGCCCAGGTTGCGCTGCCAGCGGTGGATGTTCTCGTCGGTGATTTCCACCCCGTCGGCACGCATGCTGCCCTCCGACGGCGGCAGCAGTCCCAGTATGATGTCCCCGATCGTGGTCTTGCCCGCCCCCGTCGTCCCCACGAACGCCACCGATGAGCCCGCCTTGATCGTCACCGACACCCCGTGTATCACCGGCTCTGTCGTGCCCGGATAGCGGAAGCTGGTGTTTTGCAGCTCCAGCCTCTCCTTGAAAGGCAGCGGCTCCACATCGCGCGACACCGTGCCCCCCGCCGCCTCCCCGCTCTCCCGTAACGCCTCGTGCAGCGTGTCCAGCACGGCCGTATTGAACCGCAACTGCGACATACCGTGGAAGATGTGCTGCATGGCCGGCATTATGCGCCCGCCGGCAAACACGAACAGCCCTGCCAGCGGCAGCACCTGCGCCAGGTCTCCCCCCGTGCCCAGCAGGTATACCACGATTAGCATAATCCCCCCGAAGGCCACCGTCTCCAGCGCGTACTGGGGTACGCGGGAGATCACCGACGCCGCTGCCGTCCGTGTGGCGAACCTCCAGGAGTGGCGGCTGTACTGCTCCACGAAGCCCTCCTCCGCCCCCAGCAGCTTCACCAGCTTGATGCCGCCGAATGCCTCGTTGGCCGTCTTGTAACGCCCCGCGTTTGCCTCGATCCGCTCACTTCCGATCCTGCCCAGCCTCCTCCGGGCGAACAGGTAGATTGCACCGTATACCAGCCCCAGCGACAGGAACAGCGCAGGCGCCAGCACCGGGTCCACTGCGATGAGCAGCGCCAGGATGAATATCAGCACCACCGCCCTCGCCAGCATCTCGATCCCCGGCACCAGTATCCCGTTCACTAGCTGCCCCGTCTCCCCCAGTATGTTGCGCCCCAGGATGGCCGTGTTCTCGTTCAGGAAAAAGGTGTACGGTCTGTGCAGGTACCCCGCCAGCAGCCGCCGGGAGATGCTGTGGTTCCGCCCCCAGCTGAAGCGCAGCATCCCCCACATCACCGCCGCCCGCAGGGCGTTGCTCACGATCAGCACCGCCACTGCCCCCACGCCCAGGAAGAGGAGAAAGCGGTTCACATCCGTGAACCCTAACGTGTTGAACAGCCAGCTGACGATGGCGTTATCCGTAACGGCATCCGGGCTGGCCACCAGGGTCAGGAACGGCAGGATGGAAGCCACGCCCGCAGTCTCCAGCAACGCTGCCGTCAGCACCCCGGCGAATACCACCCACAGCAGCCGCCGCTCCTTGGGCGTCAGCAGGTCCAGGACCTTACGGAACATGTTCATGGGGATACACCCCCCATGATCTTGGCGGCACGTCTTGATTCGAATGGCCTGCGCAAAACCACGCTGCCCTCAGTATAACATGCACGGCAACAGCCAAACACGGTGGATCCAACAGACCGCTTGGTCCCGACGACGTCAGCGCTCAATCACTGATCACTACCTGCCGTTGTGGGTGAACTCCGTGAACCCGACAAGCTGGACCAGTTGAATATGGATGCTGTCGTGCCGCCTTTCAGCGCTTTCACGTATGACCCAATCTCTACGGTGAGAATGGATTGGTCATCGAGAGCAGGCGGCTGGTCCAAAACGGCAGGGGCATACACTCGCGGCGCAGGAAGGCCAGCACGACTACCCTCCGTCCTACCGCCGAGCACGTCTTCTTGAAGCTTCGCGCGCTAAGCGAACCAGCCGATATGGCAAGATGATAGCGTCACGGCCGGGTCTGCTGAGTGCCCGGATTATCGTGTCTCCTAGCTGGTACGCGATGGAATGCTTCATCGACTCCCAAGCCCTGGAATCGGCGGTTATTCTCCTTATCGGCAGTGCACCGCAGATCAAGGGAGCCTCGGCCAGTTGTCTGGCCAACAGGCTAACCCCTCCACGTGCTGCCTCCTCAAGAGAAGCGACGCGCTGGCACACAGCCGCCTCAAGCTTCCCCTGCGAGTTCACCAACTGCGTCAGTCCACTGACTAGGTCGTCTACACTCGCCTCATACGGTAGCGCCCGCTCCTCTACACCCAGCTCCTTGAAATGCCCTGCAACTTTGGGGTCGTAGGCAATGCCCAGGGTAGGTACTCCCAGCCGGTGTCCCAGTAGGCAAGCGTGCAGGCGCATAGCTAGAAGGCCTCGGCTGGCCTTAATCGTCCCGACCAACTCCTCAAGATCCTCCGTCCAGTCTAGAACCAGGCTGGGCCGTGGGATCCTGATCATTGCGAAGGCGCGCCTCAAGATCTCTTCGTCGTGCTTGGCCTGCATCGGTATTCCCACGAGTGCGCAATCATGGAGACGCGCCACAACCTCAAGCGCCTGTGCGACACGCTCCTCAACGGCCTGCTTCCCCGTAGGCCAGGGCCTCAGGTTGACCGCTATAATGGGGCACTGGCTTTCGATCTCCCGGATAGCAGCAGGTGCTCGGGGGTTGCCCAGGTTCAGGGAGTAGACCATGTCGGGCACATATGTTACCGGCACGCGCCAGCTCTCGATCATCTCCAGCAAGTCTTTCGACTCCTGGTCGCGCACTGCTATGGTCTGCGCTGTCTCCGCCAAGAGCCTTAACAGCTGCTTCGCCTGCGGATTGCTCAGCGGCCCCACGCCTATACCGAAGACGTGGGCGGGCCGGCCATAGATTCCGGCCAGTATGAGCAGCTTGCCGAATCCCGCCAGAGAAATCACGGTGTCACTGAATATTGACAGCGGCCCTCCCGATCGCTCGAATGTATAGTCATGCCACAATCCGCCCCCGCCGAGGACCGCGGCACTGGCCACGGACATCTCCGCATCCATGGCAGCAACATCGCTACGCTGGAAAGCGGGGCAACCATGCAGCCGTTCCACCGTTGCCGGCTGTTCTGAGGCCACAATCAACTGAATATTCTTGCGTTCGCTCGAGACTCCCTCAATCATTGCCCGAAGGATGAGCTCGTCGCCCGTGTTACGGGCGCCGAAAAAGCCAGACACCACTATCCTTCTCGGCCGCTCGCTGGTGGCGGCGAGCGTGTCCTGTAGCTTCCTTGCTCTATGTCGCGAGACCATCATCTGTTCCTCACAGATATCGGTCTCGATCTTGGTGAAGACGTCTCGCCATCGATGCTCATAGAGGTGTTCGGAGACGAGACGCTGAAACGCGCGGCGCCTGACCTTCTCGTACTGGCTCTCATCGGCCAGGAGCTCGTGGATCCGTGCGCAAAGATCATCCTCAGATTCAAACCCGACGATCTCGTCTCCATACGAGAAGTACCTCTCCATTTCCGGGAACCTCTGTGTGCAAAGAACTGCTCCGTTCCCGATGGACTCGAAAACCCCGACCTTCACATTCACATAGTGCCCCAGTGTATTGGCGAAGTTGACGTGTATGCGGCCCGCCCTGCTCGCCTGTATCATGCGCTGGCCGGTCACGCGCTCTGCGCCTGGCAGGTTCCAGCCCAGTCCGTAGGCGCGGACTTTGAACTCGCGTGCCAACCTCTCCATCGTTCGCTGGCGCTCCGGTCGGTGCAGAGCGTGTCCCATGCAGATGACGTCAGCCTGGAATTCCGGCGCAGGCCGTACCTCGGTCGTTAGATAGCCACAGTCAATCCCGAACGGGAACAGTAGTGTGTTGTTTATGCCCGCCTCCAGGTATCTCTCCAGGGCCAGCACAGAATTCGTCGTATGGAAGTCGAATAGCCCTGCGTGCCCGATCACCGTCTGCTGGACGTCGGGGTCGGAGAGCGTGATTCCCAAGAGGAGGATACCCCGAGCTCTGAGCTCCTCGCTGTCTTCCTCGGAAAAGCAGAGGCCGCCTGCGTTGCAGATTATGATCTGCGGATGGAAGCGGTCTACGAGATGCTGCACCCTTTGAAGGCTGATGAACACGGGACCGAGGCCCGTCACGCTTTCTCTCGGGTTTGAGACAATCTCCTTGTGTCGCCTGAAATCTATGTGCAGCACCGTATGACCCAAGTGGACGAGTGCCCGCCGCATGCAGGCCACGATATCGGTCTCCCCATTGACATCGGTCCCGAAATGCAGAATCCGCCATTTATGAGGACACTCAAAGACGTTGGAGCGCAGCGTCCGCCTCTGCTCATCTACGCTGGGCAACACTTGACACTCAACCCCTGCTGGTGCTGACCGCGGTTCCTGGATCGCAGGCGCTCCAGGCCCAGGGTGCCGCGGCTGCTCAACCCCGGCGCCGACTGCACATACGGCACGCTGGGCGGCGCTCAGGCCCCTCCATCTTTGGGGCGACGTGACGAGGCTCTCAAGAAATGCTGCCCGTGCCGCAGCCGAGAAACCGTGTCTGAACCGGGCGTGGGTGGCCGCCGACAGATCCCTCAGCCGCGCTTCATCTTCAAGGAGAGCTTCAACCTTGAAGACCAGTTCGTCCCGGTCGGAGCAGGCGATCAGCTCGGGGAAGATAGGGGGCGGCTCACGGCCTTCCAACGAAACAACGGGGAGTCCCGCTGCCGCATACTGGACCACGCGAGAAGGTAGTTCAAAGTGTCCCAGGTCCGCTAAGCCAGGAAAATCGTAGGCCGTCCCTTTGTAGTCGGCGAACTTCTGCGGTATGCTAATCGCACAGCGTGCTTTCCTCAACATGTCTGAGGTCTCCGTGGTCGTCTCGAGGTAGCCCGCGCACAGCCGGTAGGGATCCTTCTTGACCTTGCCGTAGATGCGGGTCTTGAAGGGCAGACTGCTCAGAAGCTCGTATCGTCCGGACCGGATGGCGCCGTCGCAGTTGCCCAGGAAGACGACGTCGAACTCCGCCTGTGCGGGGTTGTAGGCATACCTGAATTCCTGATCGTCGGTCCAGAAGGGGAAGTTGAAGCCCTCTGCGGCATGGTGTCGTTGATAGAACGATAGGATGATTTCCCCGCCGCAGTGCAGTACGGTGTCGTAGGCTTCGATGATACTGCGATAACAGACCCCGTACAGGACGGGGTCGTCGGCAAGCCAAACAACGGTATGGATCCCCGCGGCTTTCAGTTGCCCGACCATCTCGGGCAGAAGGGATGAGGGCCGGAAGTTGAAAAGCACATCGGGCGCGGCGCGGCAGATGCTGTCCACACGCTGGGCAATAGGCCCGATTTCACTATCTGTCTTCGGCAGGAGGTGCCCTTTCCAGACAGGGCCCGTGGCAGTCACCTGGTGACCCCGGGAGGCTAGTGCCCTCTGCAGACTCCGGACAGTGTGCTGTTCCAGTATTTCGTCGAAGAGCAAGAAGCGCATTATCTCACCGGTGCCCGAGGTGGCTAGCTACCTGTGGCCATAGGCACAGCATAGAGCTTGCACCTGCAGCCCACAGCCAGGAAACCCCTAACTCGGAGGTCGTGACGCACGCCCTCATTATTGCGCCGTGGCAGATAGATCCCTGAAGTATTCTACCTTAGGGACGCTCCCTTGTCCAAGCTGCCCGATGCCGGTTTGCCGCGCATGTCGAAGTCTGGCTGGCCGATGGGTGCTTGGAAGCTCCGGCGGAACCCTAGCGCTTAGGTAGGAGACGCCCCTCGAGGAACGAGACAATTCTCCGGCCAGCCTTTCCATCTCCATAAGGGTTGGCAGCCTGCGCCATCCGGAGATAGGTTTCCTTGTCGTCAAGCAATCGTTGAGTTTCTGCGGCTATTGTGTGATCGTCCGTTCCGACAAGCTTGGCAGCCCCTGCTTCAACTGCTTCCGTCCTCTCCGTGACGCTGCGCATGACCAGAACGGGTTTGCTGAGCGAGGGGGCTTCCTCCTGTATACCGCCTGAATCCGTAAGTACGACATATGAGCGACTCAGCAGCCACACGAAAGAAGCATACTCCACGGGCGGGATCAGATGTATGTTCGGTACAGCGCCTAGTATTCGAAAGACAGGTTCCTTGACATTCGGATTAAGGTGGACCGGGTACACGATCGCCACATTCTTGTTTCCCTCGGCGATCTTCCGCAGCCCCAGGCAGATGCGCTCAAAGCCAGCGCCGAAGCTCTCCCGCCGATGGCCTGTGACCAGAACGACACGTTTGTTGTCAAAAGGAATTCCGTATTCATGCTGGAAATGGCTCTCAAAGCGCCGCTGTGTCTGCTCATCGGCCTGCCGTTGCAGGGTCATAAGCAGGGCATCTATGACCGTGTTCCCGGTTACGACGATCTGCTGCTCGGCTATGCCCTCCTTGAGCAGGTGCTGCCTAGCCGCTTCCGTTGGCGCGAAGTGGAAATCTGATAGGAGATCAGCAACGCGGCGGTTGGTCTCCTCGGGGAAAGGATTGTATTTATCAAAACTCCGCAGACCGGCCTCGACGTGTCCGATTCTGATCCGGAGGTAGTGGGCCGCCAGACATGCAGCGAGAACGGTGGTCGTATCCCCTTGGAGCAGCACAATGTCGGGTTTCTCATCGCGGAATACAGATTCAAGGCCCCTCAGTATGCGTGTCGTGAGGTCGAAAAGGCTCTGGTTCTGTAGCATTACGTTCAGGTCAAAATCCGGCTTGAGCTTGAACAGCCGAAGGACTTGGTCCAGTAGTTCCCGGTGCTGGCCAGTGATACATAACCGTGACCGAAAGCCAGCACCCTTGTCCAACTCCCTGATCACGGGAGCCAATTTGATAGCTTCCGGACGTGTGCCGAAGATGGTTAGCACTCGCACCTGATCAACCATGTGTCCTGCCCATTCCCTGATGCGCACGGTCCGGTACCGTTATCCACACGCCGGAGCTAAATACCCGCTGCTCAGCGAAATATAACACAAACCCTCCTGCCCGCGAAAGCGCAAGTCTCTGCGTCGCTTCGTGCTTCGCGGCGGGCCCTCCATCGCAATCGGGCTCTCGGACCCAGCCATCCCAACCAGCCTACCAGCAGTGGAGCCCAAATACTCACCGCCATTAGCGCTCGGCACAGGTGCTCGGCTCTTCGCTCACCCCAGATCGGGCGACATCCTACGCCGGAGTGGCGACTGAGACTGGACATCACTGCGCTCGCCAACATGAACTCCTGCCCTCGACGGAACCGCACGACAGAGGGGAGCAACGAACTCCTACTAGCAGGTCGCACGGAGACTCCCCACCCAGCGTCACGAAAACGGCGGGTTGCCGGGGTAGCGCGTGTCCCGAATAGACACGCGAAACGACATGCCAGCTACAGCACCGGCACGCACGGGCGGTGGAGGACATCTGTGGACGTCGGTGCAGGTGGCCCGCTTCGCAATCGGCTTACTACGCCGGCTACGAGGGGAGCCTCACTCCACAATTCCTTCTGGAAGGCCGGCACGCCAGCCAAGCTGCTGGGCGATGTTGCGCTTGGGGCAGGCACCGTGGAACGCGAACCTCGGATAGAACGCGGAGCCCCTCTTAGTCTACTCAGGGCCGGATGCGAGTCGATGCTCAGATTCGGATTGGTGGGGTAACTGACTAGCCGTCAAGCCTGGAATAGAGGCGTCCCGAGCATCCGGCAACTAAATCTCCGGTGCACTTGAGGGCGCAATCCATTCAGCAAACAGAAGAAGGGGCGACGCTCGGTGGTCAGTAGCCAGTCACTACTAGCCCCACCGGGACGTAGGCGCCTCGTCGTCGCCGACCGACTCCTGCTATAATGTCCTCGATGATGACAACAGCTCTCGTTTGCGCTGGAAGATGGGCAGATATCGCTCAGCGTAGCGATGCGAGCGCAGGCATCGATGCCACGAAGATCATCGAGGAAGCGCTCGGTATCGTCGCTACCGAATCACCAAGAACTAATGACGAATGGCTGATCACCAATTGCCGGCCGCTGTCACCTTTTCGCCTGTGAGGCAGATTACAGGGAGAAGGAGTGCGGCTAGCTAGGCGAGGCCGAAGGAGCTGATTGGGAGAATAGAAGGCATGCAATCGGGTGACAGAATCAGCGAGCTTTACAGGGGCGAGGTATTCGCTCAGGCAGCGCGTTCTGTTGCCAGGCGGCGCATACACTGGATTTGTGAGCGCGCGCAAGGGCACAGCGTTATGGATATCGGCTGTAGCCAGGGCATAGTGTCGACCCTCCTGGCGCGGCAGGGTCTCGAAGTCGTCGGCGTAGACTCCAGTGTTGCAGCTATCGAGTACGCAAACGCAGACCGAGCAAAAGAGTCCCCCGCGGTCCGCGAAAGGCTGAGTTACATCCTCGGCGATCTGTATGAGACGCAGCTGCCTGAGCACACCTTCAACACAGTAATCATGGGCGAATTCTTGGAACACCAGGCAAGGCCAGATAGGGCAGTGACGAGGGCCTACGACCTGCTGGCTCAAGGCGGCAAACTAATAGTAACGGTTCCATTTGGGCTGTTCGTGCGGCCTGACCACAAGCAAACGTTCTACATGGCTTCCCTCTATAAGCTGATATTTCCGTGCTTTGCCATAAGCGAAGTAGAGATGATAGGTCGGTACCTATGCTTGGTGTGCAAGCGCAGGGAGACAGTCCTAGAGGGAGAACCGCATACCATCGAGTTAGGCTTAGTTGAGAGGGCAGAGCGGGAGTTTCACAGAAGAGAGGCTGCCCTGATTGAGTCGCTCAGAGCGTCCCGCGCATCATTCTCCTATAGGCTCGGCACTGCTGTGGTTCAAGGTGTGCACAGGCCTGGTCGCAATACGATTTTGCTGCCATATCGACTGCTTCGCCTGGGTATTGAGGGCTTCAGAAAGCGGAACAAGCTGAAAGCGACGCCGCCTGGGACTAACTAGATAGAGCCAGAAGATGCTGGGAGTACTTCTCTCACGTGTCGGTTACCTGCTATGAAAGTCTGCATGTTTGTCTTCAATAACTGTGCGCACGATGCCCGCGTGCTGAAGGAGGCGAAGACGCTGACCGAAGCCGGGTACGATGTGCAGATCATCGCCTTGTCAGGGCAGGGGTTGGCGCGGACGGAGGAGCGAGATGGCTTCAGAATCCTGCGGGTTGATGTGCTCCTCCCGGGCGAGCGGGTGGCCCTGGCCACGAGTGACAATGCAAGCGCGGCCTCCAACACTGCCCGAGTTGCAGCGAGGGGAGGGGTGGGCAGTGTCCTCCTGCGGCCACTGGCCCCGATATATGATTGGGCCAGGAAGAGGCCGTCCGGACCGGTGCGGCGATTGCTTGTGGCGATATACCGCCCCTACTCCTTCTGGCAGTACTCGCGGCAGGCATGGCGAATTGTGAAACACAAGCCGGCGCATGTCTATCACTGCCACGATCTGAATACCCTGCACATTGGCTATCTGGCGAGACGACGGCACGGCGGAAAGCTTGTCTACGACGCTCATGAACTGACCCCAGAGCTGGCCTACGTGTCACGCCCGGAGAGGCTGGGCTGGCGGGTGATGGAGCGCTTCCTGATACGCCGCGCCGACACGGTCATAACGACCGGCAGCCATCGCGCCCAGTACCTGGTGACGAGATACGGGATTGCGCCCCCGACGGTCCTGCTGAACTGCCCGCCCCTGGCGCTGGCACAGGCGTCCGATGATGCCTTGCGGGAAAGGCTGGGCCTCGAGGACGGCGCGGTGCCCTTGGTTCTATACCAGGGAGGATTCATCCCTGGACGAGGCCTTGATAAACTCGTGCTGGCGGCAAGATATGTGCACAACGGACTCCTGGTGTTAATGGGCTGGGGCACGGAGGAGGCGGTACTCCGCGGGGTCGTCCGACGGGAAGGCCTTGAAGGGCGGGTGTACTTCACGGAGCCCGTCCCTCCGGATGAACTGGTGCGCTACTGCATGTCAGCCAGCGCGGGCGTGGTGATATACCGCAACACGGGCCTGAACAACTATTACGCTACTCCCAATAAGCTGTATGAGTACATCCATGCTGGCCTGCCGGTGGTGAGCAGCGACTTTCCGGCCCTGAAGGAGATCGTGGAGGGGTATGGGCTGGGCTGTACGTTCGATCCTGATGATCCTGAGAGCATTGCGGGCGCGATCAACCGGGTGTTGGCCGACGAGCAGCGGTACAACAAGATGAAGAGCAATGCCCTGGCCGCAGCCAGGATATTCAACTGGGAGACCGAGTCCAGGAAGTTGCTGGAGCTGTACAGGGGCCTGGAGCAGTGAGCAGTAGATGGTGAGAAGTGAATGGTGAACCAATAGCGCGTTCGTTGAGTTGCTTGAGTTTGTTGGGTTCGCCGGGGGCAGTGGGCGCGTTGTGTTTGGCTACGGCCCTGAGGATGGGAGCCATCTTCATGACGTTGGGTCTCGCGCCGGCCAGCAGGATGACCTTTATAGTCTCGTCAGTCTTCCAGGTGCATCAGAATTGCCGCTAGAATCGACAATACCTGGCGTCTTACCTGCCTGCACCTTTCCAGGTCCGGCCTCTTGCCGCCTGCGGCGGCTGCGGCTACGTACCCGGTGATTTCCTCTATGTTGCGCGAATGCCGCATCCTCCCCTGGTCCACGAGGTGCCGGTCCACTGCCAGCAGCTGCTCGGGGAAAAACGATATGGCACAGGCGCCCAGGCAGGCAGCTTCCCTGGCGAACGTTCCCGAACCTGTCAGGACCGCCCGTGCGTACCAGCACAAGTCGAGACCGTTGAGTGCCCCCTCGGGCACGTAGAGGTGGTTATTGCCTCTCAGTGGTTCCACATGCCTCAGGTCCGCCTTGATCCGCGGCAGGTAGACCACATTCGTATCGCTGTCGATGAGGGTTTTCAGGAGCTGAGGCACGATGCTTCGCGTCTCGGTGACGTAGGTGGCGAACAGCGCCTCAGGCCTCACCACCACAAAGTCGCGGAACGGCAGCTTCTCGAGAAAACCGGGGTCCGGTTCATAGTCGGCGATGTAGACATCTTCCTTGTAGCCGTCGAATCGGTGTATGCTCTGCTCCCTGGCGCCACGGTTGATGAGCACCTGAGAGGGGAAGGCCGATGGTATGATGATGTGGGTGGCCCTGGCCATTACCTTTGTCTCCAGCCTCCCCACCCACGTTGCCCGTGCGAATATGAGGTCGTTGTCATGGAAGATGACGACCGGTCTGGCGCGCGCCCTGGCCACTGCCACACTGGTCGAGCCACCGAAGGCAAGGGCTACGTCGAATCTGGGAAGTCCCGCGAACAGGGTGATTGTCCTTAGAGCGTGATTGACGGCCTTGACTGTGCGGTTGCTGAAGTCTGTGCCCATGACCCTGGGAGCCATGCCGATCTCGCGGGCCAGGGCGACCGTCTCCGAGCGGTCCCTGGCCGTCAGGTATATCTCATGCCGCTGATCGAGTTCCTTGATCAGGGAGTTGAAGAAGATGGGGTGGGACGTGTTTATCAGGTCAATCCAGATCTTCACGGCATTTCTCCTGACGCCGGGGGAGCACCGCTATCGGGCACCACACAGTGTACCCCGGCTGCTGCGGGGTCTGCCTTTGATTGGGCCTCGTCTGCGACGCCCGTTGCCGTGGGGCAACAGCCAATAGTCTAGATTCGGGAGGGGGATTAGTCAAGGGGAGGGAGTTGCTTGGGTTTGTTGAGTTTATTGGGTTCGTTGAGTTCGTTGGGTTCGTTGAGTTGCTTGAGTGCCCGCTCAGGATGAAGCCTGAACCAAGGCCAGGTTTTCAACATTGATGTTGTGGAGCTCCTCAGGTCTCAGACGGGTGCTGGCATCAAGGATTTCGAATCCGATAATGTGCCCGCTCTGATCCAGATCGGCCGAGACTCCCTCCTCAATATCCACGTTGTCTTGAGCTTTCTGGTGTCTCAATTCAATATACAAAGCATCGGCTTCAGGGTCGTACGTTATCCGCATCTTCAGTCCTCCTTTCCCTCCGCTGCCATCGCTGGAGGTCTCTTCTTGACGATCACGGTGATAACCACCTCATCCTGTCCCTCTCGCTTATGAACCACCTTCAGATATCGCTGGCCATATCTCAGCCATGAGTCCCGCCTGCCGTGGGGCTGCTCCCTCGTGAAGTCCGGATTGTTTATACACACCTCCACATCAGACAAGCCCACTTCATCTCTCCGCATGCGGTTCCTGGCATGATGTGTGGGCTTGAGCAAGCTTGCTCCTTTCTCTGGTGCTCAGTCCCTTGTCAGTCCACGCTTCTTCAATGATTGGGGCAAGAAACCAAGCCCTTTCTTCTCCATATCGTCGTTAACTTTATGATACTTGTCCATGATAGCAATGTCAACAAGATAGTGGTTGTTCGTTGGGTTTGGCGGGTTTGTTGAGTTGGTTGAGTTTGTGGAGTTTGTTGAGTTTGCTGGGTTGGGATCCAGCGCAGAAGAGACGAACACTATGGTCTTGTCCCTGGCTTTAGCGGGCCACCGTAAAGCTGACGGCTTCAAGGGCTTCAGGGGGAAGCCTTTTCTTAACTCCCAACAACTCGATGGAGACTATGTTTTTCCCTTCACTGTAATCAAGAATAATGCCGTCATCCAATTCTATGCTCTCAGCAACCGGCACATTGCTGAGTAACTCGATATTCATTATGTCGTGCTTAGGGTCATATTCAACTTTCATCCTTGCCTCCAATACTTCTCTATCTGCGAAGTTATACAGGCTGTCACCACAACCCACTTATCTTTTTCAGGCTCAAAGACTATCCTTAAGAGCATCTTCTTGTCGCCTTCCTGGTATAGCTTCTGAGCTACCTGCCTTCCCTCGTAACCTTCGACTATTTGCTCCGGTGAATTCAGCGTTTCCTCTATCCACTCCATCGGGACACGACGCCGGGCTATCTTCTTGAGAGCCAATGGGATTATTTCGTATGCCACACGTTAACCGCTCCCGCCATTATTGCCTGTACCCTCTTGTTCAATTATAGCTCTTCTCTAGCCATCAGGGAAGCTGGCGGGAAGCAACACCGGACTTTCTGAGTTCGTTGAGTTGCTTGAGTTTATTGGGTTCATTGGGTTGCTTGGGTTGGTTCAGTTCGTTGGGTTTGTTGAGTTTGTTGAGTCTGTTGAGTTGGTTGAGTCTATTCGCAGCGATCGGTGAATAGTGAACGGTGAGTGGCGACTCAGTTCGGTGGGTTCATTGCGTCTGGTGGGGCTAGGTACAAGAAGGCACCAGGTTTTCCAGCGACACGCCTCTATCTTTGAGTCCCGGGATCAACTCGCTGGCATCCAGCACCTCCAACGCCACAATGCGCTCACCCGGCCCGATATCCACCGCCACCTGATCATTGAGACGGATCACCTCGCATTCCACCCGTTCCTCTATGAAACGGATTGTCAACGCATCCACGCTGGGATCATAAACAATCTTCATCTCTGCCATCACCTCCCTCAGAAATAGTAAACATACACCGATACTACCACAAACCTGTCCTCCTCTTCCACAACCACAGGGGCTACCTGCTTCACCCCATAATGCTTGCCCCGCCACCAACCGTCAAAGGCAAAATTCTTCCGAAAGAGGACCCTGCCCTTCCGGGCCGGCTCAGTACTGCCTGCGAGGATGGCGGCTCGAACTTAGCTCTCGGACGCTCCGCGGTCAAGCGCCTTCTCCCGAGCATGAGGACTGAATTCAATCCGCTTGCTGAGCATTGGTATGAGCATCTCGCGCGTTGTGATAACCTAATTTAGCCAATGGGAGCACGCTAGTCAAGCTCTGCGGGGCCGGTGGCCTTTATTGGGTTTGTTGAGTTTGTCGGGTTGCTTGAGTTTGTTGGGTTCGTTGGGTTGCTTGAGTTTGTTGGGTTTATTGAGTTTGTTGAGTTCATGGAGCTTGTTGAGTTCCGCGGGTTCCTTGGATCTGTGAAGTTCTTCGTCTCCCTCCGGGGAGAGGACTAACGAAGATCCCGAGGTAATCGGGAAGGTGAGGGTGACCCAATGCCCCCCACCGAGTGTTATAGCCCTATCTCAACAAGTGCCGCAGTCGTCACAGGGGGCGGCACCTCCAGCCCTTCCGCCTTAAGCCCCTCAATATGCACTTCAATTGCCTCTCTTATTCTGTCCCTCGTATCCTCCACAGTTGCCCCGGTAGCTACACAGCCGGGCAGATCCGGGCAGTATGCGGAATAATTGCCGTCAGCCTTCTCGATTACAATTGTGTATTTGCTCATCTATGATTCTTATGATCTTCCTGATCTTCACTGGTTCCTGCACCCTGCGACGGTCCACATGGATAACAGTGTAGATTCGAGAGGGGGATTGGTCAAGGGGCACGAGCACTGGGGGCCAGCCCCCAGACCCCCGGGGGGGAGGGAGTTGCTTGGGTTTGTTGAGTTTGTTGGGTTTGTTGAGTTTATTGAGTTTGTTGAGTTTGTTGAGTTTGTTGAGTTCCCTGGGTTCGCTCCCATGCCATGCGGGGTCCCCGACAGGAGTCGCGAGTCATCGGACCTCGGCTTCGCCGGGATTGAGTTTGTTGGGTTGAGTTAGGTGCGTTCATCAGTAATTGGTGATTAGTGACCGGTAATCGGCCGTTCAGTCTGTAGAGTTCACTCCACGCCCAGGATGACCTTGATAGCTACGGCCACCTCTCGCAAATATGCCTCACCGATATTGCCCATCTTGTTCACCAGCCTCTTCTTGTCTATGACCCTTATCTGCTCACAAAGAAGCACGGAGGGATTCAGGTCGACGATGAAGACATCGCCTCTCTCTATCTCCACCGTATCTTCCCGGCAGCCAGCATTTCTTCGTAGGTCAAGAGCTGTTCCAGGTATTGGGCCATGCCGTGCTCTGCCAGCTCGGTTTGTCCTGTTCCTCCTGTCTCGAGCAATTGGAGAAAGTCAGCGATTTCCTCGAGCTTGTCCTCCGGCAGGGACTGTATCTTATCTATAAGCTTCTCCCTGATAGCCATGTCACTTGTCCCCTTGCTGTTCATTCTCTTAACCTTGTTGCCTAGATTCTACCACATTCCAGACCTCTTGCACTGCTGCGGTCCGCTCTGGCCTGGGGCTTCTGACCCCAATGAATGCTGATGCCACTGCGTCCGTTGAGTTCGTTGAGTTCGTTGAGTTTATTGGGTTCGTTGAGTTTGTTGGGTTCGTTGAGTTTGTTGAGTTGCTTGAGTTTATTGGGTTCATTGGGTTTATTGAGTTTATTGGGTTCGTTGGGTTTGGATGCCGTCTCGCGCGCGTGCTTTTCGGGCGTGGTAC
>JBKHJG010000022.1:0-6968 GCA_046538235.1 Dehalococcoidia bacterium | reverse complement strand
CGCCCCCAGACCCCCGCGGGGGAAGAAATCCCAATGACAAAATCCAAATGCCAAATGAAGCTCAAGGTTCAAATGACAAAGAAGGGGGGCGCCTAGGGAGGTCACCCTCACCTTAATCCTCTCCCGTCAAGGGAGAGGAGAATCAGCCGCGATGAGGTTGCCGCGGCGCGCGGCGAGGCTTAGCTATCAGCGGTCAGCATTCAGCGGTCAGGGAAATAGCTGTCAGCGATCAGCATTCAGCGATCAGCTAGGCCGCTCCGCACCACCGAGATTGCTTGGTGCCGATGCAGTCGGGACTGGCAATGACAAGAGCGCTGGGGGCTGCGCCAAATCCCAATGACAAAATCCAAATGCCAAATGAAGCTCGAGGTTCAAATGACAAAGAAGGGGGGCGCCTAGAGAGGTCACCCTCACCTTAATCCTCTCCCGTCAAGGGAGAGGAGAATCAGCCGCGATGAGGTTGCCGCGGCGCGCGGCGAGGCTTAGCTATCAGCGGTCAGCATTCAGCGGTCAGGGAAATAGCTGTCAGCGATCAGCATTCAGCGATCAGCTAGGCCGCTCCGCACCACCGAGATTGCTTGGTGCCGATGCAGTCGGGACTGGCAATGACAGAAGCGCTGGGGGCTGCGCCCCCAGACCCCGGGGGCAAGAAGCTGTCAGCAGTCAGGGATGAGGTCGGAGGGTGCTCTTCAAGGGCGAGGATAGCTGCTAGAAATGTAGCAGCGACGTTGCTTCGGCCTGTGGAGGTAACCCCCAACCCCCCATAAGTACTATTGACAAAAGTGTAGCGTATGATAAATTGTACCTGTGGCCTGCAAAGGCCATCGTGCGCTGGTTGGCCCGTATCGGGCTACTATAGTAATCTTGACTTCGGCCAGGCGGCGAACTACACTTTGCGTGAAGGGTAAGGAACTGAGACTATGGCGCAGCAGACGGAAGTTGGACCGGACCTGAAGACCGGCATCAGAGAATACCTGGAGGCGAAGGGCTACGAGGTAACCGAAGGTGCCGAGCTGGTCGGCAAGTCGAACGTGGCACATACCTTCGATATGCTGGCCCGGTTGGACGATGGCTTCACGAGCTATACCCTGGCCGTGTGCATCGCCAGCGGCGGGGACAAGGAAGCTGAATTCGAGACCATCTTCAACTTCGCCAACAAGGCCTACGATTGCGGCATCATCGACCGGGTGCTGGTTGCCGAACCTGCCCTGAGTGAGCAGGCCAAGCAGCTGGCGCGCAAGCAACGCATAAAGGTCATCGATGGAGAGCTGGTTGATAAGCTACTGAGCTCCAAGCATGGCCGGCCGCCCGAGGCTGCTGAGCCGGTCCGGTTCGAAACCAAGGACTCACTGATGCAATCCCTGGCCAGCCGGGGCTATGTGGTGGAGAAGAACCAGAGGGTCAGAGGCAGGTCGGGGGTTGAATATACCTTTGATATACTGGGCCGCACCAGCACGGGCCAGGTCAGTCACGTTCTGGGAATAGACTTCCTGAGGGCGGAGAAGGAAGTGAGCCTGGAACAGGTAACGCTGTTCGATACCAAGGCCTACGATGCCGAAATCGATGGCAAGATCATCGTGGTATCGCCGGCGATCAGTGCTGAGGCCCTGCAGTTTGCCGGGCACCAGAGCATACGGGTCTTCGACCAGGGGCAGGAACCGATTGCGGGACCTGCAACAGCGGAGAAGCCCGCCAAGCGCGGTGATAAGCTGGCCAGGGCGGACCAGTACGGGAAGCTCCTCAGACAGAGGCCCCAGGCCGAGGCATTGCAGCTGATCCCGGAGGTGGTGGCCAGGAGATACAACGCCATACCACTGACCATATCCAACCGCACGCTGGAAGTGGCGATGGTCGACCCGACCGACATATTCGCCCTGGAGGCCCTGGCCGCCCACAGCCGGATGAGGATCAAGCCCATAGCTGCCAGCGCCAAGGATGTCAGGGACGCCATCGACTTCAACTACAAGGCCTACGGCGAAATCGAACAGCACATTTCACGTATCTCCGTGCCGGCGGAAGCGAGCGACGAAAAGCTGGCCATTACCGCCGTGACCGATACGCCCCTGGTCCAGGCGCTAAACCTGATAGTGGAGGAGGCGGTGAAGGCCCGAGCATCCGATATTCATATTGAGCCACAGGAAGACAGGGTGAGAATCCGCTATCGTATAGACGGCACGCTGCAGGATATGATGTCTGTACCCCTCAGCGCCCACCGGGCGCTGATCTCGCGGATCAAGATCCTGGGCGGCATGAATATCGCCGACCACTTCCGTCCTCAGGATGGCCAGTTCTCCACCAAAGCCAAGGGGCGAGAGATCGATCTGAGAGTGGCCACCGCTCCCACCGTCAACGGTGAGAGGGCAACGCTGCGACTTCTCGACAAGTCGATGGCCACGCTGGGCCTGGCCGAGCTGGGCATGCTGCCCGATACGCTGGAGAAGTTCGAGAAGATGCTCAAGACTCCCTATGGCATGATTCTGGTCAGCGGCCCCACCGGAGCCGGCAAGACCACCACCCTGTACGCGGCAATCAACTCCTTCGATACCATGTCCAGGAATATAATCACCATCGAAGACCCGGCGGAGTACCGGTTCAAGGATATCAACCAGATTCAGATCAACCCGCAGGCCGGCATTACCTTTGCCAGCGGCCTGCGCTCCATACTGCGTCTTGACCCGGATGTGATACTGGTGGGCGAGATCCGCGATGCCGAGACGGCCAACATAGCCACGCAGGCCGCCCTGACCGGCCACCTGATGCTGTCATCCGTGCATGCCAACGATGTCGGCGGTGTGCTGTCGCGGCTCCTCGACCTCAAGGTCGAGCCCTTCCTGATAGCCTCGTCAGTGATCGGAGTCATTGCCCAGCGGATGGTGCGCCGCATCTGTCCCGACTGCAACCGCCTGGTGGAAGCTCCGGCCGTGGAGCAGATGGCCTACGAGAAGGAGATGGGGGAGGCGCAGACCAGGTTCCTCTACGGCACCGGCTGCAAGTCGTGCTCTTATACCGGCTACCTGGGGCGGACGGGAATATTTGAGCTTCTAAGCGTGAACGATGCCATCGGGGCCATGGTCTGCAACCATGCCAGCGCCACTGCCATCCGGGCCCAGGCCATTGAGGACGGCATGATAACCATGATGAACGACGGCATGCGCAAGGTCAAGGAGGGCATTACCACTCCGGCAGAGGTGCTGCGCAGTGCGTATCAGCCAACGTAGCAGTCATGAGGTGACAGTATGGATTTCGCTTATGTAGCTTATACGGCCGACAAGAGACTGGTGAAGGGCAAGCTGTCGGCTCTGAACGAGGAGGCGGCCAACGAATTGCTGAGCTATGGCGGCTACAACGTCGTCAGCCTGAAGTCGGTGGTGCCCTTCTTCAACAAGGAGAAGCTACTGTCGCGCTTCACCAAGATAAAGCCGGCGGAGATAATCATGTTCTCCCGGCAGCTGGCGCTGCTGCTTGAGTCGGGCACGGATATCGTTACCGCCCTGGACCTGCTACAGAAACAGATAGATAACCAGGTCCTGCGGGATATAGTAGGCCAAGTGGCCTCGGACATTCGGGCCGGCAGCTCGCTTTCCGTGGCCCTCAGCAAGCACCCCCGCGCCTTCTCCTCGATGTACCACCGGGCGATATCGGCGGGTGAGCAGGGCGGGAATCTAGAGATAGTCCTCAGGCAGATGGCCGCACACATGGAGAAAGGCGCCACCACCGAGAAGCAGATCAGGGGAGCCCTGACCTATCCCTTCATCGTGATACTGGTGGCCATCGTTGTGGTCCTGATACTGGTGACCTTCGTCCTGCCCGCCTTTACGGGCATGTACGAGCAGTTCGGGGTCGAGTTGCCCCTGACGACCAGGATCCTGATCGGCATTGCCAACTGGGCCAGCAAGTACGGGCTGTATGCCCTGCTCGTGTTCCTGGTTGGTGTGGCCGCGGCCTATCTGTACATCAGGACGCCGGCCGGCAAATACTGGTGGGATGCCACGGTGCTCAAGCTGCCTGTGATCGGGCGAATTGCCCACATCGGCGAGCTTGCCCGCGCCTGCCGCACCACGGCCCTGTTGATCAGGATCGGCCTGCCCCTGCCCGAGGTGATGGGCAATGTCATCTACAACAGCAACAACAAGATTGTGGCCGAGAACCTGACCAGGGTCCAGGAGGAGCTGATCAGAGGCGAAGGCCTCTCCCAGCCCATGGCCAAGCGGAAGATCTTCCTGCCCCTGATGACGCAGATGGTCAAGGTGGGTGAGGAGACCGGCAGCCTGGACAACACCCTGGATACCGTGGCCGACAGCTTTGAGATGGAGGCCGCCGATAAGACGGCCGGGGCCATCGCCATGATACAGCCGGTAATCACCATAGTGATCGGCCTGGGCGTGGGGTTTATCGTCCTGGCCATGGTCTCCGCCATGTACTCGATCTACGGAGCGTTTAACTAGATGAACAGGAGCGGAAATGCCATTGCACGTGGGATTGCTTCGCCCCGATTACATCGGGCTGGCAAAGACAGGGGGCTGTCGTCAGCGCGAGGAGAGAAAATCCCTCGGCTCGGCCCCGGAACGGAGTGCGCACTGGCTGCTAGAGCGGACTGGAGCATGGCTGCTTCGGACGTGCAATCGGCCGAGATCTGCCCGATCGACGTGAGGATATGCATTGGATAGAGATAGTACGGAGATGTTTCGATGTCGGGTCTGTGGTTTATACCCGTCACGCCCGACTGGAGATGAAGGGCGAGGGCTTCGGCCATATTCTGGAAAAGGAGGTCTACGAAACTGTATCTGGGGGTGAGGTAGTAGAGGAGTACCTAGGGGATGCTCCGTACCCCAGCGTGCTGATACTTGGCAGGACTCAGAAGAATCGACCTCTTCATGTTGTCTGTGCCTATGCTCAGGACGAAGACCTGCTGATAATCGTGACGGTGTATCACCCGGATCCTGCTCTGTGGGTTGATTACAGAAGGAGGAGGCGCTAGTATGAGATGTGTCATATGTCATGGAAGCAAGATTGAGGCAGCCGAAGTAAACGAAGAGAGCAAGGTCGGCAACGACGTGGTCTATGTACCTGTGAAAGTTCTCGTGTGCCAGACTTGTGGCGAGCGCTACTATGATAGGCGAACTATGCAGTTTCTGGAGGAGACCGAGCGGAAACTGAGCACAGGCGAACCCAGGTTAAGGGAAATCGGCAAGGTGCTGATCTATGACTAGGCTAGAGAAAGGAAGCAGCGGGGCAATCCTACACTGCCCGTCAGTGCGAGGAGTCTCGACGTGTCGGGATGACGCGGCAATCTCAAGCGATGAGCGGGAGACCTGCAACTGATAAAGAGGGACACTGAGACAATGAAGAAGCTAAGACCTGGAGGCAGGTTAGCCAGGGTGCTCGGGGGCAGCTCCCGGGGCATGACCCTCATAGAGGTGCTGGTGGCCCTGGCCCTGTTTACCATCATCGCCATCACCTTCCTGAGCGGCCTGACCGTGGCCGCCAGGGCGGTCTTCATCGGCGATGTACGGACCACCGCCGAGAGCCTGGCCCGCGCCCAGATGGAGCATGTGAAGAGCCAGGACTACAACAGCACCTTGGTCGATGGCGAAGCATCGTACGGCAAGATGGGTGGGATTCCAGATGGTTACGTCATTTGCAGCGTCGATCGTGACAACAAGATCGTCAACTGCGATCCCGGCGACGGTATCCTAGCTGTACCCTGGGATAGTGAGAGCGGTGTGCCTCTGGAACCGGTGGGGACAGATGACGGCCTTCAGAGAATAAAGCTGGTTATCAGGCATGATGAGGGTAAAGACATATTTAGCCTCGAGGGTTACAAGGTAGACCGATGACGGAGGAGCCAGAGCCGGCAATCGGCAATCAGGAATCAGCTATCAGTTATCAATTATCAGCTATGAGCCCTCAGTGTTACAGGCCCCGACGGGAAGGAAATCGGAGCCTCACCGCTGAATGCCGAGGGCTGAAGATTTCGAGCTTGGAATTCGACAAGGACCGACAATGTTGAAGCGTAGAGGACTGATACACAGGGGCCAGCGGGGCTTCACCCTGGTTGAGATGCTGGTGGTGGTGGCCCTTGTCGGGATCATCGCCGCGGGCATTGCCATGACCATATCCCAGGTGATGGCTGTGAACAGCCGCACCTCCAGCAAGATGGTCGCCCTGCGTCAGGTCCAACAGGCCGGCGACAGGGTCAGCAGGGATGTGCTGCAGTCGCGGGGGCTGAACTGGACGAATTCGGACTTCTCGCTGACATTAACTATTCCCTATTGGAGCGAGAATACGACTGGCGCATACAAGGTCGTGTTCTGGCTAGCAGGGGATGAGCTCAAGAGGGAGTACTATTCCAGCATAGATGGGGCGGAGCCGGATTACACAACCGTGATCGCGCGGTATATCGACGCTGATGATACTAGCTTCGAGCCGAATCTCGTGGGGGATGGCTATGTGTTCAGGGTCAGCGCCACCGTGGGCCTATATACCGAGACACGGGAATACGAGATCAAACCCAGACCGAGCGGGTAGCGGTCAGGGAATAGCAGCAGTCAGCTATGAGCGATCAGCGCGCAGCGTACTGCGAATGCCAAATGACAAAATCCAAATGACAAACGAAATCCCAATGACAAAACCCAGATTAGAAGGCAAATCCCAATGACAAAATCCAAATGACAAATAAATGTCAAAGCCCCAATGACAAGAAGAAGCTGTCGGCTATCAGCTGTCAGCATTCAGCTATCAGCAGTCAGGGACTAGTAGCTATCAGCGGTCAGCGATCAGCCATCAGCTAAGCCACTCCACACCACCGAGATTGCCGCCCTTCGCTGGCAATGACAAGAGCGCTGGGGGCGCTGCCCCCAGGCCCCCGCGGGGGAGAAATCCCAATGACAAAATCCAAATGACAAATAAATGTCAAAGCCCAAATGACAGGAACACTGGGGGCTTCGCCCCCAGACCCCGGCGGGTGT
>JBKHJG010000016.1:0-33728 GCA_046538235.1 Dehalococcoidia bacterium | reverse complement strand
AAAACACACGGAAGACTCTAATTGCGGTTGGCCTATAAAACGGGGTAAGGGCACTCGTTCCTCAGTTGGTCAGATGAACAGCTATCAATCATGGAAACAAGGTTGTCCACGCCGTGGGTCAAGAGCAGTATCTGCTGAGACGTATCGTCATGGAGTTCACGGGCCAGGCGTTTGCGTTCTTCTTCCTGGGCCTGTAGGACCTGTCTGAGGTAAAAATGGAGATTATCCCGCAATGTTCGTTCTTCCGTTATGTCACGCGCCATGTTGTGAAACGCCTGAGGCTTACCCTCGCTGACAACAAGTCGGGTGGCCAGTTGTACTATTGCTTCAGAGCCATCCTTTCTAGCCAATCGCTGCTCATAGAGATGCTCCATGGCCTCACCTCTCAGCAGCCCGCCCCTAACTTGTCTGGCCAGGACGAGTGCTTCTGGGCTGAGGAACTCCAGGACATTTCTGCCGATCAACTCGGAGATGGAGTAGCCGGTGAGCTTTTCGCAAGCTTTGTTGGCCAGAGTTATGTTGCCCTGCACATCGTGGATCCAGATGGCATCGCTGGCGTTGGTGAACAACTCCTCGTAGTTTCTTCGTGATGATTCCAGTTCCCGGTTGGCCTTTTCCAGCATGTCCTGCCGCCGCCTGCCCTCATGGTACCCTTGCATGAGTGCAATGGCCAGCGCGCCTATGACAAGGCAGGCGAAGCTTTCCAGCAATGCGTCCCTGGAGGCGGGCGAGATCAGAAAGCTGCGAACCAGCATTGCTGCGGCACCGGCCAGCCAGATGACGGCGCCGCCGATCATGCCCAGCGCCCAGCCGGAGTATAGGATCAGCAGGAGATAGATCAGGCGCTCGAGGCTGTGTCGTGAGAGGCCCAGAGCTGCAGGAAACGAGATATCGCCTAGGCCGGGTATTTCTACCAGGAGTGGGGTAAGGTGAGACAGGGACAGAAGAACGAATAAGACGATTACAGCCCAGAGGCGCGGGTCTCTTAACCTTGGGGCTTGTCCTCGGCATTCTCTAAGACAACTAATCCCCATTGTAGTCCTTTGACTCTTGCCTCGCTGCGCGAGGCAACGCTCAGCTTGTTGAAGACACTTGTAAGGTGTGCTTTTACCGTGCGCTGGCTGAGAGATAGTTCCTCCGCCACCTCCCTGTTGCTCATGCCCAACGCCACCAATCTCAGCACCTCTGACTCACGCTCACTCAGCAATACTCGAGCCTTCTTGTCCCTGACCGGTGCCAGCGTGGCGCGCTTGAGCAATCTGGCAATAATGTTAGGGTGGAGTACCGATTCGCCTGCTCTTATGGTTCTGATGGCGCCGACTAGGTCGCGACCTCTGGCGCTTTTCAGAAGGTACCCTGCGGCTCCGGCATCGAGCAATCCCAGCACATACTCCTCATCATCGTAAGCAGTGAGTATCAGAATAGCCGTGTCAGGGGCAATCTCCTTGATCTTTCTGGTGGCTTCAATTCCGTTGACCTTGGGCATAACGATGTCCATTACCACGACTTTGGGCCTCAGTTCTGAGGCAAGCTTGACCGCTTCTTCTCCATCACCGGCCTCAGCCACAACCTTCATATCTTCCTCCACATCCAGAGCCCGATGCAAAGCCTCGCGCACCAAGGGATGGTCGTCAGCAATCAAGATGGTCAAGTCGTCTCTGTTTGCCAATTTACCGTACTGCCGGAGCCATTATAAGGCGCGCTGCCCTTTAGGGCAAGAGAGCGGTGCTGCGAAATGTAACCAAAGTGCTATTGCGGATTGCAACCTATGGACGATGGCAGGCAATAGGGCAGTTGCTAGACTTATTGTGGAACTAGCAGGAAAGGAGGGACACAAATGACCGCAACACTTACGGCAACAAAGGAAAAGGTTGGTGAACAGGCAACGTCGGCGAGAAGGGAGTTGCTGGCTGTCATAGAGAGAGCAGCCAGTGAATCGGAGTTCCTGGCAAGATTAGCCGAGGACCCACATGAAGCTCTCAAGGAGTACTACTCTTTGACCATGGAGGAGAGGGCCGCCTTAGCCAGCGGAGACATCAGGAAGGTCGAGTCCTGGGTTGGCAAGCTAGATCAGAAGCTGGCTACCTGGCTGTGGTCCAGGCTATCTCAAGAGAAATGGTAGTCGAGGGGAGTAAGAACAATGGCCCGAACTAGGCTGGCCGTGCCTCGGACGACGGAAGTGCCCGGATTTGAACTCATTGCTGAGAAACTGGAGAGGCTGGTGCCCGATGCCTACCAGCCAGGTCAAGTAGCATGCAGGGTGGAAGGCGCCTGCACGGCCAAGGCGTCTCAAGATACGCTCAGTACTGTGTTCTTGGGCCTATTAGCAGGATTCTTCATCGGCCTGGAGGCTGCGTTTTTCACGTTGGTTAGCACCGACATTGGCATGGGGTTTGGAGTGGGCAGACTATTGGGAGGGCTGGCCTTCTCTTTGGGCCTCATTCTTGTGGTCGTCGCTGGCGCAGAGCTCTTTACCGGCAACTCGCTCATAGTTGCTCCTTGGCTCAGCACTCGTGTCAGCGGTTCCGCACTGCTACGTAACTGGGTGATAGTCTACTTCGCCAATTTCGCTGGCGCCTTGGTCCTGGTGGCCATGATCTACTACGCCCGGTTCTGGGCACTTGACAGCTATGGAGTGGGGGCCCAGGCCTTAGCGATAGCCAGTGCCAAGACCAATCTGGCCTTCGTGCCAGCCTTGTGCCGGGGCATATTATGCAACGTTCTGGTCTGTCTGGCTGTCTGGCTATGCTTAGCTGGTCGGTCAGTCATGGACAAGGTCCTGGCCGTCATCTTTCCCATAGCCGCTTTCGTGGCCTGCGGTTTCGAGCACAGTATTGCTAACATGTTTTTCATTCCTGTCGGCATGGCTATGGCAGGTCGGGCCGAGGTTGTCCAGGCCTCGGGATTGACGGCGGCCCAGATAGCTAGCGTCACCCCGCTCGGTCTTATTGGCAACCTGGTGCCGGTTACCATCGGTAACCTAATCGGTGGTACCTCGGTGGGCGTGGTCTACTGGGTAGTATTCCTTCGCAAAGAGCGGGCGGCTGAGGTTCTTGCCACGAGGCGCTGGCTGCGGATGTTTGCTCCTGGCAGGACGAAGGTTACGGATGCGCATGCTCTGGACGCAGACGCTGCAGCCCTGATATCTGTGCTGGCCAGGGCAAGGGATGATAGTGCTTTTCTAGCTCAACTGACTGAAAACCCGGGTAATGCTCTGGCCGGCTACGATGTGAGCAACGAAGCGAAAGCTGCGCTAGCTAGCGGAGATATCCACTGGCTGGAGAACAAGATAGGCTTCCTGGACGGGCCCTTGCGTACATGGCTTGCCTCTCGATTGTCGCAAGAGAAGTGGTAGTGGTAGCTACGAGTTGTCTGGCACTATCGAGCCCTTCTCGGCGGCCAGCTTCGTGGCCGTCTCAAGGTCGGCCGGGGTGTTTACATTGAAGAAGCTCAGGTGCTCGGGGTCGAACCTGTCTATCTCGTCCTCTTCGATGTACCTGACATCGACCATGCTGAACAGCTTTAGTATCCTCAGTTCATTTTGCTGAAGTAGCCTCCGGATGGGGACCAGGCAATCCCTTGAGTATATCGCGCAGAGGGGCTCCACCATGCGGCCAATTCTGGGCACGGCGACATCGCAGCCCCCCCGGGCCTCAACCATGTATCGAAGCAAGCCGACGTTCAGAAAAGGCATGTCACACGCGACAACGATGGCGGACGAGCTTGACGAAGCCGTCAGACCTGAGTGAATGCCCACCAGTGCACCCTTGCCCGGGTGAATATCGGCAACCGTCTTGATGGGGACAGCCGATGAGCAGGGAATCCCCTGGCCATCGGCAGTGGCTACGATGATCTCGGAACCCAAAATGGCAAGGCGGTCAACAACCAATTGGACGAGGCTCCTCCCGCCAACAGCCTGAAGCGCCTTGTTGTCACCAAATCTGGAGCTGCTGCCGCCCGCAAGGATAATAGACGTTATATCCGGAATACCCATGATAGAAGGCTAGGCTAGCATGCCGGCCGACAACAAGCAACTCGGAGGTCCTTGCCCCAGATGGTCGGCGCCATTGGAGTTTCGGAATGAGTACATATCGGAACCTGACCGTAGTCTTGCGGGAGCACAGCTGCGGGCTTCCCCCTGGCATTGCTTGTCGCGGGCAATGATGATCTGCTACGTGAGCCGCAACGAGCCGCTTAACACCGGGTTGGATTCTCTGCTAAGATATCGTATGCGCGTCCGTTAGCGGCGTGCCGTTAACATTGTGACTCGCGTGGGTGACCGGGGTTTATGAGACTTGGGCGTGCTTGAGAGATAGTATCTAGGTAGGCACACTATGCTGGACGATCTTTACAGGGCAATAGTGAGAGAGATAATGATACCCATACACGACACCCCGTTTATGGAGAAGAGCGCAACCTGGGCGGAGTTTCTCACCAAACTTGCGGCGAGGGCACACGCATGGGTGGTCGACAACAGCGATGACATGAAGGTGGTAGGGGTAGTAACAGAACACGATATGTTGAGGTCGATGATTCCTCCGGGGGATAGAAAGGCGACAATGTTCGGAAGCCCTAAGGCTGAGATATTTTGCATCAAACAGAGTGTCGTCGAGGATATCATGACACATAATCCTGTTGTGTGCTCGCCGGAGGAGACTGTAGGTGACGCCCTGAAGAAGTTCTCTTCATTTGATATCCGCAGGCTGGCAGTTGTCGATGAGGACAGAAGACTGCTGGGCGAATTGACGATACAGGTTCTCGTAAAACAACTCAGATACAGGTTCCTAGATACCTTATGAATATCTATCTCCTGGTGGCCTCGGTTCTTATGCTTGGCTTCATACTGGGGAGGATATTACGCAGGCTGAGATTGACCGAGGTCCTGGCATATATTCTCGCTGGCATTGTTATCGGACGGGTCTTGAATTTCACTGCGCCGGAGCAATTCGGCATAATCATTAGCAGCTTCACGCTTGCCCTTGTTGCCTACATGATAGGGCTGAGCTTCTCCTTCGCTTTTCTGAGAAGAATGGGCAGGCAGTTAGTCATCATACTGGTTGTGCAGGTTGTGATGACATTTATCGCCACAGGTGGTTTTGTTTATTTGCTGACCAGGGATCCGGCGCTTTCCATCATATTAGCTTCCCTTGCCCCCGCTACGGCTCCAGCGGGCACAATAGCGGTTCTGAGAGACTTGAGGGCAAAGGGCACACTTAGCGATATAACTATTGCGCTTGTGGGACTGGACGACGCGGTTGTAATAATCGTCTATTCGGTGGGAATCCGGTTGACAAGGATGTTGCTGGGCGCAGAGTCAAGCATTTCCTTCTTCTTTACTTACCCGTTGTGGGAGATTTTTGGCGGGTTGGGGCTTGGTGCCGCAATTGGATCTGCCACTGCCTACTTGTCTAAGAGAATACATCTTTCTTCCGACCAGATCTTCGTTGTTTCGTTGGCCGTCGCCGTTTTGGGTTGGGGTCTGGCCGAGATGATTGGAGTGTCGGCGATTCTCACATGTATGGCCCTGGGAACAGCAGTCATAAACCTGAATGTCCATGTTGGCAACCGCTCAAACGAATTGATAGATAATATTATGACGCCGGTGTTTGTGCTGTTCTTTGCAGCTATCGGCATGGAGATGGACTTCTCACTCTTTGGGCTTATGTGGCCGCTCGTAGCTATGTACTGCGTTGGCAGAAGTATCGGCAAAATAGCAGGGTGTAGCCTGGGAGCCGTCATATCAAGGTCCGAGCCAGCAATAAAGAAATATCTTGGCCTCGCCATGCTGGATCAGGCAGGCGTCGCCATGGGGCTTGCCTTCCTGGCAGCCCAGGCATTGTCAGGCTATGAACTGGGAGGCACGATAATCACGCTGATGGCGACTACAACAGTGGTTCACGGACTCATTTCCCCACCTCTGATTCAATATGCCGTTAAGAAAGCGGGAGAGGTGCGCATATAGCATCTTAGTAGTAGTATGGCGTAGCAGATGCCGCAGCCAGGCGGAAGCACGAAGGCCGATCGTAGGACGTTGTAGCAGACACACTGCTTTTCAGTGATGGAGCTTAATTGAGGTCTGTGTTTGAATGAGGCGAGGACTCCATGGGAACGATGATTCTGGGTATCGAGACCTCCTGTGACGAGACTGCTGCCGCTGTCGTGGAGAACGGCAGTAGGGCGATCTCCAACGTAGTAGCTTCGCAGATTGACATTCACGCGCTGTACGGGGGCGTAGTCCCCGAGGTTGCCTCGCGACAGCACCTGCGCACCATAATTCCCGTTATAGACAGGGCTATGAAAGGTTTGGCCTGGCAGGATATCGACGGTATAGCTGTGACCTTCGGGCCAGGGCTGGCCGGTTCACTGCTCGTGGGAGTGAATGTGGCCAAGGCCATCGCCCTGGCTAAGAAAGTGCCTGTTATCGGCGTAAACCACCTTGAGGCTCATGTCTATGCCAACTGGCTGAATGCTTCCGTATCCGGAGAGACAAGCAGGGTAGACTTCCCTTGCCTGTGCCTGGTCGTATCCGGCGGGCACAGCGATTTGGTGTTAATGACAGGACACGGCCAGTTCGAGAGGGTGGGGCGGACCCGTGATGATGCTGCCGGCGAGGCCTTCGACAAGGCGGCCAGGATCCTGGGCCTGGGCTATCCTGGAGGTCCGGCTATCGAGCTGACAGCCAGGTCTGGAACTCCTTCACTACCGCTCCCCCGCGCATGGCTCAAGGACAGCCATGACTTTAGCTTTAGCGGACTGAAGACCGCACTGTGGCATCTTGTCTATAAGGGAGGTATCTCGGTGCCGGATGCGGCGGCGAGCTTTCAACTGGCTGTAACCGAGGTCCTTGTGGCCAAGACTATTGAGGCGGCGAGGCAGTTCAAGGTAAATCAGATCCTGCTCAGTGGCGGGGTGGCAGCCAATAGGGCGTTAGCCCGAGACTTCCTGGCCAGCTCTCCTGTGCCTGTGCTCATTCCCCCTGCCCGCCTGTGTACCGATAATGCCGCCATGGTGGCTGCTTGCGGCTACCATCGTTTGCGTGCCGGCTGCACAGGCGGTTATGACCTGGATGTAGTACCGAGCTTGGCCATTGGTTAGCCTGTCGATCCGGCCTGCGACGCATGGCAAATCCGGCCGGTGCAGCCCACGTAAGAAGCAATCACACCACAGGATATGGTGTTCGGCAGTGACTCTGCCTGGGTATCGGGCCTTTCCCGGTCAATGCTCTCGGCTAATCGGTGGCTAGATATCGCCACACCGGGGCTGTATCATCGGCCCTGATCTGGGACGGCGTTGTGGCCTGCCTCCAGCGCTCGCTCATTGACCTGGATGAGCTTGCTGGCGCTACCCTTGTGGCTGAGCATGTTGACCATTGCCCTCTTGACTACCTCGAGCGGCACTACTCCGGTAGCCTTGATCAGGGCGCCGAGCGCTACCATATTCGCTGCTCTGGAGTTGCCCAGCGAAGCAGCCATTTCGTTCAAAGGCAGTGCTAGTTCTGTCACATCACTACGCTCCACCCCCCGGGAGATAAGTGACGAGTTAAGCACTACCGTCCCTGCCCCTAGAACGGCGTTCTCGAATCTTTCCAGAGAAGGCAGGTTCATGGCCACAAGTGCAGTTGGATTGTCCACTACCGGTGATCCGATTGGCTCGTCAGAGAGGACCACCGTGCAGTTTGCCGTTCCTCCTCTCATCTCGGGGCCGTAGGAGGGAAGCCAGGTCACCTCCAGTCCGTGGTCTGTGCCGGCCTGGGCCAGGAGTTTCCCAGCCAGGATCACTCCTTGTCCACCAAAGCCAGCAAATATGAATGTGTTGTCCATTCTACCCCCTGTCCACAAGGTCACCCAGTGGGTATGCCTCCACTACCTCATTCTCCAGTCGTTTATTGGTCTCAACCGGGCTCATGCGCCAGTTGGTGGGGCAGTTGGTGACCATTTCCACCAGTGAATAGCCTCTGCCCTCGACCTGGTACTGGAAGGCTTTCTTTATGGCCCGAGTTGCCGACATGATTCGCTTCTGGTCGTAGAGGGCCTGACGGGTGACGTATATCGGGGCATTGAGCTGTGCCACCATCTCGGCGAACCGGATGGGATAGCCGGCAATAGCGGCATCTCTCCCTGCAGGGCAGCTGGTCGCCCGCTGCCCGATGAGGGTGGTGGGTGCCATCTGCCCTCCTGTCATACCGTAGATCTGGTTATTGATGAAGATAACCGTGATGTTCTCGCCCCGATTGGCAGCGTGGATTGATTCTGCCGTTCCGATGGCAGCCAGGTCGCCGTCTCCCTGATAGGTAAAGACGATGAGGTCGGGGTTGACCCTCTTGATGCCGGTTGCCACCGCGCAGGCTCGGCCATGAGATGCCTGTATGCCATCGAAGTGGAACCATTCATACATGCTGACCGCACAGCCGACGGGTGCGACAACCACGGCGCGTTCTTGAACGCCCAAGTCGTCGATAGTGTGGGCGATGATTCGGGTAACCAGTCCATGATGACATCCGGGACAATAGCTGAACTGCACGTCGGTGAGGCTCTTCGGTCTCTCAAAGACCTTGACCATGTTGCGTGTGTCAACCGGCATATCGCTTCACCTCCTTCAGGATGTCATTGGGGCTGGGCACAAGCCCGCCCACTTCTCCGTAGAAGGGAGTCTCGGTCCGCTCAGCCACTGCCAGACGCACATCCTCTACCATCTGACCGGCGTTCATCTCCACGGTAAGTATGGCTTTGACCCGCCCCGCGAGGTCATGCAGCGGTGAATACGGGAAGGGCCACAGGCTGATGGGCCGGAGAAGCCCGAGCTTGAGCCCCTCGCCTCTCGCCATTCTGACTGCGCTCTTGGCGATTCGGGCCACCGACCCGTAAGCAGCTATAATAATGTCGGCGTCGGCGGTCTCATGCTCTTCGTACCGTATCTCTCGCTCCTCTATCTGCCGGTAGCGTTCCTGGCGTTTGACTACCATGGCACTGAGCTCCGCGGGGTCCAGGAAATAGCTGGTGACATGGTTGGGTTTCCGTCCTCTGGCACCTGTTAGGGCCCACGGTTTGGCCGGCAGCGTGGTCGGGTCGATGGGCTTGGGGAGGACCACCGGCTCCATCATCTGGCCCAGCATGCCATCGGCCAGAATCATGACCGGAACGCGATAGGTGTCTGCCAGATCAAAGGCCAGCATAACCAGTCCAATCGACTCCGGGATGGTTGCCGGGGCGAGGACAATGGTGCGGTAGTCTCCGTGCCCCCCTCCCTTCGTTGCCTGGAAGTAGTCGCCCTGAGCGGGGGCGATATTGCCCAGGCCCGGACCGCCGCGAACTACGTTGATAATGACACAGGGCAGGTCGGCGCCAGCGAGATAGGATATACCTTCCAGCTTGAGGCTGATCCCGGGGCTGGAGGAGGATGTCATGGTGCGCGCCCCCGCCGCCGAGGCGCCGTAGCACATATTGATGGCCGCCACCTCGCTCTCTGCCTGAATAAAGGCCCCGCCGGCCTGGAGCATATGATCCGACATGTATTCCAGCAGTTCATTCTGGGGCGTGATCGGATAGCCGAAGTAGGCCCGGCAACCGGCACAGAGCGCCGCCTCGGCCATGGCCTCATTTCCCGTCATCAAGACTTTGTCTATGGTATCATCCCCCTTGCTTCGTTTTCTTCTCGCGGTAGACCTCAATCGCGATGTCGGGGCATGCCTGGGCACAGAAGGCGCATCCCTTGCAGCGTTCAGGCTGTTTCATTGCGACAACATTATAACCGCTCTGGTTATACTCGTCCGAATAGCCGAGCACGTCCTCAGGACAGAAGGCCAGACACAGCCCGCAGCCTTTACAGCGTTCCTTATCGATTACGATAGTTCCCTTTGGCATAGCTCCCGGCTCATTTCAAGCCGTTCTGTGCTGCAGCAACCGACCACCGCGAGAACCGGGCATTCAGAGTCGGATTGCGGCCATCGCCTGGCCGGCTAGGCTGATGCTCTTGCCCTGCGAACTCTATCTTCAGCCAGCCTTAGCGCGGCCGTGAAAAGGGGCAGCTTCTCCTTGCGCGCTATTGCGATCATCTCTCTGCCCCGATCATAGATCTTCTTTATGTCGCCGAAGGCTCTTTCCTGGGAATACCCTGCTGGATGGAACTCATGAGCAACGTTTATTACGCCGCCTCCGTTTATCCAGAATTCGGGGGCGTGCAGGATCCCCCTTTCCTGCAGCATGGCGGCATGTCTGGACGGTTCCCACAGCTGGTTGTTCGCTGCCCCACCCACAATGCGGCATTTGAGCTTGGGAATGGTATCATCATTGAGTACACCGCCGAAAGCATTGGCCGAGAATATGTCACATTCCTGTTCATATATTTGGTCCGGGGGCACCAATCTGGCACCTGCCTCTTTGGCTACTTCCCGGGCGCCGGCCTCGTTTATGTCGGTAGCTATGAGTATTGCTCCCTCGGAGGCCAGCATCTTAGCCAGATTGCTGCCCACCTTACCCGCAATGCCCTGAATCGCGATGGTCTTATCCTTGAAGGACCCGGTGTCATATACGGCCTCCAGGCAGGCCCTCAATCCCCAGACCACGCCCATGGCGGTTACCGGCGAAGGGTCACCGCTGCCCCCCATTTCCTGGGGCAATCCGGCGACCCATTTGGTCACTTCTCTCATGGTTACGACATCTTCAACAGACGTGCCCACATCTACTGAGGTGATGAACTTACCACCGAGGCTGTTTATCAGCGCCGCATAAGCTCTTAGTTGTTCCTTTCTCTTGTTCTTGTCCTGCGTCGATTCTCCTCTAATAACCGCCTTGCCCCCACCGAAACTGACACCGGCTCCTGCTAGTTCGGTATCTTCTCCCACAGCCAGGGCCAGCTTGTAGGTCATGTCTCTGGCCAGTCGACTATTGTCAACAAGAGCCTCTGTCCTTGTGGGAAAGGGCCGCCACCGGGTGCCGCCCAGACCAGGCCCCAGCGTCGTGTCATCGATGATGATGCTCACCTCGAGGCCCAGCTTCTGGTCGTTCCAGAGGGTCATCTGTGCAAACTTATGCTCTGATTCCAGGTATTCTATTAGTTTCTTCTCCAGATCGTTCAACTCCTACCTCCTGGTGCTCGACAAAAAACTAGGAGTCTCCAACTGTCGGAGACCCCTCATTGTCGTACCGCTACCGGGATGAAGCGCCACTTCATCCCGGCCACTAATATCATAAGATCCACCCCGCAAACAACTCCTGGCTCCATTTGATCGCATGTCAAGGAACTGATGCTACTCTCGGGTCTTCCCTGACAGGGAATTGCCCTTCGCTGGCATGATAACTGGTCTCAGGGAGTTTGTCAACATCGGCTGGCCGCTGGAAATAGCTGGGGCGGTCGTAGCCTCGCTCCACGGATGATGGGGCACAGCGAGCATCGGCCCTCACGGCAGTGGCACCTGAAGATGTGAAGGAGGCCCTGCTGGTGACAGGCGGTGAGACCGGAAGGCTGCTCCAGGCCAAACTGCCTGGCCATATGCCGTGTTATGCAGTTCCCGGGCAGTCCCGGACGATTATGATAGAGTTCCCTGGCTTTGTCCGCCAGCGCCGGACTATCGACCGATCGCCCCCAGCAAAAGGCGAAGGGCAGGATCACGTTTGCTATGATCTCACCTGCCTTGCTTTTTCCCAGAAGGGCCGATGCTCTGGTCTTTCCTGTGGTGCCAAAATCGAAGTGGTCAGCCCAGTAGCCATCGTTCACCACCGCCAGACCGTCGTCCAGCACACGACTCCCGTTGGTCAGAGGTGCTTGCATCACCAGACGCATCATCCCCGCCAGTAGTCCTTCCTCGCGGTAGCGCTTAAGAAGGTGGCCCTGTGCCATAATGCGTCTCACTGGAGAATTGTTGGGGTATATGTGTGTGAGGTTCCAGTTATCTGCCGTCATGGTCTCCCGCTGTCTGCCTTCCGAGCGCCATATGCGCTCCAGTTTGAGGGCTTCTCCGTCGTTGGGCCTCTCTTCCTGCCACCTTTGTGAGGGCAGAAGCCCGGCTGTGCCCAACAGCAGGGCCTTCTTGAGGTCCAAGCCCTCTGCCGATTCGAGGGCTTTGAGGGGCATTCTGCCCGCCAGCTCTTCGAAGGACTGCGTGTTCTTGGCATAGCCCAGCGCCCTCATGATGCCGCTGAAAAGCACCTGTCCTGCCCCCTCACGCCTTAATCGCGTCTCAAAAGCGATGGCCTTCTGCTTGAACCTTTCTTCGCCGGCCATGCCCAGGTATTCGGCCAGCGCCTGCTTATCCACGCGGTTCAGTATGTGAAAACAGGGGAGTCGGTAGGGAAGCAAGTAGGCCTGCTGGTGCAGGGCCTCGGCCAGACATAGCACGGGAATTGAATTGCCGCTCTGCAGCAAGGTGGTCGAGTTACAGTCATGCCACATAACAACATGAAGGATGACATTGTTGTATCCGGCGTCGGTATGATGCGCGTGGCTATACCAATCGCCGGAGTTGACGTGAACCTCTACGTCCCCTTTGGTGACACCGGAGGCCGATTCGATCACGGCATCCCGAAAGTCGGGACCGCTATCATCGTTAGCCCTTCCAGGGTAGATCACGCTCAGTGGCCCGTGTTGGGAGGAGGTGAGTTCCTGCCCCACCATCTGTTGCCACAGCAGGACTGCCTGCTTCTCTGGGAATGCTATCCGGTTACGTGTAGCCATGGCCAAGAAAAAGGCTTACGCCGGGCATGCCCCGGCCGGGCCTTACTCATTGTGTTTGTCTCCGGCCGTGTAGGCAAAGCCGCTGCGCTCGGCGACTATGCTCAGCAGGGTAGCCGATGCTCCTCGGGGGCGATACATGCCCTGCTCCCACTCGCTGATTGTTTGCTGGCGTGTACCTAGCTGTTCGGCCAGCTTCACCTGGGTCAGGTTCAGATGACGCCTCAATGCTTTGATTTCGTCCTTGCTCCACTGCCTCTTGGGCATTATTGCTGGCTCGTTTGCCTGCAATTATACACGTTTTAGTGTAACAGCGCAAGAATTATTTTTTTGATAGCACGTGTGAGGTCTCTTGCATTTTCGGCTTTTATTGCTATAATATGAGTTAGCAATCTCACGGGCAGAGTGCTAAAATAGACGTCAGAAAGGAGGTAACATGCCTAAGATTGAGCCTTTGGGAGACAGGGTCGTAATAAAGCCGACACCCAAGGAGGAGGTAAGCAAAGGAGGAATAGTGTTGCCGGATACGGCCCAGGAGAAGCCTCAGGAAGGGAAGATCATCGCCGTGGGGCCAGGAAGGTTGACTGAGGAAGGGAAACGAATAGCGATGGAGGTGAAGAAGGGGGACAAGGTCATCTACTCGAAGTACGCCGGCACGGAGTTCAAGGTAGACGGCGATGAGCTGGTCATCATGCGTGAAGGCGATATTCTGGCCAAAAGGAGTTAGCAAAAGGAGGTAACTGAATGGCAAAGCAGATCATTTTCGGCGAGGAAGCAAGGAAATCATTGAAGAATGGTGTGGACACCCTGACCGATGCCATCAGGGTGACTCTGGGACCACGCGGGCGCCCTGTGGCACTGGACAAGAAGTGGGGCGCTCCTTCGGTTCTCAATGACGGCGTGTCCATAGCCAAGGAAATAGAGCTGCCCGATCCATTTGAGAACATGGGCGTGCAGCTGGTCAAGCAGGCAGCTACCAAGACCAACGACGCCTGCGGCGACGGCACCAGTACATCCACCATCGTAGCTCAAGCCATCGTCAACGAGGGTTTCAAGAACATCGCTGCCGGGGCCGATGCCATGGCCCTGAAGCGGGGGATCGACAAAGGGGTGGAAGCACTGGTTGAGGAACTCAAAAGGATGTCCATACCTGTTGCGGGCAGAGAGCAGGTGGCCCAGGTGGCGGCGATTTCGGCCATCGACCAGGAGATCGGTAACCTGATCGCCGATGTTATGGAGAAGGTGGGCAAGGATGGCGTCATCACCGTCGAAGAGGGCAAGGGTTTACAGTTCGAAACTGAGTTTGTGGAAGGCATGAAGTTTGATCGCGGCTACATAAGCCCCTATTTCATCACCAACGCTGACCAGATGAGGGCCGAACTGGAGGACCCCTGCATCCTTATAACCGACAAGAAGATCTCGGCCATAAACGAGATCCTGCCCGCTCTGGAAAAGATCGTCCAGGTGTCCAAGAACCTGGTCATCATCGCTGAGGATGTGGAAGGGGAGTCGCTGGCTACTTTGGTGGTCAACAAGCTGAGGGGCACGTTGTCTCCCCTGGCCATCAAGGCCCCCGGCTTCGGTGACAGAAGAAAGGCCATGCTGCAGGACATTGCCGTTCTCACGGGAGGCACCGTGATATCGGAGGAGGTAGGCAGGAAGCTGGACTCGGTGACGGTGGAAGACCTGGGGCGAGCCAGAAGGGTGATCGCTGACAAGGACAATACCACCATCGTCGAGGGTAAGGGCGAGACCAAGGATATCGAAGCCCGAATCAAGCAGATCAGGTCCGAGATCGATATAAGCACCTCAGACTATGACAAGGAGAAGCTGCAGGAAAGGCTGGCCAAATTGGCCGGTGGTGTGGCTGTGATCAAGGTCGGGGCAGCTACAGAGACCGAGCTTAAGGAGAAGAAGCATCGCGTGGAAGACGCTTTGTCGGCCACCCGGGCTGCGGTAGAGGAAGGCATCCTGCCCGGTGGCGGAGTTGCTCTCCTTAACGCCCTGCCTGCTCTGAAGAAACTCAAGGTCAAGGGAGATGAAGCTACCGGCGTAGCCATATTGAAGCGTGCCCTGGAGGAACCCCTGAGGTGCATCGCAGAGAACAGCGGCCGCGAGGGCTCAGTAGTCATAAACGAGGTCAGGGGGAGCAAGCCCGGCGTCGGCTATGATGCGCTCAAGGATGAGCTGGGCGTGAACATGATCGACAGAGGGATTGTGGATCCTCTCAAGGTCAGCAGGAGTGCTCTGCAGAATGGAGCAAGCATCGCGACGATGATTCTGACTACCGAGGCCCTCGTAACCGACATCCCCGAGAAAGAGAAGATGCCGGCCATGCCTCCAGGGGGAGGATATCCGGAATACTAGACGGGCATTGATTGCTAGAGCAGAAGGAAGAACCGCCACAGGCGGTTCTTCCTTTATGCGTTAGATGCCAAGCAGTCGGCGCAAGGACTCGTCCTGTGGAAGTGGGCCGGTTACAGCGAGATTCAGCCCGCTATCGGTGAGTATGTTGTGGGCCACGTCTCTAAGGTCGTCTACAGCGATAGCGTCCACAATGGCGATAACATCGTCTACGGTCAGGATCTGCCGTGTCAGCATTTCCTGGCTGCCGTACCACAACGCTACGCTTCGCGTGTCCTCGAACCGCAGGTACAACCTTCCTTTCGACAGCTCTTTGGCCCTGGTGAGCTCGTCGGAGCTGACTTCCTGCCTGATGTGAGATAGCTCTTCCAGGATCGCCGCCACAGCCGTGTCAACCTTGTGAGGGTCGACTCCGGCATAGACGGTGAGTGAGCCGGAGTCAAGGAAGTGCTCGGTATAGCTGTGAATATCATAGGCCAGCCCTCTGTGCTCTCTGATCTCCGTGAACAGGCGGCTGCTCATGCCGCCGCCAAGCACCGTGTTCAGCAGGTCGAGGGTAAATCGCTGTGGGTGGGCATGGGAAAAGCCGTGAACGGCCAGGCAAATGTGTGCCTGCTCGATATCCTTGGTCTCTATGCGCAACCTCGGCTTGGTCTGGCTGTCGTTGCTCGCATAGCGGCTCAGCAGGTCACCGGCGGGCCATTTGCCCAGAAGGGGCTCAATGTGGGCCATCGCCTCCTCATGGCTGAGGTTGCCGGCGATGCTGACCACGGAGTTATTGGGCATGTATCTGCGGGCAACCTGGTTTAGCAGCTGGTCCCGTGTTATGGAGGACACGGTCTCCTTGTAACCGATGACCTCGCGCCCCAGAGGTTGCTCCGGCCATAAGAGATCATCTATAAGCACACTCACCCTGTGCTGGGGAAGGTCCAGGTTCATTTTGATTTCCTCAATGATGACCCTGCGCTCCCGTTCTATCTCCTGCTCATCAAAGCGGGAATCGAGCAAGATGTCGGACAACACGTCCACGGCAATAGGGAAGTGAGGGCTGGCAACCTTACACCAGTAGATGGTTATCTCCTTGTCTGTGCCGGCATTGATTATGCCGCCAACTCCTTCTATCGCTTCGGTTATCTCCTTGAAAGTCGGTCGCTGCTGTGTGCCCTTGAAGAACAGGTGCTCCGCGAAGTGGGAGATGCCGGCTTCCTCGTTGCTTTCGTAGCAGGAACCGGCACCTACTAGGACGACCACGGATACTGAACGGCTGTGCGGCATGCTACTGGTTATGACCGTCAGGCCATTGTCGAGCACAGCCCTTTTGTACATTAGCCAGGAATTCTACTTCGCCCTTCACCTCCTGTCAATGAGCTTCGAGCGCCCTAGGGTGCGGAGTTCCCCTCACCTCATGGTATAATGGCAGGTGCGTAGCTTGACCAGTGAATGGGGAATATGGCGACCGTAGATGAAGACGATGCTGTGCGTGTAGATAGGTTGCAGCTAGGTCCTTTCGGCACCAATGCCTATGTTGTGACCTGCCTGCAAACGCAACACAGCGCCGTCGTAGATGCTCCCGACGACGCCGGCGCCATTATAGATGGTCTCAAGAGCAGTACGCCGCAGCATATACTGCTGACCCATAACCATATAGACCATATCGGTGCCCTTGACCGGCTGCGGACTGAACTGAAAGTGCCTCTGGCTGCCCACAACGCGGACGCCGGGATACTGACATCGCCGCCCGAAATATGGTTGAGCGATGGCGGCGTGGTCCGGTTGGGAGACCTGGAGTTGAGGGTGCTTCATACACCCGGGCACACGCCGGGAAGCGTATGCTTCCAGGTCGGCCGGTACCTTATGTCCGGGGATACCATCTTCCCGGGCGGGCCGGGCAGGACAAACTCGCCGACGGATTTCAGGCGGATTGTGAGATCGATACGTGAGAAGATCTTTGTTTTGCCTGACGATACTCAAATCTACCCCGGGCATGGAGAGCCGACTGTGTTGCTGAAGGAGAAGAACGAGTTCTCCGTATTCGTCTCCAGGCTTCATGACCCAGAACTGTGCGGCGATGTTCTGTGGCTTTCTGCGTAGGTAGTATAACTTCAATGTCCATCATCGACGAATACGTCGGGTCACATCCGCGATCGCAGCAGCTGCACGAAAGGGCGCTGAAGCATTTTGCCGGCAGGGGGGCTACCCATGTCGGGCGCATGTGGGAGCCGTTTGGCCCCTATATGACTCATGCTCGGGGCTCCAGAATGTGGGATGTGGACGGGCATGAATACATCGACTTCAGAAACGGACACGGGGCCCTGATCCTGGGCCATGGCCATCCGGCGATTGTCAAAGCCATGCAGGAACAGCTGGCAAAGGGCACTCTTTATAGCGCCTCGCATGAACTGGAAATCGAGTGGGCGGAACTGATAAAGAGCATGGTGCCGGCGGCGGAGAAGGTCGAGTTCTTCGCCTGCGGACAGGAAGCCAATCTGATGGGAATAAGGATCGCCCGTGCTTTCACCGGCAGATCGAGAGTCCTGCGGTTTGAGGAGAACTTCCACGGGTGGGCTGACGAACTGGCATCTCCCGGAGCGCCGGGTGTGGTCAGCACAGAGGTCAAGGTGATGCCCACGGATGATCTGAACGCCCTGGAGAAGGAGCTGGCCACGGAGCAATATGCCGTCGTCCTCACGGAGGGAGGTGGTGCGCACATGGCCGGCCAGGTGCCCTGGCACCCTGACTTCATCCGTGCGCTGGGCCCGCTGGCCAGAAGGCATGGTACGGTCTGGCTGCTGGATGAGGTAGTCACCGGCCTGCGCGATGGGCCTTCGGGTTGGGCTGGCCTGATGGGAGTGACGCCCGATCTGACTACACTGGGCAAGGTTGTGGCGGGAGGAATGCCGGCCGGCGTCCTGGCCGGTCGGGCCGACGTCATGGCCATGTTGTCGCCCAAGCCTCCTCCCCAGAGGTGGATTCGGCACTCCGGGACCTGGAATGCCATGCCTATTGTGTGTGCCGCCGGCATTGCGGCCTGCAATTTGCTGAGGGATGGTTCCATTCAAATGGGCATCAATGAGATGGGGGCCTATATGCGGCAGATCGGCAACCGGGCCCTGCGGGACCGCGGCTACAACTGGCGGCTTTACGGCCGCTCCATTATCTACAGCTACTTCGGCCCGGTCGACTTCGAGGTTGATGATGGCGGAAATCCCCCCACTAGGGACAGCAGGAAGATGCTGGCAGGCGCCGAGGAGAAGCACAGGATAGGTGTTTACCTTCTTCATCATGGCATTCACACGCACCAGGGGAGGATGTTCATCCTTTCGGTTGCTCACAGCAGAGAGGATGTCGACAGGGCGGTCCAGGCCCTGGTGGCGGCTATAGGTGAAGCCATGGCTGATGGCGCCATCGGAGAATTGCCCGCCGTGTCCTAGATAGTCACAGGGCAAGGAGTGTCAGGGCATGCGACTTTGCCGTTGTTGGTGGGCCCTGGGTATAGTATCATGGCTATGGCGGCATGCCGCGGGAGGGATGCCGGGAGAGGATATACTGTGACCAGCATCACGAACGAAAGCCCTCGAGAATTGAGGGCACTTATCAGGAAGGGGGCCCTGGTTCGGCCCACCGCCGGCCTGGCTCCGGGCTATGCCCAGGCCAACCTGTTGATGCTGCCCCAAGACCTGGCCTTTGAGTTTCTGCTGTTCTGTCAGCGCAATCCCAGGGCCTGCCCGGTCCTTGAGGTCCTGGAATCCGGAAGGTACGAACCGGATTCGTTGGCCCCGGGGGCCGACCTCAGGGTGGATGTCCCCCTGTACAGGGTCTACCGATATGGTGAGCTGATAGCAGAGGAGAAAGAGGTTACCGCCTACTGGAACGACGGACTGGTGTGTTTTCTTCTGGGCTGCAGCTTCACTTTTGAACCGCCCCTGATGAGAGCGGGTATAAGCCTGCGGCATATCGAGGAGGGCAAGAATGTGGCTATGTATGTGACAGGCATTGAGGCCAGGCCGGCAGGCGTGTTCTCCGGCCCCGTCGTTGTGAGCATGAGGCCCATTCATGAATCTAGGGTGGTGAAGGCGATACAGATAACGTCCCGGTTTCCTATGGCACACGGCGCTCCGCTGCACACCGGCGATCCTGGGAAGATCGGTATTGCCGACATAATGCACCCCGATTACGGAGACTATGTCGAGGTCAGGGAGGACGAAGTGCCCGTGTTCTGGGCCTGCGGGGTCACCTCGCAGGCCGTGGCCTTGAGGGCCGGGCCCGGCCTGATGATAACGCACTCACCGGGGCACATGTTCATAACTGATGTCCTGGACGAGGACTTGGCTGCAATATGACGGGCACCCTGATGTAGCACCAGGATAGCTGGTTGCGCTATATTCTCTACAGCGAGGAGCATGATGGACAGGACAGTGGATCTCAACTGCGACATAGGGGAGGGCTTTGGGACCTATAAGCTGGGACTTGACGAAGAGATAATGCCCTATATCTCATCGGCCAATATCGCCTGCGGATATCATGCCGGCGATCCCATGTGCATGAGGGCCACGGTGCGTCTGGCCGAAGCAACCGGTGTGGCCATCGGTGCCCATCCCGGGCTGCCCGATCTCATGGGTTTCGGGCGGAGGGAGATCATGGTCACCCCGGAAGAGGCCAGGGACTACGTTGTGTATCAGATAGGCGCCCTGCAGGCGTTTGCGGGGAGGGACAAGCTCCAGCACGTCAAGCTCCACGGAGCCCTGTACAATATGGGGCTGCGAAATGAGGAACTGGCCAGGGCAGTTGCTGAAGCCGTCAGAGAAGTAGACCCCGGCTTGATCCTGGTGGGAATGGAGGGTTCAGCCTGGACAAAGGCCGGCCGTGAGCTGGGCTTGAGGGTGGCACGGGAGGTCTTTGCCGACCGGGCGGTGACTGCAGAAGGCGCCCTGGTCCCACGGGCGTATCCCGGGGCGCTTATCAACGACGTTGAAGAGGTTACGGCCAGGGTGCTGAAGATGGTCACCGAAGGGAAAGTGATGGCCATCACCGGAGAGGAGATCGAGATGGCAGGCGACACTATCTGCCTGCATGGCGATACCCTGGGAGTGGCAGACCTGGCGCGAAAATTGCGGGAGAGGCTGGAGGAAGCCGGCGTGACCGTAGTGCCCATGGGCACCTTCTGTCGATGAGGCCTTGAGGTCCGATTATGATCTATGACAGACCCCGCTTCCTGCCGGGGGGAGACAGCGCGCTCTTTATCGAGTTCGGTGGGCGCATCGATCCCGAGCTGAACCGCAGGGTGAGACGGCTCCTGCTCGCCATACAGGGCGCCGGACTGCCCGAGATCGTCGAGGTTGTGCCTGCCTATCGCTCGCTCCTCGTTCACTATCGCCCGCGAGATACGAGTCCTGCCGAATTGAGGGCCTGCCTGGAGCGTTTGGTGGAGAGGGCTGAGGTGGGTGAGTTCCCCGGGCCGGGGGTGACAGAGGTCCCCACCGTCTACGGGGATGAGTACGGCCCCGACCTGGAGTTCGTGGCGACACATAGCGGGCTGTCTCCTGAGGAGGTGGTCCGCCTCCATGTCGGCAGGGCCTATTTGATCTATATGCTGGGCTTCATCCCCGGCTTTCCCTACCTGGGAAGCCTGTCGCCCCGCATAGCCACGCCGAGGTTGGAGACACCACGCACAAGCATACCGGCAGGCTCCGTGGGAATAGGTGGAAGCCAGACCGGCATATATCCGGCACAGACCCCCGGGGGCTGGCGCCTGATCGGCAGAACGCCCCTGGAGTTGTTCTGCCCCCGCAAGGAACCCCCTGCCCTGCTCCAGATGGGTGGCTATGTGAGGTTCGTCCGCATAACGGAGCAGGAGTACAAGAGTATAAGGAAGGAAGTGGAACAGGGGACCTTCCGTGCCCGGCGGACCGCATACGCAGGGGAGGCCGAAGGTGGAGATATTTGAGGTCATTCAGCCCGGCCTGCTCACCACCGTTCAGGATGAGGGACGGCGCGGATATCAGCAATACGGGGTGCCTGTCTCGGGGGCAATGGATGGCTACGCATTGATGGTGGCCAACCTGCTGGTAGGGAATCGTGAAGGGGAGGCCTGTCTGGAGGCAACTATGCTGGGGCCTCGCTTGCGCGTCCTCGGCCATACAGTGGTGGCTGTCACCGGAGCCGACCTCAGCCCGCTCCTCAACAATAGCCCGCTTCCCATGTGGCAAGCCGTAGAGGTCTGTCCGGGCGATATCATCTCGTTTGGCCCGCCTGCGAGCGGCTGCCGTGGCTACGTGGCTGTGGCCGGCGGGATAGAGGTGCCGGTGGTCATGGGCAGCCGCTCGACCTACACCAAGTCGCACCTGGGTGGCCTGGAGGGGAGGCCGTTACGTGCCGGAGACCGCCTGCGTTGTGGACCGGCTCGGGGACAGACTTCGGCGGAGAAGCTGCCACGGCAATTCGTTCCTCAGTACAGGGCTGAAATCGACCTCAGAGTAGTGCTGGGACCGCAGGATGACTACTTCACCGAGCGGGGGATCCACACGTTTCTGCACTCGGAGTACAGGATTTCGGTGCAGGCAGACCGTATGGGGTGCCGTCTGGAAGGGCCCCCTATCGAACATAAGGCAGGAGCGGATATCGTATCCGACGGCATCCCGCCGGGAGCAGTCCAGGTGCCGGGAGACGGGTTGCCCATTGTCCTTCTGGCCGACCGGCCGACCACCGGCGGGTATGTGAAGATTGCCACCGTGATTAGCGTTGACCTGCCCAGGCTGGCCCAGGCCGAGATGGGAAACAGGGTCAGGTTCTTGCAGGTCACGGAGGACCAGGCGTACGCGTTGGTGGGAGAATATGAGCAGACCATCGACGCCCTGAGGCAGTACCTGAGGCAAGGTCAGTAGGAGCACCCGGCCTGTGAGTGTCAAGGCGCTGGCTGCGCGCGGGCTCGCCGGATGGGAGGGCCTTTCGGTGGTGATGAGCTATGTCGATTGAAGACATAATCCTGAGCCACGACCGCAGGGGTATATCGTGGCTCAGGGATCACTTGCCTGCCGACTTCTGCCGCCGGGCGGCTGCCTTTCTTCTGGACAGCATGGAACGGGGCGGGGGCCCGGCCATAATAACCACCGGTTTCTACGTCTTCCGTGCCGGGGCCGCCGAGACCGATGGCCCGCCGGGGGCCATAGCTTTGGGCCGGGCGCTGCAGTGGCTTGATTTCGAAGTCGTCTACGTCACGGACAAGTATGGGGTTCCTCTTCTCTCCAGCGAGCTCGCGCGACAGGGCAGAGTGGTCGAGTTTCCCATAACTGACCAGGAGTCCAGCCGGCGGTTTGCTTGGCATCTGCTGGCCGAGATTCAGCCCTCCGTCCTTGTCTCCGTCGAGAGGTGTGGGTTTACAGGCGACCACAGGTACTTGAATATGGCCGGGGACGACATAACCGATTTTACGGCCAGTATCGATTATCTCTTCTTGTGTGGAAGGGCTAGCCTGGGCATAGGCGATGGGGGCAACGAGATCGGCATGGGCAATCTGGCGCGGTACATCCCGGCAGTGGCGACCCTACCCCCAAGGCCCGCCCTCACGCCGGTCGAGAAGCTGGTCATCGCCAGCGTATCCAATTGGGGAGCCTACGGGGTGGTTGCCGGCGTGTCGGGGCTGGTCAGGCGCAACCTTCTGCCCTCCCCGGAGTGGGAGCGGGCCCTCATCAATGAACTCGTGGCGGGCGGTGCGGTGGATGGTTTTTCCGGCCAGAGACGGAGCGCCGTGGATGGCTTCGATCTGGAGGACAATGCCTGGGCGCTTGTTGAGTTGCATAGGGCCTTGGAGCGGATTTGCTAGCACATCGGGCGGGCGCGGGCCATTCACTACTGCCAGATCTCAACCCTGTGGAACGCTTCAGCTAACTCGTAGTCCTGGCCCTCGGCGAGCTTCCGGTGCCGCTCCCTCAGTCTTTCCTCCAATCGTACCGAGGGGTTGTCGCTTATCTGGCTCTTGTGACAGCGCAGGGCGGCAATCTTGAGGTCAAATGTGGCGCTGATATCGGTGTGGAAGTTGGGCTCGTCGCTGGCCCACAGCAACACCTCCTTGACTTTGTGGGGCTGGAGCCCCTCCTCCAACAGGTCAGGATAGGAGAGGTAGTCCCTGGCATAGGGGAAGACGGCATCCAGCGTAACCTGGCTGGTAATTCGGTGATCGCGATGCCAGATTCGTCGCCGGTAAAGATCCGCAGTCACCACCGTCTCCGGCCTGTACATCCTTATCAGGCGGACGATCTCCTTTCTGAACTGGGGCGTGTCTTCCAGCGTCTGGTCACCGTGTCGTAGAAAGACAACCTCCCTCACCCCCAGCAACCTGGCTGCTGCCAGCTGCTCCTCCTCCCTGGTCCTGGCCAGTTCATCGGGCTTCATGGTGGGGTCGCTGGTACCCTTGTCGCCGTTGGTGGCCACCACGTAGATCACATCCTTGCCTTCGCTTGTCCAGCGGGCCACCGTGCCGGCGACGCCGAACTCGGCATCGTCGGGATGAGGTGTAACTACCATCACATCAGCGGGCTTGACCATTGTGTCTGGACTTCCGGGAGTCGTGATACGCAGCGGCAGGACGCAATAGCTTAGCGCCGCGGGAATGCAAAGTCAAACACGGGCGATGATAGGCCCGGCCGTGTCACCCCCCGATATGCCCGGGGCTCGTGCTTCGCCGCCTGACCGTCCACAGGGCCAGTGTCAAGGGGACCAGCAGCGACAGGCCTGCCACGGTTCGGTGGTCGGGTGCAGCGCCGTTGATAGCTGCTGAGGCCATTGCCACAGCGGGCAGGAGTCCGACCCTCACTGCCGGCCGCAGGGCCGGATGCCGCGTTATGAAGTCGGCTATCGGCGGGCTGATGCTGTAGTAGAACCGCACCAGAGCGCTGCCCGCGCGGTTGGTGAGCAGGTATTGGTCCCTGAATTCGCGCAGAACATGTATGTCTTCGGCTAGGAGGCTGCCGTAGGCTGCTGTGGCGATGAAGCATGGTGCGGGGGCGGGGGCGGTGTCATAGAGCACGACCACACCCCTTGCCTCGAGCACAGGGAGGTAGACTTCCAGAGAATCGCTGCTCAACGGGTTTTTCCTCAGGTCTACGGTGTCTCCCTGACTTAGGCCTGGATTATCCACCAGCGGAAATATGTCCTCTATGTCATTCCACGAGAGGTCCAGTTCGGTCAGGCCGGTAAGGGCCTCCAACGCCGATATGTCGCTCACCTGGTTCCACCACAGACTGAGCCATGTCAGCCCCGTAAGGTTAGCCAGCGCTGAAATATCGCTTACCTGGTTTCTGGCAAGGTTGAGACGGGTCAGGCGTATGAGACCGGCCAGGGACGTTATATCGCTTATCTGGTTTCGGGAAACGTCCAGCTCCGTCAGACCGGTCAGGTTGCCTAGCGACGATATCACGCTTATCTGGCCATTCCAGGAAAGGTCGAGCCAGGTCAGGCCGGTGAGGTTGCCCACCGGCGATATGTCCGTTATCTGGTTTCGAGAGAGGTTTAGCTGCGTCAGGCCGGTGAGGCCGGCCAGCGACGATATGACGCTTATCTGGTTCCAGGAGGCGTCCAGCCAGGCCAGGCTTGTGAGGTTGGCCGCCCCGGATATGTCCGTTATCTGGTTCTGCGATATGTTCAGCCCCGTCAGGCCGGCGAGATTGGTCAGGGCGGATATGTCGCCTACCGTGTTCTCCTGAAGATGCAACTGTACCAGTCCCGTGAGGCCCGCCAGGGCGGATATGTCGCTGATCTGGTTCTGCTGCAGTGATAGCTGTGTCAGTCCGGTGAGCCCGGCCAGGGCCGATATGTCGCTGATCTGGTTCTGCTGCAGCGACAGCTGTGTCAGTCCCGTGAGGGCGGCCAGGGGTGATATGTCGCTGATCTGGTTCTGCTCAAGCGACAGCATTGTCAGTCCGCTGAGGGCGGCTAGGGCCGATATGTCACTTATCTGGTTTCCCGCCAGCGATAGCTGCGTGAGGCCGGTGAGCCCGGCCACAGCCGATATGTCGCTTAGCCGGTTGTGCTGCAAATGCAGCACCGACAGGCCGGTAAGGCCCTCGAGGGGCGCTATGTCGCTTATCTCGTTGCCCGCAAGATCCAGTTGGGTTAGTCCGGTGGCGTGCTCCAGCCCGCCCAGGTCGGTGATCTCCTTTTCTGCGGCCGAAAGGATGGTAAGCTCCTCGAGTTCGTGTTTGTAGATATCTCCCGTGGGCTTGCCAATCGCCTGGCGAATGACTGCCTCCAGGTTGGGATCGTCGAAGGCGACGGCCTCGGCTGCCGTGATCGCGTAGAGCTTGTTGTCATAGGAGCCGAGATAGACGATGCCATCATCCCCAATGGCCGGGGATGAGTACACCAGGTCGCCGGTGGGGAAGCTCCACTTCTGACTACCATCGGGGTTAATGGCGTAGATGCTGCGGTCAAAAGAACCCACGTATATGGTGCCGTCGGCACCGATGGCAGGTGAGGAGTAGACCGACGACCCTGTGTTGAAGGCCCACTTCTGGGTGCCGCCGGGATTTATGGCATAGAGCCTGTTGTCATAGGAACCCGCATAGATGGTGCCATCCGTGCCTATGGCAGGCGAGGAGTAGACGAAACCGCCGGTGTCGAAGGTCCACTTCTGGTTGCCATCGGGGTCTATGGCGTAGAGCTTGTTGTCAAATGAGCCGACGTAGACTGTGCCGTCGGCCCCGATTGCGGGAGACGACCTGACGGCCGCAGTGGTGTTGAAGGTCCACTTGGGGCTGCCGTCGGGATTCACCGCGTAGACCTTATGGTCCTCCGAGCCGAAACATATAGAACCATCAGCAGCGATGGCCGGCGACGACCCGACGGCCCCGCTGGTGTTGAAGGCCCACTTCTGGCTGCCGTCGGGATTAACGGCGTACAGGTTGTAGTCGTCTGAGCCGACATATATCGTGCCGTCGGGTCCGATGGCAGGCGAGGAATAGACAGAGCCTCCGGTGTCGAAGCTCCACTTGAGGGTACCGTCCGAATTCACGGCATAGAGCTTGGTGTCGTAGGAGCCCACATATATGGTGCCGTCCGCAGCTATGGCCGGCGAAGAATAGACCAGAGCACCGGCAGCGAAACTCCACTTCTGGCTTCCGTCTGGGTTCACGGCATACAGGTTATGGTCGCGCGAACCGATATGTACGGTGCCGTCAGCAGCGACTGCGGGGGAGGACACTACATCATGTCCCGTGGTGAAGCTCCACAGCAGGCGCGGCACCTCGGGGCCGCTGTAAGGGCTCCGGCCTGTGTTCTGGAGGTTCTGACCGAACTTGGGCCAGGGACTATCCGCCAGCCCCGGTGGCTGCCCCTGCACCGGGGAGGTAGCAATAATGCTCAGGACCAGAGCGATAGAGACCAGAGCAGGTAAGATCTTCCTCGTACTTCTCATTACTGCCTCCTGCTGTGCGCCTTCGCCGGCCCGCCGCTCTCGCTCCCGTGAAGCCCGGTGTGCGCGGAATGCCTGGCCTAAGGCCCCAAGTATATCATATTGGCCGTGTCAAGGGCCTGCCCCAGGTTTGCGCTGACGTCTGCCGGTGTTCCCCGCGGTAGTTGGCCACTACCAGCCGGCAATCGCTGATGATCCGGTCGGCGATATTGGACCAGGAGAACCTGCTCACGCTGGCCCGGATTCGCCGGCGCGACTCTGTATCTGCATCCGGTCCGGAAAGGAGCAGGGCCATCTTACTGGCAAGAGTGCGTGGGTCATTTTCCGCTACCACGTACCCCGCCTCTCCTTCACGGATGATCTCTCTATGGCCTCCCACACCTGTAGCCACCACCGGTGTGCCGCAGGCCAGCGATTCCAGGGCCACCAGCCCGAAGCTCTCATAGTAGGAGGGAACGACGCAGATATCGGCGGCATTGTAGTAATAAGGAAGCTGCTCGTGCTTGACCAGGCCGGCAAAGCTGACTGCATCCTCCAGCTCGAGGTGGGACGCCAGTTGCCGCAATTGCGCTAGCTCCTGCCGGCTGTCTTCATCGCCGCCGATTACCACCAGCCGCAGCCCCGGGACATCCCCCAGGTGGGGCAGCGCCTGTATCAGCTTGTCTATTCCCTTCAGGGGGTCGATCCTGCCCACGAATAGGGCAACCCTGCCGTCACCAAGTTGCAGATGTCGCCTGGCCTGTGCTCTGTCCAGTATCCTGAACTGCTCCAGGTTCACGCCGCAGGGCACCACGCTGATCTTCTCGCGAGGGGCGCCGCAGTAGCGGACGAGCTCCTCCTGCCCCGTACGCGTGGAGGCGATAATACGGTGGCACCGTTGCACCAGGTCTCTTTCTGTGTCCACGCGGAGCGCGGGTTCAGGTTCGCCCGCTGCCGGATCGGCTCCTTCCCTGATGGCATTCTTAAGGGCGCCCAACGTATGGAACATCGTAACGTGCGGAACATGCCACCGCTGATGCAGATGTGCCCCGGCCAGCGCCGAAAGCCAGTAGTGGCTGAATATCAGGTCGTACTGCATATCGGCCTGCTCTCTGAAGATCTCCAGGTTCTCCACGAAATCGGGCAGATGCGAATAGACGGCCAGCTTATCTATCTCTTCGTCCTCTCCTGCCCGGAGGTGGATGAGCCTGGCATTATGGCCCAGTTCGTATATCACGCGGTCGTGCGGATCGTGTACGCGGGTATAGATGTCCACCGGATGGCCCCGGCTGCCCATTTCTCGGGCAATCTCCCTGATGTAGACGCTCATGCCGCCGGTGTCTCGTGTCCCCAGCTTGCCTACGGGACAGCTATGGGCACTGAGCATGGCTATTCTCAATCTGGCAACAGACATCGGAGTGCACCCCTCCCTTTTTCTTGGCGCTAGCTGATGGTTATCTGACAACCGGAAATGGGCACCTGGCGCCCACCTAGCTGGTACTTGTATGGTTCTCCGCCTTTCAGGAAGTCCCACGTCTTCCTTCCCCTCTCGATGCTATCCTTGAGGCAGAGCACTTTACATAACAGTCCCACGCTCAGACGGCTGAAACGGGGGTCGTAGGCGCTATTATACAGGTAATGCGAGCCCTCGTAGTCAAAGCCCATGGTCATGGCTGCCGGCGCGTTATCGATGTTCAGAAGGCCCAGCCTCAGGAGCCCGATCCCGGCCGTCGCCCCGGCCAGCGACCTGAAAAAGGACTCCCGTGCCGGAGTCATGAAGCTGGCCTTCTTCCCCTTGCTCAGAGAAAAGAGCCTCAAGAAGACGTCCAGATACCCATCGACCTCCGGGCCGGCCTCGACACAGGTGTGCTCCACGTTGTCCGCCTGCGACAGGCGCCTCAGCTTCCGCCTGACCTCGTGGCGCTGCTTCTCGTTCAAGGTGGACAGGTATTCGTCCCAGGTTGCGGGCAGGTCGAGTTCCACAGAAATATCCTCAGGTTGGCACAGCACCTCGTGCCCCCGGTCTCGGGCCATGCCCGCTAGTTCGGTAAGGACAACGGAGTCGGGCCGCAACGGTCTCAGATCCAGCTTATTCACGCCCTTCTCCTTTAGATCGTCGAGCAGCAGGTTGCAGAGTTCGCGTTCCTTTCCCGGTGCCACGGCGAGGTCCAGGTAGTCGCAGACGTCGGCACTGCCGATAAAGGAGGCCGTCCCCTGGTTGATCTGGAGCGGCGCCAGGCCGATGATCCTGTCGCCTTCCCTCAACGTCCGCAAATACAGCTCGGCACTCCGGCCGAACGACTCCCACCACACCTTCAGCCAGGCCGGTATGACAAATATGGAGCCCCACTTCAGAGAGTGGTGCCACTTATCCCAGGAGGCAACAAGGCCATCAAGGCTCTCAACAGTGAGGGTCAGGCTCATCTGTATTCGCGTTAGTATAGCGTCTAACAGTGACTGAATCAATCGCTCTGCTCCGGGCTTGATAAAAGGGCCGAATATGCTAATATTCTATTTTCTTGCTGCCAACTACGGAACCAGAGGAGGACTACAAGCATGCCAAAGAGAAACGTCATCATCATCGGGTCAGCCGGGAGGGACTTTCACAACTTCAACACCTATTTCAAGAATAATCAGGCCTACAACGTGGTGGGCTTCACCGGCTCACAGCAGATACCGGGCATATCGGGCAAGACCTACCCAACTGAGCTGGCGGGCTCACTCTATCCCGAGGGAATCCCGATCTATGCTGAAGGGGAGCTGCCGCGGCTCATAAAAGAGCTGAAGGTGGATGACTGTGTCTTTGCCTACAGCGATGTCTCCTACCAGCACGTGATGCGCATCGGCTCCATCGTGAATGCCGCCGGTGCAAGCTACATGATGCTTGGGCCCGGGGACACCATGATCAGAAGCGGGAAGCCCGTGATCGCGGTGTGCGCGGTGAGGACGGGCGCTGGCAAGAGCCAGACCTCCAGGAAGGTAATAGAGCACCTCAGGGCAAAGGGCCTCCAGGTGGTGGCCATACGACATCCTATGCCCTACGGTGAGCTGGTCACACAGAGGGTACAACGGTTCGCTGAGATCGGCGACATGGAGAAGCACCACTGCACCATCGAGGAAATAGAGGAGTATGAGCCGCACGTGGTGCAGGGGACCGTTGTCTACGCCGGGGCCGACTATGCAGCCATCGTGGAGGCGGCGGAGAAGGACCCCAAAGGCTGCGATGTCATTGTGTGGGATGGGGGAAACAACGACTTCCCGTTCCTGCGGCCCGACCTGATGATAACCGTGGCCGACCCCCACCGTCCCGGCCACGAGGCCTCGTACTACCCCGGCGAGGTCAACGTGCGGATGGCGGATGTGGTAATCATAAACAAGGTGGATAGCGCCGCGGCCGAGAACGTCCGCAAGGTACGGGAGAGCATTGCCGCCATAAACCCCGCAGCAACCGTGGTCCAGGCTGCCTCCATCATTCGGGTTGACGACCCGCAACTGATCAAGGGGAAGAGGGTGCTTGTGGTTGAGGATGGCCCGACCCTGACTCACGGGGGTATGTCCTACGGCGCGGGCACCATCGCCGCTCAAAAGGGCGGTGCCGCAGAACTGGTAGACCCGCGGCCGTACGCAGTTGACAGCATCGCCCAGGCCTTCAAGAACTACCCCAATATCGGAGCACTTCTGCCGGCCACCGGCTATGGCGCACAGCAGCTCAAGCATCTGGAGGCCACCATCAACCGGACCGACTGCGATGCGGTGCTGGTGGCGACGCCCATCGACTTGAGCAGGATCATCGACATCAGGAAGCCCAGCACGAGGGTCTTCTATGAGCTCGAGGAAATTGGATCGCCCAACTTGAGCGAGATAGTTTCCGACTTTGTGAAGGCACACAGCACATGACCGGCGACAGGACCAGGACCTTTGTTATTGCCCTTGGGGGCAACTGCATTCTCAGGGCGAAGGAGACGGGGTCTGTCGAAGAGCAGTATCAGAACCTGAGGCGCACGGCTGAAGAGCTGCTGGGCCTGCTCAGCGGCGGCAGCCGTATCGTGATCACCCATGGCAACGGGCCGCAGGTGGGCAACCTGCTCCTGGCCACCGAGATGTCCAGGGGCAAGGTGCCGCCCTTGCCCCTGGACATCTGCGGAGCGGCCACCGAAGGGTTCATGGGTTACATGATCCAGAACACGCTGGCCAACACCCTCAGACAGGCAGGAGCGCCGCACAATATCACCACCGTGGTCAGCCAGGTGATTGTGGATAGAAATGACCCTGCCTTTGATAGCCCGTCCAAGCCTATCGGCCCCTTCTATGATGAGCGCGAGGCAGACCGCCTGCGCAGGGAGAAGGGTTGGCACATCATCGAGGATAGCTCACGCGGCTATCGGCGCGTGGTCGCCTCGCCAATGCCGGTCAACATTCAGCAGGCCAGGATTATCAAGAGCATGCTGGATGCCGGGGAGATAGTGGTTGCTGTGGGGGGGGGCGGCATCCCGGTGGTCAGGGAGGAGAACCGCAACCTGCGGGGTGTGGAGGCAGTGATCGATAAGGACTATGCCTCGGCCCGCCTGGCCATCGAGATAGGTGCCGATGTGCTGTTCATTCTCACTGCCGTGGAGTACGTGTACCGGGACTTCGCCACGCCGCGCCAGCAGCCGTTGAAGGACCTCAGCGTGGCCGAAGCCAGGAGGCTCCTGGAGGAAGGCGAGTTCGGCGCGGGGAGCATGGAGCCCAAGATCGGGGCGGCCATAATGTTCCTGGAAGGGACCGACCGGGACCCCTCGCGTGAGCGGGAGGTGATCATAACCCTGCCCGAGACTGCGCTGAAGGCGCTCCAAAGCAAGACGGGCACCCGCATCACCCGGTGAGATATGGTGGCCGGTGGCGGACAACCTTGCTTAGGTGTTCTTGTCGATCTCCCTGGAGGTAAACTGCTGGGCGGCCTCGCCCATCTGGGCACCGCTGCCCGAGGCCAGGCATATATCGGTCTCCATGCGCAGCCCCGCGTCCAGCGGGGTTGACAGGGCCAGCGTAGCTGCCCTCTTGGCGCCCTGAACAAGGGCGGGATTCATCCGCGCTATCTCTGCGGCCAGTTTCCTGGCCTCAGCCATGAGCTGCTCCCGGGGATAGACGTGGTCCACCAGCCTTACGCGGAGCGCTTCACAGGAATCGATTCTCCGTCCCGTGTATATCAATTCCCTGGCCATGCCGGGCCCCACTATCCGGGGCAGCCGCTGCGTGCTCCCCAGGTCGGGGATCACGCCCAGCTGGATCTCGGGCAGGGCGAACACGGCGGTGTCACAGGCCAGGCGCATATCGCAGCAGAGGATGAACTCCAGCGCAGCCCCCAGGCAGTAGCCGTTGACAGCGGCTATAACGGGTACCGCCAGGTCCTCGTAGGCGGTGAAGATGGCCTTCAGGGCGTAGAGCAGGTCGTAGCCCTGGCGGTAATGGGGGAAAATGTCGCCCAGGCCGCCTCCTGAGGCGGCCATCTTCAGGTCCAGTCCGGCGCTGAAGGCTTTATCGCCGGCGCCAGTTACGACCACGGCCCTGACCCCGGGGTCTTCCTTGATAGCCTGGGCCGCCCGTTGCAGCCCCAGGAAGACGTCGCGGTTGAAGGCATTCAGCGCCTCCGGCCGGTTGAGCAATAGCGTGGCTACGGTGTCCTGGATATCGAGTCGAACGGCGTCCTGGTCGGTCATGGGTTCCTCCTTTTGCGCAGCGGCGTTGTGTCGATTTTACATGCCCCCTTCGCTCACGGTCAATCGCTCAGGTGTGCCATGGCGACGGTGATTTTGCTCACGTACAGTAGTATAATGGCCGCGCAACAGGTACGCGAGAGCGTTGTCGGAGCAGATATGGCAGTCCTAGAGATTCGCACATTGCCGGACCCCATCCTGCGGAGGAGGGCCAGGAAGGTGACCAGGATCGATGCCTCCGTTCAGAAACTGATCGACGACATGATTGACACCCTGCGCGCCGACCCCAACAGGGTGGGCCTGGCGGCCCCCCAGGTAGGAGTGCCGCTGCGCATAGCAGTCATCGAGCTGCCGGAAGAAGAGCTCATCACCCTGGTCAACCCCGAAATAGTGAAGAAGGAAGGCGTGCGGACGGTGCAGGAAGGCTGCCTGTCGATACCGGGTTATGTCGGGGAGATAGAGAGAGCGGTGACGGTAAGGGTCAAGGCGCTGGACAGGTACGGGAAGGCCTTTCGCCTCAGGGGCCAGGGGCTCCTGGGCCAGGCCCTGGAGCAGGAGATTGAACACCTGGACGGGGTCCTGTACATCGACCACCTCGAGAGCCCGGAGAAGCTCTTCGAGGTGGTCAGAGACGAATGAACGCGGTCAGCTTACAGGAACATATAGTAGATCGGGTAGGGGTTGGAGTGAGATAGCCGGGCCTCGGCCCCGGCTATCTCACTCTGGCCCTGCCGCGCTTTGCGCCTTTTCACAGCCCAGGCTATTCCCCAGGCGATCAGGCCGATGGCGACTGTGATGATGACTATCGGCGGCCAGTTGACGGTCCGTGACGCTGTGAAGGCACCGCTCAGATCGGCGACCTCCACCTCGTAGTCACCGTATTCCACGTCGAATACGGTGAACTTCACCGATCGGCTCTCCCCGGCAGAGAGGGTCACCGTCTTGCTGTCCACTGCTTCTCCGTTGAGCTTCAGCACGACGTCGAACGTGCCGGCCTGGCCACCGCGGTTCTCTATGTTGGCGGTGATGGTCACGGTCTCGCCCACCTTGGTCACGAAGGTGACCGGTTCCCATATCCGTTCCACGCTGGGTGCTATGTTAAGGTCGCTGGCTACGAAGTGGGCCTGAGATGCTGGCGTAAGACCCACCAGCACTGCGAATATCGAGAAGTGGTCTACCGCCGTGGAGAGATTCAACTCCGCCACGCCGTTGGGCTCACCGGGCTCACTATGCAGCGGGACCCAGACTTCGTCGATATCATTGAAGTAGGCTATGGTTGCTTCCTCGGCCTCGCCGGGCAGTTCATCGAAGCCCAGCGTTAGCAGGATATCCTTGTTGAACAGTGCGCCGGCAGGAGTCATGTTGAAGGCCACGACTGCTGCCACGTCCTGCGGCACAGGAGGCGCTTGGTCGATCTCGATCTCCCTGATTACTACGACGTAGTGCCGCTCTCCCTCGACCTCCGGTGCCTGCGTGCCCCGCTCCAGGAGCAGGTTGTGCTTGCCGTCGGGGCTGTGGCAGAGCATGTCTTCGCCCAGCCTGTCATCTCCGTAGAGGCACTGCGTGTTGATGTTCTCGTCCCAGTCCACCGTCAGGGTCTTGAGACATCCGGACCGGCA
>JBKHJG010000015.1:0-36101 GCA_046538235.1 Dehalococcoidia bacterium | reverse complement strand
CCTCTTTCCGCCCTTACTCCATGTCTCACCCTACCGCTGCCAGCCCCGTTCATCGGGCCGCCAGCTTCGTTCGGCATTTGGATTTTGACATTTGCCATTGCCTGCCCCGGGCTCCTGGGGGCCGCGCCCCCAGCGCTCCTGCTCCTCTCCCTTGACGGGAGAGGATTAAGGTGAGGGTGATTACACCGCCTGCTGACCGCTGACCGCTGATAGCTATGCGCTGCCCGTTGAAAGCCGCCAGTATCTGTAGGGGAGGGCCTTGTGCCCTCCCGGCTGCCCCTACGTCCAGACTTCAGGCGCCCCTTTTACCCCAACCCCCGAATATGCTAAATTGCCTTCAGGCTCTGGCGCGCCCGGCCATTTGCCCCGCGCCAGCGACAGCAGCCCCCTGTCGATGAACCTGACAGAGGAAAGATGAGACCGCTAACAGCCGGCTTGCCGCGAATCGTCCTCGGCCACTGGCCCACCCCCCTCCATGAGCTGCCCCACCTGTCAACCACCCTGGGCGGGCCCCGCCTGTTCATCAAGCGTGACGACCTCTCGGGACTGGCTCTGGGCGGCAACAAGTGCCGCAAGCTGGAATATGTCCTGGCCGATGCCAGCCAGAAGGGAATCGATACCCTCATCACCAGCGGCAGTTCGCAGTCCAACCATGCGCTGCAGACCGCCGCCGCCGCCCGCAGGCTGGGAATGGACACCTACCTGGTACTGGTCAAGGGCTTGCACACGGAGATACAGGGCAATCTCCTCTTGAACGACATCCTCGGCTCCACCGTCACCATCGTTGAAGTCGGCGACCCGGCTGAGATGTTCTCCACCATGCCCCGTAAGATGAACGAACTGGCCGATGAACTGCGGACCAAGGGCCGCAGGCCCCTGGTCATTCCTGCGGGAGCAGAGACTCCCCTGGGCACCGCCGGCTGGGTCGAGGCTGCCCGCGAGATCGCACAGCAATTGAGGGAGCAGAGAATAGAGGCCCGCTATGTGGTCGTGGCCCATAGCGGAGGAGGCACCCAGGCGGGCCTGGCCCTGGGCTTCAAGCACCTGGAACTGCCCCTTTCTGTGATCGGCATCAGCGTCATGTCCGAAAGAAGCCAGTCCGTGAGCAGCGTTGTCACCCTGGCCAACGACACTGCCAGATTGCTGGGCCTGGATGTGGCCATCACCCCTGACGAGGTGCCGGTCTACGACGACTACATAGGTCCGGGCTACGGAATACCGACCCGTGACTGCATTGCTGCCATCAGACTGCTGGCACAGACCGAAGGCATCTTCCTCGACCCCGTCTACAGCGGAAAGGGCATGGCCGGGCTCATAGACCTCATTCGACAGCGTCGCTTCACGTCACAGGACACTGTGCTATTCGTCCACACCGGGGGCGTGCCCGCCCTCTTCGCCTACCACCAAGAGCTTGCCGCCGATCCTCGCCTCGACGCCGGCTCGTAATAGCCATCTATCGTCCCCGGCCCCCCGCCCCCGCCTCGTCATTGCGAGCCCCGATGTAATCGGGACGCGGCAATCTCGGCGAACTTATTCTCCTCTCCCTTGACGGGAGAGGTCCGACTCTGTCGAGACTCCGATAGAATCGGAGATTTAGGTGAGGGTGATTATGCCGACCGCTGAATGCCGAAAGCCGGCAGCTGCCCGCCGACCGCCATCCTCCCAGAGTTCCCCCTCTTAAGGTAAGAGGGGGTTAGGGGGAGTTATGACGTGACCTCCGCCGACGGCCGATAGCCATCCGCCGCCTGCAATCTCTGGAAAAACTGCACCGTTACGAGTACACTTAACGGCTGACACAGTCCTGGTTTTTTGTTGGCCGACATGGACCTGGAAGTTGAGAGGGACCTGGTCAAACGGGCTCAGAAGGACCCGGCTGCCTTTGCCACCCTTTACGACCATTACTACCCCAGGATCTTCGGCTACGTCCTGAGGCGCACCGCCGACCTCGAGGCCGCCCAGGACATCACTTCCGAGACATTCTTCAGGGCCCTCAGGAAGCTCTGGCAGTTCCGCTGGCGCAACATCCCCTTCTCCGCTTGGCTCTATAGGATCGCCAGCAACGAGGTCAGCCAGTACTATAGAAGGCCCGAATACAGGAAGTCCGTATCATTGGAGCAGCTGCAGGAACAGGGCTTTGAACCGCTATCCACTGCTGACCCCGAGCGGGAAGCAATCGAGGCACAGGAGGAATTGACAAAACACCAGGAATTCCTCGAAGTCCAGGCCAGGATCGTCCACCTCCCCCTCAAGTACCAGGAGGTCATCGCCCTCAGGTTCTTCGAGCAAAAGCAGATAAAGGAAATTGCCGATATCCTGGGCAAGAAGGAGGGGACGGTCAAGTCCCTGCTCCACCGGGCAGTGGAGAAGCTGAGGCAAGCCGATTAATGCAACCTTTTCCCACCTGCTGCGTTACAACAGTAGAAAGGGGCAGAGTCGATGAAACAAGAGGACTTGATAAACAAGCTGGAAAACCTGGAGACTCCGGACGTTGAGCTTCCCGGCCACAAGCGGGCCCTTAAGACGGCCCTGATCAGTTCCAGGCACTACGGGCGCAGGACCGCCCTCGACTGGGCCAGGATACTGGCCCCCGTCACTGCGGCGGTTGTCCTGATAGCCCTTCTCGGCCTGGTCACTGTCATGCACCCGGCAGATAGCGACATGAGCAGGTTCGCGTCCTACCAGCAGTTGAAGGAGTTCCTGGCCGAGAACAGCAGGTCCGCCTCGAAATCCATGCCCGGGCTCCTTGGCGGGGCAAGAACTGCGGGTGATGTTCTGGCCCCTGCAGCTGCCCCTCCATCTCCCTCTGAGTGGACTTACGCCGCGACTCAGGCCGCCCCGGGCTACTCCACCACCAACATCCAGGTGGCCGGCGTGGACGAGGCGGATATCGTTAAGACCGACGGAGAATATATCTACCTGGTCTCGGAGAACAGGGTCGTCATCGTCAAGGCCTATCCCGCTGACCAGGCAGAGATAGCCTCTGAGATTGAGCTGGAAGGCACTGCCGCCGGCATATTCATCAATGGAGATAGGCTGGTCGTTATCGAGGGCGGAACGCCCTATTACCGCATGGACACCATGCCCGGCGGCATGGTCGAACCGGATGTCCCCTACGTATCAGGGACATCCATCAAGATATACGATGTCTCGGACAGGGCAGACCCCTCGCTGCAGAGGGAGGTCTCCGCCACTGGCGATTACGTGAGTTCGCGTATGATCGGCGACTACGCCTATGTGGTGGTGAATGAGCCTGCATATGAGCGGGAGGGTGAGGTGACCCTTCCCGGACTCCGTATTGGCGATGAGGAGATCGTGATCCCGGCCACAGATATCTACTACTACGATGGCTACGACTACTTCTACCGGTACACCACCATCGTTGCCGTCAACACCCAGGACGATGCCCGGGAACCAGCAGTCGAGACCGCTCTCCTGGGCGCCAGCAGCAACCTGTACGTCTCTCCAGGTAACATCTACCTCACCTTCCCGGTGTGGGGCAGCGGTATGCGGTATTCGCAACAGACCACCATCCACCGCATCCATATAGACGGGCCCCACATAGAGTATGCTGCCAGCGGCCAGGTCCCCGGCAAGGTGCTTAATCAGTTCTCCATGGACGAATATGAGGGCTTCTTCAGGGTGGCCACCACCACCAGCGAGGGATTCATTATCGGAGTGCGGCTGCTGCTCGACGAGGTGGTTGACAGCCTGGGAGCGCCGACTGACATCGAACTGGCACCGTCACTCAATCATGTATACGTTCTCGACATGGAGACCCTCGATACCGTCGGCTCGGTGCAGGACCTCGCTCCCGGGGAAAGGATCCACTCGGCCAGGTTTATGGGCACAAGGGGCTACCTGGTGACATATGAAGTAATCGATCCCCTCTTTGTTCTGGATTTGCAGGACGCCCGCAACCCCCGGGTCCTCGGCGAACTCAAGATAACCGGGTACTCGGACTACCTCCATCCCTATGATGATAATCACCTCATAGGAATAGGCAAGGAGACGGTGGAGGCCGAGGAGGGAGGCTTCTCCTGGATGCAGGGGGTCAAGATATCCCTTTTCGATGTCAGCGACGTCGGCAACCCGCAGGAGGTCGCCAAGTATGAGATAGGGCACCGGGGCACCGAGTCGCCCGTCCTGACAGACCACAAGGCACTCCTCTTCGATAGGGCTAGAAACCTGATGGTGATGCCCGTCTGCGTTGCGGAGATACGCGAGGCGGACTATGCCGGCGGTGTCCGGCCCTGGACCTACACCTACAGCGAGCCTGTTTGGCAGGGAGCGTATGTATTCCATGTATCGCCTGCCGAGCTCACGCCCCGGGGCCAGATCACACATTTCGACGCTCCGCCCGAGGAGGGCCCCTACCACTATTGCCGCTCGCCCCTCACGGTACAGAGGTCTCTCTATATAGGCGACGTGCTCTATACCATCTCCCAGGCCAGGATCAAGATGAACGACCTCCAGACTCTGGATGAGATCAATGAGCTCAAGCTAACATGACAACAACCTGCGCCGTTACATCAGGCGCCAACAAAGGAAACACCGTACATGGATCAAGGAGGTAAATGGAAATGAAGAGCACGATTATCACAACAACGCTCTGCCTGGCACTGATCGGGACTATGCTGCTCACAGTGCAATGTGCCTGGCCTCTGGGAGGATACCAAATAACCAGGTTCTCTTCCTACCAGGAATTGCAGGAATTCGTGACCGCAAACACCAGGGACGTCGGCCGCTTCTGGCTGGGCGGGGCGGAATACGACGCCGTTCCCACCCCCGCTCCGGAGGCCTCTGGCCAGGACTATTCGGGCACCAATATCCAGGTGGCCGGCGTGGACGAGGCCGATATCGTTAAGACCGACGGACAGTATATCTACCTGGTCTCGGAGAACAGGGTTATCATCGTCAGGGCCTATCCGGTTGAACAGGCCCGCGTCCTGTCTGAAATCGAGCTTGAAGGAATGGTCGTGGGCATATTTGTCAACGGAGACAGGCTGGTCGTCTTCGAGGGAGGAATGCCTTACTATGGCATGGACGTGCGCATCGCGCCCCCTGAGGACGGATATTGGGTGCCTTACACACCCCGGACTTCCATCAAGGTATATGATGTCTCAGATAGGGAAAACCCCTTGCTCAAGAGAGAGATCTCCGCCGATGGTGACTATATCAGTTCCAGGATGATAGGCGACTACGCCTACGCGGTGATAAGTCAGGCCGTGTACGATCAGGAAGGTGAAGTGGGCCTCCCCGAGCTCCACGTCGACGGCGAGGAGATGGAAATACCGGCCACCGACATATATCACTGCAACATCTCCGACTACTACTTCATGTACACTACCATAATCGCCCTCAACACGCAGGACGATGACCGGGAGCCAGCAATTGAGACCATTATGCTCGGTGCCAGCAGCAACCTGTATGTCTCTGTGGACAACATCTACCTGACGTTCCCCGTCTGGGGTAGGATCATGTGGGGCGCTGGAAATACGGCCATCCACCGCATTCATATAGACGGTGACGCTATAGAGTACGTCGCCAGCGGCGAGGTCCCCGGTATGGTGCTCAATCAGTTCTCTATGGATGAGTACCAGGGCTACTTCAGGGTGGCCACCACCACCCAGGGGCTGACATCTGCAAACCACATATACATCCTGAATATGGACCTCGACGTCGTGGGCAGCCTGGAGGACCTCGCCCCCGGCGAGACCATTTACTCGGCCAGATTTATGGGCGAGCGAGGTTACGTGGTAACCTTCAGGACTATCGACCCTCTGTTCGTCTTAGATCTGGAAGACCCACGCAATCCCCAGGTCCTGGGTGAACTGAAGATAACCGGCTACTCGGGCTACCTCCATCCCTACGACGAGGACCACCTTATCGGCATAGGTAAGGAGACAACAGAGGAGGGCGAGTTCGCCTGGTATCAAGGTGTCAAGATATCGCTGTTTGACGTCAGCGACTTCAACAACCCGCGCGAGCTGGACAAGTACGAAATTGGGCACAGGGGGACTGACTCGCCCGTCCTCTGGGACCACAAGGCCTTTCTCCTCCACCAATCGAGAGACCTGCTGGTGATGCCCGTATGCGTCGCGGAGATAGACCAGGCGGACTACCCCGAGGGAGTCCCTCCCTGGGCTTACGGCACTCCTGTCTGGCAGGGCGCTTACGTATTGCGTGTATCACCGCAGGCGGGACTCGGCCTGCAGGGACGCATTACCCATTTTGACGCTCCGCCTGGTGACGACCAGTATTACGACTACTGCTACTCGCCCTTCTCGGTGCAGAGGTCACTCTACATCGGCGATGTCCTGTACACCATTTCGCAGGCCAGGATCAAGATGAACAGCCTCGATGATCTGAGCGACATCAGCGAAGTTGAGCTTCCCTACTCCCCTTGGACACCCGAGTACCCCCCAGAAGAGCCCGTGGAGCCGGAACTACCTCCCCCTCCGGCTGATGAATCCGAAGGCGGGACTCCCTAGAACTGCCGGACTGGAATTGAACAGTCTCCCGGGGACAAGACCCTGAAGGGTCATGCCAAACGATTTGGAGGTGAATAACATGAAAAAGGTACTGGTGACAATACTGGCCCTGCTGCTCCTGCTGCCCCTCATAGCCTGCGATGAGGCAGCAGCGGGTGAACTACTGATGTCCGACGAGCCTAGGGACACTTCCCCCGAGATCAGCCAGGAAGACCTCGCCCTCCTCGTCCAGGGCAATACCGCCTTCGCCTTTGACCTCTATCAGGCGCTCAGGGAACAGGACGGCAACCTCTTCTATTCTCCCCACAGCATCTCCGTGGCCCTGGCCATGACCTATGCTGGCGCCCGTGGCCTCACCGGGGACCAGATGGCAGAGACGCTTCACTTCCTCCTTGACCAGGAGAAGCTCCACCCCGCCTTCAACTGGCTGGACCTGGAACTCGCCACCAGGGGTGAGGGCGCCCAGGGCAAGGACGACCAGGGTTTCAGATTGAACGTCGTCAACGCCATCTGGGGTCAGAAGGACTACAGCTTCCTCTCCGACTTCCTCGACGTCCTGGCCCACAACTATGGCGCCGGACTCAGAATACTGGACTTCATGAATGAGACCGAACAGTCACGCCTGACCATCAACCGCTGGGTCAGCGACCAGACCGAAGGCCGCATTGAAGACCTTATCCCCCAGGGCGCCATCGATGCACTGACCCGACTCGTGCTCACCAATGCCATCTACTTTAACGCTGCCTGGGAGTACCCCTTCGATGAGAACATGACCGCAGACGGCCCCTTCTACCTCCTCGACGGCACACAGGTCACCGTGCCCATGATGAAGGAGTCACTGTCAGTTGGCTACGTCCAGGAGCAGGGGTACCAGGCGGTCGAGCTATTCTACGACGGCGGAGAACTCTCCATGGTCATCCTCCTGCCTGACGCCGGTGCGTTCCTGGCTTTCGAGGAAGGCCTGGATGCTGAGAAGGTCTACGACATCACAGCTGCCCTGCAACCCCGTCGCATCTTGCTCAGCATGCCCGGATTCGAATTCGACTCGAAATTCAGCCTGGCCGCTACGCTGGCTGAGATGGGCATGCCGGTTGCCTTCTCAGGTGCTGCCGATTTCTCCGGGATGACCGGTAGTCAGGACCTGTTCATATCGGACGTTGTGCACAAGGCCTTCGTCTCCGTGGATGAGGCCGGCACCGAGGCGGCGGCCGCCACGGCCGTCATTATGCCCACCAGTGCCCCCACCGTGGAAGTGACCATAGACCGCCCCTTCATCTTCCTCATCCGCGACATCGACACCGGGGCTATCCTCTTCGTCGGCCGTGTGCTCAACCCTGGTGCATAGTTGGTGACTGAGAACGACGCGCCTCTACCCGGCCCGCCGCAAACCTGGATCAGTAGCGCGGGGCGCGCCGCACGGACTTGACATTGCCCCGGTAATCGGGGGCGGTGATGTTGAATACCAGGCTGATCCTGGGGTCCACCATCCGCGAGCTGATCCGCGTCTCAATCTCGTCCAGCGAGAGGCATGTGGTCACCACCATCGGCAACCTGGCATTGTAGCGGTAGTTTATCAACTGGTATAGCTTCTCCTGGGCCCAGGGCGTGGCCGACTGCTCGCCGAAGTCATCCAGTATCAGCAGCGGCGCTTCCTTCAGCTTCTCAGAAAACTTGTCATACGATATCTTGCTTTCCGGGTTGAATGTAGAACGCAGATGGTCCAGAAGGTCGGGAACAACCACAAAGAACACCGGTTTCCCCTGCGCCAGCCGGTAGTTGGCTATGGCTGCTGCCAGATGGGTCTTACCGCAGCCATTGACGCCCGCCAATACAAGCCACCCCTCCGGCGAGCGGGCAAACTCAGTTGCCAGATTGTACGCCTGGCTCAGGTTTTGACGTTGCTCCTGAGGAAGCTCCAGTCTCTTGTGGTCAAAACCATCGAAGGTCATGCTCTGTAATAGCGCCAGCCTCAAGCCGCTCTGGTATTCCAGCGGCGATTCCTGCTCCAGGGTCCAGACCTGACAGAACTCGCTATTCTCCAGGCGACCCCGTAAGCGGTCATCCACCTTTTCCAGCGGTGTGTCGGTCGTGATCACCGTGGGCAGCCGGGAATTGAAGCGGTGATTGAGTAGCTGCTCCAGCTTCTCCTTAGCCCAGGCGGTGGCGGTTCCCACGGTAAGGTCATCAAGTACCAGCAGGGGCACATTCTTCACCTGTTCGAACAGCTCGTCATAGGTAGTGTCGCTCGCCGGCGTGAAGGCCGAACGGAGGTGGTCCAGCAGGTCGGCCGCTCCGATGTAGAACACCGGCTGCCCCACGCTCAGACGGTGGTTGGCTATGGCGCAGGACAGGTGTGTCTTCCCGCAGCCGCCGGGACCCGAAAACACTAGCCAGCCCGCAGGATTATCGGCAAAGTCTCTGGCCGCCTGGTAGACCCGGGCAAAGCGCTCCTGCGACGCGGTATTCGCCGCCTTTCCCTTGGCTGACAGATTGTCAAACGTAAGCTGTGACAGCGCGCCCAGATTGCTGTATCTCTCAAGATATTCTGCCTTCCTTCTTCTTAGCTCCCCTACACTGCACGTGCAGGGCACTACCCGGCTGAAATCGGCTTTTCCTGAGTCCAGGAGAGGATGAACAAAGCCGGCACCTTTGCAGATACGGCAGATCTCACCACCGTCTTCTTCCATCGGCGCAGATGAAGCCTTATCTCTTGACCAGGTGTCCGTATCGGCCCTTGACGTATTTGTCCGGGCCATCCTTCTCAATGTCTCTCTTATGCTCTCCACTGTCCTTACCTTCGCGCGCCCATCTCTCCAAAATGCGGGCGATGTATCTCCAACTGCGCTTGTTCAGGGCAACCGCTTCCTTGAAGGCTTCTTCCAGCCATTGCGCAGGATAAAGCCTCTCTGCCTCTTTCAGTTCTTCGGCAATCAAGGGCGTTATCATGCCGATGTTCTGCTCATAGAGGGCAAACACGTTGACCTTGGCAGGCTCATGGCTGACGTAAACAAGGGCCGGCACAGAGTACACATGCTCCCGAACTCCTCCCCTGTTCACGGTCGAGCGTAGTATGGCCCCGTGCTGTACGGCCAGGTCCAGGGCCCGGTTCAGCATGCCCTCATCCAACCCGGTTGACAACCGGCGCAACTCAGCCTTCAGCTCCTCATAGCCCACCCCGCCGCTATCGGGGCGGGCCCCGGCTGACCTTCGTGCCACCACATACATGACATGCAGAGCTAACTTGAGTTCGGCCAGGTCCTGAACGCCGGGCACGACCCCGGTGAAGAACGACTCAGGCACCGGGATAGGACTCGTCTGCCCTTGAGAACTCGCTAGTTGCCGGTCGGGCATCTTCCTACCTTAGGAGGCAGGCATCAGCTCAGGCTCCAGATTGTCGAACTTGGTAATCCTGCCTATGAACCGTAGCTTGACCTGCCCCAGAGCACCGTTGCGGTGCTTGGCTATGTTGATATCGGCGATGCCGCGGGGATAGGGCTCTTTCTCGATGTCATGCACCTTGATCCAGTCTTCCAGCGTGAAGTACATGTCGTCTCTGTAGATGAAAAGCACGACATCGGCATCCTGCTCGATACTGCCGCTTTCGCGCAGGTCGGAAAGCTGGGGAACATGGGAGGCCCGCCATTCCACTGCCCGACTCAGCTGGGATACAGCCAGCACCGGCGCATTGATCTCCCTGGCCAGCGTCTTCAAATCGCGCGTTATCTTGCTGATCTCCTGGACCCGCGTCTCATTCTTGCCATTGCCCTGTATTAGTTGCAGGTAATCGACGATAATCAGGTCCACACCCCGCTCAAAGTGCAGCCGCCGCACCTTGCTCCTGATATCCAGGCAGCGAAGTTGAGGGGAATCATCGATGTAGATCGGTGCCTCGCTCAAAACCCCGCTGGCCTCCATGATTCTTCTCTCGCTCTGTTCGCTGAACTCCCCCCGGCGCACCTTGTTGAAGTCCACCCCGGCCTCACTGGCCAGAAGCCTCTGCACCACCGCCTCCTGGGACATCTCCAGGCTGCATAGCGCAACACATGCCTTCTGGTTGATAGCCGCATTCCTGGCGATGTTCAGGGCCAGACTGGTCTTGCCCAGGCTGGGCCTGGCAGCCAGCACGACCAGATCGGACCTCTGCAGCCCGCCCAGAAAACCGTCCAGGGCAGTAAAGCCGGTCATGATGTGAGGTATTTCCCCCTCCCCAACCGCCGTGGTCGGCCCCGCCTCCTCAAAGTAGTCGCCCAGGGCCTCCCGAATTGGAACGAAGTCCCGGGGGTCCCGCTTCATCCGCACCTGAAACAGGATATCTTCAGCCTTATTCAGGCTGGCCTCAACATCCGCGCTGGCTTCATACCCCAGGGCCTCAATCTGCCCCGCCGCCGCGATCAGCCGACGCATTACCGCCGTATTGGATACTATCTGTGCATAATACTCAACATGGAGCGACGTAGGTACCTTGCCTATCAGGTGGCTCAAGAACGCAGCCCCGCCAGTCTGCTCCAGCCGGCCTTCACGCATCAACTCGTGGGCCAGCGTGATCTGGTTTATCGCTTCGTTCCGCTGGTAGAGCGCAAGACACGCCTCGTAGATCAGGCGATTTGTTTCCGAAAAAAAATCCTCACCCTTAACCCCCCCCACCCTCAACACGGCCTCAGGGTCAATCAGCAGAGACCCGATTACCGCCTCCTCGGCTTCAACATCATGCGGTGGCAGTCTCTCCGCCGGCATGCCTATTCTTCTTCCTCCTCGATGATCACCGTAATCTGCGGCCTGAGGTCACTGGCTAGCCTGACGGCTACTTCATGGCTACCCGTTTGACGCAGGGGCTTGTCGATATCTATCTTCCGCTTGTCGATAGCAGAGCCTAGGGACTCTCCTAATCGTTCAGCTATATGAGCGGCAGTAATTGAGCCAAACAGGTGTTCCCCGTCTGCAGCGCGGGCATGGAAGCGAATCTCCGTCCCCTCAATCTGCTGGGCCAGTTCAACCAGCTGTTCCCGGTCGATGCTCTCCTCGAGGCACTCATTTTCCAGTCTGGACTGCACTTGCTTGATGAGTGCGGGGGTTGCTGCCAGAGCCAACCCCCGTGGCAAGAGGTAATTCCTAGCATAGCCCTTGCTCACCTCCTTTATTTGTCCCGCTCTCCCCTTCCCGGGGAGGTCTTCCAACAAAACAACCTTCATAACGTACCTCGCTTTGATTCAAATGACAGGAACCTCACAGCCGACATGGCTGCCGTAGCACCGTCTCCGGCAGCAGTTATCACCTGCCTCGCCGAATTATGGCGAACATCCCCGGCAGCAAAGATTCCCGGAATACTCGTCTCCATGAGTTCGTTGGTGACTATGTAGCCGTCTTCGTCCAGAGCCAGCACCCCGCGCCACTGGCCGCTATTGGGCACCGAGCCCGCAGCCACCAAAACACCTGCTACCTCCAACACCGATATTTTATCATCTTTGGTGCTTTTGAGTATGAGCCGTCTGACCGAGCCGTCGCCCTCGATCCGAGCTACCACGCTCTCCCAGACAAAATCAATCTTCGGCTCGGCCATAGCTCTTTCCTGGAATATCCTGCTGGCTCGAAGCTGGCTGCGGCGGTGGACGACCTTGACCGAGGAAGCGAACTTGCTCAAGTATAGGGCCTCGGTGACGGCGGAATCGCCGCCGCCTACTACGGCCAGCGGCTTGTCTTTGAACAGGGGCCCATCACAGGTAGCACAATAGGAAACCCCCTTGCCCGCAAACTCTTCCTCACCGGGCACTCCCAGCCTGCGATATTGTGCGCCGGAGGCGATTATCATCGAATCAGACGTAATGTCGCCTTCGCTGGTGCAGACCAGATTATGCCTCCGGGCGGGCACTACGCTGATAACCTCAGCAGATAAGGTCTCCAAGCCATAGCTAGTGGCCTGCTCATGAATCATCTGCCCCAGGCGGATACCTGATGTGCCCTCCGGAATACCAGGATAGTTCTCCACCCGCTCGGCGTTGGTCATCTGCCCACCAATTATTCCCTTCTCTACGAGCACAGCGTCGATCCTCGAGCGCGCGCAATACAGGCCGGCAGTCAGCCCCGCCGGCCCGCCACCGATGATGATCACGTGGTAGTTCTCATTCATAGCTCTAGCCTACGGTGAATCGTCTCCCTAACTGAAGGCCTCTTGCAGTTCTAGGGAACCTCGCCCTCCAAGCAGACCTGAGCCATCCTGCCTGGGACAGCAGCCGGCCAGAGTCCCATAACACCATTCGCTCCTGTCTACCGATAGTGCGCAATGCCCTAGCCATAGCCTCAAGGTTGCTGGCGAGGTCGGTGTGAATGTGTGCGGGAGACCGAGAGAAAGCCGAGGCTGCAAGGCCATACCCGGCAACAACAGAACGAAATCGAGCGCATGTCTGCCCTAACCATGGCCGAAATCCTGCCTCACTCTGTCAAGCATTCCCGGCTGGAGGACATCGGCCACGGTCATGGCCATGGCCTTAGCCGCATCAATCAAGCCTTCATGGCCTGCTTCGGAGGCAGCCGCCGATGCAAACTCCGGTGTATGCGGCGATACGTCAGCTGGAGCTATGGCTACCGTAGGATGTATGCTGGGCACCACCTGACTGACATTGCCCATGTCCGTGCTGCCAAAGCCAAAACTGGGGTCAAAGGGTACCACTTGGCGTCCCAGCGATTCCAGGTTCTTGCTGAACAGTTCCGCCATGGTCACGTTGTTCTTCATCGGGGCGTAAGTCTTGTCCCTCCAGGCGTACTCCAATCTTGCCCCGCTGGCCATGGATGCTCCTGTGAAGCAGTTCAGAACCCTGCCCCGCAGCTCGGTGAGATATTCATTGTCGGCAGCACGCACCAGGAATTCAGCAGCGCTGTGAGCAGGCACTATGTTGGGAGCCTCGCCCCCATCGGTGATTATGCCATGAATACGGGCATCTCCTCTTATGTGTTGACGCAATGAATTGATAGCGGTGAAGGCCAGAACCATAGCTTCCAGCGCATTGATACCCTTGTGAGGTTGGCCGGCAGCGTGAGCCGGTCGACCGAAGAACTCCGCGTCCAGCGTGCTGCAGGCAAGTGCCTCAATCGTCACCATGTTCAGGCTGTTAGGATGTATGATCATGGCCGCGTCCATGTCTTTGAAAGCTCCCGCCTTCACCATGTCTATCTTGCCGCCCAGTCCTTCCTCTGCGGGAGTGCCCACGACCACTATGCTGCCACCTGACCGATCCACGATGCACTTGCTGGCTACGCCGGCCCCAACCGCTGAAACACCTATTATGTTATGCCCGCAGGCATGCCCCATTTCAGGCAGAGCATCATACTCGGCAAGCAGGGCAACCGTAGGACGGCCCCGGCCATACGTAGCCTGGAAAGCTGTGGCCAGGCCGCAGATCCCCCGTACTAACCGGAATCCGTTCTCTTCAAGATAGCCCGTAAGCCAGGCCGATGCCTTCTCCTCCCTGAACGCCAACTCAGGATTAGAATGTATATTGAGGCTCAACTGGATAAGCTGCTGCCTTTGCACTTCGACGCTATCTCTTGCCTTCAGCTTTAGCTCTTCCATATGCGGCCCTGTTTGGCGGCCCCTTCCCTGCTCCTTGACCTTTGAGACCCTGTCACCATCCCTCCATCTCCACACTTGAACCTCTTGCTGATACCTATTATACTGTGTCCCTGTATCGAATTTCCAGGCCCGCATATGGATACGCTTAGAGAAGAACCCCTGCAGCCCGTGGTGAATGTAGCCCAGCTACTGAAAGAGCCTATCGGCTCCAGCCGCACCCGCGACATAAGCGGGGTGATGGAGGAGGAAGTTGAAGGCTTCGTACAGGGAAAGGCGAACATAATCCGCACCAACCGAGGAGTCCTGGTTCAGTGCAAGCTCACCGTCAAGGCAGAACTCGTGTGTAGCCGCTGCCTTGACAGGTTCCTGTGCCCTGTGAGCTTTGCCGCAGAGGAGGAGTTTCTTTCTATACTGGATCCATCCGGCAACATGATACTCTCTCCAGCGGAGCAATCAGAGGAGTTTACTATTGACAGCAAGAACATAGTTGACCTGAGCGAACTCATACGGCAATACACGTTGCTAAGCCTGCCCATGAAACCGCTGTGCCGCCCTAATTGCTCAGGCATGAAGGAGGCGAACTCGTATGGCGTTACCCAAGAAAAAAACCTCTAAGTCCCGTCAGGGCAAGAGGCGCAGTCACGACAAGTTGGCTCTGCCTGCCATGGATACGTGCCCCCATTGCCACAGTCCCAAGCTGTCTCACCGCGTATGCCCTACGTGCGGCTGGTACAACGACAGAGAGGCAATTGAGGTCAAGCCGGCCAAGAAGAAGTAGCCATCATGGTTGAGGCATCAATGGTAGCCTATGTCTTCCCCGGGCAGGGCTCCCAAAGTGCCGGCATGGGCCGGGACCTGCACGAAAGCTACCGTTCGGCCAGGGAAGTCTTCGCAGAGGCCGATGCCTGCCTGGGATTCCCCCTATCTCGCCTGTGCTTTGATGGCCCCGACGAGGAGCTGACAAAGACACATAACGTACAGCCGGCCATTCTGGTTACCAGCATCGCCTGCCTCACAGCGCTCAAAGAGGCAGGCATAGCCGATTTCCCTTCTCCCGCCTTTGTTGCCGGGCATAGCCTCGGCGAATACGCCGCTCTGGTTGCTGCCGGCGCAATGGGCCTGGCCGATGCCGTCCTGCTGGTCAGGGAAAGAGGTAGACTGATGTACGAAGCCGGGCTGGCCAGTCCCGGCAGTATGCTGGCCATAATAGGCCTGGACGAGAAAGCTGTTAGGGACATAAGCCTTCTCAGCGGAGCCGAAATATCGAACATGAACTGCCCCGGCCAAATCGTGCTCAGCGGAGCCGGACAGGCCCTGGCTGAAGCTGATAGACTGGTCAGGGAAAGAAGTGCACGGGCCATCCCCCTGAGGGTCAGTGGGGCCTTTCATTCTGCCCTGATGGAACCAGTTATAGCTGAGTTTGGTAGAATCGTGTCCAGCGTCAGGCTTCAGCCGCCAGCCATTCCTGTTATATCCAACGTCACCGCCCAGCCGCTGACCGACATCGATTCCATAAGGGAAGAACTGGTGAAGCAACTCCGTAGTTGCATTCAGTGGCAGGGATCCGTGGAATACATGGCACAAAGGGGTGTCACCACCTTCTACGAGATAGGCCCCGGGAAAGTGCTGGCCGGCCTGATCAGGCGGATCAACTCCGGATTTCGGACCATCAATGTGTCGGGACTCGACGATATAGCACGGCTAGCACCCGAGGACAGGCCGGCCAGCTAGCGTCTCTCGAGAGGTCTCCATGCTCTCTTTCATCAAGACGTGTAGACCCGCTGGCCATACGGCAGCACTGGAAGACCAGAACCATGAGGTATGAGTAGAGACAATGGCTGGCATCAGGCGGCGGGCAAGGATCGCAGCGCTCCAGGCGCTATACGAGCTCGATTGCACCAAACATGAGGCCGAGCAGGCCCTGGCCTGCCTGGGCGCGGAGCAGGACCTGCCGTCGGATACGCTTGACTTCAGCCTACAGCTTGTAAAAGGCGTGCTTGACAACAGACACGAGCTTGATGCTCTCATCAAGAGATTTGCTCCAGCCTTTCCCGCAGAACAGATGTCTATCATCGACAGAAACATCCTGAGGCTGGCCATTTTCGAGATTCTGTTTGATGATGAAGCCCCCTTGAAGGTGGCCATAAACGAGGCCATTGAGCTAGCCAAGCAATTCGGAAGCGATTCCTCACCCCGGTTGATTAACGGAGTGTTGGGCGCAATAACAGTCGACCATGGCCTTGAACAATAGCACCTGCCGGACGGGCGCCGCAATTTGCCCGCACCCAAACCTCGTGTTCGTGGCCCGTGTCCCGTTCAAGATAAAGTTTCTTGACAATATGATCTTGCTTAGTGTAAACTAATTTGACAATGGCCAAGCTCGAGATCGTACAGGGGCAATCGCTACAGGCCCGACAGCAGTTCAAGATGATCGTGGGAATGGAACAGGCCGGTCTGCTGGAGATGCCTGAAGACGAGTTCAACAGGCTCACGGCAGAGGTGGAGAACAGCCCTCTGTTCAAGAAGCTATGCCGGAATGACAGGATAATCCGTTACCAGAGATATCCCAAGACGGACATCTCCTCTCGATTCTACCAGCTCAATGAGGAAATCGCAGCCGGCACAGACGCTCTGGACATCGAGTCCATGCTGTCTGACAAGGAGGACGTGGTTCGTCAGATACAGAAGATGGGGCTGGACAAGTTCAAGCGCTATTTCCTGTATCCAGAACCGGGTGTAAGCCTACAGGAGACCGCTCGGCAGTGCAATCTACGCCTTGTGGAGGTGGAGAAGATAAACAACCTCATCAACGAGTTCTCGGTTATGAGCGAGTTCTACAACCCTTCTGCTCTCAGCACAGAGCATGGAGTTCACTACACCAAGGTCGCCTCCATAGAAAAGCGATTGGAGGGACTCATCATCGCTTTTATCTCAGCTTCTTATGCCCGAGGCAGATATTCGATTGATTATGGCAGATTCGAGGAACTAAGGGAGGACAGGGCCATTACCGATGCAGAGGCCAAAGAAATCAGGCAGCTGTTCAAGAGGCTGGAGCTGATCAACACCCGCAAGGATACGGTAACTCGCATACTGCAGAACATCGTGGAAAAGCAAGCACCCTATCTCGAATCAGGTGATGCCAGAGCCCTTCTGCCTTATACGCAAAAGGAAGTGGCCGAAAAGATGGGCCTTGTCCCCAGCGCAGTTAGCCGTACTATTGCCGGCAAGAGCGTCGAGACGGCTTGCGGTGAGGAGAAAGCCCTAAAGGACTTCTTTCCCCGGCCACGAAGGTTTAAGAAGGAACTTGTCAGGCAAGTCCTGGAGACGGGAGAAGGATTTTCCTCGGATGAAGCGATAAGAGAAAGATTGGAACAGGGGTTTGGCGTTTGTATTTCCCGGCGCTCAGTGGCAAGTCTAAGGAAGGAGCTGAGGGTAGGCGCCGCCTGGAAAAGGAAGAACACAGCTGTGGAATAGGTAGCCGGAGGACAAGCATGGGCTTTATACTAACGATTGAGGAGAAGTGCCGGGGATGCTATGCCTGCGTCCGCAGTTGTCCCGCCAAGGCTATCGAAGTCAAAGAAGGCATAGCTAGGGTCAGGGATGAGCGATGTGTCGCCTGCGGTTATTGCACCAACATATGCGCGGTAGGGGCGAAGCAGGCGAGGAGCGACATAGACGTGGTGTGGCAATTGTTGGCGCAGCCGTCTCCAGTAATCGCCGTGCTTTCCTCAGTTCTCCCTGCCGCCTTCCCGCGAATCAGGCCCAAACAGATGGTATCGGCCCTCAAGAAGCTGGGATTCAGCGAGGTAATGGAGACTGCGTTTGGTGCTGAACTGGTCTGCCGCGAGTATGCCCGGTTCCTGGCGGAGAACAGGACAAAGCCCGTCCTGTCCTCCGCCTGCCCCGCCATGGTCTCCTTCATCGAGAAGTTCTATCCGCAGCTGATAGGCAACCTGGCACCCATCGTTTCACCTACAGTGGCCATGGGTAGGGTTATCAAGTGGCAGTATGATCCTGAAGCCAAAGTGGTCTTCATAGGACCCTGTATTGCCAAGAAAGCCGAAAGCGAGGATGAGATGGTCAGGGGAGTCATCGATGCTGTTCTTACCTTTCTCGAGCTCAACGAGATGCTAGCCACCAGGGGAATCGACCCGGCCTCGGAGGAGGACGGCCAATTGTCCGGTCCCGTACCAAGCCTCGGCCGTCTCTGGCCCGTGCCCGGAGGCCTGCTCAGGATAGCGGGGATCCCGTCAGACAACATGTCAACCGACATCGTGGTAGCAGAAGGTATTGACCGTGCTATCAGCGTGCTTCGGGAGTTTGTTGAGGGCAAGACTAAGACCAGGTTCTTGGACATATTCTTCTGTCAGGGTTGCATAGGGGGACCCGCCATCGATAATGACCTGAGCCTCTTTGAGCGGAGAAGGCTGATATCAGACTACGCTTCGCAGGAGGCAGACGCAGCGCGAACAGAAGGCGACATAGTGAAATACGCCGGCATCGACCTCAGTCGCAAATTCGTTAACCGCTATGCTGAGTTGCCTGTCCCTGACGAGCAGGAGATCAGGAGAGTTTTGAGGCAAATCAACAAGCTGGAGAGCGAAGACCAGCTTAACTGCGGGGCGTGCGGCTATAAATCCTGCCGCGATCTGGCAACCGCTGTTTGCCAGGGAGTAGCTGAGGTTGAGATGTGCTGGCCCTACCTCGTGGAGAGACTGGAGAACACACAGGACGAACTTATCAGAATAGAGAAGATGACCTCCCTGGGCCAGATGGCTGCCTCGATCGCACACGAGATCAACAACCCTCTGGCCGGTGTCCTGGTCTACACCAAGTTGCTGTCCAAGAAACTGGCTGATGGCACGTATAAGAAGGAGGAGGCTCTGGACTATCTTTCCAAGATGTGGTCCGAGGTCAGCCGTTGTTCGAAGATAATCCGCAACCTTCTGGACTTTGCCCGGCAAAGTCAGCCCATGCTGAGGCCCGTGGACGTCAATCAGGTCATAGAGCAAGTCCTGGCCATGGTAGGGCATCAAGCTCACCTCCAGAACGTCGAGGTTGTGAAGGAGCTTGACCCTTCTCTACCCAAGGTCATGGCTGACTTCGACCAGCTGCAGCAGGTCTTCACCAATCTGATGCTCAATGGTATTCAAGCGATGGCCGAAGGGGGCGCGCTAACCCTCCGCACATCAGTGGCAGACAATCAGGTCAGGATTGATGTCCAGGATACAGGCTGCGGCATTCCTAAGGACCACTTAAGCAAACTCGGTACGCCCTTCTTCACCACCAAGGAGAAGGGCAGAGGGGTGGGGCTGGGAGTGGCTGTGGTCTACGGGATCGTGGAGCGGCACAAGGGAAAGGTTGCGGTGGAGAGCGAGGTTGGGAAAGGAACTACGTTCACAGTATATCTGGGAGTCCACAACGATGAGGAAGGTTAAGATACTTGTCGTTGATGATGAGGCCATCGTACGAGAGTCACTGGGCGACTGGCTCAAGGACGGCGGCTATGAGGTCTTCACGGCCGAAGACGGCCACAAGGCATTGGAGTTGATAGACAGGGAGAAGCCCACCATCATGATCGCCGACCTTGTGATGCCAGGCATAGATGGTATTGAGTTAACCAAGAGAGCTAAAGAGCGTTATCCCAGGATGGAGGTCGTCATAATCACAGCCTATGCCAGCATCCCCACCGCCATCACCGCCATAAAAGAAGGGGCCTACGATTATATTGAGAAGCCGTTCTGTCCCGAGAGGGCTGAATCGCTGATCCGCAAGCTGAGTGAACATCAGCAACTCGTTGAGGAAAACATCTCTCTGCGCCAGAAGCTGGAAGACCATTACCGCTTTGAGAACATCATCAGCAAGAGCTCCAAGATGCAGCGGCTGATTGAGCTGATAAAGGTTGTAGGTAAGAGCAACGCCACTGTGCTTATCACAGGCGAGAGCGGCACGGGGAAGGAATTGGTGGCTCGTGCCATCCATTCCCAGAGCCATCGCCACAACAAACCATTCATAGCCGTAAGCTGTGCTGCTTTGCCAGAGAGTCTCCTGGAAAGCGAGCTATTTGGCCACGAAAAAGGTTCGTTCACTGGGGCCTACGCTCAGAAGAAAGGCAAATTCGAGTTCGCCAATGGGGGGACGCTCTTTATGGACGAGGTGGGAGAGATGAGTGCCAATATCCAAGTCCACCTGTTGAGGGTCTTGGAAGAGAAGGAATTCGCCCGTGTCGGTGGCAATGAGCCCATCAGAGTTGATGTCAGGGTTATCTCAGCGACTAATAAGGACTTGAGAAAGGCCATAGAGAAGCAGGAGTTCCGAGAAGACCTTTACTACCGGCTCAACGTAGTGAACATTGAATTGCCTCCCTTGAGAGAAAGAAAGGAGGATATCCCCCTATTAGCCGAGCACTTCTTGCACAAGTTCGCCTCGGAGAATGGGAAAGACGTTACCGGCTTTTCCCCCCAAGCCACAGAGTTCCTCCTTGATTATGACTGGCCTGGCAACGTTCGTGAACTGGAGAACGCCATTGAAAGGGCAGTCATTCTGGCCAAGGATAGCCTCATCACCGTCGCCGATCTGCCCCGCAGAGACATTCCGTCACGTTCTGCCACCACACCAGCCAAAGACCTGAAGGAGCTTGAGAAGGAGCACATATTGAATGTCCTCCGCGAGACCGGAGAGAACTACAGCGAGGCATCCAGAATACTGGGCATCTCCAGGATGACACTGTACAAGAAAACAAAGGAGTATGGGTTGAATGTAAAGAAACTATACAGTCGCTGATCGCTTTCTTTACATAGCTCCTAACAAAGCTCGCTCCCTGAGCGAGGCCGCTGCTAAGGTAGACTACCCCGAGAATCCGGGGTAGTTTTTCTATTCCAGCATGGGAATTACAGGTCATGAAGGTTGGAAAGTTTCAGTCGGGGACGAAGTTGGCAGATAAATTGCTGTAACAAAGTGTGAAAGGAGGTTGGAACACGGACAAGAGAACAATCTCAGCAAAACAACAGACAGACAAGGAGGTGAAGGAAATGAAACCAGTACTGATCGTTGAAGACGAAGCTATTATGCGTGAATCGCTGAAGGACTGGCTTGAGGATGGAGGCTATGAGGTCGAAACTGCTCATGAGGGCGAAGAGGCACTGGAGAAGCTTGGCGAGAAGGAGTTCAGTATCGCAGTGCTTGACCTCAAGCTGCCCGGGAAAAACGGGCTGGAGGTACTGAAGGAAGCCACGGAGAAAGACCCCAAGATCAAGGGCATAGTAATAACCGCCTATCCTTCGGTGGAAACGGCAGTGGAGGCCATGAAAATCGGCGCCATCGATTACATGGTAAAGCCCTTTGCCCCTGACGCCTTGGAAAGGAAGATTCAGGAGGTCCTAGGCCCCCTTCAGGTGGAGGTAAGACCTGAGCAGGCCAAGCGTCCAGAAACGGCACCTGAAGGTATGGCAGCCGAGACTACGGCAGCTCAGGAGGCTGTGGAAACTATAGCAATAGCCGAGGAAGAGATCCCTACCCACCTGGAGCAAGGCCAGACCTACTACAAGGCAGGCCAGTACAAGGAAGCACTGAGGGATTTCCAGTCCATCCTGCAGGTCGTTCCCGGACACATAGAGGCCCGAATCTGGGTCCAGAAGACAAAGGAGGCACTGGCCAGACCGGCAGTTGAAGTAGGTGAAGAAGAGGGCGCCGTTGAAGAAGCAGGGAAGGTGAAGGAGTGCGTGTGGGCGAAGATGGGCATGGTCTCCTACAGGATCTGCACCAGGGACTATGACTGCCTGAGTTGTGAGTTCGACCAGATGATGCAGGAGAAACTGGCCAGCGGCGACTCTTCCGAGCTCGACAAGGCGATGGAAAGACTTAAGGAACTGCCTGGGCCTCAGAGGCTCTGCCGCTATGCCCTCAAAGGAGATGTCTCTTACCGGCTTTGCTCCCGCGTCTTTCAGTGCTCAACCTGTGAGTTCGGGCAACTGATGCAGGATGAGCTGCAGCGGAAGCTCGACAAGCTGTCTGCGCGCCGGCAGGCCCTGGGGAAGAAACAACCGGCTCTTAAGGACTGACGTGGCGAGACCTGCGGCAGGAAGACCGCCGACGAGTTGGTATCAGGAGGGGCCAGCTATCTCAGTAGAGAGTTGGCCCCTCTACCTACGCGGGGCAGGCAGGCCCCCAGAACCGCACTTTCTCTGACAACGGAGCCAAACATCATACGCGTCACCGCTGATTCCCCTGCCTCCATCCAGACTCGATTCCACTGAACGCGCCCGTTGCGCCGGCTCACAGCTAAGGACCTAGAGAGCGCCGGCCAAGGCTTCGGCCCGAAAAGCAGACGGCGGCCATTCCACAGAAGGTTGTCTTTTGGGCCATGTTTTGTTATACTTGCCAGCCGTGCTTCATTTGGTGTTAGGGGCAAACAGGGTGGCTGCAACGCTTTCTCAGGCCGCCCTTTTTTTTGTGGCCAATTCTGAAAAGTCGAGGTAAGTCTGGATATGGAAGTGTTAAGTCCCTACAAGGAAGCTACGGACGTCATACTCGAGGCCGGTGGCGAACCTCTCAAACTATGCTATCAATGCGGTCTCTGCACCGGCATTTGCCCCTGGAACCTAGTGCGCAGTTTCGTGGTTCGCCGCATCATGCATGAAGCCCAGATTGGGGCAACCGATTTCGGCAGCGAGGATGTCTGGACCTGTGTCACTTGCCGGGCCTGTGTTCAACGCTGTCCTCGAGGTGTCGAGATAATCGACGTCATGAGAGCTGTGCGCCGAGCCGTAGCCAGTCTGGGCGTCGGTGTCGTTCCCGACGCCTTGAGGATCTCGGCCAAGAACATCGCTGGCGTAGGCAATCCCCTTGGGGAGGCACAGGAGAAGCGCAACGATTGGGCCAAGGACCTCAAGGTCAAGGATTTCGTCTCGGGCACTGAGATACTCTATTTCCCCTGCTGTGTTCCTTCCTATGACCCCGACGTTAAGGGAGTGGCCCGATCTACCGCCGCAATCTTCAATAAGCTGGGAGTCGATTACGGGATAATAAGCACGGAGGCAAGATGCTGCGGCGAAGCAATCAGAAAGGCTGGCCATGAAGATATATTTCTCAGCCTGGCCCAGAACAACATTAGCCTCTTCAACAATAACGGTGTTGAGACGGTAGTGGTCTCTTCCCCGCATTGCTACCACACTTTCAAGGATGAATATCCCGAGCTTGGAGGCAAGTTCGAGGTGGTGCATGTCAGCCAGTATCTGGCCTCGCTTATCGAGCAGGGCAAATTGAAGCTCTCGAAAAAGGTAGACAGAAAGGTCATCTATTCGGACCCCTGCTATTTGGGCAGACACCACGGTGTCTACGACGAGCCGAGGAGAGTTCTGGAGAGCATTCCGGGCCTGCAGTTAATCGAATTCCCTGATGCCAGGGAGGATGCGATCTGTTGTGGCGGCGGTGGCGGTAGAATCTGGATGGATACGCCTAAAGGAGAAAGGTTTTCCGACATAAGGGTGGAGCAAGCTGCGGAAAGGGGCGCTGACACTATAGCCCTGGCCTGCCCCTACTGCTTCCTTAACTACCGGGATAGTGTGCTCTCTACGGGCAAGGCAGAGACCATGCAGGTCAAGGACATAGCTGAGCTCGTAGCTGAAGCAATATAATAACGGGGGAGCCAAGATGGAAGAAGCAAGAATCGGCGTTTATATCTGCTGGTGTGGGCTGAACATCGCCGGTACGGTAGATTCTGAAGCAGTAGCCAAGTACGCTGGCACCCTGCCGCACGTAGCCATTGCCCGTGACTATAAGTACATGTGCTCTGATCCGGGGCAGGACCTTATAAAGAATGATATCAAGCAATTGGGGATCAACCGGGTGGTGGTTGCCTCCTGTTCTCCGCGACTGCATGAGCCTACATTTCGCAAGGCGTGTCAGGATGCCGGGCTAAACCCCTACCTTTATGAGCATGCCAATATCAGGGAGCACTGTTCCTGGCCCCATGCCACGGACAAAAAGCGCGCCACGGAAAAGGCCAAGGACCTGGTACGGGCCGCAGTAAGGCGTGTCTACTATCAGGAACCTCTGGAGATCAAGGAGGTCCCCGTGAATCCCAACGTCCTGGTGCTGGGAGGCGGCATCGCCGGCATTCAAGCCGCGCTTGATATTGCTGACGGGGGAAAGAAGGTATATATGGTGGAGCGCGACGCGTCCATCGGCGGACACATGATCCAGCTTGACAGGACCTTCCCCACCTTGGACTGCTCGGAATGTATTCTCACGCCCAAGATGACTGACACCGGTCATCATCCCAACATCGAGTTGATGACCAATAGCGAAGTAGAGGATGTCTCAGGCTACATCGGGAATTTCAAGGTCAGAATCAAGAAGACGCCCAGGTATGTCGACATTGACAAATGCAACTCCTGCGCCGAATGTGCCAGGGTGTGTCCCGTCGCGGTACCCGACGAGTTCGAGATGGGCTTACACATGAGAAAGGCGGCCTATCTTCCTCTCCCCCAGGCTGTGCCCGCCGCTTTTGCCATTGACAAGAGGGGTACAGCGCCTTGCCGCATTGCCTGCCCGGCAGGTGTCAATGCCCAGGGCTATGTGGCTCTCATATCGCAAGGCAAGTTCAAGGAGGCTCTCGAGGTGGTCAGAAGGGCCATGCCATTCGCCGGGGTTCTGGGGCGTGTCTGCACTCATCCCTGCGAGTTCGACTGCGAGCGCGGTAAGTTTGATGAAGCTATAAGCATCCGAGCTTTGAAGCGCTTCATAGCTGATTATGAGTCTAAAACAGGTAGGGAGCCGGTGGCTCCCATTGAGCATACGAAGGACAGCAAGGTGGCAGTTATTGGCTCTGGCCCTGCCGGGCTCGCTTGTGCCTACGACTTGGTAAGGGAGGGCTATGCCGTTACTGTATTCGAGGCCCTTCCGCAAGCAGGCGGACTCCTCCGGTATGCTATCCCTGAATACAGGTTGCCCAAGGACATCGTCGACAATGACATAAGTTATATACAGGACCTGGGAGTAGAGATCAAGACAAAGACGCCGGTGAAGGACCTTGGAGAGGTTTTCAATCAGGGATATGCGGCCATCTTCATTGCCAGCGGTGCCCAAGGAGGCCAAAAGATGGGGATCCCCGGTGAGGAAACCAGCGCAGTGATCCATGCCCTTGATTTTCTCAGGATGGTCAATTCCGGGGTGGACATCAAGTTAGGCAATAAGGTGGCGGTTGTCGGTGGTGGCAATGCCGCCGTAGATGCTGCCAGGGCAGCTCTACGCCTGGGCGCCAAAGAAGTCACCATCGTCTATCGCCGCTCTCGCGATGAGATGCCTGCTATAAGCACAGAGGTCGAAGAGGCGGAGCGTGAAGGGATAAAGATGCATTTCCTGGCCACGCCCACCAAAATCCTATCCAAGGATGGCCAGTTGTCGGCTATAGAATGTATCACGATGAAGCTGGGTGAACCAGATGACAGCGGCCGGCGACGTCCGGTACCTGTAAAGGGCTCGGAATTCGCCATGCATGTCGACAACGTTATCATTGCCATCGGTCAGGCTGTGGACAAGTCAGCGTTGCCCAAGGAACTAGACTACACCAGTTGGGGAACCCTGGAAGTCGATCCTGTCACATTACAAACCAATATTGATGGTGTCTTCGCTGGTGGCGATGCAGTCTCAGGACCGGCTGACGTTGTGGTAGCGGTTGCTGCCGCCAAGGAAGCAGCCGTTTCTATCGATCGCTATCTAAGTGGAGTCAACCTGACCGAGGGAAGACAGGTGACTCCTAAACGTGTAGAGGAGGTATCAAAGGAGGGGGTCAAGGCGGAAGCAAGAGCCACCACCCCCCTGCTTGAGCTTAGTGAAAGGAAAGGCTCCTTCGCCGAGGTTGAGCTGGGCTTCGACGAGAAAACAGCCATTGCCGAGGCCAAGCGTTGTCTCAATTGCGGCGTATGTTCGGAATGTCTGGAGTGCGTGAAGGTCTGTGAACAGAAGGCAATCAACCACGATATGCAGGAGGAGTTTGTTGAGGTCGAGGTGGGCTCGATGATTCTGGCTACTGGCTACGAGCAGTTTGATCCCAGCGTCATACCTCAGTACGGATACAAGAAGTTTGATAACGTCCTGACCGGGCTTGAATTCGAAAGGATAACCTGCGCCGGAGGACCGACCCAGGGGCGGATTCAACTGAAGGATGGCAGGGAACCGGAGAGCGTAGCCATAGTACATTGTGTGGGCAGCCGGGACCAGAACTACCATGAGTATTGCTCTAGAGTATGCTGCATGTATGGACTCAAGTATGCCGAGCTGATAAAGGAGTTCACGAAAGCCGAGGTATACGAGTTCTATATTGATATGAGGTGCTTTGGAGAGGCTTTTGAGGAATTCTACAAACGCGTATCGGAGATGGGCGTTAACTTCATTCGGGGTAAGGTGGCCAAGGTCACCGACCAGGCTGCCACTCCCGAGGAAGAGGGGAAGCTCATCGTCACCGCTGAGGATACGCTGCTGGGCAAATTGATGCGTGTTCCGGTGGATATGGTTATCCTCTGTTCAGCCCTGCAGCCACGTGCTGACGCGGCTGATGTGGCCAGCCTCTTTACCATAGGTCAAAGAGGCGACGGCTTCTTCCTGGAGACCCATCCCAAGCTTGCCCCCGTAAACACGCCAACAGATGGAGTTTTCATCGCCGGGTGTTGCGAAGCACCAAGAGATGTCCCCGATACCGTGGCCCAGGCTTCGGCGGCCGCAGCCAAAGCTTTGTCATTGATAAGTAGAGGTAAGGTCACCACCGAAGCAGCCGTATCCTCTGTAGATGAATCCATCTGCCACGGATGCGGCCGCTGCGAGGAAATCTGCACGTTTCATGCGCCCTCGATTATCAGCAAGGATGGAAGGCTCGTCTCCAACGTAAACGAAGCCCTCTGTAAAGGGTGCGGGGCATGCGCCGTCGTGTGCCCTACCGGCGCAATACATATCAGGCATTTCAGTACCCAAGAAGTAGAGAGTCTGCTTGACGGCTTGCTGGAGGTGCATCATGGCTGAGTTCGAGCCCAAGATTATTGCCTTTGCCTGCAACTGGTGTACTTATGCTGCAGCAGACCTAGCCGGGACGAGCCGAATCCAATACCCTCCTAATGTCTATATCGTCAGGATGATGTGCAGCGGCATGATAAATCCCAACTACGTCCTCAGGGCCTTTGAAGATGGCGCAGATGGAGTCATAGTCTCCGGGTGCCATTATACAGATTGCCATTACATCGACGGACCGGTAAAATGCGACGCCATGTTTGCCAAACTAAAGCAAGTAGTCCACATTCTTGGCTTGGAGGACGAAAGGCTAAAGCGCGAGATGATCTCTACCTCCGAGGGAACAGTATTCGCCAGATTAGTCACAGAGTTTGTTCAGGAGCTTAAGAAGCTCGGGCCCTCACCCTTGTCATCTTTCAGAAAGGAGAAGGTAGCGGTTTGAAGCTAGAGGACATTATTCAGGAAACCAAGACTTACTACTGCCTGGAGTGTGGCAAGTGCACAAGTGTATGCCCGGTCGCGAAATACGACCCGGGGTTCTCTCCGCGAATGATCATCGAAAACGCCCTCCTGGGCTTCGAGAACGAATTGGTGTTCAATAAGGAACTCTTCTCCTGTCTTACCTGCTATACTTGCCAACTGGAATGCCCCAGTGATGTCGATTTTCCTATCTTCGTACGCAAGGCCAGGAATATAGCCCAGGACAACGGGCAACATGGAATCTGCGCCCACGCCGGGCAGCTGCAGACTCTGGCCAGGCTCATGACAAGCCCCAGTATTAGACAGAAAAGATTGGAATGGCTTTCCGAGGAGTATAGCGTCTCGGAAGACAGCGATGTCCTTCTCTGGGTGGGCTGCGCCCCGTATTTTGAGCCCATCTTTGAGGATATCGAATTCAGCGCCCTTGACATAACCAGAGCAGCGCTCAAGACCCTGAACTTGCTGGAGATCAAGCCCAGACTGCTGCCTGATGAGAAATGCTGTGGTCATGATGCTCTTTGGACCGGTGATGTGGAGACATTCAGAAAGCTGGCTGAGCATAACGCAGCGCAGATAAGGGAAGCAGGTGTCAAGAAGATAGTTTTTACCTGTCCCGAGGGTTATCGCACATTCAAACTGGACTATCCCAATTTCGTGGGTCTGGACTGCGAAGTGCAGCACATCTCTGAATTCTTGGCCGACAAGATAGGGCAAGACGGAGTGAGATTCAAGGAAGTCAAGAAGAAGGTCACCTATCAGGACCCCTGCCGATTAGGAAGGCATCTAGGTGTGTACGACCCTCCCCGTCAGGTACTCGAGGCAATTCCCGGCATAGAACTGGTTGAGATGAAGCACAGCGGATCGGAGGCGATTTGCTGCGGCACTAGTGCCTGGACGAATTGCGACTCATATTCCAACATGATAAGGACGGAGAGGCTATCTGAGGCGGTGGACACAGGGGCAGATTTGCTCATAACCGCCTGTCCTAAATGCCAGACCCATTTCAGATGCGCCATGGTCGATAAGGGAGAGGAGCGCCGGCCAACTCCCAGAATTGAGGTGATGGATCTGGCAAGCATGGTAGCCGATGCCATTGCGGAAGGAGGATGATCCTAACAAGACCATGAGTAACAGTGAAAACGGGCGCAAATCAGCACTGGTGATCGGTGGTGGCATAGCCGGGATCCAATCTTCGCTTGACCTGGCCAATATGGGCTTCAAGGTTTACCTGGTGGAGAAACTGTCTAGCATCGGGGGAAGAATGGCACAACTGGATAAAACCTTCCCCACCAACGATTGTGCCATGTGCATCCTTGCCCCTAAGATGATGGAGGCCAGTTCCCACCCCAATATAGAGCTCCTAACTTATTCCGAAGTGGAGAAGGTCACTGGAGCAGCAGGGAAATTCACCGTTAAGGTAAGGAAGAAGGCCCGTTTTGTTGATTGGAGCAAATGCACAGGATGTGGACTGTGTGTAGAGGGATGTCCTGTCATCATACCAGACGAATTCGATCAGGGCATTGGCAAGAGAAAGGCCATATACATGCTTTTCCCACAGGCTGTTCCTAAGAAATGCGTTATAGACAAGAAGGAAGAACGCCCCTGCAAAGCGGCCTGTATGGATGCCTGCCCCGTCCATACCAATGTGCCCGGGTACATTAAGCTCATTGCCGAAGGGGAGTTCAAAGAGGCCTACAAGCTCATAAGAGAGACAAATCCCCTGCCTGCCTGTGTTGGGCGGGTATGCTATGCCCCCTGCCAGGAAGCCTGCAACCGCGGGCAGCTAGATGAACCGCTTTGTATCCGCGACCTGAAGAGAGTTCCCGCGGACCAATGGAACATCGAGGAACTTGAGGTTCCGACTGTTACCAAGACGGGTAAGAGAGTAGCCATCGTAGGTTCAGGCCCTGCGGGTCTGGCCGCTGCCAATGACCTTGCTCTGCAGGGTCACGACGTGACTATCTTCGAAGCCCTTCCTGAACCGGGAGGCATGCTTCGTGTTGGCATTCCTGAATACCGCCTTCCCAAAAAGGTTTTGCGGCAGGAGATAGGCTATATCCAGAAGCTCGGCGTGGAGATAAAGACGGGAGTCCAGATTGGCAAGGATATCACCCTCGATAAACTACAGAAAGACCACCATGCGGTCTTCATAGGCATTGGAGCACATGGTGGCATGAAGCTCGGGGTGGAGGGTGAGGATATTGCCGGGGTGATGGAGGGAATAGCATTCCTTCGTACTACAAGTCTCGGGGAAAAGGTGAATGTGGGCAAGAAGGTGGCAGTGATTGGCGGTGGTAATACAGCTATAGATTGCGCGCGCACTGCAAGGCGCCTGGGTGCCAAAGAGGTAACTATTGTTTACCGGCGTTCTCGCGCTGAGATGCCAGCTGCCGAGGAAGAAGTGACTGCGGCAGAAAAGGAAGAGATAAAGATCGAGTTCCTGACCGCTCCCAGCCGCTTCTCCGCCGAGAACAAAAAACTGGCCCAGATGGAGTGTGTGCGGATGAAGCTCGGGGAGGCGGATGCCAGTGGTCGTCCCCGCCCCGTCCCCGTCAAAGGTTCTGAATTCACTATCCCAGTGGATACAGTGATTGCTGCACTGGGACAGGCTCCAGAAACAGATTTTGTCAAGGAGCTGGGCATTTCACTCTCCAAGAGAGGCACGATAGAGATCGATTCCGAAACAGGGGCGACCGGTGTTGAGGGCGTGTTCTCTGGAGGTGATGTGGTTACCGGCCCTGCTTATGTCATTGACGCAATTGCGGCAGGGAAAAAGGCAGCTCGCTCCATCAACCAGTATCTGAATGGACAGCCTCTTGAGGGTGAGGGACCGGCCAAGGAACCGGAGAAGCTGTCTCAGGAAGAGATAGAGGATCTCAAGCGACGCTTTACCTCCGGGAACAGGGTGGAGATGAGGGAAGAACCTGTGAAGGGAAGGGTGCAGGACTTCCGGGAAGTGGCCCTGGGATTCTCCCTCGAGGAGGCCCTTGAGGAAGCTTCGCGTTGTCTTGCCGGACAAATAGAAGGATGCATGCAATGCCATGAGTGTGAACGGCGATGCGAGCCCAAAGCAATAGTCTACGACATGAAAGATGAACACATTTCAGTGAAGGTGGGCGCGATAATCGTCGCTTCAGGCCTCGGTTTATACGATATTTCATCCCTGACGGAATACGGCTATGGACACATAAAGAATGTGATTACTGCCATGGAATTTGAAAGACTGACTGCGGCTTCGGGACCTACCATGGGAGCGCTTGAGCGTCCTTCAGACGGCAGGATACCCGAAAATATAGCCTTTATTCAGTGCGTTGGCTCTCGCGATTTCAGGAATAAGAGTTACTGCTCCAGTGTCTGCTGCATGCATGCCACCAAGGAGTCAATGCTGGCGTTCGAGCATCATCCAGGGACCAAATCAACAATCTTCTATATGGATATGAGGGCTGTAGGCAAGAGATTCCAGGAATATGTTGCCAGGGCCAAGCAGGACTACAACGTGACCTATATTAGAGGCCGCCCTGGCAGGATTGAAGTTAACCCTGAGAATGATAACCCCATAATCTGGTATGAGGAGACCACCAGCGGAGAAGTAAAACGCTTTGAGACAGAACTCGTGGTTCTGGCCCAGGCCATGGTCCCTCAGATCAGCAATGATCTGGCGAAAATACTGGGTATAGAGTTAGATGAAGATGGCTTTGTGAAGACTCCGGATAGATTACTGCAACCGTTGGATACTACGAGGCCCGGCATCTTTGCCTGCGGCTACGTCCATAGTCCCCGGGATATACCGGACTCTGTGACCCAGGCCTCGGGGGCAGCAGGCAGAGCTGTTGAAGCTATAGCAGGAGGCAACTGAAGTGGAAGAACCTCGTATTGGAGTTTTTGTCTGTCATTGCGGCATAAACATCGCGGCATACGTCAACGTCCCAGAGGTTGTGGAATATGCCAAACAGCTGCCAAATGTAGTGCATGCTGAGCGCAATTTGTTTACCTGTTCTGAAGAAGGGATTTCGGCGATCAAGAGAGGCATAAAGGAACATGATCTGAATCGGGTCATAGTAGCTTCGTGTACTCCTAGAACCCATGAGCCACTCTTCCGAGCTGCCTGTGAAGAGGCAGGCCTGAATAAGTATCTTTTCGAGTTCGTCAACATAAGAGACCAGTGCTCCTGGGTGCATATGCACGAGCCTCAGAAAGCCACGGAAAAGGCCAAGGACCTTGTGAGAATGGGAGTGGCTAAAGCCAGGTTGCTGGAACCATTGGAAGAGATTGAACTGAAGGTAAATCCTTCAGCATTGGTGATCGGTGGAGGGGTTGTGGGCATGGAGGCAGCCTTAAACCTGGCCGGGCAGGGCTTCGATGTCCATATAGTAGAGAAGGAGGCAGAACTTGGGGGGCTTCTGCGCACTGTTAATACGCTCTTCCCCCTCAACCAAGAAGCGTCGAAGCTGGTCAAGCCGCTGGTGGAACAGGTCAAGAGCCATCCCAGGATCAAAACTCATCTCTCGGCCAAAGTAAAAGAAGTAACCGGGTTTATAGGTAACTTCAATGTCGATCTGGATACTAAGGCTGAGGATAGTGGATTCAATGTCGGTACCATCGTGGTAGCCGTGGGAGCTCAACCGTTGAAGCCGACGGGTCAATATGGCTATGGCGAGATGGACAATGTTCTTACCCAGTTCGAGCTGGAGGAGCGTATGAAGAAGGGAGAATCCCTGGGTGAAAACGTGGTGATGATCAACTGTGTAGGAGCCCGTGTTCCCGAGAGGACTTATTGCAGCAGGATCTGCTGTATGACGGCCATTAAGAACGCCTCCCTTATCAGGGAAGCGAATCCAAAAGCAAAGGTCTGGATACTGCATCGAGACCTCATGACCTACGGCGTGGACTTCGAGAAGTACTACCGCAAAGCCATGGAGTTGGGGGTCAGGTTTGTTAGATACAGCCTGGAAAAGCCTCCCGAAATCATCGGAGATGGGAAGGTTGGGAAAGTAAGGGTGTACCACGAACTCTGGAGAAAGGAAATAGAACTCCCATGCGATATGCTTGTCTTGACTACTCCTCTAGTCCCCGCCGAGGATAACCAGGATATCTCGAAAATGCTTAAGGTCTCCCTAGACGAGTTTGGCTTCTTCCTGGAAGCACACTTAAAGCTCCGCCCCGTGGAGTTTGCCATGGACGGGGTTTACATATGTGGCTCAGCACGCTGGCCTACGGACGTTACCGAGGGAGTTTCTCAGGCCTACGCCGCTGCTTCAAAGGCGGCCGGTCCCCTGAGGATGGGCTATGTCAAGGCGGAGGCAATAAATGCATTGGTCGATGAGGATGAATGTTCAGGCTGTGGGATTTGCGAACTTTTATGTCCCTTCCAGGCTATCGAGCTGCAGCCTAGAGTCGATAGGAGAGTGTCCCATGTCAGTGAAGCTGTGTGCAAGGGCTGCGGCACCTGTAGTGCCGCCTGTCCTTCGGGAGCGATTATGATGCACCACTTCACAAACGAGCAAATTCTAGCCCAGGTAGAAGCCTTATTCAGCTAAGGGAATCATGACGATTGATGCTGATTGCCGAGGCTCCAGAGCAGGCGGTTACCGGGATAGTTCTGGTTTGTCTACCTCCGGCTGGTTCGTGTTGTGTAGCTAACTGCATAAGTCATCTGGTTCCCCTTCCCTGGCAGGATGACACTAGAAGGGTGGTTGGCAGAACTCACGACAACTGCGGCCCCTCCCATCTAAGGTGAGGAGTCTTGTGTCAGATTATGCCTGAGGCCGTGGCGTGAAAGCGGCTGTGCGTATGGAAGACGAGAAAAGGATCGGGGTCTACATCTGTCACTGTGGGTTGAACATCGCCGGCACGGTTGATGTGGAAGAGCTAGCGAAATATGCTGCGACCCTGCCTCACGTAGTGATTTCCCGTGACTATCGGTATATGTGCTCGGACCCTGGGCAGGACCTCATCAAGAATGATATCAAGGAGCTGGGACTCAATCGAGTCGTTGTCGCCTCCTGTTCACCACGGATGCATGAGCTTACTTTCCGTAAAGCTTGCCAGAGTGCTGGCTTAAACCCTTACCTATATGAGCAGGCCAATATCAGGGAGCATTGCTCCTGGGTCCATGCGGATAAGGAGAAAGGCACCGAGAAAGCCAAGGATCTGGTTCGGGCTGCTGTGCAGCGTGTCTGCTATCAGGAGCCTTTGGAGGTCAAAGAAATACCGGTCAATCCTAACACTCTGGTTGTGGGGGGTGGAATTGCAGGAATAGAGGCAGCCCTGAAAATAGCTAACGGCGGACACAAGGTCTACTTGGTAGAGAAAGAGCCATCAATCGGCGGGCATATGATCCAGCTGGACACTACTTTCCCCACACTTGACTGCTCTGAATGTATTATGACCCCGAAGATGAGTGAAGTGGGTCATCATCCTAATATCGAGCTTCTAGCCTATAGCGAGGTGGAGGAGGTATCAGGCTCTGTGGGCAATTTCAAGGTAAGGGTAAGGAAGAAGGCGAGATATGTAGATGAAAGCAAATGTATTGGCTGTGGCATTTGTGAGCTGAAATGTCCGTGGAAGGTTCCGAGCGAGTTCGAAGTGGGCTTGGGAAAGAGGGGAGCTATTTATATTCCTTTTCCTCAAGCCATTCCGAATGTCGCCACGATAGACAAAGACCACTGCGTCTATATCCAGTCCGGGGGGAAGAAATGCGGCGCATGCCTCAAATTCTGTGAGGCTGGGGCTATATATTTTGACCAGACGGACCAGACTATTGAGCTAGAAGTAGGAGCAATAATCCTGGCTACAGGATATGATGTTTTGGACCCGAGTCAGATACCGCAATATGGCTACGGGAAATACGATAACGTCATAACTGCTCTTGAATTTGAGAGGATGACCTGCGCCTCGGGACCCACTTCCGGGAAGATCCAGCTTAAAGATGGGCAAATACCCCGGAGCGTGGCTATCGTACATTGTGTTGGCAGCAGGGACAAGAACTATCGTGAATATTGCTCCAGAATCTGCTGTATGTATGCACTGAAACATGCTCATCGTCTCAGGGAGAAAATAAATGCTGATGTATATGAAATGTATATTGATATGCGCTGCACCGGGGATGCTTATGAAGAGTTCTATAAGCGCGTTTCCGAGGAAGGTGTTATTTTTATAAAAGGTAAAGTATCTGAGGTGACCGATAGAGCCATTACGGAGGAGGAGCAGGGAAGACTGGTCGTCATAGCTGAGGATACTTTACTGGGAAAACTAATGCGAATCCCAGTGGATATGGTTATTCTATGTCCGGCTATGATACCACGTGCTGATGCCATGCAGGTAGCCAGGACATTCTCCATTACTCAAAAGGCAACGGGTTTCTTCTTGGAACGTCATGCCAAGCTTGAGCCTCAAGCTACAGCCGTAGATGGAATTTTTATCGCCGGTTGCTGCCAATTTCCCAAGGACATTCCTGATTCTGTATCTCATGGGAGGGCCGCGGCGGCGGCGGCACTGGAGCTAATAGACAAAGCTAGCGTTACAACCGAAGCTGCGATAGCCTGCGTGGATGAGACTCTATGTCATGGCTGTGGAATATGTGAGGAGATCTGCGAATTCCAGGCTCCAAAGGTGGTTCTCAGAGATGGCAGGAGGGTATCCACAGTGAACGAGGCGTTATGCAAAGGCTGTGGTGCCTGCGCCGTTGCCTGTCCCAGCGGAGCCATGTCCATCAGGCATTTCACCCGTGATGAAATATCTACCATGGTCAAGGCGCTAGCTCCAATAGAAAATGGCTGAATTTGAACCTCGAATTATTGCTTTTGCCTGCAACTGGTGCACTTATGCTGCAGCAGATATAGCTGGCACAAGCCGTATCCAATACCCCCCTAATGTAAGAATCATAAGGGTCATGTGTAGTGGTATGGTAGCTCCGGAACATATTTCCCTGGCGCTTGAGAGTGGAGCTGACGGTGTTTTAGTAGCTGGTTGTCATCCGGGCGACTGCCACTATATTTCGGGGAACTTAAAGGCGGAGGAGAGGTTCAAGATGGTCAGCAAGGTCACCAGTATCCTTGGCATTGAGAACGAGAGGGTGAGACTTAAGTGGATAGCTACATCTGAGGGACCGATATTTGCTCAGACTATCAAAGACATGGTACGGGAGCTTAAGAAACTGGGCCCTTCACCTTTCAGAAAGTCTCCAAAAACCAGCCAAGAAACCCCCACTCCGACCTTAGAGGATATTCTTCAAGAAACCAAGGCCTACTATTGTCTGGAATGCAGCAAGTGCACCAGCATATGTCCCGTGGCCAAGTATGACATATCCTTTTCACCTCGATCTGCGATCGAGGATGCTATGCTGGGCTGGGGAAGCGAGAATATTCATGATAACAAGCTTTTCTCTTGCTTGGGTTGTTATGCCTGCTCTCTAAGATGTCCCACGGATGTTGATTTCCCTGCTTTCGTGCGAGGGGTCAGGTCATTGGCTTTTGGTGCTGGCGAGCAGGGCTGCCCGGCTCACGGTGGTTTCCTGCACTCTGTTGCGCGGCTCATGTCAAGGTCACCTTACAAGCAGGAAAGAC
>JBKHJG010000021.1:0-9114 GCA_046538235.1 Dehalococcoidia bacterium | reverse complement strand
TTTGGCATTTGGATTTTGTCATTGGGATTTCTTCCCCCGCGGGGGTCTGGGGGCGGCCTAGCTGAACGCTGACAGCTATTTCCCTGATAGCTATCCTTCCGAGTCCTCTAAGTCTTGCCACGATCTTCGCGGCTTCACGTCCGGTGAGATCCAGCCGCTGCGCAGGGCCAGGGCAACCGCATGGGCCCGATCGTTGACATTGAGCTTGCGGAGGATGGCACTGACATGGTTCTTGATCGTCTGCTCGCTGATTGACAGGATACGGGCGATCTCCTTGTTGGAGTTGCCCTCGGCAATATAGGTCAGAATCTGTGTTTCCCTGTTGGTCAGGGGAGCGGCTATCCCTTGCAGGGTCCTCGTCAGGCCGCGAAACTCGTTCAGCACGTGTCGGGCGACCTTCGGCCTGGTCATCAGGCTTTCATTGATCGGGTATTCACCCCTGCGTGCCCGTCTGATGGTGTTGGCCAGCTCTTCCCCGCTGGCCCTCTTGCTCAGGCAGGCCACGGCTGCAGTCCTGATCACCTCAAAAAGCTCCTCATCATTGGGGTCCGGGCTCAGCACCACGACCCTGGTATTGGGGAAGTGCTGAGAGATCTTCCTGCCCAGTTCGATCCCGCTCAGGCTGGCCAGGTCCGAACCCAGCAAAGCAACATCAGGCAGATTGGCTTCCACCATTTGCAGGACGTCCTGGGACGGGTCACATTCCAGTATTTCCAGGTCGGCCTGGTCGGCCAGTGCCTGCCGTACGCCCGTCCGGAAAAATGCCTGCTCGTCTATTATCATTACCTTGGTCTTGTCCATCAGGTACCTCCTGGATTCTGCGTTACATCAGCTACGATAACTTACCGCTCTGCGGATACCTCAGTCCTGGTTGATATTATAGCACCACCCCCACACTGTCAAGCGTCTGATAGGGGTTGACAACCGGCATTCAGGTAGTATAATGGTAATGGTATACAAGTAAGGCATACCAGGACACCGTAATGAACCAGCGAAGGTCCAACATAGAGATAATAGCCGACATGCTCAAGGTGGGCGAGAACGGCGCCGGCAAGACCGAACTGATGTACAGCGCCAACATGAGCTATGCCCAGATACAGAAGTACCTGGGTTTCCTCTTGAGCCACGGGTTCATCCACAAGGTAGAGGTGGGAAATCCCGTGGTCACCTATCAGGTAACGGAGAAGGGGGGAGACCTGCTCAGAAACATTGACAGCATAATGGAGATACTCCAGTTCCGGAACGGCAACGGAGCTTGAGGCTCTCATGCTCATGAGTTAGTGAGGGGTGGCCGGCGGTAGAGTTAGGTCACCCCTTATTTAACATAAAAATCTTGAGGAGTGTTATGATAGGAGCGGTATATGTCTGAGAAACGGATGCTAATAGTAGATGCCGGACTGGTGAAGAAGATAGACGATAACCGGGGTGACCTGGGCCGGTCAGAGTTCATCAATTTCCTCATTGACGGCCAGTTCAAGGAGGAAAACAAGGCCCAGGGCGCCGTAACCCGCGAGGAGTTTCACCAGTTCCAGGAAGGCACAAAAGAGCTGCTGCGCAGTTTCCTGGAGTTCTTTATCAGCTATGGACTCGAACTGGGGAAGCAACCCGGTGACCACGAGTTCGAGCAGCTGAGCCGGAAGCTGCAGGGCCTCAGTGGCTCGGCAAAAGTGAAAGGCTCCTAGCCTCCCTCAGGGCTCGTTCCTTTTCGCGACCATATTCACCTCACCTTCAAATAGAACTATCTTCTAGAACATAATCTCTTCCCAAGTCTCCCCACCCTTGTCATAGTACCTCCACGACAACGACGCTTTGTGTCGTCATTGCGCCTATCCTCAGTCTCCGTCAATGACGACACAGAAACGGAGGGCCAACTATGACAAGGCCGCTGGAGTTACTGCGACAGGGGAAGAAGACGGAGCTGTGGCAGATGTGCTGTGGCTTTCTCAACCTCAGCCTCGAGGAGTTCATGATCATCCAGAAGAGGCTGCTCCTGGAGCAGATCGAACTGCTCAAAGACTGCGAGATGGGCAGGAGGCTGATGCATGGGGCCATGCCCGAGACCGTACAGGAGTTCCGGGACCAGGTACCGCTGACAACCTACGACGATTACCTGCCTGAACTCGTGGAAAGAAGCGAGCAGTGGCTGCCCAGGAAACCCGCTATGTGGGTGCATACGGTGGGTAGGGCCGGCGAGTATAACTTCAAGTGGGTGCCCCTTTCACAAAGGTTCCTGGATGAGTTTGAGAGGGTGGCTGGCGGTGTCGGCCTCCTGGCCTCATGCAATCATCACGGCGAGTTTCCCCTGGAGCAGCACATGAAGACGCTTCCCACCATAAGTTCGCGCTTCTATGGTTCAGGCGTGGTGGGCTTCTTGCTCCAACAGGCACTGGGCATCGAGTTCTTACCCTCGGAGACCAACACCAGCGGGATGACATTTCAGGATAAGATGAAGACGGGCTTCGAGGAGGCCCTCTGTCATGGCCTGGACGCCCTCGGCGGTCTGCCATCCATCCTCGCCTACATCGGCGAGATGTTTAGACACGACGGACTGGACGTGGAACCCGGATTTCTCCTGTCACACCCCCGTGCCTGTGCCCGCTATATTAAGGCCCTGGTCAAGAGCAGGGTTGCGCGCCGTCCCATGCTCCCTAAGGACCTCTGGTCACTCAAGGCAATCATCGGCGGCGGCGCTGACAGTGCCGTTTTCAGGGAGAGCGTGGAAAAACTGTGGGGCAGATCACCGCTCGAGGTCTACGGGGGAACGGAAGGTGGCATCTACGCCACTCAGACATGGGACTATCAGGGACTCAGTTTCGTGCCCAACCTCAATTTCTTTGAGTTTATCCCCGAAGGAGAACTGCTCAAGTGGCAGCTGGACAACTCCTACAGGCCCAGGACTATCCTCCTCGACGAGGTGAAACAAGGCCAGGACTATGAACTGGTGATCACCAACTTCCACGGCGGTATCATGACTCGATACAGGCTTGGCGATCTCGTGACTATAACCTCGCTGCGAAATGACAGCCTCAATTGTGATATTCCTCAGATGGTATTCCATAAACGGGCCGATGACCTCATTGATATCGCCGGCCTGGGCCGGGTCACCGAGAGGATTATCTGGGAGGCGATTGAGAAGACTGATATTCGCTACGTGGGCTGGGTAGCACGTAAGGAGATAACCGATAGTAAGCCTACTTTGCACATCTATCTTGAACTCAAGGACGGTTATGTAGCGAGCGAACAGAGCCTCGCCAGCGCCATATTCGGGCAGTTCAGGAGACTGGATAGAAAATACCGCTGCAACTTCTACCGGCTTATTGGCGACATGGAGCACCTCCTTGACCTGAAGCCCGTGGCGGTTACCTTGCTCCCGCAGGGTGCCTTCCCCAGTTACATCTCTCAACGGCGGACTGAAGGCGTGGCTCCCTTTAACCAGCACCCATCACGTGTCAATCCGTCGGATGAAGTGCTTTCTTTGCTGAGGGTTCCCGGGGTGGCTGTGGAAACTGCGGCGGAAAGTGAGGCAGAACGCGCGGCTGCAAGGTGATGCCGCAGGATGCGATGAGCGGGACGCCCCGCTTAGAGAGGCGGGAGGGCGAGGTCTTGACCTCGCCCTCTCTTCTTTCATCATTCGCTTTCTTGTCCCTTCCCCGCCTCAGGCTCCTCAGCCAATGGCTCACGGTCAGCCCACGCACCTGCCACCCCGTTTAACTGTCGCAGGGGAGCGCTGCCCGGGACAGGTCGTGCCGAAGGGGACTCTTGCCCCAACGGCCGGTACTTCTGGGGGGTTACCATAGTCCCTCTTGACAGCTTCTCTGTTTGCATTGATAATAGACTCACTCTAGTACGGTGATATCATGAGTATTCAGATCCTGGTTCCCCTGATTGCCACTCTGGCCTACATCCCCTTGTTCATTATCCTGCTATATAATCGGCCCTGGCAACGAAGGCAGAAGCTCTTCTTTCTGTTCTTGGTACCGGCTGTCCTCTGGAGCCTGAGCAGCTTCCTGTTCCGAAGTGACATCTTGCTGCAGGACAAGACACTGGAACTCAAGACACTCGAGGTCAGGATAGTTGTCTGCCTTTCCATATGGGTGCTGGTACAATTCCGTCGTTTCGGAGCTTCTTTCTACAAGTCTGAACGTACCAGGTTTCCGCTTACCTATCTGTTCCTCATAGCCACCATAGCACTGGCAGCATCCGGCCTTATCCCGCGTGGCGTTGAGCAGACGGCCACCGGTGCCGTCAGTGTTGATTATGGGCCCTGGATTGTCGCTATCACCCTTTCCTTCCTCTTCACGGTCGGCGTCAAGGACATACGTGGTCTGCTGCAGAGATACAGGCTTTCAGATGACCCCGCTGAGCGCAACCAGATCCTCTACATATTCGCCAGCATTGTTGTGCTGGTTACATTCTTTGTCGGCGTAATGGCTCCTGGCGGCGCCGAGTATCCTGTGAGTCACATAGGCAACTTTATCACAGCCTGCATTCTGACCTATGCCGTTGTCGCCTACCGCCTGCTCGACGTCAGGGTTGTCTTCCGCTGGGCCTTTATCAATTTGATCCTCTATGGAGGCGGACTCGGCATTGTGTTGCTCTTTTCCTGGCTTGCTCACCGTCAGGGCGGTATCAAGCCCGGTTTTGGCTCTCTGGCACTGACCCTTGCCCTTGGAATTCCGTTCATCCTGCTGCTGATCCGCACGGTGGGTGCCCGTTGGCGTAGTAAGGTCGAAGAGGCCTTTGTGGGAACTAGGCACGCGTACCGCAAGCAGCTGTCCCAGTTCATCAGCAAGATACCGGATATTTCCACCATGGAGCAGTTTGCTCGGGACTTCGTCCCGCTCGTTGCACAGTCAATCGACTGTCGCAGGGCCTGCCTGCTCATGCCCAACGCCGAGGAAGCATGTTTCTGTGCTCGATTTGTTTACCCTCCCGTCCCCGATAACCCCATGGGTGAGTTGAACCTCAGGCTTGATAGTCCCGTTGTCAGGTGGCTGAAGGAGAACCGCACCATACTGGCAGCAAGGAACCTGGACATCTCTCCCGACTTTCAGGCAATGTGGCAGGATGAGAAAGAGGAGCTTCGCCTCGCGGAGGCAAAGATGTTCATTCCTCTCATCAACAGGGAGGAACTGGTGGGCATTCTGGTAATCAGCGGCAGACGGGACGCGAAGCTCTACAACGTTGAGGATATCGACCTGCTGGAATCTGTGGTCCTCCAGGTGGCAGCAAGCATGGAAAAGGAATACCTGCACGAGCAGTTGAAGGAGCACCAGCAGGAGATAAGCCTGGTCAACCGTCTGACCACTATCATAACCTCCAGCGTCAGCATTCAGATGATATTCGATGGTTTCACCACGGAGTTGCGACAGGTGGCCGATGTCGATTGGGCGACCATAGCTGTAGTTGACGAAAACGAGTTATATGTTATGGCGCTGTCAGGCGCCGCAGGCTCGTCCTGGCGGGCCGAGGAGAGGATAGCGCTTGAGGGCACGGCCACTGAGTTGGTCTGCCGGGAGCGAAAGACCATATACGAACCTGATCTCAGCAGACAGCACAGGTTTTGGACCGGAGAACACCACCTGGCGCAAGGGGTCCGCTCCATTGTCTACCTTCCATTGAGCGTCACGGACCGTGACATCGGCAGCCTCATCCTGGGCAGTCGCAAAGCTAATGCTTACAGTCCCGGACAGATAAAGCTTCTGGAGAAGGTTGCCTCACAGATCGCTGCACCGATCGAGAATGCTCAGCTTTATGCCCGGGCCGAGCAGAGGGCGCGCATTGACGAGCTCACCGGGCTATTCAACCGGCGGCATTTTGAGGAGCGCCTCAAAGAGGAGATCTCGCGCCATTCACGGTACGGCGAGGCCTTCTCTGTACTCATAATCGACCTGGATAACTTCAAGACCTATAACGATATATACGGGCATCCATCCGGAGATACCCTTCTCAACCATGTGGGAAGAATCATCAAGGGCTCTGTCAGGGAGGCCGATCAGGCTTTCCGTTATGGAGGCGATGAGTTTGCGGCGCTTCTGCCCCATACCACTATGGAGGATGCTCGCGTCGTGGCCGAACGGTTACGGGAGCAGATTGAAACGAGGATGAAGGAGAAGTCAGTTGCTGTGACCTGCAGCATCGGTTTGTCCGGCTATCCTTCAGACGGGGCCATACCCGGAGAGCTCGTTACCGTGGCTGATACAGCCCTTTACTATGCCAAGCGCACCGGAGGCAATCGAGTGTACCTCTCCTCCAGGATATTGTCGGAGTCCTCCCAGAATGAAGGGACCAACGCGCGACAGAACGGGCTGAGCGCGATCTACGCCCTGGCATCTACGGTGGAGGCCAGAGACCCCTGCACTTACGGCCATTCCAGAAAGGTAAATACCTACGCCGTGGCTCTTGCCGAGGCCATCGGCCTCACACCCGACCAGATATTCAGAGTTAGCACCGCTGCCTTGCTTCATGACGTGGGCAAGATCGGCGTTCCCGACAAGGTCCTTAACAAGAAGGGGAAGCTCACTGCAGAGGATTGGGAGGCGATCAAGATGCACCCCAGGCTGGGGGCAACCATCATCGGCAACGTACCCGACCTCATTCCCTGTGTCAATACAGTCCTCCACCACCATGAGAGGTGGGATGGCAACGGCTATCCAGAAGGGCTCACGGGCGAACAGATTCCCATAGAAGCCCGCATCCTGGCCGTAGCCGACGCCTTTGAGGCCATGACCTCCATCCGCCCCTACCGCCCTGCTCTATGGCATGACAAGGCCACAGAACAGCTCCGGCAGGGCGCGGGTTCTCAGTTCGATCCTGGCTTGGTGGAGGTCTTCATCGGCATAATCGAGGCCGGACTGCCTCAGAAGGTGAGCGTGGCCCGCGAGATAACGCGGGAGGAGACAAGCCTACAGCACTATTCTCCCCTGGATACCCCACATCCCGGAAGAACGGCCTGATAGCTGTTCGGACGCGGCCTTCACACTCATACTTCAGTCTGCTTCTTCACCAGGACACAGATGTTGCGTGAGAAGTTGCTCAACGGGAAATGGTACGACTTCTCCGGCATCATCGCCACGATATGCCAGCCGCTATCGATCAACAGCCTCCGTAGCTCGCCGTAGGAGAACAGGTGATAGTAGCGGTAGACCGTCTTCTCCTTGAGTCTCCAGGGAATCTGCTGCTCCTTGCTCCTCAACCAGAACCTTGGTTGTCCGTGGTTCCACACGGTAATGAAGGCCTCGCCCCCGGGTTTGAGCACTCGTCTTAGCTCTGAAAAGGCCAGCTGCCTTTCCTTCTTGCCTTTGACATGGTGATAGGTCGCTACCGATATCGCCCAATCGAAGGAGGTGTCCGGGAACGGCAGCAATGAGGCATCGGCCACCAATACGTTGACATAACACTTCATCTTGGTGGAGAATCTCCGGGCCTGCCTCAGCATGGCCGGCGAGGAGTCCAACCCCCATAGCTCGAAGCCGCCGCCGAAGGGCAGGAAGTCGGGCCCGTGGGCACAGCCCACGTTGAGCAGTCTGCCGCTCTGCCACCGTGTGGCCACGTCCTCGAGCTCCTGTCTCAGCAGGGGCCAGTGCCTGACCCGGTACCAGCTCTCGGCTATTTCATCGAACACTTCCCTGTTTGTGGCCATCGCTGCCCTCTGCTAAACTCTACCATACCACGATGAAATGCTCATGGCTGGCACTCGCCCGCTGCTGCGCGGCGGAACAGGCCCGACGTCACCCGGTGATGGCATGAAGAAGGCGTCTCGTACTATATCCGGCGTAACCCCGGTGGCAGTCATGGCTAGGCCCTTTCCCTGCCCCGGGCAATGCGTATACTGCCCCACCTCTCCCGAGGCCCCCAAGAGCTATACGGTTGAATCTCCGGCAGTGTTGCGGGCCCGCAGCTGTGACTTCGATGCCGGGAAGCAGGTGCAGATCAGGCTTAACGCGCTGGCCGGCATGGGACATGCCCTGGACAAGGTGGAGCTTATCGTTATGGGCGGCACCTTCCTATCTTATCCCCGCGATTATCAGTACGGGTTCATTAAGGACTGCTATGACGCTCTCAACGGCAGCTCATCCGGCAGTCTCGACGAAGCGAAGCAGCTCAACGAAACCGCCGGGCATCGCTGCGTAGGCCTCTGCATAGAGACCAGGCCCGATTTCTGCGGGCAGGATGAGATAAGCAGCATGCTGGATTTCGGCGCCACCAGGGTTGAGTTGGGAGTCCAGACGCTGGACGATGGGATCCATTGCCTGACCGGGAGGGGACACGGGGTGGCCGAGGTGGTCTCCGCCACCAGGCTGCTGCGGGACTATGGCTTCAAGGTCTACTACCACTGGATGCCGGGGCTGCCGGGCTCAACGCCTGAGCATGATCTGGAACTATCGCGGCAGTTGTTCGACGACGAGCGCTTCCGGCCCGATGGACTGAAGCTCTACCCCACGGTGGTGGTCCGGGGCAGCGAACTGGAGAGCTGGTACGCTGAAAACCGCTATCAGCCCTACCATGATGAGGTGATGGCCGACCTCTTGATGGCCATCAAGGCTCTGGTCCCCCGCTATGTCAGGATCTCCAGGCTGATGCGGGATATTCCCGCCAAGTTCATAGTCGCCGGCACCAGAGATCTGGCGCTTAGAAGCACCGTGAGGATGAAGATGGCGGCAGCAGGACTTAGTTGTAGCTGTATCCGCTGCCGCGAGTACGGGCATCGGCTGAGAGATGGCTGGCCCATTGGGGAGCCCCGGCTGGCCAGACTGGACTACCAGACCTGGGGAGGCAGGGAGGTCTTACTATCATATGAGGATGAGAACGAAACCTTGTTTGGCCTGCTGAGGCTGAGGATCAATGTAGATACGGCCATGGTCAGAGAGCTGCATGTATATGGCCCGGAAGTCGCCCTGGGGGCCAGGCTGGAACCGGCCGCCCAGCACCGCGGACTGGGCGAAAAGCTGCTGCGCGAGGCGGAGGCAATCGCACACCGGGACTCTCACGCCCGCAAGGTGACGGTGCTCAGCGGTATCGGTGCCAGGGAGTATTACCGGTCGCTCGGTTACAGCCTGGAGGGCGCCTATATGGTGAAGGACCTGCCCCGGGTTCGACATGAGGAGCCGGCGA
>JBKHJG010000014.1:0-38789 GCA_046538235.1 Dehalococcoidia bacterium | reverse complement strand
CATCCCGCCGATAATCCCGGCCGCACCGAATGTATCGAAGCCCCTGCAAGAGAACTCGCCTACAATGCGAAAGCCTTTCCGCTGCAGTCTTGCTCTCAAGGGCCTGTCAAAATCGTGTACAAGCCACATCTTCCTCACTCCGCTTGTCGAGAATATGAATGCCTTCTTGTCCCTGAACGCAGGCAGCCCATCGGCAAAATCCAGCAGGCTCCTGTGATGCCTACCGAAATAGATGCCCGAGCCGAAGCCGATCAGGTCATGCTGCTCAAGCATCTCTGCATCCGCGTGCCTCACATGGAGCAACCTGGCACCAAGGACGTCCGCCATCGCCCTGGCAATCTTCTCAGTATTGCCGTGGTGTACCGAGACACAGATGATCAAAGTCCTCATCGTTTGTCGGCATGCCACGCCGCCCTTGTGGGGTTTCGCCCTGAAGGCCGAAGACGCTGCTCACTAAAGGCAGTTGACCTTTGTGGATCACCGAGGGTGGCATACCCTTCGCTTTGTATAGCACCGGGGTGCGACTGCTCAGGTACGCAGGTATGTCCTGCAGCAGTTGATGGGGTTATTTGCTCAAAGAACTCGACACGGCCAGCATAGATGTAATGTCGAGCCTGAAGCCCGGACCCATGCTGGTAGACAGCGACGCGGTCCTGATATATTGTCCCTTGGCCCCGCTGGGCTTGGCCCTTACAATAGCTTCGACGGCGGCTGCCAGGTTTTCCAGGAGCTTGTCCTTGTCAAAACTGACTTTGCCAATGGGCAAATGTATGATGGCTGTCCTATCGAGGCGAAACTCAGACCTCCCCTTGCGCGCTTCGCTGATGACCCGGGCCAGATCCTGAGGCGGTACTACGGTGCCGGACTTAGGGTTGGGCATCAGGCCCCGTCGCCCCAGAATACGACCGAGCTTGGCTACCTTGGGCATCATATCAGGGGTAGCAATAGATACATCGAAGTCGAGCCAGCCATCCTCAATCTGCTTGATCAGCTCGTCCGCTCCAGCATAATCAGCACCTGCCTCCTCAGCCGTTCTCATCGCCTCACCCTGGGCGAAGACAAGCACCCGTGTTTTCTTACCCAGTCCATTAGGCAGCAGGACTACACCGCGCACTTGCTGGTCGGCGCTGCGCGGATTGACTCCCATCTTCAAGTGGAGCTCGACTGTCTCATCAAACCTGGCATAGGAGGCCTGCTTGGCCATGTCGATCGCCTCCTCAAGAGAATAGGTCTTTGACCTATCCACGAGCTTGCTGGCTTCCTGGTATTTCTTCCCGTGTTTCGTCACTTGCTTACACCTTCAAGGCTGCGTCGGCTTCCGACAACTCTAGTCCTGCTCTATTTCGACCCCCATACTCCGGGCCGTGCCGGCAACAATGCTCACTGCCTTATCAATATCAGCGGTGTTGAGGTCCTTCATCTTGGCACGTGCGATCTCATAGACTGCATCCCTGCTCAGCTTGCCTACTAGCTCGGTCCCGGCATGCCCGCTGCCCTTCTCCGTCCCCAGGGCACGCCGTAGCAGATCGGAGACAGGCGGCATCTTGGTTATGAAGTTAAACGACCGATCCTCGAAAACGGTTATCTCGGCAGGAACGATGAAACCCTCTTGAGAAGCAGTTCGCTCATTGTATTCCTTACAGAAAGCCATGATGTTAATGCCATGCTGCCCTAAGGCAGGCCCCACCGGAGGTGCCGGCGTAGCCTTGCCTGCAGGGATCTGCAGCTTAATAACCGCCTTAATCTTCTTTGCCACTGCTCATGCTCTCTTTCGCCGGCTTCCGTCGCCGTGGCCGGTCCGCCTCATATCCTCTCTATCTGCAGAAGGTCCAATTCCACGGGCGTTTCCCGGCCGAACAGCGACAGCAGAACTATCGCTTTACCTTTGTTCAGATTGACCTGCTCCACCTTGCCGATGAAATCGATGAAAGGACCGCTCGTAACACGTACGCTGTCTCCTTCGGCGAAGGTCATCTTGACCTCGGTGGGAGCTTCCTCCATTCGCCGCAAGATCGCAGTCGCCTCTGGTCCCGGTAAAGGAACAGGCTTGGTGCCGGCGCTCACGAAGCCAGCCACGCCCGGAGTGTTGCGCACTATGTCCCAGCTGTGCTCATCCAAACTCATATTTACCATGATATAGCCCGGGAAAGCCTTCTTGGTCGTCGTATGTCGCTTCCCAGCTTTGATTTCAATCTCCTTAGTCGTGGGTATCACTACCTCGAATATCTTATCGCCCACATCCATGTACTTGATACGCTGCTCCAGGTTTCTCCTGGCCTGCTCCTCATGGCCTGAAGAGACATACAACAAGTACCATTCTCCATTAGCTCCGTTAGCCATTGACTACTAACCACCCAGAAGCAGATCGGAAAACAGCCGGAAGAAGCCGTAGTCCAAAGCGCCCAGAATGCCTCCCACAGTGGCACACACAATGAAAACCAGGACGCTAAGCCTCAAGGCTTCCTGTCTCGATGGCCAGTGTGCCTTTCGCAGCTCAGCCACCACCTCGGCAAAGAAACTGAACCGTGATTTCTTGGCCGGGGCAGATTTAGCGTTTGTCGCTCTCTTGGCGCGGCTTGTCATAAGTTACTTTGTTTCACGATGGGTCACGTAGCTACGGCAACTGGGGCAGTACTTCTTGAGCTCCAGCCGTTGCGGATCGTTTTTCTTGTTCTTGGTCGTGGTATACGTTCTCCGCAGGCACTGGCTGCAAGCCAGATGGATAATCACGCGTAGATCGCCCTTCTTCTTAGCCACGTCTATCTACAGGTCCCCAAAACTCGCGGCGAGGCATGCTCAGGCGACAACCTTGGTGATGACACCGGCACCGACTGTCCTGCCACCCTCCCTGATGGCGAAGCGCAAGCCCTCCTCCATCGCCACCGGATACACCGTCTTGATCTTCATATGTGTCAGGCTGTCGCCGGGCATGGCCATCTCTACCCCCTCGGGAAGACTTATCTCGCCAGTAACATCCAACGTCCTGATATAGAACTGGGGCTTATAGCCGTTGAAGAAGGGCGTATGCCTCCCGCCTTCCTCTCTAGTCAGAATATAGACTTCGACCTCGGCCTCAGTATGAGGCTTGACCGTGCCCGGTTTGGCAAGCACCTGTCCTCGCTCTATCTCATCTCGGTCAAGGCCCCGCAATAGCACGCCAACTGCATCGCCAGCTTCTGCCTCCTGCATCAGCTTGTGGAACATCTCCAGGCTAACGGCTACCGTCTTCCTTGTTTCCCTCAACCCCACTATCTCCACTTCGTCGCCAGCCTTGACCACACCCCGCTCCACCCTGCCTGTCGGCACAGTTCCACGCCCTTTGATACTGAACACATCTTCTATCGGCATCAAGAAAGGCTTGTCCCTTTCTCTCTGCGGGACCGGTATGTAATCATCCACGGCATCCAGCAGATTCCATATTGGCCCGCACCACTGGCAATCCCTCTTACCACAGCCGCATTCCAAAGCCTTAAACGCGCTTACCCTCACAACAGGGATCTCATCGCCGGGGAACTCGTACCTCTTGAGCAAGTCCCTGACCTCCATCTCCACCAGGTCCAGCAGTTCAGGATCATCGACCAGATCTACCTTATTGAGGGCCACTATTATGCGGGGAACCTCCACCTGCCGGGCCAGAAGAATATGCTCCCTGGTTTGCGGCATGGGACCGTCATCGGCAGCAACCACCAGAACAGCTCCGTCCATCTGAGCAGCTCCGGTTATCATGTTCTTAATGTAGTCAGCATGCCCGGGACAGTCGACATGACAATAGTGACGCTTCTCAGTCTCATACTCGATATGCGAGATGGCAATAGTCAACCCGCGCGCCTTTTCTTCAGGAGCATTATCAATGGAGTCGAAGGTTCGGAACTCCGTAAGGCCTGCCTTGGACAATACCTCCGTTATAGCCGCGGTTAATGTGGTTTTCCCGTGGTCAACATGCCCTATAGTCCCCACATTGACATGTGTCTTGACCCGCTCATAAGTCTTCTTAGCCATTTTGACCTCCTTCTATATCAAAGCCCACAACCAGATTCGAACTGGTGACCCCGTTCTTACCAAGAACGTGCTCTACCTACTGAGCTATGTGGGCCTGCTGTCCTTCACAGTGGAGGGGGTAGGATTCGAACCCACGTAGCCCTAACGGGCGGCAGATTTACAGTCTGCTCCGATTAACCACTCCGGCACCCCTCCTCGGGACAATATTACCACAAAGCTTTCGGAAAACCTAGCCCGAGAGGGGATTCGAACCCACCAACCTACCGATTACAAGTCGGTTGCTCTACCATTGCGCTACTCGGGCAAGTCCCGTCTCCGATCTTGGCCCGATAGTATAGACAAACGTATCTTGCCTGTCAACTGAGCGATGGCCAGAGTACCCTGTTGTTGCATTACCAAAACGGAATATGATAGATTATACCAGTTTTGCCACACAGCATAACTATGCACTGTGAGTGATGATAGATAACGCCTTGCTTAAACAACTGCTGGAGTCAGGTGCTCACTTCGGCCACCACACGAGTTACTGGCATCCCAAGGCCAAGAAGTACATATTCACCGAGCGCAATGGCATCCACATCATAGACCTGGAGCAGACAGTCGTCATGCTGGAAAAGGCCCGTGCCTTTGTCCAGGACCTGGCAGCTCGAGGGCAGAGCATGCTGTTTGTCGGCACCAAGAAACAGGCCCAGCAGACCATTGAAGAAGAGGCGGTGAGATGCGGCATGAGCTATGTCAACCAGAGATGGCTGGGCGGTATGCTAACCAACTTCACCGTCATACAGGCCAGGATCGACCACCTGGTACGTCTGGAGAATAGAAGAGATAAGGGTGAGCTTGACGTCCTGCCCAAGAAGGAGCGGGGCAAGATAGAGAAGGAAATATCCCACCTGAATAATCAGATGGGAGGATTCAAGGAGATGACCACACTGCCCAAGGCCCTCTTCATCACTGATCCCATAAAAGATAAGATTGCCTTCACGGAGGCAAAGAAGCTTGACATACCGGTAATTGCTATTGTGGATACCAACTGCAATCCTGACGGCATCGATTATCCCATTCCGGCAAACGATGATGCAGTCAAGACGATCAGGCTGGTCACTAGCAAAATAGCCGATGCCGTAATCGAAGGAAAAGCCGAAGCATTCTCAGGAGAGGCTGGCGCTGGCAGACAGGGCGCGGAGGAAGAGCGCGAAGAAGCTCTAGAGATCCTGGGTTCCTATACGTTTGAGCCAGAGGAGCCGGACAAACTGGAAGGAGAGGCCGCGTCTACATGAAGATCCCAGTTGAAGCAGTGAAGGAGCTAAGGAACAGGACTAACGCCGGTATACTCGACTGCAATAAGGCGCTCCTGGAGATGGGTGGCGACATGGAGAAGGCCATCGAAATCCTGAAGCAGCGCGGGTTGGCAATTGCCGAGAAGAAGAAGGACATGGCCGCCGGCGAAGGGGTAATCGCGGCCTACATTCATCATACTAAGCGCATAGGGGCGTTGGTGGAGCTGAACTGCCAGACCGATTTTGCGGCTCACACCGACCAATTTGAAGAACTCGCCCACGACCTCGCTATGCAGGTAGCCGCTACAGCTCCGGAATACATCAGCAGTGACCAGATGCCCCCGGAGACAGAGGCACACCCTCAGGTAGTCTGTCTCCTTGATCAGCCCTTTATTAGAGAACCTGGTAAGACGGTGCAGCAAGTCATCGCCGAAGCAGTTGCCGAAGTGGGCGAGAACATAAGGGTGCGCAGATTTGCCAGGTTCGAGCTTGGTGCCGATCACTAGGCCATGCTGAATGAACTGCTTACGGAACTGAGTTCCAGGATGCAGAAGGCCGTGGACGGGCTGGCTAGAGAGCTAGCTGGCATACGAGCCGGTCGTGCCACTCCAGCACTGCTTGACAGCATCATGGTCGACTATCGGGGCACATCTCTCCCCCTCTACCAACTGGCTACCATATCCGTACCTGAGGCCAATCTGATAATGATCCAGCCCTGGGATCGCGCGTCGCTACGCGACATCGAGAGAGCCATTCTCACCTCCGACATGGGACTTAACCCCGCAAATGATGGTAACGTAATACGCGTAGTGATCCCACCCCTCAGCGAGGAGCGACGCAGGGACCTCGTCAAGCTGGTGTCTAGAAAGGTGGAAGAACGCAGGATTGCCATACGCAATATAAGGAGAGATGGCATTGACAAGTTGAGAGAGATGGAGAAGAGCAAAGAAATATCGGAAGATGAACTCAAGAGCAATGCCAAGAGAATTGACCAGCTTACAGAGGCCTCCATAGACAAGGTAAACGAACTGGGAGAGAGCAAGGAAAGGGAAGTATTGGGAGTATAGCCCACCTCACAAGCAGCTTGTAGTAAGACTCACACCACCCGCCAGGGACACAGCACCCAAGAGACAATCACGGACCGGCAATCGTTCACAGCACAGATCTGGCACGCCTGCAACGCCGGAAAAGCTGCTAAAATGGAGCTATGCTGAAACACAGGGTCCTCACCGGCGCTGTGGGCGTGCCCATCGTTATCGTTGCCATCTGGCTTGGCGGCCCCTGGTTTACCCTTCTCATAGCCGCAGCGGCATTGGCCGGCGCCTACGAGTTCTACGGCATGGCTGACCTCGATAGGCGGCAACCTCTGGTCTACTTGGGTCTGCTGTGGACGCTGGCGCTTGTCCTGAGCGCCCACTATGATGACAGAAACCACCATATTCTACCGCTGGTCATCACCGCTGCCGTCCTCATTTCATTGGTCTGGCTGTTAGCGAGCTCGTCAAGAGAGGGGGTTTTTGGCAAATGGGCCTGGATGATTGCCGGCGCTCTCTATGTGGGCTGGATGCTCAGCCATTGGCTCGACCTGCGCGCTCTGCAACCGCCGGAGGATGGCAGGAACTGGGTCTACCTGGCCATGCTTACTACATTTGCCAACGACACAGGTGCCTTCTTCATCGGCAGGGCAAGGGGCAAGCACAAACTGGCTCCTGGTTTGAGCCCGGGCAAGACCTGGGAGGGCGCCGTAGGCGGCCTGGCTTGCGCCGTGGTGGCTGCCGTGGTCGTAGCCGCGATCCTTGACCTCATCTCTCGCTTCACCTCTGCACACTGGCAGATCGTGTCGCTCGGCGTAATCGTCGCCGTCTCCGCTCAGCTTGGTGACCTCGTTGAATCACTGCTCAAGCGTAGCGTGGGGGTGAAGCAGTCCGGCAGCCTGCTGCCGGGACACGGTGGCATCCTTGACCGCTTCGACAGCCTCATCTTCGTCGGGGCAGTGACATACTACTACGTAACATGGGTGGTGCTGTGAAAAGAATAGCCATCCTGGGCTCGACCGGGTCCATAGGACAGCAGGCCCTGGATGTGATCGGTGCCTGCCCTGATAAGCTACAGGTAGTCGCTTTGACCGCTAACAAGAATCTCGCTCTTCTGCAGCGTCAGATCAGGGAGTTCCGCCCCAGGATGTTCTGGCCCTCAATCGAGCCCGAAGCTGCCGATGGCGGGGAATTCTCCTCACTTGAAGACATCGCCGGCCATCCGGAGGTGGACCTTGTGGTTGTGGCCACCGCCAGCCAGGCGGGATTGAGGCCTACTCTGGCAGCCTTAGGAAAAGGTAAGACCGTTGCTCTGGCCAACAAGGAGGTATTAGTGATGGCTGGCGAAATCATCGTTCGTCAGGCCAGCCTTCATCAGGCCCAAATACTGCCCATTGATAGCGAGCACAGTGCCATCTGGCAATGCCTGCGGGGGGAGGATGACAGGCCGGAGAGACTGTTTCTCACCGCCTCTGGTGGGCCTTTCTGTCACTACTCACACTCACAACTGGCCCAGGTAACCGCCGACCAGGCCCTGCAGCACCCGGTATGGAGGATGGGACGGAAGGTGACCATAGACTCAGCAACACTCATGAACAAGGGACTGGAGGTCATCGAAGCGCATTGGCTTTTCTCCTTCCCCTTTGATAGTATTGAGATACTGATGCATCCTCAATCCATTGTCCATTCCATGGTGGAGTTTGTCGATGGCTCAGTGAAAGCACAGCTCGGCTGCCCGGATATGAGGCTGCCCATCCAGTATGCCCTTTCCTATCCGCAGAGGTGGCATAATGCCGAACTGCCCCGCCTTGATTGGAATACGGTCACAGCCCTGACCTTCGAACCCGTAGACTATAGCAGCTTCCCTTGCCTCAAACTGGCAGTGGATGCCGGGAAAGCGGCAGGAACCTATCCGGCGGTGCTCTGCGCCGCAGACGAGATGGCAGTAGAGCTCTTTCTCAGTCACAGAATAAGCTTCACCGACATTGCCGCAGTAGTGCAGGAAACGCTTGACCACCATCGGTCCACCAGGCGGCCATGTCTCGAGGAGATACTGAGTGCTGACGCCTGGGCCAGGGCATATGCGGCACGCCTTTCTCCCGGCTATAGCCGGCAGGATGAGGGAAGAGATGATCACCTAGAAAGGAATAGCAGATGAGTGTTGCCGCAGTAATCGCCGTTTTCATCATAGCCTTGTTCGCGGCAGTAGTCTTCCACGAATTGGGGCACTTCGTTGCCGCCAGGCGGGCCAAAGTCAAAGTGGAGGAGTTCGGCATAGGCATCCCCCCTCGGCTTGTCGGCATCAGACGGGGTGAGACCATATATTCAATCAACGCCATACCTGTGGGAGCTTTCGTCAGGACGGCGGGAGAAAACGATCCCACAGTGCCCCGCAGCCTGGCCGGCAAAGGCCCATGGACCCGACTGGGGGTGTACGCAGCGGGGCCGCTGGCCAACATCCTTCTGGCCTTCGTTCTCCTCAGCACTTTCTATACACTGCCTGTATCTGTCATTACCGGCAACGGGCTCATGGTCTATTCTGTGGTAGAGGGCTCCCCGGCCCAGGATGCAGGCATCAAAGCCGGCGACACCATTATGCAGATAGACGGGCAGCCCGTCCATCGCTGGGGAGATGTGTACAGTATGGTCAATTCAGGCGAGCAGGAGGAGGTCACTCTCCTCATCCTGCGGGATGAGCGAGAGAAGGAGATCGCACTGAACCCGGAATTCGACCCTGAAGAGCAGCGATGGATAATCGGCGTCTTCCTGTGGTGGAATATGGTGGCCCACGTGGAGGAAGGCTCGCCGGCTTACGAGGCCGGCATCAGCCCCGGAGACACCATCCGCAGCATCAATGACCAGCCGGTGTACAATCATGATAGCCTGCGTGACGCCCTACGTTCAGTTGAAACAGCTGCCGAAATAAAGCTGGTGCTGGTCAGAAATGGCGACACGATCAGTACCTCCCTGGCCAATGCAGGTCAGGAAACTATACCCGGCCTGGACGTGCGCTGGGTAGATGGAGTCCGCATCCAACAGGAGCGACTCCCGGTATGGATAGCGGTCTATCAAGGGGCTAGCTTCATCGTTCACATGCCCGCATTCATAATACAGGCCATCCCTCTGATCAGAGCATCTCCTGACCTGGCGCTGGTGGGACCGATAGGCGCCGGTCAATTGACGGTGGAGGTCGTGCGCACGTCCGGTTTCAGCAGCATAGTGTTCATGGCCGGCATAATCAGCCTGGGCCTGGGCATGTTCAATCTCCTCCCTATCCCTCCGTTGGATGGAGGAGGTATGCTGGTGGCTGTCATCGAGGGGGCCAGGCGCGGGCGACGTCTTTCGCCTCGAGCACTGCGCATGGCCTACACTGCCGGGACTGTTTTCTTGATCGCGCTTGTGGTCATGGTGAGCCTCAGTGACATCCTCCGTCTGATCCGTGGCGAGGGCATCGGGTCATGACGCGACGAGCCTCCAAGCCCCTGAGAATCGGCAAGGTGGCCATTGGCGGCGACGCCCCCATCGTGGTGCAGTCCATGACCAAGACCGATACCCGTGATGTTCCCGCTACCGTAAATCAGATCAGGGAACTGGAGGACTGCGGCTGCGAGATGGTCCGGATCGCAGTACCTGACGGAGAAGCCGCTGAAAGCCTGGCAGCCATAAAGAGCAGTGTCTCGTTACCTTTGATTGCCGACATTCATTTCGACTACCGCCTGGCCTTGGCCGCCCTGCAGTCGGGTGCCGACGGACTCCGTCTCAATCCCGGCAACATGGGAGATAGAGAGCAGATTGCCAGGGTGGTGGCCGGGGCCAGAGAAAGGGAGGTGCCTATCCGCATCGGAGTAAACGCCGGCAGCCTGCCGGCCGACTTCCACCCGGAGGCTCCTCTGGCCGAGCGAATGGTCAACATAGCGTTGGAGCACACAAGGCTCATGGAAAGCCTGGACTTCACCCTGATCAAGGTGGCCCTTAAGGCCTTCGACGTTCCTACCACCATTCAGGCCTATCAGATGATTGCCGATAGAATTCCTTACCCGCTCCATCTAGGCATAACAGAGGCCGGACTTCCCCCGACGGGAGTCGTGCGGAGCGCCATCGGCATTGGCATACTGCTCTACCAGGGTATCGGAGACACCATACGTGTCTCTCTCAGCGCACATCCCTGTCAGGAGGTATTAGTTGCCTACGAAATCCTGAAAAGCCTGGGCCTCCGTCAGCGGGGTCCAACCATAGTGAGCTGCCCTTCCTGCGGCCGCGCCGAAGTTGATATCATTGCCCTGGCCGAGGCTGTCAGCAGGAATCTCGCCAAATTGACCAAACCCATCAAGGTGGCGATCATGGGCTGCGTGGTCAACGGCCCTGGCGAGGCCAAGCATGCCGATGTCGGCATTGCCTGCGGCAAGGGCAGAGGAGCTATATTCAGGAAGGGAAGTATCATCCGCACCGTAGAGGAGAAGGACTTCCTCGAAGCCCTGATGGCAGAAGTAAGGGAAATCGAGGGAGGTGGTAGCTGAAGCATGCGTCTTTCAAAGCTTTTCGGTAAGACATTAAGGGAACCACCGGCAGATGCAGACAGCATAAGCCACCAGCTATTGGTGAGAGCAGGGATGATCGCTCAGGAGGCAGCCGGAATTTACTCCTATCTGCCCCTGGGCTGGCGGGTGCTCAAGAAGATCGAGAGCATAGTCAGAGAGGAAATGGACAAGGCCGGCGGGCAGGAGTTGATGCTGCCTGTCCTACAGCCCTTTGAGTTCTGGCAGAAATCGGGCCGTCACGTCTCCTTCGGCGAGTCCCTCTTCACCCTGACCGACCGCAAGGAGCGTGCGCTTGCCATGGGCCCGACTCACGAAGAGGTCGTCGCCGACCTGGCCTGCCGCTACGTTCAAAGCTACCGTGACTTGCCTCTGCTGCTCTACCAAATGCAGACTAAGCTTCGCGACGAACCCCGACCACGTGGCGGACTATTGAGAGTCCGTGAGTTCATCATGAAAGACCTCTACAGTCTGGATGCCGACGAGGCCGGCCTGGACGAAAGCTACCAGAAAATGAGAAAGGCCTACAAGAGCATCTACGCACGCATTGGGTTGCCAGTACTCATGGTGGAGGCTGATAGCGGCGCCATAGGAGGCAAGGAATCCCATGAGTTCATGCTCCTCACTGAAGGCGGCGAGGACGACGTCGTCTACTGCGGCAGTTGTGGTTATGCTGCCAACGCCGAAAAGGCCCAGTTCGCCAAGAGCCGCGGTACTGCCGGGCTAGACAGGAACTCCCGGGGCGGCATGGAAGAATCGGACAATCTCCCGCCCCTGGAGGAGCTAGCCACGCCTGGAGCTAAGACCATCCAGGAGGTAGCCGGGTTTGTCGGTGTGCCCACCAGTCAGACTCTCAAGGCGGTGTTCTACTCGTCAGACGGCCAGATAGTCTTTGTCCTCACGCGGGGCGATCTGGCCGTTAATGAAACTAAACTACGAAATGCCCTCAAGTGCTCCGAGCTGCGCCTGGCCACCGAAGCCGAAGTAAATAAGGCTGGACTCGTGGCCGGCTTCGCCTCACCGATCGGCCTGACCGGTGTCAGGACCGTGGCAGATGATTCCATAACCTCGCATCCCAGCTTTATTGTCGGTGCCAATAAGCCAGGGTACCATTTCAGAAATGCCAGTTACCCGAGGGACTTCCAGGTCGACGTGATAACCGACATCGCCCTCGCACAGGCCGGCGATACCTGTCTCAGGTGTGGAGGTGAGTTAACCTCAGCCCGGGGCATTGAGGTCGGTCATATATTCAAGCTGGGCACCGTCATCAGTGAGAAGTTCGGAGCTTCGTTCTTAGACAGTGAAGGCAGGGCCCGGCCCATCATCATGGGTTCCTATGGCATAGGCCTGGGACGACTGCTGGCTGCCATAGTGGAGCAAAGCCACGATGACAGAGGTATCATCTGGCCTCTCCCTGTAGCACCCTACCAGCTCCATCTTTGTCCTCTAAATGCGGACAAGCCGGAGGTTCTCTCTACTGCACAGCAGATCTATCAGGAATTACAGGAACAGGGCATCGCAGTGCTGTTCGACGACCGCCAGGAGTCTCCCGGCGTGAAATTCAACGATGCCGACCTGTTGGGCATGCCGCTGCGATTGACGCTGTCCCCACGCACCCTTCAGCATCAAAGCATAGAGGCGAAATGGCGCACGGCGCAGGTGAGCGAGCTTCTGCCCCTGGATAGCCTTGCAGTCCGGGTGAAGGAGCTTCTGGCCGACCCCATGAAAACTTCCGGCCGTCAGCAACCTTAGCGCGCTGCCCCGTATCGACCGTGAAGCACGAGGCCTCGAGGGTCCCGACCCGAAGGCCCGTGTAACCAGTGTCTGTTGTCGAGATCCTGACTGTCATGCCCACCAGCGACTAAGCTATTGCCAGGCAAAGCAAGGCAATCACTGTGAGACAAGATAACCATGGATATTGAACTGCTCAGCAGGATCGTGTTGATCATCGTCTTCTCGCTGTTCTCGATCATCCGCTCCATATACTACAGAAAGACGAAAAAGGCGGGGCACATAACGGTCATCGAAGAGCATAAGATATACTCGATATGGTTGAGCGTGTTCATCTGCTATGAGGTATTCACCTTTCTCCTGTACATTGCTTTTCCCCGTGTGCTGGCATGGGCAGCCCTCTCCTTACCTTTGTGGTCCAGGATGCTGGGTTCGGTGCTGGCGATGGTGGCGCTTCTGTGGTTTGTCTGGATACACCGCAGTCTGGGAAGCAACCACTCCGCCAGGCTAACCATCAAAGACCGCCAGGTGCTCGTTACCGATGGAGCCTATCGCCTGATAAGACACCCCATGTATTCAGCCTTCTATTTGCTGCATATAGCCGTCTTCTTCCTCACTGCAAACTGGTTCATCGGCCTGACCTGGCTGGTAGGTCTGACCATAACCATTGGACTACGTGTCAGGAGAGAGGAAGAGATGCTGTCACGACGATTTGGTGAGCAGTATGATTCCTACGTGAAACGGACGGGCAGGTTTGTCCCGTCCATAGGGCTTGTCAGGCGCAAAGCCAGATAGCCGCAACATCGCCAGCACACCCCTGCTCCAGCAGGTGCGCCGCGCCTAGACAATCGGATTCTGCCCCACCCCAAGGCATAACCCACACCATGACCACTGTCAATCACCACACGCAGCCTCCAGAAGACGAAACGGACCCCTAGTAGACCTTTCGTCTTGCAGCTTGCACCACAACCGCTATGGTAACGATAGCCATCCCAGCAACGGCCGCGGCTACCACGCCCTGGTCAGACACCGTGGTAACCGATAGGCGTTTCAGCAGTATCCCCAGCAATGCCCAATCAACGACAAGGCTGTAATACATGTCTCTCCGGGTGAAGAGCACCCCCAGCGCGATGATGACACCAACCGCAATCACGGCTACCGCCCAGAACTGCTCGCCAAGCCCTAATCCCTGCCAGTCTGAGTGAACGAGCAAGGCAGTGGCATTTGCTATGGTGGCTACTGTAATCCAACCCAGGTAGACGCTGAAGGGAACATGGACCGCGTACTTCGCGGCCCTCGTCACCTCTGTTCTACCTATGCCCAACCTCAGGTAGATCAACAGCAGCGACCCCAGGAGCACAAGCATGATAACCAGCGACAGCGCTACATACTGATAATGCCAGGCAAACATCCAGCCCATATTGGCCAAACAGGAAACAAAGAAAAGGGGGCCGATTCTCCGCACAAAGTCCGTCTTCTGCGGGTCGCCTCTGACGGACGGCAACAGAGGGTATATCACGAAGATGGCGAGCAGTACATAGATAAGCCCCCAAATCGAGAAGGTCAGCGCCGCTGGCGTGAATAGATTGAGATAAAGGTCAGATACCTCACCCGTGGTTATTCCACCTATGCGAATGATATTGGCCAGCGCATTCACCACGATGGTCCCCAGAAATCCCACCAGGTTCAGGATCGACAGGCACAGCACCATGCGTTTGTTCATCATAGATTTCTCTCCTCTTGTATTCAAGAACTATCCATCATTATAGGGCAGTCTTACAGCATTGCAAACACTCGTGTGCGACGATACACATGTTGACTACTGATGTCAGTCTACACGAAGATAGCTGCGAAGCGAGACCGGGTCATTGACCGGTGCCCGGCATGCGTGACGTTCACATACAAACACCGTCGGCTGGTTGTTGATCATGTCTCTATCCCGCAGCAGCACCACATTGTCCACGAGAACCGTGTCAGCGGGGTCGCGCGCAGCGACCACCTTATTCGGCAGCCACGTGTTGAACAGAACACGTCGCAGGTCCGCCGTCGCCGGGTCATTCCGCGGGCCGACTATCACGATTTCCCTGGGCGGCGACAGGGAGAACTCCAGAGCGCAGAGCCAGTTGCCAAAGCCAAGGGGGTAATGAGACATGGTTCCCTGCACGCTCTTCAGGAGGTCCACTGCCATCTGCTCCATCCGCTCGTCGCCGGTCAGCCGCGACACTTGCAGCAGCACGAGAGCAGCAGCCGAGGATCCTGAGGGTACTGCTCCATCGTGTCTATTCCTGGGACGCACAAACAGAGCTTCATGCCGTGTTCCCGTATCGTAGAACAGGCGCGCCGATTCATCCCAGAACTCCTCGACCATGACCCGGGTCAGCCTCATGGCCTCCCTGAGCCATCTGCCGTCGGAAGTAGCTTGATGCAGGCTGAGCAAACCCTCGATAACGAAGGCATAGTCCTCGAGATAGCCGTCAATTCTTGCTTGACCATCCTTATAGGTATGCTTGAGACGCCCATCAGCTATCATTGCTTCCAGCAAAAAGGAACCATTGGCAACGGCGGCCTCAAGATAATCGTCACGCTCCAGGACGCAGGCAGCCTCAGCAAGACTGGCCATCATCAGTCCATTCCAGGAGGCCAGCACCTTATCATCACGAGCCGGCCGCGCCCGCGTCTCACGCACCCTGAGCAGAGATGCCTTCGCCCGGCTGATAACGCCTGGCTCTTCCAGCGCAGAATTCCCCGGCAGATGCAGGATACTTCGACCTTCAAAGTTGCCCCCTGGAGTGATGCCAAAGTGATCGCTCACGGCAACAGCACTATCCCTGTCCAAAACTTGCGTGACCTCATCATACGTCCACAGATAGTACCTGCCTTCTGCACCTTCGCTGTCGGCATCCTGCGCGCTGTAGAAGCGGCCCTCGGGACCCGACATCTCTCTCAGTACATACCCGATGGTCTCTTCCACTATGCGCCGGAACGGCGGCGTCGCCGTAATAACGTAGGCGTGCAAATACACCTGGCTGAGAAGCGCATTGTCATATAGCATCTTCTCGAAGTGCGGCACAAGCCACTTGCTGTCAGTAGCGTATCGGTGGAATCCGCCGCCTATCTGGTCATATATGCCGCCCCTTGCCATCCTGTCCAGTGTCAGGGTTACCATATGCAGAGCCTGCTTATCCTTGCTACGGCGGTAATCTCTGAGCAGGAATTCGAGTACCAGCGGCTGCGGAAACTTGGGCGCCGTCGCGAAACCGCCGTTCCCGCCGTCAAACTCCCGCTTCAGGACTGACAGCGCCTCGTCCAGTGTACGGACCGCTAACTGGTCCGTCTCAGACCTGACTTCCTCTCTGGAGTCCAGCGCCTCCGCAAGCTGTCGGGCGGTCTGGTCTACTTCACCGCGACGATTATGGTAGAAATCGGACACCGCCTTCAGAACGCGGCCAAAGCCGGGCATCCCATGCCTGTCCTCGGGGGGGAAATAAGTGCCGCCATAGAAAGGTTTGCCCTCTGGCGTCAGGAAGACGGTCAGCGGCCAACCGCCCCTTCCTGTCATCGCCTGTACCGCCGCCATGAAGACCGCGTCCAGGTCGGGCCGCTCTTCCCTATCCACTTTGATGTTGACGAAGTTAGCATTCATCAAGAGGGCGATTTCCTGGCTTTCAAAGGACTCATGGGCCATGACGTGACACCAATGACACGCCGAGTAGCCAATACTCAGAAGTATCGGCTTATCTTCGGTTCGGGCATGCGCCAGGGCCTCACTACCCCACGGATACCAGTCCACAGCGTTCTCTGCATGTTGCAGTAGATACGGACTGGTTTCCTTAGCCAGACGATTAGGCCGTTGTCGCTGCATCACAAACCTCCTGGAAAGCGAAGGCCGAAGGGCCGACACCAGCCTTTGGTGAGCGAGATCCTGGGCTATCCTGTCGCGTATATCTACCAGAAAGGAGAACTGACAACAAGCACGCGATCCCCGGCCCCACAGTTCTCAGGCCAGGTTCAGCCTCACAAACTCCCAGTTCACCAGGTCCCAGAAAGCCTCAACGTACTTGGCTCGAGCATTCCTGTAATCAATATAGTAGGCATGCTCCCACACGTCACACGTTAGCAGCGGCTTCTTCCCCTGAGTCAACGGGTTGCCCGCGTTGCTTGTCGCCTCAATGGCCAGGCTTCCGTCGGCATTCTTCACCAACCAGGCCCACCCTGAACCGAACAGAGTTACAGCAGCATTCGTGAACCGGTCTTTGAATTCGGTGAACGATCCGAAGCCCTTCTCTATGGCGGAGGCCATCGCTCCCGAGGGTGTCCCTCCCCCTTTGGGTGAGAGGCAGTTCCAGTAGAAGGTGTGGTTCCAAACCTGTGCAGCGTTGTTGAAGATACCGCCTGAAGCCTTCTTGATGATGTCCTCCAGGGCCAGGTTCTCAAACTCGGTGCCTCCTATCAGTTTATTGAGATTGTCAACGTATGCCCTGTGATGCTTGCCGTGGTGGTATTCCAGAGTCTCTGCCGATATCTTGGGAGCCAGTGCCTCCTTGGCATATGACAGTTCGGGTAGTTTGTGTTCCATGTTACTCTCCTTTCCTTAGCAGTATATTGCGCCCTTTTCCAGCTATTATTCGCCCTTCACTAAAAGCTTCCTCGGTTCACGAGGCTATCATGACCGGCACCTATGCCAGCTTCATGCCTTGCGCCACCCGCCTGCCCAGTTCACCATCAGCCTTTGTCAGATTATCCACCATCCGTCTCTGGATGTCTTTATTGGCCTTGCCCAATGAATCAACGATGTTGTCCACCAGGTGATCCTTGTCCAGCTTGCTCAGCGAACGATAGTGCTCGCCAGCCTGCTCGAAGTCGTTTGTCAGGCCGATCTTCTTCCTGCCTACTATGCCTTCCAGCCGGTATTCTTCCGCCTGCGACGCCGGAGCTTCACAGGGCATACCATCGGCCAGGCTATTGGGCTCGTAATTCACGGTTCCCGCACGGATAGCCTGCTGCATCACGCCGTCACGCTGGTTGTTGTCCACCGGCACCATTGGACTATTGATCCACAGCTGCAGGTAATTCGGGCCCAGGCGATGCCTCTGAGTATCGGCGTAGGAGAAAGCTCTCCCCTGCAGCAGCTTGTCAGCCGAGAGTTCGATTCCCGGCACAACTGAGGCAGGGCAAAAGGCAGCCTGCTCGGTTTCAGCAAAGAAGTTCTCGGGATTGCGGTTGAGTACCATCTTGCCTACTTTCATCAACGGAAACTTGTCTTCCGGCCATATCTTCGTAGGGTCCAGCGGATCAAAGGCCTGCTTCAGTTCGTCGGCGATATCCATTGTTTGCACATACAACTCCCACTCCGCCGTCTTGCCCGAGGCAATGGTGTCATACAGGTCGCGGGTGGCGACATCGGGGTCTTCTCCGGCCAAACGCATCGCTTCGTGACGATCGATGGATTCGACGCCCGCCGCCGGCTTCCAATGATACTTCACGTATACGGCCTTGCCCTGGGCATTCACCCACTTGTAGGTGTTTACGCCAAACCCCTCCATCTTTCGGTAGCTCTTGACCGTACCACGGTCGGAGAAGAGCCAGCTGATCATGTGCGTGGATTCAGGCGTGAGCGATATGAAATCCCAGAACCGATTCTCATCCGTTACGTTGCTGTTCGGCGCAGGTTTGAAGGAATGCACCATGTCGGGAAACTTCATAGCGTCTCGAATAAAGAACACCGGCAGGTTGTTACCGACCAGGTCGTAGTTGCCCTCTTCGGTATAGAACTTCACGGCGAAGCCGCGCGGGTCCCGCAGCGTGTCCGCAGATCCTTTAGAGCCCACCACGGTTGAGAAACGCACAAACACCGGCGTCTTCTTCTCTGGATTCTGCAAAAACCTGGCCTTCGTGTACTCGGCCATGCTCTTGTACACCTGGAAATAGCCATGCGCTCCCGCGCCGTTAGCATGCACCACCCGCTCCGGTATTCTTTCGCGGTCGAAATGGGCCAGCTTCTCCACAAGCTGAATATCCTGTAGAAGAGTCGGCCCGCGCTCACCCACAGTAAGCGAGTTCTGGTTGTCGGTCACCGGTACGCCTTGATTTGTTGTTAGATGCCTCTGTTCCACTCTGTCCTCCTTTATCGTTTGACGATGCCTGACTCCCCCTTTGCGTCCAATCATCCTCCGCCAGCTGAGCAGCCTTTCACCAGGAAGTCTCTGCAAGCCGCATACTCATGCTGGGACCGCCCATGGTTGAAACGTGGTAGCTCATCTCAGCACGGCAGCGGTCTATCGCTCCGACTCACCATCGACCGACTAGTAGTTCTCGGCCAGCAGTTCGTAGTACGCCTGCGGGTGCTTACATGCCGGACATATCCTGGGAGCTTCAGTGCCCTCGTGTATATAGCCGCAGTTGGTGCAATGCCACTTCACGGAGGATGGTCCCTTAAACACCTGCCCCTCAGCCACATTCCTGGCAAGCCTGCGGTAGCGCTTCTCGTGGAAGCCCTCCACTTTGGCGATTTCCTTGAACGAGGTTGCTATGTCCTCGAAACCTTCTTCCCTGGCCACCTTCTCCATGTCAACATAGAGCTTACTCCACTCCAGTTTCTCGCCGTCGGCTGCCGCCTCGAGGTTCATCCTGGTGTCTCCCACAACACCCGCAGGGTAGGCAGCCATGATCTCCACATCACCACCCTGAAGGTACTTGAAGAAGACCTCGGCATGCTCCTTCTCATTGCCGGCAGTCTCCACGAACACATTGGCAATCTGCTCATAGCCCTCCTTCTTTGCCACACTGGCAAAGAAGGTATACCGATTCCTGGCCTGGGACTCTCCGGCGAAAGCGGCGAGCAGGTTCTTCTCTGTTCGGGTGCCCTTTACTGATTTACTCATCTATGTATCCTCCTATTTCTCGATCTGTTCCATAGGTTGATCGCAGCATACAAGTGTGCCGCCGCCGACCTTGGTCAGGGTGATTTCGTTACCACAAATGTTGCACCTATATTGGTCTCCTACCTTGCTGGCTACCATAATCTACCTCCTATACTTGATTCGGCAGTATCGGTGCTATGCACCGCTATCGGCATCGGTTTCGAGCTTCAGGCAATCCCGGCATAGGCCGCCCAGTTCCAGATGATGACGTGTTATCTTGACCCCCACCTTTCGCTCCACCCTATCCACAACTGTAGTATCAACCGGCTCATCCAGGTCCATAATTCTGCCGCAGCCGTCGCAATGAAAATGATAGTGCGGCTTGGTGTTGTAGTCAAAGCGGGCTGTGCCGCCGTGACTGTGCATCTCACAGACCTCACCCGCCTCTTTCAGCGACCTGAGGTTGCGGTACACTGTGGCAAGACCTATATCAGGTACTTCCTTCTTTACCTGCTGGTAGATCCATGCGGCAGAGGGATGAGTCGTGGTCTGGCTCAACACCCTGATAATGGCTTCTCTCTCTTTCGATTCTCTGCGCAATCTCAATCCTGGCGTGACAATTATGATAACGATAATCATTATCAGTTTAGCACACTGCATGATACTTGTCAAGTAGCTCGCTAATGAGATATGACGCAGAACCGACATCGGCCATGACGTCTTCGTCGAGCATCTCATTTCAGTCACCACCTCCCAGCCCAGTTGCCCACTGGCATTGCTGCACCATCACTGTCAGCCTTGTCAGCAGCCGCAAGCCGGGATGAGATCAGTAATCGTGCCTAACCGCCAACGGGGGAGCCGATGCGAGCGAAGGGCCGATTACTGGAACAACGAAGCGATGCTCTCAGGGAGTGCCTGCCGTTAGGAGGCTGACTCGGTTACCTTAGTGTCGCACCGAGTTCCTGCCGCAGTCTATCGAGCATCTGCTGCTGCATATGGTCAACTTCGGCATCAGTCAGGGTGTGACTGGGCGATTGATAGACAATCCGCACGGCAAAGGACTTCTTGCCCGCGGGGACCTGATCTCCACGATAAAGGTCAAACAGAGTAGCCTGTACTACCAGCGGATAGCTGCAGACTATCTCCTCCACGTTTCGATAAGACACCCCCTCATCCAACACCACGGCGATGTCCCGGGTTACGCTGGGAAACCGTGGCACAGCCTGATATGCCTTCATCCCCCCAACCCTGGCCAACAGCCTCTCCAAATCGACTTCTATCACGTAGACATTGCCTGTGAGTTCAAAAGCCTCTGCCACCTTGGGGTGTAACTCACCGAAGACCCCTATGTCATCGTCCGCGACCACGATACTGGCTGCTCTGCCCTGAAGGAGAGTCTCATCCTCGGATGAGTCACACCCTACCTCTAATCCCAACCCATTGAGCAGGCTTTCCACAATCCCCTTAGCGTCAAAGAAGTCAAGCGTCCCATCATCGGCGCACCAGGACAATTCCAGTCTTGACCCGCTGAGCACCGCGCAGAGCATCTCCTTTTCTTCGGGCAAGTCCTTGCCTCTGGGCAGAAACACCTTATCAATTTCGAACAGCCTTATCCCTGTCGTCTCATGCTTCTGGTTGTGCGACAGTGTCGCCAGAAGCCCGGCCCGAAGAGTGGTACGCAAGTATTCCTGCTCTCTGGTCATAGGATTGGCCACCTTCAGCACCTCAGTTCTCATCTCAGGTCCTGGCGATAGCTTCTGCAACTTCTCTAGGCTGACCAGGGAGTAATTCAGTATCTCCTGAAAGCCAAACCCAGTCAGCACATTGCGTATCTTATCCCTGAGATTCCTTCGCAGCTCCGCCGTTGACAACCTTGGTCTCTGCCGGGGCAACGGAGACCCAACCCTGGTGATGGGAACCTTGTCATAGCCAATGATGCGAATTACCTCCTCCACAAGGTCGGCGGAGCATGTAATGTCGCTCCGCCAATAAGGCACAGATACAGAAACTCTCGAATCTGGCTTGCTCTCCTGGCACTCAAAGCCCAGGGATCGTAATGTGCCGCCAATCTCGTCGAAGCTCACCTGCAGGCCCGAGAGCCGTTCCACCGCACGCGTGGTAAGCGATATGCGCTTCGGTTCCGCCTTCCCCGGATAGACATCGACTACACCCCTGGCCGCTCTGCCGCCGGCCAGCTCCAGCAGAAGTTGAGTTGCCCGTCTCAACGGTATCAGCGGAAGCTCGCTGTTAAGTCCTTTATCGAAACGGATCGAGGCTTCGCTCTGAACCCGTAGATGATTACAGCCCCGTCGGATTGCGGACTGGTCGAAGTTCGCTGACTCCAGGAGGACAGCCTCAGTGGCCTCCGTGACCTCAGAAGTCGAGCCACCGATTATGCCAGCCACCGCCACAGCTCGTTCCCCATCGGCAATGACCAGTACATCGGAATCCAGAGACCGCTTTACCTCATCCAGCGTGGTTATCGTTTCGTCGCTTACGGCGTTACGAACGACTATCTCTCCCCCCTTGATCTTGCCAAAATCAAAAGCGTGAAGAGGCTGACCATACTCGAGCATAACATAGTTGGTAACATCGACCACATTGTTGATCGGCCTCATACCGCAGCTAATCAGCCTCTGTTGTAGCCAACCCGGCGATGAAGCTACCTTGATCCCGTCAAGTAGACCGGCGCAATACCTGGGGCACAGGCCCGGCTCCACAACGTGAACAGAGACAAGAGAATCGATCAAGTCCCCCAGCTCTTCGTACTCAGGCTGTGTCAGGCGAACCTGCTCACCGGTTAGCGCAGCAACCTCCCGGGCAATACCGATTACAGAGAGACAATCCGGCCTGTTAGGTGTTACATCCAATTCCAGAATCACATCACCTAGATATGCATCCAGAGCCGTACCTAGAGGCGCCTCCAGTGGTAAGACCAGAATCTCCTCGTGGTTATCGGAAATCCCCAGCTCTTTCTCCGAGCAGACCATGCCCTCAGACACCACGCCGCGGATCCTGGCCGCCTTCAAAGACATAGCTTGTCCGGTATGTCCGTCGATTAGGCGGGCCCCTATACGCGCAAAAGGCACCTTCTGCCCGGGCCCGATATTAGGGGCGCCACAGACGACCGTATACTGCTCAGTTCCCAGATCAACTGTGGCCAAGCTGAGGCGGTCGGCATTGGGATGAGGACTCACCGCAAGCACTTCCCCTATCACGATGTTGTGCCATGTGCCACCCACTCTCTGTATGGCCTCCACCTCCAGACCAGCCAGTGTCAGCCTCTCAGCCAGTTGCTCGGCAGGAAGCTTTATGTCAATGTAATCTCCGATCCATTTGAGCGAGACCTTCACGTTGCCACCTCGAAAACTAGAACTGCCTCAGAAACCTGAGGTCATTGCCATAGAAAAGGCGAATATCATCCACCCCGTATTGCAGCATGGCTATGCGCTCGACCCCTATGCCGAAGGCGAAGCCGCTGTAGACCTCGGGATCGATGCCAACCCTTGCCAGAACGGCAGGATGGACCATGCCGGCACCTACCGTTTCGATCCAGCCGCCATAGCCACAAAGGCGGCAGCCGGCCCCATCGCAGACGGAACAGCCAAGCGCCACCTCCATACCGGGCTCCACAAACGGGAAGTAGTCGCAGCGAAAGCGCACCTTCCTTTCCTCCCCAAAAACACAACGGCAGAACTCGGACAGAGTGCCTTTCAAATCAGCCATGGTGATGTTCTTGTCCACGGCCAGCCCCTCAACGTTATGAAAGATGGACTCGTGGGTAGCATCAGTTGCTTCGTACCTGTAGACGCGGCCCGGTACTATGGCTCTTATTGGAGGTCGTTCGTGCTCCATCAACCTGATCTGCATCGGTGACGTATGTGTTCGCAGCAGTCTGGCTCTTGCTCCCCGTGCAGGGTCTATCCAGAAAGTGGCGAACCTGTCTCGCGCCGGATGGTGCTGAGGAATATTCAGGGCTTCGAAGTTGTAGTAGTCCCACTCCACGTCGGGTCCCTCAACCACCTGAAAGCCCATGTTGCCCAGAACACTGCAGATCTCATTCAGTGTCTGAGTGACGGGGTGAAGCCTGCCCAGCGGTACTGGTCGGCCAGGCAGAGTAACGTCCAGTGGCTGGCATTCCCCTGGGGAAGCCAGAAGCGCCTCCCGCAGCAACTCGCGCTTCCCGCTGAGGCGGGACTCCAGGGTTCTCCTGATATCGTTGGCCCGGGCGCCTACCTCGCGGCGTTCCGCCAGCGACATGGCAGCCAATGAACGCAAGACCTTGGTTAGACCGCTTTTCTTACCCAGATAGCGAACGCGCCATAGCTCCAGATCCCGAGGATTATCAACTTCCTCTAGCTCCTCGAGAGCCCGTGTACAGAGATCCCTGAGCTCTTCCACCATTGACTGCCAATCAGAGACAAAAGTACAGGTGTCATCCGGAAACCCAGCCACCCTCTTCTTCCTCCACCCGGTTATCTAGCGCGGCGAATCACTATCAGCTACCGAAGCCACCAATGCAGCGAAGCCCTGGGGGTCTTTGACCGCCATATCAGCCAGCATCTTGCGGTTGATCTCTACGTTCGTTCTTCTTAACCCGCCCATGAACTGACTGTACGTTAGCCCCCTGGCACGTGCCGCAGCATTAATACGGGCATTCCATAGCCTTCTGAAGTCGCCCTTACGTTCGCGCCGATGGCGATAGGAGTAATTCAGGGCATGAAGCATCGATTCATGCGCTGTCCTGTAAAGGCTATGCCTGGCTGCGCGGTGCCCCTTGGTCAGCTCAAGCACCTGCTTATGTCGCCTGTGGGTAACTTTCCCGCTCCTGGCTCGTGGCAAGTTCTTTCTCCTTCCTGCTGTCCCCTACTCGTGGGGCAGAAGCCTCCTCACTCTTTTCTCGTCTGATGGCGAAACCGGGATTGTCTCATCATACAGGCGCTTGGTCCTGGGAGCTTTCCTTCGCCTGAAGTGGCTCTTGCCACATTTAGTGCGCATCAGCTTGCCGCTACCCGTCAGATGAAAGCGGCTCTTTGCCCCCTTATGGGTTTTAAGCTTTGGCATCTGTTCCTGTCTCCTTAGATTTCTTCGCTGAACTTGGCGCTAGTACCAGAGCTATGCTCATTGTCTGATTAACCGAACTGGTCACCGCAGCTATGTCGCTACATTCCTCGGCCACCCTGCGCAATACCTTCCAACCTAGCTCAGGATAAGCAGCCTCACGCCCTCTAAACCTCAACCCCAGCTTCACCTTGTTGCCCTCCTCCAGCAGCTTCTTCGTGGTCTTGATCTTGGCCTGTAGGTCATGTTCTTCTATCTTGGGCCTGAAACGCACCTCCCGGAGCAACCCAACTCTCTGACCTCTCTTTACCTTGCGTTCCTTCTTCGTTTGTTCATACTTGTACTTGCCATAGTCAAGAATCCGGCATACTGGCGGGGTCGCCGTCGATGCTACCTGCACCAAGTCTAGCCCGCTCTCATAGGCGATCTGCAGTGCTTTCTGGAGAGGCACCACACCAAGCTGCTCCCCGCCTTCCCCTATGAGGCGCACTTCTCGGGCCCTGATCCTTCTGTTGGTTGGTAAGTCTTTGACTATACCTTTTCTATCCCTTGCAGCAGTATTCAAACCTTCGCCTCTATCGCGGCCATTATTCTGCCTCTAACTTCTTCCAGACCTACGGATCCCAAATCCTCGCCGCTCCTCAGGCGGAGTGCCGCGCTTGATGAGGCCATTTCTTTATCACCGACTATAAGCATATAGGGGGTCTTCTCCAGCTGCGCTTCCCTTATTTTCAGGTTCATCCTCTCAGTGCGATCATCAACCCGAACCCGGATAGCATCGTTTCGGAAATCATCCTCTATCCTATGCGCATAGCCGACATGGCGGTCTGCTATGGGAATTACCACCGCCTGAACCGGTGCTAACCAAACCGGGAAGGCACCACCGTAGTGTTCCGTGAGACAAGCCAGAAAACGCTCCATGGCCCCCAGAACGACGCGATGTATCATCACCACAGTGTGCTCCGAGCCATCCTCACCAATATAACAGACATTGAACCGTTGCGGCAAATTGAAATCAACCTGGATGGTAGGTCCCTGCCAGACATGCCCTAAGGCATCCTCGAGCTTGACATCGATCTTAGGCCCGTAGAAGACACCCTCGCCGGGGTCTACCTCATACTGCAGGTCAAGCCTCTCCAAGGCTCGTTGCAAGCATTCCGTGGCCTCCTCCCACATTGCCACCGTGCCGGCGTACTTCTCGGGACGCGTCGACAGGAACATCTGGTATTCGTTTAGCCCGAAGCTAGACATCATGAATTGCATCAGCTTCAGGACTCCCAGCAGCTCCTCTTCCACCTGATCAGGCCGACAGAAGATGTGGGCATCATCCTGGGTGAATCCCCTGACCCGGGCCAGTCCGTATAGTACACCGGTGCGCTCATATCTATATACAGTGCCCAGTTCAGCATACCTCTGCGGCAGATTGCGATAGCTGCGCAGTTGGCTCTTGTAAATGAGAATATGCCCCAGGCAATTCATGGGTCTCAGGAGATATTGCTGCCCTTCGATTTCCATCGGCGAGAACAAGTAGTCGCGGTAGAATTCCCAGTGCCCGCTGGTCTTCCACAGATCTAGCTTGGCAATGTGCGGAGTGTAAACAATGTCATAGCCCCGCTTCATGTGTTCCGTCCGCCAGAAGTCCTCGATTACCTGTCGAATGACGGCACCTTTGGGATGCCAGCAAATCAGGCCCGGGCCGATCTGATCGTGAGTGCTGAACAGGTCAAGTTCTTTGCCCAGCTTTCTATGATCGCGTCTCATAGCTTCAGCTTGCCGCCACAAGTAGTCATCGAGCTCACTCTGGCTCTCGAATGCTACGCCATAGATTCGCTGCAACATGGGCCGCTTCTCATCACCACGCCAGTATGCTCCGGCCACATGGGTAAGCCTGAACGCCCCTACCTCACCGGTGGAGGCTAGATGGGGGCCACGGCACAGATCGGCGAAGGAACCTTGCTTGTAGACAGTTACGTTTGAATCGGCGATCTCGTCGACAAGCTCCAGCTTATAGGGCTGGGCAGCAAAGAGCTCCCGGGCCTGCTCCTTGCTCACCTCCTGCTCAATAAACCGTGTGTTCTGTGCGATGATCTCCCTCATCTTATCCTCGATCACAGGCAGGTCCTCCGGCGTCAAAGAGCGCGGCAGCTCGAAGTCGTAGTAAAAGCCGTGTTCAATGATCGGCCCGATGCCGAACTTGGCCTCCGGGAAAAGCCACTGCACCGCCTCAGCCATCACATGGGCTGTGGAGTGGCGCATCCGCTCCAGATGCTCATCCTTGCATTCTGATCTCATCTCAGACTTCTCATTGCAGGCTGACGGCCCCGACATTCAGGTGTTGACGGCGGGGCTCCCGGGCAGACCTGACCGCCCTCAACGGGGGACGACCAAGGTGAAGGCCATTTCGCCTTCCCTCTGACCTAATCCTGCCACGGGATGGAGAATCATAGCAATTCCACGGTGCCAAGAACAGTGGTGGGCGGTACTGGACTTGAACCGGTGACCTCTGCGATGTCAACGCAGCGCTCTAACCACTGAGCTAACCGCCCGTCTCAATGATTCTAACAGACATGGCTGAACAGGACAACGATCCATTACTGATGCGAGGCCCAATCTCCCGCCGGCTATTCCTTGCCCCGCAGTCGTACCCCGCTGGTGACATTGATCTCTACGGTCTGACCGCAGTTCGGGCAGGTTACTTCCATAACAAGAGGTCTCGCCATGACCCGTTCTACTAGTGAAGTCACTATAGAATCCATGTTATCCAGCCTCTCATCCAGCATATCGAGGCGCTTAGCCAACTGCCCTATATCGAGATCCTTGTTGACCTGTTTGACCGGTCCAGCCTTATCCTGTGGACGCAATTTATAGACTCTTCTCCACAACGCCCAATGATTCTAGCTCCGTTTTGTCCTCTTTCATCAACTTGTCTATCTGTTCCGAGACGGTACGCTCCAGATATTTGCGGAAGGCCTCACGTGCTGCCGGCGATGACCTCACTGCATCCTTGACCTTGCACCACTCATCGGCAATCACTTCGTTCATCTGCTCAACACCTATCGGCTGCTTTCCCTGCCACAGCTCTTCTATCCTGTCCAGAACCCTGCTTGTCATAGCCCTCTTGATGCGGTCGAAAGAGAGTATCTCTTCCGCACTATATGGTTGCCCTGCTTTTCTCTCAGTCATGATGCGCCTCCTCCGGTCAGATTTATTTGGCTTACTATCATAAGTATAGCAGGGCCACTTGTCAAGGCAGGCCCCATCCCGCATATTGATTTCCAGCGGCGAAAGGCATATGATACTTGCTTGAAAGGAGGTACGCCGATATGGGCGAAGTCGAAATCGGCAAGGTGACTGATTTCTTTGCCAAGCCGGTCGTGGCCGGGATAGATCTGAATGGCGCTTTGCGAACAGGCGATAGGATTCACATCAAGGGCAGCAGCACTGATATGATGCTGACGGTGGAATCCATGCAGATCGAGCGCGTCAACATTGCCGAGGGAAAGCCCGGCGACGTTGTGGGCATAAAGGTCCCCGACAGAGTGAGGCAAGGCGATACGGTCTACAAGGTCACTGAATAGCCCGAAGCAGATTTGCCATTTCAATGGCGCTTACTGCGGCCGCAAAGCCCTTATTGCCTTCCTTAGCTCCCGCTCGCTGAATAGCCTGCTCCAAAGTATCAGCTGTGATTATGCCTTGTATCACCGGAAGGCCGGTATCCAAGCTCACCCTGCCGATTCCCCTGTTTACCTCGGATGCGACATGCTCGGCATGAGGCGTGCCGCCACGGATCACAGCACCCAGACACAGCACACCGTGGTACTTGCTGCTCTCCGCTAGTTTCTTGCTTATGAGCGGGATTTCCAGACAGCCTGGGGTCCACACAACCTCGATATCCTCTTCTTCAACACCATGACGCAGCAGTGCGTCCTTTGCTCCCTCAAGCAGCCTGGCCGTTATTAGCTCATTGAAGCGGGAGACAACCACGGCAAACCTGAGACCCTTTCCTATCAGGATACCCTCATAACTCTTAGTCATTCTTGTCCTCCTGTATGCCCAGAATATGTCCTAGCTTCTTCTGCTTGGTCTCCAAATAGCGGATGTTGTAAGGCGTGCACGGGGCTATCAGCGGCACGGTCTCGACTATCTTGATTCCATAGCTCTCCAGGCCAATGACCTTCTTGGGGTTATTAGTAAGCAATCGGATGTTATGCAGACCCAGGTCAGCCAAAATCTGCGCACCCACTCCGTAGTCTCTCAGGTCAGGAGCAAAGCCCAAAGCTATGTTGGCCTCCACGGTATCCATACCCTCATCCTGGAGCGCATAGGCGCGAAGCTTGTTATGAACTCCTATTCCCCTTCCCTCCTGTCTCATATAGAGGAATACACCCCTCCCCTCTTCGGCGATGCTCTGCAAAGCCATCTCAATCTGAGCTCCGCAATCGCATCTTAGACTGCCGAACACGTCTCCAGTCAGGCATTCGCTGTGCACGCGTACCAGCATTGGCTCATCATCCGATATATCACCTTTCACCAGAGCGACATGCTCGGCGGCATCAACAGCACTCCTGTAAGCCATGACGGTGAACTCACCATACTTGGTAGGCAACCTGGCCTCGGTGATTCTCTGGACCAGTTTCTCATGACGAACGCGGTAGCCAATCAAGTCAGCAATGCTCACAATCTTCAGATCAAACTTCGCAGCCATAGCTTCAAGTTGAGGCATACGGGCCATCGTGCCATCTTCGTCCATGATCTCACATATAACTCCCGCGGGGTAAAGCCCGGCCAGTCTCGCCAGATCAACGATAGCTTCGGTATGTCCTGCCCGCACTAACACACCACCATCCCTGGCCCGGATAGGAAAGATGTGCCCCGGCTGAGCCAGGTCACCCGGCTTAGTATTGGGATCGAGCACTGTCTTAACGGTCTGGGCACGATCAAACGCAGAGATGCCTGTAGTCACTTCATCTTTTGCCTCAATAGAAACTGTGAAGGCAGTCGAGTGGCGCGAGGTGTTGTTGCCGACCATCAAAGGTATTCCTAACTCGTCAAGCCTTTGACCGGTAATCGGAAGGCAGATCAGCCCTCTGCCGTGCTTGGCCATGAAATTGATGGCCTCCGGGGTAACCTTCTCCGCCGCTATGGCCAAGTCTCCTTCATTCTCGCGTGCTTCGTCATCAACGAGAATGATGGCCCTACCCGCCCTTATTTCTTCGATTGCTTCCGGAATGCTAGCTGACATTTCCTTGTCCTGCAAACCCGAATTCTTTGAGGAACTCGAAGTCCAAAGTCCGCGGCCCCCGCTCCGTCAAGCGCTGTACATACTTGGCCATGATATCAGCTTCCAGGTTGACCAGGTCCCCTGTCATCCTCCTTCCTAATGTAGTATGTTCCTCGGTGTAGGCCACCAGAGACACAACAAAGGAGGCATCATCAAAGGCTGTAATAGTGAGACTAACACCATCGACGGCGATGAAGCCTTTGCTTACAATGTAAGGCATCAGCCTGGCCGGGGCTGAAATCCTCATAAGCCGGGCAGATTCCTCGCGGGTCACATCCACCACTCCTCCGGTGTCATCAATATGTCCCAATACCAGATGACCGCCGAGACGTCCCCCCAACGCCAATGCCCGCTCCAGATTTACCTCATCTCTGTAACGGAGCCGACCAAGATTGGTGCAACGTAACGTCTCAGCCATCACATCAACGCTGAAGCCGCGATCTGACAGGGAGACAACAGTCAGACAGACACCATTAACTGCTATGCTATCGCCCACTCCGGTGCCTTCAAGCACCTTAGCAGCCTCGAAGGCCAGGCGATTCTGGCCCACTTCCTTGGCCACGCCAATCTCTTCGATTATTCCGGTGAACATAGGGTGCTGCTATACAACTATGCTTTCTGACTCAAGTCTCTCCCGGTATACCCGCTAACCAATATGTCATCGCCGAAGCTCTTGGTGTCGACACGGCTCAAGCGCAGGGCCTCGGCCATATTCTCAACACCATTTCCCCCCACACTTGTAGCTTCCTGGCCGCCGATTATGACTGGTGAGACAAAGGTCAATACCTTATCTACCAGATGATGATCGAAGAGCGAGCCAAGAAGCTTACCCCCTCCCTCAACCAACACTGTGACAATCTGCCGCTTCCCCAGCAGCCTAAGTAGTTCCGGCATATCAACCAACCGTTTGCTCGCCGGCAACTCCACCACGCCGGCACCAGCCTGTACCAGTTCTCGCTTCCTGCCAGAGTCAAAAGGGCCTGCCACAGCAAGGAGGACCTCGCCCGGGGGCTCAAAGATATGAGCGTTCAACGGTGTCCTTCCCTCGCTATCAACAACCACGCGCAGGGGCTGCAGCTTCTCTATGCCACCTCTACCCCCACAACCCTTGGCCGTAAGATGAGGATTATCAGCAACAATGGTGTTCACCCCTACCATTATGGCATCCACTGTGCCCCGGAGGGCATGCGCATACTGCCGCGCCTCCTCGCTCGTTATCCATTTGGAATCGCCCGTTTTGGTGGCGATCTTGCCATCAAGGCTCATGGCGAACTTGGCCACGACAAAGGGCAAACCTGTAGTAATGTGCTTTATATATGCCTCGTTTATCTCGCAGGCTTCCTGCTCGCATATGCCCACGTGGGTCTTGATGCCCTGCTCATTAAGCCTACCCAGGCCGTGCCCCGAGACCACCGGGTTGGGGTCAAGCAATGCTATGTAGACCTCTGAAATACCGGCATCGATGATCGCCTGAGTGCAAGGCGGCGTACGGCCGTAGTGACAGCAAGGTTCAAGGGTAACATACATGGCAGCATCTCTTGCCTTGTCACCCGCCTGACGAAGGGCCATAACCTCGGCATGTTCAGACCCGGCTGGCTGAGTATAGCCCATGCCCACGACAAGTCCGGCCTTGACAACTACTGCCCCCACGGCCGGGTTAGGACTGCTATATCCCATGGCCAGCTTGGCCAGAGATAGAGCGCATTGCATATAGTGCTGCGGGGGCATCACCATCCACCTGCTGTGACGAAATTCCCCGTGAAGCCTGGTAGCCTCCGCCCCTCTTCGCCTTCAGTACTCATTTCTCAGACCGTTCAAAGATATACGCTTTCTAAAGGGAGAAGTCAAGCTTGCTGGCGAGGGCTGTCCGCTCGCGCCCTAATGATACAAGGTTGTTGGCAACTTGCCAAATCGGACAAGCCGTCGACGGGACGTTGCCTCGGCTGGCCCTGACATTGCTTCTAACGACGGCCCTGGCGAACTGGACCGACGAACAGGGGGAAGTGGACATACTAGCTCTCATTTTGTATCATTGGACAGAGGCGAGATGAAAAGAGCATTTGAGACAGTTGACCACACCGCTGACGTCGGCATCATCGCCTATGGGGCAGATGTCAAGGAACTCTTTTCCAATGCCGCTCTGGCTCTGTTCAATCTGATTACCGAACCCCAGAACGTGGAAGAGAAACTGAGCCTGGACCTGGCAGTAGAAGGCGAGGGCGGAGAGGACCTACTTGTCGCATGGCTCAACGAACTCATCTACCTGTTCGATGTCAAACATGTGCTGTTCAACCGGTTCGATATAGACAGCCTGACTCAAACCGAACTCAAAGCCACCTGCTACGGCGAGCGCTTTGACCCGGCGAAGCACGAGATAAAGACAGGCGTAAAAGCGGCTACATACCATATGTTGAAGCTGGACAAGAACGGCGATGGCTACAAGGCGCAGGTTATCTTTGATATCTAGGAGCTAGGAACATGGCACGATGGCAAGGACAGCTTGTTAAGATAGATGACTACCGCTGGCAGATTCCCCAGAACTATAAGGTCGGCATGAGGGTTCCTGGCCTGATTTATGCCACTAAGGGAATACTGGAATCAATGCGTGAGGAGCAGACGCCAGAGCAAGTTGCCAATGTCGCATTCCTGCCCGGCATAGTCGGCTACTCCTTGGCCATGCCCGACATTCACTGGGGCTACGGATTTCCAATAGGGGGAGTGGCGGCGACGGCTGTCAAGGACGGTGTGATTTCTCCGGGCGGAGTTGGTTACGATATTAACTGCGGTGTCAGGCTCTTGCGCACGAACCTCAAAGAGAACGATGTGCGGCCCAGAATCACTGACCTCGTTAACGACCTGTTTGTTAATGTGCCGTCAGGCCTTGGCTCTGAAGGGAAGGTACGGCTGAGTCAGAGGGAGATGGACGAGTTGCTGGTTTGGGGAGGCCGCTGGGCAGTGAAGCGAGGCCTGGGTCTTGAGGAGGATCTGGACGTCACGGAAGAAGGTGGGTGCCTGGCCGGCGCGGATCCCGATAAGATAAGCGACAGAGCGAGAAAGAGAGGCACGCCTCAGGCTGGTACGTTGGGCTCGGGGAACCATTTCCTTGAGATTCAGGTAGTAAAGGAGGTTTTTGAGCCCGATATAGCTCGCGTTCTGGGCATCACTGGACCGGGCCAGGTACTGGTCTTGATTCACACGGGCTCCCGTGGTTTCGGTCACGAAGTCTGCACTGACTACCTGCGCGTTATGGAGGGAGCGGTATCGAAGTACGGCATCAAGCTCCCCGATCGCCAGCTTGCCTGCGCCCCCATAGAATCACCGGAAGGACAGGATTACCTGGCCGCCATGGCCTGCGCTGCTAACTACGCCTGGGCTAACAGGCAATGCATCGCCCACTGGGTTAGAGAGAGCTTCTCAAGAGTTCTGGGCAGGACTCCTGAGGACCTGGGCATGAGGCAGGTCTACGATGTGTGCCACAATATAGCCAAGATCGAGGAGCATGCAATAGATGGGCGTAAGCTCAAGGTCTGTGTACACCGCAAAGGAGCGACCAGAGCTTTTGCGGCAGGCCACAGCAGCATACCGCCACGTTACAGGGAAGTAGGGCAGCCTGTGCTCGTGCCTGGAGATATGGGACGTTGCTCCTTCGTTGCTGTAGGCACTCAGAAGGCCATGGCCGAGACCTTCGGTTCCACCTGTCACGGCGCCGGCAGGGTCTTGAGTCGCGGGGCTGCCAAGCGCAGCATTAAGGGCAATGATGTAGTTCGAGAGTTGAAGACGAGAGGCATTACCGTCAGAGCGGGAAGCATGCCGTCGCTGGCAGAAGAAGCATCTCAAGCTTACAAGGACGTGACTGAGGTCATAGATGTCGTACACCAGGCCGGCATTTCCACAAAAGTGGCTATGGCTATACCTATGGGCGTCATCAAGGGCTAGGAGGACTGCGCTGTGGCCGCTGGATTGACGCAGCTTGCAGCTGAACCTGCTGTCCGTCTTTCCCCCCTGTTTGACTGGCACTAGGTAAAGCTATAGAATGACCTGGCTCATGATGGACCGCTTCTAGAACCATGACACTATTGCAACAATTGCTACAAGGGGACAGCGTCTCGCTGTCACGTGCCATCAGTCTCGTCGAGAACGAAAGCGGACAGGTACCGGAGATAATGAAGCGGATAGCCCCACACCTGGGCAAGTCATACTCCATAGGGGTAACCGGTCCCCCGGGAGCAGGAAAGAGCACGCTGGTAGACAGACTGACAACGCTGATGAGGAAGCAGGGCCTGAAGGTGGGGATAATCGGCGTGGACCCCACAAGCCCCTTTACGGGAGGAGCGGTATTGGGCGACAGGATAAGGATGCAACAGCACTACCTTGACGACGGCGTCTTCATCCGCAGCATGGCGACTCGTGGCGGCGTGGGCGGCCTGCCGGAGACTGCCAGCTCTGTGATCAAGCTGCTTGATGCCGCTGGCAAGGATATTGTCCTGGTGGAAACGGTGGGGGTAGGACAGAGCGAAGTAGACATCATGCAGAAGACCGATACCGTGCTTGTCATATTGTGTCCCGAATCCGGAGACGCCGTTCAAACGATGAAAGCAGGGCTGCTCGAGATCGCCGATATATTCGTGGTCAACAAGGCCGACCATCCTGGTGCCGACAGCTTTGTACGTGATATCCAGGCTATGCTGCATCTTCGTGAGCCGGATTGGTGGGAGATACCTGTAGTAGTGACGGAGGCGGTTAATGATATCGGCCTCGAAGAGCTGTACAAGCAAATTCAGCGGCACCGCCAAGTGCTCTGTGAGACAGGCCGGCTTTCACAGCGCCGCCAATTGCAGCGCAGGTTCGATTTCATCAAGGCCATTGAACACAAACTGACACATAAGTTGCTCAAGGCAATTGAGCAGGACGGGCAACTGAGCGGCTATATCGAGAGGATAGAAAAGGGAGAGATCGACCCATACTCGGCGGCAGAGGAGATCCTCGGGTCCAAGGATCTCCTGAGCGATTGGCTGCATCAACAGCCCTCAGAATGAGTCTCCATGCCCATTAGCTATGATGTCGCCATAGTTGGCGCTGGTCCCGCAGGCATATTCGCTGCCTTAGAACTGTGCAACACCGGTCTCCGCGTCCTACTTCTGGACAAAGGACCGGAAATCGATGCTCGTATTTGCCCTATTCAAGAGAAGAGTGGATGTTGTGCTCTGTGCTCCCCGTGTCGTCTGGTAAGTGGTTTTGGAGGGGCTGGCGCCTTCAGCGATGGCAAGCTGACTCTGTCTACCCAGATAGGAGGTCGGCTCAAGGACCTGATTGGCCTTGAGCAAACCCAGTCGCTCATAGACTACGTTGATTCTGTATACGTCAAATTTGGCGCTCCGCCCAGGATCTATGGCGTGGGCGAGGACACGGCTGAACTGCAACGGGATGCTGCCTCGGCCGGGCTGACATTGATACCCGTGAAGCTGCGCCATCTGGGAACGGAGTTCTGCCATCAGACATTGAAGGCCATGCAGAGCTATCTATCATCCAGATTAGACATAAGGCTGAGAACAACGATAGAGAGTATCGAAGTTGACGGCAGCGCAGACAAGATTGTTGAGACCAGCGACGGCGAAAAGTTGAGCTGTCACTACCTGATCGTAGCTCCCGGAAGAGAAGGATCAGAGTGGCTATGTAATGAAGCCAGAAGGCTAGAACTGGGCCTCACGTCCAACCCTGTGGATGTCGGCTGCCGGATCGAAGTGGCAATGCCGACCATGGAGAAGCTCACTTCAACATTGTACGAATCAAAGCTAGAGTTTTACTCCAAGCGTTTCAATGACCGGGTGAGGACATTCTGCATGTGCCCCGGAGGCGAGGTAATCATGGAGTCCACGGGTGGATCGGAACCGGTGATTACCGTCAATGGCATCGGCTATGCCCAGCCCAAGACAGGAAACACCAACTTCGCCGTACTGGTAAGCACTCAATTCACAGAACCCTTCCATGAACCAATCGCCTACGGCAAGTATCTCGCCAGGTTGGCCAATATCCTTAGCGGCGGCGTACTGGTGCAAAGATTGGGAGACCTGATGGACGGTCGCCGGTCCACGGAGGACCGTATTCGGAACAACCCCGTCGAGCCGAGCTTAGCAGCAGCGACGCCGGGCGACCTGAGCTTCGCTCTTCCCTATCGCTATCTCACGAGCATAATGGAGATGCTTCAGGCTATGGACAAGCTGGTGCCGGGCGTTGCCGCGACGCATACCCTGCTTTACGGCATAGAGGTCAAGTTCTACTCCAGTCAGCTGAGATTGAGCCCTTGTTTGGAGACCGAGATCGCCGATATCTTCGCCGCCGGCGATGGCGCTGGTGTCAGCCGGGGCCTGGTCCAGGCTTCAGCCTCAGGCATAGTGGCAGCCAGGGAGATATTGAGACGTTCAGGGAAGAACCTGTCTCAACAAGCGTGAAGTACCCCACCTTTTTCGGCATCGACCTGACCTCCACAGAAGCCAAGCCTAGCGCTTGCGTATCGTTGGACGGCAGTGCAAGCCCTATGTACCTTGGTTTCCTGGCAGGGAACAGAGATATCATAGCTATGCTTGATTTCTGTGCACCTTAACAGGCTCCGCCTGTTTGGCAGGCCGATGCCCGGCAAGACCAAAAGACAGGGGGTCGTCTTCCTCAGAGATAAGCTCGGAGACTTGCTGCCGGGTCTCAGGCCCTGGTCGAAGATGCTCGACCATGACGTGTGTGATGCGGCGCTGGCCGCTTATACCGCCCTCCTTTACCACCGGAATCGAGTGCAGGTCCTGGGCAGCGGCACAGAGGGAACCATTGTGATCCCAGTTTGACGTTCAGGCTCTCTCCTGCTAAACTCTCACCCTGCAGGAGGTGAAATGGAACTAACCTTAAGCGCTATCAAAGCAGATATCGGCGGCTATGTCGGTCATTCTTCCAGCCACCCTGATGTGATACAAAAGGCCAGAGAAAAGCTGGAACACGCCCAGAGCCAGGGGCAGTTAATCGATCATTGCGTTGCAGTTTGTGGTGATGATCTTCAGTTGATTATGACCCACCAGCACGGTGAAGATAGTGAACAAATCCACAGCCTGGCTTGGGATACGCTGGTGGAATGCACAGATGTAGCTAAGAGATTGAAGCTTCACGGTGCCGGGCAGGATCTGCTGAGTGATGCCTTCTCCGGCAATGTCAAAGGGATGGGTCCCGGCGTCGCCGAGATGCGGTTTGTCGAGCGCGAAGCTGAGACCATAATCATATTCATGGCAGATAAGACGGCATCCGGGGCATGGAACCTCCCGTTGTACAAGATGTTTGCCGACCCGTTCAACACCATCGGGCTGGTCATTGCCTCTAACATGCACTCGGGCTTCACATTTGAAATACATGACGTCAAGGAAAGCAAGAAGATCACTCTCAACGCTCCTGAGGAAATCTACGATATGCTCATCTTCCTCGGCGCGCCGGGCCGCTATGCCATCAAGGCAGTCTACCATAAGGACAGTGGCGAGATTGCTGCTGTCTCCTCTACCGAGAGGCTATCCCTCATGGCCGGCAGGTACGTAGGCAAGGACGATCCTGTCTGCATCGTCCGGTCGCAAGGGAAGTTCCCCGCTGTGGGTGAAATACTGGAACCTTTCGCATCTCCCCACATAGTGCAGGGCTGGATGAGAGGGTCCCACCACGGCCCGTTGATGCCCGTAGCTTTCCGGGAGAGCAATCCCTGCCGCTTCGATGGGCCTCCGCGGGTGATAGCGGCCGGTTTCCAGATCGCCAATGGCAAGTTCGTAGGACCCCGTGACCTCTTCGATGACCCTGCCTTCGACGAGGCCCGTCATCAGGCAAACATTATGGCGGATTTCCTGCGCCGAATGGGCCCCTTCGAACCACACCGCCTGCCCCTTGAGGAGATGGAATACACCACCATGCCCGAGGTGGCAAAGAGGCTGGCTCCGAGATTCCAGGACATATAGCCTGCATGCGTCACGAAAGGCAGCAGGAAAAGGAGCAGACCTACAGCCCTCGCTCGGGCTATGACCTGCTCCCAGGGCCCGGAAATGCCGAAGCTTCTTCTGGCCACATCCAATAGCGGGAAGATCGGCGAATACCGCTTCCTGCTGGACGGTCTCGGCTATCGATTGACGACCCTCAGAGAAGAAGGAATCACGGAGGTCGTCACCGAGTCAGGAAACACCTACGAGGAAAATGCCCGTTTGAAGGCCCTCGCATATGCCCGCTTAAGTCGGCTCACCACGCTGGCCGATGACTCGGGACTGGAGGTGGATGCCCTTAACGGCGAGCCCGGCGTAAAGTCAGCCCGCCTTGCCGGTGCGAGTGCTACCGATGCACAGAAGGTCAGCCTTCTGCTGTCCAGATTGCCCGGCGTGCCTGAGCAAGAACGAACCGCCTGCTTCAAGTGCGTCATTGCCATAGCCAGCCCTGAAGGCCGAGTCGAGCTATGCCATGGTGAATGCCGGGGCCTGATTGCCTTCCAGGCCAGGGGAGAAAACGGGTTCGGTTATGACCCCGTCTTTCTTCTGCCTGAAAGAGGCAAGACTATGGCCGAACTCCCCGCCGAGGTCAAGAATCAAATCAGCCACCGAGCACGGGCAAGCCAAGAGGCACGCAGGGTACTGCAGCAGCTCCAGTCCTGACCCGTGTGCGGCATCGCACCCGGTAATCAATCCTCAATGACTTGACACGCTCCCCTCAGGCCCGGAGGCAGAATAATGCGCACCAAAGTGAACATATCGCGGAGATCTAACGAATATTCGGCCCAGACTATTGACATTCGAGAGCAGGATAGCTTATCCTATTCGAAAAAGGGAGGTGAACACATGCAAGCATACTGTATGAAGTGCCGCGCCAAGAGAGAGATGAAGGACACCAGAAGCATAGTCATGAAGAACCGCAGGCCGGCGACTCAAGGTGTGTGTCCCGTATGCGGGACCAAGATGTTCAGAATAGGGAAGAGCTAGGGCTATTTCGGGAAGGTACAATCACTGAAGGGC
>JBKHJG010000013.1:0-38849 GCA_046538235.1 Dehalococcoidia bacterium | reverse complement strand
ATCGGTCCCGTCAATCCACGATACCCTCTGGAAGAGCTCGTGGATGGCTCTGCCCAACTCAATGCTGTCATGGGCGACATGAGTGAACAGCAGATCAGCTCTGATCTCTCTGGCCTCGATCGCAGATGGCGATACGCCGAGAAGCCTGCGCCTCAGCGATGGATACCTGCTGTACTCCCTGGATAATTGAGGCTTCCGGGCGGGTCCGGCGGGCCGTGCCCCGGGCGGGGCCTTGAGGTACCAGTCACGCTCCCCCGTCTCGTAGAGACATGTGAACTCCTCACCGCCTATCTCCAGGGCGGTACCGCCAGCTGGATTGGGCTCTCCCGCCAGCCGGGTCTTGAGAAGGGCGGCGGGCGTGACCATCCTGGAGGACCTACCGGGAAAGCCGGTGATCATGTAGAGCCCCTGCTTGGCCCTGGTCAGGGCTACATATAACAGGCAGAGCCCATCGAAGCATTCGATTTCATCGCGCACCTGCACCTGTTGTGCCAGTGTGGGCTCGCTTTCAGCGATAGTCCGGGGCGGCATCTTCATGGCCCACAAAGGCCTGTCTGTCTCGGGATCACGAGCGATCAGGAAATCCAGGTTGGCCGCTCTGACCATGCTGTCCCCCTGCAGGTCGGGGAGGATAACAACATCAAATCCCAGCCCCTTGGACTGGTGGATGGTCATAACGCGCACAGAGTTCTCCGCAGCGAGCTCGTGGAGCTGGTAGCTGTCGATGAAGTGCAGGAAGTCGTTGCAGCTACTGCCCCCGGTGCGGTCGAATTCACCGGCAGCCTCTATCAGGTCGTTCAGACGCTTGCTGCCGAAGTCATCCAGGTGATGTGCCGCGCTCAGGTGCGCACCCCAGTTACGTATGAAGGCCCGGAAGCCGTGTGTCTGTATCTCGGTGAGAAGCATCAGGGGCAGACGATCCCTTCCCAGTCCATGTTTGGCGAAATGTTTGTTGAGCGGGCTCATCTGAAGGTGGCGCCAGGCAAGGGTATCTCCCGGATGTGCGGCGAACCTGACGAGGGCCAGCAGAGCCGAAACGACGGGGTTGTCTTTGATAGCGGCTCTACCCTCGTGTATGAAAGTCATTCCGGGGCATTCGCCGCGGAGAAGACCGACGGTCTCTTTCCCGGTGGCATTCTTGCGCACCAGGATCGCCACTGAGAGGCCTCGCTCGAGGGGCCTCATCTCATTGAGCAGAGTGGCCACCAAATGGTATCTGTCTTCCTTGGTGGGCTTGTATTCGCCAGCGTGACAGGGCGGCTCCAGGAGCGCAGCGTAGCCCTGCCCGGGCACGACATCTGCCTGACACCGGTGGTCCTGCCAGACCTTTTGCCACTGGGCAACGGCGTCAGGAGGCAGCTGCCCCTCGGAGAGGCCGCTGAATACCCGGTTGACCGCATCGATGACAGGCTGACTGGAGCGGAAGGACACGCTGAGGGGAATCTGCTCGATCTGCCCTTGATACTGCTCAAGTATCTTGCCGAAGAGACGTGCGTTGCCGCCCCGCCATCCGTATATTGCCTGCTTGACGTCGCCAACGTAGAAGAAGCTGCGCCCTCCGCCGGCATCCTGCAGAATCTCATCTGCCAGGTTGCGCAGCACCTCCCACTGGAGGTCACTGGTGTCCTGGAACTCATCGAGTAGCCAGTGGTCCAGTCTGCAGTCGAGGCGGTAGTCTATATAGAGTCGGGAGTCCTGTCCTGCCAGGCGGCTGAGCACGCTGCCGGAGCTGTACTGATTGGCCGAGGTCAGCAGATACTGAGCGTCGATGAAGGTAAGCTTCCCGCGCCGGCGGACCATACCATCGTAGAACTGCTCGTACTGGCGGAGCACCTGGTAGATACCCCGGGTCCGGTTCAGCATGGCGCGGAGTTCCGTGCCCACTGCATGCCTTAGCAGGGTCGACAGCAACTGACACTGGCGTCCACCCAGAACATACTGCCCTTTGTTGTAGGACAGCGTCATTTCGCCATGCTGCACAGGCTGCAGATTGCCCGCCAGCGAGCGGAAGAGGGGTTTACCGCTCAAGCCCTCATCCCAGCGTGACGACCCGCCATAGCCGGCGCAGAAATCGATGACGCTGGTCAGGTTCTCGACCAGGCTGTCAGGGAGTCCGCAACCCACCAATGAGGTCCTCAGCTCGGCGGCGGCCTGTGCGACGCCCCCTGCCGGCTCAAGCCAGGGTGAGCCCCGGGGCCAGATGGTGGCCTCCTGCCCCCAGCTTTGAGGTTGGGGCATCAGGCGGTAGAAGCCGCCGAAACGGGTGATGAAGTTGTCCAGGCTCTGCTCAAGGCCCTTCTGCTCCTGTCCGAAAGTCGCCTGTCTGAACGCGTCCAGGAATGACCTCTGTGCCTCGCTGCTGACATGGCGATGGCTGAAGAGCATGCCCAGGACCGTCCGGCTGGCGGCTTTGGCCTCGGCACTGTCGTTGTCCATGATCTGAAACGCTGAGGGAATGCCAAGCTCCATGGGGAAAGACCTGAGTATGCCCACGGTGAAGCTGTCCAGCGTGCTGATATGGAGGCTGTGGATGCTGACAAGCAGGTCTCGCAGGAGCTGGAGGAAGCCCTGCTGTGCAAAGCCGGGTTCTCCGATGAGCTGTGCGGTCCTGCGGGCTTTCTGCGGTGAACCGGAGGCGTCGCAGAGGTAGTTGACGATGGAATCGAATATCTCGCCTGCCGCCTTACGCGAGAAGGTCAGCGCGATGATGCGGGCGGGATCGACCCCGTTGGCCATCAGCCTGATATAGCGGTGGGCGAGCTGGAAGGTCTTTCCCGAGCCGGCAGAGGCGGAGATGGCCACGTGACCGATTGCGCTTCTCGTCACTGTGTCTCTCCCCTCATGAACGCCTCAAGAGCTGCCACATCGATGCAGTCAGGGACGGCGCCAGGAAAGAGGCTCTCGAAGTCGTCGTACTGCACCCTCTCCACCGGCGGCCAGAACCTGCGGTCCCGTATATCTGCAACGATGTGCCCAGCGCATGTCCGGGCAGATGCCATGATGCCATCGCTAAGGCCCTTCCACACTGACACTCCGGTGTCGTCTGTGGCTCGGGGAAGGTTGAAGTACCCGAGTTCGATCTCGCTGCCGGCAAAGTCGTCCCCGGAAAGCAGCATCCTGTAGAGCGGGAGCTGCAGATCGGTCCAGCGTTTCTGTCTGCCATTCACCTCGACAAGCATATAGCCGGCAACCTCATCCCGGGGAGAACCCAGGTGGGCCTCCTCGGGCTGCTGGGCATTATCCGAGGTCTTGTAGTCGAGAATGCGTATGCGGCCCGTCGCGGCATGCCTGTCGATGCGATCGATTCTGCCGCCGATACGCATGCCGGCCAGTTCGGCCTGGGCCCTTACCTCCGAGTCGATAATCTGCCAGCCGTCTCTTGCCAGGTCGGCCTGTACCCGTGCTGCCGCCCGAAGTCGCTGCCTGGCGGCATCAAGCTGGATTCTGATCTGCAGTGGCAGCGGGTGGCCAAAGCGTGCTGCGGCCCAGTTCCGGGCTTCCGAACAGAGAAACTCGCCCAGCTTGACGTGCTCCTGGCACATCTTCATCTCATCGTTCCCTGCCATGGTCGCCAGTACATCGTGCACCAGTGACCCAAAATCGAGCGCATCCATCTCGGCCTTCTCATCGTTCAGTTCCTCCATGCCCAGTATGTGCTTGAGGTAGAAGCGGAAGGGGCATTGCAGATAGTCTCTGAACGCGGTAACCGATAGTCTACCGGGTGTGATCTTCTCGGCCCGGACATCGGCAGGCGGGCCTGCCTGGAGACGGAAGCTGATTGCCGGCGGATAGCTTTGCTGTTGGTCTCCGGGATCGCCGAACAGCTTCCGGGCCCGCTGGACCAGCTCGGCGTCGCCGCAGCGAAAGAGAAGGCGCGAGGGCTTGAGCGGATCACGTGAGGCTCCCGTCTTGCTGACCAGGAAGCAGACACGGCCGTCTTGGTGGCGTGACTCTATGAGAGCTTGCATCAAATAGGCATCCCTGGCCAGGCGGTCCGCATCAGAGCGCAGGTTGAGTTGCCTTCGCAGTGTATCAGGCAGAAACACGTCGCTTAGATGCCCCTCCGGCACAGAGCCTTCGTTCATGCCTGTGACTATCAAAAGGCGGGCGCTGTTCCAGGGTAACTCGAGCCAGCCCTCGAGGTCGATGATCGCGCCCTTGCGCTCCAGGTAGTAGCGCTGCGCAGTCAACCTCTTTAGCAGGATGCCAAAGGCATCCCCTTTCTCGATGTCCAGCCTGCCTATCACGTCACCGGTCAGGTCGCGGAGCGCGCTGTCAACCAGGCCCGAGGCTGCTATGAAGTCATCGTCCTCGGGACCACCAGGGTTGAGAGTTCTGACTTCGTATATTGTTTGCAGCAGCGACCGTACTGCGCTGTCGATGTCTCCGCTAGCGAACTGCTGTACTTGTTGGTCGACAAAGGCCACCGCCTTAGCAAGGCTCCGGAATGGCCGGCGACCATCTGGCCTGGCCGGGCGGAGCAGCAGGTGGTAAGCCATGTCCTCCATGCCCAGCGGAAGCTGCTGGTTCTGAAACGTGTCCAGTTCCTCCAGCAGCCAGCGCGGAGAGAGATCGTACTTCTGCTGCAGGAATGTCAGCACGTCAGCGTGTCGCAGGAAGGCGCTGAAGGCTGCATATGTCTTCTCGGTGATAAGGGCATGGAAAGACTCAAGGAGGCGGTACAGGGGGTGTTCGGCCAGGCCCTTGCCCGCGGGATCGAAGGCGAGCAGGTCCTTCTCTGCGAGGTCAGCCATGAGTACGGGAGTGATGTCGCTGTTTGGCACACCGATGGCGACGTCGGCAGGACCGAAGCGGCTGGTCTCCTCCGCCATGATCTCCACAACCTTGCGGCTCTGACCTGACGGAGAGCCGGTGAGGATGAGGTTGCTCTCTGCACCGGGGATGGGTATCTGGCTCTCGCTCCATCTGTCCGTGATCGGGCGGCCCCATTCGTCGAAGCAGTCCGCCAGTGATTCGGGGGCGTGTACCAGAAGGTCAATGGCTACGCGAGATGCGAGGCGCTCGAGCGCTCGAATTGTTAGAGGAGTCGGGTCCGGGACTGCGGCCACGACAATCCGCTCGATTCCCTCGGGGAGTTCCGGATCCTCAGCCCGGCGTATCATGGTCTCACACGGGTCCTGCAGTCCCAGCTCCTCCAGTCGCCCCAGATAGGCAGCCTCCAATCCCGCCATGTCGTCCCATCGTTCCTGTTCCTCCAGAATGCTGCCGAACTCCCCAGATATGTCTGCTATCTGCTGTCCTGCATCGGCCAGCGTGTCGCGCAGCCGCTGCAGGAGATCGCCTGTGTGCATCGCCCAGGTGAATGACTTGTCCGCCGGTCGTGCAGGGAAGAAATGACCGTACTGGCTCAGGTCGGCCTTCATCAGCACGTCTATCCAGACTGCTGTAACCTCTGTCTGATTGGCCACCCTTGCCGACTGCTGATCAGATTGGAGGAAGAAGGCCGGTGTCACGACTCGAGGGGACAGGAGCGCGGTATTCTGGTCGGCACAGTAGAGTGCCAGGGCCTCGCGCAGCCTGCGGTCTGCCTGCCTGGTAGGCACCACAACAAGCTGGTTCTCCAGGTCAACCGGGCCTGAAAGCTGCGACGGCAACAGAAACTGCTGCACCCTGGTGGTGACCGGTGCATCCCAGCCCAGGAAATGCCGTTGTACAGTCATGAGCTAGGGCCTCTGAGTCCTGGAGACCACTGGCATATATGATGCCTGGCGCCATTATAACCCAATCGAGACGATAATATGGCCGGTCAGCTGGGGTAGGCCCCTTGGCTGAGCGGAGAGTAGCTCTTGCGGAGGATCGTACTGGCTGCGGTCTGCCAGGAGAGCCCGTGGGAGCTATGGTACTGCAGGGCGGAAGGAACGCCTGGTCCTGGAGGGTAGGCTGACAGAGGCATGACAGCCAAGAGCAGGAGCCCAGGGCGGCAAGGCCTGCCACGACTGCCTGGCCGGGCTTGTAGGCGGCTGCAGGTAGCGTTGAGCGGTGTCGGCTGCCCCGACTGCTCACCGGTAAGGGAGGTCTCTTTCGAGTGCCCTACGCCACAAGGGTATCCTTCGCGGTAAGGGTGCGATGGGGAATCATCCGCTAGGCGGCCAGGCCGGCTGCTTTGAGTATGTCCGGGACGACCTCTTCCTTGCCTATGGCCATGACGTGGACTCCATGGCAGATGGATTCCTTCTTTATGGTGGCAATCATGCGGGCGGCGATCTCTATGCCCTTGTTGATGGCCTCGCCCTTGGGGGCAGCGGCCAACTCATCAATCAGGTTCTGAGGCACGGAGACGCCGGGGACGTTTTCGGTCATGTACTTGGCCATCCTGGCTGATACAAGGAGGATGATGCCGGCCAGTATCTTGACCGGGAACTGGCGGGCGTATTCCATGAACCTGGCGAATTCGTCCAGGTCATAGATGGCCTGAGTCTGGAAGAACTCGGCACCGGCTTCGACCTTCTTCTCAAACTTGATCAACTGAGGCTCAATGGGGTTTGCTTCGGGCGTTACTATGGCCCCGGCGCAGAACTGCACGGCTCCGTCAAGGTCGTTGTCCCCCAGGTCCTTGCCCCCTTCCATGTGCCGGATGGTCTGCAGCAGCTGGGCTGAGTCCAGGTCGAAGACACCTTTGGCGGCCTTGTTGTCACCAACCACCACGGCGTCTCCGGTCAGGCAGAGGACATTTCTTATACCTCTGGTGTGGGCGAGGAGGAGCTCGGCCTGAAGGGCCAGCCGATTGCGGTCGCGGCAGGTCATCTGCAGTATGGGCTCGCCTCCCTGTTCCTTAATTGCCAGGCAGCCGCCGATGGACGGAAAGCGCATTACAGAGCTCTGATGGTCGGTGACATTCAACGCATCCACTTTGTCCTTGAGAAGGTCGATATGGTGGAGCATCTTCTCGATGTTCGTACCTTTCGGCGGCCCGATTTCGCTGGTCACCACAAACCTGCCGGAATCGAGCACATCCCTAAAACTCTGCGCCATAGTTCCTCCTTCAGGCAATCTTAATGGTCCGCGGCCTGGGTGTCACGTTGTAGTCTCTGGGAGCATGATACTTGCGCATCAGGTCGAGGCGGCCCTGCTCCTTCAGCCGCTCATATATGAGAGTCCAGGCGCAGTCCTTCTCCTTGTCCACCTCGCACTTGCCGTCGTTCGTGCCGCCACAGGGGCCGTTGAGCAGACCTTTGTGGCAGGCAGTTATAGGACAGATGCCGGCAGTCTCTCCCAGCACGCACTGACCGCACTGGGAACAGACCTCCTGGAAATGGCCCGGACCATCTTCGACGCCTATGAAAAGCGTGTCCAGAGCCGGAATGACCGGCCTGTCAACGTATGTACTCAGCTTATGTACTCCCAGGGCACAGGCCATGACCAGAATACAGCTGGCATTGTGAATGGCGCCCTCGTTCTCCCGAACAGCTACCTCCGTCATCTCATCACAGGCGGTAGGGATGACTATCCAGCCGGTGACCAGCTTGCCCAGCTCCTGCAGATGCTCTCTCATGGCCAGTACCTCTTCCCTCCCGCCGGTCCTGGTCATAGTGGCGCAGGTGCCGCAGCCGGCAATGTACACCCTGTCAAGTCCCTCCAGCTGCCGGTCGATTTCCTCAAGGGTCTTCTGCCTGGTGATCGATTTCATGACTGACCTCCCGCAAGTTAAATCCTGGATCCTAAGCTCTAAATCCCAAATCCCAAGCTCCAGATCCCAAACCTGGAACCAGCGTTTTGGCCGTTGAGATTTCTGTCATCCGAGTTTGCTGGACATTTGGTATTCAACGGCCGGTATTCTACTGTTCCAGGTCGCATCTCAAGCAGCGCCTGGCCTCCTGTCTCGCAGTGTCCTCAGAGAAGCTCAATTCTATCTCTTTGAAGCTGCCCTTCCGCTCCTGTACAGGAACGTAAGGTGTCTCGGGCCTGAACTGTGGTTCCCAGCTCTCCTCTCCTTCTTCCTCTTCGGCTGTCTTCTCCTCAACGACCCTGGGCTTGAGGTCATACATCTCGACCCGCGACGTATCGCCCCGGAGGTACTTATCCATGGCGATGGCCCCCCTCCGGCCGGCCGCAATGGCCTCTATGACCATGCCCGGGCCGGAGACGAAATCGCCGCCGGCGAAAACGCCGGGCACGTTGGTGGCCAGTCTGTTCGCGTCCACCGCCAGCCTCTCCCATCGAGTACGCTCGAGGGCACTATCAGGGGGCAGAAATGACAGGTCAGGGGCCTGCCCCACAGCGGCGATGACGGTATCTGCGGGAGCGAAGAACTCCGATCCGGAAACGGGAATCGGTCGCCGGCGTCCGCTGGCATCGGGCTCACCGAGCTGCATGCGGACACATTGCAGGCCGGTCACTTTCCAGTCGTCGCTCATTATGCGGGTGGGACTGACCAGGAAATTGACCTGAGCCCCCTCAGCCACGGCCTCATCGTATTCCACCTCCGTTACCGGCATCTCTTCCCGTGACCGGCGGTAGAAGATGCTTACCTCATCTGCGCCGAGGCGAAGGGCGGTTCGAGAGGAGTCGAGGGCCACATTACCACCGCCGATGACAGCTACGCGGCGTCCAATCTTGACAGGCCTGCCCACCTTCACGTCCCTGAGAAACCTCAGACCATAGTAGAAGCCCTCGATGTCCTCCAGTTCTCCCGGTATGCCCACGCTCTGGCTCCTTTGCGCCCCGGCCGCAATGAAGATGGCTTCAAAGCCGCTGTTCTTGATATCTTCTATGGTGAAATTCACGTTGATTGGCGAGTTGTATTTTATGTCCACTCCGCGCCTGGCGATGTAGCCTATCTCCTTGTCAATGACCTGGCGCGGAAGGCGGAACTCAGGTATAGCTACAGAGAGCATCCCGCCGCCCACGGGCAGAGCTTCAAACACTGTGACAGGATAGCCCATCTGCGCCAGGAAGTAGGCACAGGAAAGCCCCGTGGGTCCTGCGCCGACCACCGCTGCCTTCTCATTGTGAATCAGGGGGAACGGTTCCGGCTCAGGCACCTCATCGACGTGGTCGAAGTACCAGTCGGCGGCAAACCGCTTAAGTGCTCTGATAGCTACGGGGTCGTCGAGTTCTCCACGGCGGCACCTGCCCTCGCAGGGGTGATGGCAGATACGGCCGCAAATGGCAGGGAAGGGATTGCGCTCCCTGATGGTGTCGACGGCCGCCAGGTACTGGCCATCGGCAATCTGGGCCACATACCTGGGAATGTTGATCCCTACCGGGCAGGTATGCTGGCAGGGCGATATCATGAGGGCATCGCAGACAGCGGCCGGGCATTTCTTCTCCTGTATATGGGCCTCGTATTCTTCTCTGAAGTAGTTGAGGGTGGTGAGGACGGGGTTGGGCGCGCTTTGTCCCAGGCCGCAGAGCGAGCATTCCTTGACCGTCTTAGCTATGGTGAGCAAGGTGTCAATGTCGTCGGGATGGCCCTTGCCCTCGGTGATCCTGGTCAGGATTTCTAACATCTGTCTGGTTCCCAGCCGGCAGGGGACGCACTTGCCGCAGGACTCGGCCTGGGTAAAGCTGAGGAAGTACTTGGCCACGTCGACCATGCAGGTCGTCTCGTCCAGCACGACCATGCCGCCCGAGCCCATAATAGAGCCCAACTGAGCCAGCGTCTCGTAGTCCACTGGGGAATCGAGAAATCGGGCCGGGATGCATCCGCCTGAAGGGCCACCCGTCTGCACCGCCTTGAACTGCTTGCCACGTGGGATACCGCCCCCGATATCGAATATGATGGTGGATAACGAAGTGCCCATGGGCACCTCGACCAAGCCGCTGTTGGCGACCTTCCCGGTGAGGGCAAAGACGGCCGTTCCCTTGCTCTTCTCGGTCCCTATGCCGGTAAACCAATCAGCGCCGTTGTTGAGGATCTGGGGCACAAAGGCAAGGGTCTTGACATTATTGAGCGATGTGGGCTTGCCGCCCAGGCCTCTTTCCACCGAGCGAGGGGGTGTTTGACGGGGCATACCTCTTCTGCCCTCAATTGAGGCCATCAATGCCGTGGACTCTCCGCAGACGAAAGCTCCGGCTCCTTCCACAATATCGACATCGAAGCTGAAGCCTGTTTCCAGTATCTGCCTGCCCAGGAATTGGTGTTCTCTGGCCTGGGTGACGGCGATCCTGAGGCGTTTCACGGCCAGCGGATACTCAGCGCGGACGTAGATGTAGCCCTGACTGGCACCTACGGCGTACCCGGCAATGGTCAACCCTTCAATGACAGCATGGGGGTCTGCTTCCAGAATGGAGCGGTCCATGAACGCCCCGGGGTCACCTTCGTCAGCATTGCAGATTACGTATTTGGTGTCGCCCCGAGCTTTGCGGCAGGACTCCCACTTAACGCCTGCGGGGAAGCCGGCTCCACCCCGCCCACGCAGGCCCGACTTCTTAACCTGCTCAATGACCTCCTCCGGCGTCATGAGAAGGGCCTTGCTCAGTGCCTGATATCCTCCGCGCTCGATGTAGTGCTCTATCTTCTCAGGGTTGATTTGCCCGCAGTTGCGCAGAATGACGCGCTGCTGCTTCTTGTAGAAGTCTATCTGTGAATAGTGAGATATGGCTTTGCCGGTTACGGGGTCATGGTAGAAGAGGCGTTCCACGGGCCTGCCATTACCAAGATGAGAGGTGACGATTTCTGGCGCATCCTCGGCCTGGACGCGGGTGTAGAAAATGCCTTCAGGTTCAATGACTACGTTGGGCCCCTGCTCACAGAAGCCGTGACAGCCGGTGAAGTCCACCCCGGCATGGCTTATCCCCTGACGGCGTATTTCTTCGTTGAGTGCATCATAGACGGCGTCGGAGCCACTGGAGAGGCATCCCGTTCCCTGACAGACAAAGATAGTATGATGGGTCTTCATGCTGCCCCTCCACCTTTGTAGTCCTTGAACAACTGCTCGACCTTCTTGGGGTTCATATGACCGTAGACGCGCTCAGCGACCGTTATATTGGGGGCCAGGGCACAAACACCGATGCAGGCCACGGTCTCCAGCGTGTATTCCAGATCGGAGCTCGTCTCACCCTCTTCTAGCCCCAGATGCTGCTTGACCAGTTTCAGTATCGTCTTGCCTCCCCTCACGTGGCAGGCAGTGCCCCGACATACCCTGACGACCTTTTTGCCCCGCGGCTGAGTGTAGAGCTGGGCGTAGAAGCTGATTACACCCTGCACCTGACTGGGGAAGAGCCTCAGGCCTCTGGATATAATTGGTATAGATTGGGGCGGGATATACCCGAGTTCGTCCTGTATTCTCTGGAGCAGTGGTATCAGCGCCCATTTCTGCCGGCTGTATTGAGAGACAAGGGAGTCGAGCGATGCCAGGTCAACGTTTCTGGCCAGCCCTTCTTCATTCATCTTCGTCTGCTCCTTTGTTCTGCGCCGGATAGGGCCAACTGCTGCCTTGCCGGGCTGTGGACCGTAATTCCCGAAGTTCCGACGGATCCGCAACTCCCGACTTGAGTACCCAAGCTCGGTCCATTCCCACTCTTGCTCATCGGTGCCTCGAGATTGCTTAGCATCCTGTGTATGGTGCTCAGGGCGAAGCGGTTCTTTCTATTCTTACGCCGCATGCTTTCAGTGAGGGTGCTCCTGTTTCCGGATTCAGGACGATGTCGAACAGCTGGTTGACGGGAGTCTCCGGAAACGAAAGCGGCATAAAGAGCGTGCCTTCCGGCAGTGTATCGGTGATCCTGACGGTTGTGCTGATCTCGCCGGTAGGCGAGATGACCTTGACCCTTTCGCCATCCGCGAAGGCGACTCTTCCGGCATCCGATTGGCAGATTTCCACGAAGGACTGGGGCGAGAACTTCTTCAGACGCGGGGCCCTTGAAGTCCGGCTGCCGGTGCCGAAGTGATAGGGGGTAGTCCCGACGATAAGGGTGAAGGGGTAGTCTGGCTGTCTTTCTGCTGCCCGTGGAGTAAATTCAATGGGCGAGAAACGGGCGAATCCCTTCAGGAGTTGGCTACCGTAAGTTGGCCCTGTGTCACCGCATGACAGCTCGTCGCGCCTCTGGGGGTCAGCATAAGCTTCGTAGGAGGGAACCAACTCCTCGATCTCATCCATGATATCCTGTACACAGGAAAATGGGAACCGTAAGCCCATCGCGTCAGCTAGGCGTACGACTATTTCCCAGTCTGGCAGGCTTTCTCCGATAGGCTCGACCGCTTTGCGCACCCTGTTCACCCGGCCCTCGAAATTGGTGAACGTCCCGTCCTTTTCCGCGAAGCTCGCCGCCGGCAGCACGACGTCTGCGAGCTTCGCTGTCTCCGTAAGGAACATATCCTGGACTACCAGGAAGTCCAGGGAAGTGAGAGTCTCCGCGGTAAAGCTGGCATTGGGAAAGCTCAGAACGGGGTTCTCTCCTACGATGAACATGGCCCTGATCTTTCCGTCTCTTGCCTGTTTGATGGTCTGGAGGGCAGTAAGCCCGGGCTCATCCGGCAAGCTTACTCCCCAACGTTTCTGGAATTTGCCCCTGGCCTGGTCGTCGGCTACGCTCTCATATCCCGGAAGGAAATCGGGCAGCACTCCCATGTCGCAGGCGCCCTGCCCGTTGTTTGCCCTTTGCAGGGCGTAGACACCGCCTCCTCTGCGCCCGATGTTACCAGTCAGCAGGGCCAGATTGGCCAGACCCTTCACGCCCTCGGCTCCCGTCACCTGCTGCGTGATTCCTGTACCGTAGACAATTGCTGCCCGGCTTGCCCCGGCATAAAGTCGGGCGGCGGCCTGCATATCCTGAACCGAGACCCCGGTAACATCCTGCACGCGCTCCGGTGTATGCTCTCCCAGACTAGCGGCAAGAGCTTCAAAGTTATCTGTTCTTCTACTGACGAATTCCTCGTCCAGCAGGCCTTCATCGACTATGACCCTGGCCAGGCCGTTTATGAGTGCCACGTCGGTGCCGACCTTGGGTCGTAACCAGAGATGGGCAAACAAAGAGAGCCTTGTCAGTCGAGGATCTACGAGAATCAACTTAGCGCGCTGTGCTCTGACGGCGCGCTTTATGGCGTAACTGACGGCAGGGTTTGAGGAGCCGGGGTCGGCCCCGATAACCAGTATAAGGTCGGCCTGTTCCAGGTCGCTGAGGTAGTTGGTAGTGCCGGAGAGGCTGAGTGAAGATCCCAGTCCCAAACGGCTGGCTGAGTTGTACAGGCGACCGCCGTTGTCAATATTGTTGGTGCCCAGCACACATCTGGCGAATCTCTGCAGGACATAGTTGTCTTCGTTGGTGCACTTGGTGGAACCGAGGACGGCCAGGCCGTCGGGACCCCGCTCGTCCTTCAGTCGCCTGAATCCGGTAGCTACCCGCTCCAGGGCCTCTTCCCATGACACCTGCTCAAAGGTGTTATCGACCTTCACCAGGGGCCTCGTCAATCTGTCCGGACTGTTGACGAAGTCGCAGCCGTAGCTTCCTCTGACGCAGAGTGTCCCCTTGTTCACCGAGCTTTGCTGGCCCGGCCTGGCTCTCACCACATGTCCATCCTTGACTTCCAGCGCAATGCTACATCCACAACCACAGAAGGGACAGGTCGACTGGATAATGGTGGGGGTCGTTCCTCTATATGTCTGCTCCTTCTCGGTCAGGGCACCTGTAGGGCAGAGGGCAACACAGGTTCCGCAGAAGGTACATTCGGAGTCTTCCAGGGGAGAATTGCCAAGTGCGGCCGGCATGGTGGTGAATCCTCGCTGGAAGTAGTCAATAGCACCTTCAACGACTAGTTCCTGGCAGGCCCGGATACACTTGGCGCACAGTATGCACTTGCTCAAATCGCGTTCGAGGAAGGGGTTGACATCTTCGATGCTGGTCATGTGGGGAATTCTCTGGAACTCCACCAGGCCGATGCCCAGGTCTGAGGCGATTTGGCGTAGCTGGCAGCGATTGCCTTTATCGCATACCAGGCACGAGTCGGGATGGCTGGCCAGCATGAGCTTGACTATGGTTTTGCGGTGTTCTATCACTCTTGGGGAGTGGGTGCTGATTACCATGCCCGACGCTATCGGCGTGACACATGAGGGCAGCAAAGCTCCATTTTGCTCATTCTCCACCAGGCAGACGCGGCAAGCACCAACGGGAGCCAGGTGCTCGTAGTGGCAGAGTGTAGGGATGTCTACGCCTGATTCACGTGCCAGCTCCAGAATGGTCATACCCGGATAGCCGCTCACCTCACGACCGTCAAGACTAATGGTTACCGACTGCAAACCAACGTCCTCCCTTGCGGCTCAGCAGCTGGGGGCAAGGCTGGGCAGAGAGCTTCACTTGTTCTTGTCCAGCCCCTCCGGCCAGTTGGCCGACACATAGGCGAAGGAGCGAGGGAAGTACCTCCCTTCACCTACCGTTCTTATGCCAGTTAACAGGTCGGAACTGGCGGCGCTCTTGGCAATAAAGCCGTAAGCCCCTACCTGCTTCGCGACAAACATGTTCTCCTCTTCGTCATATTGCGTCAGGATCAAGACCTTTGTCTCAGGGTGTTCCTCGGTTATTCGTTTTGTGGCCTCGAGGCCACTCATCACCGGCATGATGATGTCCATCACTGCCACGTTCGGCGTAAGGCGCTGCACTTTGTCAATGGCGTCTCGCCCGTCGACGGCTTCGCCTATTACTTCCATGTCCTTCTGCAGGCTCAGAAGGGCGCAAATCCCTTCCCTGACTACAGAATGGTCATCTACCACCAGCACCCTGATCTTTCTGAGCGTCTTATCGAGGAATCTCTCAGCCCAGGCCAGTATTGAGTCTGACTCGACCGGCTTCATCAGATATTGCTCGGCCTCAAGCTTTAGGCCCTCATCCATGCGCCAGCCCTTGATAAGGCGTTTTTCCGGTGAGGCATCAACCACAATGAGAGGCACGTCCCTGAAGTCCGGGCTCTGCTTCAACCACTGGTGGAGATGGAATGCATCGCCGCGTGGGACTATTGTGCCCAGAATAACCAGGTCCGGCTTCTCGTGACGTGCCACCTCCTCTGCCTGTGACCTGTTGCTGGCCTTGAGCACCTGCCAGCCCTTTGCCAGCAGCCTCGCCTCTAGATCGGCAATGAACTCCGGCTCATCATCCACCAGCAGGACCTTAGTGCTTCCTTCCATCGTTCACCCCCTTGCCAACTACGCGTTCTCAGGAGCTTATCCGAGCCTCCTGTTACAGACTATAGCGACCGATGCACCGGAGGGATAGAGGTATTCACCCCAGAAGCTGGGGAGACATCACCTCAATTTCCCCGCATCTAACTGTCCATTTGCAGGTAGATGCTGCTCAGTGGTGCGGTATGGGAAACGGGGGGTGTGGTAGAGGCTGCCAGGAAGTGATCTCAGACGACGATAATGCCCTTGCGCAGGGCATACTTGAACAGGTCAAGGCGGTTGTGGATATCCAGCTTGGCCATGAGGTTGGTCTTGTGCCTGTCCACAGTTTTGGGACTGACAACCAGTATTTGGGCTATCTCACGGGTAGAGTGCCCTTCTGCCAGCAGCTTGAGGACTTCTCTCTCTCTATCGGTCAGCTGATCGGCGGTATCGTTGCTTCTTCCTACGCTGGCTAGCTGTCGGTAGTCGTCCACCAGTAGCCTGGCGATGGACGGGGAAAGGAAGGAGTCCCCGCGGTATACAGACCGAATGGCCGAGGTGAGCTCCGATGATGCCGCTGCTTTGCTGATAAAGCCGCTGGCTCCAGCTTCGATAGCGGGGATTACGTAGTCTCTGTCCTCGTACTGGGTTAGCACTATGACCTTGGTTTCCGGGAACTCTTTGCGCAGCCGGCGAGTTGCCTCGAGCCCATCCATGAGAGGCATGACAATGTCCATCAGCGCTACGTCGGGGGAGAGGCTGGCAACCATCTCCAGTGCCTCCCTGCCGTTTGTGGCCTCGCCCACTGCTTCTATATCGTCGGTGAGAGCAAGCAAGGCACAGACACCATCACGTACGATGGCATGGTCGTCAGTCACCAGCACCCTTATCTTCGCCATATCTGAGGTCTTGACCTATTGGAATCCTGGCCCAAACCGTGCTGCCCGCGCCGATCTTGGAGTCAATACCACTGGTACCGCCGAGAAAGCCGATCCTCTCTCTCATGCTGAACAGGCCGCGGCCCCGTCCGCTTTCCTCCACATCGGTGATCTGGGAAACGTCGAATCCCTGTCCGTCATCAGTGACGTTCAGCGAGAACTCATCCGGTTTGTACGTGAGAACTATAGAGGCGTTCTTTGCCTTGGAATGCTCGGCAATGTTGCCGATCGCTCCCTGGATAACCCTGAACAGCGCAGCTTCCACATCAGCGGGGAGGCGCACCTCCATCCCCTTGAGCTCCACTGTCACGTTAATCTCCAACGGCTGCAGCCTGCTCTTGGCATACTGGCGGACGGCAGCAACCAGCCCCAGCGTATCCAATACGGCAGGGTGAAGATTGGAGATCACCCTGCTTACCTCTTTATGTACCTGTACTGTCAGTGCCTGGACTTTCTTCAGTCCGGCGATGAGAGTAGCATCTTGATTGCCGGATCTGACACAGCTCTCCATAAGCGCTTCCAGTTGAAGGGCTATTCCAGAGAGTGACTGGCTGGTTTCATCGTGCAACTCTCTGGCTATCCTCCTCCGTTCCTCCTCCTCCGCCACAAGATTCTGTCGCGCAAGTTTGCGCAGTCTTTCCCTCGCCTTTCTCAGCCGGTCATGCAGCATTGCCTGCTCGATAGCCGTGCCAAGCTGATCCCCGATCGAGTGCAGGAGATGCACGTCCTCTCTTGTAAAGCTATGGGGCACACGGCTGGCAACATTCATTACTCCCAGAACATTGTCCTTGGCGCGGAGGGGCACGCTGATGAACGCCCGCAAACCCTCTGAACCGACCAGGTCGAGTCGCGCGGCGTCTGGTTCCAGTGAGATGTCCTCGAGTAACACCGCCCGGCCGCTTTGGGCTACCCCACCTGCTATGCCCTCGCCAAGGGTAAGACGCATCTCTTGGGCATACTTGTCCGATAGACCGTGATAGACACGGTAGGACAGGGTCTGGGCAGCCTCGTTGAGGAGCATGATTCCTCCCACGCTCCCGTTCATGACATCAAGCACGGTATCCAGGCCGATCTTGAGAACAGCGTCCAACTCATGCAGGCCGCTGATTGCCGCTGATACCCGGCTGAGAGCCAGAAGGTTGTGATTGTACGTCTCGATCTTGCTGCCCTGGGCTGGCATGGCCTGGGCGGAGCCGGCCGAGCCAGGGGCTTCATTAGCTTGCTCGCTTGGCTTCGTCATAGGCTAGCTCACCTGGTAGGATCAGTTCCCTAACGGTAGACAGGGAAACCTGCACGGGCTGCACCCACGAACAAGATCCCATTCGTCAACTGGATAAGCCTATACAAAACCGTGCCCTTTTGCAACCCTTGTGCTGGGCAGGACTGAGCAAGCATTGTCTCTCTGCTGGCGTGCCGGGTTCAGTGTGGTCGTCGCCCGGCAATACGTGGCCGGCCCAAGCCCGCAAGAGGGATGCTGAGACGCGCGGACGCAAGCGCAGGTCATATGGACCGCATGGCCCAGCCGGCCGCTATGTGGTCACAGGAGGAGATACAGAAACAGGGTACCGGTCGATCACCGCAGTTTGACAGCAAATCTCGGGCCGGCCTATAATCGATGGCGACAGAAGAGTCAAATCTTCTCTGGCCTTGTGGGAGACCGGATGGATCGGAGACCGTCGGAGGTGCAGGCGCTACCACTTTCGTCATCTCCCAGACCTCGAGGTCTGTTGGCTTCAGACAGGCAGTGTAGCGCGCGCCTTTGAAATGTGCTGTTCTGGTGCTGACGCTTATGGCACACTTCACCATGCGGTAGTTTGTTCCGTGCAGGAAGCGTCTGTTGAGTTTTGGGGAACTGTGGTATGAGAAAGGTGTATCTGGACAATGCGGCTGCCACACCGCTTCTTCCTGAAGTCCGTGACGCAATGATGCCCTATCTCGATGATGTGTTTGGCAATCCATCGTCGCTGCACGACTGGGGCGATGGTGCCCGCGATGCGATGGAGGCAGCCCGCGAACAGGTGGCTCAACTGATTGGCGCCAAAGCCGACGAGTTGGTCTTTACTGGCAGCGGCACGGAAAGCAACAATCTGGCTATCAAGGGGCTGGCGGTGGCACAGCAAAACAAGGGGAGACATGTGGTAGTCTCGGCCATTGAGCATTTCTCAGTGTTGCACTCAGCCAGGACACTGGCAAAGTGGGGATTTGAGGTTAGTGAGGTGCCGGTCGACAGACATGGCGTGGTTGACCCTGATGATGTTCGTCGCAGCTTAAGGGATGACACGGTACTGGTCTCCGTAATGCACGCCAACGGGGAGGTGGGCAGCATTCAGCCCATAAAGGAGATAGCCGCAGTAACGAGAGAGCGGAAGGTCGCATTTCATACTGATGCCGTGGCTACAGCCGGGACGATAGACGTCAACGTGACAGAACTGGGAGTTGATGCTCTGAGCCTGGGCGGCAATCAGTTCTACGGGCCCAAGGGTGTGGGGGCGCTATGGGTAAAGAAAGGGCTGCGCATCATACCGCTCCTGGATGGGGGTATTCAGGAGGGAGGAAGGCGGGCCGGCAGCGAAAACGTTCCCGCTATTGTCGGCCTTGGGAAGGCGGCGGAGTTAGCCAGTGCTCATATGACGGAGCGAATAGAGCATCTTGTCCCCCTGCGCGATCGCCTGCTCAACGAGCTGCCGAATGTAGTTGAGCGCACCGTTGTCACCGGTCATCCCCGGAACCGTCTCCCCGATCACGCCAGCTTCTGCGTGGAATTCATCGAAGGTGAGTCCATGCTCATGCTGCTGAACACTAAGGGTGTTGCCGTTTCCAGCGGGTCGGCCTGCACATCACGGGCGCTCAAGGCATCCCATGTGCTCATTGCCATGGGCCTGTCTCACGAGACAGCTCAGGGATCAATCCTTTTCACCCTGGGCATAGATAACAACGATCAAGATGTAGACTACATTCTAGAAGCAATGCTGCCCATCGTTGACAGGCTGCGACAGATGTCGCCGCTTTACGCCAAGTTTGTCAGGACCAGCAAAGGAGGGAAGTGACATGCCGGTATACAGCGAAAAGGTGATGGAGCATTTCACCAACCCCCGTAACGTGGGAGAGATTGAAGACCCCGATGGCGTAGGCGAGGAAGGTAATCCCGTGTGTGGCGATATGATGACCTTCTACATAAAGGTCAAGGACAATCGCCTGGAAGATGTGAAGTTCAAGACCTTTGGCTGTGGGGCCGCCATTGCCGTATCCAGCATGGTCAGCGAGATGGCTAAGGGCAAGACGCTGGAAGAAGCAATGAAAATCACCCCCAGATCGGTAGCCGACGAATTGGAAGGCCTGCCCAAGAACAAGTTTCATTGCTCTAATCTGGGTGCCCAGGCTTTGCACAAGGCCATTCAGGACTACCGCGACAGACGTAACAAGGGAGGGAAAGACAATGACCGATAGGCGGGATGAGACAAAGAGGACCTGTTATTGTCCATACTGCGAAGCCGAGATAGTGGAGGCGGCTTTCCCTTACTGCCAGGCGTGCAAGGTAGAGATATTCTATTGTCCGAAGTGCCGCCAGGCAATACCCCGGGACAGGCAGCGGTGTCCTCACTGCGGTGCCGATATAAAGGGCGAAGTGGCCAAAGGTGGGTGACGGGATGGCGGAGAGCAATCCGGCAAAGCAGGCTCACCAGACACTGGACTGCATAGGCCTTTACTGCCCGATGCCGGTCCTCAAGACCAGGGAGATGATGGATGAAATCGCTGTCGGCGAGGTCCTGGAAGTGCTGGCAGATGACCCTGCTTCTGAGACAGACGTCAGGGCCTGGGCCAAGCGGGCTGGGCAGGAAATGCTGGGTATAGAGAAGACCGCGGAGGGCTTCAGGTTCTTGATACGAAAGACACACTAGGGGACTGTAAGATGGCAGAAACGAAGAAAATCCTGTATGTGCAAACGAGCGGCGTGGATACGCCGAAGCGTTTGTATTCGCCCTTTGTCCTGGCTGCTACTGCCAGGGCAATGGACATCGATGCCACCATCTATTTCCTGGGATCGGGTATCACTGTGCTTAAGAAAGGTGCAGCAGAAAAGGTGAGGGAGGGCGGGTTCCCCACTCTGAAGGAGATAATGGACCAGGCCATAGGCGCCGGAGTCGAGCTGCTGATCTGTGGACAGAGTACGCAGTTGCTGGGCATGCACAGCGGAGACTTCATACCCGACGCCAGGGTTGTAGGCGCTGCCACTCTTAATGACCTGGTACTCGATGCCGATGGCACAATGTGGTTCTGAGAGAGACCTGCCCGTTGGATGCCGTTGAACGCGAATACTCACTGGGCAGGAGCCTTCTCGGCTTTACGGGATTGTCTGGTATTGGAAGGACCCGGATGAGGGTATGACCCATGGCCGCTGATGCAGAGTTTCTGCGGGGAATCGCCTACTTTTCCGGTCTCGGTCCGTCCGCGCTTGAGTCCATAAGAAGGCTCGCATTCGAAAAGACGGCCGATAGGGCCGAACTGATTCTGTTTGAAGGCGAACCGGCCGGGCATCTCTATCTTGTCGCTTCGGGTGCCGTCAAGGTGTTCAAGACCTCGGCCGAAGGCAAGGAGCAGATCCTGGCCATCGTGCGTCCGGGAGATTCGTTCAATGATGTGCCTGTCTTCGATGGCGGTCCAAACCCGGCCAGCGCCCGGGCCATGAGCCCCGTTCTCCTCTACGGGATAAGGAGGGAGGACATGGACGCCGCCCTCCGTGATCATCCGCAGCTGGCATTGAACGTAATCAAGGTATTAGCCCGGCGATTACGTCATTTTGTGTCGCTGGTTGAGGATCTGTCCTTCAAACATGTCATAGGCAGGGTGGCCAGAATATTGCTTGAGTCCGCCGGTGATGAAACGGGCAGCGGACCGCGGCTCACACAGCAGGAAATGGCAGCTATGGCAGGTACCGCCCGGGAGGTGGTAGGGAGGTCTCTTAAGGCGCTGGAGGAGAAAGGGGTGATAGAGTTCGATCGCCATCGCCTAGTAATCATCGACAAAGAAGCTCTCCAGAAGATAATGGAGATGGCCTCTTGAGACAAAAGTCACTGACAGATGTCGATGCTGCTCCTAATATAGATGGAATGGAGACGCAAACCGGTGCTCGATAGACCTGTGATAGATGCCGGGAGGTGTGATGGGTGTGGGTTGTGTGTTAGCGTATGCCATCTCGATGGCCTGGCCATAGAGAATGGTGTTGTTGTATTCCTGGGAATCGTTGAGTGCGACTGGTGCGCTGACTGCGAACTGGTCTGTCCCTCCGGGGCCATAACCTGTCCTTTTGAGATAGTACTCCAGGATTCGTAGCTGCCGGGTACAACTTCACATATTGCATCCTGCCTGCTCGTGTGCTCTGGCCTCCAGTTTCCGACGGCCATGTCTCCATGCGACTAAAGTCGCATACAAAGGAGCGCCCCAGCAATATAATCACCGTGCGTCGAACATGTGATGCCCCAACGAACGCTAGAAGGAGGCCATAGATGATAGCGGTTTCAGAACGGCTTCAGGACAAAGGACTGTTTTCTTCGCACGGTGAGGAATTGCCGTCTTCCGATAGGGACATGGAAGACGATGACGTCTCCGACGCTGAGACCACGCCCCGCAGAAGGGATTTTGAGGCAGGCGAGGACTTCCTGGGCCTGTACTTCGCTGAAGTAGGGGAGACTCCCCTTCTCAGTGCCGAGGACGAAAAGCTGCTGGGCAGCCAAATAGAGGATGGGAAGCACCTGGCCCGATTGGAGGAGGACTGGCTTGCAGAGCGCGGTACTCCGCCTTCAGCAATAGACCTGTTATCGGCCTTGATAGAACGGTTCAGTCGAGCGTACTCACTTCTCGAAAAGGTGCGTCAGCATCTTGAACTCCCTGTAGACACCAGCATAGAAGGAATGGTGACTGACCCGAACCTGCGTCGTGCCATCGATGGCCATGTCGATCAGAGCCTGTGCAGGGCCATAGCTCAGGGCACAGCAACGGATGAGACAGCGATGGAGCAGGGCCTGGCCCAGCTGTCTCTGGATAGCAGGCTGATACCGTGGCATGTGATGGAAGCAACAGGCACGGGAGGCTCGCTGGCCGAATTCGAGGAGGCGCTGCAATCGCCCGAATTTCGTGACAAGCTGGAAGCGCGCGGTTCGGATATCGCCGGGCACTTCGACCAGATAAGAGAAACCATGCGCCAGGCAGTCAATCGCATGATACGGGCCAACCTGCGGCTGGTGATTAGCGTGGGCAAGGGCCATATTGGTCGGGGTGTGCCTCTCTCCGATATTATCCAGGAAGGCAACATAGGCCTGATGCAGGCCGTGCGAAAGTTCGACCATCGCAGAGGCTACAAGTTCAGCACCTACGCTATTCCCTGGATCTGGCAGGCGATCAACAGGGCAGTGAATGAACAGTCACGCGTCGTCCATCTCCCGGGGCACCTGATCGATGAGCTGGCAAGATTGGGTCGTGTCAGGAATAGCTTAGCCCAGCAACTGGGCCGCCAGCCGACTGAGCAGGAACTGGCCTCTGCGATGGGGCTGCCCTGCGAGAGAATACAAGCGCTGCTCGACCTGAGTTCTGGCGGGCCGGCTTCTCTGGAAGCACCTGTGGGAGATGAGGGCAGCCCGCTTGTCGACCTGATTGCGGACCAGGGGGTGGTACCGCCTGACGAGCAGGTGAGCGTAAGCCTGCTGGGAGAAGAGTTGAACAGAACACTGGAATCGCTCACACCCCGGGAGAGGCGCATAATCGAGCTGAGGTTTGGGTTGGGCAATGAGTACAGCCGGACTCTTGAGGAGGTCGGCGCAGAGCTAGGCCTCACCAAGGAGCGAATACGCCAGATTGAGAAAGCAGCTCTGGCCAAGCTGCGCCACCCAAGTCACAGCCGCGAGTTGATAGGCTATCTCGGATAACGGCTTATTGCTCTGATCTGCGGACCTAGCCTGAAGGCGCGTTCCTTCCTTTGTCGGGACCTGCTTCATGGGAGCCCCTGAGATAACCGCCTGAAAGTCCCAACGTAAGCCGCGCATGGCGCCAGTCCCTGTCGTGTGTGTCTTCCTTGCTGGTTGTTGGCGGAGAGGGTGGGATTCGAACCCACGGTCGGGAAACCCGACACACGCTCTCCAGGCGTGCCTGATAGACCACTCCAGCACCTCTCCGGCCTGGCTCGTGCTTGCATCAGCTCCAGCCCTCGGGCAAACTTCCGGCGATTATCTCTTACTGGCGGAGAGGGTGGGATTCGAACCCACGAGGCATTTCTGCCTACCGCTTTTCGAGAGCGGCACCTTAAACCACTCGGACACCTCTCCCAAAGCCGACTCTGCCGGACAGTGGTTGACATAATATTTGCTTGTCAATGAGCTGTCAACAATCCTCTTTGGCAAGCTGGCCTTGGCACGTGCCATTATACTTGGGCCACGCCGGTTTATCAAAGACTTTGGGAGCCGGCATCAATACTCCGATGCGCCGATGTCGACCATCTCCCCGGTAACACTGAACACTACATACTCACAGATATTGGTTATCCTATCGGCGAATCGTTCCAGGTTGTGCGCTACCCATATCAATCGGGTGGCCCGGGTGATGTTCCGCGGGTCCTCGACCATGAACATTAGCAACTCGCGGAATACCTGGTCATAAAGGGCGTCTATCTCATCATCGGCCCGGCAGACGCGTTTGGCGTTGTCCACATCTCGCTGTGCTAAGGCGTCCAGGCTATCCCGGAGCATCTCCGTCCCCTTCTGTGCCATGCGGGGAATGTCTATGAGGGGCTTGAGCGGCGGCTGATCGCCCAACATCAAGGTGATACTGGCTATGCCCTTAGCGTAGTCGCCCATGCGCTCCAGTTCTGTGATAATTCCCAGCGCAGATACTATAATGCGGAGATCACTGCCCCGGAAGTAGCCACTGGCGAGAAGGCTCATACAGTCCTGCCGGATGGCGTATTCCTTGCAGTCCAGTTCCTCGTCCTGCCCGATAATCTGGGCGGCAAGCTCGGTATCCCTTCTCTGCAGGCTGTCGACACAGCTTTTGAGGGCTGTTACCACCATACTGCCGAAGGATAATACATCCTCTTCAAGCTGTTTGAGTCCCTGGGCCGGGTCAACATCGGCCGTGTTGTTGGTGCCTGCCTGCTGGCCGTCCGCTTTGGGGGCAACCTTGATCGCTTCCTGGACCCGTGTGCTGGACTCATCGAGTTCTTCGCTCATGGCCTTGATCCTTAACTTCACATGGATGCGGTCAACTATCTCGAAGATCACCCACTTCAGTATCACGCTTCCTATCAAAAGATAGAACCAGACAAACGTTACGTAGGAGGGTTGCTGCCAGATCAGGTACATGACTCTGGCCCACAGCACTGAGAAGCCGACCCCGATGACGACCTTATAGAAGTTTATGTCTAGTCTGGGGAGCTTCGCTGTGATTCGTCTCATCGCCAATGATAGCGGCATGGCAGTCGCAGGCAATTATATCTGGTGTACTGCACAGGGGGCAAAGAAGGGCTAACACTGCCAGACAGGCAGTGGCCGTTTGGAGACGTGGTCCTGCACGTTATGAAGCGCTGCTTTACAGCCCCGATAGGACTCTCTCGTGGATTTCGAGGTCTCTGGCGCTATGGAGCACAAATCGTATCCTTTTCACGTTATTCAGTTTCGGTATCGTCTCCAACACAGCTCTGAATGCGATGCGCGCAGCTTCTTCCACGGGATAGCCGAAGGCACCCGTGGAGATGGCCGGGAAGGCAACCGAAGCTATGCTTTGTTCGTCTGCAAGCCGTAATGCGTTGCGATAGCAATTTGCCAGAAGCCCGTCTTCCGGCTTGTCGACACCGTAGACCGGCCCCAGGCAGTGAATAACATAGGCGTTGGGGAGATTATGCCCGCCGGTGATGACTGCTTCACCCGGTCTGATGGGAGCCAGGGGACGGCATTCTGCGCTCAGTCCCGGACCGGCAGCACGGTGGATGGCACCTGCCACCCCACCGCCCATCATGAGCTGGGCGTTTGCCGCATTCACCACGGCGGCAATGTCTGCCTGTGAAGCTATATCACCCTTAACACACTCAACTGTGACACCCGAGATCGTCTTGTTCACGATCGGCACCCCCTCTTAGCCAGCCTATTCACGTTGCCTTAGTGGCAGCGCCCACTCAATGCCCAGCTCCGCCAGTTCACCCGGCGAAGGCGAACCCTCAGGCCAGCCCATCATGTCGTAGTAAAGCTCCCTGGCTTTGGAGAAGAGCGCCCGGTCGAGGGCAACTCCCTGAAGAGGTCCGCTGGCATGAGGAGCAAAGAAGCGCTCCGGCATATGATCATCATGACTGGTGAACCCCTCCCTTTGGTTGAAGACTCGAGCCAGTGCCAGGGCCCTCTCCCCTACCTTCAGGAGTTCAAAGACACTGGTATTCCAGCCGGTTACGGCGCTGACCAGGTTTGTCATCCTCTGGAATCCCACCTGCCCATAGATCATGACAAAATAGCAGCACACGGCGCAATTCAAGAAGTGTTGCCAGAGAGAGTGGTATATGAGCAGCCGCATCTTCGCCGGCGAGAGGTCATCGACGGGCAGCGGATCAAATATTCCGAGAGCTTTGAGCTGGTCCAGCAGCAAGCTCGGTTTGGCATAGGCTGAGTCATGCATGTTGTGACAGTGGTCGGCGCCGGTTGGCGAAACACAGTACCCAACGCCCATGCCCTGCTTCCAGCGGGGCTCATGCATGGGCAGCTCCTGGCCCTTTATGTGCAGGGCAAGCTCCCGGCTGGTTGGCCCCATCTTCGCCGATGCCCTGGCCACCCCCTCCGACAGCAGGGATCCGAGGCCCTGGCGCAGGGCAATCTGCTCGATCAGCTGCAGCATGGCCGGTGCGTTGCCGAAGCGGAGGTTCAGGCCCCCGGTGTCCTGCGGCGTCAGGAGGCCATTCTGGAAACACTCCATAGCGAAGGCGATAACGCTGCCACAGGATATACTATCGAGGCCGTAGGCGGCAGTAAGCTCATTGGCTTTGGCAATGGCCTTTAGGTCATCTATGCCGCAGTTGGAACCCAGAGCAGCTATCGTCTCATACTCAGGACCTCCGTAGGCCGGATCAACTGCATAGGGCCCGTCTATGGCTACCTCTCGTTTACATTGGACAGGGCAGGCAAAGCAACTCCTCCTCTTCACAAAGATAGTATCCCTCATCGCTTCACCGCTGATTGCGTCGGCTCCCTCAAAGGACCCTGTCTGGAAGTTGCGCGTTGGCAGTCCTCCCTGGCGGTTCAGAGCCCTGACCAGCGATGCTGTGCCCAGTTCCTGCATGGTCTTGTTATTCTTCGGGGCATTGTCTTTGATCCACCGGGCGATCGATGCTACGGCCTGCGGGTCGGCCAATGAGGGGCGTTGGTGGCCCCGGCAGGCCACTGCCTTGAGGTTCTTGGAACCCATGACCGCCCCCATGCCTGTCCTGCCGGCAAAGGCGTCCAGGTCATTCACTACGCAGGCGAAGCGCACCTGGTTCTCGCCCGCGGGCCCGATCTGGGCTATCTTTATCCCCGCATCACCCAGCTCTTCACGGATGGCGTTCTGACACTCCAACGTCTTCAGCCCCCACAGGTGACGGGCGTCCCTGAGCTCGGCCTCTCCGTCCCGGATGAAAAGGTAAACAGGCCTTTCTGCCCTGTTCTCCACGATGATGGCATCGAACCCAGCCATTTTGAGTTCGGCTCCCCAGTAGCCGCCAGCCTCAGCTTCACCAAATGCCCCGGTAAGGGGTGACTTGCCACCTACGCTGTGCCGGCCGCACCCCCCTGCAGGTACTCCCGTCAGAGGCCCGGCGGCAAATATGAGCTTGTTGTCGGGACTGAGGGGTTCAGCGCCTGGCTGGAGTTCAGTGAGCAGGAAGTATCCGACAAGGCCCTCCCCTCCAAAATACCGGCGGTAGAAATCCTCCGGAGGCTCATCCACGGTCAACTGCTGTGACGAAAGGTTGACTCTCAGGATCCTGCCGGCGTATCCGTACGGCATGCTTCCTCCTATCCTGGTCCTGACTTCCGCGACCCGCTCACAGGCTGGGCCGGGCCAGTATGAACCTTGCTGCTATAAGCATAACATCATGACAGACAGTCTGTATATACGAGCCCGGAGGTCAGATTGATCGGTGCACGAGTCGGTTGCCAGTGGATGGTCTGGCAGCCGACAGGGCTGGGTAGGCAGTATCCCGGCTTGAGCTAGGGCAGGGGCGTGGTGATCGACTTGGATGCGGTGGTGGACTGCCCGTACTGGTTGGTAGCAATAACCTCAATGGTAAAGGCCTCGCCACAGCCCACCTGTCGAGAAACCGAGTGCTGGTAGTACGTGGCAGATATGGTCCCCGAGTCGTGCCACGCTGTACCGTTCACCTTGAGTATGACGCTGGTGACAGGATAGCTGCCCTCAGTCAGGTCCTGTCCGCTGAAGGTTAGACAATGGAGTTTCGGTTTGGTGGCCTTAGTGCTATACTCCGGGACTGAAGCCTGAAAGGAGGCTAATGTGAGAATAGCAGCAGGCATCATGTTGATAATCATCGGTGTCTTTTCTGCAGGTGCCCCGCAGGCGCTGGCCAGGGCGATAGCCATGGCGAGGATGGAGTCTGCTGCAGCCTACCCCTCCGTCCTGATTGAGGCATCAACCGTGCTGGTAATAGGGCTAATCGTGGGAGGCGGCACCTGCATCTTGCTGAAGAGGGCCTGGTGGTGGGCTTTTGTGGCCGGGCTGTGCGCCGTGGTTGTCGGTATCATCACGGTGCTCTTCCCTGTGTTCACACCGTTTCGCCCCTGGGTCCTCGCCATACCTTCAGACTGGTACATCTTCACCGGCGTGCTGGTTACTGTGCTGGCTTCGCTGCTGGTCATATTCCTGGTGAAGCGGAGGGGTGAATTTCAGTCCTGACCGGGTCCAGTCTCAAGCCTTTGCCTGTACCTGGCCAGCCTATCGCCCGGCTAGGCAAGACAGAGAGGGCCTGGTGATGGCGGGCGTTGAAAAGCTAGAGCGCTGTCAGTTCCACAATGCTTGACTTGATAGCGGTGTTCCCGGTGGATGGTTGGTGTCTTAAGACGGCTTCCCGTCTCGCTGGAAGGTGTGATTATAGCAGGAGGCAGTGGGACTCTTCCACCTCGACCGCCCGGGGTCCTGTTGGCAGAACGATCAGCGTGCCAGTATAGCCGCCCTGCCTGGCGAGCAGGCCCCACCACCCATAAGCGAGTTCTCCGTGCATTTTGGCATCGGGGTCACACCCCAAACTATGATCGTCCCGAAATAGCTCTCGTCAAATCTCTCGCCCAATGCCTGCTCGGCCGTGGCCAGATAGCTGTAGGTCTCAGTGGCGACTCTCGGAAATTGCTCTATCCGAGCAGCGGGACACTGGCCATCGGACGCATCACAGCAGTCGGATTCATATTGCTTCTGTCTTTCTCCGTTGGGCGGAGTGCATTCCACCGGCACCCAGCCCTCTCTATCACCGACTTCAGTTATGACAAACAGCCAGTGGTGCACTCCCGTCCTGCCGTCAGGGAATTCGAACGTGTAGCTCATGGCCCTCTTGACCGTGAAGCACTCTTTGGCCAGCTCCTGGGCGGTATAATCGGAGAAGCTGTCGCATTCATACTCTTTTCGCTTGTACTCGTGCTCATCGTTTATCTCTTGCAGGGCCCCGTTTATTCTCCCCAGCTCCGCCTGCCATACGTCAAGTTCAGCAGCCGTCATATCCCCGGGGTGTAGGGGAGGCACTTCCACCCAGAAGTCTCGGACGCAGGCAATCTGGAATAGACTGGTCAGCAGGACCAGCATAAGCGACGCTGCAATAAAGTGTGGGATGCGCGAGGTCCCCCTCATCTTGACCATGGCTCGCTCCCTACTTGTTCCCTTCCTGAGCTACCACGTGACACTGGCTATCTTCAAGCGGCCGGGGCCGGTGCTCAGTCGGGCATCTTGATACCTGACGAAGCCGCTTGATCCACCTCCATGCCCCTCACAATCTGCAGGCATCGAGGTGCAATTGTACCACCGGCTGGAGAAATGTCAACGCGCGCGTGCTTTGCCCGCCGGGCAGCCGGGGGCGGTCTGACTCCAGATACAGACCTGCGCGGTTATAGCCTGATATGTGAAGCCGTGGCAGTTACGTAGGCGCCACTGCTTGTTGATGTGGCCACCACCTCCCCATCGACGTAAATCGTGACAATCACACTGCCCTCATCTCCCTCATTTCGGGCAGAGATGTAGGGATACCAGTACGTATATTCCTCAAACGTGTAGTTATGTGGGACAGGGACTCCTGAGAACTGCTCGGTACCGCCGCTGGCATTGCTGAGGGTCACAAAGACCGTTGAGGCGGTTCCTGTTATCTCATACTCAACCTTGGCGCTGGAGGTTAGGAAGCCACACCCGGCACAGAACAGCCCCGAAATGCAGACTGCCAGAGCCACCGTCAGCAGTATCCTCAATCTAGCTTGTCACCATCTCGCAGGTTGCCGGCGACGTACCGCACCGCATGCATGACACATAGCGGCCTTTGAATCTATCATACGGACACCGTCAGCCATTGTCAATCGGGCCGTCTTGATGTTGGAACCCATGGCCTCCGGCTAAGTGGCGATGTCGCGAGTCTGCCGCTCTGTCCATGATCTTGAGCTGAACGTTGCTTGTCGGTCTCCCTCTCTGTGTAGTATGATTGTCACACTTTGCTCGCAACCGATGTCATAACTCCACATGGTTTTCCCTCCGCCAGTGGAAGCGATTCACCGGAAAGGTGTCTTCCCCCTCACGCTAATTCTCTCCCCTTAGAAGGTAGAACTTCTACATCCGATGATGCGGGTGGCTGTAGTCCGGGGAGTCGCCCGTGATCTGGCTCAAGTTTGTCCTCTGTCTCGCCATCGTCCTGTTCGCCGGCACGAAACTGGCCCGCTATGGGGACGCCATCGCTGAGAAGACGAGGTTGGGACGAATATGGATAGGGCTGGTGCTCATAGCTATCATCACCACCATGCCCGAACTGGTGACTTCAGTCAGTTCGGTTGCGCTGGTCCGCTCACCCGATCTGGCTCTGGGCACCCTGTTCGGCAGTTGCTCTTTCAACCTCTCCGTATTGGCTGTACTGGATATCCTCCACTCACGTACGCCGGTCCTGTCGGTGGCAAGTCCCAGGCATGTGGCAACGGCTGCCTGGGGGGCGTTGCTCATCGCCATTGCTGCCGCAGGTATCGTCGCCGGGCATATGTATTCCTTCCTCGGCTCCGGCTGGCTGGGCATTCCCAGCATTGTTATCGTCATACTGTACTTCGTGGGCGTAGGGTGGGTGTTCCGTCGAGAACGGGGTCAGCGGTCACAAGCCGTATCAATCACCCCGCTCCAATATGACGGCTTCACTGCAAAGACCGTCTGGCTCAGATTTGCCCTGGCCTCAGCAGCGGTAATCGCTGCCGGCGTATGGCTGGCATTCATCGGTGATGAAATCAGCAGGACTACGGGCTGGGGCGGCACCTTTGTGGGCAGCCTCTTCCTGGCTGTCGCTACCTCGGCGCCCGAGCTGGTGGTTGCCATAGCTGCCGTGCGCATGGGCGCGGTAGACCTGGCGGCCGCCGACATACTGGGTGCCAACATGCTCGACATGGCCATGATTGTCCCTGTTGATATTGCGCATGGGCGGGGATTCGTTCTCGCCTCAGTATCGCCCGACCATCTTATTGTTGCCGGGGTGGCGGTGACCATGAGCCTGGTGGTGATGGTCGGGCTCAGGTTCCGGAGCAGCCGTAAGGTCTTCAGGGTGGCAAGCTGGTACGCCCCCCTTCTGATTGCCCTCTATATTGTCGGTGCCTATTTCCTGTTTAACTCAGGTATCGGTTCATGATACACTATGGCGTATTGCGCCGCCCCTGTAGCTCAGAGGATAGAGCGCTGGCCTCCGGAGCCAGGTGCAAGGGTTCGAGTCCCTTCAGGGGCAGTTTACGACTGCGAGGTGTAGCGTTATGGCTGAACTCCTGGAAGTGAGATGGCACGGCAGGGGAGGACTGGGCGCAGTGACTTCGGCGGAACTGGTTGCCCGCGCTGCCATAAGCGAAGGCAAGTATGCGCAGTCATTCCCCAGCTTTGGCCCTGAGAGGAGAGGTGCCCCCGTCCTGGCTTTTCTCAGGATCAGCGACGAGTTCATCAGGACCAGGACGGTTATAGATAAGCCTGATGTAGTGGCTGTTCTCGATCCGGGGCTGTTGCGCTCGGTGGACGTGACCTCCGGGCTTAAGAAGAACGGCACAATCATAGTCAACTCAAGGAAGTCGCCCGCTGAGCTGAAATCTGAGTTCGGATACAAGTGGCCTGTAGCCGCGGTCAATGCCACGAGAATCGCCACCGATACCATCAAGATGCCCATCACTAACACGGCCATGATAGGGGCACTGCTGAAGGTTACCGAGGCCGTGAAGGCTGACTCCGTGATCGAGCAATTGCAGGAACGGTTTGGAGCACGGGCCAAGGGCAATATCGAGGCCATGAAAAGAGCATACGAGGAGACCGTCATAAAGGAGTGAGCAATGGCCGAGAAAAGGCTGAAGACCGGACATGACCTAACTTGGAGAGACCTGGAGGTCGGCAATATCGTGACGGAGTCGGGCAGTGCGGTCCTGCGCCGGACGGGAGACTGGAGGTCGCGAAGGCCGATAACCGACAAAGAGAAGTGTAACCAGTGCGGCTTGTGCTGGCTTCATTGCCCTGACGCTGCCATTAAGCCCCTTGACGATGGCTATTACGAGGCTGATCTCTTCTACTGCAAGGGTTGTGGCATCTGTGCTGCAGTGTGCCCCAAGGACGCGATAACTATGGTAGAGGAGGAGGAGAAATGAGCACGAGAATAGGCCTGGAAGCTTCATATGCTGCTGCCGAGGCGGCCAGAATGGCCGATGTCGATGTTATTGCTGCCTACCCCATAACGCCCCAGACGCATATCCCTGAGCGGCTTGCCGAGATGGTGGCCAACGGTGAGTTGAAGGCAGCTTATGTACCCGTGGAGTCGGAGCACTCCGCGCTGAGCGCCTGCCTGGGAGCTGCTGCCGTAGGAGCCAGGACGTTCACTGCTACCGCCGGCCAGGGTCTGGAGCTTATGCACGAGGTTGTGTACGTCGCTTCCTCTATGAGATATCCCGTGGTTATGACCATATGCAACAGGGCGCTTTCTGCGCCCCTCAGCGTCTGGGGAGACCACTCCGACGCTATGGCTGTCCGGGATACCGGCTGGATCCAGGTATTCTGCCAGAACAACCAGGAGGCCTTTGACATGACGCTGTGGGCTTTTCGTGTCGGTGAGGACCCCGGAGTCCTTTTCCCCGTAATGGTCCATTTCGACGGGTTTCACCTTTCTCACGTGACCGAGCCCGTGGTCCTGCCCGATCAAGGGGAAGTGGATAGGTTTCTGCCTCCATTTCGTTACCCGTTTGCCTTGCACCCCGACCGCCCGATGACTCACGGGGCCTTCGGTCCGCCCGAGATATATTCCGAAACCAAGATAGCCCAGGAGGTGGCGTTCAGGAAGTCCAGGAAGGTGATAATCAAGGGGTTCAAGGAGTTTGCCGACATATTCGGTCGCTCTTATCAGCCTGTGGAGTCCTATAGCACAGAGGGAGCCAGGACGCTCCTGCTGACCATGGGGAGTTTCGGTGAGACGGCAAAGCTTGCCGTGGATGCCAGGAAGAGTAAGGGAGAACCCGTAGGGCTCATCAACCTGCGCCTGTGGAGGCCTTTCCCCTTCCAGGAACTCCATCAGGCGGTTAAGAACGCTGAAACCCTCATTGTATTTGACCGGTCTATCTCCTTCGGAGGGCCGGGAGGGCCGGTGTCCTCCGAGATCAGGTCGGCCCTGTACAATGAGAGGCAGCGGCCGAAGGTCGTCAGTTTCGTAGGTGGTCTGGGCGGTAGGGATATGTCGGTGGAGGACTTCGAACACATTATTGACCGGGGCCGCGAGATAGCAGAAAAGGGCTCACAGGAGCTGTTTGAGACCGTGGGCATCAGGGGCCGGGTAACGGGGATAAGGGGGTAAGAATGAAGGAGCAGACTATAAAGTTCGGAAAGAATCTTGTGGCCAGGGAGGAACTGGTCGGCGAGGGACATAGCTTCTGTACCGGCTGTGGCGAAGCGCTGGCATTGAGGCTTGCCTGCAAGGCCCTGGGCAAGGATGCCATAATCGCCAACGCTACCGGGTGTATAGAGATCTGCACTTCGCCGCTTCCTGTGACCTCGTGGAGGGTTCCCTGGATACATACTCTGTTCGAGAATACGGCGGCCGTCATATCGGGCGTCGAGGCAGGGCTGGAGATCCTGATGAAGAAGGGCAAGATGCCGGAGAGGGACATCAAGTGTGTGGCGGTGGCTGGCGATGGAGGTACAAGCGATATAGGAATGCAGGCCCTGTCCGGGGCGTTTGAGAGAAACCACGACCTCCTGTATCTCTGCTTTGATAATGAAGCATATATGAACACCGGTATCCAGAGATCGAGCGCCACGCCCTATGGAGCCTCCACCACGACTGCACCTGCTGGCAAGTTCAGCATCGGGCAGGTCACCTGGAAGAAGGATATGGCCAGGATCGCCGTGGCCCATAACATACCTTACGTAGCCACAGCCTGTCCCAGCTATCCCTTCGACTTGATGAACAAGGTCAAGAAGGGTGCCGACATCAAGGGACCGGCCTATATCCACATATTCTCTCCCTGCCCGACGGGCTGGAGGTATACCACCGATTTGACAATCCAGATCGGTCGGCTTGCCGTGGAGACCGGCGTTTTTCCTCTCTACGAAGTGGAGAACGGCCACTACAGGCTAAACGTTGACCGGCCCAAGCTCAAGCCGGTCGAGGAGTACCTGAAGCCTCAGGCCCGGTTCCGTCACCTGCTGGACGAGGAGATAGACAAGATTCAGGAGCGGGTGGACGAGGACTATGCCAGGCTCAAGGCAAACGTAGCAGCCCTTCCCGCCTGACCGCTAACACCGGTTTCCGTGGGCTTCGCAATAAGCAACTGCAAGCTTGGCGCGTCGTGACGGGATTTGCTGCCGGTGGCATTTCAGCCTAGAATAGGGATCGGGAAACGCCGGGGTGTAGCGCAGTGGCTAGCGCGCATGGTTTGGGACCATGAGGTCGGAGGTTCGAATCCTCTCACCCCGACCATGGATAAGAGATTACAGGGTCAGACCTCATCTCAGCATCACCTCAAATGGACTGCACGCCGGCTGATGCGGTGGCCATGGCTGTAAGAGCAGGAGCCCCCATCCTGGCCGATGAGGAAGTGCTGGACAAGGCGGTCATGAGCATAAGGTGAGAATTGCTGCGATGCCCGGCCATGTACTGAGCACTTGACTGGACATTGCTGACTTAAGTGCAATCTAATGGAGTTGGCCAGTGCTCGTAATGTTCAATCCGGACTGGTCCTGCTGATATGGGCATGGCTGGAGGTTAACTGCATCAGGAGCAGCTGTTAGCAGGCGCTCTCGATCTCACAGTGACTCGAGGAAGTCCGTCACTGCTCGCAGAAGAGGGCTCACTTTCCAAGTGTAGAGCCCCAGATCGTGACCAATACCCTCCAGCTTCACGTGAGCTCCGTTAGCAAGCAAGGACAGGGCATGTTTGGCATCGCTGTCAGAGACAGCCTCTGCTTGAAGAAGAAGCACCGGACAGGTCAGCCGCCGTAGCGCGGCATCCGGGTCCACATTCTGTACATACTCCTTTATGCGCCCCTCGGCATGGTACTGCACTGCATCAGGGTCAACCTGCCTCAGTGTTCTTGCCCGACGGCGTAGATGAACAGTATCTCTGCCCGGAAGGTCGCCATACCGAACCGGCGCTTTCTGTCCGGGCACGAACACCGGCATATCTGACAGCGCAGCAGCCAACTCTGGCACCGGCAACTTCGAACCAGCGATACCTCGCAGAGCGCAGTAGAATTTTATGCTCTCCTCAGTGCCCTGCTGTGCTATAAATGTCTCAATGGACAACGGTGGGTCAGCGAGAATTAGCGCCTGGACCCGCTCCTGCATATCTGCGGCAACCATGAGAGCGATCCATCCACCCAGAGAATGACCAAAGAGCACCGCGCGCTCCGTGATTTGCCTTTCGAGAAAAGCCTTGATGTCTGGTACGTATTGCTCGGGGCGGTACTGACCGGGCACGCGACCGGACTTGCCGTGTCCGCGCAAGTCCAACGCAAAAACATGCCACCTTGGTAGCAGGCTTGGGATCAGGGGCAGGAAATCCTGCCAGCGATCGCCTCCCCCATGAAGCAGCACCAGTGGAGGCCCTGATGGTGGTCCCTCAACAAAGCTGATCGTCACACCACGCACAGTAAACGTCTGTTCCCTAAGCATTTCCACTCCCTGCAGTCTCGTTTCAGCAATGCACAGCGAGGCACTGCAGGCCGCTCTGCGCGCCAGTCTATTGTAACATGGCTTAGGCTCTTACATTGTCCACTATGTGACGAGAGTCCATGTCGTGGCCTTCGGCCAGAATGTTACTTAGCAGGACAGCGCTTAATATACCCTGCAAGTTCAAATGCTCATTGAACACAACTCGGAAGTGTTCAACCTCGCCATATCCCAGAGAAGGCCATGAGATGCGATCTCAAGAACACTTATCATCTCCTCCTCTAGAGAAACGAGAGCACTGAAGCCAGCAAGGTGACTAGCGCTTCTGGTGGAGAAGGCACTCAATGTCTCCCAGTGCCTGGGAAACCGGCTTGACACGGTAAGCACCTTGCTCTATTATATGTGCAGGTCATATAGAGGACAGATGACTCTTACGACTCGGAGGTGTCCGATGTGTAGTCACCATAGCGGAGACACAGCACGTACCTGTAGCTGCCAGCCATCCGGTAGGATGCTCGGTTTCATCCAGCCCTGGCTGCTGCTGCTGCTCTCGGAAGCAAGGGCACATGGCTATGAATTGCTGGAAAAGCTAAACCAGAATGCAGACACCGGGGGTGTCGATCCGGGGTTTCTCTATCGCACCCTGCGCCAGTTTGAGGGAGAGGGGTTGGTCAAGTCGTCCTGGGACGTGGAAGGACGTGGTCCGGCCCGGCGTGTCTATGAGATTACCCCTGACGGTGTCGAATATCTGCATGCCTGGGCAGATCATGTCCGCAGTACCCGGGACCGGCTAGGCCGGCTACTAGAGGTCTACGACTCTCGTTTCAAGCCACGGGCAGTGAAAGAAAGGAGGTGAGCAATATGTGTGGACAATGTGAGATGCAGGCGCATCACAGCCATGGTAGCTGCTGCTGCCAACCCGGCGGATTTCGTGGGCGTCCTGTTCACGGGCACTTCCCCTCGCGGGAAGAGCGGGTGGCCCGGCTGGAAGAGTACCTCAAGGACGTTCAAGCTGAAGCCAAGGCAGTAGAAGAACGACTTACCGAGATAAGATCCGCCGGATAAGTAGCCTGGATGAAGGAGAGGCTGCCGGCGGCTGCCTCTCCTCCTTATTGCAGCCCGTTGCGGATGGAAGTGAGCAACTGAAATGAGATCACATCAGCGAGCAAATCACGGGAGCGACAATAGTGCCGGCTGACTTCTCTCCGATATTGTTGGCCAGGGCAGCCGCACTTCTCATAGTGGTGCTGGTTGCCACATTGCTTCTGCGTAGCCGACCGGTCACTGCGAAGATAAGGGTTGGCTTTCTAATCGGCGGCGTTCTGTTCTTCGGTTTTCTCTTTGGACAAATCTTCACCGGATGGCTCGATCCCAACCCGGTTCAGTTGCTTCGCAGTTCCCTGCGTTTGATTGCCGGGACCAAACAGCCCGTGCCCATGGCACCCCGGCAGGCGACAGCACTTTTCGGAGGAGCGATGTTGATCGTTCTAGTAGTCATCGGCTGGGTTTCAAACAAGGTCATCTGTGGCTGGGCATGCCAGCTGGGCTTGCTGCAAGACCTTCTCCATCGCATACCTTTCCCAAAATGGAGGGCTCCCTTCTGGCTGGCCAATACAATACGTGGCATCGCCTTCGCGGGTCTCCTACTTGGCCTACTGGTTGCCGGGATGGACTGGATTGGCTGGATCGACCCTTTTCAGCTATTCCGCATCGAGTTTACCCGGGCAATCGGAATCTTTGCAGCTCTCCTGCTAATTGCCAGTCTCTTTACCTACCGTCCCTGGTGCCAATTTCTCTGTCCCTTCGGATTTGTTAGCTGGTTGGCGGAGCAATTCAGCCTGCTGCGCCCGCGCATTAATTGGAAAATGTGTAAGAAGTGGCAGTTATGCGTAAAAGCTTGTCCCACACGGGCGATGGCTGATTTCTATAGAGGGAGAAAGCTGCACGCTGACTGCTTTGCATGTGGGGCTTGCATCGCCGCTTGCCCGCAGAAGGAGGCACTGCTATTGCAAAAGAGTTAACTGAACACTTGTTTGCCCATGTTGCAGGTTTCGAATGGGTTTACCTGTAGAAGGGAGGTTATTATGAGTACAACGGCTGTCATCATCAATCTGCTGGCTCTCGGCTGCCTCGTGTTTGCCCTTATTAAGGACAGGGGTAAAGCAAGGCAGTCCGTGCAGGTCGCCCTGAAATCGTTTTTCAGGATTCTGCCCACCGTACTTCTCATCATAGTCATCATCGGTCTGCTGATGGCGTTCTTGCCGCCGGACCAGATCTCCCGTTTCGTCGGTGAGCAGGCCGGTTTCGGCGGAATACTTACCATCGCGGCACTGGGCGCCGTCCTGCACATCCCGGCACTCGTCTCGTATCCCCTCGCAGCCTCTCTTCTGCAAAGCGGGGCCTCAATCGCTGCTGTCGCCGCTTTCATCACGACGTTGACGATGATTGGGATGGTGACGCTGCCGCTTGAGATTAAGGAACTGGGCAAGAAGATGGCACTGCTGCGCAACGGTCTTAGCTTCATCATTGCCATTGCCATTGCCCTGATGATGGGGATGGTTCTATGAAAACCGATGCTGCCAGAATGACGGATAAGAAGAACGCGCGCAAAGAGATAATCAGGGGATATGTCTTCCTTGCCGCCGCATTGGCTGCGACCGCCATCATTCTGTGGATCTTCCCGCACAAGGTTTCCGCTGCCGCTACCACCACCTGGAGCTATTTCCTTGAGATGATAATGATACTTCCCGCGGTGATGGTTATTATGGGTCTTTTCAGCGTGTATGTTTCCAGGGAACTGGTAGTCAAATACATGGGCAAGACCTCCGGGATAAAGGGAATCCTGCTTGCCATACTCTTCGGTATGCTACCGACCGGACCTCTCTACGTCGCTTTCCCGCTGGCTGTAGCTTTGAGAAGTAAAGGCGCCAGCATCTCTAACATCATCATCTTCCTTTCTGCCTGGGCCTGCATTAAGTTACCGCAGGAGCTGGTCGAGCTTCAGTTCCTGGGCATTCAGTTCATGGCGGCAAGGCTAATACTGACTGTTATCTTTGTCGCTATTATGGGGCTCTTCATTGAGAAAATTATTGAGTGGAGCGACCGAAAGCGAATAGGTGCCTCACAGGAGGTGACAGATGAAAGTGTTTGACTTAAATCGGATGAAGGCATTTCCTTACGAGCAAAGAGACCAGAACGTCTTCTACCGGGCTAATGAGTTCAAGGCAAGGATCGTTGATCTGCCGCCAGGCGGAGAAATGCCCTCCTGTGAAATGGCGTCTTACGTCATCTCCTATGTGCTGAGTGGCCAAGCCAGGGTTACAGTGGACTCAGAAACGGTAGAACTCAAGGAGAACCAGTGCCTAATCACCGAGCCGGCGACCCTGTGGATGAGAACTGAGAAGGGGGCGACGTTGATGGGAGTCCAGATAGTCAAGACCTAGAGATGGTTGCCACGCCTGTAAGCCCATCCACTTTGCTGCACGAAAACTCA
>JBKHJG010000020.1:0-10813 GCA_046538235.1 Dehalococcoidia bacterium | reverse complement strand
GACTGGCGAGCTGTCGGGCAGCGTCTGCGTGAGAGCCGCGAGGTAAGCGGGACTTTGTCGCTATTACCGATGGGTGATTGACGCCTATCGAAGCAGCAATCATACTATGGTATACCCGAATAGTATCAGGGGAAAGACGATATGCCGGTTGTTATCAGTGGCCAGACCTATTACAGGACGGCCGAGGTCTGTCGTACGGTGGGCATCAGCAGAAACACGCTCTTCAGGTGGCTACGGGAAGGGATAGTCTCCGACGTGGAGTATCGGGACTGGCGGGGCTGGAGGCTTTTCACCCCTGCCCAGTTGGACAGCATCAGCGCCAGAACCAGCCATGTCAGTGCCAAGAGTCGGAGGGTTAAGATCGCGGAAAGATGAAATCAGCCAGGTCAACAATCGAACGCATGGATGTGGAAGAGCTGCTCGAGGTCATGGGCGACAGATCGCCGGTTGGGATTTCCATAATACAGGATGGAAAGTTTTGCTATATCAACCCCGCTTTCCCTATTGTTACCGGCTACAGTGCGCACGAACTGGAGGGCACGGAAGCCTCAGAGCTTGTCTATCCGGAGGACAGGGAGGTCGTCAGGCGGGATGCCATAAAGATGCTGACGGGGAAGTCCTCTTCCCCATCTGAGTTCAGGGTGGTCTGTAAGAACGGCAGCCTTAAGTGGGTGATGCAGACAGTTAGCTCCATTGAGTACCGCGGGAAGCGGGCAACTCTGGTCAACTACATGGATATTACCGAGCGCAAGCGGGCAGAGGAAGCCCTGCGGGAGAGTGAACAGAAGTACCGCCTCCTATCAGAGAATGCAAGCGACGTGATCTGGACCACGGACATGAACTTGAAGTACACATATGTCAGCCCTTCAGTTGGGAAATTGCTGGGCTATACTCCTGAGGAGTTCACGTCCTTTACCGTTGGCCAGACTCTCACGCCCACTTCGCTGGAATTGGTGAGGAGGGTCTTTGAAGAAGAATCGGCGGTTGAGCAGTTGCCGCACAGACAACAGGAGAGGACCCGGACCATAGAAGCTGAACTCGTACGTAAGGACGGTTCAACCGTATGGGTTGAAGCTAGAATGGCTTTCGTGCGCGACGAGGTGGGAGGGCCTACGGGTATCCTGGGCATCGCACGTGATGTCAGCGAGCGCAAGCAAGCGGAGGAAGCACTGCGGCAGTCGGAGGAAAGATACCGGACCATTCTCGAGGAGATGGAAGAGGGCTACTACGAGCAAGACCTCGCCGGCACATTCACGTTTGTTAATGATGCTATGTGTCGCCTCCTGGGGTATTCTAGAGACGAACTGACGGGCATGAGCTATCAGGCTTATACACCTGAAGACGATGTTGAGAGAAGGCAGACGGTCTGGAACAAGGTGTATGGCACCGGTGAGCCTGTGAAGTGTCTTCCACTGGAGAATATCCGTAAAGATGGGACACGGGTATTCGTTGAGGACTCCGTCTTTCCTTTACAGGACGAGAGGGGCGAGATTGTCGGGTTCCGTGGCGTCTCGCGTGATGTCACCGAGCGCAAGCATGCGGAACAAGCCCTGCGGCGGTCCGAGGAGAGATACCGGACTATCCTGGAGGAGATGGAAGATAGCTATTTCGAGGTTGACCTGGGCGGACACTTCACGTTCGTCAACAGCGCAGTCTGTCGCAACTTGGGATACTCGAGGGAAGAACTAATAGGCATGAGCTACAAGGGCTTTGCGGCTGAGGAGGACATAGGGTCCGTATTTCGAGTCTTCAACGAGGTGTACCGGACGGGCAGGCCAAATAAGGGCTTTGCCTGGCGCATCGTACCCAGGAATGGCAGCCCATGGTTTGTCGATACCTCGGTCTCTCCACTGAGGAACAATAGGGACCAGATAGTCGGGTTCCGTGGCGTTGCGCGTGACATCACCGAGCGCAAGAAGATGGAGGAAGCGCTCGAGCTTCAAAGGGCCCAATTTCAACAGCTGTTTGATGGCTCACCCGATGCTATCGCCGTGCTGGACACCGACGAGCGGGTAATGCAGGCCAACACAAGTTTCGAGACGCTTTTTGGCTACACCGCTGAAGAGATCAAAGGCCGGCCCATTAATGAGCTCGTCATTCCCCCAAACCGGGCCAAGGAAGGGGCAGCCTTGTCTAGAATGGTGTTACACGGCAGGTTTGTCCGGGAGGAAGAGGTAAGAAGGCGAAAGGATGGCAGCCTGGTAGATGTTTCCATAGTCGGTTATCCCGTTCGTGCTGAAGGCAACCTGGCCGGCATATACGTCATATACAGCGACATTACCAAACGGAAGAAGATGGAGGAAGCCATAAAGCGGGCAGCAGAGGAATGGAGGGAGACCTTCGATTCCATCAGCGACGCGGTTTCCATTCATAGCAACGATTTCCGCCTGCGCCGCGTGAACAGGGCATTTGCCGACCGTTTGGGCATGAGTCCCCGTCAGTTGACTGGTAAGCACTGCTACGAAGTGATGCATGGTACGAAAGAACCTATTGCAGGCTGCCCTCATAGAGAGACAATGCAGACCGGGAAGCCTGCCAGGGCGGAGTTACTTGAGGCCGGTCTGGGGACCTATTTTGAGGTCACCACGTCGCCCGTCTTCGATGAAACAGGCAAGACGACTGGTGGCGTCCATATTGTCAGAGATATTACCGAGCAGAAGCAGCAGGCTACGCAGTTGATGATGGCCGACCGCCTGGCTTCCATCGGAGAACTGGCAGCCGGCACGGCCCACGAGCTTAACAACCCTCTCACGAGCGTTATCGGCTTCTCACAGTTACTTATGGAAAAGGATGTTCCTCAAGATATCCGTGGTGATCTGGAGCTCATCTACAGTGAGTCCCGGCGCGCTGCCGAGGTGATAAAGAACCTGCTTACGTTCGCTCGGAAGCATGCGCCGGTGAAGCAGCCCAACAGGATAGACCGCATCATGGAGGACGTGCTCAGGTTGCGTGCCTATGAGCACAAAGTGAACAATATCGAAGTCAAGAAACACGTGGTTCCCGGCCTCCCCGAGGTTGTGGTGGACTACTTCCAGATGCAGCAGGTGTTGCTTAATCTCATCATCAACGCCGAGTATTTCATGACTGAGGCGCACCAGGGCGGCACCCTGACCATCGCAGTCAAGAGACGGAACAGCACCATGGTGATCTCGGTGGCTGATGACGGCCCGGGCATAGCACAGGAGCACCTGAGCCAGCTCTTCAACCCTTTCTTCACCACGAAGATGGCAGGCAAGGGGACCGGCCTTGGTCTGAGCATCTGCCACGGCATAGTGACGGAGCACGGCGGGCGGATATATGCCAGGAGTCAGCCGGGCAAGGGTGCAACCTTCTATGTCGAACTGCCGATCAACAGCGCCGGCCATAGTGGGGGTAAATCATGACACAGGCTGAAGCCAACGAGAGAAGCACGTCAGCGTGCGAAGCATTGCTTATCGTGGACGATGAGGCTGCTATCAGACAGCTTCTTCAGCGTAAACTGTCGCGAGAAGGCTATCTGTGCCGGGAGGCCAGTTCTGCTGAGCAAGCAGTGGATTTGCTGAGGGCTGACTCGATCGCTCTGGTCATTCTGGACATAAAAATGCCGGGCAGATCGGGGATTGAGCTCCTGCCGGAAATAAGGGCCCGGCACCCCGACACCGCGGTTATCATGGCTACCGCCGTAACTGAAGTTGGTGTTGCCATCCAGTGCCTGAAGGAAGGAGCTGATGACTACATCTGCAAGCCTTTCAACCTCGAGGAAGTCTCACTGGGCGTACGAAGAGCCCTCGAGAAGCGAAACCTGCAACTCAGGATCAGGGAGTACCAGCAATACTTGGAGCAAAAGGTGGAGGAACAGACGGGAGAGATCAGAAGGCTGTTTCTGGGCGCCATTGAGTCGCTGGTGTCTGCTCTTGAAGCGAAGGACCGGTACACCGGCGGACACTCCCGCCGGGTTACTGAGATGGCATTGGCTCTAGGCAATGAACTGGGCCTGTCCCCAGAAGAGATGGAGGACCTGCGCTGGGGAAGCTTGCTGCACGACGTGGGCAAGATTGCTGTCGATCAGCTCATCCAGAATAAGCCGGGCAGACTGACGCCGGAGGAATACGAGCACATCATGATTCACGCTCACGTGGGCGCGGGCATTGTTCAGCCCGTGGTGAATGAGAGAGTAGTAAAGATGATTGAACACCACCACGATCACTATGACGGCAGCGGACTTCATCAGGTTGTAGCGGGCAGTGACATACCACTGGCAGCCAGAATTCTGGCGATAGCCGATGCCTATGATGCCATGACCTCCGACCGGCCCTATCGGCCGGCAATGTCCAGGCAGCAGGCGCTGGATGAAATCAGACGCTGTATGGAGACCCAATTTGACCCTGTGGTAGCCCAGGCTTTCCTGGATATAATGACTAGAAAGGACAGGTCGGCTGCGTGCCCTCATTGAGTCTTGAGGACCGGAAACGTTGAGCTCGCCGATGCTCAGCAATCAATGGATGCCTAGTTATGGGAATGGAAGTAAAAGAACTACTGAAACTGATGGTCAACAAGGGTGCTTCGGATTTGCACCTCACGGTGCCCAGCCCACCCGTGCTGCGCATTGATGGCGCCCTCATACCGCAGGAAGACTGGGCGCCGATGACAGTCGAGGACATGGGGCTGGCCCTAAGACAGGTCGCCACTGAAGAGCAGAGGGCGGCTTTTGAGAGAGAATGGGAGCTGGATTTCGCCTACACTGTTCCCGGGCTAGCTCGGTTCCGGGTTAACGTATTGCGACAGAGAGGAGTCATGAGCCTGGCCTTCCGGTTCGTACCTTTCTACATTCCATCGATTGATGAATGGGGGCTGCCCCAAATCCTGAAGGACCTTATCCTCAGGCCCAGAGGGCTTATTCTGGTAACGGGCCCATCCGGCAGTGGTAAGTCGACTACCCTGGCAGCGATGCTCAGTTACCTCAATGAGAATGCTACGAGGAACGTCATTACGATTGAAGATCCCATTGAATTCACGCTTCGCAACAAGAAATGCCTCATCCGGCAGCGAGACCTGGGAGACGATACCAAGTCGTTCTCCAGCGCTGTGATTCATGCTCTCCGCCACGATGCAGATGTGATAATCATCGGTGAGATGCGTGACCTGGCTACAGTAAGCGCAGCCATCATGGCGGCCGAGACCGGGCACCTCGTGCTGGGGACGCTGCACACGATTGATGCTCCGCAATCCATTGACCGCATTATCGATATCTTCCCGCATGGTCAGCAGCCGCAAATCCGATTGCAGCTATCGCAGGTAATAGAGGCGGTGATATCACAGACGCTGCTACCTCGTATCGGGGGAGGGCGGGTGGCCGCCTTTGAGATCATGCTGGCCAGCCATACGATCAGGAGGTACATTCGTGATGAAAAGGTCTTCGAAATACCTGTTACCGTTGAGGTGAGCACCCCGGAAGGGATGCAGACCCTGGACCAGGCGCTGGCTGATCTGGTGAGAAGGCAGCTAGTCGCGCTCGAGGACGCAGTGATGAAAAGCAGGGATCCGGCAAAATTGCAGAAGCTTCTGCAATCGCAGGGTGAAACGACCGTGCCTGAGGGCGCCTTCTGTAGCTCGGCATGAGAATAGGAGAAGATCAAATGGACAGGCGAAAGATACTCATAGCGGACGATGAGCCGGCGGTAAGACTAATAGTAGGCCGGATGCTGGGAGAGGAATACACCGTTCTCGAGGCAGCTGACGGCGAGGAGGCAGTAGACGTGGCAAGAGAGCAGCAGCCAGATCTCATATTGATGGATCTGATGATGCCGAAGCTGGACGGTTATGCCGCTTGCCTCAGAATCAAGACTGATCAGGCAACCAAGGGAATCCCGGTGGTTATGCTCACTGCCATAGGCCATGAATTGAACAAGAGATTTGCTGAGGAGATGGGTGCCGACGGATACATTACCAAGCCATTCACCTGTGAGTCCCTGCGTGAGGACATGAGACAGCTCTTGCTGCTACATGGCCGACTGGCTGAGCGGGAAAGCCCTGAGCAATCTGGAATCCAGGAGCCAGGATATGTGGGCTGGTCGAAGCAGCAAATCACCGATTAGGCCCTTCCGTAGTCTATGGTCAGGAGCCGATGATAGGCGAGGCTAGTCGAGTCATGAGTCAAGCGTTGAAGATGAATCAGGGGATTGCTGAGGCGGACGCGATGGCCGGTGAGAACAGGCAATCGAAAGAGCTCTTTCGGGTGCTGTTCTATCGCTCACCGATCGGTACATACATCATTCAGAACGGACAATTCCGGCTGGTCAATCGCCAGCTCTCCTATATCTCGGGCTACGAGGAAGAGGAGTTGATAGGGAGGCCCGCCCTCGGTTTCGTCCTTACTGAGGATAGAGAGAGCGTCCGGGAAAACGCCGTCAGGATGCTCAAGGGAGAATGTTCTGTGGCGTATGAATTCAGGGTTGTTACCAAGCAGGCGCAGATTAGATGGGTGATGGAGACGGTTGCTCCGGTCTCCTACCGCAGGAAACGGGCGACTCTGGGAAGCATCATAGATGTGACCGAGCGCAAGCAGGTGGAGGAGAGGTTAAGGCAGACCACACTCGAGATGCAGCGTTCTAATGCTGAACTTGAGCAATTCGCTTACGTGATATCACACGATCTGCAGGAGCCTCTGCGCATGGTTTCCAGCTATACCCAACTACTGGCCAGGCGTTACAGCAACAGGCTGGACCCCGACGCAGATGAGTTTATCTCATATGCCGTAGATGGCGCCAGGAGGATGGAAACGCTGCTTCACGATTTGCTGGAGTATTCCCGGGTAGGCACGCGTGGCAAGCCATTCAGCCTCGTCAATTGTGAACATGTCGTCGAACAGGCGATAGCCAATTTGAAGGTAGCGATTGAAGAATGCGGGGCATCGGTGACTTATGATGTCCTGCCCACAGTTATGGGTGATGAAGGACAGCTTGTGCGTCTGTTTCAGAATCTGGTCGGCAATGCCATCAAATTCCGTCGTGACGAAGCGCCGCAGGTCCATATTTCGGCCCAGAGGAGGCATCACGTGGTGACCTTCTCGGTCCGGGACAACGGCATTGGTATTGATCCCCAGAATAGCGGGAGCATTTTTGATATCTTTCGACGCTTGCACACCAGAGAGGAGTATCCGGGAACGGGCATGGGTCTGGCCATCTGCAAGAAGATCGTAGAGCGACACGGCGGGCATATTTCGGTGCAATCACAGCCTGGAGAAGGCTCGACATTCAGTTTTGGGATCGACATGTCCGGAGGTGAGTCGGCGTGAACTGCCAAACAGCCAAGCGGTCTGTCGAGATCCTGGTGGTTGACGATAACCCGGGAGATGTCCGCCTCACAGCCGAGGCGCTCAAGGATGTCAAGATCAGGAACAGGGTGCATACGGTGAAGGACGGCAGGGAAGCCATTACCTTTCTACGCAGAAAGGGGAAACATGCCCATGCGCCACGTCCTGACCTGATCTTGCTTGACCTCAACATGCCACGAATGGACGGCATGCAGGTACTGGCAGAGATCAAGAAAGACTCAACGCTCATGAGCATTCCGGTGGTCATACTTACAGGCTCACGAGAAGTAGAGGATATTGCCCAGAGCTATAGCCTGAATGCGAACTGCTATGTTACCAAGCCGATCGACCTCGAACAGTTCATAACAATGGTGAAGTCCATCACCAGCTTCTGGTTGAAAGAGGTTAATCGCGAGCTGAGGAAGGCCAATTGATGAACAGACCTGTCAGTATCCTGTTAGTTGAGGACAACCCCGGCGATAGGCGGCTCATCCGTGAGATGCTGGCTGAGGGCAGCACAGTCACCTTCGACGTGCGCCATGCCGATCGGCTGGAAGCGGCAATAGAATACTTGGGTAACAACGGAGTTGAGTTGGTTCTTCTGGACCTAGGCCTGCCCGATAGTCAGGGCTTGGAAACACTGAGGAAGGTCTATGCGCAAGGCTCAGGGCTACCGATAGTCGTGCTGACCGGCCTCAATGATGAGATGGTCGGAGTGCAGGCAGTTAACGAAGGTGCCCAGGACTACTTGATCAAGGGGCAGGTGGACACACACTTATTGAGGCGTACCATACGCCATGCCATAGAGCGAAAGCAGGCAGAGGAAAGAGAGAGACGACTCCAGCTACAGCTTGATCTCTCCAATCGACTGGCTTCACTGGGACTGATGGTGGAAGGCATTGCCCACGAAATAAACAATCCCCTGGCCAGTGTCATAGGTTTTGCTCAGATGCTGGCGTATGATGACATTCCTGAGAATGCCAGGGAAGACGCTAAGAGAATCAGCGATAATGCGCAGCGGGTAGCTGACATCATGAAGAACCTATTGACATTTGCCAGGCAACAGAGGCTCGAGCGGGCCTATATCAATGCCAATAACATAATAAGCGCTGCACTGGATATGCGGGCCAATCCACTAAAGGATGGCAACATTACGGTAGCTACCACGCTTGACCCTGCTTTGCCTTCGACCATGGCTGACGCCACCCTGCTGCAGCAAGCATTTGTGAATCTGATCATCAACGCCGAGACCGCAATGAGACTGGCGCACGGCAAGGGCACCCTGCTGATAACCACCCGGTTGATAGGGGACACCATAGTAGTATCATTTGCCGACGACGGCCCGGGGATTGCCGAAGCTCACCTTACTCATCTGTTCGATCCGTTCTTCAGCACGCGGGGGGTTGGTCAGGGAACGGGGTTGGGCCTGAGTGTCTGTTACGGCATCGTTACTGAGCATGGCGGCAGGATCAGCGTCGAAAGCCAGCTTGGCAGGGGTTCTGTTTTCACCGTGGAACTGCCTGTCGTGCCGCAAGAAAGCTACGTACAAGTAGCCTGATTCCCTGCCCGTACCACCCGAAGCACATCTGACGTTGTTGCACCTACGATAGGCTTGCCGCACCGGCCCCAGATATGATCGGCGGTCACTAACCGGGGTTGAGCGTAATCCATGAGGCGAAGGGGCTGGACCTCCCGCCGGGGAAGTTCAGCCCCTGTGAGGGCTGTTAGGCCATGCCGGCAAAAGCCTAACCTTTGCCGATTCTGAACATCTTGGTTCCGCATACAGGACACACACCCTGTGTGGCCGGCCTGTCATTCTTCATGGTGATGCGTTTGGTGTCTCTCATCTCCCTCTTGGCGCGGCATTTCATACAGTATCCCTGCATTTGGCCCTCCTCTTTTTGGCCTAGATAGTAAGCCATTCGCTTCCGTCGTGTCAATAGGCATGGGCCCGCTTGACGGGGAGAAGAGACTTATAATGCCATGTTCGGGGGCACGTTACGGGGTATAGCCGATCCAGCTATTGCTGCTATTCGACGAAGACCTTCACCACCTCTTTGCCGCTCACCACGTTCACCTCCAGCTCACTCAGAGCATTGATAAGCTCATCCAGGTCTTCCGGCTTGAGACTACGCATATCGAAGTCTATGCCCTTTTCGTGCAGCGCCCCGGTGACCTTATCCCTAGCCTCGGGTGGTATCAGAGAGGTGAATTTCATGCCCGAGCGTATCAGTGACATGGGCACGCGGACGTTGACGAGCTCGGCACCAGGGTCATCCTTGTGTTCGACGCCCGGAACCACGGTGACGCGCAGGTACTTTCCCTTGGCTCCGGCTGCTGGTTCGGCCTTGGGAGCAACTTCAGGTTCGGGCCTTTCCGGCTCCAGGACACTGAGCAGCCGATAGGCCTCATCGACGCTTATCTTCTTATTGGCCAGCATCTCCAGTATTTTCTTCCGGTTCTCAGACATCTTGTTTTCCTCCTTCTATCTTCTATATGACTGAAATATGCACGCGTTCACTGCGACCGGATACGTCTACCCGCAGCCCCGGCGTTGAACAGAGCAGGTCGCAAGCTGCCCTCATTCTGCGCATGGAGAAGAGCACGCTGAAAGCAGTCCTTAGAGCCAGCGGCAGCCGCCCTGACCGGCCCCTGACCCGTAGGATGATGGCAACCACCAGTATCACCGGCGAAAGGACAATCAGAAGGATGATCGCCAGCGGCACGAGCAGGAAAAGGGGCAGCCAGCATCCGGGCAGCGCCTTCTTCTCATGAATCTTGAGGCGCAGGAACAGGGGCGGTCGCCTCATTTTACCAGTCTCCTGATCGCTTCCTCGGGGGATATCTCGCCGCTTTCCAGTTCGTCGATCACTTCCTCTTCGCGGGAGATCTTGACGATTTCCACGAACTGGAACTGCGCGGCGATGCGGTTGAGCCTGTTCTTCACCGTAGGATAGCTTATGCCGAATATCTCTTCCATCTCCTTGATGGAGCCGTGACAGCGGATAAATGCCATCACAAACACCTGGTCCTCGGCTGAGAGATTGGCCAGAATAGGCAACACAAAGTTGCCCTCGATGGCTATGTCGCTGTCGGCCAGCCGTACGCGTTCAACCGTTACTGGCCTACCCTGGGTGATCTTTGTTAGCTCGTTCCACTCTGTAGTCATTTGCACCTCTTTACCAAAATTAATACATGGAATAACTATATGGAAGTACTATAACCTTGGCAGTTAATATTGTCAAGTCCTAAGTCTGCAGGCCCATGGCTTCTGGGTGGGGGTACCCCCGGCCAGAAATGCCCCTAGTGTCGCTGGCCGCCATCGCCTGTACTTTGCCTCGTGTTGTAGCCATCTTGCCTTACTCCTTGTGGTCTGTTTACCTCAGAACTACATATCCGGTTGGTGTGAGCGCATACTTCAGTCGCGACGTTTCACGTTGAGTGGCCTTTACAATATGAGGTTAGAGCCATATAATTGGGAGGATGCCAGCGTAGCTCAGGGGTAGAGCAGCGGTTTCGTAA
>JBKHJG010000012.1:0-40668 GCA_046538235.1 Dehalococcoidia bacterium | reverse complement strand
CCTAGAGATGGTTGCCACGCCTGTAAGCCCATCCACTTTGCTGCACGAAAACTCATCTTGTGTGGTGCGCGCAGTTCATCTACTACTACAGGATTGTGGTGCGTCCAGCGCGCAAGGGTCAAGGAGGACTTCTAGGGCTGTGTTCTTGTGGCCTGAAGTCCTGCGGCCGGTCTGGGTCACTCCGTCTTGTTGAAGGCCCAGGCGGCGCCGCTGAGGAACACCAACCCCACTATTGCCACTACGACGGCCGAATCGACAATGCCCATAGTATGACCAAACAGGGTAACTCCACCCACCTCAGCGCCCAGGAACGTCTGGCGTATGGCATCTATCCCGTAGGTGACCGGGTTCAGTTTGGAGAGCACCTCTAGCCACCTGGCTACCTGAGAGACGGGAAAGAAAATGCCCGAGAGAAAGAACATGGGGAAGATCACCAACTGCATCAGTAACTGGAAACCCTGCTGGGAGCGCATGCGGGCACCGATTAGCAGCCCCAGCGCGGATAGGGAGAAGGAGAGTATCAGGAGCAGAGGTATGAGGGCCAGCACTGTACCCGGCCCGACGGGTACATCGAGAATGGGCGCCACGGCGAGCATAATGCTCCCCTGGATGATCGCAATGACGCCCGCCCCGGCGGCCTTGCCGGCCAGTACTCCGCTGCGGTTCAGGGGGGAGACCAGTACCTCTTTGAGGAAGCCGAACTCCCTGTCCCAAACGATGGATACGCCGGACATGACAGAGGTCATCAAAATGGGCATGGCCAGGATACCGGGGTACATGAACTGTATGTAATCGACGCCAGGCATCATCTGTCCGATCAGCCTGCCGAAGCCGGCACCAAATATGACCAGGAAGACAAGCGGCATGCCAAATGACGAGATTACCCGTGGCCTGTCCTGAACAAAACGCAGAAGCTCACGATAGGCTATGACCCAGACTGAACGAAGGAAACTGGCAGTCATCTGTGTCGTACCCTTCCTCTGACCATTTGTTTCATCGCTTCGAGCGGGTCAGCCTGCTGCTCTCTGATGCTGCGTCCCGTGACCCTTAAGAAGACATCCTCCAGAGTTGGCCGGGCTAAGCCCACCGAGAGCAGTTGCAGGGGGAAACGAGAGACAAAGCGGGGCAAGAACTCCTCACCGCGGGGCACGGTGAACTTAATGATGCCGTCTTCGATGCCGGGATCGAGCTTGTACTGCTCCTGCAACACCCGCACCGCCGCCTCACTGTCATCCGTCCTGAGGGAGATGACATCGCCGCCAACGTTATCCTTGAGTGCTTCCAGCGTATCCATTACTGCGATCTGACCATGGTCTATGATGGCGATGCGATCGCAGTTTTCTGCCTCCTCCATATAGTGGGTGGTCATGAATATAGTGAGACTCTCCCGCTTCCTCAGGTCGTGGATGTAGTCCCAGATGCGGTGGCGCGTCTGTGGGTCCAGGCCCAAGGTGGGCTCGTCAAGGAAGAGGACCCTCGGGCAATGCAGTAGGCCGCGAGCTATCTCCAGGCGCCGCTTCATGCCGCCGGAGTACGTCCTTATCTTCGCTTTGCGCCTGTCCCATAGCTCCACCATCTCCAGGAGCGCTCTTAGGCGTGGCTTCAGAGCCTTTCCTGTAACACCATAAGCATAACCATGGAAAAGCAAGTTCTGCTCTGCCGTCAGGTAGTCATCCAGCGTCGGTTCCTGGAAAATCAAACCAATCGATTGCCGTACTCTATTGCATTCCTTAACCACGTCATAACCGTTGACCTTCGCCTGCCCCTCTGTCGGCCGCAGGAGCGTGCACAGTATGTTTATGACCGTCGTCTTGCCGGCGCCGTTTGGGCCCAGAAAACCGAATATCTCGCCTTCCTTGACAGTGAAGGATACGCCCCTTACTGCCGCCAGTTTGCCGAACCACTTCACCAGGCTATTGGCTTCGATGACATCCATTCTGTTCTCCTGCGTCTTTAAAGGCTTCTATCAACGACTCCAGTCCGATGCGGAGAGAAACCAGAGCACTATCCGTCATTCTCTCCAACACACCCTGGATCTTGGTGGCGCCCATTGTTCGCAGTCGCTGCACCTGACTCATGCCTTCTTCAGTAAGGAAAAGGACATGGCTACGCCGATCGTCCGGGTTTGCCTGACGACTGACCAGCCCCTTGTCTACCAGCCGCCCGATAGTGCTGGTAACATTGGCCTTGGGCACGCCCAAACGCTCGGCGACTTCACCCGGTGAGCTCTGTCGCTGGAAGAAGAGCAGGAACATGATGCGCAATTGCTCCCTTGTCAGCCTGAGATCCAGCCAGGGATGAGGCTCATGGGCTTGAGCCGAACGCACCAGGCTATCCAGCAATCCCGTTATGCATGTGATGTCCTTCTGCCTATCCAACTGCGGGGCTCCTGAACTACAGTCGACACAGGGCATATAGTATAACTTACTTTGACTAATATGTACACCGGCTGTGGTTTGCGCATCAGACGTTTCCTGAATTGAGTTTGCAGGAGCCTGTCTGAGTAACAGTTTGCTTGAACGTAAGTGCCCCCATGTTTTGGGCCTTTCTAGCTTTGGCTCGCCGATTACTGGGACACACTCCTAGATCTGGTTGCACGATCTAGCGGAATCTTGTGTCCCAGTCTGTGATAGCCAGCAGAGCGTACCGTATTTCCGTGGCGACCCCTTGATGATTAGTTCTCATATCCCAGTCATAAACGAGTTGCCTTGATCTCTAAGCCCCACTTGTGTTGGAGATCGATATCCGCTGCAAGCTCATCTTATATTGGATGAGACCCAAATTTGTATAAAGATTCGCTTTGGTGTATTATGGATATATAGTTAAAGTTTAGGCTAACACAATCTTCTTATAGTCCCTTCAGATTAATATCAAGTATTGGATGGCCCTAACTCCAACTAAATTTTTGAGAGAGGAGGTCATCTAATGGATTTTCAGGAGAAGACGCTCGAATGTTCCGACTGTGGGAGTACTTTCACCTTTAGCACTGAGGAACAGGAACATTTCCAGTCGAGAGGCTATACTAATGAGCCCAAGCGTTGCCCAGAATGCCGTCAGGCCAGGAAAGAACGCCAGTACGGAAACAGTGGCAATAGCTATGGTAATGATAGCTATAGCTACAGACCTAGACGCCAGATGTTCCCTGCAGTATGCTCTGAGTGTGGCAAGCAAACTGAAGTGCCGTTCGAGCCCCGTGAGGGCAGACCAGTGTATTGCAGTGATTGCTACCGCAAAGTAAGGCCAAGCACATTTGCGACCAGCAGGTAAGCTCGATCGTACAAACTTGGTTCAGTGCGTAAAAAGCAGATAGGCTGGGTATATCCCAGCCTATCTGCTTTCACAAGAATTGCGGCACCTGGCTAAAGAATTGGTGCGCAATTAAGGACCGCCTGTACCGAGCACTTGCTTGTCTTGTTACGCAGTCACACATTTGCCCAGGTTGTGCAGGTCGGCAGACAAAAGCCTGGAGTGTTACCCGACGAAGCGGCGTACTGCTGCCACTTCCATTTGCGCATTGGGGGGTTGATACAGGTCACCCGGGGTCGGATGGTGGGTCTCAGATACGGACTTGTCAGTATATGAAGTGAACCGTGACCATCATTGTAGTTGGGCTGCCCTCCGAGGGCAGATAAAGGAATCCGGTACTGATCTCCTAGTACATAAGAGGAATTGACGGGCCGCCACCGATAGGATAGAGTACGATAGCGCCCCGAGTAGTTGGGCAGGGCTCCGGCACAGTAGTTGGGTTGTTGGTGAAGGCTGAAAGGCGCACGTGAGAGCGCGCAAGGTAGGCAGATAGCCGCCCAGACGAAAGCCGACAGGGCACCTAAGGTTACTCGGGACGTTTTATTCTGTCGTACAGGGCGCCGCGCCTCCGGGGAAGACGTGCCGTCCGGCCTTTTCCTCTCCTGGGTTACGGGTGTGGGTTACAACATGCGGAGATGCTGACAGCAGGGGACTTCATCGGGTCACACAGGCAGTGCCGGCCAGGGCACCGGTATGGTCTCCCTTTTCCACAGCTATCTCGCCGTTCACTATCACGTATTCTATGCCTTCGGGGTACCGATGGGGGTCCTGATAGGTGGCCCTATCGTTAACGGCTTCGGGGTCGAATATGGTGACGTCGGCATACATGCCCTCGCCGATGGTTCCTCTTGCTCTCAACCCCAGTTTTCGTGCCGGCAATGATGTCATCTTGCGTATGGCATCCTCGAGCGTCAAGAGCCCTTCTTCTCTGACGTATTTTCGCAGCACCCTGGGGAAGGTGCCATAGCTCCTGGGATGGGGCTTACCCTGGCCCAGGATCCCATGCGCTGCAACGGCTGAGCCGTCCGTTCCTATCATTGACGCAGGGTGCCGTAGAACGGTGCGAACATCATCCTCGCACATGACATAGCGCACCAGGGTGACTCCCGGGTCCTCTGCCAGAAGATCGAATACCAGCGCAAATGGGTCCATCTTCTTTCTCCCGGCGATCTCGTTTATGGTCCTTCCTTCAAAATCCGGATGGCTTCTGCATCGAGCTATCTGGGTAGCATCCCAGCCGGCGGCTCTCAGGGGAGTGGAACGACCCGGTGAGTCTTCTGTCATCTCTCGCCTCAACCTGTCGCGGGTCCCGCCATCTCTGAGCCTTTCAAGCAGCTTCTCGGTGCCTCCCTCATGGGCCCACGCAGGGAGCATCGCGCTCAGCCCGAAGCTCGCCGCCACGTATGGATAAACATCGCAGGTTACGTCTAGCCCTCTATCTCTGGCATCATCCATCATGTTGAGGCTTTCTGTGACCTTCCCCCAATTGGCCCTCCCGCCGGCCTTGTGGTGAGAGACCTCGACGGGCAGTCCGGCCTCTTCCCCTATTCGTATGGCCTCTCTCACGGCCTCCAGCAGGCTATCTCCTTCACCCCTTATGTGTGAGGCGTAGATTCCCCCATAACCCGCCACCACCTTGCAGAGTTCCACCAGTTCCTCGGTCCCGGCATAGCATCCAGGTGGATAGATCAACCCCGTCGACATGCCGCTGCCTCCGTCTTCCATTGCCCGGGCCAGTGCTGTCTTCATCTCGTCCAGCTCGGTCGTGGTTGGCTTGCGGTCACTGAAGCCCATAACAGACTCTCTTATATTGCCATGTCCAATGAGGGGAACAGCATTGACAGCGGTCCCCTGCCGGCTCAGCCTGGCCACGTAGTCCTTCATCGTCGACCAGTCAAGCTGCAGTGCGGCTTCTCCAACCAGTGGGTCGGTCTTTCTGAGGTCCTCTTTCATGAGGTCGCTCAAGGGAGCCGCAGACCCGCCGCAATTCCCGATGACCTCAGTCGTAATCCCCTGCCTGATCTTGCTCTCCGCTCTGGGATTGACCAGCAACACCAGGTCAGAGTGGGAGTGCATATCTATGAAGCCCGGAGAAACCGCCAGTCCGCGGGCGTCTATGGACTTCAACGAGTTTTCCCCGCTCAGCTTCCCCACCCGGAGTATTCTCCGCCCTTTGATTCCCACATCTGCCCTGAACCCGGGACTGCCCGTTCCGTCAACCACCTTTCCGTTCCTGATAATGATGTCGAACATGCTTGTCATCTCGAGGTTCCGCCAAACGCCCGCGTTTTGGCTCCACAGCAATCGTATTGCCGGCGGGCTGCATCTCCTTGTCTGTTGTTTCCTGCCTCGCGACTCATGAAGGCTGCCGATACTCTCAACCCGTCCCAGGCCGCCTGGATACATCATATAGAGCATCATGGCAGTGGTCAAACTGCGCTGTCGCCCTTGTCGTTAACCGGCATACTTTATTGTATCGGCAGCCGTACCTGTGATAACCTTCCTCGATAAGGGCAGCGCCTGGGTTGGAAGTGAGATATGGTTAGCTGGCTTACTCCTTTCCGGACAGCGAGGATGCGTGGTACACGCCTCGCGGAACGTTTGCGTGTACACGCTTGTTCGAAGTGGCTGAAGGCAATACCGTGGGACTGGTATGAGACGTTGATCAAGAAAGTGGAGAGCGAGGGCAGCAGGCGCAGGACACTGGGAAACATAATCTACCGCACGTTCTTCAGGAGGATAACCAGAAAGGAAGTCCCGCTTTGTGACCTCAGACCGGGAGACCGGGTAATCCAGATCGGCATCGGCTCACTCCCGCAGACAGTCCTCTACCTGGCTGAATTGGGGGCTAACGTGGAAGCCCTGGACAACGACCCGGCAGCAGTGGCTAATGCCTCCCGGTTTCTGGAGAAGTTCAGTTGTGACGGCAGGGTCTCGGTCAGGCAGGCTGACGGCCTGGAGACGGACTGTGCCGGCGCCGATGCAGTGTGGATCTCCTTCGTTGTCTATCCTAAGGACAAGGTATTGAAGAGGGCTTTTGCCTCCCTGAAGGCAGGAGGCAGGCTGGTCTACCGCAACCCTACCGGTCTGCTTTCCCATATCATACCAGAACTCCGCGTAGAACCTGACGGTGTCGCGCCTCTCTGTCCTGTCAGGACGGTCAAGTACTTCCCGGGCATGGAGACGGTCGTTATCACCAAGACGCCTGATGAGGCGGCATGTCTTGTCCCGGGCGAGCAGCAATCAGGCGGCTCTGTGGCGGCCGGTCGGAAGCAGTGAGCCGTCCCTGTATCTGAAGCCAAGGGCAACAGTCAGGAGCAGGGGCGTGCTCTGCCGGCAAAGCAGACGCGTGCAAGGTAACGTAATCGGTGGTAGCATTCCCTGGTCCTGTCTGTTCTAGTCCGCCCGGGGATAGCGCTCAACCCTCGTCTTGGCCTCCGGATTGTTGGGCCCTGCTCGCTATGGCCCGGCGGCGCCTCCAGTATCTGAGGCCCGAGATCGCGGGCAGCAGAAGACTGTACACAACCAGCGGCGCCGGTTCTCCCATCAGTAAAGCCACCAGCCACAAAGGCCCAAACATGATGAGACCGGCCACCGTTATCCTGCCGATGAAGAAGAATACAGCGCTGGCGGCCGCCGTGATGAGCATAGCCCAGGGCATGAGGGCGAAAAACACCCCTACCGTCGTTGCCTGGCCTCCTCCGCCCCTGAAGCCTATGTAGATGGGCCAGCAGTGACCTGCTACTGCAGCCAGGCCGCAGAGGAGGACCACCGGGTCCGCGGGTTCCAGGCCCAGGCTGCGGGCCAGCCAGATCGCCAGGTATCCCTTGCCTATGTCAACTACAGCCACAGCCGCGCCGGCGGCCCGCCCCAGGTGCTGGCTGGCGTTGAGCATTCCTACGTGGCCGTCCCCGCAGTCCCTGATATCCACTCCCTTCAGCACCCGGCCGGCAATATAAGCCGAAGGAATGGAACCCAGCAGATAGCTGACCAGGACGACCACAACTCGTAGAGCGATTTCCATATTACCTGCAGGTCCTTGCTTTGCGGTGAACTCTATAACTTTCGGACCTCATATTCAAGGTCTCGTCGAGAAGGTCACACTCTGGTCCTGCCTGGAACGCACGGTAGTGTACATGAGGCGACAGCCCGCCAGGATACACCAAGACGGCCAAGAGTTAGCGCCGCCGGCCGGCGGTCCCGGTGCACCTCCGGGGGCCACAATCCAGGGCAAAAGGGACGGCGGTAACCCATGGTGTATAATGCCGGATGTCTCTCTCTAGCTTCACAAGGGCAGCCTGCGTATGCTCAAGCGTTTCGAGTCAAGTTCCTGGGGATACCTGTACGTGGCTGCGGCAGCCGTCATCTGGGGCTCCAATGGTGTAATCGTGAACTTGGTCCCCTACGATCCCCATGCTGTTGCCTTCTTCAGGGTGTTGTTTGCCAGCCTGACGCTCCTGCCCCTAGTGCTTGTGACGCGAAAACGCGAGATCGTAACTGCCGTCAGACAGTGGAGGACTATGCTCAGCCTGGGCTGCCTTCTGGCCCTGGGTTGGGCATTGCTTTTCCATTCTATGAAGCTTATTGCCATCGCCAACGCCGTCCTGCTGAACTACACGGCCCCCATCTTTGTGGCTTTACTTGCTCCCCTGGTCCTCAGAGAGAAACTGGAGAGATCTACCCTTCTTGCATTGGCCATAGCCGTGGCCGGAATCGTGGTTATCTCGTACCAGCAGAACGTTGAGACCGGCAACCCTGACAGCTTCAACCTGTTGGGAGTTATTCTGGGGCTCCTTGCCGGCCTGGCCTATGCGGGTTTCATCATCGTATCCAAGAGGACCCTGTCCAGCTTCTCGAGCCCGGTGGTAGCGTTCTGCTCCTACGCCGCAGCTCTGGTGTTCCTCTCTCCACTCGTGATAGGTACCGAGTTCTCTGCCGACCTGACTTCATGGATGCTCCTGCTTGTTCTGGGCATCGTCAACACGGGAATTGCCGTTACGCTTTACCTCAAGGGCCTGGGAATGGTCAAGGCCCAGAAGGCAGTGGTGTTGACCTATTTGGAGCCTGCCAGTGCTGTGGTTTTCGGCTCTATCTTTCTGGCCCAGCAACCCACGCCGCTCATGATTGTCGGTGGCCTTCTGATTATCGTGGCCGGGTATATAGTAGTGTCGAGGTGAACCCGTCCGCAGGGGGAGCTCGAGACAACAGGTTTTCTCTGGAATCGCTGATAACGGGCTGATTTCTCAACTCCGGCGACCCCCACGCCGGTTCATCATCACCATGCACACCATGCGTGTTGGCCAGGCATCCTAGCTTCCGCAGGCACATCCGAAGTTGGCCGTTATGGAGTAATCCCCGTTCATGGTGATGGTTGTTACGAAGCCATTAACTGTGTTGATCGTCTCCACATCGCCCGTCCATTCGACAAACTGGTAACCCAGACACGACCGGGCAATCAACCTGACCACTCTTCCCTCGTTATAGGTGAAAACTCCCTCGCCGGGCTTGGTTACCGAACCGCCGTGCGTGCTGGATATAGTGAGGTTGTACCGAACAGGACGGCAGCCAACCGTACCGCCAATCAAGGCTATGACAACCAGAAGAGCACAGAGTCTCTTCATGTACGCGCACCTGCAGTTACTATTCTAGCAGCAGGTAAGGACTCCTGAATAGTCTCCGGTGCCCGGGGTGGTAGTGAGGCGCCAACCCACAGATGGGAACAGGAGCAGTGCCAAGTTCGGGAAGGGCTGCACATCTTGGAGCCTTGTTGGGTGGCAGGGAGTTGCTTGCCTGGTCCTTTGCCGGTCTGTACGGCATGACTGGCCGGAATGCCACACGCCTCGTTGCGCCTGTGCGCTGATTCCGCTTGTCAGGCCGACGCTGATAGTCTTTCTTAATTTTCTCCTGAATTTTTTCAATAATTGGGCCAAAAGGACTTGACAAAATTAATACTGGGTTTTATAATGTGTTAAAATAATTCATCATAGTCTTGATTTTGTTGATGAAAAGGAGGAGAAGACATGAACCAGAATAAAACTCTCAACATGGCGACCAGCAGGCAGACGGGCCCATCCGGGCAGGCTAATGGTGGCAACGGACGCTACCCTTCATCGGGGCCGGTGGCATGGTACCTGGCCAGGCCCCCCATTCCCGGCCTGACCTATGTGCTCGCGACAACGGGATACGTAATCCTGTCGTCGAAAAACTAGAAGGAGGTGAACAAAATGCCTAGAGATCGAAAGAGCTTACCGGAGATGGAGGTCGGGAACAAGACGAACGTATCTGAACGGGCCGATGGAGACAACGGACACCGCTCTTCATCGGGGCCTCGGTCAGGATACGCCGACCGGAGTGTGGCCCCGGGGTTGAAATATGTGCTCACAATGAACGGCTACATAGTCCTTTAGTCCGGAAAACAGAAAGGAGGAAAACAAGATGTCCGAGAATGAGAAGAGAATACTGGAGATGCTGGCCAACACGGAGATAAGCGTCGACGAAGCTCACCGGCTGCTCAACGCACTGGAGCCGGAGGCCGGCAGACCGCGAGGCGTGGCGGGGGCAGAAGCAAAAGCAAGGTCCAGGGGCAAGTACCTGCGCGTCAAGGTGGCGCCTGGTCCCGGGCACGAGCACGATGAGGACGCTGAACTTGTCAACGTGCGGGTCCCTCTGTCACTGGTACGTGCTGGCATGAAGTTCACATCCGTACTACCGGTACCGCCCGAGGTCAGAGAAAGGATCAACGGGGCTCTGCGCGAGAAGGGTGTCAACTTCGACATGCGTAACCTTAGTCCTGAAGAGCTGGATGAGCTCATTGAAGCTTTGAGCGACCTTGAAGTGGATGTGGTGAGCGACAGGGAGATGGTGAAGGTATTTGTCGAGTGATGCTGCAGAAGCAATGCCTGATCAACTGCGTGCCCGGCCCTTGTTTAGGCTGTCATTGCGATGGTGGCCATATAGCCTGACCTCTGTGCAACCCGGGTTGCACAGAGGTCAGGGCCGCGGGGAACGACGTGAGCTAATGTAGCCCTGATAAATCTTCCAGGAGCTCTGGCCACAAGACCGGGAATTGTCTTGTGGCCTCATCATTTTTGGCGTACACTATGCCATGAGGCAAGCGTTCGCGGAGCGAATCAGCGGAGCCAGAAAGGGGGCGCGCAATGCCAAAGGGAGATGGTACGGGACCAGCCGGGCGTGGACTGCGTGATGGATCAGGCAGGAAGGCCGGTGGCAGGGGCCAGCAGGGTGGACAGAAAGGACAGGGGGCCAGGACTGGCGGCAAGAAAGGCGGATGCAAGGACTGATATCTGCCTTCCAGAGTGTATTCGAGTAGCATACAGCTTCTGGCCTGAGCGGCAGCGCATGGTCGCTGCGCCTTTGATATGATCGGCTCTTCCGGCGTTATGGGGAGTTGGTTGCCGTAGTGACTACTGCCATAACCGGCTCCGCCAGCCTGATAGAGCCCCTTGTCTCACATTCCGACGCAGGAATGATTTCTTCCCGGCCCTTATACCGTCACTTCTTCTTTAGTTTCGAGATCTCCTCCTCTACCTCCCTGCTTCCTTCATCATAGAACTTCTCTTCGTCCGGAGCCAGTTCCTTTAGCAGCCTCAGGAACTCACCAGCATGTACTCTTTCTTCATCGGCGATATCCTTGAGGACATCTATAGCCAGCTTATTGTCGGTTGATTCAGCCAGTTGCATGTATAACTGCACGGCCTCGTATTCAGCCGCCACCATGAACCGCACCGCTCTAATCAGTTCCTCGTGGGTTATGGGCTGCTTGTGGGCCAGCCCTGAAAACGGCGTCCCAAACTCAGGCATGTTTGACCTCCTTCCCAGTTTCGATCATCGGTATTGTTCCCGTACTGGTCTGCACGCTAGCTTGCGGTTTCGATGTAATTCGTAATCTACCCTCCTTTCCTGCCGAAGGTCACTTGGTATATCAGGTAGTCCCAGGAGTTACCCAACAGATTACCCATGCGAATCATGCGCAGCATCAGGTGGATAGCCTCTGCTTTTTCGGCTCCGTACGTTTGCTCCAGTCTTGCGACAGCTTCTGGATCAGGACAGCCATCTGACTCCGCCCAGTGCTGCGCATACATCAGAGCGACAGTCTCATCTTCCGGGCAGTTGGCGACATCCGCCGATAGCAGACGGCCTATCTCCTGTGCGCTTACCCCGCTGCGTAACGCCTGCTTGGTATGGAAGTAGGAACAATAGCGACAGCCGTTGACTGCGGTCACAGCCAGCATTAGCCTCTCCCGAAAGGCGGGCGATATCAGCTTCCGTCGGTGTATTTCCCCCAGCTGACTCCTGTTTCTGATCGGGAACCATAGGTCGCTAAACAGATGTTTCAGGTTCCTGTATGTTCGTTTCCTGAATTTCATGCCTGCCGTCTTGCGTAAGGGAGTTCACAACCGAGTATTCCCTGCCTCAGCCAGAGCATGCACCCTATTGTGGCATCAGGTCCTGCACAATGCTGCAGTGAATAGCCATGAGGCGTGGCCCTTATGTCTTTCGTTGCCCTCTTCCCACGGTGAGCCGCTGATCCATCAGGTTACTTGCGTTACCAATAGCGGCTCTTCAGTGCTATTCTACCACCAATGAAAGAGCGGTCAATAACCTGGTGTGCGGTATGCGTGCGGATCCAACTGGTGGCAGCACGGCCCGGTGCCGGTCATATTGGACGGAGCATCTGCGGGGTTGGCGGGTTAGAGGCGGGGATGAGTCCGACCGCCATAACGTCTGATCTGAATGGAGTTTAGCCGCGTTCCTCTTCACCCGACCAGCGGTTTCCCGAGAGGGATTCTTACATTCAGCGGCGTAAGTGCTACATGTGCCATTATGTACCAGGCAGTAAGCGCACAGACGGTGAGGTCTACTGCTGCCACGATGGTAAAGAATGACAGCGCAGGCCCGCCAAGATGGCTAACATCCAGGAAGATGAACCCGAGGAGCAGTGTGAAGAACAGAAGCCCATGCGCACGGCTTATCCTTACTGCTCCGATGAGGAATACTGCAGTGAGCAATGTGAACATGACAAGAAACCAGCCGATATCAGCGGTTGTGGGTTGAAGAATGCCAAAATGAGTTCCCAGCAGGATGCCGCCGAGGGCCATCCAGAACCCGCCATATGATGAGAAGGCAGCGAATCCAAAATTGTTGCCTGTCTCAAACTCCTTCATGCCGGCCATGAGTTGCATCAGACCGCCGAAGAACAACGCCGTCCATAGGACCGGGCCGGCGCCGCACCAGCCGAAATTGTGAAACTGCAGCAGCAACGTTGTGCCGCCGAAGCCAGCAAGGCCCACTACCGCAGGATTAGCCAGTGTTCTGTTGTCCAATGCAGATCAATCCTCCCTCTTAGTGTTCTGTGATAGACACTGCCTTCATCGTCGGATTACCTGTGCGAGTGTGCAAGGCCACGGCCGTAGTCTGCAACTAGCCCTCGGAGACCGCACACATTGACCAGAGCGGGAAGGGTGCCTTCAATACCGTTTCCAGAACCGTCCATAATACGCTAACCGGCAGGTGCAGTCAACACGCACGCCCCACGTCTTTTCGACCCCGACCGAGACGCCACAGTACCGGCGAGGCCCAAGGGAAGGTTCGGACTCTGGCGAGTTACTAATCGATGGTCGATTGCCCGAAGCCCCCGCTGGCTTCCCCGGCCCGGGCGTCAGGCTGAAGCCCTGGGCCGTCTTTACAGGTCCCGGTTGCGACTGCTTCGCCCTGAACTGCAACGGCCAGGCAGGGCACGCGTCACTAAGGTACTCAACGAGGACAGCCATTTGCACATTGCCCTGTTTTCGCCTATAATGCATAGTCTAGTTCCAGTTTAGGTTGTTACAAGCTTCTTAGGATTCTGTCAGATTCATATCAAGTGTTGGATGACCCGAACCCTGGCTAAGCATTATAGAGAAAGGAGGTCATCCAGTGAGTTTTCAGGACAAGTCCATTCAGTGTTCCGACTGTGGAACAACCTTCACCTTTGGTGCCGGGGAACAGAAGTTCTTTGCGTCTAAAGGGTTGATCAACGAGCCCAGGCGTTGTCCTCAGTGTCGAAAGGCAAAGAAGCAACAGCGCCGCGACTCGTCCGATAGCTGGGCAAGCTACGCCGGTAAGGCAATGCTGCACAGAGAATACCGGCAGGCGTAGCGGCAGTGCCCAGTTCAGCGATGTGGCCCTACCCGAGTTCCGTCACCTTACTCCAGCTACGCGGCAGTCGCTCATATCCCGGGCAAAGCTGCAGAACCGGACTGTTGATGTTGTGGCGGCTGCGCGCCCTTCTAACAAGCAGGGGGCGCTTGTTCTCGGATTGCAGATTACAGTCCAGCGAACGACGGAACGGGAGCTAGAAGATGTCGCATGATTTGGGCGATCCTGCTCATAACTCACATTTGACCAGGGAGTTTAATGAATTTCGAAACGTTTGACTTAGATCCGAGCGTCATGGCCGGTGTACGTGCGCTCGGGTATTCTGTACCGACACCCATTCAGCTGCAAGCCATCCCGGCGGTAATGCAGGGGCGCGACGTCATCGGGCTGGCACAGACCGGTACAGGCAAGACGGCTGCCTTTGCCCTGCCGATTCTGCAGCGCCTGCGGTCAGGTCCTCGAGGGCGTGTTCGCGCTCTGATAATCTCTCCGACCCGCGAGCTGGCCGAGCAGACATGTGAGGTTATGGGCCAACTGGGGAGCAGGACAGGACTACAGAGCATCCCCATCTACGGTGGGGTGAGCATGGAACGGCAGACGCGTGGACTGCGCAACGGAGTTGAGATTGTCGTGGCCTGCCCCGGCCGCTTGATCGACCACCTGTGGAAGGGAAACATCAGTCTATCAGACCTGGAGGTCCTGGTCATCGACGAGGCTGACCGGATGTTCGATATGGGCTTTCTGCCCGACGTGCGTAGCATTCTCAGTTGCATATTGCACAGACACCAGACATTGCTCTTCTCGGCTACCATGCCTGAAGATATCCGAGGCCTGGCAGACGAAATCCTTCATGACCCGGTCACCGTGCAGGTCGACCTGCAGTTGCCGGCAAAGACCGTCTCACATGCTCTGTACCCGGTACAGCAGCACCTAAAGACGAACTTGCTGAAGGAGATTCTGAATAACACGAGGACAGAGTCGGTGCTTGTGTTTACGCGCACCAAACACAGGGCGGAACGCGTGGCGCAGCAACTTCTGCGCGATGGCTATCGGGTCACCTGTCTGCAAGGCGATCTGCCCCAGTACCGGCGTCAGGCTGCGCTGGACGCTTTCCGTAGCGGCTCGATAAAGATCTTGGTCGCGACCGATATTGCGGCCCGCGGCCTCGATGTCCTCAGCATTTCACACGTCATCAACTATGATATGCCCGAAAACACGGATGCCTATATCCACCGCATCGGTCGTACCGGAAGGGTCAAAAAGAACGGAGATGCGATTACGTTTGTTACCGGTGAGGATGCCGATAAGGTAAGGGCGCTTGAGCGGCTTCTCGACGCGCCACTGGAGCGCCTTACTGTGCGGGGCTTCGACTACAACAGGCCCGCGCCAGCCCGACAACCGGGCTTTTCGCGACGCCCACAGCGCCATCCGGCAGGAGACAGGCGACCGGCAAGGCGTAGCCAATGATACTCGTCTGGCGTGGCACCTTCTGTGCCGTACAGCACACTTCTCGGGGAAAGCGGCCCCGTACTCCCCAGCATCATGCAGGGCAGGGAGGTGGGTCAAAGGCGAAAATTTGACAGGGTATACCATAGTGTGGTAATATTTCTTTGTCCCAAGCAGCCAAACGTGAAGTTGGTGAACTAAGAACCGAGACTGAGTAGGCGGAAGTCGAAAGGACGAGGGGATGAAGCCAAAGAAGGAGAGGTTGCTTGGGACGTTTCTATGTCGTCCACGGCCGCCCGTGCTTCTCGCTTAAGCTTTGGTCTTGCCCTCTGCCTACGGCTCAGCGTTGATTCCGACCTCACCCCTTTCATCGGTATTGGCCATGACCATCTGGCCACCGCTTATCGTCAGTTCTACCTGGTAGTACCTGGGGTTCTCCGATGTGGCCCTAGGAGCGTGGACGGCCCTCAACGCCTCTTGGGTATCAAGGCTGGGCCGTGCATGTGAGCTCCAATGGTATGACTGCCTCATAGTTGGGACATTGACCTTCCGCGCTCACGAGCCTGTATCCTGCTTGCTACTTCTGTACCAACGTATGAGACGATGACGTCAAGAATTTCTCCCGCCTTTCCGAATATGACCTTGACCCGGCATGTTGTTTGGGCTATGATTGTTAGACGTGTCTAACAATTGTGAGAGCTGACTATGGTGAAACAAGAGATCCGCAGAGAGCAAACCGCCAGAATGGAGGACTATCTTGAGGCGATAGCCAACCTCGGAGAGGGAGACAAGGTGGTCAGAGTGAAGCATATCAGCGACATGCTGGGAGTCAGGATGCCAAGTGTTACCTCGGCCTTGAAGAAACTCTCGGAACAGGACCTTGTGGAGCATGAGAGATACGGGCATATAAGGCTCACTCCCGAGGGGGCCAGGGTCGCCAGCGACATAGTCCGCCGCCATGAGGCGCTGGCCCGTTTCTTCGCTCAAGCCCTGGGGCTTGACCAGGCGACGGCTGAGCTGGATGCCTGCAAGATCGAGCATGTGATCAGTCCCCTGAGTATGGAACGGCTGGCCAAGTTTGCCGAGTTCATAGAGGCCTGTCCGCTTGGTGGGACCAATTTCCCCAGAAGGTATGAGTACTATCTGAAGCACGGCAGGCTCCCTCAAGACTGTGCCAGCAGAAGTGCCAGCAAAAGGAGACAGAGCGGCCGCAAGTCTTCAGCTTCGTCGGTCAGACAGGACCGGACTAGTCAAGGATGGAGGATAATCGATGGTCATGAATCCGAATGAGCAGTTGACACTGGCTGAGATGAGGACCGGGCAGACGGGCACTGTGGTCGGGGTTGCGGGGGGGCATGGTTTTGCCCGGCGTCTGGACGCCCTGGGCATCAGGCCGGGACAGAGAGTAACCAAACTGAGCGCTGCATTGTTTCGCGGGCCCATTATTGTGAAGGTGGGCAGTGCCCAACTGGCTATCGGTTTCGGCATGGCCAGGAGAATAGTGGTGGAACTAAACAGACACTTGCCGCGAGCTTCCTAGGGTGATGCGTATCCTGCTTGTGGGCAACCCCAATGTGGGCAAGAGCGCCCTTTTCTCTCGACTGACCGGTACACACATTATTGCCTCCAACTATCCTGGCACCACCGTGGGTTTCACCAAAGGCTATCTCAAGGTGGGTGAGGAGCGGGCTGAGCTTATCGATGTTCCCGGCAACTATGCCCTTGAGCCAAGTTCCAAGGCGGAGGAAGTGGCTGTCGAGATGCTCAAAGGCGGAGACCTGGTGATAAACGTTGTCGATGCCACCAACCTGGAGAGAAACCTCAATTTGACCCTGCAGTTGCTGGAAAGACAGGTCCCAATGATCGTCGCCCTCAACATGTGGGACGACGCCAAGCATCGGGGCATCGCTATCGATGCTGCCAGGCTGGAGGAGCTTCTGGGAGTGCCGGTTGTGCCTACGGTGGGGGTTAGCGGCGTGGGCGTGAAGGAACTGGTAAGGCGTCTTCCGGAGGCTAGGGTGTCCGAGAGTGCCGGCAGCAGCTCTACCAGTGATGAACGATGGCTGAGGGTGGGCGAAATCGTAGGGCAGGTGCAGTCGTTGAGCCACCGCCACCACACCTTCACCGACTTCCTGGAAGATGCCAGCAGCCACCGTATAGGCGGGGTGGTTATCGCCCTGCTGGTCCTTTTCGGCGTCTTCTGGTTCGTCCGTCTCATTGGCGAGGGAATAATCGGCTATGCGGCAGAACCGCTCTTTGAATCGCTGTGGACCCCGCTGCTAATGAGACTGAGCACAGGTCTGGGCTCGGGTGGGTTCTGGCACGGCATCTTGATCGGTAACCTCATCGGGGGCGAAATAGACTATGCTCAGTCCTTCGGATTGCTCAGCACCGGGCTTTATATCCCTCTGGCCGCAGTGCTGCCCTATATAGTGGCTTTCTACCTGGCATTGGGGATACTGGAGGATGTCGGCTACTTACCCCGCCTGGCGGTATTAATGGACACTATAATGCACCGTCTGGGGTTGCACGGCTATGCCATCATCCCCAGCATCCTGGGCCTGGGGTGCAATGTGCCTGCGGTCATGGCAACCCGTATTCTGGAGAGCCGTAAGCAGAGGTTCATTGCGGCAACTCTGATTTCTATCGGAGTGCCCTGTGCTGCCCTGCAGGCTATGATCATTGGACTGGTCGGGGAGCAGGGCATAGGATATGTAGCTATGGTCTATGGGAGCCTGGCCATATCCTGGGTTGTCATCGGCCTGGTCCTCAACCGTGCGGTTAAGGGATTCAACCCGGAGCTCCTGGTGGAGATTCCTCCCTACCGGCTGCCGCCGTGGCGGGCCATTGGTAAGAAGCTGTGGCTGAGGGTCTCCGGCTTTCTCAGAGAAGCCTTGCCCATAGTCCTGGGCGCTGTGTTCGTGGTGAGCATCCTCTACACCCTAGGAGTCTTCAACGCCATTGCCGATATCGCCGCGCCGGTGCTGAGCGGGTTGTGGGGGCTGCCCAAGGAGACGATCACGCCGCTGGTGGTTGGCTTTCTGCGTAAGGACGTGGCCATGGGCCTGCTGGCTCCCCTGGCATTAACCGCCAAGCAACTGGTCATCAGCAGCACGGTGCTGGCCATGTTTTTCCCCTGCGTGGCTACCTTTGTGATATTGGCCCGGGAGCTGGGGCCGAGAGATCTGCTCAAGGCCATGGGAGTGATGATAGCAGCAGTACTGATAATGGGCACCCTGCAGAACCTCATACTGTAGCAGGCGATGTGCCGGGAGCGGTGGCCGAAGCTTGTGAACCGCAGCACATCGCTATGCTCCTTGCTGCCTGTCTGGTCCAGCTTTGAGGGCCTTGTGGCCAAGGCAGCTGTGCCCGGGCACCGAAGGCATCACCGGCAGGGGGATCGGACCAACGGGCTCACCGGACAGGCAGGAACTCTCTCAAGACCTGCGAGATATCCTTGACGGCCAGCTTATCGTCCAGGTTCTCTGCCTTCACGGCATCAGTAAGCATGGTCAGGCAGCCGGGGCAGGCAACGGCCAGCGTGTCGGCTCCGGTGTCATGAGCTTCTCGGACTCTGACCCGCGCCGGGCTGTCAGGGCTGCCGGCCAGAAGGTCGGTGATGAAATTGCCGCTGCCGCCACCGCAGCAAAAGGCGTCTCTCCTGTTTCGCTCCATCTCAACCAGTTCGACGCCGGGAATGCTCCGCAATATGCGCCTGGGCTCGCCATAGACGTTGTTGTAGCGTCCCAGGAAACAGGGGTCCTGATAGGTAATTCTTGATCCGGCCGGTAAAGGCTGTGTCCCATTGTTCTCGATCAGGTCATCCAGTACCTGGGTATAGTGGTATACTTCAAAGCTTGCGGCGAAGGCCGGATAGCTGTTCTTCATTGCGTTATAGGCGTGGGGGGAGAGCGTCACTATCTTCTTCACACCGAGGTCCTTGAATTGCTGGCTGTTCTTGTCGGCCAGGCTCTGAAACAGCCCCATTTCGCCCAGCATGTATATCTCATTGCCGCAGCATTCCTCGTCCTCGCCCAGTATACCGAAGGATATCCCCAGGGCGCTCAGAACATCGACCAGGCTGCGGGCCATCTTCTGTGCCGTCTCATCGTACGAGCCCAGGCACCCGACATAGAGCAGGTATTCATCTCCTGCCGTATACCTCTTGGTGCCGTCGGCCCAGGCGCCCCTCTGGCTGCGGAGCTGCTTGAGGGGGTTTCCATAGCCGTAGACCGCCTCAAGGAAGCGCGCCACCCGGGGTGGTATCTTGCCCTTCTCAACCATATCGCTCCTCGCCCCCACAATCCAGTCCACAATACCGGGAGCAAATTTCATGGGACACTGCTCAGCGCAGTTCTTGCAGGTTGTGCAGGCATAGAAGATCTCGGCAAGGTGCTCGGACCATTCCACTTCACCCTTCAGCCAGGCATAGATAAGCCACAGCAGCCCGCTGGTGGAATAGCTGTCGAACCTGAACCTCCTGTAGGGGGGACAGTTGAAGCTCGAGTAATCGGAGGGAAACTTGCAGTACCCGCACCTGAAACATCTGTGAATCTGGCTGGCGTAGTCCTGCATCATCTCATCTCCCAGTTTCCCGGGTTCATGATTCCGTTAGGATCAAGGAGTCGCTTCACCTTGTTCATAAGGGCAAGCGTATTGGGGTCCATCTTATCCATGAGCAGCCTCTGTTCGTCGACGTCTGCCTTCCAGAGCACTCCTCCTTCTTCCAGGGCGAATCTGCTGCATTCATCCAGGGCCTTCCTGGCCCTCGCCATCTCATCGGGGTTGGCTCTATTGAAGGAGAAGGAGAAGGAGAACATCATGCAGTGTCCGGCCCCGATAAGCCGCGAGGTGGATGAATAGAAAAGTCTGTGGCTTGCTGCCACCTCCTCCAGCTTCCTGATGAAGGCCGGGAACCTGTCAATGGGAGCTATGGGCCCGGCATATTGAAAGCCTCCGCCCTTGGAAACATCGGCAAACCTGGTCGTGTCCTTCGACGGCATGGACATCAGCGGCCCCTTCATGGCCGGCGGAACGCTCAGAAAGCCGACATCCCGGCTTTGGAAGTAGTCCCACAGGGCATCCCAGACCATCCTGCGCTTGAACTCAAGTTCTTCATGTGAATCGCCGGTTATGTAGGCCATTGTCCAGAAGGTGCCCCTGAATCTCAGCGGCAACGGCTGAGCTGCCACCACTACATCTTCTACCATCTCAGTGTGGCTGAGCCTCAGCATGATGTCCGGCACCAGCTCAGCCCTATCGGTCAGGGCCAGCATAACGTCTCTCATCTTCTTACATGGGTAGAGCTTGAGTCCCAGCTTGGTGATTATGCCGGTGGTGCCGAACCAGCCCAGGAAAAGCCCCGACAGGTCCGGCAAGGGAGGTCCCTTCGAGAACCAGTACGGAGACACCGCGCAGGAACCGATGCGGCACAGTTCTCCCGTGGGCAGTACAACTTCCATGCCGGAGACCATATCGGAGTTGAAGCCATGCTGCTGGGACAGGCGTCCCTGGCCGTGTATCATCACGTTGGCAGCTATGGTGGCTATCGGCGGAGAGTCGGGTATGCTGTGTCGCAGGCGCGGGTGATGCCTCTGCAGATGGCTCTTCAGCGCTCCCTGTGTAACGCCGGCCTCAATAACCGCATATCTGGCTTCTTCATTCACCTCCAGGATCCTGTCCATCCGCTTCATATCCAGGACAATTCCGCCCCTTTGAGGGATGACCAGTCCGGTGAGCGCCAGGCCTGCCCCCTGGGGCACTATGGGGACCTTATCCCTGTTCGCCAGCTTCACTATCTCCTGTACCTGTTCAGCTGTCCCGGGGAGCACCACGAAGTCCGGCTCATGCGGAGGCATCAGCCCACCGTCCCGGGCGTAGAAATAGCGCTCTTCCTTCCGGTCGGAGACGAAGTCCTTGCCGACTATTCCGACCAGGGAGTCATATACGGTACCGGTAGTTGCCATGATCTATACCTCCGCGGTCTCAGACAGCTTCAGGGATTGCTCTTCGCCTATGGCCAGCTTGCACAGGTCAATCATGTGTATTGGTTTCATGCCACGCCCGGCCACCTTATCGGCTAACGAGTCCCAGCAGGCCGGGCAGTTGAAGACACAGTATTCGGCCCCAAACCTAGCCATATCGTCCATGTTCCGCTTCTGCAGCTCGTCGGCCAGCTTCGGACCAGTCGCCATCCGGATGGTCTCGGCACAGCACAGAGCGTTCTCCCTATCATACTCCCGGTGGACCCGCTCTACGCCCGCCAGGCCGAATATATCATCCACATAGTGGTCTGTCTCCGGGCAGAGCCGGGCTGAGCAGTTCCTCTGATAGGCAGCCTTGATATTCAAAGGCGTTATCAGATCCTTCAGATCCGTCAGTCTGCCGTACAGGTACTCATAATAGTGAATGGGTCGGAATGGCACATCTATGCCATAGGCGGGCGCCAGCGAGGTGAATGCGCCATAGCACTCATCGTGGAGGCAGATAAGCTCCCTGATCCCCTGGTCTGCGATGTTCTTCACTATATTGGGCAGTCTGTCCTTTATCACCGATGCTTTTGCGTAATGCAGGTAGACGGCATTGCAGAAGAACTCCTGCCCGAAGATCGCGGAGAAGGCGATGCCATCGAACAGCCTTCCTTTGACCAGTTCATTGAAGTGAGGCAACAGGCAGTACGACAGCGCTCTTTCTTCCACCTTGCCCACTATGAACCTGCCTACCGGCTGACACTGGTTGATCCACATGGTGACGATGGGCCTGGGGGCCGGAAGTATCCCCTTCTCCTCCTGCCGCTCGACAATCAAGTAGAATGGATGGTTGCCAAACGGGCAGTACTCCTCGCAGGCATAACATGTGGTGCAGGCCCTGAGAACAAAGGAGTCCTCGTTGTCGATTATCTTCTGCCACTCCCTCTTGGCCTCGTCCCTGTCCTTGAAGTGAATGTACTGGCACTTATTCAGGCAACTGGTGTCCGGGCAGCGGGTACACTTCGTCTTGTCGAACCTCAATTCCGGCAACGGTTGTCCCTCCCTTTGCCATGGCATTATGTAGAAGATGGCTGCCCGTGTCAACGGTGCCCTGCGGCCACAGGTTGACCGGACAAGGGCGGCAGGCCATAACACTTGCTGTATAATAACCGCAAGGCCCGTTGGGCTGTGGTCCGGCTGCCGCTTGAGGTGAGTTTAAGCGAGCTGGAGCAAGGATGTGACTATGGAAAACTACCGTGATGCCTCACAGCCAGTTGAGGACAGGGCCAGGGACCTGGTGTGGAGGATGACGCTGGATGAGAAGATCGCGCAGCTTGGCGGCATCTGGAGCCTCGAGGTGCTGGAGAACGGGGCGTTCTCACCGGCAAAGGCAGAGGCCGTCATCAAGGACGGCATCGGTCAGATATGCAGGCCCGGCGTGGCCACCGACCTGCCGGCAGATCGAATCGAAGGCTTCACCAATGCGGTTCAGCATTTCCTGGTCACAGACACCAGGCTGGGAATACCGGCTATAGTCCACGAGGAATCTCTGAGCGGCTTTATGGCCAGGGGAGCAACCGTTTTCCCCCAGATGATCGGCATGGCCAGCACATGGGAGCCCGGACTCCTGGAGAAGATGACGGGCATTATCAGGGAGCAGATGAGGGCCGCCGGGGTGCACCAGGCACTGAGCCCTGTGCTGGATGTCTGCCGGGACCCCAGGTGGGGTAGGGTTGAAGAGACTTTTGGAGAGGACCCCTATCTGGTTGCAGAGATGGGCACAGCCTACATCAAGGGGCTACAGGCCGCAGACTTGAAGGACGGTGTTATAGCCACCGCGAAGCATTTCGTCGGCTACGGTATGCCGGAAGGCGGACTGAACTGGGCGCCGGCGCACATACCGCCGAGGCTGCTCAGGGAAGTCTATCTGTACCCCTTCAGGGAAGCCACCAGGCGGGGTCGGGCCCTGGCGGTCATGAACGGCTATCAGGAGATCGACGGCATACCCTGCGCTGCCTCCGGGGACTTGCTGACCGGCATCCTGCGCAACGAATGGGGATTTGACGGCATTGTTGTCTCCGACTACTTCGCGGTGGAAAACCTGCACAGCTACCACCTCATAGCCCGCAGCAAGGCGGAGGCGGCTGGGCTGGCGCTGGCTGCCGGGATCGATGCTGAACTCCCCAGGACCGACTGCTACGGGCAGCCGCTGAAGGAACAGGTACAGAGAGGACTGGTCTCGGAGGAACTGATCGACCGGGCTATCCTCAGGATATTGAAGCTTAAGCTGATGCTGGGCATCTTTGAGAGTCCCTATGTCAGGCCGGAATTGGCCGGCGTGGCTTTTGATTCGCCCCAGGCTCGCAGGCTGGCGCTTGAGGCGGCACGCAAATCGCTGGTGCTGCTCAAGAACGAGAACAACATCCTGCCGCTGGGCGTGAACTGCGGGACCATAGCCGTCATAGGGCCGAATGCAGACGACCCCAGGAACTTACTGGGGGACTACACTTACGCTGCTCATGTCGGCCTCATAGGGGCTATGGCGTCCGCCCTGGGCACTCCGTTACAGGTGCCGGATACTCAGCGTGACCAGATCGGCGTTCGTGTGGCTACAGTTCTGGAAGGCATAAAGGCCAAAGTCGCGCCGCAGGCAAAGGTGCTTTATGCCAGGGGCTGCGGAGTGAGTGACATGACGACCGCCGGCTTTGCCGAAGCCGTCGAGATGGCACGACGGGCCGATCTGGTGGTAGTTGTGGTAGGGGGGAAGTCAGGCCTGACGCCTGACTGTACCTGCGGCGAGATGAGGGACAGCGCCCAGCTTGGGCTTCCCGGCGTGCAGGATGAGCTGGTGCGGGCCGTTTTTGCAACAGGGACGCCGGTGTTGCTGGTCATTGTAAACGGGCGGCCGCTTGGTCTGGGGTGGATTGCCGATAAGATACCGGCTATCCTCCAGGCTTGGCTGCCTGGCGAGGAGGGTGGCAACGCCGTGGCGGACGTCCTGTTCGGTCATTATAACCCCGGTGGCAAACTGCCGATCTCGTTTCCCGAAAAAGTGGGGCAGGTCCCCGTGTATTACGGACATAAGCCGTCGGGTGCCAGGTCTCAGGTGTGGGGAGACTATGTCGAGACGGGCACCGCTCCCGCTTTCGAGTTCGGCTATGGGCTCAGCTACACCACCTTCGAGCTAGGGAATCTGAGGGTAGAGCCGGCGCGGATTACGGCTCAGCCCCTACTCTCAGTAAGCGTCGATGTACGTAACACCGGCCATCGGGCCGGTGAGGAAGTCGTCCAGCTCTACATCAATGATGTGGCTGCCAGCATCACTCGGCCCGTTAAGGAACTGAAGGGTTTCCGGAGAATCGGCCTGGAGCCCGGGGAGACCCGGACCGTGAGGTTCGAACTACCCGTGGAAGCGCTCGGCTTCTATGACCGGGAGATGAAATTCGCCGTGGAACCGGGTGTGTTCAAGGTGATGGTGGGGCGTTCTTCCAGGGACATCGTCCTGGAAGGTGAGTTTGAGGTCTCAACCGAGCTTGCGCAGTTCGGCTCTTAGGACCTTGCCCAGAACGTTCTTGGGCAGCGATTCCAGAAACTGGACCTCCTTGGGCCGCTTAAATGTGGGCAGGTGCTCTTTGCTGAAGGCCATTAGCTCCTCGGCACTGACAAGTTCGCCCGGCTTTATGACGATGAAGGCCTTTATCTCCTCTCCGTATACAGAGTCCGGGACTCCTACCACTCCTGCCTCGGCCACGGCCGGATGTTGCAGCAGAATCTCCTCCACTTCTGCGGGCGATACGTTCTCACCGCCCCTGATGATGATGTCCTTCTTGCGGGCCGTGATGTAGAAATAGCCGTCTTGGTCCATATAACCTACATCTCCGGTGTAAAGCCACCCGTCCCTTACGGACACGGCGGTTTCCGCAGGCATGTTCCAGTAGCCCTTCATCAGCGTCGGCCCCTTCACCACTATCTCGCCTTGCTGGCCCGGGGGAAGCTCTTCACCCCGGTCATCGAAGACCTTCATAGTGTTGCATTTCAGCAGACACCTGCCTATGGAGCCATATCTGGGCGGCAGGTCGGCCGGCTGCCCTGCAGTGATAGCTCCTGACTCGGTCAGACCCCAGCCTTCCCTGATATCCACGCCCACCCTGTCCTTCCACCTGAGGGCCGTCTCCACGGGCAGCGGTGCGGCCCCGCACTGGCAGTCCTCCAGCGAAGTCAGATCGTATCTGTGCAGCTCGGGGAAGTCCAGTATCTGGATATACATGGTAGGTACTGCCGCCAGCTGGGTAACCTGGAAAGCGTCAATGGCTTTGATCGCTTCCTCGACATTCCACCAGCGCAGCATGATTGTCCTTGCGCCCACCAGCATACCAGTGTTGCTGAAGGCGATGCCGTAGGAGTGTGATAGAGGGAGCACCGCCAGGCTGACCATCCCACGGTTCATACCGGAGACGCGCTGACTGACCTCATCGACACGTAGTGCTCTGGGGCTGAAAGCGCGGCTCCTCGACTCCAGTGTCAGGGAACGATGAACCAGGACGTATTCGTAGAAGAACAGGGCGTTGATGTAAAGTGAGTAATGCGTGTGCATCACGCCCTTGGGCGGTCCCGTCGTGCCGGCAGTGTATATCAGAGCCGCAACATCGTCATTGTCGGTCTCCTCAACCGGCAGCCTGTCGCCATAGTTTGACATAATGTTACGATAGGGAATGGTCCCCTGAATGTCTGCGTCGTCGGTGAGGACTATGTGCTGCGCGTCCGGTGCCTGTTTCTGCGCCTCCAGGACGCGGCCGGCAAAGTCGGAGCTGGTGATGATGGCCCGGGCCCCGCAGTCTAGGTATATATGGGCGGCCTGCTCGGGCCGTAGCAGGGGACTAAGGGGAACGACAATGGCACCCATTTTGTATATGCCGGCGAATGCGGAGAACAACTCCGGGCTGTTGGGCATCTGGACCGCCACGCGGTCGCCTCTGCCCATGCCCAGTTCCTTGAGCGCATTGCCCAGCCGGTTGGCGTTGTGGTCGAGCTCCACATTTGTGTACCATTTTCCTTCGAAGTAAGTGCTCTCGTATTCGCCAAATCTCTTGATGCTGTCCTCAAGTCCCTGGCCGATGTTCATCGTTACCTCGCTCAGTGTAGAATTTCGCCGTTACAGGCGATGGGTGGGCCTCAGTCCCGGCTGTCCTTGCGCTGATGGTACAACTCCCCCCAGCAACCGTCAAGTAGGGGGAAGGCCGGTCCCGTCGCTTCTATCAGGAGGGTGCTGAGGCAGTGACGGACGCGTATGAAGAGCCTCTGATTGTACGTGTGGTTTCGAGGCTGCCGGTGTTTGACATCGTGCGGTTTCTATGCCATAGTCTGTCGGGCCCACAAAGCTTGTGTCAGGAGGTCAGCTAATGGTCGGCATCAGGTCTTACGGCGCTTATATCCCCCGTTACCGCATGAACCACAACACTCTGTTTGCGGCTGTCGGATTTCTGGGGACGTTTCCCCCTCCCGGTGAAAACGCGGTGGCCAACCATGATGAAGACGCCCTTACCATGGCGGTAGCTGCCGGCAGCGATTGCCTGAACGGCATGAAACGGGAGATGGTCCATGGGCTGTATCTGGCAGCCACCAGCCAGCCCTATTTGCTGAGGCTCAACTCCGCCCTGGTATCTACCGCCCTTGATTTGCCGTCCAGCATCAGGACTGCCGACTTCATGGGCTCCACCAAGTCGGGGACTACCGCGGTGCTCTCCGCCCTGGATGCCGTAAGGGGAGAGACATCGGGCAATGCCCTCGTCTGTGCTGCCGATTGCCGTCTGAGCAAGCCGGGCAGTCCTCAGGAGTACCTCTATGGCGATGGAGCGGCCTCACTTCTTATCGGCAGTGAAGATCTGATTGCCACTTTCGAAGGCGCCTATTCAGTGTCCTACGACTTCCCCGACCGGTGGAAGGCCAGTGGAGAGAAGTTCGAACACGCCTGGGAAGACAGGTTCATCCGTGACTCGGGCTATCGCCAGTTCATAGTGGAGGCGATTTCTGGCCTGCTGGACAAGTATAGCCTGGATATCAAGGACTTCGCCAAGATAGCTTATCCGGGCCTGTATGCGCGAGAGCACGGAGCCGTAGCCAAGCGGCTGGGTGCCGACCCTGCTCAGCTTCAGGATACGTTGCTCAGCACGGTCGGTGACACCGGATCGGCTTCACCTCTGATGATGCTGGTGGCGGCACTGGAAGAGGCAAAGCCGGGCGACAGGATCCTTGTTGCCAGCTTTGGGAACGGTAGCGACGCCCTGTTCTTCCGTGTTACCGAAGGAATAACGAACATGCCCGATAAGAGGGCGGTGAAGAAGCACCTTGCCGCCAAGAAGGACCTTGCCAGCTACGAGAAGTACCTTGCCTTCAGGAATCTGGCGCCCGTGGACTTAGGCATGCGTGGGGAGATGAGTATCCGCACGCCGATGTCGGCCCTGTTCAGGGAGCGGAGGGTGGTCCTCGCCCTTTGTGGCTCCAGGTGCAGAGCATGCGGCACTCCCCAGTATCCGTATCAGAGAATATGTGTCAATCCGGACTGTGGAGCTATCGACCAGATGGAGGACTACCGCTTTTCTGATAGGAAGGGAGTGATATTCACGTATACCGGTGATTACTTGGCGGCCAGCATGGACCCGCCTTCATTATACGGCCTGGTCGATTTCGATGGCGGCGGGCGGTTCTGGTTCGATTTCACTGATTGTGACATGGACTCCGTTCAGGTGGGCATGCCGGTGGAGATGACCTTTCGCAGGCGATATGTCGACGAGTCCACCGGTGTACACGGTTATTCGTGGAAGGCAACTCCTATAAATGGCTGACTGTATAAAGGGCAACAGAGCTTAAGGAGGAAGCAAGCATGGCAGAAGGTATTAAGGACAAGGTTGCTATCATAGGCATGGGCTGCACCAAATTCGGGGAGCTGTGGGACAAGGGTGCGGATGACCTTATGGTGGACGCATTTAAAGAATGTATGGAGGACGCCGGCATTGCTAAGAAGGATATAGACGCCGCCTGGTTCGGCGTTCATTTTGAGGAGCAGAGCGTGGGCAAGGGGGCCACCTCCATGTCCCTGGCATTGAAGCTGCCGTTCATTCCCGTTACCAGGACGGAGAATTTCTGCGCCACTGCCACGGAAGCTTTCCGGGGGGCATGCTATGGCGTAGCTTCAGGAGCCTATGATATTGCCCTTGCCCTGGGCGTAGAGAAACTGAAGGATACGGGTTACGGGGGCCTGCCCGGAGGCCCGGGTCTGATGGGCACCAAGAGCGCACTGATAATGCCCAAACTGACCGCCCCCGGGGCCTTTGCCATGATGGCCACCAGGTACTTCTCCGTGTATGGGCTCAGTCCCGAGGAAGGCAAGAGAATGCTGGCCAAGGTCTCAGCGAAGAGCCATTATAATGGGGCCCGGAACCCCAAGGCACATTTGCGCCGTGAAGTCAGCGAAGAGCAGATATTGAATGCGCCCATCATCGCTTGGCCACTGGGGCTTTTTGACTGCTGCGGAGTCAGCGACGGTGCGGCGGCGGCCATCATAACCAGGGCTGACATGGCCAAGGATTTTCGCTCCGACCCCATATATGTTAAGGCGTTGCAGATTGCCTTGAGTTCGGGCGAGGAGCTGATGTATAGCAAATGGGATGGGGCCCATGTTGAGACGGGCTACAGGGCCGGCATTCTGGCTTACGAGGAGGCCGGGATAAAGAACCCGCGTGAGGAGATAAGCATGGCCGAGGTACATGATTGCTTTTCCATAACCGAGGCCGTCACTATGGAGGACTTGCAGTTCAGCCCCAGGGGGAAGGTGAAGGATGACATAGAAGCCGGCCGTTTCAAGCTTGATGGCCCGCAGCCGGTTCAGCCCGATGGCGGACTGAAGTGCTTCGGGCATCCCATCGGCGCCTCCGGCCTCAGGATGCTGTATGAGATGTACAAGCAACTCCAGGGCAAAGCTGAGCTACCGGAGCGCCAGATCAAGAACCCGAAGCTGGGCCTGACCCATAACATGGGCGGTTTTCCGGCCATGAACATCGTTAGTGTTGCTATTGTAGGACTGTAGAAGCGAACGGACCAAGGAGACCTGCTATGCCCGAAGGTAGTCTTATCACAGATAAGTTGCGAGAGTTGATAGGCGTCCCGTCACAGCCCATCGCTTTCAAGGTCGAGGAAGGAGCAATCCAGAGGTATGCCGAGGCCGTGGGTGACCCCAACCCCCTGTACAACGACCCGGACTACGCGGCTAAGACCGAACATGGCCGGTTGCTGGCCCCCCCCGGTTTCACCGGTTGGCCGGTTAACGCCGGACGCCCCAGCGAGATGGTCTTCGAGTTGCTGATGAAGGCCGGAGCGCCGGCCAGGGTCCTTGATGGGGGCGCTGAGTTCGAGTTTATTGAGCCTATCGGCGCCGGCGACACACTGACTGCCACGCTCAAGATAGCCAGCATAACCGAGCGCGAAACCAGACTGGGCAGGACCATGTTCACGACGGCGGAGACCGCTTTTGTGAACCAGAAGGGCAATACGGTGCTCAAGAGTTGGTCCACGCTGATCCAGTTCTAGCTTTTGCCTGCGCTTCTTGTTGGAGGAGAAATGGTCAGACAGATCTACTATGAGGATATCGAAGTAGGTAGCGAGATAACACCGTTAGCCAAGATTGCCACAAGCCGCATGCTGGTCCAGTGGGCAGGGGCATCGGGAGACTTCAACCCTTTGCATTACGAGGATGATTTCGCCAAAGCCATGGGCGTGGGGGCTCCCATCGTACACGGTGCACTCAAGCGTGCCTGGCTGGTGCAGTTGATGACCGACTGGATTGGAGAAGAAGGGAAAATGAAGAAGCTCTCCTGCCAGTACCGTGGCATGGACTATCCCCGCAAGATGAAGACGAGGGAAGTGCCTCATGATGGCGAGACCTGGTGGTGTAAGGGCACGGTGACCAGGAAATGCCAGGAGGGCGCCGAGCGCCTCGTGGAGTGCGAGATCTGGGTGGAGAACGGAAAGGGCGAAAGAACGACGCCGGGCACGGCCCTGGTCGCTCTGCCGCCGCGAAGCGCGAAGTAGGCCATGCTACCTGTCCTGATGGCCCGCTGTGGAAAACTCAAAGGAGGTGACAATGGGAAAACTAGATGGGAAAGTGGCGGTTATCACGGGGGCGGCGCGGGGCATAGGCAGGGCTGACGCTCTGCTGTTCGCCCGCGAAGGTGCTTCTGTCTTTGTCAGCGATATCGATGAGGCGCCTCTTGCCGACGTGGTCAAGGAGATAAGGGCAGCCGGAGGCAAGGCCGATGGGTGTGCTGCCGATGTGAGAAAACGTGAGGACTGTCAGAAGATCATGGACCAGGCGGCGGAGAAATTCGGCGGAATAGATATCCTGGTCAATAATGCCGGCCTTACCAGAGATGCTCTGATACCCAGGATGACGGATGCCCAGTGGGACACCTGTGTTGATATCAGTCTCAAGGGCACCTTCAACTGCATCAGGGCAGGTCACAAATACATGATGAAGCAGGGCCACAACGGCCGGATAATCAACGTGGCCTCGGTGGCGGGACTGATGGGCAACGTCGGCCAGATCAACTACTCCGCGGCCAAGTCGGGCCTTATCGGCCTGACCAAGACCGTAGCCAGGGAATGGGGCCGGTACGGCATTACCTGTAATGTTGTAGCCTATGGTTTCGTGGACACCCGACTGACCAGAGAGAAGGAAACACAGCAGGAACAGGTAGAGGGAGAATCGGTGGGTATACCCAAGAAGATAAGGGACATGATGCTCCTGCAGGCTAAGCCCATGACGCCTGAAGACGCGGCTAAGCCTGTTCTGTTCCTGGCCTCGGATGATGCCGCCTTCATCACCGGGCAGGTGTTGAACGTTTCTGCGGGCATATATATGTAGGCCGGGGCGCCGATCTTGCGGGAGCAGAGGTCCATTGATGCGCCGCCGGGCTTTAGAAAGACCACATAGAAAGGCCGAGCGTGTCGAATAGGCTCAAGGGCAAAGTGGCCATAGTCACCGGCGCCGGACGCGGTATTGGCCGGGGAGAAGCTCTGGCTCTGGCAGCGGAGGGGGCTAGAGTGGTAGTGAACGATCTCGGCGGTGCTGTGGATGGTTCAGGCGCCTCCCCTTCAGCTACCGATGAGGTGGTGACAGAGATTGAGAAGCTGGGTGGGGAGGCGGTTGCCAGCTACGACTCGGTCGCTACCATGGAAGGTGCCCGGAACATTGTAAACACTGCCGTGGGCAGTTTTGGCGCTGTTCATATCTTGGTGAACAATGCCGGCATCCTGCGTGACAGGATGGTGTTCAACATGGGCGAGGACGACTGGGACGCTGTGCTCAAGGTGCACCTCTACGGTCATTTTCATACTATCAGAGCAGTTAGCCCCCTGTTCCGGCAACAAAGGTACGGACGGATAATAAACACTTCATCTGTAGCCGGCCTCTATGCTACGACCTACGGACAGGCAAACTACGGAGCAGCCAAGGAGGGCATCGTCGGCCTGACCAGAAAAGTGGCCAGGGACATGGGCCGGTACGGGGTAACCTGTAACTGCATTCGGCCCAGCGCCGGCAGCCGCCTGACGCTCAGCGAGGAGATGAGGAAGGCGCGGCCCGACGTTATAGCCAAGTTTGAGCGCATGAAGCCCGAAGGTATTGCTCCTTTGGTGGTCTGGCTTGCCTCCGAGGATGCCTCCAACGTCAACGGACGGACCTTCTATGTCGAGATGGGCCGCATTGGGCTCTATGCGGAGCCTGTGCTGGAGAAGCAGCTGCTCAAGGCCGACGGCTGGACGGTTGACGAGCTGTTCATATCCCTTCCGGCAACGCTGATCGGCGACCTGGTAAATCCGGACCCGCCTCAGACAGGTTAGCGGAACGCTGTATGCCACCAGACGCGCCTGATTCAATGTTGCAGGGGTAGACGTGCCGCGTGCTGATGTGTTGGCCTCCGGTAAGGTAAGAAATGGAATTCAGCCTGGGCGAGAAGGAACTGACTCTCAAGGAGCAAATCCGGCAGTTTGCCCAAACTGAGCTGCCTGCTGGCTGGAGGCGCACCACCCTCATAGATGGGGAGTGCCGGGACTTCCATTTCGAAATGTCCATGTCCCGAAAGCTGGCACAGAAGGGCTGGCTGGTGATGAGCTGGCCCCAGGGATACGGCGGGCGCGGCGCCTCCCTCATGGAGCAGACGGTATACGAAATGGAGGTCGCCTACTGGGGCATCCCGGGGGCGTGGATGGGCATAAGCGGAACACAATGGGTGGGTCCCTGCCTCATGCTGTTCGGCACCCGGGAGCAAAGAGAGAAGTACCTGCCTTTGATTGCCTCAGGCCAGGAAGATGGTGTGTGGTGTACCGGTTACAGCGAACCGAACGCGGGCTCGGACTTCGCCAATATCCAGACAAGGGCGGTGAGGGACGGTGATGACTACGTGATAAGCGGGCAAAAGGTGTGGACGAGTGCCGCTCACCGGGCCAGATGGTGCTGGCTGGCTGCCAGGACCGATTTCAGTGTCACCAAGAAGCACCGGGGAATCAGCATCTTCATCGTGGACATGAAGAGCCCGGGTGTTACGGTTAATCCTATCCTTAACTATTACGGCCGGCACCACTTCAACGAGATCTTCTTCGATAATGTGCGGGTGCCGGCCTCCAACCTGGTGGGCGAAGAGAACAGGGGCTGGTATCATCTCATGCAGGCGCTGGCTTTTGAGCGGCGCAGCGTAGCGCCTACTACTTATGGTGGCTTCAAAAGGGTGCTGGAGGAGCTCGTCCAGTATGCCGCCGGGACCGAGTATGAAAGCCGGCCGCTGTCCCAAGACCGTTTGGTTCGTGCCAGGCTGGCTGACCTGGCTGTCGACCTGGAGGTGCTCAAGATGTTCGCCTTTCACATCGCCTGGCGGATAGGCCAGGGCCAGATTCCTGTCTACGAGTCTTCTCGGAATAAGATAGTGAGCGATGAGGCGATGAGGCGGGTGGCCATTGCCGGGGTGGAGCTACTGGGGATGTACTCCCAGGTTGACCCCGATTCCGAATGGGCCAAGCTGAACGGCACCATACAGGGTGCCTATCTGGGCTTTCCCGGTCAGGCAATCGCCGCCGGCACTGCAGAAATCGAGAGGAGCATCATTGCCCAGTTCGGGTTGGGCTTGCCGAAATCATATTGAAGCCCTTATGGAGTTCGCTTGATAACACGGTCCTGTCATTGCTGGATCGAGAGTATCCGGACCGTGACTGTGTTTGGCGGCTAACAGGGCAGGATTTCTGAGGAGCTATGATGGACTTCGGTTTTTCGGAGGAACAGGATATGCTGCGGACCGTGGCCAGGGACTTTCTCGCCAGGGAATGCCCCAGGGCTAGGGTCAGGGAGATGGATAAGGATGAAATGGGCTATGACCTGCATCTCTGGCATAGCATGGCGGGACTGGGCTGGATGGGTCTCATCCTTCCCGAGGAGTATGGCGGCATGGCCGGGAGCTTCATGGATTTGGTCATCTTAATGGAGGAGATGGGGAAGCACATTCTCCCCGGCCCCTTCTTTTCCACCGTAGCCCTGTGTGCCTTGCCTCTGCTTGAGTACGGCAGCAGTGAGCAGCGGGCCGGGTTTCTGCCACCGATAGCTAGAGGAGAGGCCGTCTGGGCCTTCGCTCTTGCCGGGTCGTCCGGCGGATACAGGGCCTCCCAAACAGAACTTCGGGCTGTGCCGGATGCCACGGGGCATGTTCTCCACGGGGACAAGCTCTTCGTTGCCGATGCCCATGTCGCTGACCATATCCTGGTTGTGGGCCGGACCGGAGAGGGCGAGAGGCCGGAGGAAGACATCACCGTGTTTGTGGTGGATCCCGGGCAGCCGAATGTCAGGACAGAGCGGATACCCACCATGGGCGGTGACAGGCAGTTCAAGGTAGTTTTCGATGGAGTATCTGTCGCACGCGGCGATATCGTGGGCAAGTTGGAGAGGGGTCGGGAGGTAGTGGACTTCGCGCTGCAGCGGGCTGCCGTGCTTAAGTGTGCCGAGATGTCAGGTGCCTGTCAGGCCGTTTTGGACATGACTGCTAGCTATGCCAGCGAACGGGTCCAGTTTGACCGGCCCATCGGCTCGTTTCAGGCCATACAGCATAAGCTGGCCGATATGTTCATCGACGTGGAGGCGGTCCGGTATTTGCTCTATCAGGCGGCCTGGGGGATAAGCGCGGGCTCGCCCTCACCTGTTCATATATCGGCCGCCAAAGCCAGGGCCAATGAAGCCTACCAGCGGGTGTGCATTGAAGCTATCTCTGCTCATGGGGCTATCGGATATACCATGGACCATGACATCGGTCTCTACTACCGTCGCGTCAAGGCGGCGGAGTTTGCCGGCGGCGATACCGACCTGCATAGAGATGTGATAGCCACTGAGCTCGGTCTTTAGTCATGCCAAACGGGAATAGTGGTTGATAGGCTGTGTGCTGGTCACTGTGACCTGCTGTGAACCCGGCAGCATCTTTCTCCCACGGGCGTTGGCTTCTCAGCCGCTGATACCCGGTTCAGGATCACGCATAGTCGAAGCGGCAGGTGAAGTGGGGCAGCACCGGGGCCCGGTAGACCATCTTCAGGCCCTTCAGCTTGTCCCTTTGGCGGAAAATCCGCACAATGCTTTCCGCGACCACGTCGATGTGGGTGTTGGTATAGACGCGGCGGGGGATGGCAAGGCGCACAAGCTCCAGGTCGGGGTATTTCACCTCGCCCGTCTCCTCATCCTCCTCCGCAAACATGCTGGGACCGAGGTCTACTGCTCTGATACCGGCTTCCATGTAGAGAGCTACTACCAGAGCCTGTCCCCGGAACTGGCCCTGAGCGATGTGGGGGACAAACCTCCTGGCGTCGAGGTATACGGCGTGTCCGCCGGGCGGCCTCACGATGGGGACCCCTGCTTCCTGGAGACGACGGGCCAGGTAGGCCACCTGCTCAATGCGGAAACGTAGATATGAGAGGTCGAGCACTTCCTGCAGTCCCACGGACAATGCCTCCATATCCCTTCCCGCCATGCCTCCGTAGGTAGGGAACCCTTCGTAGACAACGGCCAACCTGCAGGCCTGTTCATAGAGTGACTGGTCCTTGAAGGCCATGAAGCCGCCGATATTGACCAGCCCGTCTTTCTTGGAACTCATTACACAGCCATCTCCGTAATCAAACATCTCCTGAGCTATGTTCAGTATCTCCTTATCTCCATAGCCGGGCTCTCTGGTCTTGATGAAATAGCAGTTCTCCGCGAAACGGGCAGCGTCGAAAAAGAGGGGCACCTCATGACGCCGGCAGACCTCCGCTACAGCGCGGATGTTGTCGATGGAGATAGGCTGTCCTCCATTGTTATTGCAGGTTGCTGTGACCAGGACGAAGGGCACTTTCTGGCTGCCGTGCTGCTTGAGTACTCTGGCAAGCTTGTCCAAGTCGATGTTCGCTTTGAAAGGATGGTCTGCCTGAGGGTTTAACCCCTCCCTTATGACCAGGTCCAGAGGCGCTGCACCCTTGAGCTTTATGTGGGCCCTGGTGGTGTCGAAGTGCATGTTTCCCGGGACAAACGTTCCCGGTTGGACCAGTATCTCTGTCAGGATGTTCTCAGCTCCCCGCCCCTGATGGGTGGGCAGGACGTAGGGATAGCCGGTTATGTGGGATACCGTATCCTTGAGTCGAAAAAAGCTGCGCGATCCGGCGTAGGATTCGTCTCCCAGCAACAGGGCAGCCCACTGGAATTGGCTCATCGCAGAAGTCCCGCTATCGGTAAGCAGATCGATATACACATCTTCCGCCTTGAGATTAAAAACGTTGTAGCCGGCTTCGGCAATCAGCCTCTCCCTCTCTTCCCTGGTAGTCTGTCTTAGCGGCTCAACCATTTTGAACTTGTATGGTTCTGGGGTAATGGCGTTGTTCATGCGGTTCCTAACTCTCCTTACAGGGTGTTCGAGTCAATCATGCTCCGTCCTGAAGCGGTCGGCCTCGGGTCGGATTTGCTTGAAGAGCGGATTGCTCAACCGACGGCTATGCCTTCGATTTCGACCTGGCATCCCCTGGGCAGGGCCGAGACCTCCACCACTGCCCGGGCGGGGTATTGCCCGTCGGGGAAGAAACTTGCGTAAGCTCTATTTATCTCGGGAAACAGGCTCATGTCGGTAATGTAGACCGTCGTCTTCGCCAGGCTCTTGAAAGACAGTCCGGCTTCCTTCAGGATCTCACCCAGGTTATTCATCGACTGTTTCACATGGTCTGCGATGTCGCCGGTCACTATTTCTCCGCTGATGGGGTCCAGCGGCAGTTGTCCCGATACGAACACGAACCTGCCCTCGGCCACAGTCCCCTGCGCATAGGCGCCGACGGCTTGAGGAGCTTCCCTTGTATTGATCCGTTCCGGGGCCGTTCTGTTCTCCTGTGTCACTTTCGTACTCCTTTGTAATCTTTGGGCCTCACGAAGGCCCTTGTCTCGGGTGGGGCATGGTCGACCCTGTGCCCAAACAGGAATACAGTTTGACGCCTTTCACGGCTCATGTCAAACATGATGACTGAGGCATAGCATGCTCGCTGGCGGTGGGCCTGCGTTGTACAGGTTGCAGTGCCTGGCCTATTGCCATGCCGAATGGCGATGGGTATTGACAAAATTGATGGGCACTATTATAATGGGTCAAAATAATTAATGGCTTGATTAATTATGACAATGACGATGGTTACCTTGGCGACCCAATTGGCCGGGTCAATAACAAGCTGCCCGGTAAAACACTAAGGAGGTGAACGATGGCTAAGACTGAAGGAACGTTTGAGAAGGAACTCGAGGTTAAGGTGCCTCTGCGGCTGGAGGTGGCGACCGGCAGCGGAGACATCAGCGTACAGCGCCGGGAGGATGGCAAGCTGACGGTGACCTTGGAGTTTCAGGTGCGGGCGGGTTCGCAGGAAGAAGCGGAGCAGCTGGCCCGCAGGATCAAGGAAGACCCTCCCATTGAGGTGGAAGGGGACCTGGTGCGGGTCGGTGGCCTGAGCAAATACGAGTTGGGCACATGGCCGCTGGGCCCTTCGGCCGTGTTCGATTTCTCCATCTCGGCTCCTTTCGAGACTGAGGTGCGAGTCAATTCCGGTTCAGGCGATGAAGCTGTGCGTAGCTTGAAGGGGCCGGTGACGGCCAAGACCGGCTCCGGTGATGTCCAAATACAGGATGTCGAGGGGAATGTGGCAGTGGATACCGGCAGCGGGGATATCGCTGTTGTGCGCGTCCGCTCAAGAGTCAGCGCCGACGCCGGCAGTGGCGATCTGGATCTGACCGAAGTAGAGGGAGAGGTTTCCGTCCGCGTCGGCTCAGGTGATGTCCACCTCCAGCGCATGGGCGGCAATATGAATGTTGCGATTGGTAGTGGAGATGTCAGCCTCGAATCGGCTGTCGCGGATGGCGTGGAATGGGTCCTGAAAGCTGGCTCGGGCGATGTGGGACTCCTTCTTCCCCGCGACTCGCGGTTCAATATCAGTGCCCGCTCAGTCCTGGGAGAAATCGAGACCGACTTCGGGCTTCAGCCGTTGGGAGGTATTGGGAAGCGGATCGAGGGAAAGGTCGGCGAAAACCCTACCTCCAGCATCACCGTCAAGACGGCACACGGGGATATTAAGATATCTTCGAAGAAGGAGTCACCGGTCGCTGGCTGATTATCGGCTGGGGTAAGACGGATGGCATACGGGAGACGGTCACAAGATCGGGCCGGGCCTGTCGTATGCCTTGAAGCACGGCACCACGCTCGCCTCACGGCGGAGGGCGTGGGCTGTGTCTGCAATTTAATGTGCTAGCGAAGCCGGGTAGACTGCCAGCAGAAATAAGTATACTTGAAAGGAGGGACCATGCTTGAGTTTCTGGAGGAGTTGCTGGGTGACTTCACCGGGTCGGATTATGGTGAGCTTCGTTATCATGAACGCAAGAGCCTCAACATAGCCGTCCGGCAGGGTGAACTTGAGGCTGCGAACTCGACAATCTACAGCGGAGTGGGGGTCAGGGCCTTCTATCAGGGAGGTTGGGGATTCAGCAGCACTTCACGCCTGGACAGGGAAAGCGTGAAGGGGGCGATAAAGGATGCCATAGATGGCGCGCGAGCGGCAGGCAAGAAAGAAACGGTTAAGCTCGGCCGCGCTAATCTGGCCAGGGGGAGGTTCGCTCCCGACATTGAAGACCCGCTCACCAATCATCCCTTCGAGGAGAAGCTTGCCGTGGTGCGGACAGCCGAAGGCAAAGCGAGGTCTTTTCCCTTCATAGCCTCCACTGCATGCAGCTACCGTGAGAGCCTGGATTATAAGTATATACTCACCACTGATGGCGCCAGGGCAGAGGTGATGGACTCCAAGCCCGAGTTCAGGCTGCTCGCTGTGGCCGCGGCCAACGGCGACCACGTGGAGGCTTATGAGTCCTTGGGCATCACCGGAGGGTGGAAGGACCTTTTCAGGAAGCAGCCTGAGGAACTGGCGGAGATCGTGGCCAAGCGGGCCGCGGATCTTCTCAAGGCCACTCATCCCGAGGGTGAGCGGGCGGTGGTGATCCTGGACCCCGGTCTGGTAGGCCTGCTGGCCCATGAAGCTATCGGTCACACCGTGGAGGCAGATTTCGTCCTCTCTGGGGCTATCACCAAGGGGCGCGTGGGGAAAAGGGTGGCCAGCGAACTTGTGACCCTGGTCGACAGCGGGCCATCGCAGTATGGGAAGCATGCTGGTGGGACGGTCCTCGTCGACGATGAAGGGGTCGTAGCTGAAAAGACGGTTGTGATTGACAACGGCATTCTGAAGTCATACCTGCATAACCGCGAGACGGCCGGGATGTTCGGAGTGGCATCAACGGGGAACGCCCGTGCCTTTGAGTACTCTGATGAGCCTCTAGTAAGGATGCGCAACACCTATATCCAGCCGGGGGACAGGGTCCTGGAAGAGATGATATCCGAGGTCAAGGAGGGCTATCTTCTTAAGGGAGCCTGGGGCGGGCAGGCTGATGCCAACGCCGAATTCATGTTCTCGGTCCAGGAGGCGCGCAGGATTAAGGATGGCAAGCTGGGCGAACTGCTGCGCGGCGTAGCCATCAGCGGCCAGGCCTTTGACGTTCTCCAGAGCGTGGATGCAGTGAGCAAGGAGTTCCGCTTCGATTTGGGGTCCGGCTACTGCGGCAAGGGCCAGCCGGCCAAAGTCGATGGTGGAGGGCCCTATCTGAGATGTAACGCAATCATCGGAGGGAGGACACGATGAGCATACTGCAGTATGGCGAATTTGCGGTGGAGAAGGCCCTGCAGCTTGGGGCCGATGAAGCGGAGGCCTTCATGACACAGGGGCGGGAAATGAGCGTTAAGGCAGAGGCAAACAAGCTCAAGCTCGCCAGTTCCCATGCCAAGGACGGGCTCGGGCTTCGCGTATTCTCCGGCCGCGCGCTGGGCTTCGCGTCTGTCAACGTCTTCGACGAGCAGAAGATAGAGGAAGCAGCACAGGCGGCCGTGGGCCTGAGCAAGGCCTCTCCCCAGGACGAGCACAACCTTCTGCCGGCGCCCCAGCCAATCACAAAGGTCAGCGGCCTCTACGATGAGCAGGCTGCCGGATTCGGGCTCGACCAGGCAATCTCCAGGGTTGAGGAGATGCTATCCGCCGTCGGAGACTATGACTCCCGTGTAATGGTCGATTCGGCCTCCTTCGATGCCACGATTGAGAGACGGGCCATAGTCAACTCCAAGGGTATCAACGCAGAAGAGGAAGCGAACCTGTTCTCCTACTTCATCATGGGGATGGCGCGGGATGGAGAGGAAGTCTCCAGCTTCAACTACCGCTTCGACGCGACCAGGAAAACCGGGGAGATTGCCCTGAGGGAGATGGCTCTGGAGTTTGCCAGGGGCGTGGTGGCCTCGCTGGGGGCTAGGAAGGGCAAATCCTTCGTGGGACCCGTCATCCTCTCGCCCAACGCCGTCCTCGAGCTCATGATTGAGCCGATTATTTGGACCGTAAACGCCAACAATGCCCAGAAGGGGATGAGTAAGTGGGCAGGGATGGTGGGCAAGAAAGTCGTCTCACCAATGCTCGCCATTGAGGACGACGGCCTGCTTGCCGGAGGTCCCGGTTCTGCTTCCTTTGACCGGGAAGGGCTACCGCATGGCAAGGTGAGGATCATCGAGGATGGCATTCTACGGACATATCTACATAACAGCTACACCGCCGGGAAGGAGGGGCGCAGTTCCACCGGCCATGCCTCAGGAGGCGCCCGCTCCGGCCCCGGGATAGGCCCGACGAATCTGCTGGTCAGGCCGGGGCATACAAGCAAGGAAGAACTCATCAGCGAGGTCAAGCGGGGCATACTGGTCACTAGATTCTCCGGCTTTCCCGAGCCGGTGAGCGGGAACCTGTCAGGTGTGGTCAAGGGGGGCTTCCTCATCGAGGACGGGAGGCTGACGCAGCCGCTGATTGAGACCATGATCTCGGGAAATCTCTTCGAGTTCCTGCCCAGGATCTCGGGCGTTTCGCACGAGACCGAGCGCCTCGGCTGGGCCATTGCACCCTACGTCAGGATGGAGGAGGTGAGCATAACCGCCGGCTAGTCGCTGGCGCTGAAAGGTCCTCAATCAGGGAAAGCAGTGCTCACAAACACTGATCGAGCACAGTCCTGTTGTGACTGGCACAGGGTGCCTGTTCTGGGTGCGGTGCCGGCGGGCCGGCCTACGTGGCCTGGAAGAGTATGCCGAGACCAGGCAGTGCTGTCGATTTCAGGGGTGAAGCGTTGTCTACGGTGAAAGGCACAGCA
>JBKHJG010000011.1:0-40884 GCA_046538235.1 Dehalococcoidia bacterium | reverse complement strand
ACCGGAGTGCTGGTGAAGGGCTCGCCATCCACGTGAACGGGCAATGGGCGCGCGGACTCGACGGCTATCTCGCGGCACTGGTAGTACTCCACCTTTGGGTCCTTGAGGTGCCTGTGTGAGAGCACCTTCATGGCGTACTGCACAAAGGTGAAGAACCCCTCTCCCTTAAAGATGCACACATCCAGCCTGGCATCGTTGACACAGGCCCTGGGACCGATCGCCATCATGCCTCCATAGAGTTGAATATTGCTGACAACGATCAAAGGTGTGTTGACCTCTATTCGCCTCCCATCCAGAGTGAGGCAGACTTCGGTCCTGGCATATCTATAGGCCGACTCGATTGCGGTGGCCACGTAGGCCCAGGAACCCAGTGCCCTCTTTTCTCTCAGCGACATGCTTTCCACGATCGTCGCCTCCAGACCGATCCCCGCCGATATCAAGAAGTAGCGGCCGGAGATCTCGCCCACATCGACGGCAACGGTGCGCCCTTCTACCAGCACCCGAGCAGCGTCCAGCAGCACCTTTCGATAATAGTTGACCGGCAGTGTGTGTGCGATCCTTTCCTCCAGGCCGGCAAGTATCTTGGCTGCCTGTGTGCCCGGAAGCACGGGGTTCAGCGCCGGGATGCCCATCTGTAGTGCCCAGGAATTGGTCGTTCCCATAGGCAGCACCCCCAGTGCCGCATCGGTGCCCACAAGTGCATTGGCTACCTCGTTGACGGTGCCATCGCCGCCGGCGGCGATGACTGCGTTAGCGCCTCTATGGACGGCATCGCGGGCTAGCTCTGTTGCCTCCAGCGGCCTGCCGGTCTCCCGCAAGGTAACAGACCACCCGTGGCCCTCGAGAAAGGCAACCACGTTGCCCAGTTCACGCCTGATGACCACCTGTCCGCCAGATGGGTTGTAGATCAACTCGGACTTCATCGGACTGCCGTCTTCCTCCCCGTTACCCCTACCTGCTGGCAATCCTATGCCCTACAAGCATAACCTGTCAATTCTGAGACGAAGTGGCCAGCGTCTGCGGTGACCCCTAAAGCTGGCGGCAATTCTGTGGCGGGAAGGGTAAAGCGTCGGACCTGTCTAGAGCAGCAGCTGAATCGATCAGTTTCTTAGTATAGGCCTGCTTCGGCGTGGTAACTATCTCGTTGGACGGACCTGCTTCGACGATCCGGCCGCTGAGCATGACGGCGATCCTATCGCTTACCTTTCTGGCCGTGGCGATATCATGGGTGATGTAAAGCATACTCAGACCGCGATTCTCTTGCAGGTTGAGCAGCAGCTTAAGAACCTTGGCCCCTACGCTGGCATCAAGGAAGGCAGTAGGTTCATCGGCGATGAGGAGGTCGGGGTCCAGCACCAGGGCCCGGGCGATAGCCACCCGCTGCATCTCTCCACCGCTCAGGTGGTGAGGGTAGGTGTCAAGGAAACGCTCGCTTTGCGGAAGCTCGACTTCGGCGATGGTCTGGACCGCCTTCTCCCGCCTCTGTTCCCTGATCCCTATCTTCTGGACTTCCAGCGGCTCCATTACCAACTGCAGCACCGAAAGCCGGTGACTCAGGGATTCTCCCGGGTTCTGGAATACCATCTGCACCCGCTTATAGAAATCCTTGCCCCAATTCGTTACCTCTTCGCCTTCGAGCCGAACCGTTCCTGCGGAAGGGCGACATAGCCCCATAATCGTCCTGGCAAGGGTGGTCTTGCCCGAACCGCTTTGTCCGACAAGTGCCACTGTTTCACCGGCATCGATGTCAAGGCTCACCGAGTGCACCGCTTCGATCGCACCGAACGATTTGGAGACACGATCGACGCACAGAAGGGTGACAATGCCACCGCGGTGACAGGCAATCCGTCGTCCCTGGGCATGAGTCAGCGCCGGGGTCTTCTCCGAGCATATCTCTATGGCCTGGGTGCAGCGTGGATGGAACGGGCAGCCACTGACGGGGCGAGTCATCCTGCCCTTGATGCCCTGGAGGTCCTTTACCGTAGTCATGTTTGGGTAGGCCCGGATCAGAGCCCGGGTGTACGGGTGCCTGGGATGGCGCAGCACCTCCTGGGTCGGGCCGATCTCAACTATCCTGCCTCCGTAAAGCACGGCCAGCTTCTCGGACAATCGGCCGACGGTATCCAGGTCGTGCGTTATCACCAGCCTGGAACGATGGCCATCGGTACGCCTTAACAGGTCGCCCAGTTCTTCCCTGGTGGTGACGTCAAGCGATGAAAGCGGCTCGTCCATTATGAGAAGGTCGGGCCGATTGGCCAGGGCCATGGCCAGGAGGACCCGCTGTTGCTCCCCTCCGCTAAGCTGGTGTGGATAGGCAGAAAAACGCCCCCCAGGAACACCGAAGTGCGCCAGGAGTTCTCCCGCCCTGAGTCGGGCCTCATCCTTGTCGCACAGCCTATGCTCGACCATGGGCTCAGCCACCTGGTCGAGGATGGAGTGCAAGGGATTCAGCACGTTGTTCACGTTCTGAAACACCATGGCAATCCGGTTCCACCTTATCTTCTGTATCTCCCTGTCGGGCAGGGACAGCAGTTCCTGCCCGTCGAATCGGATGCTACCCCGGACGGTGGCTTCGGCAAGACGCATGATACTCATTCCCAGGGTGGTCTTCCCCGTTCCCGACTCTCCAACTATGGCCAGCGTCTCGTTGTCGGCCACGTCGAGGTCCAGGCCGTTGAGAACCGTATCACTGCCGTAGCTTACGCGCAGGTCTCTTATCTCAAGCAACGGCCTCACCTCGCAGTCTGGGGTCGAGAACCGACTCGGCGGTATGGCTGACAAAGGTCAGCCCGATGATGGTCAGCGATAGTGCCACTCCTGCGGGAACCAGCCACCACTGCCAGACGTTCAAATAGCTGAACTTCATGGCATCGCGCATCATCGTTCCCCAGCTTACCACCCTCGGGTCACTTATCCCCAGGAAGGCCAGCCCGGCCTCCATAAAGATAGCCCGTCTTACGCCGTGGATGAACTCCACAAGCAGTATCGTGCCCATGTCCGGTATGATGTGCCGCCAGGCGACGTGCAATCGGCCGGCGCCGAAGGTCCGGCAGGCACCGACATGCCCCCGTTCTTTGAGTGACAGCGCCTGTGCCCGTATCACCCTGGCCCCACCCTGCCAGCTTAAGGCTGCCAGGAGCAGGACAAGAATGGTCAGGTCTGGCCTGATGTACGCGGCTACCAGGATAACCACTATTATCATGGGAATGACGATGAAGGCATCGACTATGCGCATGACGATCTTGTCGTACAGCCCTCCGATGAGTGCCGATGATACTCCGAAGACGGTGCTCAAGGCCAAACTCAAGATGCCCACGCCAAACCCCACTACCAGAGACGTACGGGCGCCGTAAAGCAGCTGACTCCAGATATCCTGGCCGACATGGTTGGTTCCCAGCAAGTGGCTATACGAAGGGGAAAGCAGTGAGGTGGCGGTCTGCCGGAGAGGGTCATACTGACTAAGTAGCGGGGCCAGGACGGCCGCGGTGACGGTCAGCGTGAGGAGGGCGAGCCCTACCTTGCCCGTGTGGCTCCGCCTTAGCTCTTTCTTCACACTAATATGCATAGCTCACCCGCGGATCGATTTTCGGGTATAGAAGGTCAACGGCGAAGTTGACGGCCAGCACCGATATGGCTACCAGCAGAAACACACCCTGGATGATGGGATAGTCGCGGGCCAGCAACGCCTGATAGGTGAGTTGCCCCACCCCCGGGTAGGCGAAGACCAGTTCCACGAACAGGGCACCGGTTACCACTCTTCCTAACCATAGCCCTGTCATGGTCAACACGGGCAGCATGGAGTTTCTGGCCGCATGCCTGTACTTGAGAGCTTTCTGAGAGAGTCCCTTGGCCCTGGCAGTCAGCATGAACGGCGCCTTCAGCACAGCAATCATGGTGTTCCTTGTCAGCAGATAACCGCCTGATAGATGGGCTGCGGTCAGAGCCGCCACCGGCAGGGCCATATGTTTCACGATATCCCATACGAGCGGCACGCCGGACAGCCCCGAGTATGGCGTCAGTGCCCCGGAAAGGGGGGCGATGCCCAGCAGAACGCCAAATACAATGAGCAGGACCAGACCCAGGAAGAAGTCGGGAAAACCGTTAAGGCCCATCAGGCCTGCGAGCATGGCGCGGTCTGTCCGGGAGCCGCGCCGCCATCCGGACTCTATGCCCAGGACTATCCCCAGCAGAGTAGAGAGCACCAGTGAGGTGCCCACCACCAGCAGGGTCCAGGGCAGCCGCCCCAGGATCACCTCGAAAGCCGGGGCATTGTAGTAATAGGACCATCCCAGATCCCCGCGGAACAGGGCCGCAACATAGGCGCCGAACTGCTGCCACAGGGACTGGTCGAGGGCGAAACGTTCAACGAGGTGGGCCTTCAGGGCCGGGGTCATGGCAATCATCGCTTCCTCGCCGTAGATTGCCATTAATGGGTCTCCCGGCATCATCCTGGGCAGCAGAAAATTGAGTGTCACTATGGTTAGGAAGGCGATACCGTAGGTCGCCAGGCTATGCTTGCCGGTCATCTCCTAAAGCTCCCCCGTCATGGCCTCATTCTCGCGGGTGCGGTACAGTCTAATGCTCGTCGAATTCTTGGCCGATCTCGCGCATCCAGTCCGGCATTCTGATATCTTCGAGATCTCGATGGTCCGGAATATAGGGCTTGATGTCCAGTATGGGACTCCCGTCGAGGGCATCCAGGCCGGTCACCCTGATAACGTTTCCTCTGCGCTCAATCACCTGGACTACTGTGGTCAGGATGGGGTTGGGACGGACCGGGCTGTGGGTGGCGAAAACGCCCACCAGTGGGAAATCCTCATTGCCCATGGGGTGCACTTTGATTGTCGACTGTCTCTCCGGAGGCGTAAGATGTGCCCAGTAAAGCACCATGATGTGCGAGAAATCATCGATGCCGCCAAGTGCTTCTTCAAGGCTCTCGTCAATCACTAGTTCCGATACGGCTCCCACTTGCTCTTTGGTTCTCCTGGCCCTCTCCCGCCAGCCCATCGCGCTCCAGACCCCGCCCCGTCTGGGCTCTTTCCACTGGTTCCTGACGAGCCCCACAGGTTTCATCTGGATACCGCCGGTGCTGTTGTGAGATTGGTTCATGTTGCCTGCTTCCTACTGCACAAAGCACATCCGGTTCAAAGCTATTGGTATACCGCTGGCGATTCCGTCCACGGTGTGATACAGAGATATGACGCCGTCATGCGCCATATAGGACTTAGGGTAGTACAGGGTCAGGGCAGGCATGTCCTCAGCATAGACTTCCTGAATCTGAAACACGATCTCTTTTCTCGTCACAGGGTCCATCTCGGTGAGCTGGTCATTGATCAGCTGGGTCAGGACCTCGTTGGACGTGTATCGTGCGCTGTTGAAGCCCTCGCCCAATACCACCTTATAGTAGATTGAGGGCTCGTAAAGGCCGCCGTGCCCATAGATGGATAGATCAAACTCCCAGGCACCGACTCTTGCATCAACCGTCTTAGCTTCCAGGGTCTGGAATTCTACCTCTATGCCCGCCTCCTCCAGTTGTTGTGCTACGAACTGCCCCAGGTCCTTGTAGTCGGCAGCGGCGATGAGGCTTAGCTTCAAAGGTTGGCCATCCTTGACGAAATGGCCGTTCTCGAGCTGGTAGCCCAGCCCGCCGATGAGTTGCCGTGCCTTCTCGACGTCATACTCGTATTGGGGCGTGTCCGGGTTATACCAGGGGCTGGTCGGCGGCATCATTCCCGGACTGCCTGCTACGGCATGTCCACGGAATACTATCTGTACCAGCGCCTCACGGTCTATAGCGTACGCAATGGCCTGACGGAACTCTCTGGAGGACAGCAGTGCCTTGTGGTGGTTAATGGTCAGCTTGCCATTCCACGACGGTCTGTCGGTGATCACGGTAAAGCCGGCAGTCTCCATCTCCTCCACAACCTCTGGAGGGATGCCGGCACAGTTAACCGAACCGGCCTTGAGAGCGGCCGGCATCATCTCAGCACTTATCTTGACGAACCTTATCTCCTTTGCTACCGGAGTGCCCAGGTAGTAGCTGTCGTTGGCGGTGAAGAGATAGGTGCCGTGCTCCTTGCTGTAATCAACAAGCTTGTAGGGGCCGGTACCGATGGCCGCCTCCGGAGATGTAAATGTGTCCGGCTCGGTTACGTTCTGCCAGATATGTCTGGGGAGTATTGGCTGGGTGCCGGCCACATCCTGAAAGAACGGGGCATAAGTCCTGCTCAGGTATAGCTTCACTGTGTACTCGTCAACAGCTTCAGCAGACTCGACGATGGTATTGTCTACCCACTGATAGGGATGCTCCTTGGTGTAGTTATAGGTAAAAACCACATCGTGGGCCGTGAAATCTGCACCATCATGCCACTTGACGTTCTCCTGCAACCTGAAAGTGTATGAACTGTCGTTTTCGCTGTACTCCCACTCGTACGCCAGCTGAGGAACGAACTCGGTGGCATTCTTCCAGACCAGCGTCTCGAAGATGAAGCCCATACGTACATAGCCGGGCCCGCGGGAGTAATGGGTGTAAGGGGAAGGATAGCCCCAGTCGCCCGTTGAATCGGCTATGGTGTACGATTCCATCTGTTCGGTGCCATCCGGATCGGGCTGCGGCTCCTCGTCAGGAGCGCTCTGGCTGCAGGCCAGCAAGGCCACCGGCAACACGATGGCCAAAACAACTATCGAAACGATAAATGGTTGTCTAATTCGTCGGTTCACTCGGTTCTGTCCTTTCTGATCTCTTCATCTCAGTCGCTGGCGCTTGAGCTTCGTGCCGGGCCTCCCTCACTGCATCGAGGAATTACGAGGGATATGCCATCGCCGGCCAGCTGGTAGTACGCGTGCTCGGAGCAAGGCAGGCATACTGGCCTGCCTTCTTTCAACCTGGCACGTGGCTCCATGATAGTCTCGCCGCAGGCAGAGCATTGCACGCTGGCGAAGATCCTGGCGTAGGCGGGAACGTCAGCTTTCACCTTCTTGATGGCGAGCAGGTCTTCATCGGGAAGAGCAACGATCCGGAAGGCCAGCTCGGTCCACAGTTCAGTAAGCCGCCGGCTATCAGCCTCGCTGCCGGACCGATTCACTACTACTCTATCCCACAGTTCGGCAACTTCCGGCGAACGCTCCTCCCTCACCCGGTCAGCAGTCGCTGATACCCGGACGCCTTCGCCTGTCCTCTTGGCCAGGGTGAAGGCCGTCTTGCCATAGTCGCGGTAAATCAGGGCATTATTGCCGAAGGAGCAGCCCGTCACTATCTGGACGCCGTCGCTGAAGCAGCTATTAGTCTCCACTATAGCTACAACTTGCTCCATCCCCGTCGACTTAACCCCCAGTTCGCTGACGGCACGGGCCGCAGCCTTTATACCCATAGCCGAGCCCGGGCAGAAGTGGCCATGCAATAGCCCGCTTATCTCCAGCAATCTGCACAGGTTGCCGGCACCCAGGGCATCTTCTATCTCTTGCCTCGGATTATCTCTACTCAAGGCTTCCTCCTGTCACGCATTGCGCTGCAATTGAGAAGCATCTGCGGTTACCTGTGGTATGAGATGGCAGGAAAGCACAGGCTATGAATCGTTCCCGCTTCTGCATTCCTGACAGAGCCCGTTCATCACCAGGTGCTTGAAATCCACCGCGAAGCCGTACTTCTGGGTCAGTGCCTTTTCGACCGGTGCGAACAGCTCTTCATCGCACTCTATGGTCCGGCCGCATTTGCTACATACAAGGTGATGGTGGTGTCCTTCTTCAGCATGGTGGTAGATGGCATGGTCGCCTAGCTCGCTCTTAAAGACGCACCCCGCCCTTTCAAGGAGTTCAAGGGTGCGATAAATGGTCGACTTGTGGACTTCGGGCATCCTGGCCTGAACATGGGCGATCACCTCCTCAGCGGTGAGGTGAACATCAGCCCCGTGAATCGCGTCTATAATGAGCCTGCGCTGGGGAGTTAGTTTTAGCCCGTTCTCCTTCAGGGTCTTTATGCAACTCATACTAATTGCACCTGTTTGCAATTATAGGACAGGCCGTGGCATCTGTCAAGGGACCGTCTCCTCCGCTTTTCATGATATCGTCCATGGGGTATAATGTTGCCACGAGGGCCGGAGGGAGCGATGACATTGAACAAGCGTATAATAGAAAAAGGGTGCCGCATCGCAGCACACTATGTGCTGGTTGCCGTTGGAATCGGCTTTCTCTATCTTCTGTCCAGGATGATAGTGGGGGATATTCGGCAGGAGGATACCGTAAGCTGGTGGCTTCTGGGCCTGCCCATGATGTGGGCCCTGTATCTGGTGGCGCTCGCGCGTATGCTCGTACGAGCTGAACTGACTGACTGGAAATGGTATCGCAGCCGAAGCAATGGCTCCTCTCAGCTCTGACCGCCCTTTCCGGTGCGCCCTGGTTTATCCTGGCAGGTTAGCAGCACGTATCATCGCGTAAGTGCGCATCCCCGGCCTTCATAGTCGAGATTGCAGCAAAGAGGGTACTGCACCGGGCGGTGCGCTGCCAGAGAGGACATCATTTATGCCCGATGTAGCTATTGTGACCGACAGCGTCTCTGATCTGCCACCTAGGCTAGCTGAAGAGTTCGGGATTACAGTCGTTCCGCTGGTGGTCCGGTTTGGCACCGAACTCTACCGGGACGGCATCGACCTCAGCCCCGATGAGTTCTATCGAAAGCTAAGGATCAGCAACGAGCTGCCCGCCACCTCTGTTCCACCTCCGATGGCCTTTGCCGATGCATACGACAAGCTTGCGCAGAAGGCAGACGAGATCGCGGTCATTACCCTGACCTCCAGGCTCAGCGGCACCTACCAGGCGGCAGTACAGGCTATAGGGTTGATGACGAGGCAGTGTCGCGTAGAGGTCCTGGACTCACGGTGGGCGGTCATGGCACAGGGCTTCATAACAATTGCCGCTGCCAGGGCGGCACAAGAAGGGGCCCAGCTTGAGGAGGTACTGGATGCTGCGCGACGAACGGTCGGCCGGGTAGATATGCGTGCCGCCTTTGATACGCTTGAATATCTGGAGCGCGGCGGGCGCATTGGCAGGGCACAGGCCTTTCTCGGGTCGTTGCTCAAGGTGAACCCCATCATCGGTATCAAGGATGGCGAGGTGCATCCCTTTGCCCGCAAGAGGTCTCGGGCTAAGGCCATAGACTACCTCCACGATTTTACCACCGGCTTTGGCAAGGTCGAGGCGCTGGCTGTGGAGTATGCTACCGACGCCGATCAGGCCCAGGGGTTGGTCCGCACCTTGGAGTCGCGGCATCCTCAAGTCCCTGTCTATCTCTGCCGTGCCAGCCCTGTTATCGGAACACACACGGGGCCCGGTCTCATCGTCGTTAGCGTGCTGGGCGACAGATGACCCTTTCGACGGCACGAATAGAAGCTGGCACCACGCGTCGTTTATCTCCCATATGGAGTGCAGGACTCGCGGGACAGGAGATTCATCTCCGGGCTCCCAATGGTATGTAGCCATGAGTGGAGCGCCGCACATCTTTGACCGTGGGGGTTCGGCTCGGCCTGCGCTTGAGGTCAGTGGCAGGGAGGTTGTAACAAAATTGCCGCGCCTTCGTTATAAAGGGTAGATAAAGCAAATATGATAAGAAAGGAGGTGTGATATGTTACGCATTATTATCGCAACCGCACTGGCTTTATCAGCACTAGCTGGGGGCACTGCCTATGCCGCACAGGACAGTCTGCCCGGTGACGCCCTCTATCCGGTGAAGCTGCATACAGAGCAAATAGGGATGATGTTGCCCGGAGACAACGTTGCCAGGGCTGAACGGGGCCTGGAGTTTGCTGAGAAGCGGATATCAGAGATGGAAGCCCTGGCTGAGGAAGGGCGTCTGGAGTATCTGGGCCTGGCCGAGGAGAAATATGAGTATGCCATGAATATGACACTGGCCAGGATGGAGGCGGCAGGAAATGTTACAGGAAACGTGACGGGGAATGTCACCGAGAGGGTGGCTGAGGCGACGCTAAGGCACATGGAAGTGCTGCAGAGAGTCTATGAACAGGTGCCGGATCAGGCCAAGCCCGCCATCGCAAGAGCGATGGTAGCCTCGCAGAGAGGTCACGATGCGGCGCTCGCGGCGTTGCAGAGAATGGGACCGCCCGAAGGCGTGACACCTGGGCCGCCTGAAGGCGTGACGCCGGGACCACCGGAAGGTGTGACACCTGGACCTCCTGGTAATGTGCCGGCAGGACCGTAACTCCGGAGGGATGTAACACAGTGCACACTGCCACTGCGGGGCTGACTTAAGTCAGCCCCGCAGTCACGTCGGGGACGGACTCTTGCCTGCCCCCCGCGCCGTCCTCACATGGTCTGAGAGTGGCCTGGCTTTCCGCCAGCTACAGATCGCTGAAGGGTAGTACTCCGGTAAGGGGCTGTCTGTAACATTTCGGCCGCTCTTTCGTTATTGGAGGTAAATGGGCTATTGCAACCATTTTGAACAACAAGCATGCGTGACTCACACGGCTAAAGGTCGGTAGCATCGCGCGGAGGAGAATGGCTAATGTTCAGCAGATTTGAAGACATACTGGTGGAGTGTATTGAGGATATCAAAGCGGGCAGGTCCATCATCGAGGAGTGCCTGCAGAGGTACCCGTCCAATCGTGAGCGACTGGAGCCGCTGTTGAGGATTGCCCTGAGAATTCGACGGGTGCCGGATGTCAAGCCGTCCTTGGCTTTCAGGACTAGGGCCAGGGCTTGGCTTATGCAGGAGATCAACGGCAGGGCGTCTGTATCGGAGCGGGCCTGGTTGCCCCGTACCAGTCCGATGAGGCGAATGACGGGGGCCAGGAGGTTTGGCCTGGCACGCATGGCCGCCGCAATTGGATTGGGCCTGTTCGTCCTGGCCGGGGGCACGGCTTACGCGTCGCAGGCCAGTCTGCCGGGTGACGTCCTTTACCCGGTGAAGCTGGGTACCGAGCAGATAGGGATGGTGTTGTCGGGTGGCGATGTTGCCAGGGCCGAACGGGGGCTTGCTTTCGCCGATAGGCGAATAGAGGAGGTGCAGGCTCTGACTGAGGAAGGGCGTTCCGAGTACCTGGATCGGGCTGTGGACAAGTATGAATATGCCCTGGATGCGGCTCTGGCCAGGATAGAAGAGGCGGACAACAGAGGCATGGATACGGAGAACATAACGACCCTGGCGGCTGAGGCAACCGCCAGTCATGCGCAGGCGCTGGAGAAGGTCTACGGTGAAGTGCCGGAGCAGGCGCAATCAGCCATAGAGAGAGCGATACAGAAATCGCTAACAGGGCATGACACCGCGCTTGCAGCGCTGGGGCAGATGGGTGTTGACGTTTCCCAGCTCCCGGGCATACCCCAACAGGTACGACAGCGCCTGGAAGATATACTGGGTGGAATACCTCCCACACCTGGTCCCCCTGGCGGTGGGCCGGGACCGTAACTGTGCAGTGCAGACGTACGGCCGTGCACGCTATCACTGTGGGGTTGGGCTCGCTCAACCCTAGAGCTTTGCTGGCGGGAAGGCGGTTGCCCATAGCGTCCGGGTGCCCGCCGAACAGTGCCTGACAGGTGTCCGACTGCCTTGACAGCCCGGGGGTGGGGCGTGGTATACCATACGCTGGAGGCCGAGGGATCTCAAAAGGGCTGAATCGATACATTATGAGAGCTAGCACCTTTGTGGTCGTGCTGGCCTTACTTGCAGGCGTTACGGGCTGTGAGCCTGCTCTCACTCCCGACCCTCCTGGTTATGACTCTGAAATACGGGACTGGTATGATCTCCATGCCATCAGGGGCAACCTCAGCGGTGACTTCATCCTGATGAACGACCTCGATTCGACCACCCCCGGTTATGCGGAGCTGGCGAGCTCAGCGGCTAATCAGGGGCAGGGCTGGCAGCCTGTTGGTTCTGCTGATGGCGGGTTCATGGGGACCTTCGATGGTCGGGGCTATGAGGTCAAGGACCTGTATATCAGGCGCCCCGATGAGAGCTTTGTAGGGCTTTTTGGTGTTGTTGATGACGGAGGGACCATCCGTAATGTGGGGGTGGTGAACGCCGCTGTCACTGGTGAGTGGGCTGTCGGCGTTGTGGCGGGAGGTAGCCGAGGCGACATAATCGACTGCCATTCCACAGGCAGCGTGAGTGGAGATGACTGTGTGGGTGGTCTGGTGGGAGGCAATGCCGGTAGTGTTGGCAGTTCCTATTCCAGCGCGGCCGTGGCTGGCCGTTGGGATGTCGGTGGGCTGGTGGGATGCAACGATTCTTGGGGTGCCGTGAGCCGCTCCTACGCCAGCGGCGACGTGGTTGGGGAATGGGCTGTGGGCGGTGTGGTGGGAGGGAACCTGGGAGGCACTGTGGTTCGGTCCTACTCAATTGCCGTGGTGGCTGGCGACGACTATGTGGGTGGTCTGGTGGGTGACAATCAGGGCAACGTAAGCGATTCGTACTCGAGGGGCACCGTGAGCGGCGAGTGGCATGTGGGTGGCCTGGTAGGCTACAACGATTCCGGGGGTAGTGTGAGCAGGTGCTATGCCACCGGCACCGTGGACGGCGAGTGGCATGTAGGCGGACTGGTGGGAGCGAACGATGGGGGTGCTGTCAGCAACTCGTTCTGGGATGTCATGGGCTCCGGTGTTGAGGAGAGTGATGGGGGTGCGGGCAAGACCACCGTGGAGATCCGCGCTGTCGCTACTTTCGCAGATACGGGGACGGAAGGGTTGGACCAGCCATGGGATATAGTGCCAGTTGCAGCGGGCGTGACCGATAGTGCGTGTACGTGGAACATCGTTGACGGGCAGACGTACCCCTTCCTGAGCTGGCAATCACTGTGAGAGGGCGGCTGCTCTGCTTTTCTTGATGCTCGCCATACAGTGGAGCCGTTCAGGCTCAGTGCGATGGTCTGGCAGCTGTGCCTTGCAGAGCGACGATAGAAGCTCACGCTGTAGTACATGGCATTTTTGCCGCGATCCCGGGCTTGACTAGGCTGTTTGCGCCGTGGCACATTTACCCGGAGATTCGTGAAGAACGATGCTTGGATAGCAGGCTGTCTGTAACACCTGGGCCCGTCATTGCCTGGAAGAGATAAACGCGTGTCCCCAAACGACTCTGAAGGACAAACATCAGAGGAGGCTATTCTGGTTGAAAGGGCTATCGGTCATGATGCCGATGCCTTCGGCAGGCTCTATGACATGCATGTCGACAGAGTGTACAGGCACATCTATTACCGGGTGGGCAATGAGACAGACGCTGAGGACCTCACGCAGCATGTCTTCCTCAAGGCCTGGCAGGCAATAGGCCGGTACAGGAAGGCGGCCAGCCCGTTCATTGCCTGGCTGATGACCATCAGTCACAATCTGGTGGTGGACTTCTACCGGACCAGGAAGGACAGGGCGTACCTTGAGGCGGAGCTTCTGGCTGACGGTGCGGCATCGGACCCCGAGCAGGCAGCCGAAGCAGGTCTTGAGCAGCAGCGTCTGCGCAGGGCGATCCTGCAGCTGAGCAGCGATGAGCAACAGGTAGTCATCCTCCGCTTCATCGAAGGTTTTGAGTTCGCTGAGATCGCTTCCCTCATGAACAAGAAGGAGGGCAATGTCAGGGTCATACTACACCGGGCCCTGGTCAAGCTGCGGAATATCGTGCCCAAAGAGATGGATTAGGGATGACGGAGCAGGGGTCTGCATCAGACTCATGGCCAAGATTCAGGCGCGGGACGCCGTAACAAAGGGGTCCCGGTACCGCTATAATGGTGGGATCGGAGAGATATGGCAAACAAGGAGGTTTAGTATGGTTCACATAATAGTCGCTGTTATACTGACTCTCTCCATCCTGGGTGGGGGCACTGCTTACGTTGCGCAGACCAGCCTTCCCGGTGATGCTCTCTATCCCGTTAAGCTCGGTACCGAGGAAGCAGCGATGATGTTGGCGGGAGATGATGTTGCCAGGGCAGAGCGGGCCTTGGGCTTCGCCGAGAGGCGGGTGAGAGAGATCGAAGCGCTGGCTCACGCATGGCGTCTAGAGCATCTCGGTCTGGCTGTGGAGAAGTATGACAATGCCCTACAGATGGTATTGGCCGGGGTGGAAGCGGCAGGTGATCAGCCAGGAACTGCAGGAAATCTGACCGAGCGGGTGGCCCGGGCTACGGCAGGGCATCTGGCCGTATTCGATAGGGTCTATGATATGGTGCCCGCCCAGGCCAAGGAAACCATAGCCCACGCCAGGAACGTGTCGGCCGCCGGGCATTTCTGTGCCCTTGATGCTCTGGCCACGGTCGACCCGGCCAAGGCTGTGGAAGTCAATAATGCTGCAATCGAGGGCCGGCTGAACAGGGCCGGAGCAATGGTCGAAAGAGGCGATATCGCAGAGGCTGAGAATGCGCTGAGGCAGTTCGAGGAAATGGCCGAGTTCGGGGAGGCGATTTGCGCCATTGCCCGGCAGTCGGGCATGAACATAAGTGGGGTGGAAGAGCTTGCAGTCGAGGCCACCTTCGTTCAGATGGAACAGCTCTTCACGGTCTGGGAGAGGGCTCCGGCAGGGGCGCAATCGGCCATAAGAGCGGCGGTGGCCAATGCTCTGGCTCGGTATGAGAGGGCGGTCCAGGCCCTGGAGCAGAGGGGTGCCGGGGATCCTGCCTCCTCCGTTACACCGGAACGGATACGTGAGCAGGAAAGGATACGGGAGCGCGTGGACCAGATACTCGACGATACCGTACCTCCCGCGCTGAATCTGCCGGCTTCTGCGTCGCCGCGCTGCTCCTGTCCCGGCTGCCGCGGATGACGCAAGATATGGTGTGCGTCGTGTGATGGGCTTCACGCCGTCGCTGTTAGGGGTAACTGTGTTTGTCGGGGGCATGGATGAGATGTCTGGCCCATATGGGGAGGATCGTCTCGGATTTGCAGAGGATGATTAGGGGCAAGGTTCGTGTTGCTGCTGACAGGTCTGGATGCACGGCGGCTGAATTCTGCAGCCCGGAGGGGGCCTTGACAGAGCCGCAGGAGTGGTGTGGTAGAATATGTTGTGCAGGGTTTCTAAGGACCCGGATATCACATAAGACAGGAGGTGACACAGGGCATAGGACATGACGCAGATTTCGAAGAAACTCGACTACAGCATAATAGGAGGTAAAGCATGAAGGTCAAGACATTGTTTGTTGCCGGCCTGGTGCTGGCCTTAATGGTCGGTCTGGTGGGCACGGCAGGCCTGGCGGCTGCGCCGCCGGAGAAGGCAGATTTCCTGATTGGATTTCATGTGGCTCCGGGTCCTGCGGAGCAGGCCCTGGTGCGGGGTTTTGGTGGGGACATCTACTGGCAGTTCACCATAGTTGATGTTGTGGCTGCGCAAATGGCTCCTCGAGCGGCTGAGGCTTTGGCTCGTAACCCGGCAGTGAGCTATGTAGAGCCGGACGGTCGCATGTATGCTCTGGAACAGACCATCCCCTGGGGAATCGATCGTGTTTTTGGAGACGAGACCTATCCGTTCCCCACGTGGGGAACGTCGACGGGGTCCGGTATCGGCGTGGCGGTTCTTGATACAGGCATATGCACCACTCATCCCGACCTTGAGGTGGCAGGCGGGCGCAGGTTCTACACCATTGCTACGGGACCTCCCCAGTCCCGGCTTCGTGAAGACGACCAATATGAGGATGATCACGGGCACGGTACGCATGTTGCGGGTACTATAGCTGCGCTCGAAAGTGACGAGGGCGTGGTGGGTGTTGCCCCTGCGGTGTCGCTTTATGCCGTTAAGGTCCTGGACGCCGATGGCAGCGGCAGCGTATCTGCCATAGCGGCGGGCATAGACTGGGCCGTGCAGAACGGCATCCCCGTCCTGAACATGAGCCTGGGCAGCAGCACATCATCGCAGACTCTCAAGGATGCCTGTGACAATGCCTACGCTGCCGGACACCTGGTGGTGGCGGCGGCTGGCAATGAAGGTGAAGGTACTGATACTGTAGGCTACCCGGCCAAGTACGACTCGGTCATTGCCGTGGCGGCATCCAACATCAATGACCAGAGGGCGTCCTTCTCCAGTACCGGCCCGGACGTAGAGTTGATCGCTCCCGGCGAGGACATCCTGAGTACCATTCCCTGGACAGATGAAGCTACGTTGACAGTCGACGGAGTGTCTTACCAGGGCAATCACATCGAGAATGCAGCACGGACCGATGCATCGGGGGTGACGGCTCCTCTGGTTGATGGAGGGCTCGCTACCAGCACGAATCCTGACTGGAATGGCAAGGTGGTGCTGGTGGAGCGGGGTGAGATCAGCTTCTACGACAAGGTGATGAATGTCCAGAACAGCGGGGGGGTGGCGGCGGTCATCTACAACAATGAACCGGGCGGGTTTCTGGGAACCCTGGGCGACTATTCCAGCACTATCCCGGCCATCAGCCTGAGCCAGGAGGACGGACAATGGCTGGTAGCGAACAAGCTCGGGGCTGATGGCACCGTGGTAAGCCTGTACGACCCGAACAGTCCGGGCTACGCTTCCTGGGGCGGCACCTCCATGGCCTCGCCCCACGTAGCGGGCGTGGCCGCCCTGGTCTGGGCAGCCGACCCCACTTTGTCCAACGTACAGCTGAGGGGGATCCTGCAAAGCACGGCTGAGGACCTGGGATTGCCCTGGAACTATCAGGGCTACGGCCTTGTGCGGGCCGACCTGGCAGTGGCGGCAGTCGAACCCCCCACCACCTACACCATCACCGCCACCGCAGGTGAAGGCGGGACAATTGACCCTTCGGGCGCGGTGATCGTCAATGAAGGTGCCAGCCAGACCTTCACCATCACTGCCGACACGGGATATGAGATAAGCGATGTCCTGGTTGACAGCATCTCGGTCGGGGCAGTCTCAAGCTACACCTTCGAGAACGTCACTTCTGATCACACCATCCATGCCACCTTTGCTGCAGTGCCGACCTATACCATAGCGGCTACGGCGGGTGAGGGCGGCACAATCGAGCCTTCAGGCGACGTCGTGGTAAATGAGGGTGACAGCCAGACGTTTACCATCAGTGCCAACACCGGGTATGAGATAGACGATGTGGTCGTCGATGGCAGTTCGGTGGGCCCCGTCTCAAGCTACACCTTCGAGAATGTAACCGCTGACCACACGATACACGCCACCTTCAAGGAAGCTGCTGCAGCCGGCGTGGTCATGGTCGACTCGATCACCTACTCCGCCAGCGGTGGCCGTTTCAGTGACAGACATCTGGCTGTTACGTTGCTGCTGGTGGATGAGACGGACAACGCGGTGGCCGGTGCCTCCGTCTCCGCTACGCTGAAGCACGATTCCGATAGTTCCTGGGACTTCCAGGGCACGACCGGCTCCGATGGCACGGTTACTTTCACGCTCAACAATCACGGCAGCGGCTGCTACAATACGGTGGTAACCGCTGTTGTGGTGGAAGGCCTTGAGTGGGACGGCGTAACACCCGAAAACGGCTACTGTAAGTAGAGGGCAAACCGTATGCACGAAGGGGGCCGGCTGAGGCCGGCCCCCTTCTGCTATAGGATGGAAGACTTGTGAGAAGGAACTACCTCATGCTGGCGCAGGGTGTCGTGTCGTGGCTGCTTGCGTGTGCTTCCGGTTCAGAGCTGGCGGGCAAGGAATCCAACCCCGGTGGTGTCCAGTGGGCTGTGGGGCAGGCAAAGGAAGACCTGGCCAGGCGTAAGTGCATAGACACAGGAGAGATTGCTTTGGTGGCGGCAGAAAGCGTCAACTGGCCTGATACCAGCCTGGGCTGCCCTGAGCCGGGAATGATGTATGCCCAGGTCATTACGCCCGGTTACAGGATCGTCCTCTCTTGCGCGGGCGAGGCATATGAGTATCACAGCGACCGCGGTAGCCGCGTAGTCTATTGTCCGCGAAGCTCTCCGTAGCCTCTGCCCGGGCCGTTGCAGAAGCCGATGAGGACAGGGCTAGACAGGACACTCGATGGATGCTACTCTGTTATTGTTCAGAACAGGAGGTGCAAGCATGACTTACAGAGGCTATGACATTCTAACGGCAGTCGTGTGGATGGTCCTGGGTGCCGCGCTGGTAGTCCTCGGCCTCTTTCTCAGAAGGCCTGACTTCGGCGATGCCATCTGGTGGGTGGTGGCGGGTGTGGGCGTAGCGCTGGTGGTGGTGGGGGTCGTCAGTATCGGCTTTACTATGAGGCAGGCTACAGAGATGCATTGCCCTCATTGCGGCGGCAGAATAATGCCGCGTGTTAAGCCTGACACCAGCCATCTGTATCTTGCTAAGGTGGAAGATGAGACGGAGGCGGTCGCTGCGGCGGAAGCAGGAGATAGTCCCCAGGACTAGGGGCGCATCAAAAAGCACAACTGGCTGGGTCGGATTCATCATGACAGGATGTGATGGCCTGGGAACCAAGCTGACGACTGGTTGCTCACTGTGGTGTGATTCACAAGAGGCTTGCGGGTAGGCTCTGGAAGGAAGCAGGGGCTAATGTCTTGCGCCGCGATCTCAGTAAGCAGAGATAGGCTGTTCGTCCGTTATCACTCTGTTACTGGCGGCCAGCTGCTGGCGAATGTGCTTGGGGAGGGTAAACATGGCCGGGTGGCTAAGGCCGTCGTATGATTTGAGGCCCTTTGATATTCTGCTTGAGATCCCGGTGTCGATCTCCTCGGGGGTCATCTCGGAGGCGGCCAGGCTTTGAGACGCCGCTACAAAGCCCCATAGGCCCAGAAACGAAGGCACGTGCACCTGGTAGGGGTGAGCTATGGGGAAGACGTTTCTCAGTGTGCTGGCGATCGCCGTGAAGTTGTCGAGGTTCGTCCATTCAGAAGACTCGGCCTGCACCGCCATGATGCCGCCGGGTCCCAGTTTGTCCTTGACTATTCGGTAGAATTCCTGCGTGTACAGCAGGCGGGCCGGTCCCTCCTCCAGAGGGTCGGCAAGGTCAATTATGATGACATCGAATTCATCGCTGCTCTGGGCCAGGTACTTCCTGGCATCCGCAAAATGAAGCTCTGTCCTGGGGTCGTCGAAGGCATTCTGGTGCCAGGAGGGCAGGAAGCGCCGACAGAGGCTTACCACCTCTTCGTCGATATCCACCATAACGGCCTTCCTTACCGTCTTATGGGCCAGCACTTCCCTCAAGGTGGCGCCTTCCCCTCCCCCGGCGATGAACACCTTCTCCGGCCGGGGGTGCGTAAGCATGGCCGGGTGGACCAGAGCCTCGTGGTATACAAACTCGTCCGCCTCGCTGGACTGAATCTTGCCATCGAGGACCAGACAGATGCCGAAGCTGCCGGTGTTAACGATCTCTACAGACTGAAACCTGGTTCGCCCCGAGTATATCCTCTCCCTGACACTGTGTATGGCGGTGAGGTTAGGGGTCAGATGGTCGTAGAGCAAACTGTCCTTATTATCGGGGTCGCTATCTTTCATCTTGTTGCACTCTCGGCCTGGTTATCCTCCATAATTCCCCTACGGAGCTCGATCAAGGAGTGGCTTTGGGCGCCCAGCTTCTCTGTGATGACTCTTGCGGCCGTCTCCGGGTCTACATCATCCCCGCAGGTGAATACGTCTACGGCAGCATACTTGTATTCCGGCCAGGTATGAATGGAGATATGTGATTCGGCGATATTGACCACTCCGCTCACTCCCTGGGGGGCGAAGTGATAGAAGGATTCGCCCACTACAGTAGCACCACTCTGAACGGCAGCTTCTTTAAGGCAATCTCTCAGGAAACTCAGGTCATTCAGCACCTCCTCGTCACAGATTTTCAGTTCTAGTAGCAGATGTCTTCCAAGCGCATTCAAATCACCTTCCCTCCTTTAGAATCCGAGATTTGTGATCGACCCTCAGTGACAACAGGGCGAATTCTATACAATCTCAGTCCTTTTATCAATATTGTAGGAGTTCTGCTACAATAGGCGCGGGTAGCAGCCATGTCGACGGAAGAGGAGTTGGTCACTGTGTACATTGCCAAACAGATCGAAGCGCACGTAATCAAGGGACGACTGGAGAGTGAAGGCATACCGGTTCTCCTGAGCTACGAGAGCGCCGGCCTGGTCTACGGACTCACAGTGGACGGGCTCGGTGAGGTAAGAGTAATGGTGCCCAAGCAGCTGGCAGAAGAAGCTAGGGAAATCCTGGGAGTGTCCTAGAAGAGCCCGATGACCTCTAGATTGGATCACATCACCGAGCAGCGGCTGGCTAGCCTTAACAGAATCCGCAGTCTCGGCATTGACCCTTATCCCCGTTGCTATCATCCCAGCCACATTGCTAGAGAGGCTCAAGCCTCCTTTGAGCAGGAAGGGGAGGGCATCGAGGACGCGTCCCTGGCCGGCCGCATCATGTCGAAGCGTTCTATGGGCAGGATGTCCTTTATTGACCTTCGCGATAGGTCCGGTAAGATACAGCTCTCTTTGCGCTCTGACCTCCTGGGCCAGGAGAAGTATCAACTCCTTCAGGACATTGATATCGGCGATTTCATCGGAGCAGAGGGGAAGCTCTACCGGACTAAGACCGGAGAGGTAACCCTGGAGGTATCTGATTTCGCCGTCCTCTGTAAGTCCCTTCGTCCCCTGCCGGAGAAGTGGCATGGGCTGGCTGACGTAGAGAAGCGCTACCGGCAGCGATACCTCGACCTTATCTCCAATGAAGCGAGCAGGCACACGTTTATCGTGCGCAGCAAGATCATCACAGCCGTGAGGAGCTTCCTCGATGAGCGGGGGTTTATGGAGGTGGATACCCCTGTCCTTCAGCCTCGTGCTGGTGGGGCGCTGGCCCGCCCTTTCGTCACCCATCATCATGCACTCGACCAGGACCTGTATCTGCGTATTGCGCTGGAGCTTCACCTCAAGAGACTGGTGGTGGGTGGCTTTGATAGGGTCTACGAGATGGGGCGTGTCTTTCGCAATGAAGGGATTTCTGTCAAGCATAACCCGGAATTTACCTTGCTTGAGTGCTATCAGGCCTACAGCGATTACAGTGACATGATGAGGCTGGTTGAGGACATGTTCGTTCACGTTGCTTCCGGCGTCTTGGGCACTACCAGGCTTGTGCGTGACAGGGCAACCATCGATCTTGGCCTCCCGTGGCAGAGACTGGATCTCCGCCAGGCAGTGAAGACCTACAGCGGCATCGATTTCGAGGACTATCGGGATGCTGATTCACTGCGGACGCGCATGGTAGAGATGGGAATGGAGGTTGAGGCCGGCAAGGGGAGGGGCAGGCTGATAGACGAGTTGATCTCCACTTACGTTGAGCCCAACATCGTGCAGCCGACCTTCCTTGTTGACTATCCGGTGGACATGTCGCCCCTGGCCAAGAGGAGGCAGGGCGATGACCGGTTGGTGGAGAGATTCGAGGGTTTCGTGGCCGGCATGGAGGTTGCCAACGCCTTCACCGAGCTCAACGACCCCCTGGAGCAAAGGGAGCGGTTTCTTCAGCAGCAGAGAGCGCGCGTTGGCGATGATGAAGTGGAAGTGGCCGATGAGGACTTTCTCCAGGCCCTGGAGTACGGGATGCCGCCGACCGGCGGCCTGGGGATGGGCATTGACCGCATGGTGATGCTGCTTACCGATCAGCACTCCATTCGGGAGGTCATACTCTTTCCCCCACTAAAGACAAGAGAGTAGAAATGCAGAACGGCAAGGCCGGTTAATGGCAAGTCCTAGGCACGAGACTCGATATCCCAAACGAAATGAGTTTCAGTATTTGCATTTGGAGCTTTGAGTCTCCTTGGAGCTTGGAAATTGGGGTTTAGAGTTTGCATATGCTGGATATCAAGCTTATTCGTGAGGATCCTGCACTAGTCCGCCAGGCCTTGGAGAGGCGAGGCGACGCTTTTGCCATTGAGAACATCATCGAGCTTGATGAACACTATCGCAGCCTGCTGCGCCAGACGGAGGAGCTACGTGCCCAGCACAACGAGACGAGTAAGCAACTGGGCCTGAGCAAAGAGAAATCGCCTCAAATCATAGAGCAGATGCGCCAAGTAGGAGAGCGGATATCCTCTTTGCAGCAGCAGACAAAGGAAGCTAAAGACCGTCTGGATTTCCTGCTGCTCGAGTTGCCCAACATGCCCCTACCCGACGTGCCCTTGGGGAGGGGTGAGGAGGACAATGTGGTAGTGCGTACCTGGGGCGAGCCAAAGGAGTTCTCCTTTACTCCCCTGCCCCACTGGGAGCTGGGAGAAAGACTGGACATAATAGACTTCCGCCAGGGGGTTAAGCTGGCAGGTACTAGGTTCTACGTCCTCAAGGGGCTGGGTGCCCGTCTTCAGCGGGCGCTTATCACACTTATGCTCGACGTGCATCTTGATGAGCATGGTTACCAGGAGGTCTACCTCCCTTCCGTGGTAAAGCGAGAATGCATGGCCAGCTCAGGACATCTGCCGAAGTTCGGCGATAATCTGTATCACGATGAGGAGGACGATTTCTGGTTCATACCTACAGCCGAGGTGCCTTTGACCAACCTGCATCGTGATGAAATACTGAGTGCGGAGAGCTTGCCCCTGAACTATGTTGCCTATACTCCTTGCTTCCGTCGTGAGAAGATGTCTGCCGGAGCAGATACGAGGGGCATCAAGAGAGGACACCAGTTCGATAAGGTGGAGCTCTACAAGATCACGGACCCGGCAAGCTCTGTGCAGGAACTGGAGAGGCTGGTCAACGATGCCGAGGATATATGTCGCAAGCTCGTCATACCCTACAGGGTGTCGGAATTGTGCACCGGAGAGCTTGGCTTTGCTGCCTGCAAGACATATGATATTGAGATGTGGGCTCCCGGCTGCGGCGAGTGGCTGGAGGTCAGTTCCTGCAGCAATTGTGGCGACTTTCAGGCCAGGCGGGCCAACATCCGCTACCGCCCTGAGCCCAACGCCAAGCCACAGCTCGTGCACACCCTCAACGGATCGGGACTGGCTCTACCCCGGGTGCTTATCGCCGTGCTGGAGAACTACCAGCAACCCGACGGCACAGTATTAATCCCCGAGACCTTAGAGCCCTATTTGAGGGCAACATAAGCCCCCCGGATTGGACGTACGCCGTCTATTGGGCGCAGCCTCTTTGTCATTGCCAGGAGCCCCGGCCTGTCAGGGCGACGAAGCAATCTCGTGCGCGACAACGACATTGCCGCGCCTTTCAGGCGCTCGCAACGCCCAGAGTAGCCTGATAGACCAAGTTCAGAATGACAGCGCAGTTAACAAGACCTAGCCATTAAACCGGAAGTCCTGCTCGACCGCGTTTTCTATGAGTTCGATGCGCTTTATCTTGCCTCTCTCATCCAGTTCCACAGCTACCACATCTATGCGCCATAGTGACGGGAGGTTCTCGTGGCTATTGGTATAGGCCAGGGCTGACGCGATGAGGTGTTTCTTTTTGGCCTGTGTCAGTGATTCCTCAGGGCTGCCGAAGTCCAGACTGGTCTTGGTTCGGACCTCGACGAAGATAAGATAGTCCTTGTGCCGGGCAATGATGTCGATCTCTCCGTGACGGCAACGAAAGCCCGTCTCGCGAATCCGGTAGCCCCGTTTCTTGAGGAACTTCCGGGCCGCCTCCTCACCCAGCCTACCTACTCTCTGACGGTCCATCACGCTCGCCGGGGCCCTCTCCCATCAAGACAAGCCCCCAACTCTGCAGTCATCCGGTGCCCTCCGGCTCCGCCGGCAAGTCCAGGGCCGGACCGGCTCTGTCCTTTCATGGCAGGGGAAACTCAGTCTGCACAGCGCCCGCTTGCTCGGGCGAAGGGATGCCCTGACCGCCGATTACTCTCCTGACGGGGGCGAAGTACAGACGGTGAATTGGCGAGGGCCCGAGCTCTCGCAGACATGATATGTGACTTGCTGTTCCGTAGCCCTTGTTCAGGGCAAACCCGTAGCCGGGATGAATCCCGTCGAATTCGTCCATCATGCGGTCTCTGGCGACCTTGGCTATGATAGAGGCGCAGGCGATGGACAGACAGGAGGCATCGCCTCTGGTTATTCCTCTTTGCGGCAGGGGACATTGACTCAAGGTTATTCTGTCAATAAGCAGGAAGTTCGGTTGTGTCGGCAGCTTTTCGACGGCCTGCACCATGGCCAATCTGGTTGCCCTCAGGATATTCACGGAGTCGATCAACTGAGGAGGAACGATGCCGATGCCCACAGCTACCGCCTCCCTGCTGATCAGGTCAAAGAGCGTTTCACGTTCCCTGGAACTCAGCCTCTTGCTGTCACGGACCAGCTTGAACCAGGGCAGGCTGGCCGGGTGAGGCAAAATAACAGCGCCGGCTACCACCGGCCCTGCCAGGGCCCCACGTCCGGCCTCATCAATGCCGGCGATAAGCTCATAGCCCTGCAGCTTGAGCCTATCTTCCTCGTCGAGGCTCGGAAACTGAGATGCAACTCTCCGTTTCATTGTCCTGGGTTGAAGTCTGAAAGCTCTCGATAGTCCCGCCGCCCAACACCTCGTCCGCGTCGTAGAACACGATGGCCTGCCCGGAAGTCACCGATTTCTGCGGCGCGGCGAAACGGACATCAGCCCACCTGTCTTTGAGGGAGACGGCGGCTTCGGCCTCCGTGGACTTATACCGTATCTTGGCCCTGGCTGTAAAGGCGTCCCCCGGCGCCCCGCCGGATATCCAGTTCAGATTTCCGGTGGTAAGCCTCTGGCTATAGAGCTGCTCCTCATGGCCCAGCACGATCCTGTTGCTGTCGGGTTCTATCCTGATGACGTACAGGGGCTTGTCGCGGCCCATTGTCGCTGCCCCCAGGCCGTGCCTCTGCCCAATGGTATAGAAGGCTATTCCCCGGTGCTGGCCCAGCCTGTTACCCCGGGTATCCACGATATCGCCAGGCACAGTGGACAGTCGCTGGCTGAGGAAAGCGCCATAGTTCTTGTGGGAGATGAAGCAGACATCTTGGCTGGACCTGGTTGCCGCGGGCAGTCCTGCCTCCCTTGCTATCCGCTCAACCTCGTCTCCGGCATGCTCGCCCACAGGGAATAGAAGGTGCCCGAGCTTATCCTGGGTCAGGGTATAGAGAAAATAGGACTGGTCCCTGCCGCTATCTGCTGCCTTTAGCAGGCGGTGCCCATTGCGGGAACGTGCGACCCTGGCATAATGGCCTGTGGCCAGGTAATCGGCCCCCAGGGGAAGCACCCTATCGAGGAGGAAGCCGAACTTTATCTCCCGGTTGCAGGCAACGCACGGGTTGGGAGTTCGCCCTTGCTGGTATTCCCGGCAGAAATAGTCGACTACACAGGAATCAAACTCCTCTTGCAGGTCAATCTGATGGCAGGGAATGTCCAATACGCGGCATACGCGCTCTGCCTGCCGGGCCTGATACTCGCAGGAGGGGGAATCCCACAGCCGCATGTGCACGGCTATGACGTCATAGCCGGCTTCTTTGAGCAGCAGGGCTGCCACGGCCGAATCGACTCCTCCGCTCAGCGCCACAGCTACCTTATCTTTGGGCATGGCTAGCAGCCTTTCCCTGTACGTAGTCGGAGGCCTGAACTATGGCAGCGGTCGGTCTGAGAAGCGGGGTAACAGCAGACTCACCCGCTCCCAGATGGTACCGGCGACCTCATCTCTGGGCAGCGAGGCATCTATCACCAACCAACGGTCGGGCTCGGCCGCCGCTAGCTTGAGGTAGCCGTCCCTCACCCTCCGATGGAAGGATGGGTCCTCTAGTTCAAAGCGGTCATCCAGGCTTCTTTTTCGTGTCAGCCCCTGCTCCGGCATAATATCCAGCAGGACGATGAGGTCCGGACTGAGCCCCATGGTCGCCATATTGTTGACCACCTCTATGACGCTCAGGTCGAGGCCCCGTCCGTAGCCCTGGTAGACTGTAGTGGAGTGTGTGAAGCGGTCGCAGAGAACCGCCTTGCCTGCCTCTAAGGCGGGACGGATTACCTCAGCCACCAATTGGGCGCGGGACGCAGCAAAGAGAAACAGCTCAGTCCGGGGTGCGATAGGCGCTCCCTGCTTCCTCTTAAGGGCTGTTCTCAGTTCATTGCCCACAGCCGTGCCTCCTGGGTCACGCGTCAACATGGCAGGGACGTGTCGTGCCTCGAGCTTCTGTAGCAGGAGCCTGGCTTGAGTGCTCTTGCCGGAGCCTTCGCCACCTTCAAAAGTGATGAACGGTGCCAAAGACTACCTCGACTTCCTCTTGTCGCCCGGGCCTGTGCTCCGGCTGCCGGAGTTGAGACCCCGGCCTGAGGCCAGGAGACGTTGCAGGTGGTCCACATAGGTGGATTGCGCGTCACGGGGATAGAGTGCATCCAGGCATTGCTTCAGCTGAGCAGCATTGTTGCTCTTGAGAACATAGATGGGTATGCCCAGTTCTTCGGCATCCCGAATCTTTTGCGGCTTGCGGCGGTAATAGCTTCGGGTGGTGAGGAGGAGGTCCGCTTGCTTAAGGTCGGCCAAGATTCTGACTTCCTTTCGAGCTTCCCTGGCGACCTGCTCCAGTCGGGCGCGATTGGCCCCGAACAGGTAGAACCGCAGCGGCTTTCCCTCCGCCTCTGCTTTACTTTCCCACACACGGGGAGCTGTTATTGACTCCCTTCTTACCCCGCCGTCTTCATCCATCCATCGCACTTCGGCCTTGGCCGGGCGTCCATATAGGAACCCGTCAACGGCCTGGGCCACATCGGGATGTACGGTTACCTTGTAGTAGTCTACGATTTCCACAACTATATCGAAGGTGGGTGGGGCCTTGCGCTCCAGGACGGATTTCTGCGTGCGCCGTCGCTTGGCCTCTTCGTCTCCCAGAGTAACCGTCTGGATGCCGCCGATGAGGTCGGACAGCGTCGGATTCATCGTCAGGTTCTCCACGCTGTTCCCATGTGCTGTTCCTACCAACTGCACTCCGCGCTCGGCGATGGTCCGGGCCGCTTGAGCTTCCAGCTCGGTGCCTATCTCATCGATGATGATGACCTCAGGCATGTGATTCTCCACCGCCTCAATCATCACGGCGTGTTGTTCGGCGGGAGTGGCTACCTGCATTCGCCGGGCATGCCCGATAGCGGGGTGCGGGATATCGCCATCGCCGGCAATCTCGTTGGAGGTGTCAATCACGATAACACGCTTCTTGAAATCATCGGCCAGCACCCGGGCCACCTCCCGCAGCATGGTCGTCTTGCCTATACCGGGCCGTCCCAGAAGCAGAACGTTATTCTCCGACTCGATGAGATCTTGGATCATCTTCACGGTGCCAAAAACGGCCCTGCCCACACGACAGGTGAGGCCGATTATCCGGCCATTCTTGTTGCGGATGGCAGAGATGCGGTGAAGCGTGTGGTTGATTCCCGCACGGTTGTCCCCCGTAAACTGGCCAATTCGTGCCACTACGTAGTCGACATCGGACTGGCTTACTTCCCTGGAATTAAGGACCATTTCCCTGTGGGGAAACCGGGCTTCGGGGAGACGCCCCAGGTCGAGGATCACCTCCAGTAGCTCGCCATGATCTGGCTGCTCATACAGCAACTCGCGGATATGGAGCGGAAAGATGTCAAGCAGCGCATCCAGATCGTCAGTAACTACTCTTCGTGACTGCATCTCCTCCGTTGAGACTGAGAAAATAGTTGTGAAACCTGAAATCGTCGGTTAGCTCGGGATGGAAAGAGCAGGCAAGGCGGTTGCCCTCTCTGGCTGCCACTATCACGCCATCCGGCAATTGACATAATACCTCCACCCCCGGCCCCACGGCCCTGATCATCGGCGCCCGGATGAAGACACCGGGAAAGGCACGCTCGCCCAGCGCCGGAACGGAGAGTTCCAACTCGAAGCTGTCTACTTGCCGCCCGAAGGCATTCCGCTGCACTTCGATATTCATCAAGCCCAGCCTGCCATCTGCCGAGTTGGCGACTGTTCTGGCCAGTAGCACCATACCGGCGCAGGTCCCCCACACCGGGAGGCCCTGATCGGCCAGTTCTCTTATCGGCTCAACCAGGCCGTATTCTGTCATCAGCCTGTTGAGAGTTGTGCTCTCGCCGCCGGGGATAACGATTCCGTCCAGGTCATCCAGTTGCGGAGGCAAACGTACAGGAAAGGCATCAACACCGAGGCGGGACAGCATTGCTATGTGTTCGGCAAAATCACCTTGCAGGGCTATGACGCCTACTCTCACCTACCACCCTCTGCCGGCGAGCAGTTCCTGCTGGGGTATGGCTTTGATGTCCAGGCCCGTCATGGCAGTCCCCAAGCCCTTAGACACGTCGGCTATGATAGCGGGGTCCTGGTAGTGAGTGGTAGCTTTGACAATGGCCTGGGCTCTGACTTCAGGGTCGCTGGACTTGAAAATTCCCGACCCGACGAATACTCCCTCGGCCCCCAGTTGCATCATCAGAGCCGCATCAGCAGGTGTCGCTATGCCGCCGGCCGCGAAGTTCACCACCGGCAGCTTCCCTGTCCTATGCACCTCAATTACCAGTTCCAGAGAAGCGCCAAGGGCTTTCGCCTCAGCTCCCAATTCCTCTTCAGGTAGAGCTTGGAGCCTGTGGATGCCGTCCTGGACTGCCCGCATGTGTCTCACAGCTTCCACGATGTTGCCTGTCCCGGCTTCCCCCTTGGTGCGGATCATGGCCGCCCCTTCGGCAACGCGACGTAGCGCTTCACCCAGGTCACGGCAGCCGCACACAAAAGGAACCTTGAACTCGCGCTTCCAGATGTGATGGCTTTCGTCGGCGGGCGTAAGGACCTCGGACTCGTCAATGAAGTCGACACCCAGTGCCTGCAGCACCTGGGCCTCAACGAAGTGGCCGATGCGGCACTTGGCCATGACGGGTATGCTCACGGTCTCCATTATGGCGGTGACTATGGCCGGGTCTGCCATGCGGGCTACTCCCCCCGTTGCCCGGATATCTGCCGGCACTCGCTCCAGGGCCATGACGGCGCAGGCACCGGCCTCTTCGGCAATCTTGGCCTGCTCGGGAGTGACCACGTCCATGATCACCCCGCCCTTCAGCATCTGGGCCAGTCCTGCCTTTGCTTTCCAGGTACCCTTTTCCACTAGGCTCAATTATAACGCTGTGCCAGTCAAATCACAAATGCCCAAAGGACGCCTCATTGGGGAATCCTCACCTTGGACGGCATGATGCGCCGCTGCCCCGGCCCCTCCGATGGGCTTGATGCTGAGTGTCCCCTGTCAGCCTCAAGCGGGAGCGCACCCTGTAGTCGCGGCATGACCAGCAGGGGCTCCAGCCCGGCGTTACAGGTATGGTTGCCGGCCGGGCTGGGAGTCACTCCGGCTCAACCTGTGAATGGGCAAATGCGGTGTGAATATCCTTTAGGGTGGGAGGTCAGCGCCAAAACAGAGCGTTCTTGGACCTCCCACCCTGTTGTCTCACGTCTATTGCCCTTGACCCACCTCCCAACTTATCTTCTGCGATGGCACGGCCAGGTGATAAGGGCCCCACACCACCGGGAAGTACTGCTCACCGAACTGGTTGACGGCCGTTACTGGCGGATAGGAGTAAACCTGGCCCTGCATATCGTAGAATACCAGATGCGCCTGCGGGTTCTGGATCTCCGTTACCATGCCGCTGGCATCTGTTTTCCGGACGGGGTTAGCGAAGTAGATGGGTCCGAGCCCAAAGAACTCTTGACCAGCGAACTCGTCGTTCAGACCGATCCAGGACTGGTAGTTCATGTCGGGTACATACTGAACGACCTCGTAGAGCAAGAAGTGGTCGAGGCCCACCGGCGGTTCGTGGTACCACGGTTCCACCTTTTGCGTCGGTACGGCCAGCTGCACCGGCCCCCGCACTATCATCTGCTCTCCTCCCCAGAACTGGTTGTCTATCTGCACTTGCCACACCTGGGGCTCTTGTTGGTAGTATATCTCGTAAATCGTGAGGTGATGGTCGGGGTTCAGCATGGGCGTCAACCCTTCCGCATACATCTTCTCGACAGGATTGCAGAAATAAAGGGCAGGCCCCAGTTCCGCCTCTATAGAGACGAACTGGTCTTCAAGGAACAAGAGCCCGCCCGTTACTGGCGGGGGTGCCCCCTCATAATATGTCCAGTAGCAGGTGAAGTGGTCCAGCTCCAAGGGCTTCGGCTCCAGCGGCTCAAAGCCCGTCTTCTCGGACGGTACGGCGAGCAAAGCCGGGTCCGAGATAGACAGATTCTCCTGCTGATGGAACTGGTTCTGAATTCCTATGGCTCCCTGGTAAGTCCCGCCTACTATCTCATAGAACACCAGGTGCTCATCCGGGTTCTCTATGATCGGTTCCCAGCTCGGGTTCCAGTCGACATTGGGAGGTATCTTACCGGCGGGGTTAGCGAAGTAGACCGGACGGAGCACGTCAACATCCGACTCTTTGTGCCATTGGTCCTCTAGGTCGACACTTATCTGCATGTCCTCGCCGTCAATGACCTCATAGAGCAAAAAGTGGTCGAGCCACCAGGGCGGGCCGTGTCCCTCCTTCTGGGTCGGTACAGCCAGCATGACCGGACCGGATACGGTCAGCTCCTGCTCCCCAAACTGGTTATTGACCTCCACTACCCAGCTCCGAATCGTGGGTGTTGTTATGCCGTACAACGACAGGTGGTGGTCGGAGTCTCCGATTGATGTCAGCACCCCGTCGTGCGTCTTGGCGACAGGGTTGCCGAAGTATAGGAGGGAGTTGACCTCTACCTCCTCGACACCGGTGTAGAACTGGTCCTTCACCTTCGGAAGGACCACATCTGCGTCGGGGCCGCCACTGACCTCGTAGAACTTGAAGTGGTCAAGCGGCGGGGGAGGCCCAAAGCCCGTCTTCTCGGACGGCACGGCCAGGAGGTTTATGTATCTCGCTGCCCCCTGTGGCATTGAGACCGTCACCGCGTGGAACTGATTGACAATGTCTACATCTCCCTGGAAGGTCTCGTCTTCAATTATCTCGTAGAACACGAGGTGTGACTGGGGGTTTGTGACCTCCGTGACCACGCCAGCATGTGTTTTCTGGACGGGGTTGGCGAAGTAGACGGGACGCAGCACCACTATCTGCGGCTCGAGGTCAAACTGGTCCTCCAACCGCACAACCACGTTCAGATTCGCGCCTGTGGTCGCGTACAGCAGGAAGTGGTCCAGGCCTTCTGGCTCATCGTGCCCCTCTTTCGTGGTCGGCACGGCCAGCTTGACCGGACCGGACACGTGAAGCTTCTGCTCCCCAAACTGGTTGTCGACGTCCACTACCCACTTCTGGGTCGTGACTCCGGTTATGCCGTACATCGTGAGGTGATGGTCCGGGTTAGAGATCTCAGTTGCCACACCTTCGTACGTCTTGGCTGCGGGATTGCAGAAGTACTCAGCATACTCGACCACCGCTTGCACAGTTCCAAACTGGTCCTTTAGCTCCATGCTCTCCCCTACGTAGTAGGACGATTGTGGGCTGTAGGCCGGGTGGTGGAACCAATAGCACTTGAAGTGGTCGAGCACCGCGCCCTGCGTCGTCACGAAGTCCAGGGTAAAGGTGATCGTGCCGGCCGGTGCGACGCTCTGAGTAGATGACGGGCTGATAGTAGCCAGGGATGCTCCAGCGGGCCCGCCCGAAACGTAGGCACAGATCCAGCTACCGCAGTCCACGTTACTATGGGTAGCAGGAACAGAAGCACCGTTAATGATAGTTGGTGCTGTTGCGCCGGGTCCGGTCAACGTGTATTGAACCGCCCCTGTCCAGGCGGAGCCGTCAAGCGTCGCTCTGACATCAACGATGCACTGCGTTGGCGCACAACCTGGAATGGAGACTGCTGCTACGGCAATTGACAGGATCAGAACTGAACAGACATAGAGGATCTTCTTTCTCATATGTTTACCTCCTTGTGCAATATCATGGCGCTCAAGATGTGATGGCTTTGTTCTTCATTTCCCCCTCCTTGCCCGTAGCTTCCGGCCCGGGAGACTGACCTCCCCGTATGGGCGGACGCCGTGATCCACAATAGCGACCTGGCCGCTCGGCCTAGTCACGTCGCTGGAACATGTCTGGCCTCAGGCCAGGTCACCAGTGCAAAATTTCCCTTTCATGGATGCACCTCCTTTGTTGATCGGGGCTGGTGATTGAAGAGACGAAGGTTGGCCCATGTTTCATATCTCTTCCTCAGTAGTACTTCGACTATCCTCTGATGCACGGTGCTTCTTGTCTGTGGTGAAACTGTGGCGCCCGCCCCTGGGAGAGGTGTCGAGGGCGACACCGTCGCAGTTTGCGCAGAGAGGAAGTTCAGTTACTGCTGAATCTTAACTGATAGTATAATAATGATATACCCGACCCTCAGCAGCGTCAAGCGTTTTCCCCGCCCTTTTCAGAAATCTGCGGCTGTCATCTAGCACTCACCGGTTGACGTGCAGGGCTTCAGTGCGGGCTGCTGACACAGGTATAAGGAGAGATGGACTACCGTATCTGTAACCCCTTAGCCCCTGTGATGGTACTGGCCTGCCAGAGTAGCATGCGGGATGTCACTTGCTTGTGGACGGGGTTGGTGTCGGGCCTTCGCGGGTGCCGATGACCTGTATGTATCCTGGAGGTAGAGGTTGGGTCCTACTTCTTGACCAGGAAGAGAGACAGGATATTATACTTTGCTTCTATCTCGTATGCCTCGCCTATCTCTCCGGCGTGCCTGCCTAACAGCCTATCGGCGGCTTGGGTAACCTCCGGCCACTCATCGAACTTGTAGTCGTGCAGGGCGACGACGCCTCCCGAAACAAGATGGGGCCAGATGACATAGAAATCGTTTTCTACGTAGCCCTGCTGGTGACAGCCATCGATGAACCCGAAGACGAATTTCTGTGCTTCCGTGAAGCGCACTTTCCTGGAATCCTCTCTTATGGTCAGGATATTGTCGAACCCCCGGGTCGACTGCTGGTATACTTCCAGCATTGAGCGGCCACGCAGAAACGCTTCGTAGACGTCAACTGCTTTGATTCCGCCCTTGCTCAAGGTCTGGTCCAGGCTGGGATCGAAGGCATCGATGACGAATACCAGCTTGCCGTATCGTTGGGCAATCTCTGCCAGCTTGGCGGTACCTCTGCCCATGAAGGCGCCGATTTCGATGATATCTCCCTCCAGTCCATGCAATGCATGCTGCTCTATGAAGTCAACCAGGACTTCGTACCCGACGAAATCGTCGGGGTCGTCTTCCAACGACGGAATCCTGGCGGGAAGTCTCACAACGACAGGCTCTAATCCCATATTACAGCACTCATGCTCCGGCTACTGTATTCTGCGCCCGTGCAGAGCCACCATGGCCAGTATCGCCGCGGCCGAAGTCCACGTGTTTTTCTCGTGGTCATGCGGGTACACTTCTGACCTCCTGATCTCCCTCCGCGGCCAGTATACCTCCCGGTAGAACACGTCATCGCCATCCCGAAACTGCGTTGTCCACTCCAGCACCTTCTCTGCTCTGTCTCTGGCACCCATCCTGGCTAGGGCCAGGATGAACTCAAACGTCTCCGCTACGCATACTGACTGCCTGTCGGCAAAGCATTTGCACCCCCAACCGTCTAGGATGAAGTCCTGCCATCCTGCCGAGATACGCTGCTCTGCCTGTTTCCCCTTCATCAGCCCCACGAGTATGGGGTAGTACCAGGTCATAGCATGCCCGCTCTTGTCCTCGCCCAATCTGTCGAACAGCTCGGGCCGCTGCGTTATCGCGCTGGCCAGCTTGCGGCCTGCCTCATTCCAGTGGGGCTTCTCTAGCCCCAGATGTCTGGCCAGCCTGATGGCACATTTGATGCTGAACCAGGTGCTGCATGAGGCAGTCAGGACTGCTCCTGGCCAGACCTCGTTGTCCTTACTGAGCCCCCAGTAAATCTCGCCTTCCGGCCGCTGCAGGCTCAATGCGAAGTTTATGCCTTTCTCGACGGCGGGCCACATGTGACGGACAGCCTTCAGGTCCCGGGTCGTGAGATAGTGAAACCACATCCCCGTCGCTATGTAGGCACTGAAGTTCGTATCCCTGGTCAGGCCTTGAGGGCTATCGTCGAGATAGCTGGAGTACCAGCTTCCGTCAGCGTTCTGCGCAGTTCGCATCCACTCGTAGGCTGAGCGGGCCTCACTGAAGCGGCCGGCGAAATGCAGAGCCATGGCGCATTCTACATGGTCCCAGGGGTCCGTGATGCCGCCCCGGTACCAGGGAATAGCCCCGGAAGCGAGCTGCTGACTGACGATGAAGTCTGCCTGACTCCGGATAAGTCCCTCGGTGTCTTCCGGCATACCTGTTGCTTAAGACTTGCCCGGTCTGCCCTGCCTGCCCTGCTTTGTTTCCTCGATCTCCCTCTCTACTTCCTTGAGTTCCTCCTCCAGGTCTTTCTTATAGTCCTCGAGCATATCCAGGTATTCCTTCCTGCTGGGAAAAGGCTTGAATCCCTGGAAGTAGAAACCGAAGGGAGGGAGGCCCAGGTAGAACCTCCGGGATCTTCTACTCCACATCTCTGTTCACCTCCTGAATCGGCCGTCTCTTCAGCACGCCGGGACGGCGGGGGTATTTGCCGGGTGTGGGGGATATTTTACCAACTATCACCAGGTAACGCACATCATCGAACTCTTCCAGCTCCACTCGTCTGACCTGGCCTGGAGCGCCTCCCAGCACCGCAATCGCTTTCCTCGCTCTGTCCACCTCCTGATCGATGTCACCTTTCTTCTGAGCGACAACTCTGCCGCCGACGCGGCAGAAGGGCAGCGTCAGCTCCACCAGCGTGGGCAACGTGGCTACTGCCCGGCAAAGCACCAGGTCAAAGCCCTCGCGATACGAGGGCAGATGAGCTGCTTCCTCAGCTCTGGCGTTCAAGATGTCTATTTGCTTGAGTTCCAGTGTACAGATAAGCTGGTGCAGGAAAGCTGCCTTCTTTGCTGTGGGCTCAACCAGCACCATGCTCGGCTGAGGGAAGCAGATCTTCACCGGCACCCCGGGGAATCCGGCGCCTGTGCCTACGTCCACAATGCTGAAATCGGCCCTTTCCATTTCTTCGTCAGGTATAACCTGGGCGACCGTCAGAGAATCGAGGAAATGCTTCACCTGCACCTCAGCGTAATCGATGATGGCTGTGAGATTGATCCTCCTGTTCCATTCGACCAGCTCCCGGTAGTAAAGCTCAAACTGCCTGACCTGCCGGGCGCTGAGATCTATCCCCAGCTTGCCTGCCCCTTCAATAAGCTCTTTCATCGTCATCCAGGCTTGAGGCTCATGTCTTGTCCTGTGTGAGAAAACTTGAGATTTCACAGGGCAATTCAATTCTAGCCCATCTGCGGTTCATGGGTCGACTTGGCCTGACTACCTGCTCCAGGGCCTGGAGTCTCTCCTGGCTTGCATGACGAGGACCAACATGGCTAACTTGCCTTCTGCACCATGCCTGCGGCGTCTCCGTAGGATTTATTCAACTTGACGGATTAGTAGGATAAATCCTATAATTCCGGAACGAGTTTTGCAGGATATGACCAGGAGGTGACAATGGAAGCACATAGGCGTGTAATAGGCAGGTGTTATGGCGCTGCCGTAATGGGACCCCGGGGGCAGGTGGTGATTCCTGTGGAGGCCAGGAAGGAGCTGGGTATAGATGCTGGCAGCAGGCTGCTGGTGTTCGGCCATTTTCTGGGGCGGGGACTCATTTTCATCAAGGCGGAGGCAGCAGAAGAGCTGCTCAACGAGGTGAGTAGCCGGCTTGATGAGATTGCCAGGTCGATCAAGGATGAGAAAACATCCGATATCGGTGCCGACGGTTAAGGTGGTCGGCAGACGTGAGGGGCTCCATACTGCAGTGTTCTATCTCTTGGCCCGTAGTGTGAGATTGCGGATAGGAGGAGTATTTCGCGGCAACAGAGAGGCAGGATAGATGAAAAAGAAGAAACGGTTGGCTCTGATAGTAACAGTCTGTGTGGTCGTTATCGGCATAGTTCTGGCTGTGGTGTTCATCGGGCGTACTCCCGAGGCCGCTGATGCACAAACTGTGGCTGTTACGCGGGGCGCCATAGTGATAACCGCTCCGGTTCGTGGGAATCTGGAAATGCCCGACAAGGCGTATCTGTCATTCGGCGTGACAGGGACGGTGGAGGAGATACTCGTTGCCAGGGGAGACAGCGTCGAAGAGGATCAGATATTGGCCAGGCTTGACGCCCCGTCTTTGGAACTGAACGTGGAGATGGCAGAGCTGCAGGTGGAGATCGCGGCCAAGCAGGTGAAGGCAGCCCGCGCACAGTACGAAATCGCTCTGATCAACCTGGAGGATGCCGGTGCCGTCCCCGGGTTCGGCGAGTCTACTGAGGTGCTCGAGCAGCGTGTTGAGATGGCCAGGGCGAGTTGGGAAACGGCCAAACTGAATCTGGAGATGGCGGAGCTTAACCTGGAAATGGCGGAGCTTAACCTGGAAAAGGCAGTCATAGTGGCTCCTTTCGACGGCCTGGTGGCTGATATCACCATCAGCGAAGGACAGGAGATCTCGACGGCCGCATTGGCCGCCCCTGCCATCTCGCTGCTTGGCGCAGGCGAGATGCAGATGCGCGGGTTCATCGATGAGCTGGACATCGCGGTGGTGGAGCTGGGCCAGAATGTGACGATCCTGGTGGATGCTTTGCCTGATGCCGAAGTACAGGGCACGGTGGCCTTTGTCTCGCCCGTCGGTACGGTTCGACTGGGAGTGGTATCTTATGAGACCACCATAACAGTGCACGACCCCCCTCAACAGCTCAGGGACGGTATGAGTGCTACTGCTGACATAATCATCGAGCGTCACGATGACGTATTGGTGATACCTAACAGGGCCATTCGGGGTACCCAGGAGGCCCCCACGGTCGTGGTGGACATAGAGGGACAGTATGAGGAACGGGCGATAGTCTTGGGGTTGAGCGACGGCATAAACACCGAAGTGGTGTTGGGACTGGAGGAGGGGGACAAGGTTGTACTGGGCACATTGTCTGCTTCTGAATCACAACCTCATCCTCCCTTCGGCATATTGAGGTAGCCCATGCTTGAACTGGAAGACATCGTCAAAGTGTACAGGGCAGGGCAGACGGAAATCCCTGCTCTGCGGGGCATAAGCTGTCGCATTGATGATGGAGAGATGGTCTCTATCGTAGGGCCTTCCGGCTCGGGGAAGTCTACGCTGATGAACATCATAGGCTGTCTTGACAGGCCGACTTCAGGACTATATCGCCTGGACGGTACCGAAGTAAGCCAGCTTAACGATAATGAACTGGCCGAGATAAGAAACAAGAGGATAGGTTTTGTCTTCCAGAGCTTCAACTTGCTATCCAGGACCTCGGCCCTGGCCAACGTGGAACTGCCCCTAATCTATAGCGGAGCCAATGATCGGCGGCAGAGAGCCTTGCACGTCCTAGAATCGGTGGGGCTGGCTAACCGGGTTACTCACAGGCCGAGCGAGCTGAGTGGTGGGGAGCTACAAAGGGTGGCCATCGCCCGGGCCCTGGTGAACAATCCCTCTCTTATTCTGGCTGATGAACCTACGGGCAATCTCGATAGCAAGACCGGCCAGGAGATCATGGTGCTGTTCAAAGAGTTAAACGAGCAGGGAATGACCATTGTTCTGGTGACTCACGACGCGGATATTGCCGCCTGTACTCAGCGCACCATCAGAATTCGCGACGGACTGATAGAGGCATCGGGATGAAACTCTGGGATTGCGTCGCTATTGCGATACGCGCTGTGTTCAGCAACAAGCTGAGGTCAATTCTGACCATGCTGGGCATCCTGATTGGTGTTGGGGCGGTTGTGGCCATAGTGTCGCTGGGGCAGGCACAGGAGGCTGAGATGGAGGGGGCGTTCGCTTCGCTGGGGTCCAATTTGATATACGTCATGCCCCCTGACCTCGGTGTTGTTGGAACAGGGCAGGTCTCGCCGCTGACGTGGGAGGATGCCAATGCCATTGCGCGGAACGCTCGTTCAGTAGCCGGGGTGGCTCCAGCGGCGCAGAGATACAACGCTCAGATCGTGGCCGGCAGGGAACAGGTGATAGGCATAATCGCCGGGATAACTCCCCCGTACGAATGGATCAACAACCTGGACCTGGCCCAGGGAGGTTTCATAGCTGAGTTTGACGATAGAGCGAAGTCGAGGGTGGTCGTTCTGGGCAGCGAGATGGCGGGAGCGCTTTTCGGCGACATGAGTCCGGTTGGCCAGAGAGTGAGGATTGACGGGCGTCAGTTCGAGGTCATCGGCATACTGGAGACCAAGGGAGTTGGGTTTGGCACTGAGGACATGACGGGATACATTCCCCTATCCACTTACTATGCCACTCTAGCCCCCGAACAGGTGACCAGCCGGGGGCACAGCGTCCAGGCCATTGCAGTGCAGGCTAACAGCAAGGATGAGATCGACTCCGCCATCGAGGAGATTACCGCCATCCTGCGGGCCCGCCACCGAGTCAGGGAGGGGGAGGAGGAGGACTTCAGAGTCATAAGCATGGAGTCCATAGCGGGGGTCGCGCGACAGGTGGTAGGGCTGATTCAGTGGATTCTGGCAGCTATAGCAGCCATCTCTTTGCTTGTCGGCGGCATTGGCATCATGAATATAATGCTCGTATCGGTAACGGAGCGAATCAGGGAGATCGGCCTGCGCAAGGCTGTAGGGGCCAAGCGGCGGGATATCCTGGTTCAGTTCCTCACTGAAGCCGCCACCCTGAGCTTCTGCGGCGGCGCTGCGGGAGTGGTACTGGCCTGGGTGCTGGTTCAGATTGCCTCTGCTGTGGCCACTGGCGCCGGGTTTCCCATAGACGTCACGCTTTCGGGAGGCGTCATCGCCATGGCATTGGGCATAGCGATTTCCATCGGGCTGGTCTCGGGCCTGTATCCGGCAATTCGGGCGGCGCGACTCGACCCCATCGAGTCCCTGCGTCACGAGTAGGCTATTTCCCGTGAATCAACGACAGGAATTCGCTTCGCGTTGCTACCCTGCTGCGGAAGATTCCCTTTACCGACGAGGTTATCACCGTTGTGCCCGGCTTCTTTATCCCGCGCATGACCATACACAGGTGCTCAGCTTGAATGACTACCGCCACCCCGTCGGGCTGCAGTGCTTCAAAGATGGCATCGGCAATCTGCTTGGTCATCCTCTCCTGGAGCTGGGGACGCCTGGCACAGATCTCTACCACCCTGGCCAGCTTGCTTACCCCTACCACTTTGCCACTGGGTCCGGGAATGTAACCTACGTGGGCAACCCCGTAGAACGGTAGAAGATGGTGCTCGCACATGGAGTAGAATGAGATGTCCCGCAGAATGACCATCTCTTCGTATCCCTCCGCGAAGTCCACCACCAGTTCTGCTTTGGGGTCGACATCCATGCCTGAGAAAAGCTCGGCGTACATCTCGGCCACCCTCTGCGGCGTATCCCTTACGCCCTCTCTCAGCGGGTCGTCGCCGATGCCCTCGATCATGGAGGCTATTGCCAGTTTGATCTTGTCCTGATCAACCATCTGGGCCATCCCCGAGAAGCCAGGAGCTCCTTGCGCTCGCCGAGTCTGCTCCCAAAATTATCTGAGCTCGCTCACAGATCGCAATGCTATAGAACTTCGGCTTCTTGAACCTTCCCCCTGGCAGCGATTACGCTGTCCTTGCCGGCGCTGGCATGGAAATCTGAGCAGGGGCGCAGCAGTGGCATTACCTTTTCCGCAGGACTTCCTCTACAGCCACACCTATCTTCTCTTCATCCAGGCGGTCCTCGATTGTGGCTTTCTCCCTTTGCTCTTCAAGCCAGTCGTCAAGCTGCTGCCCTACGAGCTGCTGCCGGGTGTCATCCTCAAGCTCGCGCTCGGCTCTATCTACGATCCGGACAAGCCAGTAGCCCCCGGTGGTCCGCACCGATTCATCCTTAACAGGCCCCTCTACTTCTCCGGGGTCAAGGGCGAAGGCGGCTTCATCGAAAGCCGCGCTCTGCATATCCCCACGTTCCAGCCAGCCGAGCATGCCGCCAAACTCCTTGCTTTGATGCTGCGAATACTCCTTGGCCAGGGAAGTGAAGTTCCCTCCCACCAGTTCCGTCTTGACCAGCTGTGCCTCTGCTTCGCTGCCCAGCAATATGGCTCTGGCTTCGATCTTTCTCTGATCCTCTTCGTCATCGACGATATTGAGGACTTCTATCAGCCAGTAGCCAACGGTCTTGCTCACGGTCTCATCGTACATGGGCTCGCTTATATGGCCGACGGTAATATTCGGAGCAAAGGCAGCCTGCTCGATGAAAGCATTGGGCATTAGCTCCCTGGGCAGCCAGCCCAGGTCCCCTTCAACCTCGGGATAATGGGAGAACTCGTCCACCAGAGCGGTGAAGTTGCCCCCGGCCTCAAGTGCCGTCGTCACCTCTTCCGCCACCTCTTCGCTTTCTACCAGCATTACCTGCACATGCGCCTGCTCCATTGTATCGGGGAGCTGGGAAGCAAGGTGCTCCTCGAGTTTCTCCTGCACCAGGACCGACCGAATCACGTCCCGATAGACCTCATCGTCAGGGAGCCCGTACTGCTCCATCCTTTCGTCTACCTCGGCCTTGGTGGCCTCGATCCCCAGGTCTTCGGCTCCCTGCTTGAGCAGTTCCGCCTCTATGATGTTGTCGGCCACCATGCCCGCTGCGTAGTAGACCATGTTGGGTTCCATGTCCGTGGTATAGAGATCAAGCACCTTCACATAGTAATCCATGGTGAAGCGGGCATCGTTCACCTCAATCACCACCTCACGCCGGGGCGCAATCGTGTCATTGTAGTATCCGTAGCCCACCCAGCTCAATATTCCGGCCACAAATACGGCGGCCGCGATGATCACTATCCGCCGTATCTTCATCTGGCGCTCCCACTTAGAGAGCTGGTGTTTGGTAGGGGCCCGCTGGGATTTAGTTTTCTTCTTTTTCTTGGCCAAAAATCACCGCCTGAAGTTCTGGTATTTTGTTTGCCGAGGCGGTTATGATAACATATTATCCAGGCCAAGGCGACGGGGTGTAGCGCAGCCCGGTAGCGCACCTGAATGGGGTTCAGGTGGTCGGAGGTTCAAATCCTCTCACCCCGATAT
>JBKHJG010000001.1:0-257224 GCA_046538235.1 Dehalococcoidia bacterium | reverse complement strand
CCATATAATTGGGAGGATGCCAGCGTAGCTCAGGGGTAGAGCAGCGGTTTCGTAATTGCGGGACAACCGTCCCAAACTGTCACTTTACGAACAAAATAGAACCGCTGTGCTAATCCTCAAAATCCCGTTTTGTTCGTAATGACCCAAGCCATCCCAAACCCTCCCAAAACTTTTAACGCCATTTTAACGCCAACTTTTGGCTTGGCCGTGAACGTGCTGGCAGAATCGGGACCGGGGCCGAGTACCGCCAAGTGACCCGGCGTTAAGTTGCCGTCACCCTTGGAGCACATCTCTCAGCCTTACGCCGTTGGCCTTCAAGGTGTTGTAGATATATCCCTGGCTGCAACCAAGCTCATGGGCTGCGCCCCTTACGCTCTTATGCCTTGCTAGGGCCTCATAAACGTTTTTGAGTGGCATGTTCAGCCGTTTCCGACCTAGACCATTCACCACCACATTCTTGCCACAGTGTGGACACTGAATAACCATACATCTAGCCTCCGCCAAAGAGACTCTTGAATTGCTGGACCTCGGCGGCCTCTTGCCAGGGTGTCTTTTCCGCCGTCGGGCTTCCCCTTCCACTGACCGGCTTGTACCCCTTGGCCAGCACCAGCCAGGCGTCCAGGTCGGGGTGCTTCACACGGTAATCTAAACGGGGGGTGCCGGTGGGCAGGCTGAGATATACCTGGTATGCCGCCCACACCTCTCTTGTGGGGACCTTGCTGAAGTCTTTCTCCTGCTTCCATATCCCCATCTCGAGCATGGCCTCATAGAAGTCAGGGTGATCCATGAGCCACCAATCGTCCTCATAGTCCTTGCGCTTGACGCTGTACCAGTCCACATAATCGTCTATCAGGTTCTCGGGGAAGAAGAGCCCATAGGCCTGCCTTTCCAGCCTGGCCCTAGCGAACTCCGGGTTATCGCTCAGTATTTGCTCGCGCTTTGCGGCCCTCTGCGACTCTGTGCCGGTCACATTGTCGTAGGCCTCAAATAGCTCTTCGTATTCATGGTATATCTCATCATAGCGGGAAGCCGGCACCCTGTAATCGCTGTCCAGTGGCACCAGCCCCTTGAGCTCTATCATAGAGTTGTAGAAATCGGCATGCTCCAGGAGATACCTTTCGCGCTCATAGCCCTTATCCGGCAGCGAGTAATACTCAACATAGTTCTCGATCTGCTCTTCCGGGAATCCCAGCCTGTACGCATCCACCCGGGCCATGTCCACAACCCAGTCGGGATGGGCGTCTTTGAATATGCGCCTGATTTGCCCTCTGGCATCCTTGTCGGCTATGTAGTAGGGCGAATCCCTGTCACCATAGCCCTCGTACTCCACTGTCAGGTCCCGCCATTTTACCTGTAACTTCAGGGCCTCGATATGATCCTCTACCGGTTCACGGCCCAGCCATTGCCTCAGTTCATCGTCCTCGAGCATGAGAAGCCGGGCCTCCCAGCTATTCCAGCCGTACTCCTGGCCGATGTCCAGATACTTGAAATAGTTCTCTTTGCACGCTATCGGCGGCAGGACGTACTCAATAGCCCTCTGAGGTATATCGAGCTGGTTGCTCAGCTTTACAAGCGCATCATAGGCAGCCGAGGTCAGTATGTTGGCCTGGCCCCAAAGAGCCAGCAACGCGTTCTCTTCAGGGTGTTCCCTCAGCCATTGGTCTCGAGGACTGACCGCGATCTCAGGATGCTCTCTCAGGAAGTCGTCCTGTGCCATCCTATCGAGCGAGTGATATTCATCGAGCAAGGCCAGGGTCTGCCGGCTGAAGTTCCCCTTGTAGTAGTAAGGATATTGCTGTTTGAACGTGGCCCGCTCTTCGTCGGTGGTCAATTTCTGATATTGCTGCCACTGGACATAGTAATTCTCATATGTGTCACCCTGGCTGACGTCGGCGTTTATATCAATCAGGCGTTCTCTAGCCCTCTCGTGATAGGTTTCCTTGACGGCCTTGGCCGCTATCACAGACTGCACCAGCTCAGGGATCTGGTACTGAGGCTTGATATCGTCGCGCGTCATGCCTGTCACCCTGGGAGACACGTCGCCGTAGAAGTCCTTCGTCGTGTAGATATCTTCCACATTCACAGAGTACGGCAGAGCCTCAGATTGCTCAGGCTTTCCCAGCTTGTCAGTGAACTCCTCCCAGTACCCGCCGCCATATGTTTGGACGCCCACCCCGAAACAGCCGGGCAAAGCCAGCAGGGCGCCGGTGATTCCGGAGTCCTCAATTGCCTCTACCATGTCCTGGATCCACATAGGCACAAGCCTTTCAAAAGCCTGCTGCCTCACGCTTTCGGGCTCCAGGGATAGTTCATCGCCAATATACGTCTCGCCCCTCAGAAGATCACTTACCAGCCCGGCTATGGGGGATAGCTTGCTTCTGGCAAACTGGTCAAGGACCTGTGATCTCTGCACCTCGGTAAGCCTGCCAGTTGTGGATACGATTCTCATGCCTGTAATGAGCTGGCAGATCGCTCTCGCATACTGCTGGAAGCTGGCCCAGAAGTCCAGCCGTGTGTTCCCAATTTTGAGCTTCCCGAAGTCAGTGGAGCGCGGATCAGTCTCGACGTAGGCCGGCTCTTCCGAGTCCTTGAACGCCAGCACGGCCAGGGCCAGGATTGTCAGGTTTGCCGATACGAAGGCCAGTATATTTCGGGCCATGATCTTGCGGACCGTTGGCGTGGTCCTCAGAAACTCGACCGGCATCATGATCCTGCTGGCCTGATACCTCGGGGAGAAAAACATGGCGTTCAAGAACGCGCCTATGTGTGATAGCTTGCCCAGCGGGCCCCTGCCCGTCATGATGTTGATGGCGCTGGCCAATGCCTTGTAGTCGGCCATCGTCTTGCCGGTTCCTTCCCATTGCCTGGCATAGCTGTCAAACACATCTGCCCGCAGCTTGTTGAGGTAGGTGACGTATGCTCTCTCTGAATGGCTGACAAGAGGGATATACTTCGCCAGGCTGGTCATAAAGGCCTCTTCCCTTCGTGCCAGCTTGGGCACCACATCATACAGTGGTGCGATGTATAGGCCGGCGTCCCTGCGCAACTGAGCATACGGCCCGGAGTTGATCACCTCGTCAACGGCCCTGGCGTTCGCCTCGCTCACAAACGCTTTCACCATCGGCACCATTGCCGGCAACGCTTCCTTGGGCTGGCCCCAAAACAGCGTGGCGCCTTGCCTTAGCGGTGCGGACAGGTCCCATGAGGCCAGAACGGCGCGGGGAAGGTTCAATACATCGAGGACGGCTTCCCAGGCACCCCTTCCCCTCTTAGACATGATGGCTTCGGCCAATTCCGGGCCGAATATCTTCTGCAACAGTTCCAGTTCGCCCTCTGTTGGTATCTCCCCGGCCAGCAGCTTGCCCAATGCCTCAGCCGTGTTGAGCTTCTCAAAATATTGCAGATCGGACTCCTTGACACGGTTGAAAAGCTCGTTCACTTCCTCGGAAGTAAGCTGCAATTCGGGCGGTGCAAAGTCAGCCTTTGGCAGAGCTCCCTCAAGGGCCGACTTGGACTTCTGAAAGGCATCCCGGCCCTGGGCGCTGTCCAGTATCGCTGCCGCACGGCCGGCCCGCTTGATTAGCTCCTCATGCTTCAAGCCTTCCGTGATCTTCCTGATCGGTTCGGCCTCCCTGATAAGCTCGGTCAACTTCTGCACCACGTCGGGGTTCCTTGTGAGCCCGGCTTCCTCTATCACGGCGTCGGCTACGAGTTCCCTGGCCGCATCCTGAGCATCTTGCTTTGTGACTCGAACCTTCTCGCTGATTACCAGGTTCCTTAGTAGTGCCGCTTCCTTCTTGGTCAAGGCCTGCCAGGACTTCGAGCCCAGCTTGCCTTCAAGCCCTACCGATTTGGCCAGGGCAACGCGCTCGGGCACGCTGAGGCGATCCCAGGCATCGCGGGCCTCTTGCACCTCCGGCAGCGTGATTGCAGACGTCTTGAGAGTCACCTTCTCGGCCATCGTCAAGGAATCCCAGGACTTGAAGCCAACACTCTCGGCCAGCCCTGCGCTTGTCGCAGCCTTCATGCGTTGCTCTACTGATAAGGCATCCCAATTGGCCTTCGTGACATGAGTTACGATGCGCCGGACCTTGATATACTTGCCGGTCTTTGGGTCATAGCGGATCTCTCTGCGCCTCTTCAACATGCCTTCCAGCGCCTTGAAAACCCTTTGCGTGGGCCTCGAGTCAAGCTCTTGCTCAGCCAGTACAACTTTGGACTTCTCCCCAGTCAGCCGGGCCAGCCATTTGCCCGCTTGTAGCCTAATAGATTGCCATGCCACCTTCTCCCAGCCCTTGGTTGCGATGTCACCGGCGCGCACACTGACCAACCTCTTGGCCTTGGGCATACCAACGTCCTCGATTTGCTGGCGCGCATCCCGATAAACCCTCAGCATCTCCTCAAGCTGCCTCGTAGTGTATTCAGGGAATAGCCCCTTCCTGGCTCCATGATAGGACATAGACCGCAGCCCGAGTTCGGTCTCGATCTGTGAAATGGTGAAGTCCAGCTCATGCGCTGCCTTCGTCCTCATAACTTCCAGCTGGGCCTGGAGAGTGGCAAGTTCCAGTTCAAGATTCGCCCGGCCTCTGACTCCCTTTGTCGCCAGGATCCCCTGCACTTCCTGGATACGGGCCTCAACGTCTTGCTCTATGCTCGGTTTGCCTGTCTGAAACTCAGGCAAGCCAGCCGCCTCTTCCACAGCCCTCTCAACAACGGCGCGTCCCTCTTCGGTCTCCTGAAACCTGTTGATCGCCAGGAGTTCGGCATAGTCAGCCGGTATCCCCTTGGCTTCAAAGGCCGCCGTGTCCTGCTGGATCTGTGCCTTTTGCTCGGCGGTCATGTTCTTGTAGATATAGCTTGTGTGGCGGCCCCCGCCGATGATCGCCAGGGGAAGCGTGGCAATCAGTGTATGCACTACCGTCTCAGGGATATTCTCCAGCAGGTCACGGTTCTCATCGAACGTCTTGACCGTTGCGTCCTGGATTGCACCTTGGATAACCTCTTCCAGCGTCTCGGTTATCTCAATCTCGGTAAAGGTCTTGAGGCCTTTCTTGAGCAGGCTGCCCAGGCTTCTGCGCACAATCTCCTTCTGCGCGTTGGCCCGGAAACTCTGATAGAAGGCCGGCGATATAGCCTTCAGCACGGCCATACCACCAATAACCTCTACCGAACCGATGACCGCACCAATGGGTACGGCAAGCTGCGCCGCTTGCTGCTCAGTGGCTCCAGCCGCCCGTAGGTCCGCATAGAGGTCATGGGAGAGCGCCGGCGTTGTCACAGCTACGCCAGCCATAACCCCAAGCGCAGGGTTCCCGGTAATGGCGCTTGTTGCCGTGGCTGCCGCCAGAAAGGACCCGGTGTATATGGCCGCATCTACCGCCAGGTATGCGACGTATGCGGGATCCAGCAAGACCTTCGGATTGGCCTGGATGGTCTCTATTGCGCCCTCGGCCCACTCTTCCCGGGGGTATAACTCAGGATGCGCCATAAGCCATTCGTAACGTGCGGCCTCGCGCTCCTCATAGTTCTGCTGTATGACTTCCACAGCGTCCAGTGTCGGCTCATATAGAAGCCTGAACCAGCCCCGTTGTTCCTCTGGCCTGGTAGGTGCTACGAAGATGCTCCGGCCGCCTATAACGTCGAGGATCATGCGCGGCAATGTACCCAGTATGTACTGCTTCGTGTTGTAGCCAAACTCCGTAATCCCCAAGTACAGCCTGTCCCAGACGTCCTTCCACTTGCTCTCCTGGACCTCCGGCGCCATCATCACCGGCTCGAATATGTCCTCCAGGTGCTCTTCCGTGATATCGGGCGCCAGCAAGCGAAGCAACGCCTCGGTTTCTTCAGTTCGCCCGATCTCCCTCAACTCGGCAAGGAACTGCTCCGGCTGATCTCGGGCATATTGCAGTACCTCGGCTATATCTTCCTGGGGGAATACCTTGCCGAAGATTTGCTCTGTCTCAAGGCGCTCCTGCTCCAGTAACTTCAACCAGCGCGCAACGCTCAGTTGTCCGCCCTCAGCCTGATACCTTTCATATAGTGCCTGGCCCTCTTCTGTAAGGGCCTCTACTGTCAAATCTTCGGGCAGCCGAGCCAGTTCCGTCGGGCTTAGGGATCCCGTCGGCTCAGTTAGCAGAGCCTCTATATCGGCCCGGGTGTACGTCTCGCCAGTTGGCGATACATACGTACCACCCTCTTGTATTTCCCACTTCTCGGGCGTGATGAAGCTCAGACCATAACCCTGTTCCTGCGGGGTGAACTTCAGCATCCAGCCCTCTTGCAGGGACAAGCCCAGCTGTGCCGCCTCGCTGGCGCTCATAAACAACTCCTGCCCGGGGAATGAGACCTCCCGCTGCTTCTCGATCGTGCTGATAAGCTGCGGGTACATCTCCCTGGTCTCCTGGAGAGAAGTCCCGTACTGCGTCAGCAGCCTTTCGATCTCTCTTTCCTGGGCCTCTCGATATTGCTTCAGCAGGTCGTCGGCGTTCAGGTTAATCATCGTCCTTCACCTCTTGGCTACGCCTGAAATACGGCCAGTGATCAATGCTCTCGTCGAAGGGTGTCCCTTCCTTATCTATCACGGCTGGATTCTGGCCCTGGGTTTGCTCTCGGAAGTGATCCGCAAAGGACTCCCGGCTGCACTGTCCTTGTGGGCCGCTGCCTTGACCGGATATCTCCGCCCTGGCCTCAGCCGGTGGCTTTGCTTGCTCCTGAGACCTGTCCTGAAAGATGCCGGAATAGACCTCGTATGACCGCCTGTTATCCGGCTTCTGGTCCTGGGCTCGTTCTTGCCTGAATCTGGCCATCTCCTCTTCACTGATGGCCTCGGGTGGCCCCTCGCCAAATGTGATGGCCTTTCCCTGATATACCATCTCGGCCCGCCACTTGCGGTGTTCGTCCATCTCTGCTTCACTCATAGGTTCAACGCCGTCTGGCCGTTGTCGCTTACTCTGCCCTGTGGTCTCCTCGCCTTCTGGGCTTGCTGGCTGATTCGGTTCTGCTGTTTGCGCAGTTCCCTGGTCTGCGAGGCCCGGGCTGATCCTGCGGGCCAACTGCTGTGCTTCCTCAACGGTGGCGATATTGAGCGTACTCATAAGGCCCCGGGGTAGCTGATACTCCCTTTCAATCCCGGCAAAGGCCTCTTCCTTGCTGGACCGAGCGGAAGGCTCTCTGGTTGCAGCGGGGACCGAGGCCTGGCCCAGCTTCCGGGCTGTTTCCTTTACGAATACCTTAATCTCGGTTCTCTTATCGGGATGCAGCCTCGGCGAATTCGCAGCCTCTTCGAGTTCGCCCAATGAGGTCATGGTTGCACTTCTCTCAGTCTCCAGGCTTTTCTCTCGGGCCTCGAGATCAGCCCTCTTCGCGGCCAGCTGCTCAGGCGTCCATCCCCTCTCGGCAAGGGCCTCATGGACTGCCCTGTTAATGTCCTCTTGCGTGTACCGTTTCTTGGTCATGGCATACCTCCATTTTCTGGTTTCAGGCCTGTCATAGAACTAACAGTTCGCTGCTTCCGTATTTGCTCAGCCCCAGGCCCGAAGGTGAGTTGGCGTTAGAACCGGCGTAGTTTTGGCTGGTCCGGCCGTTTTTCAGCATACTTTGCTCCGTCACTTGCTCCGCCTGGGCGTCGGTATCTTTATGAACCCACCCGGCGAGGTATATTTCTTGCCTCGCTTCGGGTCCAGGCCGGCTTCCCTGTCTATGCGTTTCTTGAACTGTTCCAGCGGTTCAATGGTTACGCGCTTAGGCGCCGAGTTCTGTAACCTCTCGGTTTGGGTCTCTTTCGATTTCGCCATTTGATTCACCTCCTTGGTATTCGTGGCTTCTTTTGGTTCTCGCTGCAAGCTCCATGCGCTCCCTGTTATTGCCTGTATCACTCCGCTATTCGTCCACTACTTCGCCTGAAACAGTGATCACCTCGGGCTGGCTGGGCGGCGGCAGATGCCTCGTCCTGTCACCCACCCGAGCCATGAGCTCCTTGGTCTCCTCGTCAATCACATAGATGTTGACGTTCCTCCGAGAGTCCTCAGGCGGGCGCGGTCCTGCCTTTCCCTCTGTTCTCTCAAGGAGTTCCCTGTAATATGCCGGGTTCTCGCCAGCGAGCTCCAACGCTCTCAAAGCAAGCCACTCGGCCCAGGTCCTTGTAGGATCCTTGTCACAGGTCTGCCCCAGCTTCTTTTGAAGGATGCTCGTAATACAGAGTTCCTTCCGCGGCCGGCCCCGGGGATTGCCCGACTGGCCCGGCTTGAACTTCCTCAGATTCGCCAGGCTGTTAGGGTGTTGCCCTCTCTTATGCTCCATGAGTATCTCCTTTCAATGTAACGTCTGTGCTTTATAGCGATTCAAGAGTTACACAGTTGGTTACAAAACTTTGTAACCTTTTCCCTCTATATCTCTTTCTCTTTCTCCTTCTCCTCTCCTTCTCCTTTCAACTTTCGGTTACAGGTCAAAGTTGGGGCCGAAGTTACACTCCAAAGTTACTCAATCCAGGTCAGGGTAATCAGGCGGGTCCGTGTAGTGTGTAGGTAGGTCCCTAGGGTTTCTTCCTGAGTGTTTGCCAGGTGCACCATCTTGCTGGGCCCTTTGACGCTCCCGAAGGGGCTTTTGCCTCTGATATTCTGACTGGTATTTTGACCAGTTCGTTATCGAAATGGCCCCCGTTTTTGAGACTTTGATGCGATCTGTGTTTTCAAATCGGCACTTTGCACGCTTCCAAAGTCTCAAGGAAACGCCCAAAATCTCAGCGAACTGGCGGTCCGTGAGGCCGATTCCGTTAGCCAACTTGATCTCTCCGGAGTCCCCATAACGGCCCGCGCCAGCAAGCGCCAGCAGATCAATCCAGACCCCTCGAATCTCAATTGCCTCCTCCCGCAGGGTGCCTTCAAGCCACTTATCGCAGAAGATACGAATCCATGTGCGGTTACCCATTGCCACCCCCCCAGCGGCCCTTCTGGGTCCTGTTTCTGTCCTGTCTTGCAGCATGGCCGTTGGTGCTCATTTCGAGGAATGTCTCAATAGTCTCTGTCATGTAATCAGGCCTCCCCAGTCTCAGGCTGACCGGTGCCATTGCCTCCCTGGTTGCTCTCGCCCTCCAGTAACCGCATAACGGCCCGGCGTGACAACACCATGCGCTTGCCCAAGCGAATGACCGGCACTCCCAACGAATCTGTCGCGGCGAGCATATATGCCTGATTCTTTGAGATCCCGGCCAGTTGTGAAAACTCCGGGATGGTTACGGTCAGGCGCTCGTTATCTGCCATCCCCATCCTCCGGGAACAGCGCCGCCTCAGACACCTTGAGGGCCCGGGCAATCCGCTTTCGCCAGCCAGGGTATGGCCGCAGCCTTCCCGTCTCGATCCTCGAAATCTCTGCTGGCTGTATGCCGGTAAGATAGGCAAGCCGCAACTGGCTTATGCCTTGTCTCTTCCTTACCTCAGCTAGACGGTTATGCATAGCTTACCTCCTACATGGTACTTGACACGACCTCAGGTTTCATTTTATAATAGTACAAAACTGTGCAGTAGAGTGTTGACAATGGTTACTCGCGAGATAGTTAGGGCATGGGTTAGGGGACTCGAGGTGCTTAAAGCCCAGGAGCCAGCACGCTATGGTGCCTTGATTGAACCCTTCACAGATTTTATACACGCGATGGGCTTCGAGAGGCTTCAGGGCTCCGGCGCTGAGGCCTTCAGTAAGCTCGTAGCAGATATCATTCCCCTTGTCGGCGAACCTGAAATCGCACCCACTGGCGTAAAGCCCTCCGCAACGGCTGAGTTTCTGGCTGAGCAGATAAAACCCTGGGTGCAAGATGTACGCCTAGCACTATTCCGTTCGCAAGCTGCTCCTTTTCGATCCGCAACCGAGGCTCGCAGATGGTTGGCCCGAGTTAATGAGAAGCTAGACGTATGGAGCAAGGCCTTGGATGAGTGGCGGAACGATGTTAACGAGTGGCACGATAGAGCAGGGCAATGGCACAAGAGAGCGGACACCTGGCATGGCTATTGGCAAAGGATACTGGCGAAGTATCCGCACTATACAGAGGGTGTAGAGCAATGGTCCTTGATGAAAGAGCAAGGAATTGACGTCAAGTTACCTACGGAGCACGAACTCCGGCGGCTTGAGGAGCTTGACCTTGCGATTAAAGCAATCAAAGTTGGTCAGGTTGAAGACCCGCCGGCGCTCGATAGAGAGACTGCTGGCTATCTTGATACGGTCACGCCAGAGCTATTCAAAATCTCCAAAGTGACGGGCTTCACATGGGAGTCAATCGAAATGTATATCCTGGCCGACAGGTTGCCCATATTGCCACCCTACACATTGGGTATTCTCAAGGAAGCGCATATGTTACCGTCCGGTGCAACCATCGAGAACCGATTTGCCGGAGTGACAATTCGTAGCACCATAGCGGCGAAGGATTTACGGTCTCTCTATCGTGACATTAGAGAGCAGCTTGGCCTAGAGCGCTCAAAGCCCTTCACATCAGAGGACCTGGAGCTCTATAAGATGGTCCTCGCGAGAGGCAGTATCTCAGGAGCAAGAGGGGAAACGGTCAAGTTTTGGGAGTCGGTAAAGGACGACTGGAATAAGAAACATCCCTACAATCGCAAGAGGACATGGAAGGGCTTTCAAAATCGCTACAAGAGAATCACATCTCGGATAGATCGGATAACGAAGGGAGAGACAAAAGCGGAACGCCAGAACGGAGGCACAAGATGGTTAACACAATAATACTCAAGAATGGTCAAGCCTACGTGGAAGAGGAGGGCGATGGCAAGTTCTCCTTGATCCCGGCTCATAAGTGGGTTGAGGAGCAGACGGCCCTGCATGAGATAGCCCTGGCATGCGAACTTCTCTATGAGAACAGGGATGCAGACCGGTTTCCCCTATTCCTTAGATGGCTCTTCGCCCGGCTTCAAGAGAAGTATGCCGACAGGTGGCCGGTTCTATTCGAGCGCTACCTGGAATCCCCTCAGGTAGAGTCGCTGATCCGGATAGGCGACGTGAACGATATCCTCAGCGAGCAGCAGGACTATTAAGGGAGGCGCAAAATGAGAGGAAGCATAAGGCAAAAGGGAAAGAGTAGCTGGCAGATCCAAATCTACACCGGGAAGGGGCCGGATGGCAGGCCCAAGCGCCATTTCGAGACTATAAGAGGCCGCAAGGGCGATGCACAGCGCCGGCTTACTGAGCTACTAAGCAGCCTGGACAAAGGCGTCTATACTCCCCCGGGCAAGCTCACAGTAGCCGAGCACCTTCAAAACTGGCTTAACGGCTACGTGAGGACCAATTGCTCAACCCGGACCCTGGACGGCTACCAGGGCATCGTTGAGCGGCATCTGAAGCCGGAGCTCGGGCATTTCGCGCTGAAGAGTCTGACGGCGAAAGCCATAGCCGACTACTACGGCAAGGCCCTGGACAAGCCACTGTCACCCCGGACAGTGCATCACCAGCACCGCATATTATCTGAGGCCCTGAAGTATGCTGTCAGGCAAGGCTATCTCGGCCGGAATCCCTGCGAGCTGGTGGATCCCCCGAAGGTCCGGCCCAGGACCATGCGGACGCTGGACCCGACGGAAGCAAGCAAGCTGCTCGACGCATGCGAAGGCAGCTACTACTATCCCATTATCTACACAGCATTGAGCACCGGCTTGAGGCAGGCCGAATTGTTGGCCCTAAGATGGCGGGACATTGACCCTGATATCATGCGCTCGATATCCGTCAACCGGGTGTTATACAAGCGCCGGGGTGTATGTGAGTTCAAAGAACCCAAGACAAGCCACAGTAGGCGTTACGTTTCTATGACGCCAAAACTGGCTGCGTTCCTCAGAGAGTATAGAGAGGACCGCAAAGCCCTGTACTGCGAGCTGGACAACGAACTTGGCTTAGACGACCTGGTATTTGCCAGCGCCGATGGGAAGCCCATTGACCCCGGTGTCCTGAGTCACAGCTTCGCCCGACTGGCAAGGAAGGCTGGCTTGGAGAATGTCCGTTTCCATGATTTCAGGCACAGCTTCGCCAGCCTCATGCTGCTGCGCGGGGCCAAGCCGAAGGTTATCTCTGAGGCCCTGGGCCACGCCTCGGTTGCCTTTACAATGGACATCTACTCCCATATAATTGAGGGCATGCAATCCGAGGCTATGGCGTTACTGGACGCGGTGCTGCCGGCTGCGGTGAACGGTGTCGGAAAAAATAACGCCAAATTAACGCCAGAAACGAACATAATACTCAGCCGCAACTGATTTTTACGTTCGATGCCAGCGTAGCTCAGGGGTAGAGCAGCGGTTTCGTAAACCGCCGGTCGTCGGTTCGAATCCGACCGCTGGCTGGGGGTCATGTGAGCAGATTCGTAGACAAGCTGCAGCGTCTTTCTAAGTCCTCGTCAGCACCGATAGGTTTTCACGCCTCTGCCTCTGAATCGAGAGGCCCCAGAATGCTGCTTATTGCCGGACTATCGGGGACGGAGGTCAAGGAGGCCAGGACCGCGGCCAGCGTCAATGCCGATGCCGGTCTGATACTGGGCGAGAATCCCGGCACCGGGTCCGTCAAGCAGATGGTCCAGGCTGCCGGGCTTGTACCGCTGGGTGCGTTTGTGAAGGGCATGGGTCAGGAGGACATGGATGAGCTTGTGAGATCAGGGTGTGACTTTGTGGTCTTCGAGATGAAGGCGGCTACGTCAGTATTGCATAAAGAGGAAGTGGGCAGGATTTTGATGATAGACCCTTCATTAGACCTGGGTCTTGTTCGGGCCATCAATGGCATTGGAGTGGATGGGGTGTTCGTCAATACTGGAGATGGAGGCACGTTCGTTGCTGTGGAGCATCTGCTTGTTTGCCGCAGGTTTGTCGAGCTCTTAGAGAAGCCGGTTGTATTGGCCCTGCCTTCTCTGATCACGAAAGCCGAGCTCACGAGCATATGGCAGGCTGGGGTCGACGGCGTGGTCAGCCCTCCGTCGCAATCGGCTGCCGCATTGACAGAGCTTAAGGAGATGATTGGTGGTCTGCCCAGGGGGGCCAGAGGGCGCCGTGCCAAGGCAGATGCGATGCTGCCTCACTATGGTGAAGGTGGAGCTGGAGAGGAAGACGAGGACATCGAGGAAATTTAGCCTCGATCTGGCCTTACGCCTGACCAAGCATGGATACAAGCCTGGGCCTGTTCCTGTTATCAGCGGCGGTCATTTCTCTCACCGGCGTTATGCTGCCCGGTCCACTTACTGCGGCCACCATAGCCAAGGGTTATGGTGACAGGCACGCTGGCGCACGGATTGCAGCGGGGCATGCTGTTGTTGAGATACCGCTGATAGCTGCAATCTACTCAGGCCTGGAGCGTCTCATCGTCTCACCCCTGGTGGAAACAGGCATATACCTCGCCGGAGGCCTGATGCTAGTATACCTGGGCTTCCGGATGTTTCGGACTGCCGGCAAAGCCATTGGTGCCGTTGGCGGCTTGCCGGCCAGTTCTCTGCTGACCGGGATTGTGATTACGGGAGCCAATCCTGCCTTCTACATATGGTGGGCCACTGTAGGTGCAGCTCTCGTAGCGGGGGCCGGCAGGTTCGGTTTCGCTGGCGTGGTTCTTCTTGCCGTGGTGCATCTGCCGTGCGATTTGGCCTGGAGTGAATTTCTTTCCGTGGGGACGTTCGAGTCAAGGCGATGGTGGACGCACAAGGTCCAGGAAACCGTGTTTCGGGTCTGCGCTCTGGTTCTTGCTGGCTTTGGCGTCTGGTTCTGCCTTTCGCCGTTTCTCTGAACTCAAGGGCTATTCTGGATTGCCTGGAAGTGCTTACCTTCGGTCTTTATGGATGGGGCAATGACCATCTTGACCTTGTGCATCTCCCTGATGGTTCGGGCACTGCATACTCCCATGCCGGTGCGCACAGCGCCGACTAGGTTCTGAGTGCCATCGGTGACTGAAGTGGGACCCAGCAGGATCTGTGCCAGTGGGGCGGTAGTGCCAACTCTGACGCGCGTTCCTCTGGGTAATGCCGGATGGGAATGGGACATCCCCCAGTGGTAACCTTTCCCAGGGGCTTCCGCAGCCTGAGCTAGAGGCGAGCCGATCATGACAGCATCGGCGCCTGCGGCAAATGACTTGCACAGGTCACCGCCTGTACGGATACCTCCATCGGTTATCACTGATACGTATCTGCTGCTTTCTTTGAGATATGCTTCCCTGGCAGCAGCGCAGTCCATGGTGGCAGTTATCTGGGGCACTCCCACGCCGATGACTTCCCGTGTAGTACAGGCGGCACCGGGACCCACTCCAACCAGGATCCCATCGATCCCTGTCCTCATGAGCTCTAATGCCGCGTCGTAGCTGCAGCAATTGCCCACTATGACGGGCAGGGACATCTGCTGGCACAGCTCCGGCAGGATAAGGCCCCGATAGCTCTTGGAAATATGTCGGGCTGTGGTGACGGTAGACTGCACCACCAGTATATCCATCCCCGCATCCTTGGCTATGGGGGCTAATCGCTTGGTGTTGGCAGGTGTCATCGATACTGCGCAGATTGCTCCAGCTTTCTTGATGGCACCAATGCGCTGGCTGATGAGGTTTTCCTTGATGGGCTCGGAGTAGATTCCCTGAAGCAGCGCAGTAACCTCTTTCTCGGAGGCCCGGGCAATCTGATCCAGCAGATCATCAGGGCGTTCGTACCTTGTTTGTATGCCTTCCAGATTGAGGACGGCCAGTCCCCCGAGCTTGTTGAATTGAATAGCGAAGGTGGGGTCGACGATAGCGTCCATTGCCGAAGCTAGGATGGGGATGGGGAAGGTGTGAGCTCCGACAGTGAAGTTGGTGTCAGTCTGGTCGGGATTGATGGTCACGTCCCCGGGGACGAGCGCGACTTCGTCAAATCCATAGGCACGCTCCATCTCCTTGACCTTGGGGTGAGGCATTTCTCTGTAGTCTATGGGAGTTGCCACACACTATACCGGCATAATGGCCTGAAGTCAAGAAAGGCTGTGGATAAAATGGTAGCTATTAAGTATAATCTTGGCTCATGCCCGCTCTCTATGTCATTGCCACTCCGATCGGCAACTTGGAGGACATCACCTTGCGTGCTTTGCGTCTCCTGGGGGAGGTGAAGCTCATTGCTGCCGAGGATACGCGTACCACGCGCCGCCTGCTTAGTGCCTACAACATCAGGACTCCGCTCACGAGCTATCATGAACATACCAGGAGGGCCAAACTTGGTTATCTCCTGGACTATCTGGAGAAGGAAGACCTGGCCCTGGTATCGGAGGCGGGCATGCCGGGTCTTAGTGACCCCGGTTACGACCTCATCGGTGCTGCAGTAGGGCGTGGAATTCGTGTGATACCGATCCCCGGTGCTTCGGCGGTGGTTGCTGCCCTGGCGGTCTCGGGACTCCCCACTGACCAGTTCCTGTACCTTGGGTTCCTGCCCCGGCGCAAGGGCCCAAGGCAGCGCCTTCTGGGTTCAGTGGCGGATGAGCCAAGGACCATAGTGGCCTTCGAGGCACCGCATCGCCTCAGTGAGTCATTGGGCGATATTGAGGAAGCCCTGGGCGACAGAAGAATATCTGTCTGCTGCGAGCTTACCAAGGTCCACGAAGATATTTTCAGGGGCAGAGTGAGCCAGTCCAGGGAGCATTTCGTTGAGCCCAGGGGTGAGTTCAGCCTGGTTATCGAAGGCAAGACCCGGGCCTGGTTGAAATCTCAGGAAAGGAGCTAATATGCGCCGTGGCTGTATTGCTGTAGGAAGAATAGAGTGTGACGGTTGCCACCGTCCGATGAAGTATGGAGAGCGGTACCTTGTGATCGACGGAGAGGGAGAGGAAAAGCGGCGGCTTTGTGTCGACTGCTGCCTGGGCCTTGGTTACGTCTCCCACGTGGACGAGCAGGGGAAGCAGATAGTTACCTTTTTCCCCAAACAATAGGTCCTGGCGGTGGTCCTAGGAGGAGTGCGGTCGGTGACAATGACATGGAACAGCCAAGTGTGTACAATAGGCTCGCGCCTGAGGAGGTTCCTTGAGCGAACACATTTTTATAGGTGTTGCCTGGCCTTATGCTAATGGTCCCCTGCACCTGGGGCACATCGCCGGTGCTTATCTGCCGGCTGACATTTTTGCCCGCTACCACCGACTAAAGGGCAACCACGTGCTCATGGTCTCAGGCAGTGATCAGCACGGAACTCCGGTTACTATTCGTGCTGAACAGGAGTCTGTCAGCCCGCAGGACATAGCAGCCAGATATCATCAGCAGTTCATCGATTGCTGGGGGGAACTGGGCATCTCCTTCGACCTCTTCACCACCACCGATACGCCCAATCACATCCGAGTGGCCCACGACATGTTCCTGACTCTGCTTAGAAACGGGCATATCTACAGAGACGTCATGCTGCAACCTTACTGCCCCAAATGCCAGAGGTTTCTTCCCGACCGCTACCTGGAGGGCCTCTGTCCTTACTGTGGCCTGGCTAATGCAAGAGGCGATGAATGCGATGAGTGTGGCAGGCCGTTGAACCCGTCGGACCTTAAGGACCTTCGTTGCCGTCTTTGCTCCACGCCCCCTCGCTTTGAGTCCTCGGAGCACTTCTTTCTGCGCCTCTCTTCGTTTCAGGATAGGCTGGCTGCCTGGATAAAGGAGCAAACTCATTGGCGGCGTAATGTGCTTGGCAGTGCCTGGAATTTCCTGAACGAAGGACTGAGGGATAGGGCCATCACGCGCGACCTGGAATGGGGAGTGACGGTGCCGCAGCCAGGATTTGAGCGCAAACGCCTCTATGTGTGGTTTGAGAATGTGATCGGTTATCTATCGGCGAGCAAGGAATGGGCGCATTCGCTGGGGGATGATGCTGCCTGGCAGCCTTTCTGGCAGGGTGATGCCAGGGGCTTCTATTTTCTGGGCAAGGATAACATCTTCTTCCACACCCTTAGCTGGCCGGCCATGCTCATGGGCTATGGCGGGCTGAATCTACCCTATGATGTGCCGGCCAATGAGTTCTTGACCATCGAAGGACGCAGGCTTTCGACCAGCCGCGGTTGGGCGGTGTGGCTGCCCGATTACCTGGCGAGATACGACCCCGATCCTCTGAGGTACGCGCTGGCGGCAAATATGCCCGAGACCGGCGACAGCGACTTTTCCTGGCAGCAGTTCCTTCGTCGCAACAACAATGAGTTGGTAGCAACCTATGGCAATCTGGCTTATCGTGTTCTCACCTTCGCCCACCGGAATTTCGATGGAGCCGTGCCTGCGCCGGGGGAACTGGATGAAGGCAGCCGGAGCTTGCTCGATGAAGCTCAAGCTATCCTGGACCGCGTCGATAGATCGCTGTACCGGTGTGAGTTTAAGGCTGCGGTCAAGGAAGTGATGTCCCTCGCCCAGAAAGCCAATCGCTATCTTGACGAACAGGCTCCATGGAAGACCATTAAGACACACCCGGAAGCCTCGGCCAGGTCTGTCTATGCTGTGCTCTCGGTACTGACGGCATTGAGAACCGCATTCTATCCCTTTATCCCCTTCAGTTCTGAGAAACTGCACTCTGCTCTTGGATTTGACGGTGGTGTGGAGGAAGCTGGCTGGAAGATCCAGTTATTGCCCCCAGGGCAGAAGCTCCGCGAACCTCAGCCGCTGTTTGCTAAGCTAGAGGAGGATATCGTTGCCCAGGAGACAAGTCGGCTTGACTTCCAGCACGAGAATCAGGCGGGGACAGAGTCTTGAGGCAGGGTTTTGTTGGTGCCCTCTCGGGGCTGCCGGCTTAGCTGGGGCTGGGCTGCGGTGCTAACCCCTTGAGTATTCTATCCAGGTCAGGTTCATCCAGGGTTTCATGAACCATCAGTTCTTCGGCCAGCTCCCTTAGTTTTCCTTTGTTGGTGGCCAGAATACTCTTGGCTTTCTTGTAGGCCCGCTGGATAATACTGAGCACCTCTTCGTCGATTTGGTCCGCTATTTTGTCACCGTAGTCCCTTTGCTCGCTTATCTCGCGGCCCAGGAAGACAAGTTCCTGCCTTTGTCCGAAGATCCGCGGGCCCAGTTTCTCGCTCATTCCATATTCGGCGACCATCTTTCTTGCCAGCTTGGTGGCTTGCTCCAGATCACTCTGGGCGCCGGTGGTAATATCCCCGAAGATTATCTCCTCGGCGACACGGCCGCCCAATAGAACTGCCAAGCCATCATCGAACTGGGACTTGGTCCATAGGTAACGGTCTTCGGCCGGCAAGAAGCGTGTCCAGCCACCCATCAGCCTGCGAGGGACAATGGAGATCTTATGCACAGGATCAGCGTTGGGCAAGAGCCTGGCCGTGAGCGCGTGCCCGCTTTCGTGAAAAGCAGTTATCTCCTTTTCCCGGGGGCTTATTACGCGGCTCTTCCTTTCCGGCCCGGCCATAGTACGGTCAGCGGCATCCTCAAGTTCCTTCAATGTGATAGCTTTGAGGCCACGTCTGGCAGCCAGGATGGCTGCCTCGTTTATCAGATTGGCCAGGTCAGCGCCACTGAAGCCCGGGGTCTCCCTGGCTATAGTGTCGAGGTCAGATTCGTTGGCCAGCGGCTTGCCTTTGGCATGTACCTGCAGAATAGCCCTGCGGCCCTTTATATCGGGCAGGTCGATGACGATGTTGCGGTCAAACCGGCCGGGACGCAGCAATGCGGGGTCCAGGATATCAGGTCGATTGGTGGCCGCCATGACGATGATGTTGACACTGGTATCAAAGCCATCCATCTCGGCCAGAATCTGATTGAGGGTCTGCTCCCTCTCATCGTGCCCCCCGCCCAGGCCGGCGCCACGATGGCGTCCCACGGCATCGATTTCATCAATGAATATCAGACATGGAGCATTGCGCTTGGCCTGTTCGAACAGGTCTCTGACCCTGGCAGCACCGACGCCCACAAACATCTCCACGAATTCACTGCCGCTTATGGAGTAAAAGGGCACGCCGGCTTCTCCCGCTATGGCCTTGGCCAGCAAGGTCTTGCCTGTACCCGGCGGGCCCACCAGCAGCACTCCTCGAGGCACCCGCCCGCCCAATGTCTGGAACTTCTGAGGGGACTTGAGGAATTCCACTATCTCCTGAACCTCTTCTTTGGCCTCATCCGCTCCAGCTACGTCGGCGAAAGTCACGTCCGGCCTGTTGTGAAGGCTCAGGCGGGCACGGCTCTTACTGAAATTGAACGCTTGTGTGCCAGCGCCACGGGCTGCGCGGAAGAACAGGAAGTAGAACAATGCTCCAAGCAAAACGATGGGCAGAATAACCGTCAGCGCTACCGTTCCCCAGTCAAAGCTACTGGGCTTGACGTCGAGCTTCACTCCATCCGGCCCCAGTACTACGCCTTCCTTCTCCAAGTAGTCGCGCAGTTCGTACGTATTACCTTCAAAGGCCGTCCTGATTGCTATTGTGCCGTCATCACGTACTCCCTCTAGGGTATTACCATGCTGCCTTATGGTGTCAATCGGCGGCTTGGCCTTGGCTATGAACGTGGCCTGGGTTACTTCGCGCTCACTGGCAAGCTTATCCTGGAGCGGAGCACCGTCGAAGCTGGGCTCGAGCTCTACTGCGTTGAGGTTCACACCCCCCTGTTGAAGAAGGTCTGTCAGGCTATCCGGCGTTTCCTGGTATGGCGTCCAGCACGCAACTTCCGCGTCCTTCAAGCCGATGAGTTTCTCTCCCTCCTGCCAGTAGCCAATAGTATCAACCTCCGGTTGCGTCTTGGCTATTTCGATAAACACGGGCAGGGTTACTGAGCTGGGCCCCTCACGTGACATGGCGACGAACACCAGAGCCACTATCACTGCAAGAAGCACTAGATAGAAAAACCCACTACGCCACCATTTCGCTTGCATATATTCGATCTCCTCTGTCATTATAGCAAACACATTGCGAATAAGGAAATTCGGCTGCCGGCCTTGCTGGCACAGCAGGACTGCAATGGAGGTCTGTGGGGAGTGTAGTGCATCCGAGTCCGTGGGGCGAGGATACTGTAACATTGTGGTCGGTCCGGGTTAGGAATAGAAGAGAGACCACGCAGAATCTCGCATGGGTTTGGTAGGGTTGTGCCGTAAGTGGTATAATATCAAAGGAGGTTAATCACTTTCTGGAAGCGGAAGAGATAGCGCGCCTGGCTACCGAGCTTGCTTCCGAGAAGCAGGCGAGGGACATAGCTATGCTGGACGTTAGGGCCCTGTGTTCTTTCACGGACTACTTCGTTATCTGCACCGGAGATACGAAGCGGCACATTGAAGCGATCTGGCAGGACATTGGCGAAGTGTTAAAGGGCAGAGGAGTGGTGGCCCATCACAATGAAGGAACGTCTGACTCAGGTTGGATGCTCGTCGATTTTGGCTCGGTTATCATACACATATTTGCTCCCGTAGAGCGGGACTACTATCAACTCGACAGGCTGTGGAACAAGGCAATCCCCGTGGTCAGGATTCAGTAAATCCACGTATCTAGCTCTCGCTCATAGCTGACAATCTCCCCTGCTGCGAAGAATAGGTCTATTTCCCCCGGGGCATTCTCCGGCGAGTCTGAGCCGTGTATAAGGTTATGTCCGATATCGATGCCGAAGTCGCCTCTGATAGTGCCGCTTCGGGCCTTGGCAGGGTCTGTATCTCCCATCATCTGCCGTATTATCTCCACCGCGTTCTGGCCCTGGAAAACTATGGCGACGACGGGACTGGACGTAATGAAATTGACCAGGTCATCAAAGAAGGCTTTTCCTTTGTGGGTGGCATAGTGGCGCTGGGCCAGATCTCGGTCGATATGCAACATCTTCATAGCTACGATCTTAAGGCCCTTCTTCTCCAAGCGCGAGATTATGGCTCCGGCAAGAGCTCTCTGTATGGCATCGGGTTTGATAAGGACAAGACTTCTCTCCATCTTCAAACGGCTCCTTTCTAGATCCTGATAAGCAGTGTAATCAAGTCCACGCTCTCCAGGGAGCCAACTACGCTGTCGGCCTCCCCGAGCTTTTCTCGAGAGTGAGTGCTGGTTACGGCCAAGCATTTCATCCCGGCAGCCTTGGCCGCCTTGATTCCCAGTGGCGAATCTTCAATCACTACGCAATCGTCTGGGGCCACTGCCAGCCTATCGGCGGCCAGGAGGTATATCTGGGGGCTGGGTTTGCTTTCGGATGCTTCTCGACCGAAAACGATGCAGTTGAAGACTCCTTCCAGGCCCAGTTCATCCATCACCAGGTCGATGTTTTCCTGAGGCGCTGACGAGACCAATCCTTGCCTGACGTTTGCCTTCTTCAGACCATGCAGTAGTCTTACTGCCCCCGGGAATGGCTTGATTTTTCCTCTTGCCTTGCGGCGAAAGCGCTCCTCTTTCTCCTGTGCCATGAGCCTGACGTCTTCGCCAGGAAGTTCACAACCCATGACGCTGCCGATTATGAAGTCATTTCTTGTGCCGAAGAGCTTGTCGAAATCCTGGCCGCTGAACTCCACACCTCGCGCGGCAAAGGTCTCCTGCCAGGCAGCAAGGTGGCAGGAATGGGAATCGGCAATGACCCCATCCATGTCCCAGAGCACCGTCTTCTGTGACTGTCTCCAGACGTAGAACAGGAAATCACCGTCGGCTATGACTGTACTATCCCTGAGAGTAAGCTCTCCCCTGGTTTCCACCAGCCGCCGCGTTAGTCTGGTGACCCAGGCAGATGCCTGAATTGGCTCATTGATGGGTGCAGCCTGTCTGAATCTTATCTGGCTACTGGCAGTAACGCCCAACTCAATCCCGCGGCAGAGCATGGCGTAAGCACTCACTTCATCAAGGAGGGTGTAAAGAATCCCGCCGTGGACGGCATCATTCCACCCTTGATGAAACTCGCCAGGCGTGAACTCGGCTGTGACCTTCTCTCCATCATGGACGGGCTTCAGCCTTAGCCCTATAGGGTTCTCGCGGCCACAGGCGAAACAGACCTTTGCCACGTACTCAGGATCCACTCTGGGGGCTTGCATTACTTGGCTCCTTTGCCTTACGGAGGGTGACAATCTGCGGCGTCCTGGCCCTGGCCGTGGTTATATGAGGTGGACGAAGGTATAACGGCTGTAAGTTAGCCGGATCATCTTGCTCTCCTCTGCTTAGTCTGCGCCAACCTACTATGGCAAGGGAGGCAGCTCGTGACTGGCTACCGTCCTGTGAGACTATAACCCGCCCGCCCACGTTGTGCCGTATTTCGCTCATGATATCGGAGGGAATCTCACCGCACAGAATCGTTTTCTGTCTGATTCGGCGGCACACAGCCGTAACGGTGGTCAGGTTCTCTGCTTCCAGGCATCGCCAGTCAGCATCTTCCTGCCGGTAAAGGGCAGTTGCTATCTCCTCGCGGCCAGCCCTGTGAATAGGCCGTATGGCCAACCCGGTAAAGGCAAAGGGATAAGCTTCAGCCTCAAAGGTGCTTACGCCAAGGAAGCGAATGTTGAGGGCAGATGCCAGCCCCTTGGCGGTGCTCACGCCTACCCGCAGCCCATTGAAGCTGCCGGGGCCTTTAGCTACTATGATAGCCTCTGCAGAGTCCAGTTCTACCCCAATCCTTTGCAGCAGGCACACCAGATTGGGCAGCAGCTCTACCGTATGGTTTTGTGCTGTTCGCCAGGTCACAGAAGCCAGTATCTCGCCTTGACGCGATAAAGCGATGCCGGCAGTATCGGACGAAGTATCTATAGCCAATTCCATATCGCAAGTCCAGCCCGTGAAATTCCCGCCGACCTCCTCGGTATGCGTGAGGGCAGAAGAAAATCGGGGAGTGACAGGGCAAGAATCAAGAGTCTTAGCATTTGGCAGCCATAGTGGCCAGTACTCCTCTCGTCTTGAGTTGTTCCACCAACTCGCGGTAGCGTGTGCTCTGAGGTCTCAGCCTGATATACCTTCCTGTCTCGACGGCCGGAACATAGTCTATGGTGATGAGCAGACTGTGATGGGGCAGTATGTGCACTCCTTTATTCGCCCATTCAACCACGCATACTCCATCGCCCAAGAAATACTCCTCCAGCCCTAGGTCCGCAATCTCCTCAATACGATCCAGACGGTAGAAGTCGATGTGGTACAGGGGAAGGCGGCCGTAGTACTGCCTTAGGATGACAAAGGAAGGGCTGAAGGCGTATTCCTTTACATGTAGTCCACGAGCAATGCCCTGGACAAGACAGGTCTTTCCCGTTCCCAACTCACCTACCAGGAGGAAGACGTCGCCTTGTTGAGCGAGTTCTCCCAGATATTGTCCCAGCAACTGAGTTTGCTCCGGACTATCTGAACTTAGCTTCAGCGATTCCATTCCTGAAGTGTTCCCAGCCCCCTCTCCTGCAAGGTATGGCATTTCCCCTGCTATCTACTACAGTCACCCGCGTTGCCGACTCTTCCCCTCTGATGTCACCGATCACAGTCACCGGGCAGTCCAGGGCTTGCCTGGCGTCGGCTACCGTAGCCTTATCGGCAGTAAACAGCAGCTCATAGTCCTCACCGCCGGATAGAGCCAGTTCCCGGCTGTTCGGAAAATGGGCTGTCAGCAGAGGGTGTAGGGGCAGGCGGTCTATGTGTATCCTGGCGTTAACTCTGCTGGATTCACAGATATGGTCAAGGTCGGCCACCAGCCCATCGCTTATATCTATAGCAGTCTTGACTCCTTTTTCAGCCAGAATCTGGCCTTCCTCTATTTTGGGCCTGGGCTGAAGGTGAGCCAGCCTTAGACTACTGCTTATCTCGGGATCGGCGATGGTTTTTCCTTTGAGGACCTCCAGACCGCCGGCCGACAATCCCAGGTATCCTGTGACTGCTACCTGGTGGCCAGGGCAGGCTGTTGACCTCCTGAGTATGCCTCGGCCCCGGGAACAGCCCACAACTGTCACGGTGATAACTACATTTGGAGCAGCTGCTACGTTGCCTCCAATCACAGCCACTCCAAAATCCCCGGCCAGACGCATCATGGCATCGGCGAATCTGGATATGTGGTCGACCTCCAGTTCGCCGGGCAACGTCAGCGAGAGCAAAGCATATCTGGGCACCCCGCCCATGGCAGCTATGTCGCTCAGACTTACAGCCAGGGCTTTCCAGCCCAGTTCCTCCCAGCTGATGACCTCTAGGTCGAAGTGTATGTCCTGGACCAGGGTATCTGTAGTAGCCAGGAGTGTGTGGTCATCGCTATGCCAGGCGGCGGCGTCATCGCCGATGCCGACCAGAACTTCTCGCCAGGGAGACTGTGCAGGGTTCTGGTATCTGGCGGTGCTGCTTTGTATGATGTGGATTAGGCCGAATTCTCCTAGTTCGGATACTTTCATTGGCGGGATTATAGCACTGGCTCCTTTCGACATTCTAGCCGATACGTACAGGAAGCAAGGCAGAACACGCCTTGTTGCCATTTTGCTCCCCATATTATAAAATCTGGGTATGCGTGACTATGAACTGGTAGCTGTGATTAACCCGGACGTTGACGAGGAGGGAGTGTCCAAGATCTTAGACAAGGTTAGTCAGTCCATCAATAGCCGTGGTGGCGTGGTGGAGGAGACAAAGAGATGGGGGAAGAGAAAGCTGGCTTACCCTATAGACAAGTTCATGGAGGCCGACTATGTTCTGACGCGCTTCAAGCTGGTACCAAAGGCAGTGAAGGAACTTGAATCTGAAGTCGGTGCGTCGCGAGATGTCCTGCGCTATCTGGTGGTAAAGGTGGACGCTTGATATGGCAAGCCTGAACAAGATAATGCTTATTGGCAATGTTGGTAGTGATCCCGAGATGAGGTACACACCCAACGGGAAGGCGGTCACTTCGTTTCGCATGGCTACCAACTATCGCTATGTTGGCTCTGACGGGGAACGTAAGGATGAGACAGAATGGTTCAGGGTCAGCGTTTGGGGTAAGCAGGCTGAGAGTTGCAACCAGTTCTTATCGAAAGGCAGGCGGGTGTATGTGGAGGGCAGGCTACGCTCTCGCAGCTGGGAAGGGCAAGATGGGCAGATGCGTACCAGCCTTGAAGTATCAGCAAACCGAGTGATCTTCCTCGACCGGGCGGCTCCCGGTTCGCTTAGTGAGGAAGGTGAGCTTGAGCCTGAAGACCTGCCGTTTGATTGAGATAAAGGAGGAGATTTGCCTAGTATTCAAAGACCGAGAAGGACGAGGCGCTTCGTCACCAGGCGCGCAGTCTGCCCCTTCTGCAAAGGGAATATGAAAATCGACTACAAGGATGTAGCTGTGCTGTCTCGCTATGTTACGAGCCAGGGCAAGATCGTGTCGCGACGAAGGAGCCGAACCTGTGCTAAACACCAGCGGAGCTTAGCAGAGGCCATAAAAAGGGCCCGTTATCTCGCTATGTTGCCTTACGCGCCGAGCCATATCTGGAAGACGGGAGGTGTGGGACTTTCCCGTTCCACAGGTTAGAGAATGCCAAAGCGGACCTATCAACCGAAGAAAATCCCGCGCAGGCGCAAGTTAGGTTTTCGCGCCAGAATGGCCAGTCGCGCGGGAAGGCGCGTGCTCAAAGCAAGACGCCTTAAGGGTAGGTACAGGCTGACTCCTGTTTAGCTCTGTCCTGTGAAGGAGCCTCTATCTCTAACTAATAGAACGCAGTATACCTTGGTATATCGTCAAGGCAAGGTATGGGCGAACAGCCTGCTGGTGATGAAGGCGACCCCCAATGGTCTATGCATAAGCCGGTATGGCCTTGCTGTGACCAAGAAAGTGGGTAAGTCAGTGCAACGCAACCGCGTGAAGAGATTGCTGAGGGAGATAGTGAGGCTGCATCTGCTGAAGCCGGGGTGGGATATAGTGTTTATCGCCCGGCCTGTAGTGGTGAACGCTGACTATCACCAGTTGAAGGAAGTGGTAACCAGGCTGTTAGCCCGGGCACAGCTGCTGGAGACCGGTGAATGAGTGAGATAGCTCTGACTCTGATTAAGCTGTACCAGAACACGCTATCGAAGGTTACGCCCAGTGTCTGTCGTTACCAGCCCACATGTTCTGAGTACGCTTGTGAGGCAATTAAGAAGTACGGGTTCATCGCAGGCAGCTGGTTGGCGGCAAAGAGACTGATCCGCTGTAACCCCTTCTCCAAGGGCGGCTACGACCCCGTACCATGAGTCATTAGCGAAAATGAGGCAGGCAAAGATAGCGTTCCTGGTCATGCTCCTGCTCCTTGCCGCGGTCTTCGTATCCTGTATTTCAGGGGGAGGCCAGGCACCGGGGGGATGGGCAGGAACCGTATGGCATGGCGGCATGCTTTATGCCGGCTCTGGCGACGGCAGGGTAGTGGCCATAAACGCATCCAGTGGAGAGGTACAATGGTCCTACTCCGTTGCTGTTGCTCAGTCCTCCGGCACCATATCATGCGGCCAATCAGTTGGTTTCGCTGCTGTATACACCACGCCTGTAGTGTACGGGGATTTGGTCTATGTCGGCACATATAGCGGCCAGGTATATGCCCTGACCAGGGACCGGGGCACGGAGAGATGGGTGTACCCCAGGACTGGTTCTATAGGTGCCATTGTGGGTAGCCCTGTGGTAGGTAACCAGACCATGTATGTGAGCAGCTCAGATGGCATGGTCTATGCTCTGGATACTAGTTACGGTGACCTGAATTGGAAATCCCAACCCGTGGCGGACAAGCTGTGGACAAGCCCCACCCTCGTGGGCAATACCGTGTATGTGAGCACGTTCGAGGGGCATATCTATGCCCTGTCGGCCAAAAGTGGGGAATTGGAGTGGTCCTTTGAAGGAGAGACAGGTTTTGCGTCTTCGCCGGTGCTTTACCAGGATGTCATCTACGCAGGTTCCTTTGATAACAAGCTTTATGCGATAAGGGTTGCCGATAGTGAATCCTTGTGGGAGCTCAGTGGCGGCAAGTGGTTCTGGGCCACTCCCGTAGTCAGTGAAGGCGTCGTCTACGCAGGCTGCCTGGATGGCAGGTTATATGCTGTCAGTGCTGAGACCGGGCAGAAGGTGTGGGAGTTCGATGCCGGTAATCGCGTAGTATCTTCGCCAGTATTGACGGACGACTGGCTGATAATGGTCGATGAGCCGGGCACCGTATACGTATTCGACCTCGAGGGAGGACTCACGGACCAGGGAGTGCCGTGGAGGATTATTCCCACCGATGCCGGCGTCAGGAGTGCTTTTTGTGCCCATGAAGGGCAGGTGTATATTCGTGGTGAAGATGGCCTGCTATATGTTGTGGATATTCAGATGGGAGAAGTAATCGACCTTGTTTCTCTGGCCGTTGAGAATTGAGGATCATACCCGATGATAGAAGTGTGGCACCTGATCATAGGTAACCCGGTACTCAACGTACTGATTGCCCTGAGCCATATTCTGGGCGGCAGTTTCGGCCTGGCAATCATCGCCCTTACCGTAATTGTGCGCTTGATCTCCTGGCCTCTGACCAGACGCCAGCTGAAATCCACCAAGGCCCTGCAGGATATGCAGCCCAAGATGCAGGATCTGCAGAAGAAGTATGGCAAGAATCAGCAGAAGCTGCAGCAGGAGATGATGAAGCTCTACAAGGAAGCGGGGGTGAACCCTCTGGGCTGCATATGGCCCATGCTGATTCAGCTTCCTATCTGGATTGCCCTCTATCAGGCCATTATGAGGGCCCTGGCTACCACGCCCGAGAACCTGCTCGACCTGGCGCGGCGTCTGTACTCATGGGGCCTGGTTAGTGAGGCGATTCCTTTGAGCAGCAGTTTCCTGTGGCTTGATCTGGGGCAACCCGACCCGTACTGGATTCTGGCCATCATAGTTGGCGGCACAATGTGGGTGCAGCAGAAGATGACCACGGCACCATCGGTCGACCCGAGACAGCAGTCCACGGCCAGGATGATGACGCTGATGATGCCCCTCATGTTTGGCTTTCTTACCCTGATGTTCCCCAGCGGCCTGGCTCTATACTGGGCTGTTTCCAACATAATCGGTATTGTCACTCAATATTTCGTCACTGGCGGCTGGGGCTACCTCAAACTCGGTTCTCCATCTCAGCCGACACAGTGACAGCGGAGCCGGCATTGCTGAGGCGATCGGCAACTGACTGGTGGTGAACTGAATCGGAATTACTGAAGGAAAAGACGGACTATGGAAACAATTGAGATAAGCGCTGCGACGGTAGACGAGGCAATAGAGAAGGCGGAGGCTGAGCTGGGTCTGCCCCGGAACCAATTCGAGGTGGAGGTCATAAGCGAGGGGAAATCGGGCATTCTGGGAGTGGGCAGCAAGGAGGCATTGATCAGGGTTACCCGGCCGGCTCCGCGGGAGGAGGCTGTGCCTGAGGTTGCGGACAGGGATGCGATCGCGGTGGTGGCGCAGGTGTTGGAGGAGTTGCTGGAGCTCCTGGGCGTGAGCGGCAAGGTTGAAGTGCTATCCGATGAGATACCTGTGGCCCTCGATATAAAGGGCGAAGACCTGGGCATACTGATCGGGCGGAGGGGGCAGACCCTGGCCGCCCTGGAATATGTTGCCAAGCTGGTGGTAGCGGGACGGCTAACGTCCTGGTTGCCATTACAGCTCGACGTTGCCGGATACAAGCAACAACGCCGTGAGTCCCTGCAGCGGTTGGCCTTGTATCTGGCTGAGCAGGTGAAGTCAAGACGACGCGCCATAACCATGGAGCCGATGCCGGCCGACGAACGCCGTATCGTTCACCTCACTCTGGCTGATAATCCCGACGTAACGACTCACAGCATAGGTGAGGGTGATGACAGAAAGGTAGTTGTTGTACCCAGGCAGGGTTAGCCATGTTCCGCGAAGTAAAGACCAAAGTCAACTTCCCCCAACTGGAAGAGGATATCCTTCGTTTCTGGAAGGAACATGATATCTTTGGCCAGAGCATCAAGTTAAGGGAAGGCTGCCCGCGATATGTCTTCTATGAAGGCCCGCCAACCGCTAACGGCAGCCCGGCAGTCCATCACGTGCTGGCCCGCGTGTATAAGGATGCTGTCTGTCGATACACAACCATGAAGGGCTATCATGTGCCACGGAAGGCGGGCTGGGATACTCACGGTTTGCCTGTCGAGCTGGAGGTGGAGAAGTCTCTGGCTCTCGCCAGCAAGGCGCAAATCGAAGAGTATGGAGTAGCCCGATTCAATGAACGGTGCCGACAGAGCGTTCTCAAGTATATAGACGAATGGCAGGCTATGACCGAGCGCCTTGGCTACTGGCTGGACATGAAGCATCCTTACATAACTCTGGACAATCGCTATGTTGAATCTTGCTGGTGGATCATCAAGCAGCTGTGGGACAAGGACTTGATCTATCAGGGCTACAAAGTGACGCCCCATTGCCCGCGATGCGGAACGACCATCAGCTCTCACGAGGTGGCCCAGGGCTACAAAGAGGCTGACGATCCGTCAGTATACATAAAGTTCAGGGTCGAGGCGGATTCGCTGGACAGAGACAACAGACTTCGCACTGTCCTCGCGTCTTTCGGGGCACTGCGCAAACCGGTATTTCTGCTGGCCTGGACGACGACTCCGTGGACGCTGCCGGGCAATACCGCCCTGGCGGTTGCTCCTCATGCTGCTTACAGCGTGATGGAAAGCGGCGAGGATTGCCTCATCATGGCTGCAATGCTTGTCGATGAGGTTGGACTGGAGGGATATGAGCAGGTAGGAGTTGTCCCGGGTGATGTTCTGGAGCACCTTGAATATGAGCCTCTGTTCAATCCACACCACTTTGGCGTACAGCTTCTCGCTTTGCCAACGCTGGCCTTGGGCGAGAGCAGAGAAGGCTTGACGTACCCGGTGGTGGGCGCCGATTTCGTATCGCTGGATGAAGGTACCGGGGTAGTCCATATTGCTCCTGCCTTCGGAGAAATCGATTTCGACCTGGGGATGGACAGCGGGCTAGGTTTTGTTCAGCCTGTCGATCTGCAGGGCAGAGTCCTCGGCACCTATCCCTTTGCGGGCAAGTTTGTCAAGGATGCTGATCCCGAGATCCTGGATGACCTCAGCCGGCGAGGCCTGGTCTACCGAAGCGGTAAGATCACTCATACCTATCCTTTCTGCTGGAGGTGTGAAACACCTCTTCTCTACTATGCTAAACGGGCCTGGTACATAAGGACCACGGCCATGAAAGAGGAGCTTATCTCTGGCAACGCCGAGATAAACTGGCACCCTGAGCATATCAAGCACGGCCGGTTCGGTGACTGGCTGGAGAATAACATTGATTGGGCCTTTTCCCGGGAGAGGTATTGGGGGACTCCGCTCAATATCTGGCAATGCTCGTCGTGCGACCGTTATGAGTGCGTGGGCAGCGTCGACGAGTTGAAGGGACAGGCAGGCCCGGGCGGCTTGGACCGACCCCTGGACCTGCATCGCCCCTACGTGGATGAGATCACGTTTGCTTGTCCTGGCTGCGGTGGGAAAATGCAGCGAGTTTCCGAGATAGCCGATTGCTGGTTCGATTCCGGGGCGATGCCCGTAGCACAGTGGCACTATCCCTTTGAGAATGAAGGGACGTTCCAGCAGAACCATCCCGCCGATTTCATCTGCGAGGCGGTGGACCAGACGAGAGGCTGGTTCTATAGCTTGCATGCCCTGTCTACCCTGCTGTTCGATCGTCCCTGCTTCAGAAATGCTATCTGCCTGGGGTTCGTGGTTGACTCTCAGGGCGAGAAGATGAGTACCTCCAGAGGCAATGTTGTTGATCCCTGGACGGTGTTCAATAGCTACGGCGCCGACGCTCTGAGATGGTATATGCTATCTGCTACCACAGGGGATGACAACCGGCGTTTCTCCGCCAAGATGGTTGAAGAGACGGTACGCAAGTTCCTGCTCACTCTCTGGAATACGTACTCGTTCTTTACTCTGTACGCCAATATCGATTGCTTTGTTCCTCCATCTATGAGAGTTGGCAGCGATCACCCAACGGCCTTTACCGATCTCGATAGGTGGATTAGCTCGGAGCTGAACAGGCTCGCGAGCGAGGTTTCGGAGCTGATGGACGATTACAATCTCACTGCTGCCACTCGCAGGATTGAAGGGTTTGTAGATAATCTCTCCAACTGGTACGTGCGTAGAAACCGTCGCCGGTTCTGGAAGGGCGAGAACGATGCCGACAAACTGGCCGGATACACAACGCTATATCAGTGTCTGGTGACTCTATCCAAGCTGCTGGCCCCCTTTGCACCGTTCATTGCCGAAGAGCTGTATCAGAACCTGGTTCGCTCCGTTGATGCTGGAGCCGCGGAGAGCGTGCACCTGACCGATTTTCCTGTCGCGGATAAGAGCAGAATCAACGATGAACTGAACCGGAGTGCTGAAGTGGCCATGAAGATATCCAGCCTAGGCCGTGCGGCCCGGGCAAAGGCCGGGATAAAGGTCCGCCAGCCACTGAGTGAAGCTGTAGTCTGGGTCAAGACGGAAGGTGAGAAGCAGGGTCTTGAGAGTCTGGCTGCGGAGGTGAAGGAAGAGGTAAATGTTAGGCAACTCGTCGTATTGAGCGAGGCTGACAACCCGGACGGAGCTGGCTGCTACGAGGACATGCCGGACTACGCAGTGGCCGATGATGGTAAGTACTGGGTGGCCATGAAGACTGAGTTAAGTCCTGAGCTGGTTGCCGAAGGAATAAGCAGGGAGCTTGTCCGCCACCTTCAGAATATGAGACGCAACGCCAGGTTTGATGTCACGGACCACATCATAACCTATTATCAGGCAGAAGAAGCGCTGGTAAGGCAGGTAATAGATGCCTTTGCGGCCTATATCAGGCAGGAGACGCTATCGCATGAGATCATCAACGGCGCTCCCCCTGATGGTGCTTATGGCGAAAGGCACCGCATCTCTAACAGCGAAGTCTATCTGGCAGTCAGGCGGGTAAGTTCTGCATGAAGCCCTTCCGGGTTGCCTGCAGCTGGCTCAGTATTGCCAGGCTATAGTGTGGCAGGAGGCTGCCTGGTGCTAGGGAGTCGGTCGTTCTATTAGCCTCGCTGAAGTGGTCATAGTATCTTCGCCCCTAACGAAGACTATCTCTGCATCCTCACCGACCTCGCTGGCCCGTATGGCCCGCACAAGGTCGGCAACACCGCTTATCTCCTGGCCCCCAAAACCGATGATGATGTCATCCTGCCTTAGCCCGGCGGCGTCCGCCGGGCTGCCGGGAACCAGCTCCACGATTATGGCTCCCCTGTCCACAGAGAGGTCCAGAGCTGCAGCCAGCGAGGGGTCTACGGTGTACAGGCCCACTCCCAGCCAGGGATAGGTCACGCGACCATGACGTACCAAGTCCAAGATTATAGGCTTTGCCTCATCGCTGCTTATGGCATAGCCCATGCCTTCGACCCCGGAAGCAACTATCTTGACGCTGGTGATACCTATCACCTCCCCGGCCATATTTACCAGAGGCCCGCCGCTATTGCCGGGGTTGACAGCTGCGTCGGTCTGAATTAGTCCGTAAAGCACATTTCCCTCCGCGTTCACAGATACCTTCAAGCGGCTGACTATGCCTTGAGTCACTATTATGCCCTCTCCCAGGGCATTGCCGATAGCCAGCACCCACTCGCCGAGAGATAGCGAACTGGAGTCGCCCCAATAGGCGTGAGGCAGGTCTGCGGCATCTATCTTTATGACGGCCAGATCGGATAGCGGGTCGCTACCGACCATAGTTGCCGGGAAAGCCCTGCCGTCATGCAGTTCTACGTAGATGTTCTCGGCATTTTCCACCACGTGGTCGTTGGTGACTATGTATCCCTCGTCGTCGATTATTATCCCCGACCCGGCGGAGCGCTCAGTATGCTGACCGAAGAAGCGGGAGAAGACGACTGTCTCCGTGGTCACCGAGACCACCGAGGGCATCGCCTTTGTAACCACCGGGCGAAAGTCAGGCAGAGGAGCAGCCGGCTCGCTCTGGACGGGAAAAGCCCAGCTGGGATCAGCATGGCCCGCTACATGATCAGACTCGGCCGGGCTGGATACTGGTGTGGTAGCCGGAGGGCACGTCATGATGCCCACAGCCAGTGCTAGCAGTGCGAGGCTAACCAGGACATATTTGGTCTTATCAAACATGGCTTCGCGCCTCCAATTATAGCATTGCCGTCTTTGTCGGGGAAAACGCCGCTTCGGCGTTCCCTGTGTGGCTGTGGCCCGGCAGGCGGAAGGGACTCCCTATGCTAGACTTGACAATTTGGATGCTGCCTCTTTATAATTGGCGTTAACTCACATTTGCTTCGCATTCTGGGACCAGCCGGCGAGATTTGGCTTTCTTTTACTCTTGTACTAGGCAGTGAGCAAGTATATTTTCATTACCGGCGGCGTAGTCAGTTCTGTAGGTAAGGGAGTCTCGGTAGCTTCCATCGGAAAGATCCTGAAGAGCCGCGGCATATCTGTTTCTGTGCAGAAGCTCGATCCTTACCTGAATGTTGACCCGGGGACGATGTCCCCCTACCAGCATGGTGAAGTGTTCGTGACTCAGGATGGCGCCGAGACCGATCTGGACCTGGGTCATTATGAGAGGTTTATTGGAATAGAACTAACGCAGGCCTCTAACGTGACTTCAGGTCAAGTCTATTCTTCGGTGATTGCTCAGGAAAGGCGGGGGGATTTTTTGGGGGGAACAATTCAGGTAGTGCCCCACGTGACCAATGAGATAAAGAGATGGATAAAGGAGGTGGCCGAGATATCTGAGGCTGAGGTGGTCATTGTTGAGGTGGGCGGGACTGTGGGGGATATCGAGGGTCAGCCCTTTCTTGAAGCTATACGGCAGATGAGGAAGGATGAAGGCAGGGACAATGTGCTATATATGCATGTCACCTTTCTGCCACATATCGCTGCCACTGATGAGATCAAGACCAAGCCCACTCAACACAGCGTCAACGAACTGAGGAGAATAGGTATCCAGCCCGATGTTATATTGTGTCGCAGCGACAAGGAGATATCTGAAGGGATAAAGGACAAGATATCGCTGTTCTGCGACGTAGATAGAGAGGCGGTCATTTCCCTGGTCACCAGCGAAACCATCTACGAGGTGCCCCTGCTGCTCGAAGACGCCGGGTTGGGGCAGCTCATAGTCCACCGGTTGGGGTTGGGGGCGGGAGAAGGCAATCTGGAAGAATGGCGAGATATGGTAGCCAGGCTCAAGGCTCCCAAGGAGCCTGTGATTATCGGGCTGGTGGGCAAGTACGTTGGGCTCCGAGATGCGTATTACTCGGTACGGGAAGCGTTGTGCCATGCAGCGTTGGCGTACGGACTTGAGGCACGGATCGAGTGGGTCGATTCGGAGGAACTGGATGGCCTGGCCGACGATAAGCTCGGCCAGGTTCAGGGCATAATCGTTCCCGGCGGCTTTGGTTACCGGGGGGTGGAAGGCATGATAAGGGCCACCCAGTTCGCCCGAGAGAGAGAAGTCCCCTACCTCGGCCTGTGCCTGGGGATGCAGACTATGGTGATAGACTTCGGTCGTCAGGTATTCGGCAGTGACAAGGTGAACTCAACCGAATTTGATGAAGCTAGCGCTTATCCGGTCATCGACCTGCTGCCGGAACAGCGCGGTGTGGTGCAGAAGGGGGAGACCATGAGGCTGGGCACGTATCCCTGTCATCTGGTGGCGGGAACAGTGGCAGCTCGTGCCTACGGGACCGACGTAGTCTATGAAAGGCATCGTCATCGATATGAGTTCAACGATTATTACCGCCAGCCTCTTGAGGAGGCCGGTCTGGTATGTTCCGGTCTGTCACTGGATGGGAGATTGGTCGAGATCACCGAACTGCGGGACCATCCCTGGATGCTGGGCTGCCAGTTTCATCCCGAGTTCAAGTCCCGCCCCGACCTCCCTCACCCGCTGTTTCTGGGGTTTATTGGTGCGGCCAAGGAAACGCTTGTTGAGGGGGCTCAGACAAGCCTGCCCTTAAACTGAGACGATGAAGATATTCTTAGATACCGCCAACATCGAGCATATTCGCCACGGAGTGAAGCTGGGGGTTATCACGGGGGTAACTACCAACCCCAGCCTTGTATCGAGAGAAGGCAAGGTTGACTATCGCAAGCTGGTCCAGGAGATCTGCTACATTGTCCCGGGCCCGGTTTCTACCGAGGTACTGGGGCAGGATGCGCAGACAATGGTGGCCGAGGCCAGAGAGATAGCAAAATGGGCGGAGAACATCGTGGTCAAGATACCCGCCAGCCTGGAAGGGGTGGAAGCCACCTCGTTGCTGGCCAGGGAGAACATAAAGGTGAATTTCACCTTATGTTTCACCTTGAACCAGGCTATACTGGCGGCGCAAGCAGGGGCTGCGTTCGTCAGCCCTTTTGTGGGCAGACTGGATGACATCGGCGAGGATGGCATGCAGGTGGTAGCTGACATAGTGGAATACGTGGACTACTACGAGCTACCCACGCAGGTGATCGCTGCCAGCATCAGACATCCTCAGCATTGCCTGATGGCCGCCAGGGCTGGCGCGCATATCGCCACCGTGCCATACCAAGTGCTGCTACAGATGATACGACACCCTTTGACAGACATAGGCATTGAGCGTTTCAGGGATGACTGGAGGAGGGTGATGGCGCGAGAGGAACTACTCTAGAAGACCCCGCGCACCCGTCCCGAAGCAATCGGGAACAGAACGATATTCAGAAAGAGGCTATTATGGCAACTATGACGCAACTAGAAAGCAAGAACCGGGATGAACTGGAGATGATGGCCAAGGAACGCGGCGTGACGGGCTGCTCCACTCTGAAAAAGTCCGAGCTGGTGCACCGCATCCTGGAGGCAGAGGCGCAGCAGCAGGGAAACGTCCTCATAACGGGCGTACTGGAGATAATCAGCGACGGTTACGGCTTCCTGAGGCAGGATACTTTCCGCCGTGGGGCCAGTGATGTCTATGTATCGAATTCCCAGATCCGCCGTTTCAACTTGAGAGATGGCGATGCCATCTGTGGTCAGGCCAGGCCTCCCAAAGAGACGGAGAAGTACTATGGTCTGCTTCGAGTAGACAGCATCAACGGACTTGATCCTGAACTGGCGAGGGCGCGGCCCAGTTTCGGCTCGTTGACGCCCACGTTTCCTGATAAGCTGATCAACCTGGAAACGACGCCCAACGAGTTATCTACACGCCTCATCAACCTGGTTGCGCCTATAGGGCGGGGGCAGAGGGGGCTGATCGTGTCACCGCCCAAGGCAGGCAAGACCGTGCTTCTTCAGAAAATAGCCAATGCCATGACCACAAACTACAGCGATATGCACCTCATGGTCTGTCTTATTGGGGAGAGGCCGGAAGAAGTCACTGACATGAAGAGGTCGGTGGATGCCGAAGTTGTCGCTGCCACGTTCGATGAGCCTGTGGAAAGCCAGACAAGGGTAGCAGAACTGGCATTGGAGAGAGCCAAGAGGCTGGTGGAGATGGGCAAGGATGTGGTGATACTGCTGGACGGCATCACGCGGCTTACCAGGGCCTATAACCTGGCCCTGCCCCCCAGCGGGCGTACGCTGTCCGGTGGCATCGATTCAATCGCCTTGCACCCGCCCAAGCGCTTTTTCGGCACGGCCCGTAACACCACCGAGGGTGGCAGCCTGACTATCATCGCCACCTGCCTCGTGGATACCGGTAGCCGCATGGATGAGTTGATATATGAGGAGTTCAAGGGCACCGGCAACATGGAGCTCCATCTGGGCAGGAAGTTATCCGAGAGGAGGATCTTCCCGGCCATAGATATTATGCCCAGCGGCACGAGGAGGGAGGAGCTCCTGCTGGATGAGAACACCATCAAACAAGTATGGCTGCTCAGGCGCGTGGCCAATATGATCGACAGCGATTCCTCCAACCACGGCGAGGCGACACAGAGGGTGCTGGAGCGGCTGGCTAAGACGAAGACCAACGCCGAATTCCTGGCCACTCTATCCAAGGAGATGTAGGCGGCTGCGTTGGCCTAACTGCGCATCTGCATCAAGTGAAGAGACGAAGCAACCCCAACTGGCTCGATAGATTCAAGGTGAAGGTCAAGAGAGCCCTGGGCCTCAATGTCTTCCTCTGCGACAGCTGCAAGTGGAACTGGAGAGCCTCGTGTCATCGCCGGGAGCGTCCTAATGCCACCTGGTGTCCTGATTACACCAAGAAAGGGAAATAGCCGGCCTCCGCCGGGCCGTCTCTCACTTGAGCTGGTCTCTTGAGAAGTCGAGGACTCTTCTGGCCACGATAAGCATATTGATCTGGCCCGTTCCTTCAAAGATGTCATTTATCTTGGCGTCGCGCATCCATTTCTCCAGCAGGTACTTCCGGGAATAGCCCAGGGGCCCCATGATCTCAACTGCTTTCTGGGTTATCCTGGTTACTGCCAGGCCTGCCTTGGCCTTGGCCATTGATGACTCCAGGTTGTTGGGCTGAAGCTGGCTCATCATCCACAGGGCCCGCAGCGTAAGCAGTTTGGCCGCCTTGTAGTTGGCTTCCATCTCCATTATGTCCCGTTCCAGGGCAGTGAGTTTCTGCCTCGGTACGCCGTAGCGTATCTTTATCCCTTCGTTCTCCAGCGCCTGTTCAACGAAATCCAGGGCGGCACGCCCCACACCGAGCGCCATGGCAGCTACAATAGGTCGGGTGGCATCAAAGGTTGCCATGGCACCTTTGAAGCCCTTAGTCTGGGACCTGTCCACTTTCTTGACCTCGGGGCTGCCCAGTATGTTCTCAAAGGGAATGCGGCAGTCATCGAACACGATGGTAGCCGTATCGCTGGCCCTGATCCCCAGCTTCTTCTCCAGCTTTTCCACCCTCATTCCGGCGGTTCCGGCCGGCACGACAAAGGACTTCATGCCGGCACGTCCTGCTGATTTGTCTATGGTTGCCCAGACCACCACCAGGCTGCCCGGGGTTTCCACGGCGCGTTTCCCCCAGGTGACGAAGATCTTCTCGCCGTTGAGGACCCACTGGTCACCATCGCGCACGGCAGTAGTAGTGATAGCAGATGTATCCGAGCCGCATCCGGACTCCGTCATGGCCATGGCACCCCATTTAGGTCCTCCTTCATTGAAGCCACCCAGGAACCGCTCCATTTGCTCCTTTGTGCCGGAAGCGAAGACGGCGGCCCCTCCCAGCCCCGGCCCCGGGATGCATAGGAAGAGACCTGCGTCTCCCCAGCACAGCTCCTCGATGCGAAGGGCCGCCCCTACATCCAGGCCCAGAGATAGCGTGCCCTTGTATCTCTCGCCCCAGGTTCTCTCAATCAGCTCGTCCGGGCTGTGATGTTCCTGTTCATCATAGTGGCGGCTCACAGTACGGAACAGATCCCTGGCGAACTCGTGGGCCGCCTTCCTTCCCTCTTCCTGCTCCGGCGTCAATTCGAAATCTATCATTGCGCAGTACCTCCTTCTATACCGTAGCCATACCGTCAAAGGTGACAAATCCCCGACCGTTTCTGAGCCACAGTTCCACCGGATGTTCGCGAACATAACCATGCCCGCCCAAGATCTGCACGGCCCGGTCAGTGACCATGATAACCATATCGTCGGCATAGGTCTTGACCAGGGAAGCTTCTCTGGTCGATTCTTCGTTTCTGTCCAGTTTCCAGGCAGCCTCCCAGGCCATCAACCTGGTAGCGTCGATTTCAATTGCCATCTCAGCCAACATGAAGGCGATCGCCTGTCGGGAGCCGACAGGTTCACCAAAGGCCACTCTTTCCCTGGCATAGTCCCTGGAGTATTCAAATGCAGCCCTGGCCACTCCCACGGCCATCGCCGACAGCGCCACGCGTGAGCAGTTCATAATGCGTTTGAAATCAGTTCCACGCTCGCCCCCCAGCCGGTTCTCCCGGGGGATGCGGCAGTCTTTGAGGCTCAGCTCGTATGTGGCCAGGGCCCTGATGCCCATATTCCCCTCGCGCTCACCAATCTCCAGGCCCGGTGTACCCTTCTCGACGATGAAACCCTGGCTGCTGCCGTCTTCTGCTGCATAGACGAGCAACAAGTCAGCTTCAGCAGCCAGCGGTACGTAGCACTTCTCGCCGCTCAGAATGTAATCATGGCCGTCCGATCGGGCAATGGTTGACAGTGAGTAAGGGTCAAATCCGAAACGTGGCTCAATGAGGGCAGAAGTGGCTGCCCGGTACCTGTCACCGCAGACAGGCGGCAGGTACTGCTTTCTCTGTGCTTCGGTGCCCATCTCAAGCACCGGATAGGCAAACAGGGCAGGACAGAGGATATGCATTGCCATAGCGAGGTCACCCCAGGCCAGTTCCTCGTCCATCAGCGAGCCCGTGATGGCCGAGCGCTCCCCGCCCGCCCCACCGCATTCCTCAGGCACACTGCCCGCGACAAGTCCCATCTGCCAGCCCGTATCTATGACACCGCCGGGGACCTCGCCGCTCTCATCGCATTCCCGGTAGACCCTGCGCAGTTCATCGCTGGCAAACTGCTTGACCATGGTCACGATCATCTGCTGTTCCTCTGTGGGGCTGAACGAAATCATATTACGCTCCTTTCAGGACACATCCGCCGCCTCCAACACGCCCTCACCCGCACGGTTGTGTCTGGCCGACAGGTCTATATCTCTGGCGGGCATTACCGGCAAAGCCGTATTATAGACGGTGCAGGCCGAAATCGCCACAGGACCGGGCTCATATCATTGCCTGCACTCAGCCTGACCGCCCGGAACGACGCCGCCATAAGCCGTACTGCGGCCTGATTGACATTGAAGCTGGCACCTTCTAAAATCAACCAGGTGATTGAGACGTGACCGGAGACGAACTCAGGCAGGCCTTTCTGAGGTTCTTCCAGGACAGGGGACACATAGTCATCCCCAGCTCTTCCCTTGTGCCTTACAACGATCCCAGCCTGCTCCTGACCTCGGCGGGGATGGTGCAGATCAAGCCCTACTATCTCGGCCTGGAGACACCGCCCGGTCGGCGATTGGCCTCCTGTCAGAAATGCTTTCGCACCACCGACATAGACCTGGTGGGCGACAGCAAGCACCTGACCTTCTTTGAGATGCTGGGCAATTTCAGCGTCGGGGACTACTTCAAGAAAGAGACCATTTCCTGGGCATGGGAGTTCGTCACCGAGCATCTGATGCTGCCCAGGGAGCGGCTATGGATTACCATCTATCTTGACGATGAAGAAGCCTTTGCCTGCTGGCGTGAGATCGGCATCCCGGCTGAGAGGATATTGCGCTTCGACGAGGAGGAGAATTTCTGGGGTCCGGTGGGCGATTCCGGCCCCTGTGGGCCCGACAGCGAGATCCATTACGACCTGGGTGCAGAACTGGGCTGCGGCAGACCTGAATGTGGCCCCAATTGCGAGTGCGGCCGCTTCTGCGAGATATGCAATCTGGTGTTCACCGAGTACAACCAGGACCGGAACGGGCAACGCACTCCACTGCCCAAGAAGAACATCGATACCGGAATGGGGTTGGAGAGGGCTCTGGCGGCCATGCAGGGCACGTCTTCCCCTTATGAGACAGAGCTGTTCAGTCCTCTGATAGAGGCGATCTGTGGCCTGTCCGGCAAGGAGTACGGACGCGACGAAGCCATGGACCGGGCCGTCAGAATTGTGGCCGACCACTCGCGAGGCATGCCGTTTCTCATAGCTGACGGCGTGATGCCGGCCAGCGAAGGCCGGGGATATGTGCTGCGGCGGATAATCAGGCGGGCCTCGCTCTTTGGCAGGAAGCTGGGGCTGGAAGGGCCTTTCCTCAACGAAATGGCCCGGGCCACGATTAGCAACATGCGCCACGTATATCCCGAGCTCGTCGCCAATGAGAGCTTGATCGGTGAAGTAGTGAGGGTCGAGGAGGAGAAGTTCATTGCTACCCTGGATAGCGGGCTCAATCTGGTGGAGAAGGTTGTCAGTGGAGCTTTGCGCCAGGGGAGGAGGCAGCTAACGGGCGAGGAAGTGTTCAGGCTTCACGACACGTGCGGGTTTCCCCCGGAGCTGACCGCCGAAATCGCCGGCGAGAAGGACCTGTCCATAGATTGGGAAGCGTTCAGGGTCCAGGTGGAGAAGCAGCGAGAGAGGGCGAGGACCCGCGGAGTAGTAGTGAAACCCAGGCCGGCGACGGCCGTCGCGACATCGCATGGGCCGCGAGTGATTTGGAGCACGGAATTTGTGGGCTATGAGGTAACGTCATGTGAAGCCAGGGTGATTGAGCTCACCAGCGAGCACGAGGGCGTGGAGACCGCTTGTCAGGGACAGGAAGTTCTCGTCGTATTGGACAGGACCCCCTTCTATGGTGAGATGGGCGGACAGGCAGGTGACACCGGCGAAATCAGGGGCCAGAAGGGGAGAGTAGCCGTGATTAATACCATCCGGACCCCTGCAGACGTGATTATGCACCAGGGTGAAGTTGTTGGGGGCAGCATATCGATGGGCGACGAGGTGGAAGCCGGAGTTGATGTCGCCCGTCGACTCGATATTGCACGCAACCACACGGCCACCCATCTGCTCCAGGCGGCTCTGAGGCACGCGCTGAGCAGCCGTGTCTATCAGAAGGGTTCCTCCGTAGGGCCGGAGGGATTCAGATTCGACTTCTCTCACATAGCCACCATAGGCGAAGAGCAGCTGGAGACGGTCCAGAGGCAGGTCAACGAATGGATACGCCAGGACCTGAGGGTAGAAGCCAGAGTCCTGCCCTACGGCCAGGCCATCGCCGAAGGCGCCATAGCACTGTTTGAAGAGAAGTACGGGGAAGAGGTCCGGGTGCTGGAGATCGGCCAGCCGCCCATCAGCAAGGAACTATGCGGTGGCACGCATGTGAATTCTACGGGGGAGATCGGTTTCTTCCTCATCACCGGCGAAAGCAGCATTGGCGCAGGGCTGCATCGAATAGAAGCGATAACGGGGAGAGCAGCTGAAGGGCTCGTAGGGTCTCGGCTGGCTGCCTTGAAAACGGTAGCCAGGGAGCTAGAAGCCTCTGTGGAAGAGGTCCCGAGCAAGGTGAAGGCGGTCACCAGCGAACTGGAGGCAGAGCGTCGGAGGGCGCTTTCGCTGGAAAGGGAGCTATCACGCAAGCTAGCGGAGGACCTGCTGGGACAGACCGAACAGGTGAGCGGCGTGACGGTGCTGGCTGCCAGAGTGCCGTCGCTGACCATGCCCGTGCTCAGGGAAATGGGCGACATAATACGCGACAGAATAGAGAGCGCTGTAGTTGTCCTGGCTACCGTCCATAACGGTAGGCCCAACTTCCTAGCTATGGTGACTCCTGACCTGGTAGCCAGGGGCTTTCATGCCGGGGACATCATCAATGAGGTAGCGAAGGTTGCGGGGGGTGGAGGTGGTGGTAGGGCCGGCATGGCTCAAGCCGGCGGAAAAGATGCAGGCCGGGTTGACCAGGCCCTACAATCAGTTGAGGGAGTGGTCGCCGGCAAGGCATTAACTGCTTCAGGGGACGATGGTTGATGAACCACGCCCGTTTCTCTCTTGAGCCAGCGCTGTACGTGACTGCCGCACGACCCCAGCAGCCGGGTAACTCCGGCGGCGGCGAGCAGGAGAGAGCGGGTGTCCCTGGTTGTCGAGGCATGAGGGTGTAATGCGTAGCCTGGGGCTGGATATTGGAGACAAGAGGACCGGCGTTGCCATAAGCGATCCCGGGGGCATCCTGGCCACCCCTCTGACCGTGCTGACAGCCGAAGACGAGGGTGTTCTCGTAGACGAGGTACTGAAGCTTGCCGAGCGCCATGAGGCAGGGCGTATCGTCGTTGGGTTGCCTCGCCGGCTGGATGGCGAATCTGGCGCTCAGGCAGGCAAGGCCACGGCCTTCGTGGATAGACTATCATGGCGGGCGAAACAGAGCCATCTTGGCCAGGTCGATATACAGCTGTGGGACGAACGACTCTCTACCAGAGCTGCCCAGCGCGTGAAGATGGAGGCCTCCGGCAGGGGGAGTAAGCTGTCACGGAGAACAGGACGGGGGGCCCCCAAGCGCCGCTCTTCCATCAAAGCGGAAGTTGATGCCATAGCAGCAGCCCTTATTCTGCAGGGTTTTCTGGATAGCCGCCGCCCCGAGGAATGGCCAGGTCCTTGAGCAATGCCGCAATATATCGGCCTCATCGGTTGTCCAGTGAAGCATTCTATCTCTCCTCATTTCCAGCAGGCAGCCCTGGACTACTATAGCCTTGATATTCGCTATGAGGCCCGGGAGACAGGCGCATCGCGCCTGCAGGAGGCGGTCAATGACCTGAGAGGGCCTCGGTATATCGGCGCTAACGTGACCGTGCCCTACAAGGAGACGATCCTGCCATTACTGGATGGCGTCGATTATCTGGCGGGTGCCGTGGGCGCTGTCAACACGGTCGTCAAGCAAGGAGACAGGCTTCTGGGTCTCAACAGCGATGTGCACGGTTTCACCGAAGCGCTGGCCAGGGAAGGGCAGTTCGATCCTCAAGGGAAGCGGGCGGTGATGATAGGTGCCGGTGGGGTGGCCAGGGCAGCAGGGTTCGCATTGATAGGAAGCAGGGTAAGCTCGCTGGCTATCGTCAACCGCACCCAGGAGCGGGCCCGGGCATTGGCCGATACTCTGGAGAGGCATATCGCAGACTCCGGACACCGCGTTGCCGGACCGCAAGCTGAAGTCACAACCTTGCCCTGGCAGAGCCTGAGCTCGGTGGAAGCCCTTGAGACCTGCGACCTGATAGTCCACTGCACCACCATGGGAATGAAGCACGGTCCTGAGGAGGGAGAATCACCGCTCAGCCTTGAGGTTATCCCGCGCAGCGTCCTGGTGTATGACCTGGTATACAACCCGTGGCCAACACCCCTGTTACGTCTGGCGCGAGAGGCCGGGGCCGATATACTTGGTGGCCTGCCTATGCTAGTATATCAAGGGGCGATGTCGTTTGAGATGTGGACAGGCAAGCCGGCTCCGGTGGATGTGATGTTCAGCAAAGCCAGGGAGATACTAACGGGCAGCTAATGGGGCAGTTTCGCTTTCTTACCGCTGGAGAATCACATGGCAGGGGGCTGGTAGCCGTTGCGGAAGGCATGGTGGCCGGCCTCTCTCTGGAAGCGGGGTACATCAACAGGGATCTTAAGCGCCGGCAGCAGGGCTACGGACGTGGGCCCCGCATGGCGATTGAGCAGGATGAGGCCGATATCATGTCGGGCGTTCGCCTCGGTCTCACTACAGGCGGCCCCATCGCGCTCCTCATCGCCAACCGAGACTGGCACAGCTGGCAGGAGGCCATGAGCGTCGGGCCGGCGGATGAGGAAGCCGACCCCGTAACCCGTCCCCGTCCGGGACATGCCGACCTGGCCGGCGTGACCAAGTATGGTCTGGGCGACATCAGGTCGGTCATGGAGAGGGCCAGTGCCCGCGAAACGGCCGCGAGAGTGGCCGTGGGAGCCGTAGCCAGAAGGTTCCTGGAGGAGTTGGGTATTGCCATTCACAGCCACACCCTGGCGATCGGGGGCGTCGGCTGGGACCCCATGCTGGCAAGTGGTCCTGGTGAGGAGAAGCGGTCCGGGAATGCCGGTCACAGCACGGTCCGCAAAGGGGGCGCGATAGACTGGCAGCAGGTGGAGGCCTCCCCGGTGCGCTGTGCTCATGCCCAACTGGAGAAGGCGATGATGGCGGCCATCGACGAGGCCAAAGCCGCCGGGGACACACTGGGCGGCATCTTTGAGCTTGTTGCCGTCGGAGTGCCGGTTGGCCTGGGTAGCCATGTCAGCTGGGACCGCCGTCTTGACGGCCGAATTGCCCGGGCGGTGATGAGCATCAATGCCGTGAAGGGGGTGGAGATAGGGGCGGGATTTGTCTCAGCCGGGGTTAAGGGCTCGCAAGCCCACGATGCGATAGAGCCTGCCGCCACCGTGACAGCCAGCGAAGCGAAGCAATCTCTTCCCTGGAGGCATGTCACCAATCGGGCTGGCGGCATCGAAGGTGGCATAAGCAACGGCGAGGACATATCGGTGAGAGCGGCAGTCAAACCTATTGCCACCCTGGCCAGACCCCTGTCTTCTATAGACCTCCGCAGCGGAGAGAAGGCAGAGGCCCACTATGAGCGCAGCGATGTCTGCGCCGTTCCCGCCGCCGGGGTAATAGGCGAAGCCATGCTGGCCATCGTCCTGGCCGATGCAGTCCTGGAGAAGTTCGGCGGTGACAACCTGCGGGAGACGCTGGCGAATTGGGGCAATTATCTGGGCAGCATATCGTGGTCCGGCAGCCTGTAGCGCGGGTCTCATCTGGCAGCAACGGCCACGGCTGAGCGTTGCCCGGGGAATGCCCGGGCGATGCTAGTAGCGCTGCAGGAAGGGATTTCCCCGCCGCTCATCGCCGATAGTGGTGGCAGGTCCGTGGCCGGGATAGACGATGGTCTCATCGGGCAAGACCATCAGTTTTAGATGGATGCTTTCCATCAGCCGTTCGTGGCTGCAGCCTGGCAGGTCCGTCCTGCCGATACCGCCGTTGAACAGAGTGTCGCCGCTGAACACTACCCCGTGTCCCAGGAGGGAAATCCCGCCGGAGCTGTGTCCCGGGGTGTAGAGCACATCAAAGCGTAAATCGCCGACATCTATTCGGTCACCATCCCGGAGCAGCCTGTCCGGCCTGGGAGGTGATTTGACTGGCGTGAGGTGGAGCGATGTCAGGAGGCGCATGGGGGCGGTCAGCATGAGTCCTTTTTCGGCCTCGTGAAGTGCGAACGGTGCGTGGGTCTTGTCCTGGACTGCCCGGAGGGCGCCGATGTGGTCGATGTGGGCGTGGGTTATTACGATAAGTGATATCGATAGCCCCAGTTCCTGCACCGCTCGCAGAATGTTAGCAGGTTCGGCGCCGGGATCAATGATCATCCCCTGTCCGGTTGAAGCTGAACCGACGATATAGCAGTTGGTGGCGAAAGCACCGACCACCAGCGTCTTGACGAGCATCGCGTCTTTCTCCGCCATAGTCGAATCCACGAAATATAGCACGAATCTGCGATGTGGCAAAAACGGCCGGCAGAAGGAATCGGCCGATTGCAAATTTCGGCCTTTTGCATTATAAGTACTGGTTTGATGACTACCATCCTGCGGGTGAAGGACCTTACCAAGCGATACAACGGTTTCACGGCGGTCGATAACATCTCCTTCGAGGTCAAGGAGGGTGAGATCGTCAGTCTGCTGGGGCCCAACGGGGCGGGTAAGACGACGACAATCCAGATGCTCCTGGCCCTGGTCTCTCCCACCGGCGGGGATATTGAGATATTCGGGAGGAACCTGCAGGGGAATCGCGAGGACCTGCTTGCCAGGATGAACTTCACCGCTCCCTATTCCCTGCTGCCCTACAACCTTACCGCCAGGGAGGGACTGACCGTGTTCTCATTTCTCTACGGAGTGCGCAAGCACAGAGAAAAGGTGAGATTTCTTCTGGACGAATTCGATCTCGGCGGACTGGCCAACAAGAAGATAGGCCAGCTTTCTTCGGGCGAGCAGATGCGTCTGGGCGTGGCCAAGGCGTTCGTCAACGATCCCAAGCTTCTTCTGCTCGATGAGCCCACTGCCTCGCTTGATCCTCCAACTGCCAGGGAGCTGAGGGCAAAGATCCTCAAGCTAATCCGTGAATCAAGCGGGGCCGTCCTGTGGACCTCCCACAACATGCGGGAAGTGGAGACGGTATCAGAGAGGATCATCTTCCTGTCCCGGGGACGGATCATGGCCGACGATAGTCCGCGGAATCTCAAGAAGCGGTTCAACGAGGAGGACCTGGAGGAGATCTTCATCACCATTGCCCGGGAACCGCTGGATAAGGCCTGATGAACCTTCTGCATATACTGGGGATATTCTACCGGAACGCCATTCTCATCCGGCGAAGCGTGCCCAAGCTGTTCTCGCTGTTTGGTTTCATCACCGTGGAGCTGCTGCTGTGGGGATTCATCACCCTCTGGGTACAGACTATTGCGCCGGGTGATGGCAGGGCCGACTTCATACTGTTCATCCTCAGCGCGTTCATCTTCTGGTCCATGTTCGATCTGTCCCAGCGCTCCTTTGGGATCTCCTTCCTGGAGGAGGTGTGGTCGCGCAACGTCATCAACCTCTTTGCCGCTCCGGTGAAGCTGATTGAATTGGTAGTGGGGTTTGCCCTGGTGGGTATTGTCCAGGCGTTGCTGGCCTTCTGCTACATCGTTCCTGTGGCTTTCTTGCTCTATGCGCTGAACATCTGGGACCTGGGGCTGTATATCATCCCGTTCTTCATGAACGTCTTAATCTTTGGCTGGGTGCTTGGTATAGTATCCATCGGCATGGTGGTCCGCTTCGGGCCTGCGGCCGACATCCTGGCCTTTTTCATCCCCTTCTTGCTGCTGCCTTTCTCGGCGGTCTACTATCCGGTATCCGTCTTCCCTCCCTCGTTACAGAAAGCCACCTTTATCCTGCCCACCAGACACATGTTTGAGGGTATGCGGACCGCCATAGTGGAGGGGATAGTCCCCCTGGACAACGTGCTGTGGGCCACCGTTCTGAACTTAATCTGTATCGTCCTGGCATTCCTCTTCCTGTACTGGATGCTCCGCCTGGCCCGCATGAGGGGGTACCTCAGTCGACTGGTACAGGACTAATCTTCCTTTCCCAGGTCGTATGGGCCGACCGGGCCGGACGGAGAGCTGGGTAACGGTGGGGTCAGAGCGTTGACAAAAGCCGAACGAAAACCTAAGATAGGACCCGCTGGTGGTTCGCCGGCATGGAGAATCCGCAGGCAACGCGGGCTGTTTTGACCATCTGTCGCTCGGAAATCGAAGGAAGGCCCGATGACCCGTGTTGTGGCGTGCCGAGGATGGCCTGACAGCGCGCGTTACTTCACCGCAAGGAAGGGAGGCTAGTACATGGCAAAGAAGGTAGACATTGCCTTAATCGACCGCATCAAGGATAAGCTGTCCAATCTGACGCTGGAGAGCAAACAAAGGTTGAAGGACTGCGCCTATATCGACCTCAGGGTGGGGGTAGGAGAAGGACAGGGAGCAGCCGCCCAGGACGGGATGAGGAAATTCAGTCTTCGCGACTACAGGCTTTCCTATGGCGTGAGGGCCATCGCCGGCGGCGGTACGCCGGCTGCGGGCTACTTCGGTCAGAGCCTGGGGGCGGCAGATGTGGACAATCTTCCGGAGGTCATCCAGGCCGGACTCCATAAGGCCTATGATAGAGCAATGGCCAACGCGGAGATGAAGAGCCAGAGGAAGAAGACGTGGGAAGTGCTGGGGCAATCGCTACAGGGCACGGAGCTTGCCCCGATAGAGGTACGCCAGGATACTATTCCCGGAGTCTACAGCGTCAACCCGGTTGAGGTCCCCTTGGAGGAAGTCAGCAAGCTGGCACAGGAGGTCTCCCGGGCCGTAGCGGCTTATGACTCGAGGGTCAAGGTCAACTATGTAGCGGCACAGACCTCGCTCGCCAGGGAGCTTTTTGTCAGTTCGGAAGGGGCGAACATCGATCGGACCTATGCCTTAACGCAGGGCTTCTGCGTCGTGGTGGCCGTTGGCAGCAGTGGGGCCCAGCAACAGCACTATGACGCCCTGGGACACCAGCGGGGCTGGGAGATCCTGACCGACGGGGTTGATGAGGAGTTGATTAAGTCGAAGCCGCTGATGCAGTTTGCACTGGACTTGGCCGCTGACAATGTCTCACTCTCGGAAACCAGGGCCTGTCCTTCTTCGGACAAGGAGGTCGCGGTAGTGACCGACCCTCACTACAATACACTCCTGGTGCATGAGATCATCGGGCATCCTACTGAGCTGGACAGGGCCCTCAAGCTGGAGACGGCCTACGCGGGCCGGAGCTGGCTGCTGAGAAGCCTCAAGGAGAATATGCTGGGCAAGCAGATAGCGTCTCCCCTTGTGTCGGCCTATTCCGACCCGCTGCTTCCGGGCTTTGGTCACTACGAATACGATGATGAAGGGACGCCGGCCAGCAGGGTGATGCATATCGACAAGGGGATATTCCGCGGGTTCATGAACTCCCGCCAGACGGCAGCCACTCTGGGGGTGAGTCCCAACGGTCACTTCAAGGCCACCGATGCATCGCTGGTGCCCCTGATCAGAATGTCGACAACCGTGTTCGGGGCCGGGCAGCACGACCCCCAGCAGATGATAAAAGAGATTGAGCACGGATACTATCTGGTTGGTCATCGCATTCCTTCGATTTCGGAGAGCAGAGAGAACTTCCGCATCACGGCCAGGAAGGTGTTCGAGATCAAGAATGGCCAGCTGGGAGAGATGTTCAGGGACGGAGGAATGATGGCCAACACGAGGGACTACTTAACGTCGATCGACGCTGTAGGAAATGACCTCAGGTTATACCCGGTGCCCAACTGCGGGAAAGGACAGCCGATGCAGGTCAAGAGACTCGGAAACGGTGGACCCACGCTGAGGGGGTACGCCAGGCTTGTAGGAGGAGCAAAATGAAAGAACTGAGGGAACTGGAACAGGCAGTTGCGGGGGCGCTTGCTTTTCTGCGGTCCCAGCCCGATATCAAGTCGGCCCAGGTGTATGCTTCGGCAAACAACCGTCTGTGGGCACGGCTGGACTATACATCTCATATTCCCTGTAACGGCGTGGAAGAGCCAAAGTCCATCGATGACTACGGCATCGGGGTTCATATAGTGCTTGACAGCCCCGATGGCCAGAAGACCGGTTTTGGTTCGGAGGAGCGGGACCTGTCGCTGGAGGGGGTGAAGCTGGCCCTGTACAAGGCAAAGGAGGGAGCAATTCTCGACCCTGAGTTCAGGTGTCTGCCGCAGCCGACCGGCGAGAAGAGGACCCTTTTCGACTATCACGATCCCATGGTGATGGGCATCGCCGACCGGGGCCTGGTGGAGGGGGGATGGAAGATCCTGGATGGTGCCATGTCATCGTTCGCAGGCTCTGAAAGACTGAGAGGAATGGCCCCTGGTGGAGCACTGGCGCAACTGGGGCTGATAGTGGGTGGCGACCTGTCCATAGTTCAGGAGAGAATGGCCGTGGGCTCTTATGATATGCCTGATGTTCAGGGCGATGAGTCGGCGGCCATCCTGACGTATGTCACCAGCATGGTGGAGAAGGGCGACGCCAAGGGCAGCGGCTATTCAGTTCACCTCAGGCTTGCCGATCTGGACGACAGGGCGGGCAGCGAGGCGGCGGCGAATGCGATCGACTCGCTGGGCGGCATTCGAGTACCCTCGGGTGATTATCCCGTTATCCTGGGCCCGCAGCCGGTTGGGGAACTGATGAGCCACCTGGTCATCCCTTCGTGTACTACCGGCGCTTTCTACGCGCGGCAGTCATGCTTTTTGGGCAAGTTGGGAAAGCAGGTGGCTTCGGACAAACTGACCATCATCGACAGGGGCAATGTTGCGGGGCTGATCGCTTCCAAGGGCATTACCTGCGAGGGTTTGCCTACGGGGGAGACCGTACTCATTAAGGAAGGGGTGCTCAGCGGACTGCTCAGCGAGTGGTATGAGTATCAGAGGATTCTGAACGACCCCCAGGCCAGGGAGAAGCTGGGAGTAAGTCCAACGGATGTGCGAGAGGCGCTGACGCCGAGGAACGGCTTTCGCTTCGGCCGGGAGGGCGGGAGGAACTTCGGCGTGACGGCGGATGCTTCGGCCACCAACGTCGTGTTTGAGTCGCGTGCGCGTGCTAGCTTTGCCGACCTGGTCAGGGAGATCAAGAAAGGCATCCTGGTGGGCAGGCTGTGGTATACCTATCCCATCAATGGCCTGGCCGCCGGTGACTTTACCAGTACGCTCACGGCCGAGTCCTATTTCATCGAGGACGGCCAGGTCAAGGCCCCGATCAAGGTCAACACGCTGAGGATTAACGACAACATTGCCAACATACTGACCGGTATCACGGGCATGACGGGTGAGGCAAGGCCGACCGTACTGTGGGGCGGTGGTGATCAGATAGTATACGCTCCTGTGGGGCTGATGGTGGATAAGGTGCATTTCGAGGCCATCGCCGAATTCATGGACCAGACGTACTGATGGAAGAGGTCGCAGGAAGCCCAAATGCCAAAATCCAAATGACAAGCGAAATCCCAATGGTCAAATGTCAAACCTGGCCCGTCTTATCTTAATAGGGGAGTAGGGAGGAGGGCTATCTCATCGGCATTGGAAGGGCAGTGCTGCCCGCGTCAGCGCCGGGATCGCACATAGAGTGATATCCCGATGAACCCGGTGATGAGGCCGCCGATTGATGAGCCGGCAGCCACGAAGTTCAGAAACATCGTCGATTCAAGCAGCTGGAGTATCATCATGAAGGGCAGGATGACCCCCATGACGAGCAGGCCGAGTCCCCACAGTATCAGCTTCAACGGTCTGTCCATTCTGTCATCACTCTGGTAAGCTCCGTGGCAATAAGTATAGCCGTCTGTAGTAGTCGCAGGCAAGCGGACAGGTCAGCACCAGTTTGACGAAGTCCAAATGGCAAAACGCAAATGCCAAATGAAGCCCCAATGCCGGAATGCCAAACCTAGTGCCGCTCTGTTGGAGTGAAGCCGTGATAATCCCTTCGTAGTGCGAGCTACCAGGATCGTGGGGCTAGGTTTTGGGGCTGGGAGCTTCGGCTGCCGAGCTTTGCGTTTGGTCAGCCGATGCTGCCTTGGGGCCGGAGTCTTTATACAGCCAGCACTCCGTGAAGTGGTTGGGGCTGGGCTCGAACTCCGGGGGCTCCTCCTCATCACAAAGTCCTTTGATGATGTGGGGACACCGCGGGTGGAATCGGCAGCCCTTGGGCGGGTTGATGAGGCTGGGGGGCTCCCCGGGCGGGATATCCCTGAATTTGGCCACGTTCTCGGGCTCCGGGTCGGGGATGGCGGTAAGCAACGCCTGCGTGTATGGATGGAGCGGGTTGTTCACTATCTCTCCCACCTCCGCCTTCTCCACCAGCTTGGCGGCATACATGACAAAGGCGCGCTGCGAAAAGTAACGCACGGAGGAGAGGTCGTGAGTAACGTAGATAACGCCTAGGTCATGGTCTTTCTGGATCTTGCCCATCAACTCCAGGATTTCCACGCGCACCGAGGCATCGAGCATGGATACGGGCTCGTCGGCGGCTATGAGCATAGGGTGCAGGAGGAGCGCCCTGGCCACCACCAGCCGCTGCTGCTGCCCACCGGATAGCATGTGCGGAAATTTGGTCAGGAAGTCCTCCACAGGAATCAGCCTGACCTCCTCCAGCGCCTCTCTTATCCGCTGTGCCTGCTCCTTTTCCTTGACCTTGTTTACGATCAGGGGCTCCCTGAGGATGCGGCTGACGTTCATAAAAGGGGCCAGCGCTCCATAGGGGTCCTGCTGCACGAAACCAATCTGCCATCTCAGCCAGGCGATGTCCTTCGGGTCCTGCCAGTCGAACTTCTTCCCGGCAAAGGTGATCTCCCCTTCGGTGGGCTTGGTCAGTCCCAGGATAGTCCGCAGCAGGGTTGTCTTGCCCGAGCCGCTCTCTCCGACGATGGTGACTGCTTCACCCTTCCCGAGGTCGAAGCTTACCCCGTCCACCGCCCGCACAAACCCCGCGTGCAGGAATCCCCAGCGCTTGAGCTCAAACCAGGTGCGCAGACCCTTTACCGAGAGCAGCGTGTTGTTCTCCATATGGTCAACCGTTCTCATAGAGCCAGCACTTCACCGTCTCTTCTCCGCGTGTGAACAGCGGCGGCTCCTCGTCGCACCTTTCGAACCGCCTGTGGCAGCGCTCGGCAAACCGGCAGCCCTGGGGGGGGTTGAGCAGGCTGGGCGGCTGACCGGTGATGAATTCCGGCTTCCTCTCCACATGCAGGGTGGGCACGCTGGCCATGAGCTTCTGAGCGTAGGGGTGGAGGGGCTCGCGGTAGAACCGCTCGGCCTTGCTGTGCTCAACCAGTTGCCCGGCATACATGCACAGCACCTCGTCGGCCAGCTCGCTGGAGGTGGCGATGTCATGGGTGATAAGTATGAAGCTGAGATCAAGCTCCTGCTTGATCTTCTTGAGGGCGTTCATGATGTTGGCCTGGGTGAGGACGTCCAGCGCCGAGGTAGGCTCATCCAGTATGACCAGTGAGGGACTGGTGGTCAGGGCCATGGCGATGATGGCCCTCTGGCGCATGCCGCCGGAGAGCTCGAAGGCGTAGCGGTCCAGGAAAGGCAGCGGGACGCCTACGATATTGAAGACCTCCCGCGCCCGCTCAAATGCTTTGTGCTTGGGCGTGCGGCCATTGAGCAAGAGGGGTTCGGCCACCTGGAACCCCACCTTGAGGACGGGGTTGAGGGAGTTCATGGCTGCCTGCGAGACCAGCGACATCTCGTTCCAGCGCACATCGTGGCGGAAGCGCTCCTCGCTCAGTTTCATGATATCCGTGCCGTTGAGGAAAACACGGCCCTTGTAGGTATCTACGTTCCGGGGCAGAAGCCTGAGTATGGCGCGCGCCAGCGAGGTCTTGCCGCAGCCGGACTCGCCGAGGACGGCCAGGGTCCGGCCCCGGGCCAGCTCGAAGCTCACTCCCTCGACCGCCCGCACCACGCCGTAGGTGGCGCGGAAGTAGAGATGGAGGTCCTCCACTTTGAGCACCGGGCCGGCGCTCTTTGGGGCAGCGCGCCCCTTTTCGGTGCCCGGCCTTCTCCACCGTCTGGCGTTTGTCGTCATACTGTCCTCAGCCTGGGGTTAAAAATGCGGTCGAGGGCAAACCCGACCAGGGAGAAGCCAACTCCCATGAGCATGAGCAGTATTGCCGGCTGCGTGATCCAGTAGTAATAGCCCTTATACAATGCGCCCTGTCCGTAGGCGTCGTTCATGACCTTGCCCCAGGTGGGCAGCTTGGGGTCACCCAGGCCGAGCACCGCCAGAGTGGCCTCGAGGAACACAAAGGTGGGGATTATGGTAACGAATTGCGGGAGAAGGGTGGGCGCCAGCCTGGGCAGGAGATAGCGGAAGATGATGCGCCAGTTACCTGCCCCGTAGGCCTGGGCGGCCTCGAAGTAGGGTGCCTCCCTGGCCTGGAGAAACATGGCCCGATACGTGAACATGGAGGCGCTGAATACGTTGAGGGCGATGACCAGCCCCAGCATCAGCCAGATGCTCCGCGAGTAGAAGTAGCCGATCATTATCAGGATGGGCAGCATGGGGAGGACGCTGTTTACCTGGGTCAGCCATTGAAAAATCCTCTCCAGCTTGCCTCCGAACCAGGTACCGATGCCGGCCAGGACGAAGGTGCTGACCTGGGCGCCGACTGCGGCCAGTATGCCGAAGGCGAGGCCCACCGGCGCACCCCAGAGAAGTGCCACCATGAGGTCCCGCCGTTTGTGGTCCGTGCCGGCCAGGCCGTGTATCTGACCGTAGACGAGCAGTTTGGCCTCAAGCTCGTCATCCTCGTGAAGCTGAGCCTGGAGCACAAGCTGATAGTCGCCTTTGAGGGCCGTGTCGGGGTGTGCCGGGTCGGCGAACAGGCCCTGGTGGGGGATTGTGTTGTCAAGTCGCATGATGAGGTCTGTGTCCTGGGAGATGTGGTATGTATCGGTGCCTCTGCGAGTCAGGCGCTCTTCGCGTACCGTTATGGTCCTGCCATCGGGCGTGCGCCAGTAGAATGCTATCGGCATGTTGCTTTCTTGGAATGTGGCAGTGGTAAACACGCTGATCTCCCTGGGGAATCCATCGTAGCTATATGTGAACGGGAGCGTGATTTCCACGAGGACGGTATCCTCTGCCAGCGGCTCAACGTGCCTGGTCCCTTCGTCCTGACTGGTGACGAGGACCGTGCGCGGCAGCCTATCCCTAGTGAAGAGGTCGTAATAGAGTGGACGTGCGTTCTTGGGGTAATCATCCCAGACGCCGGGGCCGCCACGCCACAGCAGCACGCCCTCGCTGTAGGGGATGGCAATCAGGGTGTAGATCGAGATGGCGAAGAAGAGGGCGACAATGATCACGCCTGCAGCCAGTGATGGGTAGCGTCTCAGATTCCTGAGCCATGTCGATAACTTCCCCATCCTTAGCTGATTCCTTATTATCTGCCTATCCCGACGCGCACACGCGGGTCGAGGATGGCGTAGATGAAGTCGAGCAGGAACAGTGTGGCAGCCAGAAGGTACCCGAAGATGACGATGACCGCGACGATGACGGGCGTGTCACCGAGCTGCACTGCCTGGTAGTATAGCTGTCCGATGCCGGGCCACTTGAAGACGTATTCCAGAACGATGGCACCCATCCACATCACGATGAGCGTGAGCATGAAATTGGTTATGATGGGCGGCATGGACGGCCGCAGGATGTAACGCCTCTCGATGGCCTGGGAGGCAAGGCCCTTGGCCTTGGCCAGCTCCACATAGTCCTCGCTGGAGTAGATGAGGAAGAAGGTCCGCCAAGAGTAGACGCTAGCGAAAACGGCACCTATCAGTATGGCGCTGACGGGGAGTATTAAGTGCTTCATAGTGCTTAAGGCGCGACCGAGGGTGGTGGGAGGCGGGGGGGCAGCCATCATCCCGCCATCAGGCAGGGCGGGCAGGCCAAGCTTCCGGAACGCGAAGGCGAAGATGAGGATGAGGAAGATGCCGTAGAACCAGCCCGGCGCAGCTGAACTGGGCGCGAGGCCGATGGTGAGCCTATCCAGGAAGCTCCCGTACCGCCGGGAGAGGAACAGGGCCACGAGCAGCGCCAGGAAAAAGAGGAGCAGGTCGGCGGTGGCAAACAGGATCAGCGTCGAGGGCAGCCTCTCCAGCAGTATCAGCCTGACCTGTCTTGACCCTGCATCGCTGGTCATCTGCTCGGCCCGTCCCAGCCGCAACGTCATGGCCTGTTCCAGGTACCGGAAGCTGCGCACGAAGAACGGCTGGTCCAGTCCCTGTGCTCGGTACGCCGTTTCCGCCATCTCGTCTACCATCTGCCTCAGCGTCTCGGGCGGGAGCAGGCTGTTGGCCTCGTCCATGTAGACGGCCAGCGCTATGTCGGCCCTGATCTGTGCCCTCTTTACCTGGTCGAGCTCGCCGCCCATGTTGGCGATGAGCACGGTCAGGTACACGGCCACCACCACGGCCAAAACCAAGAGAGCCAGCCTCAGCAAGCTGTAGCGCCCCATCCTGGCTAGCATCTCACGCATGACTGGAATAACCTCCCATTCGGGTAGCGGCGTAGTGAACTACTTGGCCGGAGCCTTTCCCCGCCGCATAATATAGCAGCGGCCTTACGGAGTGTCAAATGCCCTCTGCGGGACATGTGACCGCTTGCAGCCACAGCAGGCCAGCGGCTAACAGTGCTGCCGCATGTCGTAAGTGATGCGTGCGGGGGGCCGCCATCCGTGGTTGATTATGGCACAGGATTGTTAAGAATGTGTTAAGGTTCCGCCACGCAGTCATGCTCTTGCCAAGTGGACCTTGAGCTTTGTTTGTCATTGGCGCTTTGACCTCTGTCATTTCTCTTGACAGGCCTTCGGCCAACGAGAGGGGGGCGCAGGCCGACCCTGCGCCCCCCTTACTGCTTCCCTTACCTATGCGGCAGGTTAGATTCCTTGTGCTTGCCCTGCGCTATGCGAGGGGCTCCATCAAGAAATCGAACGTGCCTAGCTCTAGAGGCCAGTCCTCAAAGCGGGTGAGCTGAATGACCTTGGTCAGAGGGAAGGCCGCCTCGAGGTAGAACGGGCCGCTGGCCACCCAGAAGTGACCCTTGTCTTGATACCAGGCTTCCAGGTTGGCCCAGCGCTCGGTTGCCTCTTCGGAGGTGACGTACTGACCCATGGTCGGCGCGTAGGGTATGTAGTTGGCCGCCTTGGCCAGGGTCAGCTGGTCACTGAGGATGTCCAGGCTGGGCCCGCCGATGAAGCTCATCCAGTCCACTTCGAGCTCTTCAGCCTTGGGGCTGGTGAAGGCCAACTCCCTATCGGCCTCAGCCCTGATACCAAGAGCCAGGTTGTGCCACATTCCGGGACCCTGGGCGTAGTTCGGGAACCAGGTGCTGTCAGCACACCACTCGGCGTCCATATACCACAGGTCGGAGTAGGTCTCGACAATAAGGCCCCAGTCGGGGTCATCGGTGATGAACCTCACGCCCTTGAAGGCCGTCATGAAGGAATTGAAGGGTGCCACGGCAGAGGAGTCGTAGATGGCGCTGGCTTCCTTGGCGCGGTCGAATTCGAGGATGGCGCCCATGATGAAGTCGCCCATGGAGAGGGTGCTGCCGTCGTGGAGGGGAGTCTCGAAGATGTCCGCGGGGTAGTAGACGGCGGTCTTCCTGAGGGCGGTGACGCCGGACCCGGCAGGGATGAACTGCTGCGTGGAGGCATTCCAGTCGGCCCAGGCATCGCTCGGGACCTCAATCGTGGGTGAGAAGCTGAGGCTGCACCATTCTCCGTGGCCCAGGTCGGTGGAGATACCCACCGGCAGGCCGGTCTGAACGGTGACCTCGGCCTTCTCAACTTTGTACGGCCAGCGCAGGCCGTCGCGCACGTCGATGGCAAGGCCCAGGTCGTGCGTGGAGCGGATCCAGAACATGTCATAGACCCAGTTGGAGCCGCCGATGGGGTTGGGTGGCTGCGGCAGCATGCTGGGCATGGCTATCTTGAGGCTGCCGCCGAGTTCGGGCTGTCCGGCAGCGTCCTTGAAGTGTACGGTCTGGCCCCACATCCAGCAGCCGTAGATGCCGCCCGCAACGTCTGATGCCACCCCGACATCATCCCGGAAGGGGGTGAATCCCTGGTTGTCAGTGAGCCAGATGCGGACGGAGTCCTCAAGGGACAGCGGCAGCGCCTGGGCAAACAGGGCCTCCCGCTCTTCCATGGAAGTGAAGGCATTGTTGTCCAGCTTCTGACATACGTCGTAGAACTCAGGATCGGTGTCATAGGCCAGCCACAGGGGCACGGGGTAGCCCATGTCCGTGTAGAAGAAGGCGAAGTTATCGCCCTCGTCTCGGTCGACTGCAGTGGTCACCCAGCCGCCGGTGTAGACGTGGAACCCGCCGTCGGCGGGGTCGCCGAACAACCAGATGGGGGCGGCCTCACCGGAGGTCCTGTAATCGTAGCGGCACTTGAAGCCGATGTCCTCCAGCTGGGCTCCCAGGTAATCGCCCATGGCCAGTCGCTCGTCCTCGACCCTGATGAGGAGTATGATCTCGAGCTCCTCGCCATCGTAGTGCCAGGTGCCCAGGGTCTCGTCGATGTAGGCACCCTGTGCCTCCATCTCGGCAGTGATCTCGGCCTCAGCGGCAGCAAAATCGTAGACGTACTCGGCCTCGATGGCCGCAATCAGGTGCGGGTAGCGGACCTGCGCGTTGGGGAATGCAGCGTTCAAAGTTGTGTACTTGGGGATGCCCAGGCCGCCCATGATCTCATTACAGATGTAATCGCGGTCGACCAGCTTGTTCATGGCCTCGCGGATCTTGGGAAATCCGAAGGGGTTGAACCTGCCGTCGGTGAAGAACGGCACCGGATTGAAGGTGAACTCGTTGTACGAGCCGACGCTGGTTATGTAGTCGAGGTCGGGGTTAGCCATGACATCGGCAAACAGGTCGCCGTCGGTGACGGAGAAGGCGTAGATGTCAAGCTCCCCCAGGGCCAGCTTCTGTATGGCTGCTGCCGATACCGGCTCTTCGGTGATGAGAACGTCATCCACCCAGGCGCCGGTAGTGCGTTCCTCCGGGGGTGGAGGCGGTGGTGGTGGTGGCTCGACTGGCGTCGTGCAACCAGAGATCACCACGGCTATGATGGCTATCATAGCCACAACGCTTAGTAAGTATTTCTTAGCCATTTTTCCTCCTTAATAGATTTGCTGTGTCTCACACTCTCTCGCAGGTCTTAACCCATAGGCAAATCACCTCCCCAGTGTTTTGTACTAAGTCCTGGCTCACCCCTGCTCTCACGCCTCAGTCTGTGGCTGCCTCGTTGCCGTGTCTTATGGGCAGCCCTTCCCCGGGGCGAGGAGCCGGGGCCTCGACCTTACCCTCCGGCAGAATGCCCCCACCATAGAACAGTTGCTGATCGGGGCTTCAGGTTGCCGGAGAGCCCAGATGAGGAAACATCCATCGGCATAACCGGGCTTCCGTGCGTGTCATGCCCCACCTCCTTGCCGGGCACGGCCCATATTTGCAGGAGCACATGCTAGCATAGCGCAGAAAAGCGCGTCAAGGACTGTCCCGTTCCTGCTTCCAACAGGCACCGGAACGCCTGCTGCCTGAAAGGCCATGGTTCCGTCGCTTTGTGCCATTTCTGCCTCGGCCACTTTTGGCGGTGTCCTTGCCGGACCTCCGCTCGGCAAGAGGTATGGTAGCATGCAACTGTTAAGATCTTATTAAGGTCTGAGAAAACATGCGGAAAATCCAAATGCCAAAGGCCCAATGACAAATCAAATCCCAGTACTCCAATCCGGGACTATTCCTTGTTAGGAGGTCGTGCCGTCATAGTGAAGAGCGCTGTGTCCGTCATAACTCCCCCCGCCCCTCTTACCTTAAGAGGGGAGTTGGGGGCTTTGGACCTTATTTGTCATTTGAGCCCTGGTCATGCGTCATTACCGGGGCTCCTGCCCTCCATCGGCCGTCATCGTTGTGGTAGGGCTAAACGGCTCCAGCAGGAAGAACCACTTGTCGGAAGGATCGGGGTAGTTCTCGAACCGCTTGAGCACCACGATCTTGGCTACAGGACTGACCGTCTTCAGCATGTATGGCCCGCTGCCCACCCAGAAGTGGCCCATCTCGGAATACCAGTCGTGCAGGTTAGACCAGCGCCGGGCTGCCTCCTCAAGGCTGACGTAGTTCCCCAGCGTTGGCGAATAGGGGATGAAACTATAGTAGACGGCCCAGTCCAGCCACTTCTCAAGTATGGGCAGGCTCGCGCCCCTGGTGTAGTCTGCCCAGGGCACGCCGAGTGTGGCGGCCTTCTCCCTGGAGAAAGCCAGCTCCGTATTCCTCTCGGCCAGCCAGCCTGGTGTGACCGTGTGCCAGAAGCCGGTCCAATCGCAGGTGCCGTAGGCCGGGAACCAGTCCGTGACATTCAGCTCGGCATCCATATGCCAGGCATCGGAGTAGGTCTCGATGACCAGGTTGGGCTCCACTGAGACGATGCGGACGCCCTTGAACGTCTGGAGGAATTCCTCGAGGGGCGCCTTGCAGGCCGGGTCGTAGACGGGGCTGGCCTCCTTGCCGCGGTCGAAGTGCATGATCATGGCCATCACGAAGTCGCCCATCGAGATGGTGCTGCCATCATGGAGGGGCGCATCCCACAGGTCGGATGGGTAGGTGACGACCGACTTCCTGAGGGCGGTGGTGCCGGCGGGAAAACGCTCTTCCACCGTGATGAAGCGCTCCCCAACGGGGTCCCAGTCGGCCCAGGCATCCGGCGGCACCACGATCTCGGGCGCGAAGTCGAGGGTCAGCCAGTCCAGCGTTGTGATGACCGGCAACCCCTGCTTGATGGTGACCGCGGCCGAGTCCACTCGCTGGGGCCAGTACAGGCCTGTGCGCGGATCGGGTAAAATGCCTGCGTCGCCCAGGGCGCGGGTCATGAATGTGTCGTAGCTCCTGGCTGAGCCGGCCACCGGGTTCCAGTTCTCCACCAGAAGCCCGGGCAACTCCAGCCTGAGCGTGTAGCGCCAAACGGGTATGCCGTCCTCCTGGAAGTGGGCCGTATAGGGCCACGTGGGTTGGGAGATTCCGGCGGCCACGTCGGCTGTCACAGCCACGTTATACCGGTATGCGCTGGCGCCGGCGATATCCATGAGCCAGATGCAGTTGGAGAACTCCATAGCCTCCCAGAGCACCGTCTCGAACAGGTCCTCTCTCTCATCCATGGTGGTGAACTCCCGGTTACTGAGCGTCCTGGATGCGTTATCGAGTTCGGGCCAGTCCAGCAGCTGCTCTTCCAGGACCTTCCACAGGGGATAGCCGCTCATTACGCGGTGGGTGTACATCTGGTCGAAGACGCCTGCCTGGTCACGGGCAATGGCCGGGTATGTCCAGTCCCCGGTGTAGAAATGGAACTGGCCGTCGGCGGGGTCACCGTACAGCCAGATGGGGGCTGCCTCGGCAGCAGTCATGACCAGCCGCGTCACTTTGAATCCCAGGCTTTCAATGCGGTCAGCTATGTAGTGTCCGGCTTCGGGGTAGGGTGGAAGGTCAGACCGGATGAGGGCGATGATCTCCACCTGCCCATCGTTGTAATACCACTTGCCGTCCTGGAATACGGCGCCGGCCTGTCCCATCTCGGTTGCGATGATCCCTGCGGCTCTGGCCGGGTCGTGTGCATAGTGGGCCTCGATGGCCTCAACGATGTGAGGATAGCGCAGGGAGGAGTCGGGAAAGGCGGTGCCCAGTGCGGTATATTTGGGGACGCCCAGGCCGCCGAGATACTCCTCGACCATGTAGTCGCGGTCGATCAGCCAGTTCATGGCCTCACGGATCTCGGGCACAGCGAAGGGGTTGAGGCGCCCGTCGTCGAACTCGGGCACGAACGGGTCTCTCGACCTTGCGTATGTGTTGAACCTGATATCGCGGCATGAGCCGTAGTTGAGGGCGTAGTCGATTTCGGGGTGCGTCGCAATATCTGCGAACAGGACCGAATCGGTGATGGGTTGAGCATAGATGTCGATGGCGCCGGCAGCCAGCTTGAGCACCGCCCTGGCATGGTCGGACTCGGCCGTGAAGATGATGCTTCCTACGGGAGCCCCTGTGGCGGGGATGGGAGTGTAGGTGTCCTCGTCCGGCGGTAGCTCGGTCTCGCATCCGGTGACCACCAGCCCTATTGCGGCTATCAACACCACGGCACTTACTATGAACCTCTTTGCTATGTTGTCCCTCCTAATGATTCTCGCCTTGCTGGCTTTGGCCTAAGCTCAAAACATGACTCGCCCCGTCATTCCTGGATTGTACCACCTGCCGGTTGTGCCATGCGACCCTTCAGGGTGGCACCACACCAGCTTGGCGGCCATACCTCTTCAAAGAAGTGCCAGCGTTTGTGGCGGCGGGTCTTGGCACAGGTTAAGATGGTAGCATGGAAGTGTTAAGATTCTGTTAAGGAGCGGGAAAACGAAGGAGGTCTCGGGCGGGCACAAGGCCCACCGCTACGATGGCACTGACGCGCCTGATGGCGTCGGGATCGGGCGGGCTGGCTGGCTGTGGCTATATGCCGGCGACGGAGATCTTGCCCCGGTCTGGCCTTTGGCATATACTGGCCAGGAGTGAATCGGCGGAATCGTACCGACCAGTGAGCAATCTCATAATCACCGGGTTCTCCGGCACAGGCAAGTCCCTGGTGGCCAAGGAAGTGGCCAGGAGACTGAACTGGGACTTTCTTGATATCGATGATGAGATAGTCAAACAGAGCGGCAGGCCTATCGCCGAGATCTTCCGCCAGAATGGGGAGGCCGAGTTCAGGGAACTGGAGCGCCGGGCCATAAGAAGGGCCTGTCAGCAAGGGCAGACAGTCATTGCTGTTGGCGGCGGGGCCACAGTCGACCGGCAGAACCGCGAGCTGCTGGCGCAGAGCGGGCTGCTGGTCTGCCTGGAGGCCAGGCCGGAGACAATCTACAGGCGCCTGTTTGGGGGAGCAGTCCAGGGGTCGGGGGATGAAGTGCGCCCCCTTCTGGCTGACGCTGATCCTCTGGAACGGATCAGACAGCTGAAGGCCTCGCGCCAGCGCTACTATGCGGAAGCGGATTGGACAATCCACACGGATGGCTTAAGCATCGGTGAGGTTGCAGAAGAGGTAGTGAGGGTTGTGGGATTGCTTGGCGTGAATCACCCTCACCTTAATCCTCTCCCGTCAAGGGAGAGGAAATGGGGCTCGGAGATGAACGCTGTCGGATCAGGTGGGAGAAAGCAAAGGCCGCAGGGAGCGATGGACGACGATGTGGCCTGCCTGGTGGAGACTGCGACAGAAAGCTATCCCGTGTTTGTGGGCTACGGTTTGCTGGACAAGCTCGGTGAGAAGATGAAGCAGGCCGCTCCCCGTGGCACAGTCATCATAATCAGCGATCACAATGTCTTCTCCCTCTACGGCAGCAGAATCGAGGGCACAGTGAAGGGTGCCGGCTTTGCTGTTCATTCCTTCACCGTGCCTCCGGGCGAGGAAACGAAGAACATCGACTATGCCATGAAGATCTGTGATTTCCTGGTGGAGCATCGAGCGGAGCGGGAGGACGTCATCATAGCTGTGGGCGGCGGCGTGGTGGGCGACCTGGCTGGCTTTGTGGCAGCCACCTTCCTGCGGGGCGTGCCCTGGATACAGGTGCCCACCAGCCTGGTAGCCATGGTCGATGCCAGCATCGGGGGCAAGGTGGGGGTCAACCATCGCCAGGGCAAGAACCTCATCGGTGCCTTCTATCAACCTCAGTTCGTCCTGGCCGATCCTCAGACCCTCGGCACTCTACCTCAGCGCGAGCTGACGTCGGGCTGGGCAGAGGTCGCCAAGCATGGGCTCATCCTTGACCGGGAGTTCGTCGGATTCCTGGAGGCCAATGTCAGCAGGTTGACGGGACTGGACCCGGAGTTGCTAACCGGGGCGATTGCCCGCAGCGCTGCCATCAAGGCAGGCGTTGTGAGCCGGGACGAAAAGGAAAAGGGAGGAGAACGCACCCTTCTGAACTATGGGCACACCATCGCTCACGGACTGGAGGCAGCCAGCGAATACCGGCGCTTTCTTCACGGTGAGGCCGTAGCCATCGGCATGATGGGTGCTGCCAGGCTCAGTCAGAGACTGGGTCTTCTGTCTGCGGCGGCCGTGGAACGCCAGCAGGCCCTGCTGCGGGAGTTTGGCCTGCCCACTTTGCTATCGGACATGCTCTCCTCGTCGTCACCGGCCGAGCATGGCAATCTCGGGCTGAGCGTGGCCTCGATAACCCGGGCCATGGAGCTGGACAAGAAGGTACGGGGAAAGGCCATTGGCTGGGTGCTTCTGGAGGACATCGGCAGAGCGGTGGTCCTCGACGACGTGCCTGAAGAAGACGTGCTGGCGGTGCTGCGGGGCCTGGTGGAGCAGTGACCCCGCATGTCAGCGGTTGGATGGGCCATCGGGGATGCCAGGCAGTGCTGTCGATAGAGGGAATGGTCCAGCATCAGGGCTAGCGCGAGGAGAAACATGGACGACCGCGAAGTTGGGAAGCTGTGAAATGAGAGTGCCGAGGCGTCGACGCAGCAGACATGGAGGGAGAGGAGCCACCGGGCATTGAGTACTGTGTGGCGACGGCCGTGGAGCTTCCCTTCTCAAACGTCCAGCTCGATTTCGCCATGGCCGCCATGAGCCTGATTGATATACCTGAGACGGACTGAGCGGGGCTTAGAATCAGGCAAGGGAAGCATCGACTATGGTAAGATACGATGAGCGATCTGGCGAGGCAGAGAATGGAAACAAGACTGACAATGGTCTATTGGAGAAGCGAGCGGTTCTGGCTGGGGAAGCTACTTGAACGTCCCGAAATAATGACTCAGGGAAGAACACTGGAAGAGCTTGAAGAGAACATGAAGGATGCCTACCTGCTGATGACTATGGAAGATGTGCCTGACGGACATCTGGTCAAAGAACTCAAGTTATCAGTATGAGAAGAAAGGCGCTCATCCAGAGGCTATCTGAGGCAGGCTGCATTCTGGAGAGGCATGGAGCCGCTCACGACCTGTACAAGAATCCTGCTACGGGCAAGAAACAACCGGTACCGAGACACAGAGAGATAGACGACAATACACTGGGAGGCTAAGCATGGATGATCTGTTGCAGTTAGGCAGGGAGGCCCTGGCGTCGCAACCGTTCAGCGTGCTGGTGGGCGCGGAGCTAACGGGCTACTCATCGGGGCGGGCTGAACTGACCATTCCCATCGCTCCTCAACTGAAGCAGCAGCACGGCTTTGTGCACGGAGGAGTCGTCAGCTATGCTGCAGACAATGCCCTTACGTTTGTGGGAGGGAGCGTTCTTGGTCCGGCGGTGGTCACGTCGGAATACAAGATCAACTACCTGAGGCCCGCTACGGGGGCGGCCCTGATTGCCAGAGCAACTGTGGTCTATTCAAGCAAAAATCAGGCTGTTTGCCATTGCGATGTATTCATGGTCGCTGACGGCCGGGAGACCCTGTGCGCCGTTGCCCAAGGCACAATTGCCAGGATCGGCCGGTCCGGTGAGGGTTGAGCCTGACCGACGATTCTGGTCGGCCGCCCCGCACAAGTATGGCCTCTGCCGGGAGAGCAAGTCAGCAAAGGGCTTCCCGCTTCGCGCCACATACGCCGTCAATTGAAGGCAGACCTTTTATCGGCTATAATTGGCACTTCAGTAAGGGAGACCAGGCTTGCTCAAAAGCCACAACTGCGGTGAATTAAGGGAAAGTCATGCCGGACAGAAGGTGACTCTGGCCGGCTGGGTGCACCGCCGTCGTGACCACGGCGGGAAGGTGTTCGTGGACCTGCGCGACCGAGAAGGCATCGCCCAGGTCGTGTTCAGCCCCCAGGTATCGCACGAGGCCTATGAGGTTGCGGGCTCGCTGCGGGGAGAGTACGTCATTAGGGTTACGGGCGAAGTGGTGCGCCGCCCCAAAGGGACTGAGAACCCACAACTGGCCACCGGTACCGTGGAAGTGATAGTGGAGAATGCCGCCATCCTCAGCACGTCCAAGACACCGCCCTTCTACATAAATGAGGACGAGGAGGTCGAAGAATCGCTTTGCCTCAAGAACCGTTACCTGTATCTGAGAAGACAGAGGATGAGGGATAATCTTCTCCTGCGGCACAGGGCGGTGAAGTTCATCCGTGATTTTCTCGACGCCACAGGGTTTGCTGAGATAGAGACTCCGATGTTGATCAAGAGCACACCGGAAGGCGCCCGCGACTACCTTGTGCCCAGCCGCATCAGTCCCGGCAAGTTCTACGCCCTTCCTCAGTCTCCGCAGCAACTCAAGCAGATCCTGATGGTGGCCGGGTTTGACAGGTATTTCCAGATAGTACGTTGCTTCAGGGACGAAGACCTTCGGGCAGACCGCCAGCCCGAGTTCACACAGCTCGATTTGGAAATGAGTTTCGTTGAAGCCGAGGATATATTGCGGCTCATGGAGACGCTGTTCGCATCGCTTGTGGAGACCGTGAGACCTGATATGAAGGTGCTGAAGCCCTTTCCCCGTCTGTCCTATAGGGAAGCGGTCGAGAAGTACGGTACGGACAAGCCGGACATCAGGTTTGGCCTGGAGCTCTGCGACATATCTGATATTGCCGCCGCCACTGACTTCAACGTGTTCCGCACTGTTACGGGCCAGGGTGGCAGGGTGAAGGGAATCTGCGTTCCCGGTTGCGGGCATTATACCCGTCGCCAGCTTGATGAACTGATTGACCTGGCCAAAGGGTGGGGGGCGCAGGGGCTAACAAGCGTGGCCTTCTCAGGCACCGCCATAACCCTGGAGGAGGCCAAATCGGCTGCCGCCAAATACCTGACCCCTGGCCAGTTGGAAGAAATAGCCGGCCGCTTCCGGGCCAGGGCCGGCGACCTTCTGCTCATCGTGGCTGACACAGGGGAGGTGGTTGGCAGGGCTCTTGGCGAGTTGCGCAATGAGATGGCGAGGCGGCTCGACCTGGCTGAATCTGCGCTACTGGCTTTCGCCTTCGTAGTCGATTTCCCGCTCCTGGAGTGGGATGAGACGGGGAAGTGCTGGCAGACCATGCACCATCCTTTTACCGCTCCCCGGGAGGAGGACATGCCGCTGCTCGATACAGACCCGGCCCGGGCCTACGGCCAGCATTATGATGTGGTGTGCAATGGTTGCGAACTGGGCAGCGGCAGTATCAGGATTCACAACCGCCATCTTCAAGAGAGGGTATTCGGCCTGCTTGGTTATAGCAAGGAAGAGATGGAGGACCGATTCGGAGGACTCCTGGAAGCGCTGGAGTATGGAGCGCCGCCCCATGGCGGCATTGCCATAGGGCTGGACCGTCTGGTGATGCTACTGGCCGGGGAGCGGAGCATAAGAGAGGTCATTGCCTTCCCCAAGAACCAGAACGCGATTGACATGATGCTGGACAGCCCTTCCTACGTCGATCAGAGCCAGCTTGACGAACTAAACCTTAAGCTCAAGCACGAGGTCCTTCACCCGCAATGACGGGGGATAAGGCATGAGAGTAAGCACCGAGAATTCCGGGAATTGCCAAGCAGTCCTCACTATTGAGGCCGAAGCCAGTGAGCTGGAAGAGGCAATGGACAAGGCCTATCGCCGGCTGGTCAATAAGGTGTCTGTGCCCGGCTTCCGCAAAGGAAAGGCACCACGCTCCATCCTGGTGCAGCATATAGGGAAAGGAAGTCTGCTTGAGGAGGCACTGGAGCATCTTGTTCCGGAACTTTACACAAAGGCGGTCGATTCTGAGGGGCTGGCACCCATTGCCCGACCGGAACTGGAAATCGTTGAGATGGAGCCTCTGGTTTTCAAGGCCTCGGTGCCTCTCAAACCTGAGGTCAAGCTCGGCGATTACCATAGCATAAGGCTGGAGCCCGAGCCCGTGGCCAAGGTTACTAAGAAGGAAGTCGCCGCTGCCATTGAGGAGCTGCGGCAGAGACAGGGAGCATGGGTGCCTGTGGACCGCGCTGTTGAGCTGGGCGACTTAATCACCATGGACATCGAAGCCGAGGTAGAAGGCAAGACCTGGTTGAGCCACAAGGGCCTGCTTTACCAGGTGGACGCGGACTCGCGGTCACCGGTGCCGGGGTTCGCCTCCCAATTGCAGGGGGCTGAGAAGAACGCGGAAAAGACCTTCAGCCTGCCTATTCCCGATGACTATCCCATCAGTGAAATGCGTGGCAAAGAGGGCGCTTTCAAAGTCACCGTTAGCGAGATAAAGGAGAAGCAACTGCCGGAGCTCGATGACGGTTTGGCGCAGAGGGCCGGTTATGATAGCCTGGCCGATATGAGAAAGAAGGTGGCGGCCGATCTAGCGGCTCAGGCCGAGGCCCGGAGCCGCTCGGAGCTGAAGAAGAAGGCCCTTGATGCCGTGGTGGAAATGAGCGAGGTGCACTACCCTTCCATTCTGGAGGACAGTGAAATCACCGGAATCCTCAGGGATGAGGCGCGACGTTTGGGGTTTAGTGAACTCGCGGAATACATTGAGAGGACCAATAGGACGGAGGAAGAGATCCGGCAGGAATTGCGGCCTGTGGCGAGAACGCGGCTTACTCAGGGCCTTGTCCTCGGGAAGCTGGCCGAACAGGAGGGGATTGAAATAAGCCCTTCGGAGGTGGATAATAAGGTGAGTGAGATTGTAGATGATGCGCAGGACAGCGAGCAGGCAAGGCAGTTCTTCTCGCTGCCCCAGATCAGGCAATCAGTTGAGGAGTCTATGCATACTCAGAAGATTATGGACCGTCTGCTGCAGATAGCCACCGGCAACGGTGAGAACAGCATAAAGGAGGAATGATGGAAGCGACATCCCAGGTGATAATTCCTACGGTGACCGAGAGCAGTGCTCGGGGTGAACGTATTTTCGATATATACTCCCTCTTGCTCAGAGAGAGGATCATCTTTCTGGGCACGCCCATCAATGACCAGATCGCCAATCTGATTATTGCTCAGCTTCTGTACCTGGAGAGAGAAGACCCGGAAAAGGATGTCGACCTGTACATCCATTGCCCGGGCGGCATTATCAGTGCTGGCCTGGCCATCTACGACACCATGCAGATCCTCCGCTGTCCGGTATCCACCATCTGCGTAGGTCTGGCGGCCAGCATGGGCACCCTGCTTCTCTGCGCCGGGAGCAAAGGCAAGCGGTACGCGTTGCCCAACTCGACCATACACCTGCACCAGGCGGTCGGTGGCGCTCAGGGACAGGCGGCGGACATTGAGATTGCCGCCAGGGAGATCATGCGGATGCAGGAGACGATACGCACCATCATAGCCAAGCACACTGGTCAGCCGGTAGAGAAGATAGCCCACGACACCGATAGGGACTTCTATCTTAGTGCTGAGCAGGCAGTGGAGTATGGCCTCATAGACGAGATACTCAGCAAGCGGACCGACAAGTAAGGTCGGTGTGTGGCCTCTCGCCTGTGGCGAGAGGGATGCGGCAGGAGAATAGCGGCATCGTCTTGGCAGGCAGGATGATAACAGTATGGAGGGCGGCAAGCGGTGTGGCCCATGCCCCCGGAGAAGCGTTCGGCGGGCTGGGCAAGGCGGGGTTGATCACGGTCGTCGTTATCGCCGTTATAGCCATAGTTACTTTCGTGTGGATCTTTCGTGAGACCCGAAGGAGGGACTAGCCTGTGCTGACCGGAAGAGGCAGGTCCGTCTGTGGTCGCCGTTTTGAGGATTCGTGGTGCCGCTTCATCTGCCTTGTTGGGCCCTTAGTGTGCGGCGTGAGCCCTCCATACGGTGTCGGCCGGCCGTTAGTTCGAGCATGACGGGGAGTTCCCCAGGGTCCGTTTCCTTATCCTGGCCCAGATGCTGGCCACATGAACCAAGGAGTTGGATTTCTGCCCGCAAACCGTCCCTTGAGCCAGACAACTGAGGAAGTCGTCGGGCCCGCTGAAGTCAGGCATTTCCACGTATGCGCGGCCGATCTCGCCCAGAGTATGGGCGTCGCTGCCGGCGCTGGCTGCCTTTCCGTGCTCTTTTGCCAGTTTCCATGCTCTGGCGATGGCGCTGGATGATGGCGTGCGGGCATTGAGGGTCTCTATGATGTCAACCTGCGACAGAATCTCAGGCGAGGTCAGCGTGTCGGGATGTCTGGGCAGCGGCCTGCCGAAAGGGTGTGGAATAGCCACCAGCCCGCCTTGGCTTCGGATCTGCGATATTGTCTCCTGTGGAGATAGGCCCCGGGGGATCTCTTCGCTGAGAAAGAGTCCCATTATCTCGCCCACCGGTGTCAGGATTTCTTCAGCAACGATCACCCTGAAGGGGGCAATTTCGCTCAGCTTCAAGGCGCCGGCAATGGTATTGTGGTCGGCTATGGCAACGCAACCTATGCCCAGTTCCAGACAACGGTCGATTATCTGTTCCAGAGGCGTGAGGCAGTCCATCGAGTAACAGGTATGGACATGCAGATCGGCTTTTATCAAGCGGCTTACCTGATTCCTGTTTTCCCTCATTGAGGGCTTTGATTATACCAGATTCATCGGCGCTTGGAGCCAGGTCCGCATACATTGGCTGGGGGCAGGCAGCCAGCACTGCTGGCAGAGAAGAGGCTGGCGCTGAGATTACCCGGCCTTCTCCTGGTATTCGCCGGTGCGAGTGTTGACCCTAACGATATCGCCCGTGTCGATGAATAGGGGGACCTGGATGCTTGCACCGGTTTCCAGCTTGGCGGGCTTGGTGCCCGCTGTGGCCCTATCGCCCTTGAAGCCAGGCTCAGTCTCTATGACTTGAAGCTCCACCGAGTTGGGTAACTCTACTGACACTGTATCTCCCCTGGAGGTCAGAAGCTCCAGCTCCAGGCCCTCTTTCAGATAGCTGGTCCCCTCTCCGATCAGGGCGGCAGTTAACATAATCTGCTCGTAGTTCTCATTATCCATGAAATAGTACAGCTGGCCATCGTTGTAGAGGTATTGGACCGGACGGTGCTCCAGAAACGCCGTGGTGACCTTGTCTCCGGACTGAAAATTGCGCTCGGTGATATTGCCGCTGCGGACATCACGTAGCTTCAACTTGACTACGGGCTGCCTTTGCTGCATCTTGACATGCTGGTATTCCAGCACCTGGTATATCTCGCCGCCCAGTTCTATGGCAGCTCCCTTTCTCAATTCTCCGGCATCGGGCATTCGGTAACCTCCTGATCAGGTATTCTGCTTGTGGCTATCAGCCAGGGGTGTTGAGTCCTCGTCCCGGCCTTGCCGGCACGTCTTCGCCCTCTGTTCTCCCGCCCGCCGAGACGTGTGAAATTATGCGCCGACAGGCATCGGATGGACGCCCATCAGGGTTGGGAGAATCACCCCTGGCTGACGTCCGGGGACCCAAAGTCGAGTTTCCTGGCCCTGGTAAGCACTCTGGCCCTGCCGTTCTCCAGGACCACCATATCTTCAATTCTGATTCCACCCTGCCCCGCAAGGTAGATTCCCGGTTCGATGGTAAACACCATACCATCTGCCAGCGAGTCCGAGGAACTGGAGCCCACGGTGGGAGATTCGTGGACGGCCAGTCCCACTCCGTGCCCCAGGCCATGCCCAAAGGCATCTCCATAGCCGGCTTGTTCAATGACGCTTCGGGCCAGCCGGTCTGCCTGCGCAGCCTCCATGCCTGATTCAACTCCCTCTATGGCGGCGGTCTGTGCTCTGAGCACTATATCATAAATCTGACGGAAGGTTTGGTCCGGCTTGCCCAGGAACAGACTACGGCTGAGATCGCTGCAATAGCCGTCGGACCTGGCGCCCATGTCAATGATCACCGGTTCCCCCGGGCAGAGCGCTTTCTCTGTGGGCCGGGCATGGGGCAGGGCTGCGTTAGGGCCTGAAGCTACGATGATTTCGAAGGCGACGCCTTCGCTACCTTGCTGGCGAAGGAGCTTCTCTATCTCCCAGGATGCCTGTTTTTCAGTCATGCCGGGGCGGATCAGGGTCGCTGCCTGTTCAAGAGCGGCATCGGCCATCGCTACCGCCCTTGCGATGTACTGAAGCTCTTCATGCTCCTTGACCGCCCGAAGCTGTTCTACCAGATCGCTGGTGGGCACCAGGTCAACGTGGACCTGTCCGCCCTCCAATGCCTGGCCCAGCTTGTGATGGCTGTCGTAGGAAACGGCGTGGCCCTCGAAGCCCAGTTTGTGCCAGCCGTAGTTAGATAACAGGCCGGGAAGCCAGTCGCGTAGCTCCCGCTTGGTCTGAACGACTTCGAAGTCGGGGCACTCTCCCGCCGCCTGCTCCACATAGCGGAAGTCAGTGGCCAGGATGGCACTTTCCTGCGCAATAAGGAGCCAGCCTGATGAGCCGGTGAAGCCCGATAGGTAGCGCCGATTCTCCGGCTGGGAGACGAGCAGGACATCCAGGCCGTTTGCGGCAATGGCAGTGCGCAGCTTGCGCAGTCGCTCCGCTGCCGGCCTTGTCTCCGGCCCATTCATTATCCTGTTAGTCATCGCAAATCTCCTTTCCTAGCACGGAGGACTACTCCGGCTCCATTCAGCAGGCTGATCAAATCGGCAGTATCAGACGGGCAACAGCAAAATACAGTGTCACACCAAAGATATCCATAACAGTAGTTAACAGAGGTGCCGAGACCATCGCCGGGTCAATCTTGAGTAGCCGAAAAAGAAACGGTAGAGCTGCGCCTACCAGAGTTGCCATTATTGAGATGCCGACCAGGGTCACGCCCACCACGACTGCCGCCTCGAGGTTCCGGCCGAATGCATAGGCTGCGCCCAGGGCAACCGCGCCCAGGGCCACGCCGATGATAGCGCCTATCCCAACTTCGCGCAAGACCACGGCTAGAGCCCGTCTCGGGTTCACCTCGCCGGTGGCCAGGCCGCGGATAACGACCGTGGCCGACTGTGCTCCCACATTCCCGCCGGCGGCAATGACCAGGGGGATGAAGCCGGCCAGTATCCAGGCCCCGCCCAGCAGCTCTTCCTGCTCGAAGATAATGGGGGCGATAACCATGCTCACTGCGATAAGCAGGAACAGCCACGGGGCCCGGCGCCGGACAACGCTGAGAGTACGGCTGGCGAAGTAACCCCGCTCCGTACCCGGCACCGCACCAAAGCGATACATGTCCTCGGTGGCCTCCTGCTCGATTATGTCGGCCACATCGTCATAGGTGATGATGCCTACCAGACGCTGCTCCGCATCTACCACGGGAATTGCCAGAAGGTCGTGCTCACGCAGTTCCCTGGCCGCCTCTTCCCGGTCGGCATGTGTCGACACGAAGGACGGGTCCGGCTTCATGATATCGGTTACCGTGGCATCGGGGTCGGCGAGGACCAGGTCCTTCAGCGAGACGGTACCTATGAGGCGACGGCGGCGGTCCATGACATAGCACTCGTAGACGGTCTCCCGGTTGATGGCCAGCTTGCGGATCCTTTCCAGGGCGTGTGCTACGGTCATATCGCCGTGCAGGTCCACGAACAGAGGGGTCATCTCGCGCCCGGCCGTGTCCTCGTCATAGCCCAGCAATTGCATGGTGACGCGGCGCTGGTCGGGCGAGAGTATCTGCAGCAGCCTGCGGGCTACCTTGGCGGGCACCTCGTCCAGCAGTTCGGTTCGGTCATCCGGGGGCATCGCTTCCAGGAAACTGCGCGCTGCCTGGTCGCTGAACGCCTCAAGAAGCCGGTCCTGAAAGGCTCCATCCATATAGTCGAAGACGGAAATGGCCAGGCCTTTGGGGAGGAGGCGAAACGCTATCACTGCCTCGTCAGCGGGTACGCTGGCCAGGAGATCGGCGACATCGGCCGGTTCAGCCTTTGATAGCTGCTCTCGCAACATCCTGTATTGCTTATTCTCCAGCAGCTCCTTAAAGGTGTCCTCGTCCAGAGCACCCGACGATGGCCTTTCAGCTAACTCTTCGCTCATGCTACACACAAACAAAAACCCCACGTCCGGTGGACGTGGGGCGCGCACGGCTGCAGCAGAGACCTACGCTAGGGCAGGCCCCACCACCATCGAACGAAACGGGCAATCCTTAGCGGTCTGTGATCCGGGTTGGGCGATGACTTGGTGTCCATGCCTCATATCTCGTTGCGGTGAAGATTATAAACACATGGCGTAGCCATGTCAATCGGATGGAGCCCCGAAGCGGTTGCCCGACGGGCATAGTTTCATCGCACCTTACTTACCAGCAGCTACTTGCGAGTCAGAAGAGCTTTAACAATTTCTTAACAATTGTGTTATAACCTTAGATAAGCTGGAGACACCTCCAGGAGGCTGGAGTTGGCGGGCAAAAGAGTTCTCGTGGTGGATGACGATGTCAAGACTGTAGAGCTGGTCAAACTCTACCTAACGCGAGATGGCTACCGCGTCCTCACTGCCTATGACGGTATCGAAGCACTTCGACTGGCCCGTGAAGGCCGTCCCGACCTGATTGTTCTGGACCTGATGCTGCCGGACGTCGATGGCCTGGAGGTCTGCCGTGTTCTGAGGCGCGAATCCGATGTCCCGGTCATCATGCTGACTGCCAGGACTACCGACCAGGACAAACTGACCGGTCTGGAATTGGGTGCCGACGATTACGTAACCAAGCCTTTCAGTCCCAGGGAACTGGCAGCCAGAGTCCGGGCAGTGCTCAGGCGCCTTCCTGGAGAGCGCGTTTCGGTGGAGATCACGCACAATGAGCTGACTATGGACTTTGACAAGCAGGAGGCATGGTTTGCCGGCAGACCGCTCAACTTGACCAATATTGAGTTCAAGCTATTGGGAGTCCTGGCCAGAACGCCGGGCAGGGTCTACAGCCGGGCAGAGCTTATCGAAAGGGCCTTTGGCTACGATTTTGAAGGTTTCGACCGAACCGTTGACGTTCATATCCTCAACCTGCGCCGAAAGATTGAGCCGAACCCCAGCCGCCCGAGATACATAAAGACTGTGTATGGCGTCGGCTACAAGTTTGGCGGGGGTGAGGAGTGACGAGTAGTCTGTGGTTTCGGTTCGCAACGGCTTTCCTGGTGGTGATAGTGGTGACCGTGGGCACCGTATATGTCTTCGTCAGTCGCAACATCGCTGCTGAAGTAGAGCGCTATGAGGAGATGCGGGATCAGTTTCAGTTCGACCAGATGGAAACTATACTGGCCAGCCATTACTATGTGCACGGTGGTTGGGAGGGCATTCAGTCCGTAGTTGCAGAGAAATCCAGTGTGCTGGGAGTACATATCATAGTGACCGATGTTGAGGGAATGGTGATAGCTGATTCGCAGGGGGACGTGCTATTGGGGGAGTTGTACAGCGGTGACTTGCCCGCCCGCACTGTGCAGGCGCTTTTTCAGCCTCCTGGCGAAGAACAACAAGTGGGGACGCTGTATCTGGGGCCCGACCCGGCGTTTGAACAAGAGCTCCCTCCCCTGCACGGGCTATCGGAGTCCATGAACCGGCTCCTGATCATGGGAGGGTTGCTGGCAATAGGGGTGGCGTTGCTCCTGACCTTCTTCCTTTCACGGAGGATCTCGGCGCCTATTCAGGCCCTGGCGGTGACAGCCGGGCAGTTGGGACGGGGGGACCTGTCTCAGAGAGTCCAGGTCGAGGAGAAGGGCGAAATAGGCGAACTGGCCAGGGCCTTTAACTCCATGGCCACTAACCTGGAGCGGGCCGAGCAGTTGCGGCGGAACCTGGTCGCCGATGTCGCTCACGAGCTCAGGACCCCGCTATCCAATATTCAGGGCTACCTGGAGGCAATCCGTGATGGCGTGATGAAACCAAAGGCAGCTACCATCCGCGCCCTCAACGAAGAGGTAACTCTCCTGTCAAGACTGGTTGAGGAACTCCAGGAGCTGAGTCTGGCCGAGGCAGGCGAGCTAAAGCTGGTCTACCAGGCGGAGGACATCACCAGGTTAGTCAGGCAGGCAGTTACTCCCTGGGAGCCCCAGGCAACGGCCAAGGGGATATCGCTGTCCCTTGATCTGCCTGACAAACTGCCTGCTGTTAACCTTGACTGGCAGCGGATCAGTGAGGTGCTGTATAACCTGTTGGAGAATGCGCTTGTTCACACCGGCAGGACGGGGACGATCATCATAAGTGCCGCCAGACGGGGCGACTGTGTGGAGATTGCCGTGTCCGATACGGGGGAAGGCATTCCTGCCGAGGACTTGCCCAATATCTTTGAGCGATTTTACAGAGTCGACAAGTCCCGGGCCAGGGCTACGGGAGGCAGCGGGCTGGGACTTACTATTGCTAAGCGTCTGGTGGAAGCCCATGGCGGCAGGATTGAGGTTCAAAGCAAGCCGGGCAAGGGAAGCCGTTTCTCTTTCACCATACCTATCTCCGAGTAAGCTCTACCTTTGAGGCCGCCTGTCATCGGGCACGGCGAGCTTCGCCGCGGGGCTGAGCCTGGGCTGCCCGGCATCGCGGCCATGCTTTCTTTTTGTCTCACGTTTTAGTATGATGATGATCTGCCGGCCTGAACAAGGACTGTGCGCATGAATATGAAGCTGCTGATCGGTCTACTGGCTCTGGGTGTGGCAATGGTAGTGGTAGGCGTGGTGATAGTGTTCGTTGGCTTGCCCTAGCTGGAACCCTCCTGCATATTCTCGCTCTTGTGTCTCCTCTCTCGAAATCCTGCTCGTGTAATGCGATCAGCGATAGGAAGCGACAGGTTAGCAGCCATTCAGGTCGTGCGTACCCTCCTGAGTGCCTGGACCTCTGCAAGAGTCAACTCGCGGATCTCACCCTCCGGCAGCGTGCCCAACCTGAGGCTGCCCAGTCTAACCCTCTTCAATTCAATGACCCTGTATCCCAGAGCGGCAAACATGCGGCGTACCTCACGCTTCTTGCCCTCATGAATGGTCAGGGAGTAGCAGCCAAGCGGGTGCTTAAGGGCCTTCACCTCGGCCGGCGACGTCTTGCCGTCTTCAAGGTCGATGCCCCTTTGCAATGCCCTTATCTCTTCCGGCGCCAGGTCTTGTTCCACGCGGACCAGGTATTCCTTCTCATGTTCGAAACGGGGATGGGTTAGGTGCAGGGTCAGGTCGCCGTCGTTGGTCAGGAGAATCAGGCCCGTGGAGTCCTTATCCAGACGGCCCACCGGGTAGAGGCGGATGCGATGGTACTTCTGCGGAAGGAGATCGAGTACCGTCTTCTCTCCTTTTCTGCCGCTTGTGCTGGAGATCACTCCCCTGGGCTTGTTAAGCATAACATAGACCATGGGCTGGGCTGCGATGGAAACGGCTTCACCGTCAATTGTGATGACATCCTTGGCGGGGTCGACCGGCTCATTGAAGCTCTGGACTATCTCGCCGTTAATGGCTATGCCGCCCCTCTTGATCAGTGCGACTATCCGTCTGCGGGAGCCGAGGCCGGAGCGGGCGAGCAACTTGATTATTGGCTGTGATGCCATTTCTGCATAGTCGCGGGGTTGAGCGCCGGGTCATGGGACTGCCCGGTGAGGCAACCACCATGGCGCACCATGTGGCCAAGCCAGGGCTTAAAACAAGAGAGCCTCTGCATCAGCATCCGGGGTCGGTGTTCAGTTCGCGTCCGCTGGGACCTCATTGCCATTGCATAATGATGTCTCTGGCACTTGCCCCTACAGATGAAAGCGCGGCACTGATGGATGAACAACCATGCTGCCCTTGTCCTCTAGGCGACTCCGGCAGGTGAGGCATTCCTGATTGTTACGGTGGGGCTGGCGTTTTGCTTGGGGATGGGAAGCCCGCGCTCCCTGAGCAGGGCGACGTGCTCTTCCAGCCCCCACTTTGCCTTGTACAGGCAGTCCTCCACCGAACTGCCCACGCCTGTGAACCCCTCCAGGTCTGGCGAGAAGAAGCTAAAAAATGCCGGGTCTTCGGTTGCCTCTATGATTAGAGAATACTTCAGGTCTATCATTACTAGGTTCCGCCTTTGCTCTTCAGTGCGGATGCTTTCAGAATCGCTTCACAAATCCCGGCCCGTACTTCTCTAGAACCGTGATAATCGACCCTGATAAGCATGTCGACTCCTCGTTTGGCATAATATCTGATGGAACCCTTATGCCTTATCAGTTCGAAACCGTTGTGCTCTAGAAGCCTGATCAGTTCGCTGAGCTTCAATGATATTCGAGCCCAACAATGATGATTCTAGCATATCGTGTGACCAAAGGGTACGAACGCGGCACCGGCGACGCCAGGACTCATCACCACTGGACGAACATGGGCATGACAACGTGAACATAGTTGTCGACGCCTATAGGGCGAATCGTGCCCGGGCTGGAGGGGGTGGTGAGTTCCAGGGCGACCTGGGACTGGCGGAGGACGGACAGAACATCGGAGAGATATCTTACGTTGAAGGCAATCTTGGCCTCTTCGCCGTCGATGAGAGCGTCGATCTCGCTCACGCTGCCTCCGACTTCCTCGGCCTGCGCGGAGACGGTCAGCTTTCCCGGAGTAAGTTCCGTCCCGGGAGTGACTACCAGGCGGACTATGCCACTGGCATCGCGGGCAAATATGGAGGACATCTTTGTAACCCGCAAGAACTCACTGATGTCCACGACAGCTCGCGTGGTATAGTTCTGAGGAATGACCTGAGAGTAGTTGGGGAACGAACCCTGTATAAGCTGAGACACCAGCTCGGCGTCCTTAAGGCGGAAGAGTATCTGGCTTTTCTTTTCGTTGACCGTGATTTCCACCGGCTCCTCTTGCTCGCCGAGAAGGCGGTTCAGTTCATTGAGGGTCCTTGCCGGGATGATGACGGTAGCCTTCTCGTTGACGGGCGAGTTGAGGGTAGTCTTGTAGACGGCCAGCCTGAAGCCATCGGCAGCCACAAGGTTGAGCTGCTCGCCATCGAACTCGGTGTTAATCCCGGTCAGCACCGGGCGGGACTCCTCGCTGGCGGCGGCAAAGGCGACCTGCGAGATCCCTTCCCTGAGGCTCGTTGCTTCAATGGTGGTGGCTACGCCATCGCTTATCTGCGGAATAGGCGGGAAGTCGGCGGCGTCGATGCCGTTGATATGCGCCTGGAAATGCCCGCTCTTGACTTCCAGAATCCGGCCGGAAGCTGGAAGGTTGATCTCAACCAGGTCGTTGGGCAGGGAATTGACGAAGTCGATGAGCAACCGGGCAGGCACGGTTATGTCTCCTTCCTCCTCCACCTTGGCCCCGATCCAGCACGTGGTAGCCATCTCCAGGTTGGTGGCCGCCAGTTTGAGGCGTGACTGCTCAGCGGATAGAAGGACATTCTGGGTAATAGGCAAAGTGGACCTGGTGGCTACGGCTCTCCCTACGATGCTGAGGCCCGTGTTCAGGTTCTCTTGAAGACAAGATAGCTTCATGGAATACCTCCCGCCAATGTGTATGGTGACAGTATACTATCAAGCACTGCAATAATCAACGATTCGATGTGACATAACGACCGGCTGCCGGGAAGCACGGGCTGTGCGACCTTGTGGCTTAGGCGCTGGCTATCCTTGCTGGGTAGTATGGCCTCAGGCCAGAGCTGGCCGGACTGCTACTACCGTCCGTATAACGCCGTCAACTCCGCTAACCGGTCCTCGGTTCTCCGGGTCAGCGTATGGGGAACATAGCGCCAGCGCCAGTTGCCCTCAGTTGTACCCGGGCAGTTCATCCTGGCTTCACTGCCCAGCCCCAGAACGTCTTGCATGGGCACTATAGCTGTATCGGCGACGGACATGAAAGCCAGGCGGATGAAGTCCCAGTTAAGCTCATGCCCGTCTGTGCCGAGATACTTCAGGGCAATCTCCCTCTCCTTCCGTTTCTCCTCCTTGCTCTGCGTGGTATCATCTGCCCTGATGCCCTGGAACCAGCCGATGGTCGTATTGTTGTCGTGAGTGCCGGTGTACACCACGCAGTGTCGCGGGTAGTTGTGAGGCCTGTAGTCGTCGGCCTTGGGATCAGTGCCGAAGGCGAACTGGAGGACCCGCATCCCCGGGAAGCCAAGCTGGTCTCGGAGTGCGTCTACTTCCGGTGTGATTACCCCAAGGTCCTCGGCGATGATGGGCAGGTTGCCCAGTGCCTCCTGCACGGCTCTGAATAGCTCAATCCCCGGTCCTGAGACCCATCGGCCGTTCATGGCTGTGGTATCGGTGCCCGGTACCTCCCAGTATTTCTCGAAGCCGCGGAAGTGGTCCAGCCTGATGATGTCCACCAGGGCACGGGTTGCCCGGAAGCGCTCAATCCACCACGTGTAGCCATCGCCGGCGATTACGTCCCAGCGATAGAGAGGGTTTCCCCATAATTGCCCCGTGGCGCTAAAGTAGTCAGGCGGCACGCCCGCTACCACCGTCGGTCTGCCACCGCTATCCAGGTAGAACATCTCCGGGTGCGACCAGACCTCGGCGCTCTCAAGGGCAACGAAGATGGGCAGATCACCGATCAGCCTGATGCCTCGTTCGTTGCAGTACCTCTTTAGTTCAGACCACTGCTTGAAAAACTGGTATTGATGGAACTCGTGGTGGCGGATTTCAGGGCCCAGTCTCTCCCTCCACCGTCTGATAGACTGCGGCTGCCGACGACGGATATCTTCCTCCCACGTATTCCAGGCAGCCAGCCCTTGGGCCTCCTTCAAGGCCATGAACAGGGAATAAGTCTCAAGCCAGGAGCTGTGCTGCCGGCAGAAAGCTTCAAATCGCTCGCGCTCGCCTGGAGCACCTTTCTTGTGAAAGGCGCCGGATGCCTTCCTCAGCAAGGGCAGCTTGAATTCCGTAACTGAGTCGTAGTCCACCCTGTCTTCAGGAAAGGAAGGGCCGCTCTTCAGGTCGGCAGGTTTGAGCAGGCCATCTTCAACCAGCCTTTCCAGACTTATGAGCAGAGGGTTGCCGGCGAAGACGGAGGGGCACTGATATGGCGAGTTGCCGTAGCCTGTAGGACCCAGCGGCAGGACCTGCCACAGGCGCTGTCCGCTATCGGCCAGGAAGTCTGCGAAATGATAGGCCTCCCTTCCCAGGTCTCCTATTCCGGATCCGCCCGGAAGTGAGGTAGGGTGCAATAATATGCCGCTTGCCCTGGGAAAGCCCGGATTGAGCTGACGCTTATCGGGGTCATCCGTGGCAGTGATAGGGCAGTTGGCGGTGCCACCGTGCTCTTGATTATCCACTACAGGCCTGCTGTCTTGGAATTCTTATCTGTAGCAGTATACAATAGGACATAGCGGCAGACAATTGCTGCCGGGATGGGGTGAACAGCAGGAACAGATCCTATGCAGATGGGGAGTAATAGTGGCTGAGGACTTAGCGGACCTGATCCTCGGTGTTGACCTTGGAGGTAGCAAGATACTGACGGCGGTGATCAACTCCGGGGGGGAGATGCTATCGCGTGACCACAGTCCAACACCGGCACAGGAGGGCCATGAGGCGGTAATTGAGTCCATTCTGGACTCTGCACACCGCGCTTTGCACCACATAGGCATCGGCATTTCGGAGCTTGTAGCCGCAGGAATTGGAGCACCGGGCCTGGTTAACCCTGAGGGGGGCATCCTGTTTGCGTCACCCAATCTGCCGGGATGGAGGAACGTTCCTCTGAGAGACATAGTAGAGGCCAGGCTGGGCAGGAAGACATTTCTCATAAACGATGCCAATGCTGCGGCCCTGGGCGAGGCTTGTTTTGGCGCGGGGCGGGGTGCCCGTAACTTCATCTATGTTACTCTCAGCACCGGTATCGGCGGGGGCATCTTTATCGGCGGAGAACTCTACAGCGGAGCTATCGGTGCCGCCGGTGAGGTGGGGCATATGACCATCGATGACCGCGGCCCAGTCTGCAGCTGCGGCAACAGAGGTTGTTGGGAGACGCTGGCATCGGGGACGGCCCTGGCCAGGGAGGCAAGAAACCGGATCAAGCAGGGAGCAAGCACTTCCATCCTCGAATATGCCGGGCATGATGTGGAAAAGGTGACGGCGGAGGTCATTGACAGGGCTGCCCAGCAGGGCGATAGCCTGGCCAGGGAGTTGATTGCTCGGACTGGCTACTATGTTGGCGTGGGACTGGCCAATCTGATAAACATCTTCGACCCTGAGTTGATAGTCATCGGTGGCGGCCTGTCGAATACCGGCGACATGCTGCTTGAGCCGGCCTTCAAAGTGGCCAGAGAGAGGGCATACAAGGAAGCCTTCCACGCTGTGCGCTTTGCCACCGCGGAGCTGGGCCGGGACTCCGGTGTGCTCGGTGCCGCTGCCTTGGCCCTCCGGGAGATGAGAAAGCTAAATCGTGAATAAAGAGACGGATACGATCTGTCAGGGAGCGATATCATGAACATATCCACCGGCAAGCTAAGAGGCCTGCAGCAGTTAGCTGACTGTAAGGGCATGATGGCCATGTGCGCTATTGACCACAGAGGGGCGTTGAGGCGGGCCCTTGATGCGGACAATCCCCACGCGGTGAGTTACCAGGAGATGGTTGACTTCAAGCTGGATCTCTGTCAGGCTGTGGCACCCTTTGCCGGTGCCATACTGCTGGACCCGGAATACGGGGCTGCTCAGGCTATCGCCGCCGGTGTCGTGCCAGGGTCCAAGGGGCTGCTGGTCAGCATGGAGAAGACCGGCTACGCCGGAGACCGCAACGCCAGAATCACCGAGCTTCTGCCAGGCTGGAGCGTGGGTAAGGCCAAGAGGATGGGCGCCTCAGCCGTCAAGCTCTTGATATACTTCAGGCCCGATCTGAAGGATGTCGCGTCAAAGCAACTCGATCTGGTGGCAAGACTGGCCGACCAGTGCCTCGAAGAAGACATAGCCTGTCTGGTTGAGCCGGTAACCTATCCCGTCGAAAAGGGTGAGGCATCTTCAAAGACATTCGCCGAGATGAAGCCTGATCTGGTAATCGAGACAGCCCGGCGGATTACCACCTTGCCCATCGATGTGTTGAAGGCGGAGTTCCCGGCAGACATGGAGTTTGAGCGGGATGAGGGAAAGCTGCTGGGGCTGTGCCGGGAACTGGACCGGGCGTCCCGGCTGCCCTGGGTGCTGCTCAGTGCGGGCGTGGGTTTTGTGTCGTTCAAGAAGCAGGTGGAAATGGCCTGCCGGGCAGGAGCCTCCGGTTTTCTGGCCGGGCGCGCCCTGTGGCAGGAGGGCGCTCAAATTCGTTCCCGGGAGGACAGGATGAGCTTCTTCCGCAATACGGCTGCTCCAAGGCTGAAGGAACTGGCAGAGCTAGCCGACCGCTGCGGCAAGCCCTGGTATTGTAAGCTGGGCGCCGAAAAGGGCGTATTTCGCCCTTTGGACGAGGGATGGTACCGGGCCTACTGAGCCGCAGCCATGGAGCCTTGAGGGGAGAGGCGATGCGGTATATACAAGACAGGCGGTGACATGAAACTCTCCGGCTTGTTCGCGAGAAGAACCAAGATAGTGTGTACGATCGGTCCGGCTACTCGTTCAGCCGCCATGATCGAGCAGCTGATGAGGGCTGGCATGAATGTCGCCAGGCTCAATCTGACCCACGGTACGTACGACGAACACTCTCTGCATATTCGGAATGTGAGGAAGCTATCGCGCCGTCTGTCAATCCCCGTGGCGGTGCTCATGGATCTTCCAGGGGCCAAGTACCGCACGGGCAAGCTGAAAGACGGGCAGGTCAGGCTGAGGAAGGGTGCGGAGGTTGTCCTCACCACCATGCACGTTGTTGGCGACGAGGCGCTAATACCGGTCAATCTTGCTACGCTTCCTCAGGACACAAAAGCGGGCGATACCGTATTGCTCGACGATGGCGCGATGCAACTGAAGGTGCTCGAGGCAGAGGGCTCACAGGTCAGGTGCGAGGTAATGGTTGGCGGCATACTTACCGAGGGGAGGGGTGTGGTGATGCCCGGTATGCGCACGTCGGGTCCCTTCATCACCGATGGCCTGCGCGAGTGCATCGACTTCGCAGTCAAGCACCGGCCCGATTACCTGGCCCTCTCTTTTGTGGGCAGTGCCCAGGACGTAACCGGAGTAAGAGCTATATTGCATGACAACGGTGTCGACATACCAGTTATCGCCAAGATCGAGAGGGGCGCGGCGGTCAGCAAGTTTGACAGCATCCTGGCGGCGAGTGAGGGCATAATGGTGGCGCGGGGAGACCTGGGCGTGGACATTCCCCTGGAGAAGGTGCCACTGGTGCAGAAGGAGATCATAGGAAAATGCAATCAGGCGGGCAAGCCGGTCATTACGGCTACCCAGATGCTGGAATCGATGGTTAAAGCTCACCGACCAACCAGGGCTGAAGTCACCGATGTGGCCAATGCCATATTTGACGGTACCGATGCCGTCATGCTCTCGGCAGAAACCTCCATAGGGAAATACCCCGTGCCAGCGGTGAGGATGATGGCCAGGATCGCCCGGGAGACAGAGAAGAAACTGGCCTATGAGCAGATATTGTGGGAAAAGGGCAAGTGGCTGGAGCAGAAAACGGATGAACTCATAAGCTATAGTGCCTGTCACACAGCCCAGCGTCTGGGGGCTGTGGGGGTGGTGGCCTTTACGCAGTCCGGCAGCACAGCGGGACGGGTATCGAAATACCGTCCCCGAATGCCCGTCCTGGCCATTACGCCCGATGCCGCGGTTGCAGGTAGGCTAGTGCTGCATTGGGGCGTTTACCCTTACCAGGTAGGCCCGGCTTCATCCATCGATGACCTGTTTAGCACAGCCGCCAGGATTGCCAAAGAGTCGGGGCTGGCAAGGCGCGGTGACCTGATAGTGATAACGGGCGGCATCCCTATCGCAGTAATCGGTTCCACCAATCTGCTCAAGGTCGAGGAGATCGAGTAGGTACGCCCGCGTCAGGTGCCCCGTTTCACTGCGAAGGCTTGAGAAAGACAACGGCCAGCGGCGGCAGGGTGATGGTCAGCGAATGGGGACGGCCATGCAAGGGAATCGGTGCTGCCTCCACTCCGCCCAGATTCCCCTGACCGCTACCTCCATATTCCCTGGCATCGCTGTTCAACAGCTCGTTCCACAGTCCTGACTGCGGTACTCCGATCCGGTAGTTGACATGAGTAGTGGGAGTGAAATTGCATACTACGGCAACGAGGTCGTCGCGCGAGCGCCCCTTACGAATGAGACTGATTACGCTATGCTCGACGTCGTTGCAGTCAATCCATTCGAAGCCTACGTGTTCGAAGTCCAGTTCATAGAGGGCCCGCTGCTCCCGATATAGCCGGTTGAGGTCCTCCACCCAGCGCCGGAGGCCCAGGTGAGGAGTATGATTGAGGAGGTGCCATTCCAGGCTGTCGTCGTGTGTCCATTCGCGCCACTGGCCGAACTCCCCTCCCATGAACAGCAGCTTCTTGCCGGGCTGGCCGTACATATAGCCCAGAAGGAGCCTCAAGTTAGCAAACTTCTGCCAGTCGTCTCCGGGCATCTTTGCCAGGAGGGAACCCTTGCCGTGTACAACCTCATCGTGAGACAGCGGCAGGACGAAGTTCTCAAAGAAGGCATAGATCAAACGGAAAGTCAGGTTGTTATGGTGGTATTTGCGGTGTATGGGATCCCTGGTGATGTATTCCAGGGTATCATGCATCCAGCCCATGTCCCACTTCATGCCGAAGCCCAGGCCTCCCAGGTAAGTCGGGCGAGACACCGAGGGCCAGGCGGTGGACTCTTCGGCGATAGTGTGTGCACCGGGGATCTCCTGGTAGACCGCTTCGTTAAAGCGGCGCAGAAATGAGATTGCCTCCAGGTTCTCCCGCCCTCCGTGCTTATTGGGTATCCATTCACCCTGTTTACGACCGTAATCCAGATAGAGCATGGAGGCTACCGCATCTACACGCAGGCCGTCGACGTGGTATTTGTCCAGCCAGAACAGGGCGTTGCTGAGAAGAAAGCTCCTCACTTCGTGGCGACTGTAGTTGAAGATGAAGCTGTTCCAATCGGGATGAATGCCCTGTCTCGGATCTCCGTGTTCGTACAGATGTGTCCCATCGAAATAGCCCAGTCCATGCTCATCGTTAGGGAAATGAGAGGGTACCCAGTCGAGGATTACCCCTATGCCGTGCTGGTGCAGATAATCAACGAGGTACATGAAGTCCTGGGGAGTACCGTAGCGGCTGGTGGGAGCAAAGTATCCCGTTATCTGATAGCCCCAGGAGCCGTAGAACGGGTGCTCCATCACAGGCAGAAACTCGACATGGGTGAAGCCCAGCTCATTCACGTACTGCGCCAGCCTGGGGGCAAGCTCGCGGTAGCTGAGGAAGCGGTTCCCTTCCTCAGGCACGCGCCGCCAGGAGCCCAGGTGTACTTCGTAGATGGAGATAGGGGCATCAAGGGCGTTGTGAGCGTGTCGCTTGTCCATCCACGCCTGGTCTCCCCAGCTATAATCCAGGTCCCAGACGAGGGAGGCTGTATTGGGAGGAGTCTCAGCGTAGAAGGCAAATGGGTCGGCTTTCTGGACATGATAGCCTCTGTGATGGGAGATGAGGTAATACTTGTAGGTTGCACCTTTAGCTACACCAGGGACAAAACCTTCCCAGATACCGGACTGCCCTTGGGCACGCAATTGATGGCTAGATCTGTTCCAGCCGTTGAAGTCACCAATGACCGAGACCTGCTTGGCACTGGGTGCCCATACGGCGAAGTAAATCCCTTCAGTACCATCCACCACCATGGGATGAGCGCCAAGCTTCTCATACAGTCGATAGTGCGATCCCTCGTTAAAGAGGTAGAGGTCGTCATCGCCCAGCATGCTTGTGTCATAGCGCGGTGGCTGGCCATTCATCTTGTCCTCCGAGTATCTGTCTCTACCTGTGTTCACTCCATTTCTCATATCCGAAATCCTCCCTTTGAGGGAGGATGCGGGCTATTTCGCTGACGCAGGGATTACGTCGGGCATCCTTTGCTCGGTGTCCATGCTCAGCAGCTGTAATATGCCCTGAAGCGGCACCTTCAGCCAGTCCGGTCGATTGTTCAGTTCATAGCCGATTTCATAGATGCCCTTCTGCAAGAGATAGGCGTCAAGAAGGACCCTCAGCTGTTCTGGATCATCGGGAAGCAGCCGGGCCTGTTTGACGCCGTTCAGATAGGCTACGAGAAACGATGACGATACCCAGATGTACCAAAACTGCGCCCACTGTTCCAGTGCAGGCAGGTCCTCCGGTTTGAGCGCCAGCGAAGCCTGCTGTAGGAGGGCGCTGTGGGCGGCATAGTGGAAGGAGCGTATCATACCGGCAACATCCATCAAAGGCGATCGCTTGATCCGCCGCTCGCTCAAGGAGCGCGCCGGTTCGCCCTCAAAATCGATGATAACGAAGTCCTTCCCGGTATAGAGCAACTGCCCCAGATGGTAGTCCCCGTGGCAACGTAACCGCATCGCCGAGATCTTCCGATTGCGAAGCAAGCGAAAGCGCTTCATGATGCTCTCTTCTGAGTCCAGGACCTGAGCAGCAGTCTCCCTGGGCTCCTGCGGCAGGTCTCTGAAGTGCTCCCTCAGGAGTTGCAGTGTGCGGATAGTGAAGCTACGCATGGCATGGCACAGCGCATTCTGGTAGATAAGGGAGAATGGCTCAGGTGCGAACTCTGGGTCGTCCGTTATGGAGGCCAGTGCTACGTGCATTTCAGCGGTCCGACTTCCCAGGAGCTGTGCCGAAAGGAGATAGGGACCAATAGTCTCCTGGGCCAGCGCAGGTGGCTCCTTGAGCAAGGCCAGGACATGTTTCTGGGAAATGGGTGGTACCTGCACCGTGGGATGTGCCAGCACAGACTGAAAATAGCGGTTCAGGGTATCCAGAGTGTATTGCCAGGCATCTCCTTCGTTGGGTACGAAGCGCTGAAGAGTGGCCAAGGTCATGGTCTTGCCTTTTCTGGGACGGTATTCAATGGCCCCGCCCACCGGCGCAATATGCGGGAAGGCAAGTCTCTCTGTCAGGAGCCGTCCGAGTTCGAACTCAGGGTTGATCCCCTCCTCGATGCGGCGGAACATCTTGAGGATAAGCCGGTCTCCGTAGACAACAGACGTGTTGGTCTGCTCTGCCTTGACGGGCACGGGTTCGAGTGAGGCTTCGGTCGATCCGCGGACGCTGCGGAAGGCTTGGGTGCGCGAGGCCACGATTTCGCCAGTCTTTCCCTTGAAATGGCGTCGCTGTCCAATGGCTTTCACCAGGAACATGCAGAAGCTCTTGTCCGCCAGCGCATCATATAACAGGCGCTCGTTGTCACCGTCCTTCCCTCTGGGTTTCAGGCGGGCGACAACGGTATGGGGATACTCCGCCGTAATATCGCTGGCCTGCTCGGCAGGAGTGCTGGCAAGGGGCAGCATATATGTCTCGGGGTCTCCTTCGGTGTATTCCACTTCAACGAAGACGAGGTTAGCGGCAGATTCCGCAGAATTCACGGGTATAACATCCAGAATCTGCAGCGCCCAGGAGTCACGTGCCTTACCGCGGAACCAGCGACGGCCCCTTATGTACTCCAGCAGTACTGCTTCCAGGACAAAGCGGTTTTCCTTCCTGTACAGCTTTTCCTCCGTCTCGGCCAGTGAAGGAAGAGCCACCGCGGCCTCGGGAGGCAGGGAACGAAAGCGAAGCGTCTCAGAGCGCTCCGGTTCCAGGGAAAACCAGTAGAAAGCATGAGGGCTGAGGGTGAAGGTATACCCTCCATCGCCGATGGGGGCGAATTCCGCCCGGCCGAAGAGCTCAACGGGCACCCTGCCCTGAAACTGGCCGAGGTCAAGCTGAGCTTGCTGAGCGGCATGTGCCAGGTTGGCCACCACAAGGATGGTCTCGCCCTCATAGCGGCGTAGGAAGGCGAGGATCTTGCGGTTTTTCGGCTGCAGGAATTCCAGGCTCCCCCGCCCGAAAGCCTTGAAGCGCTTCCTCAGAGCAATAGTTCGCTTCATCCACCACAGCAGGGAGTCGGGGTTGTTTTGTTGATTCTCCACATTTACCGACTCATAGTGGTACTCCGGGTCTATGATCGGCGGAAGGTAGAGTCTCTGAGGGTTGGCATGAGAGAACCCTGCGTTGCGGTCAGGGCTCCACTGCATTGGGGTACGTACCCCGTTGCGGTCGCCGAGATAGAAGTTATCCCCCATGCCGATTTCGTCCCCATAGTAAAGGACCGGCGTCCCGGGCAGGGAGAAGAGCAGGCCGTTCATCAGTTCAATCTTCTTGCGGTCGTTGTTCAACAGAGGTGCCAGGCGTCGCCGGATGCCGAGGTTGAGCCGGGCAGCGGGATCACTGGCATACATCCGGTACATATAGTCTCGCTCTTCATCCGTGACCATCTCAAGGGTTAGCTCATCGTGATTGCGGAGAAAGACCGCCCACTGGCAGACCTGCGGTATTGCCGGCGTCTGCTGGATAATGTCTATGATAGGGAAACGGTCCTCCATGCGGATGGCCATGAACATACGGGGCATGAGCGGGAAGTGGAAGGCCATATGGAACTCATCACCGTCTCCGAAGTAGGCGGCTGCATCTTCGGGCCACTGGTTGGCCTCTGCCAAGAGCATACGATCTCTGAAGCTTCCATCAACATGTCTGCGCAATTCCTTTAAGAAAGCGTGTGTTTCCGGCAGGTTCTCGCAATTCGTGCCCTCCCTCTCGTAGAGGTAGGGTACTGCATCCACTCTCAGGGCATCAACTCCCACCCTCAACCAGGAGTCCAGGATTCTGAAGACTGCCCGCCGGACAGCGGGGCTGTCATAGTTCAGGTCAGGCTGGTGTGAATAGAAGCGGTGCCAGTAGTACGCCCTGGCTACATTGTCCCATGTCCAGTTAGAGTACTCGGAGTCTTTGAAGATGATGCGGGCCTCCTGGTACCGTTCCGGCGTGTCGCTCCAGACGTAGAAGCTGCGCCAGCGACTTGTCACTGCCGCCCGGCGCGCCCGCTGGAACCAGGGGTGCTGGTCAGACGTGTGGTTAAGGACCAGCTCCGTAATGACGCGGATACCCCTCCGGTGGGCCTCATCCACAAAGGTCCTGAAATCGTGCATACTGCCGTACACCGGTTGGATGCTGGTGTAGTCAGAGATGTCGTAGCCATCATCCTTCAGGGGCGAGGGATAGAAGGGCAACAACCACAGGCCGGTAACACCCAGATCCTCGAGGTAATCAAGCTTCTGGGTAAGTCCCAGGAAATCGCCCACGCCGTCGCCCTGGCTATCCGAAAAGGCACGGACGTGAAGCTCGTAGATTATGGCGTCTTTGTACCAGAGAGGATCATCACTGGACGGAAATGGCTTGCTGTGGCTTCGTCTCTTCATAAGCTAGTCACCAAGCACTGTATGTATGTGTTCCAGCAAGTCCTTGACATCAAGCGGCTTGGCGAGCAGGCCGCTGGCCCCGTGTTCCATGCTGTGCCGTTGAACGGTGGAGCTGCGCTGGGGTGAGATCACGACAAAGGGCGTCCTGGCCCTGTGTAACTCCTGGCAGCGTTGCCAGATATGCTGGTCGAAGCCCGAGACATCTATCAGCGACAGCGCGATGCTCTCTTTGCCCTGAATGGCCTGGTCCACTTCCTCCAGGCTGGAGGCAGCAATCGTCTCATAGCCTGCCTGCTCGAGCTGCTGCGACAGGAACTCCAGGTTACTGCGGTTGGTGTCCGCTATTAAGATCAGCGATTTAGCACTCATTTATCACCGGGATGTTACAGCGTCATGATATGAGCCCTCTATCCTACATATAGTAGTCAAAGTCCTGCTCCGTGCGTACCCGCCGCCGCATACGGAAGATGTGGGCAGGGACGAACTGCGGGTTGAGTTCAACATAGTTGTGGGCCCCCTGCCACAGATAGCGGGCGTCGCTTAAGAGGTCGTGCATCTGGTATGGCGTCTGAGGGTCGATACCTAGTTCGTCCAGGGGGAACTCCATCCAGCCGGACTGAGTATGGTGCGGATCGAGGTTCACCACTACCAGGATGACATTGGAGAGGTCATCGGTGCGCTTGCTGTAGCAGACCAGCTGCTCATTGTCTATGTCGTGGAAGCGCAGGCTCCAGTCTTTGTGAAGAGCAGGGTTCTCCCGTCGAACCCGATTGACCCGGGCTATGAACTCCTTCAGGCTGTCTGGTCTGGCAATATCCCAGCTCCTGATCTCGTATTTCTCGGAGTCCAGATACTCCTCGCTTCCCGGTTCCCTGGCACGGTTCTCGCAGAGCTCAAAGGCCGGGCCGTAGATGCCATAGCTGGCGCCCAGAGTAGCTGCCAGGACCAGTCGGGCCACAAACGCGGGACGGCCGCCAAACTGAAGATACTCGGTCAGAATATCCGGCGTGTTGGGCCAGAGACTGGGGATGAAATACTCCCGGACTTCCGTTTGTGTAAGCTCGGTGAAGTACCGGACCAGCTCCTGCTTGGTGTTGCGCCAGGCGAAATAGGTATAGGACTGAGTGAAGCCCAGCTTGGCCAGCTGGTACATCACCTTGGGACGCGTGAAGGCCTCGGCCAGGAAGATGACATCCGGGTATGAGCTCTTGACACCGTCGACCAGCCACTCCCAGAAACGGAAGGGCTTGGTATGGGGGTTATCCACGCGGAAGATGCGGATGCCCTGTTCGATCCAGAAAAGCACGATGCCCCTGAGCTCTTCCCAGAGTTGCTCCCAGTTCTCGGTCTCGAAATCCAGGGGGTAGATATCCTCGTATTTCTTAGGCGGGTTTTCGGCGAACTGCACTGTATCGTCGGGACGCCAGCGGAACCACTCTGGATACTCCTTTACATAGGGGTGGTCGGGACTACACTGGAACGCCATATCCAGGGCGATCTCGATGCCGTATCGATGCGCTCTGGCTACCAGGCTCCGGAAGTCGTCCAGTGTGCCGAGCTGAGGGTGAATGGACCTGTGTCCTCCTTCTTGGGATCCGATGGCCCAGGGAGTGCCGGGGTCATCAGGGCCGGCCACAGGGCTGTTGTTCTTCCCTTTGCGGTTGGTATGGCCAATAGGATGGATAGGAGGGAAATACAGCACATCGAAGCCCATGTCCGCAACATAGGGAAGGCGGGCCTCGCAGTCCTTGAAGGTCCCGTGGCCACCGGGCTCAGGCGCACAGGAGCGGGGAAAAATCTCGTACCAGCAGCTGAAGCGGGCTTTCTCGCTGTCAACCGCCACTACAAGCTCCTGGCGATAGGTGGAGGCAAATCGCCTGTCACTATATCGGTCCATTAGTTGTGATGCTTCTTCGCTCAGGACCAGCTGGACCTTTGCCTCCTCTGTTGTCTGTGTAGACCGCAAGGTATCTGCCCATAGGCTCATCTTCTCCTGCTCGGGTGCGGAAGCACGCCGGCTTGCCTCAGTGATCAACCGGGCCCCTATCTCAAGGTCGGCAGGCACCTCCTGGCCTGCCTGGACCTTCTTAGCAAGGTCACGCCGCCATGACTTGAACTGGTCAACCCAGGCTCGAACTGTATAGCGATAGCGCCCCACTTCACCGACCGTGAAGGAGCCGCGCCAACGGTCATTGCTCAGCGGTCTCATAGGAGTCTCAGCCCATTCAGGTCCGTCTTCTCCGCGGTAGAGGAGCATAGCTGATATAGCATCGTGGCCGTCGGTGAAGATGTCCGCCTCCACGACTACCCTCTCGCCGATGACCCGCTTGACGGGGTAGCGTCCCCCATTGACCCGGGGATTGAGCTCTTCAATAACAACCCGTTCTTGACCCGTCGGTTCCTCCATGGCACCAGAACTCCGCCTTGCTGGCAGGTGATAATCCTGTTTCAGGAAAGATTGTGCCTTATCTGTATGTCTCTGTCAAAGAGAATGGGCAAACAGGGCTGAATCCGGGCGTTCAGGCCGCGGTCATCGTCGTGAGAAGGCAAGAAACGCAACCGTGAGAGCAAGCTCCTGCACGGGCCGGGATATGGCTGTGGGACTGACGTTAGCGCCGGTGACTCCAGCACCTGTCTTGCGCGCGGAGATAAGCCTCTTCGTACTTGTGGGCCGATGCCTTCCACGAGAAATCTAGCTTCATATTACGTCTCACCAGGTCCTGCCATTCGGTCCGTTGATGGAAGTGATGCTCCGCCCTCTTTGTAGCCTGCAGCATCTCATCCGCAGTGTAGTGCTCAAATACGAAGCCGTTCCCATCTTCTTCGGCCATATCCCTCACCGTATCTGCCAGCCCTCCGGTACGCCGTACCACGGGGACAGCGCCGTAGCGCATAGCCAGGAGTTGTCCTAGTCCGCAGGGCTCAAAACGCGAAGGCATGAGAAACATGTCGGAACCGCCGTAGATAAGACGGGCCAGACGTTCATCATGAGCAATGGACACCGATATGCGGTGAGGGTACTTGACGGCTACCCCGGCGAGCAGGCTGTGATAGTGGTCCCTTCCCTCACCGAGGATGACCAGTTGACCCGTTGTCTGTTCGATGAACGGCCCTATGGCCTGGAGTAGTAAGTCGATACCCTTCTGCTCTTCAAGACGGGACACCATGCCGTACAACGGGGTATCAGGGTCTTGCGGAAGGCCACTCTCTCTCTGTAATGCGAGCTTATTCTGAGCCCTCCTCGCCAGAGTTGTGTGATCATAATTGCTTGCCAGACGGGGGTCGGTGGCCGGGTTGTATTCATCATCGTCGATGCCATTGACTATGCCGCAAAGGTCGTTTCGCCTATAGAGCAGTAACTGCTCCAGGCCCTCACCATATTCGGGCGTCAGTATCTGCGAGGCATAGGTGGGGCTGACAGTTGTCACAATGTCGGCCAGAAGGATTCCCTGGCTGATGAAGTTCATTGCCGGCCTGGGGGCACCGGCGGGCGTGTACTCGTGCCATAGGGAGGAAAGGCCGGAGCTGAGGAGGAACTGCTGGTCAAAGGCGCCCTGGTAGGCCAGGTTGTGAATGGTGAATATGCTGGGCAGAGGCATGTCGGCCTTTCTGAGCCACAAGGGCACCAGTGCAGTATGCCAGTCATGGCAATGGATGATGTCGGGATGAAAATCAAGCTGAGAGAAGACGGCCGGGATGCTTAACGAGAAGAAGAGAAAGCGCTCCAATTCGTTCCTGGCGTAGACCTCCTCTGTGTTGAAGTAGCGGTCGTTATCCAGCAGGTATACCGGCACCCTTCCCCTGAGACTGGTCAGGCTCAGAGCCACTTGCTCACGGTGCCCCGAAAGCTCGACGTCAAACTCCGCCGGCTCAACATCCTGGACGGGAGCGTGTATGCTGCTGTATTTGGGCAATATCAAACAGGTCTCATGTCCTGAGTCCTGGAGTGCCATGGCCAGCGAACTCGTGACGTCTGCCAGTCCTCCTACCTTGACTAAGGGAAAGGCCTCAGAGGCAACGAACAGGACTTTCATGAACTGCTATCGGGTCTGGAGGAGCGTCCCTGGCCCTACGGAGCTGCCGCTGGGAATGAGCAGGTCACGGAAATCGTACTCCACCACCCCGGGCGCGATTCTGCAGTTTCGGCCTACTCTCAGTCCTGCGGGCAGCCGTGCTCCCTTGCCCACTACGGTGATGCCACAGTCCAGATAGGCCGGTTCGTCCCTATTGGGAGTGTAGTCGTCGCCATAGCCAATGCGACACTCCGGTGCAATATGGCACCGCTTGTCGATGATGGCCCTGTCTATGACGGCGTCCCGGGCGATGACGGTATCATCGAAGATTATGGAATCTACCACCTGGGCCCCTTCCTCGACGTAGACATGCGGGGAAAGCACGGAGTTAGACACACTGCCGTTTATGATGCAACCGTTACTGACCAGGCTTCTGCTTATCTGGGACCTTGGCCCGAGCTTCACGGGCGGCATATCTACGGAAGGTGTGCGCACCTGGCTGTCACGTTCGTAGAGATTAAACGGGGGCAGGTCAATCACCAGGTCCATATTGGCCTGCCAGTAGGCTTCAATTGTCCCCACGTCGCGCCAGTAACCTTGATACCTGTAACCGCAAATCAGGTATCTATCTATTGCCTCGGGTATGATCTGGCTGCCGAAGTCCCGAAGTCCCCGGCGATGAGCATCTTCCAGCAGCTCGAAGAGGACTTCCTTATTGAATATGTAGATCCCCATGGAGGCCAGGTTGCTCTGCGCCTGTGATGGCTTCTCCTCAAAGGCGACCACCCTGTTATTGTCGTCCAGTAGCACGATGCCAAAACGATCGGTCTCCTCCCGGGGCACCTCAGTGACCCCAACGGTGATATCGGCTGCCTGCTGGCGATGAAACTTGATCATCTCTTCATAGTGCATGGTATAAACGTGATCTCCCGATAGAATGAGCACCTCGTCAACCCTGCTGTCCTCTATGAAAGGCAGGTTCTGGTAGACAGCATCGGCAGTGCCCTTATACCAGTGCATATCCCCGTTCGTGCTCACAAACGGGTACAGCAGAGTGATTCCACCGACCACGCGATCGAGGTCCCAGGCCTTGCCCACGCCGATATGGCGGGCCAAGGAGCGAGGATTGTATTGCGGTATGACGGCTACCGCGTTGATGCCCGAGTTCACGCAATTGCTCAAGGTGAAGTCAATGATGCGGTATTTGCCGCCGAAAGGGACTGCCGGCTTTGCGCGCTCTTCGGCCAGCACGCTCAGCCTCTTCCCTTCCCCACCCGCCAGGATCAAAGCCAGTACCTTCTTCATCTGCCCGCCAGGTGTCTAGTGATGGCTATTGTAACCATTGTAGGAAGCCATGTCTAATCGCATCCAACGGCATTCCGTTCTTGTACGTCAGTTCTGTTTGCGGGCCGCCGGTACGTACATTTGCTTGATGTACTGCTTCAACATGCGCCGGGTGCAGAAGAACGGCACAATGGAACCGATCGCCTGTTTGACCATCTGTACCCAACCATGGGGCACTCCCGCCCTGTCCCGCCGGTAGTAGAGAGGCACGATTTCCTCCTCCAGCAGACGGTAGAGTGCCGCAGCATCTTCTCCGTCTTGTTCCGGGCCTTGTGCTCCCGCTTCGTCACCAATGGCCCAGCCGTTGCTGCCATTGTAGCCTTCGTACCACCAGCCGTCTCGAACGCTGAGGTGAAGTACGCCGTTCACCGCTGCCTTCATGCCGCTGGTGCCGCAGGCTTCGTACAGGCGGCGCGGTGTATTCAGCCAGACGTCTACCCCCTGGACCAGATAGTGAGCTATATGCATATCGTAGTCCTCGACAAACGCTATTCGCCCCTGGAATCCCCGGTCTGTGGCCAGCGTATACACGTGGTGCAGGAGTTCCTTTGACGGGAGGTCGGCGGGGTGGGACTTTCCGGCGAAGACTATCTGGACCGGCTGCCATTTGTCAGCAACAATCCGCCTCAGACGGTCCACGTCGCGAAAGATAAGCGCCGGACGCTTGTATGCGGCAAAACGACGGACAAAGCCGATGGTCAGAGCGTTGGGGTCGAGCAGGGCCCCCATGGCCAGCACCTGCCGGGCTGTGCATTCACGTTCGGTGGAGCATTGGCGCGCCCGCTCTATCATGGCCCCGACGAGCTTGCGTTTCAGGATCTGATGTACCGCCCAGATTTCCTCGTCGGGGATATCCAGCAGACGTTGTCTGAGATCGGCTTCGTCGTACCTCTGCGAGAGCTCGGGGCCTAGATGTTTGTCGTACAGACGGCTCATGTCTCGGGCCACCCAGGTAGGCACGTGAATTCCGTTCGTGATATGGGAGATGGGCGTTTCCTCCTCTGTAGCTTCCGGCCACAGTCCGTGCCACATCCTGCGCGTAATCCTCCCATGAAGACGGCTAACGGCATTGCGATGCTCAGTTGTCTTCAGGGCCAGCACGGTCATGTTGAATGTCTGGTCGTCTGTATCGCCCCGCTGTCCCAGTTGCAGGAATTCCTCCCTGCTGATTCCAAGACACTCCCGGTAAGCGCCGAGGTACTTCTCCACGAGTCCGACAGGAAAGACGTCATGTCCTGCGGCGACCGGAGTATGGGTCGTGAAAACGGTAGTCGCCTGTGTCTTGCGCAGGGCTTCGACGAAGGTCGCACCTTGTTCTACCTCTTCCCTGACACGCTCCAGCATCATGAAGGCAGTGTGACCCTCGTTAGCATGCCATACCGAGGGGCTGATGCCAAGAGCCCGCAGGACACGCACCCCGCCGATTCCCAGCACGATTTCCTGCTGGATACGCTGCTCCTGGTCGGCGGTGTAGAGGCGGGCGCATAGCTGCCGGTCGGCGGGCATGTTGCCTTCAACGTCACAGCATAGCAGGTAAAGCTTGACTCGCCCCAGCCGCACCTGCCAGACCCCGATATATAGGGGCCTGTCACCCAGCTGAATGTGTAGCAGCGGGCCGCACCAGGTCGACCGCGGAACCGGGCTTATCGGCTCGATCGGTGCTTCATCGAAATCCAGTTGCTCATAGACTTCTTCCTGCCAGCCCTCGGCGGAGATATGCTGGTGAAAGTATCCCTGAGGATGCATGAAGCCAACTCCGATAAGGGGCAGGCCCAGGTCAGATGCTTCCTTGCATATGTCGCCGGCCAGAACTCCCAGTCCGCCGGCATATATGGGGAGCGAGTTGTGTATGGCGAATTCCATTGAAAGGAAGGCGGTGGGGCCGCCCAGAGACTCGGGATATCTGCGGGCAAACCAGCTATGCGCGTCTGACATCTCAGAGTCGAAAGCCGACATGACGGAATCGTAAAGCTCGAGGAAAGCAGGGTCGGTGGCAGCCGTCTCTAGCTTATCGGTGCTGATCTCGCGTATTTGCTTGACGGGGTTATGTCCGCCCGAACGCCATAACGGGTAGTCCAGTGCCCGGAACAACTCACGAGCCTGTGGATGCCAGCTCCACCACAGGTTGTTGGCCAGTTCCTCCAGTCTGCCTATTCGCTGGGGCAAGCTCCCTTTCGTCAACTTGGGTCCCTATTATAGCAGGATATGGATTGTGCTATCATATGAACAGGTGCGTTCGTTGCCGGCTGCAATGTGCGGCACATTGGTGAAGACGTGATTGCCAGCTCGTCAGGACTTGTGGCGCCGCTTATTGCCGGGCAACTCCCGCAGAATTGCAGGAGGCAGTGATGATACAGTGTGCTCTGTATGCGGCGCCGGATGGGCGATTCCTGGACCAGCTAAGCCGCGAACAAATCAGGGACTGTCTGGCGACCGGCGAGGGGTTGCTCTGGGTCGATATAGAGGCCATGACCAGCGAGGATGCCGAATTACTGTCTAACGCATTCTGCTTCCATCCCCTAGCGGTAGCGGACTGCATCAGTAAGAACATCCATCCGCCCAAGATAGACGATTTCGAGGACTACCTGTTTATTATCGTTCATGGTATCAACTACCATATCGAATCCGATGTGGTGGAGACCGCCGAGCTGGCCCTCTTCCTGGGGAAGAACTATGTGGTCACCAGCCACGATGTGCCGATGCGATCGGTTTCCTCTATGGTGGACCGGGTTCGCGCGAATGGACGCGTTATGCGGAGGGGAGGCGATTTTGTGGCCCACGATATCATCGATGCCCTGGTGGACAACATCATGCCTACTATCGATGAGATGGACGAGAGAAGTGTCGCTATCGAGGCTGAGGCGCTTCACGAGCCGGAGAGACAAACGCTGGTATCCATTATGCAGCTCAAGCGCAGTATATTGGCTCTGACGCGGGTCATATTGCCTCAACGGGAGATAGCGAACGCGCTCAGCCGGGGCGAGTATGCCCTGATAAGCGAACGGGCGCGAATATACTACCGCAACATTTATGACCATCTGGTGAGTATTGAGATGCTCACCCGCGGTCTCAGAGATATGGCTGAGAGTGCACTGAATACCTACCTTTCTTCGGTATCCAACCGCATGAACGAGGTGATGAAGATGTTGACCCTCATCGCCACCATCTTCATTCCTCTGACTTTTGTTGCCGGCATCTACGGCATGAACTTCGCCCATATGCCGGAGCTGGAGTGGCGGTACGGTTACTTTGCTATCCTGGCAGCGATGGCGGTGATAGGTGTTTCGCTGGTATTCTATTTTAGGAGGAAGATGTGGCTGTAGAGTCGCTGGAGGAGGAAAGTGTCTCTGCCATCTGCAATAGTGGCGAATCGGCCGGGGCCCCACGCCGTTACGCTCAGGCAGCCCCACCTGTCTCTGCCTGGAACTCAGATGGGAGGTATTTGATATGGCCTACGTAGGTATCTTGTTGATAGCTATTCTGGTTTCGTTCATCATAGTCAGAATAGGCGGCTTTGCCTTACAGCTAACGGGAATAGAACCCGACGTGGCCAGATTCCAGGCGCTGTCGGCCTTCACGGGAACGGGCTTTACGACCAGAGAAGCTGAACGGGTGGTGGGACACAAAGTCAGGCGAAGAATTGTGACTATTCTCATCATACTGGGCAATGCCGGCCTGGTTACGATTATTGCCACTCTGGTGGCGTCCTTCACCCAGGTCAGCGGTTACATGTGGTTCTTCATTCGCCTGGCCGTAATCATCGGAGGCATATTACTTTTCTATCGTCTGATTATGAGAGTCAAGATGGGCCAGCGGGTCCTCGATTGGCTGCAAAGGCCAGTCATAAAGCGGATCTTCGGGGAAGCGCCCGCGGTGGAGGAGGTATTCTCCGTGGGAAAGGACTGGGCCATCAGTCTCCTCACGGTAAAGGGAAGCTCGAAAAGCGTCGGGTTGTCTGTGGCTGAGATCACCGCAGAGCGGGATATGGAGTTGCTGGCCATAGACAGGGCCGGTGCCCACCTAGCCAGGCCCGATCCGGGGCAGACAATAGCCGCAGGAGACCGGCTTCTGGTATATGCGAGTAGAGAAGCTGTGAAAGGACTCCTTCGCCAGTGACCGTCGAGTGACATGCCGACCGGGCCCTAGGATATTATGCTGCGCGAAGGGCAGTCGCGATAATGCAATTGCACCACAATTCCGGGCGTGAAAGGAGACGGATGTGAGGATTATTGTTGCCGTTGATGGTTCTCGCTACTCTGAAGCTGCCGCGGCCATGGTCGGCGCTCTGAAGCCGGGGAGGGAGACTGAGATAATCGTGTTGACCGTGATTCCCGGGCATGTCTTCCTGGGCGGGCATACCCTGGCTGGTCTCCTGGGGCAGTCCGCTGCCTTGAGAACTCAGATAAGGCGGGCTGCAGAAGAAGGGGCATTGCAGATGGTTACCGAAGCGTCACAGGCGTTCGCCGCCCGGGGGTTGAAAGCCGAGACCATGGTCCGTAGGGGCAGTCCTGCCGATGAAATCATAAAGACATGTCGTTCCCTTCGACCGCACCTTGTCGTGGTGGGACTTAGAGGCATGAGCGATGCGCCGGAGTTCATGTTAGGCGAAGTCGCGCATAAGGTGACGAAGTACGCGCCATGCAGCGTGTTGATAGCTAAGAGAGAAAACAAAGCTGTCAACAGGATACTGGTGCCCCTTGATGGTTCGAAGCACGCTGATGAGGCGGTGCAGTTCCTGCTGCGTATGCCGCTGCCACGCCGTACGGAAGTCGTGCTCGTGACCGTGGTGCAGTCCTTTGCGGCCGCATTTGTCAAGGCGTACACGGTGGACCTGGAGCGTGACCGGCAGATAGTTGCTGAACTTCAGAAGGCTGAAGAGGAGGCTGCTCAGCGATTGCTGTCGGAGGTGGAAAGCCGGTTTCGTAAGGATCGGTACAGGGTTTCAGCCATCGTTGCCCGCGGTGACCCTTCGCAGCAGATCCTGCGGGAGGCAGAGCGGCGAGATGCCGACCTGATTGCCCTGGGCGCCAAGGGCCTCACTGGAGCCCGCCGTTTCCTGCTGGGCAGCGTGTCCCAGCGTGTAGCACGCTATGCCAGGCCGTCCGTGCTCATAGTTAGGCCGCAGCAGAAATAGGGAGTTGACAGCGGATACGCAATGTACGCTCCGCTTGCGGGCCTGACGGGCCTGCCTTTGAGGCCCGGCCCTGAGCGGGTCGGGCGGCGACTTCAGGAGTCACAATTGCCTTCGTTTCCATCCCGGAAGGTCGTGCCAAACGTCGCGCGACTTGATATTATTCTGGGTTGCTGTGGGGACTTGCCTGCCGTTCCTCCTCTTGATGTAGCTGGCGGCCAAGTTTATATCGGAATATAGCTAGTTCTCCACGACATGCAGGCTGAAGGTGGGACTTAGACAAACGCTTAGCCCCAGGCCCACCATATCCGACCAGGATGTGGCAAAGGGACTGCGCAACCTAACCTGGGAAGGGGTGACGGCCATGGGGCTATTCAGCATAACCACCAGTGGCTTCCTGGCGGCCTACGCTCTGCTACTGGGGTGCAACAATTTCCAGATTGGTATTCTGGCGGCTATTCCATTTATCACCCAGCCTATCCAGATACTGGCCATACCCATGGTCGAGCGCATCCGCCGGCGAAAAGCCATCGCATTGGCCTCCTGGATTCCGGCGCAGCTGTCCTGGGTGGTTGTCGCCCTGATCCCGCTGTTTCTGGCCATCCCGAGCAGTAGTGCCGCATTGATGCTACTGGGCGTAATGGCGATTCGTGGCGTCTTTGTCTCGATTACCAATTGCGCCTGGAATGGCTGGATCAGGGACCTGGTGCCGCAGCAGGTACTGGGCAGCTTCTTCGCCCGCCGTCAGATGTGGGCCAACCTGGCAGCCATGGCCTTTGGCTTGCTGGCCGCGTTCTTCGTGAGTTACTGGGAAGCCCGTGCCCCCGGAAACGAGGCCCTGGGATACACCCTTCTCTTGCTTTTCGGCGCCATCTTTCTGGGACTGGCCAGCCCCCTCTTCATGAGCCGGATACCGGAGCCCTTGATGCAGCCCGCCCCCGGCCCCAAACAATCGCTTTTTTCCACCATCTCCAGCCCCCTCCGCGACGCTAACTACCGGCGCCTTGTCCTGTTCTTGTTCCTGTGGGGACTGGCTCTCAATATATCCATTCCTTTCTTCGCCGTGTACATGCTTCTACGTCTGGGCCTGCCTCTTCCGGCAGTGATCGGCTTCAGTATCTTGAGTCAGGCCTCCAATATCCTGTTCCTTCGCGTCTGGGGGCCCCTGGCTGACAGGTTTGGCCTCAAGTCGGTCCTGTCCGTGTCGGTCTCGCTGTATCTCCTGGTAGTTGTAGGATGGGCTTTCACGACCATGCCGGAGCGCTACTTCTTGACCATTCCTCTGCTGGTGATGCTCCATATATTCGCCGGAATCGCAGCAGCGGGCACCAGTTTCACCACCGGCACCATCGGACTGAAACTGGCTCCTAAGGGAGAAGCCACTGCCTATCTGGCGGTGGCTAGCCTGGCGGCCAGCCTGGGCGCCGGACTGGGACCTTTGCTCGGCGGGTACCTCGGTGACTTCTTCAGTACCCGACAGGTCAGCCTTCTCTTTACCTGGATCGATCCCTTCCGGACTATACATCTCCCGACCTTTGACCTCGTCGGCTTTGATTTCCTGTTCATCATCACCTTTGTCCTCGGCTTGTTCACGGTGGACATCCTGCGAGGCCTGCGGGAAGAGGGTGAAGCAAGCAGGGAGATAGTCGTCAATGCGCTACTGGCTCCCATGCAGCACGCGGTGCGGCCCATGAGTTCGGTTCCCGGCCTGAACTTCCTGAGCCAGTTCCCCTACGGTATCCTCCGCCGTGTCCCTGTCCCCGGGTTGGACGTGGCTTTGGGCGTGACGGCGTATCAGCTTGCCGACATGGCCAAGGCCGCCACTGTGGCGGCGCTGCGGGGACAGAGAAGAGTGACCAAAATAGCAAGGGCCCTGGAAAAGGCCCTGACCGGCGTTGGAACCAGGGATGATATTGAGATTCACAGCAGCGAAGTGGCGCGACAAACGGCGCGCGGGACCATGCTTGCCAGGGAGGCGGTGGACCTGGATGTGGGGCGTCTGGCCCATTCCGCCGTGCTGGGAATCGCACGTACTTTTGGGCGGGCCCGCATGGACCCGCGGGATGCGCTTCGCGGTGCTGGTTACGGGATAGTACAGGGTGCGGGCGAGACCGGGGTCGATTACGCTAAGGCGGCTGCCAGGGCAGTGGAGGCAGCCAGAAACGTAGCGACACAGGCCGGGCTGAGCGAAGAGCAGGCTGCCGCCTGCGTGGCCCAGGGAGCTCTAGATGCCGCTGCTGCTATGGGGGTCGAGGCGCTGGCTCAGGTTGAAGACGCATTGCCTGAAGATGTGCTGCTGGACTAGCTGGCGGGGCAGGCAAACTGACAGCTCACATGTAACAGCAGAGCCGCACCCCTGCTCAGCTCGATCAGTGGCAGTGAGTCCGGAACGAATCCGCATGGTCCGCTATCTTGCACTACCAGGGCGCGAGTCCCTTTGGATAGATCAAGGCAGGTTGACGACAGATCACATGCCAGTCCTCCAATCGTAAGGACCGGAGAAGATGCGCGGCCTGAGTGGAGCATACACTGTCCGTCGTCTGCGGCCTCATCATCCCAACGTGGCAGTCGTCCTGCGCCTCTTCCAGCCCAGCGCCTGCAGAAGCTCTCCCACGGCAGTTTCCCCGTGGCTGGGATGGCGGAGAGAGAGGTCGGGGTTGATCCGGTAGCGATTGCGCCGACCCTCTCGTTTCTTGGTGATGTACCCGGTCTCCAGCAGGTCGGCGATTATCTTACGCGTTGCTCTTTCTGTGATGCCGACAGACTCGGCGAGTTCGCGGGCGGTGATCCGGGGATGGCGGGCGATGTGGCTCAGCACCAGTCCGTGATTGGTCAGAAATGTCCACTCCGGCATGGCTCGCCTCCTTTCAGCAGTTTCTCCTCAAAATTCTCGGGTTTCGGGGCAAAAGGTCTTGACAAACCGTTTTTTCGGGGTATAATGGTATTATACATGATGCTGATTTCATTATTCAGGAATCATGCGTCGTGCATGGTGTTTAGGAGTTCATAGTAACACATCCACCGGAAAAATGGAAGCACTCTGCCTGATGTCTCGAGAAAAAAGGAGGTGATACAAGTGCAGAAACAGCCCATCGGCCCAGCCAAACCCGGCGCACCGAAGCCCGGCGCACCGAAGCCCGGCGCACCCAAAAGGTAGGTGATCCCCGGCCCGGCAGCTCAGGGGTGGGAGGGCTACCTCTCCCACCCCTGAGTCGTGGGTGGATGGTTCTGTAGCTCCTGGCGGAAGCGATGCGAACGCCGGCAGTAGTTCGCTCACCCCCAGGTGCGGCTGTAGATGTGGCCGATTCCAGCAGAGGCCTGCTCATATGGTGGGCAGTGTGGTCCCGATTTATATGATAAAATGTGAACACAGTATCAGTTCAGGAGGTAGGCGAATATGGCGAAGATCGTCAGGATCAGTAAGGAAGAGGCAAGCAGGCGTCTGGCAGATGTGCCTGATGACAAACGCTTCTGGTGCCGTGATGGCAGGCTCATAAAGAACCTCAGGGAGCTTGGGAGCGCTCTGAATGAGATGAGTGCTGAGAGCTTTGATCATCACTCGGGCCAGGGGCGAAGCGATTTCGCCAACTGGGTCAGGGAAGTGATAGGGGACGAGAAGCTGGCGAAGGACCTGGCCAGGGCCAAATCGCCTGGCCAGGCCGGCAAGGCGGTAGCAGAGAGGGTCTCCTTTCTGGAAAGCAAACTATAACAGCGTCTTGGTGCATCACTCGGAGTGTCCTTTGCCGCAGATTCAAAGCAGCCTGGGGTTCTGCCGGGCTTCCCACTCCTGAGGAAAGAGTTCTCTGAACAGGGCGGGAAACCCGGGGGGATAAACCCCGTACAGGTGCTCGTACATCGTCAGTATCATGGAGTCTATGTCGGTGATATGGCCCCAGGCACGCTGTGCATGGTCGGTGGCCACGAAGACCTCCCGGCAATAGCCCTTCAGTTCGCGGATGAGGCGGTTCAGGGCTTCGCTCTTTCCGTCGGTAGTGCCTGCCGATTCGACTGAGCGGCTGGCCTCGAGTGCGCGGTGGATGAACTCCGTGGCAATGACACGGTGGCTCTGTCCCCGTTCGATATCCAGCAGGGCCGCATCCCTCTGCTCGCCGGCAAGACCGCGCTCCTGGATGCCGATTCTCAGGTAGGCGAACCTGGCATCGAGGAGGAACTCCAGAATGCGCTCCGCTCCCAGGTAAATGGCGTCACCGGGGTGCACGTATCTGGTGGCAGCAAAGGCGATATCCTCGGGCGTCGTGCCCAGGAGAAGGTCTGAAAGGCGATAGCCATGCAGGAAGGGCCTCTTCTGCCGTCCCTCTTCGGGCCGCCAGCCCCAGTTGCAGGCGCGCTTGATGAGCCGGTAGTGCAGGCCCGCCTGCTCTTTGAAATCGAAGCGAGGGATGGCGTATCTCGTATTGTGGAGCGAGGCTGCATCTGTGGCTAGCTGCTTGGGCATGCCGAAGGCGTCGAGGACTGCGCCATAGATGTTTGTCAGAAAGCGACCGGTCTCCCAGAGTACGAAGGGCAGGTGCTTGAAGACCGCCTCCTCAAGGTCCAGACCGTTGAACTGGCCGGCATTACGCGGCGGATAGTGACCGTCGGAGCGCAGTACCAGGCGCATCTCAGGCGCCCAGGAGATCTGGTGGAAGCGCACGCGAGGCAGCTTCGCCGTATCGCCCAGGCTCTCCAGGTAGTCGTCGGGAGTTACAAATCGCAGGTCGACGGTCTTCCTGCTGACCAGGTCCTTGCAGGACTGCTCCATTATGCGGAGGGCGATATCACCGAAGTCCATTAGCTCCAGGTCCTGGATGTAGAGGATCAGGCCCCCGTCAGGCAGTTCCGCCACCGCATTTTCCAGTACTGCGGTATACTCGGCTACGGCGTCCTCCCAGGATACGGGGAAGGGAAGGTAAGACTTGCTGCGATATTCTTCGGCGAACACCCAGTACCTTCCCAGGATGTATCCCTGGTTCTTTACGCCCTGGGGGTCATATCGGGTTATCGGCCGCCAGATGTACTGGGAAACGGTGAAATGGCGGGGCAGCGCCAGCATATCGGGTCCCACTATAAAGGCACGGTATTGGACGTCGCCTTGGCCGTCTATGGTGAAATGCGCCTTACGGTCGCCCAGGCGGGGAAAGACGATATACTCCATGCCGCTGTCTTTATAGGCAACGAGCTTGGCTGCATCCACCGAGCCTTCCGTGGGAAAGGCACCACGATGTCTAGGCTCAGGGATACCCATGACATCGTGAAGCAGTTCCATGTTGAGGCGGAGCTCATCAGCTATCTCATCGGAGGTGAGTAAGGCGGCGTGCGTATGGTGGGCGTGAGTGTACAGGGGGTATATGGTGCCGTTCTTGTAAGCTGCCGCCAGGTTCTGGAACGTCTCCGGCATGTACCAGGCCAGCTGCACCAGGAGTTCATTGGTGATATCCAGCGTTACCGGTGCCCCCAGCGATTCTGCCGTCTGTACCAGATGGGCGTATATGTCGCGTTGTTCTCCCGCCCGCTTCAGCACATAGTTCTCTCCCCGAATGGCATCGCGTATTTCAGGGTCATCCACCAGGGCGATGAGTTCATTGGGCAGGTCCCACAGCGGCTCATGGGCGTGGAAGGCAAGAATGACGTAGGCACGCTTCATAGTAATCCGCTCTCTAACCGCCGAAGGTCAGTTCCGATGAGACCTCGGGGTGTTCCTTTCTGTATCGCTGCTTCAGACGCTGGGCTTCTCCTGACTCCTGCCATTCTCTTGCCTTGGCCACTACTGCCTGGAACAGCCTGCCGGCTTCTTCTCTCTGCTTTCTGTCGATGGCCTCCCCCAGCGCCTCCACAGCCTGGTATAGCTTCTGAGCACCCCACTCGACCATTTCCACGCTCCACCACGGCCGGCAGCTGGCCCACCAGTACTGGCAGCTATGCAGTCCCTCATCCAGGAGTCTGCGTGCCTCGGAAAACCCGGGCGACGTTGACGGAGCCTTTCTGACAGCTTGCAGCGCAAGCCCGGTGAGCTGCCACTGCAACTCGTGCAAGACATGCCCCGGATACTGCCACTGAGGATAAGGTATGCCCTGTGCCGCCTCATCCTCCCAGGTGCTCCACGAGGACGAGACCGGCTTCACGGTATCTACCTTAGTGAAGTGCTCGATGAGCTCCGATACGGTGCAGGTCTCAGGCAGTCCGCAGGCAAACACCTCCGAAAGCAGCTTCTCCTGCCCCGGCCGATGATGCCCGTAGACCTCGCCATCGGTGCCCGTGAGAAGGTAACTATGCTCATCTAACCTATCTTTCAGGCCTGCCAGAAAGGGTCCTGCCGAGGGATATGCGCCGTAGGTTATACCGGCGCTGAAAGGGCGTTCCTTGAAGAACACCAGGAAGTCCTCCAGCCCTTCTATCCCGTAAAGTCGGTCGTACTTAACGGAGCCAATCTTACCCTTGAACGAAAGTTCATCCACGACTATCCAGCGAAAGCCGAGGTCGGCCACCGTCCGGGCTACCTCGTAGCTATAGCACATCTCCGGGGGGAAGAAGCCTGCAGGGTTATACGCTTCCCCGAAATGGCGCCTGTTGACATCGCTGTTGAGCTTGATCTGTCGGATAACCTCGTCCCTGGGAATAAGCGGCAGGATAGGATGGTACATGGCGCTCCCGGTGAACTCAATCTGGCCTCGCTCGGCCAGCTGGCGAAGACCCTGGATCACGTCATCGAGCCCATGCCTTGCCAGCTGTTCGGTGAGGACCGCGTTTATGTTGAGCGTGATTTTGGCATATGGCGCCTCCCTCAGCACGCGCACCAGCGTCCGATAGCTCTCCTCGGTGACCTTGCGGACTATCTCCTCGGTCTGGGTGGGTGGTTGATAGATGTGAAGAAAGTTGCTCCAGTACATGGCCCTCTCCTCAGCATGCTACTGCACGAACAGACGGTCTTCCAGCTTGTTTCTGATATCCCTGGCAGCAATCGTGCGGTAGTAATACTCTCGCTTCGTGTCGTCTCCGGCCCCGCTCTTGTTTATAGCTCGGTAGGCGTTGACTATGGTCCGCAGCTGGTCGAGCAAGCCCATATGGATGAGGTTGATGTCCCACATAGGGCGATTACTGGCCCACCACATCTGGCAGCTGTGCTCGGCGCGATCCAGGAGTCCCCGGGCAATGGCGGCAGAGTGCCGGCTCTCATCATTATCGGCACATTGGAGAGCTTTGTTCACCAGCTCAATGCAGATGCCGAGGTGTTCCCACTGCAGACGATGTACTTCATTATTCTTGTCCTGCCACAGGGGATAGTAATCACCGGCCTCCATATCATCGGCCGTGGTGCTCCAGGAGGAGGGCCTGGGCTCTATCGTAGGGCCCTGCGGAAAGAGGTCGAGGAGCTGGCTGATAGTAGCCATCTGTATCTGGCCGGCGGCTTCGCCGTTGGTCAGAAGGGCGGCGTGCTGTCCGGCCAGCGCCTTGGCCTGCCTGACCTCCTCAACGGGCCCGGCAGTTGCTTCCAGTTCTTGGTAGACTCTGGCCAGGAATGTCTTTTCCCAGTCTTGAATGTGGTGGCCATAGGTCTCGGCGTCCATGGCCGTGACCACATAGATGCTCTCTCTCTCGCCCTGCCACTGTTCAAGGTGGGCAAGGAACTCCGTCGCCTTCAGGTCCTGAAAGCTTATCCTGTTGCTGAGCACGTCGTCGCGGAAGAAGACGGCTATCTCCTGTCCATCACACTCCGCCTTGCAGACGGTATCCACCGGCCATTCTGCCGGGCAGGCAATACCGCTGAGGATGATCCAGCGATGCCCTGACTTGACTACAGGCTGCAGTATGTCCTGGCTGTAGCACATCTCCGGGGGGAAGAATCCCTGGGGCGCGTATGCCTTGCCAAAGAAGCGGCGACTGGTCTGTGTGTTCAGATCTATCTGCCTCTTGACTTCCTCTTTGGGTATGAGCGGCAGAATAGGGTGGTACTTGCCGGTTCCGGTGAATTCGAGTTGGCCCTTCTCGGCAAGGCCTCTCAAGCCATCGATTACATCTCCATGGCCGCAGTCCATCAGCATATCGGTCAGGACACCGTTGAAGTTCACGGTTGCCCGGGCGTTGGGGTAGTCCTCAAAGACCTGGAGTAAGGGACGGTATGATTCGTCACATATCTTCTTCAGCACCGATGGTACCTGGGTCGGTGGCTGATAGAAGTGCAGTAATTGGGCCCAGTAAATCATAGGTACCTCCGAACAATGACCCTAGCCCTGCCCTACAGGCGGGACGACAGCTCCCGCCTATTGTAACACACACGTACTGGGACCGCTAAATCACCTGCGTGTTGCGTCAAAAGTAAGTGTTACCGAAGTGCTCCTTGTTGCGTCATAATTATTGTTACCGAACTGATTGTACCGCCTGCCTTTCAGCCAGGGTGCAGAGATGATCTACCGATCGTTCGATCTCTTTTAGGAGGGTTACCGGGTTGAGGGTGGCGTACAGATCAGCCAGCTCGCGCTTCTTATTCTCAGTTAGTACTCCACTTTCGAGCAGGCGCTGGTAAGGTGTCCGGGCAGTATCATAGACCTTGTAGACCCTGGCTCCATGCCGGCTCTTTCTCACCAGTTTCGAGGCCGGCTGGAAGAAGTTGATATACAACCGCAGCACAGCATAGACATCCCCCAGGGCCTGCAATGCTGCCCTGGAACTGAAGCGGTCATAGCCTATTACCCGTCTTACCACTGTCCAGTTCTTCTGCTCAACATGACAACTATCATTCTTCTTGTAGGAGCGTGACCTGGTAAAGACGATACCATTGCGCTGACAGTAGTTGTAGAGGCTTTGGTTGATGAATTCGCTGCCATTGTCTGAGTCCAAGCCAAGCATTGGCATGGGGAGCTGCTTGCTCACACGGTAGACGGCGCCGCCAACACGGTCCTGGCCTTTGCCCCATACCGCAATTGGCTCACACCAGCCGGTGGCCACATCCACGGTGGACAATGTGGTGAGATAAAAGCCTTCCGTGCTCTCTCCACAGTGAGCTACAAGGTCAGCCTCCAGAAAACCAGGTTTGTTCTCACTCCAATCACCGAAAGTCCTGATCGGAATCGAATTCTTCAACAGTGTGCCTGGTTTGGTAGTGCTTAGACCACGTCGTGTACTACTCCTCCGCCAGCAGTGCAGCAGACGGTCTATAGTCGATTGACTCATCTGGCAAAGCTGGGCCTCCGTCTCCCTGCTCATTGTAAGCTCACCGCATCTCTTCAGCACGTCGATCAGTTCCGGCAGAAAGGGCTGCAGACGCCTGGAGCACAAGCAGTCGCTAGCTTCCCATACCGCCTTAAGTGCTGCCATCGCCTCATGTCCGTATAACCTGGGACGCCCTCTCTTTCTCCTCCCTGAGGGCCTACCCCTCCGATTCAGTAACCTTATCACCGCCTTTCGGTGCATACGCGTGGTAGCCACAAACTCGTCCAGTATCCCTGTCTTTTCCTTCTTACTGGCCCGGGCATAACGCACCCGCACCGCCTCACCGTATTCTGCTATGCTGCGTCGTGTCACCTTACCTCCTTTCGGTAACATCAATTTTGACGCAATTCGACCTGTTGACAACTATGCGCAGCATGCTATAAGCTTAGTTACGATTGTTGACTTGCGGTAGGAGATGCCTCACAAGGGGAGCCGAAGGGGCAAGAGACAGAGCACCGGTGGGAGGTCTTGAAACTCTCAGGCAAAAGGACTACCGCAGGCAGAAATCCCTGGAGAGACCTCGACATGAGGTCACCGAAGGTGTAAGCCCGCAAGTGGCTGGCGGGCAAGCTCTCAGGTAACAGGACAGGGGCAATCTGTCTAGCACAGATTGCCCCTTGTTGTTGGGCAAGCCGATGAAATCGTTCAGGCAACTTGTAATAAGGGAGATCGAGAAATGGCACGGTTGAAGAAAACACCTCTTAACAGGGTCCACCACGATTTGAAGGCCAGGATGATGGATTTCGCGGACTGGGAGTTGCCCGCTTGGTACACTTCCATCCTGGAGGAGCATAAGACCGTTCGTACTGCGGCAGGCATGTTTGATGTCTCCGATATGGGGAGGGTGTGGGTAACCGGGAAGAAATCGGGCGTTTTCCTGGACAGGATACTGACCAGGCCGGCCCAGAAACTGGAGGCAGGTTCATCTCACCTCTCGCTGATGTGTCTGGAGAACGGGGGCATCCTGGATGACCTATGGGTATTCCGTGTGACGGCCGACCAATATCTGATAGTCTGGAATGCGGCCAATATCGAGCAGAAGCGTGACTGGCTGTCCCGCTGGTCGGGCTCCGACCCTGAAATTGCTATCGATGATGTGTCGGCAGACACCGCTATGGTGGCCGTTCAAGGTCCGGCCGTTGCCGGCCTGAAGAGCTTTGGCGGCATATCTCATCTACCCCGCTTCGGCCATGCTGAGACAGAGGTAGGCGGCATGAGAGTGTCTGCGGCCAGAACAGGATATACCGGAGAGGACGGTTTTGAGCTTGGGTGCCGGTCGGCAGACGCTATACCTCTGTGGAATTTCCTCATGGAACAGGGTGTGAAGCCCTGTGGCCTGGGGGCACGCGATAGCCTGCGGCTGGAAGCCGGCATGCTGCTCTGCGGGCAGGACATGGATTCCGGCACCAATCCGTTTGAGGCTGACCTGGGCTGGCTGGTGGATCTTGACAGGGGGGACTTCGTGGGGAAGAAGGCCCTGCTCGAGATCAGGCGTCAGGGTGTTGGACGTAAGCTTATCGGCTTCCAGGTGGATGGGCGGGAGATAGCCCGCTCGGGCCACCGCATTTTCGTGTCCGGCAAGGAGGTGGGCAAGGTCACCAGCGGTGGATATGCCCCGACCCTAGGTGTTAATATTGGCCTGGGATATGTTCCCACTGAACTATCGGCCGTGGGCGGCGGAATCGAGATAATGATCCGTAACAAGCCAGTCCCGGCGCACACAGTTGACAAGCGGTTCTATAAGAAAGGAGGGTAAGATGAATCCGAAGGACTACAAGTACACAAAGGAGCATGAATGGCTGTTCCTCGAATCCGAGAAGAAGGGGAAAGCGGGGCTTGCTAATTATGCCCAGACCCAGCTCGGCGACATCGTCTTTCTTGACCTGCCATCGCCGGGCACTCAGGTCGAGCAGTTCAAGAAGATGGGCGAAGTGGAATCGGTGAAGGCAGTCTCTGATCTCTTCTCGCCGGCCAGCGGGAAAGTACTGGGAATCAACCAGAAGGCCGTTGATGAGCCCAAGCTGGTCAATGAAGACCCCTACGGAGCGGGCTGGCTGGTCAGACTGGAACTGAGTGACCCGTCGGAGCTGGATGCGCTGATGAATAGCGATGAGTACGACAAATACGAGGCCGAAGCATCCGCAGAGGGCGCGGAATAGAAAAGGAGCGACAGATACGATGCCTTTACCCTACCTGCCAAATACCGAGGCCGACCGCAAGGCCATGCTTCGGGACATTGGGGTCGGCTCCATCGAAGAGCTTTTCAGGGACATACCGGAGAGATTTCGCAATGCCCAGTTCAGCTTGCCTGCTCCCCTGTCCGAGCTTGAACTCAAAAGGGAGCTTCGCCAGCTGGCGGAGTCGAATGCCAACCTGGATGATTATGCCTGCTTCCTGGGAGCCGGAAGCTACCGGCACTTCATCCCCAGTGTGGTAGAGCACCTGATCGGGCGCAGCGAGTTTTACACCGCCTACACTCCCTATCAGGCTGAAGTCAGCCAGGGCACGCTGCAGTCGGTCTATGAGTACCAGTCGCTGGTCTGCCAGCTTACGGGCATGGAGGTAAGCAATGCCGGGATGTATGATGCCGGCACCTCGGCCGCTGAGGCCGCCATGATGGCCTGTGCCATAACCGGTAGAAGGAAGGTAGCGGTGTTGGTCACTGTGCACCCGGGATATCGGGATGTGCTGGACACTTATTGCCGGGGCAGGGATCTTCCCCTGGTCACGCTGGAGTCTGACTCAAGCAGCTTCCCCCCGGACTGTGCCTGCCTGATAGTCCAGCAACCGAATTTCTTCGGCCACTTCGAACAGATGGCAGCATGTGTTGAGAAAGCTCACGATGCCGGCGCGCTTCTCATCGCCATAGTGGACCCCATCTCCCTGGGCATGTTCAAGCCGCCGGGTGAGTACGAAGTCGACATTGCTGTCGCTGAGGCACAGCCTCTGGGCATCCCCACCAGTTTCGGCGGGCCGTATCTCGGAGTTTTCGCCTGTCGTAAGGACTATGTCCGGCGGATGCCGGGCCGGATTGTGGGCAAGACCGTGGATGTCGAAGGTAAGCCGGGATATGTTATGACCCTGGTGACTCGTGAGCAGCATATTCGTCGCGAGCGGGCTACATCCAATATATGCACCAGCGAGGCCCTGATGGCGCTGGCGGCGGCCGTCTATCTTGCCGCAGTGGGCAAGACGGGACTGAGACAGATAGCTGAATTGTGCTATCACAAGGCCCACTATGCGGCCCGGGAGATAGGCAAGCTGAAAGGATATTCTCTGGTCTTCCCCCAACCTTTCTTCAAGGAGTTCACCATTCGCTGTCCGGTATCGCCATCGCGGATAAACGAGTCCCTGCGCAAGAAGAAGATTATCGGCGGCCTGGACATAAGCCATCTCGTTGACAACGGCATGTTGCTCTGCGTCACCGAGATGAATACCAGGGCGGAAATAGACAGACTAGTGAAGACGCTGGGATCACTATAGTAAGGAAAGAGCAATGAAGCATTATCTACTCCCTGATATCAGTAAACCCGGTAGGGTCGGATGCAGCCTCCCTCCTGTGGATGTGCCCTCCAGCGAACCGCCGCCTGAAGAGCTGCTCCGGCAGGAACTCGAGCTGCCTGAGGTCAGCGAGGTCGACCTCGTAAGGTACTTCACCGCCCTCAGCAAGCTCAATTACGGCGTCGACACGGGCTTCTACCCTCTAGGAAGCTGCACCATGAAATACAATCCCAAGTGGCATGAGGATGTGGCCAGCCTTACGGGCTTCACAGCCATCCATCCCTGCCAGCCTGAAGAGTCGGTCCAGGGGGCGCTGGAACTTATGTACCGGCTACAGGAGTATCTGACCGAGATCACCGGTATGAGTGCCACCAGCCTGGTTCCTATAGCCGGAGCACATGGCGAGCTGGCAGGTCTATTTATGGTCAAGGCATATCATCAAGGCGGGGGCGATAAGGCCCGGAAGAAGGTACTGCTCACCGATTCATCCCATGGCACGAACCCGGCCAGTGCTGCCATGTGCGGCTTTGAAACAGGCGTTGTGGCCTCCGATGACAAGGGCGACCTCGATCTGAAGAGCCTGGAGTCGTTGATGAACGAGGAAGTGGCCGCCCTGACTCTGACCATGCCTTCTACTCTGGGCCTGTTCGACCCCAAGATAGCTGAGATTGCCAAACTGGTCCACGAACGTGGTGGGCTTCTAGGTGGGGACGGCGCGAACTTGAATGCCCTGCTGGGCCGGGCCAAGTTCGGTGAGCTGGGATTCGACTACGTCCAGCTCAATCTGCATAAGACTTTCAGTACACCCCACGGGGGTGGCGGACCTGGCTCCGGTCCCGTGTGTGCCAAAGGAGAGCTGGCTGATTTCCTGCCGTTACCGCTGGTGACCAAAGACAAAGGCAGGTACGGCCTTAGCTCCCCCTCCAGGTCCATAGGGAAGGTAGCCAGTTTCCACGGCAACTTCGGCGTCATGGTCAAGGCATATGCTTACCTCCGCTCGCTCGGCCTCGAGGACCTCAGGCTCGTTAGCGGAGACGCCGTATTGAATGCCAACTATCTCAGGGAGAAGCTAAAACCCCATTACCTACTGCCTTATGACCGGGTGTGTATGCACGAGGTAGTCTTTTCCGGCAGGAAGCAGAAAGCCAAGGGTGTCGCCGCGGCCGACATCGCCAAGCGCCTGCTGGACTACGGCCTGCACCCCCCTACGGTCTACTTCCCTCTGATCGTTGGCGAAGCACTCATGACTGAACCTACGGAGACGGAGAGCAAACAGACGCTGGACGATTATGTTGCCGCCATGGTTGAGATCGCCAAGGATGTCACCGAGAATCCAGATATCCTGCATGATGCTCCCCACAATACGCCGGTGAGACGTTTGGACGAGGCCAGAGCGTTCAGGCAACTTGACTTGCGCTGGGAAATCAACGGCCAGAAGGAGTAGAATATTGGTTTCTTACGTGCTGGCGCGAGTGCCATTTGAGGACACCGAGTCTTGGCCGAGAAAGACATAGTGGTAATTGGTGGTGGCCCGGGCGGGTATGTTGCGGCCATCCATGCCGCCCACATGGGGGCCCGGGTAGCCGTCATTGAGAAGGACAGGCTCGGAGGCACCTGTCTCAACCGGGGTTGTATTCCCACCAAGGCCCTGGTGAGAAGCGTGGAGGTGCTCCTGGAGGCAAGGAGAGCCCGCGAGTTCGGGCTGGAGATCGACGGCCTCAAGGCGCATTTGCCGCGGATTATGGCTCGCAAGAGGGAAGTGGTTGATCGACTGGTGTCGGGCGTCGAGCAGTTGATGAAGGCAAACAAGATAAGTGTCTACCACGGTACGGGCCGCATTGCGTCTCCACATCTGGTTAAGGTGGGCGATACCGAGATAGCAACCGCGAAGATAATCGTCGCCTCGGGCTCCGAGCCGTCTCCCCTGCCTATCGATGGTCTTGACCTTCCCGGTGTACTCATGACCGACGATATCCTCGAACTGGAGGAGATCCCCCAGAGCCTGGTGGTTATCGGCGGCAGTCATGTGGGCGTTGAGTTCGCCAGCATGTTCAGCGCATTGGGGACAAAGACTACCATCGTGAAGAGGCGTCCCCTTCTGCTGGGACCGGTTGATGAGGAGGTTGGTCGGCGTTTTGCTCAGACCCTATCCAAACAGGGCATCGACGTCATAATCGGAGCTGCCGTGAAGGCTATCAAGAAGCAGGGAGCAGGCCTCAAGGTAGTATGGCAGACCCCGGAGGGCGAGCAAGGAGTTGAGGGGCAGATGGTCCTTATGGCCACTGGACGCCGTCCCTATACCGAGGGGCTTGGCCTGGCAGATCTTGGGGTGAAGATGAATGGAGGAGCCATCGACGTGGATGAACATCTCAGGACGAGTGTAGATGACGTTTATGCCATCGGGGATGTCCTGGGCAAGCACATGCTGGCCCATGTGGCCTCCTACGAGGGCGAAGTAGCTGCTGAGAACGCCCTCGGCCGCCCGCGCCAGGCCGACTATCGGTCTGTTCCCACCTGCGTCTTCACCTTTCCCGAGGTCGCCGGTGTGGGCATCACAGAGAAGGAAGCGAAGGATACCGGCATTCCTCACAAAGTGAGCAAATTCCCCTTCCTCGCCTGTGGCCGTGCTGTGGCCATGGGTGAGACTGCGGGTTTCGTTAAGATGATCTGCCATGCTGACAGCGGCAAGGTGCTGGGCCTGCACATCATGGGGGCGCGTGCCGGTGACCTTATCGCCGAAGGTGCGCTTGCCGTGCAGCTCGGAGCAACCGCCAGGGAGATTGCCCATACCATGCACGCCCATCCCACTCTGCCCGAGGCAGTGCATGAGGCGGCGATGGGGCAGCTGGAGGGTGCAATCCATTTCGGAAGAACATAGGGGTTAGCTCATGTATATGGAGAACAGAGCCGGCGGGTCGGGCGTTTCGGAAGAACACGGCCTGACATCCCGGATAGTGTGCCTTGCAGACTACCTGGGAATGATAGCGTATGAACATGCCCTGAAGCTACAGGACGTCTTGATGCTGGCCAGAGCCAGACGTACGGTTGCGGATATCTTCCTCCTCCTCCAGCATCCTGCGGTATTCACCGTAGGTCGGTTCAGGGGGGAGGAGGACATAGTAGTCCCCGCCGAGAGGCTGGCCCGGGAGGGAATGACCGTTGTTCATACCAACCGCGGAGGAGGCGTCACCTATCATGGCCCTGGACAGCTGGTGGGCTATCCGATTATCAGTCTCAAGGAAAATAGCCTTGGCGTGCGTGAGTATATCTCCAAACTCGAGGCCACCATCATACGGCTACTGCTCGATTTTGGTGTCCGCGCCTACTGCGACGCAGATTATCCCGGCGTCTGGGTCAATGGGGAGAAGATCTGCTCAATTGGCATACGTGTCAGCCGTGGTATCACCGCGCATGGCTTTGCTCTTAATGTGAGTACGGACCTCCGTCACTTCGGATACATTAATCCCTGCGGGCTCAGCGGCAAAGTAATGACTTCGCTCTCCAAAGTGCTGGGATATCGCGTGGAAGTTGAAGCCGTCATAAGACCTCTGCTTGATGCTTTCTCGGCGGTATTCGGCCTGCAGATCGAACGGGAAGATAAGAAATGCCTGGCTATATTAGACGGCCTGAGTGGCTGAAGCTGAGCCCATTCGACGGGGCCGCCCTTGCCCCTATGAGAAACCTCACCCGTACGCTAAAGCTGCATACGGTATGCGAAAGCGCCCGTTGTCCCAACCGTCAGAAATGCTATGCTGAAGGTACTGCCACCTTCATGATACTGGGGAATGTCTGCACGCGCAACTGCACGTTTTGCGCTGTGCAGAGCGGGCGCCCTCAAGCGCCCGACCTGCACGAGCCTGAGAATGTCGTGGCCGCAGTGGCGGAACTCCAGCTCAGGTATGTAGTTATCACCTCTGTCACCAGAGACGACCTACCCGATGGCGGCGCTTCCCACTTTGCCTGCACCATTGAGGCCATTCATAGCTACAACCCGGCAATCATGGTGGAAGCCCTTATCCCTGATTTGGGGGGTTCCCTTTCGGCCCTCCTGACTGTGACCGATACGACGCTGGCTGTTCTCAATCACAACGTGGAGACGGTCCCCCGGCTTTACGCTGAGGTCCGTCCTCAGGCAGACTACCGGCGATCCCTGGAGCTTCTGAAGCAGGCCAGGCTGTTCAACTCAGAGCTTATGACCAAGTCCGGCCTTATGGTGGGCCTGGGTGAGACTCAACAGGAGGTCATCGACGTGATGAATCACCTCAGGCAGGTCGGCTGCGATCTACTGACCATCGGCCAGTACTTACAGCCTTCGCTAAAGCATCACAAGCTGGTCAGGTATGTTTCCCCTGAGGAGTTTGCGGAATATGAGAACATCGGGAAGCAGCTCGGTTTCCGGTATGTGGCTTCCGGCCCCTTGGTGCGCAGTTCCTTCCACGCTGCCGAAACATATCTCGTGGCTACCCGGCAGGACGGGCAGCCAGGCCATCATCGCTACCTCTAGCCGTTGACAGGCGGCTGCTGCCGGTGCTAACATCTCGTTGTTTCTATGGGTGCGGTGCTTTGCGGGCTGACTTGCTGGAAGCGGGCGGTATGGAAATCTAGTTCACTGGAGCTATCATTGCGCTTGCCAAAAACATCAAAACAAGGAGGGCCTAATGGCTTATGAGAATCTGATTGTGGAGAGGGAGGAGAATGTCGGCATAATAACCCTGAACCGGCCGCCGGCAAACCCCATAAATCTGTCCGTACTCGAAGAACTGGATAAGGCTCTGAACGAGTGGGAAAAAGACAAAGAGGTGAGGGCCGTAATCATCACCGGCTCCGGCGAGAGAGGGTTTTCGGCCGGCTTTGACGTTAAGACGGCCGGGACGCCGGAGGGCGAAAAGGCCATGTCTTTCGGCCAGGAGGTCTTCAGCCGCATCGAGAAGTATCCCAAGCCCGTAATCGCCGCCCTGAACGGGTTTGCCCTCGGCGGTGGCTGCGAGCTGGCAATGTCCTGCCATTTCAGGATAATGGTCGACTCGGAGCGAGTGGTGGCCGGCCAGCCCGAGATCGACCTGGGAATCATACCGGGCTGGGGTGGCACCCAGCGGCTGCCCAGGCTGGTGGGTAAGACCAAGGCCCTGGAAATGCTCCTGCTCGGCACCAGAATCAGGGCCCCCGAGGCTCTGAGCATCGGGCTGATCACCAAGGTATCTCAGCCCGGGCAACTGATGGGTGACGCCAAGGAGCTGGCCAGGGCTCTGGCTAAGAAGGCCCCCATCGCCGTGCAGATAATTCTGGATGCGGTGACCCGGGGACTGGAGACCACCATCGACCAGGGCCTGAGGATAGAACTGGAAGGGTCACAGCGGGTCGGCAAGACCAAGGACGCTATGGAAGGGATGATAGCCTTCGTCGAGAAACGGGAGCCGGTGTTCAGGGGCGAATAGCTTCCTGCGCGGGGAGCGCGCGGTCCGGTCATTGCGGAGGTTGCTTTTCGGATGTGACGAAGCGACCGGTTACAGGAGCGTGGGCCTGAGGCGCTTCGATGGCGCTGACTAAGAACGAACGAAAGAATAAGGCAAAAGGAGGGTTTAAGGCATGAAAGTCGAAGACATCAAGAAGATTGCGGTCATGGGAGCGGGTGACATGGGGCATGGCATCGCCGAGGTGGCGCTACTTGCCGGCTACAAGGTAGCGATGCGGGATATCGAGCAGCGGTTTGTTGACAGGGGGCTTTCCAGGATCAAGGAGAGCCTGGATAAGCTTGTTGAGAAGCAGAAAGTCAGCGAAGACAATAAGAAGGCCATGCTGGCCAATATCGAGACCTTTGTGGATATTGCCGAGGCTGTTAAGGACGCCGATTTTGTGATCGAGGCCGTCCCCGAGATCATGGACCTCAAGAAGCAGGTCTTCCAGGCACTGGATGCGGCTGCTCCCAAACATGCCATACTGGCCTCCAACACCTCCAATATGAGCATCACCGAGATTGCCTCAACTACCAACAGGCCTGAGCAGGTGGTGGGCATGCATTTCTTCAACCCGGCGGTCCTCATGAAGCTGGTCGAAGTCATAAAGGGAGAGAAGACAAGCGAGGACACGATGAAGGTGACATATGACCTGGCGCTGAAGATGAACAAGGTGCCGGTCAGGGTGGAGAAGGACTCCATCGGGTTTGTCTACAATCGGATCAACGCTCCCACTGCCATCCTGCTCCGGCATATCGTGGAGAGGGGCATAGCCAGTCCGGAGCAAATCGATGCCAGGATGAAGAAGGTGGGCATGCCTATGGGGCCGTATGAGCTGATGGACTATGTGGGGCTGGACGTCGCTTATCACAGCGCGCTTTATTTCGCCGAGAGGCTTTCGCGTGACTATGAGCCGGCCGCCTGGCTCAAAGCCAGGATAGATGCCGGTGATCTGGGGAAGAAGACGGGCAAAGGCATCTATGACTGGTCCAAGGGCAGACCGGAGATAGACCTGTCCAAGGCCAAGGAGGACTTCGACCCCACCGCCCTGATTGCTATTCAGGTCAACGAGGCCACCAAGTTGCTCGAGGACGGAGTGGTCAAGAGCGCCGAGGAAATCGACAAGGCCATGGTCAACGGCGGTGGTGGCGGGTTCGGCCCCTTCCAACTTGCCAAAGGAATAGGATACGATAAGCTGGCCAAAATGTGCGAGGATCTGGCCCAGCAGTTTGGTGTCAGCGTCTTCAGGCCCACCGAGACGCTGAAGAAGGGCAACATCGCATAGCCGGTACAGCCTGACCTCGACGGCTCTAATTGAACCGGGGCCCGTATCCCGGAGTTGCTTCTCCTGGTGCGGCCCCGGTCTGGCTATGGTGCCAGCCTTGTGGTCGCTGGGAAGCGGAAAAGTTGACACGGTGCGAGGGTGGTGCAGTATGATACGCAAACGTTCGAGGTCCAGGGCATTGAGCAAGCACTAAGACTTGACGTTGCTTCACTGCTTCGGCGAGCTATTTTCACATCGGCCCTGCCTGAATTGCTACGAACACGTGAGAAGTGGCACGATGGAGGAGTACCGATAGCAGGCCGGGTTACGGCCTTTTGTGGCATGAAAGGACGGACGTGGGGCCCCGCCCGGCAGACGAGAAGAGATGAGAACGCGTAAGAAGGTTCTGCTGCTGATCACGCCGATTCTCGTCGGTGTGTTGCTTATTAGCTCAGTTCCGGCCTCGGGTGGACATAATCTGGAGCTCGTCATATCGCTGACGGAGGCCAGAACGGCCTTGGAGGCAGACCTCTTGCCTCTGGCAGGCGCCGGCTTTGCCGGCATCGCCCATTCGCCAGGTGAGAGAGAGATCATCGTATTTGTCGAGGATGAGCAGGCAAAGCGGGAGGTGCCGTCCTCGTTTGCAGGCTATGCGGTGAAAACAGAGGTCACCGGCAGAATAGAATCGCTTGCTACGGAGGTGGTTGAACCAGTAGCCGGGGTCAGCGAGGACAGGCAAAGTGCGGTCAGGCCTCTAATGGGAGGGATAAGCCTGTCGGCCTATGTCACCAAAGGGGGGCTCATATACCTTTATGCCGGCACCCTGGGCATGGTCACCTATGATGGCAAGATCCTGTCCAATGCCCACGTTGTCGCCATGGAGCCGCGCAGCGATCGGTTTCTGGAGAATGGCACACCCATCACCCAGCCGGGAACCGGTGATAGAGGAAGACTGCCCAACCGGGTGGGAGAACTCGAGGTATACGTACCCATTGATTTCGGGTCTAATGCCAGAAACTACGCCGATGCCGCCATAGGCAGCATTGACGATGACGTCGATCTGTCTCCCGGTGAGCAATTCGGCGAAGAAGGGAACTATTGGGTGGAAGGTTGGACCGGGGTCTCCAAGGGCGATGTCGTCCGGAAATCCGGACGGACGACCGGGGTCACCATGGGCGAGGTGGTCCATGTCAGCGCATCCTTTCTGGTGTGGTACGGCGACCAATCAGCTTACTTCGTGGACCAGATCGTGGTGACGCAGGAGGACTGGTCCTTCGCGGCCTCGGGCGACTCGGGGTCGGGGGTGGATAGGGAAGGAGAGTTCGTGGGGCTGGTCTTTGCGGGCTCGGAAACCCACGCCGTCATCAGTAAGGCAGAGCACATCATCGATGCGCTTGGCATTGCCGTTGGGCCTCAGGAGAACGTGTCCTACCTCACCGTCTCCAGCACCGCCGGCGGCGCTGTAACCGTACCGGGTGAGGGGGTGTTCCCTTATGATCTACAGGAGGTAGTTACACTGGTGGCCGAGCCCGATGATGGTTTCCGGTTTGTGGAGTGGACCGGGGATGTGGCCACCATTGCCGATGTCGGGGCTGCCGAAACCACCATCACCATGGACGGTGATTACTCGGTAGGCGCCAAGTTCGAACTGATGCCCGGCCTGCACAGCCTCACGATCTCCGGCACTGAGGGTGGCTCGGTAGTCCAACCCGGAGAGGCGACCTTCGCTTATGATGATGGGGCGGTGGTCGAACTCGTGGCCGAGGCCGACGATGGTTACCGGTTCGCGGGGTGGACCGGGGATACGGCCACCGTGGAAGATGTCGGGGCTGACGAAACCACCATAACGATGGACGGTGATTACGCAATCACCGCCAGTTTTGAACTAATATCGGACCTTTACAGGCTGACCATCTCCAGCACGGCCGGCGGCTCGGTTACTGAACCCGGTGAGGGCATCTTCATCCGCACGGCGGGAACGGTGGTCACGCTCGTGGCCGAGCCCGCTGAAGGATACCGGTTTGTGAAGTGGACCGGCGACGTAGATACGATTGTTGATGTCTATGCCAGCCGGACTGCCGTCACCATGCACGACTCCTACTCCATCACCGCCAATTTCGAGACGTGGCCTGAACTGGTGGCGGTATTGACCATATCCAGCACCCAGGGTGGCTCGGTCACCATTCCCGGTGAAGGCGAGTTCTCATGTACTCTCGGTAGCAAGATCAGCCTTGCAGCCGAGGCAGAGAATGGCTACAGGTTTGTGGGCTGGTCTGGCGACGCGGACACCATTGCAGATGCCACCAATACCTCAACTACCATCGTCATGGACAGCTCGTATTCAATCGAGGCCGGTTTTGATAGGGTTGGGTCATCGTGCTGTTCCTGTACCGCAGCCTATGACACCCCGATGGCCGGCCAACTGGTGGTCCTGCGTGAGTTCAGAGACGAGTATCTGCTAACCAACACGGGCGGCCGGGCCTTTGCGGGTTTCTACTATGCCATCAGTCCGCCGATAGCCGAGTTCATAACCGCGCACCCGAAGCTGAAGCCGATGGTGAGGACCGGACTGCTACCGGCTGTGGCTATGAGCGCACTGGCCCTCGATACGACTCCCTATCAGAAGAGCGCTATACTGGGATTGCCCGTTGTCTCAGTCGCGATGATCGTTTGGGTCTTGAGGCGGCGACGCGGCACCCAAGAGGCCTCCTGATCGGGAACGGGTCACGAACTGCTGAAGAGCCCTGGATCGGCAACCTGAGAGCTAATTGCCTGTCCCGAGCAAGGTCTCCGGTATTCGTAGCGGCTGTCCGCGTGCCATCCGCGCGGTGCGATTCTCAAGGTCAAGGACATCCGCCAGACACGTGTTCCGCCGTGCCGGGTGCCAGAGTGACGATCGGGGTTGGAAACCGGGCACTATGCTAGAATCTCGGCTGATGGAAGGTGCGTACTACGTCATCCGCCGCATGGAGTATGAGGATATCGCCGAGGTCGCCCAAATCGATCGCGAGGCTTTCCCGGGTGAGTGGGTGTTTCGCTCTCAATCGGCATATAAGCGGGACCTTGATAATCCGTCTGTCCGCTATATAGTGGCCTCGATAAGAGGAGCAGCGGCTGAGTCCCCGGGAGAGGGGCCTACAAGGGCCTCCTGGTTCAAGCGGCGTTTCGGTCATGAGCGTGGCGTCAGTGCATCGCCGAGCATAGCCGGCTTTTCCGGCTTCTGGATGATGATGCGCGAGGCGCACATCATCTCCATAGGTGTGAGAGAGGGCTATCGGCGGTCTGGAATCGGCGAGGGCCTGCTCATAGCAACCGTTGAACTAGCCCAGATATCAAACGCCGATGTAGTGACGCTGGAAGTGCGCGCCTCCAACGAAATAGCTCAAGGGCTCTACAGGAAGTACGGCTTCCGCTTGGTGGGAAGGCGCCCGAGGTATTATTCCAGCAACGGGGAGGATGCCATCATCATGAGCACCGATAGTATTTCCTCTGTTGCCTTTCAGGCCGACTTTCAGCAGTTGAGGGAAGGCCATGCCCGAAGGCACCCTGAGCTTCTGATGCAGGTCCGCTAGCTGTGTTTGTCCAGGATAGCTCGGAACGAGTCTACGACGAAGCCTAGCTCTTGGCTGGTGGCGGCGAAGGTGGAGACTTTGAACGACCTGCTCACGCCCGGCTGAGGTCCCCAGATGCCTCGCTCCTTCAGTTCTTTATACAGGAAGTACCCCCTCTCCCGGACCCGGCCCGAGATCTCGTGCAATGCGGGCGCCTCGAAGTGCAGCAGGTCGTGCCTGTGTGGTCGCTCCCCTAGCTGCTCAAAGCCCAGTTCCTCAAGCCGAGCCGAAAACCACTGCGCCTTGGAGACCTGTTCATCCCAGTGGTCAAGCCTTTCCTTCACATGGGGAAAGGAGGCCATGAGCGTCATGAGAGGGACCCCCCTTGAGCTGCAGCCCAGAAGCTCGACTTCCTTGTTGCCATAAATGTCCGACTTTCTCAGAACTGCCGCCGCCCATTTCTTCTTCATGCCCAATACCCCGATGGGCCCAGCAGAGGCCATGCTCTTGTGCCCGCTGCCGACGATGAAATCGGCCCCCACCTCCTCCATGCTAACAGGCAGCCTGCCCACAGCATATGCTCCGTTGACAACGTAAGGAACGCTGTAGTGCTGGGCGATCTCTCCTAACCTTGCGGCATCAGCAAGGTTGCCGTAGTTGCCGTCCGGGTAGGTCAGCAGGACCAGCCTGGGCCTGTGTTTCTCTATCAGGGGCCCATATTCGTTGACGTCCACAGTGAATTCCGGATGTCCGCGGCGGCGCACCTCGATCACATGCAGTCCTGCCCTCTCAGCCGCTACCACCGTTGTGTAGTGCCTGTTGGCGTCGACGATAATGGAGTCTCCGGGCCTGGCGAGAGAATGCATGACCATGAATTTGGCCTCCCGGGCCCCGTGGGTTACGGTGGCCACGTCGCACCCCAGAAAGCGGGGCAGCAACTCCTGGACGAACTCCCTGATGGGTGGTTTGTCTACCTGACATAAAGTTCCGCGACAGAAATCACACACCGAGTATCCATCGCCGAACTCCATCAATGCCTCCCTGGCGGCATCCGTCAGCAGCCCACCCGTCTGCAGAGGCATGAGGTTAATGAGGCCTTTGTGCTGTCTGCGCAGGCTGGAGCCCTTGTTCGGTCGTCTGGTTCTCTTGTCTTCCATCTTCTACCCTAACGCCACAAGCGTTCCACATATCAGACTGTCATCGCGGGCAAAGCCCGGCACATGTAGCCTCCATCATTGCCTTCTGTTGACTTCTATGGTTACGAATACGGCACCACTGACTCCGATCTTCTTGTGCTGGCCTTCCATATGTTGCAGCAGGGGTTCCGGAATCTGCAGGTTGAGGTCGGAGAGATGCCTGACGCCCTTCACCTGATAAGTCAAGCTGCGGTGGCCGTTTTCTATTGCCGCGGCTACACCCATTGCTATAGCACGCATGTAATTTATTCCTGTGGGGATTCCTGAAGGCACGATATCGCTGTAGATCGTACCGTTGAGAACACAGATCTCGTTGAAACCGGCGGGACCGATCAGCTTCTTGCCTGTCTCTCTTTCAACGATCTTCACCTCAACGGACCTGTCCTTCCAGGCCGGGAACTCGCAGGGGGCTAGCTCCTCCCTGTACTTGCGGGCGGTTGCCTCAATTGCTCTGGCTATTCTTCGGCCCCTGACCGTCCCGGGACTGGCTATGTATGAAATGGATCTGGCCATCTCTTCGTCACCATACTCCGCCACGGAGAACTGAGGATATACCAGCTTTCTCATGTCCTCTGCTCCATAGAGAAGCATCCCCAGACGCTCGATGCCAAAGCCTGCGTTGAACACAGGGAACTTGATGTCGAAGTTCGCCAGCGCAACGGGCGAATACATTCCGATGTCGGCTATTTCAAGCCAGGTGCCTTTATCGTTTACAAAGACCTCTTGCTCCTGATCGGGGGCATAATATCTGGATGTTGCCGCCTTGGTCTTGAATCTGATCTCGGAGAAGCCGTATTGCTGCATGATGTCCCTGGTAGTTGCCCGCCCTGCGTCCAGTGATATTTGTGGGTCCATGATCACGATGGATGCCGAGTGGTGCACCCGCAGATGCTGTGCATCTTCTCTTTGCTCGTTGCGATATCTAGGCCCCACGGAGAACAGGGCCACGGGAAAGCTGGCCTTGTACTGCAATGCTGCTAACGTATGAAACCAGGTAGCCGTCATGTGGCTGCGCAGAGTCCTGTTGGACGCCACCGGCTGTAGCTTTCTCACCTCGGGGAAGACCTTCTCCAGGAGTTCCGCGGCCTGGTAATCCGTGATGCCCAGTCCGGACATGAGCTCTTCAGTCAGGTTATCAGCCTCGATCTCTCCTTTCTTGTACCTCCTCAGGATGGTCTGTAGTTTCTCGATGTCCGCTTCCTCAGCTATCCTCTTTATCTGGGCTATCCTTCTGGCCCCCAGCCCTATGTCGGGGCGGGGCAGTTCGGCCAGGTAAAACGACCTATCGAGGATAACCCGGGCTTCCGGGCCGTACTGCTTGACCACATCGCTGTCCGGCAGGATCGTCAGGTTCTGAACCTCGTCAAAGCCCCGGTCTAGCATGATCCGCCGGGACCTCTGGATTAGCTCCATCACCGGATGGGGTCTGCCCTTGCTTGTCAGGGCTACCTCTGTCCCGGCCGGCACAAGCTTTGCCGTAGCTATCCAGGCAGCGGTGAAATCGGTCTTGGCCCTGGACCTTATCTCGCCTATATCGAAAGTTGCCATCCTATTCGAAACACCCTTGTCGGGACATTGTAGAGCATCCTTGAGGGTCGTGCTGAACGAGGCTGAAGTGCCGCTTTGACCGAGCGCCCTCGAAGGAGTCGGGGCCTCGCGTTACGCCTTCCGACACCTCCGGCATTGCCGAACGCTCTCGAATCAGCATATTCTAGGCAGGTTGTCTGGCTTCGCCGGAGCACTGCAGCAGGTATTGGTGCAGCATCTTGAGCGCCGCCTCAGCAGCATCCTGTTTGTTCTCCTGGCGGTTCCCCGGAAACAGGTGTTTCTGACTCAAGCTCACGTCCCCGGCGGCCAGGCCAAGATAGAATAGCCCTACCGGCTTTCCGGGGCCCTGGCCTGTGGGCCCCGCAATCCCCGTATCGGAGATGCATATGTCTACGTCCAGGAGCTTCCTGCCGCCCCGAGCCATCTCCACCGCTGTCTGCTTGCTCACAGCACCATGCCTCTCCAGGGTCGAGTGTCTCACCCCCAGCAAGCGGGCTTTCACTTCGTTGCTGTAAGCTACTACCGAGCCCCTGAAATAGTCCGAACTGCCGGCGGCATTGGTTATCATATCGGCGACCCTGCCGCCGGTCGCTGATTCCACGGTGCCGATGGTCAGCCATTTCCCAGTTCTGGCCCTGCATTCTCCCATAAGTCGGGCCAGTTCGGCTTCCAGTTCTCCCGCCATCCATCAATTCTAGCAGATTTCCCTGCTATAATTGAGGGGTGGTTGAAGCGAGCGACGTAATCACCTTCCTGGGCACCGGCGGTGCCAGGTTCGTGGTAGCCCGCCAGTTGCTGGCTTCAGGAGGAGCCTGGCTCGACCTGGGTGGTACCCAGATACTGTTGGATCCCGGCCCGGGCTGCCTGGTGCATTCCGCCCGGAGGAAACTCGACCCCACGAAGCTGGAGGCCATTGTCTTGTCCCACAGACACCTGGACCACAGCGGGGATATCAACATCATGGTTGAGGCTATGACCGGAGGAGGTGCCAGGAAGCGGGGGATGGTACTCGCCCCCGCCGATGCCTTCGCCGGAGAGCCCGTGGTCTTCTCCTACCTGCAGGCCTATCTCCGTGGCGTACAGGTGCTGGTCGAGGGAGGGTCCTACGCGATCAATGACATTTGCATTAAGACGCCGGTCAGGCATAAGCACCCGGTGGAAACATACGGCTTCATCGTCAGGACGCCACGGCATACGTTCTCCTGGATTACCGACACGAGGTACTTCGAGGGCCTGGCCGGTCACTACGAAGGAGACCTGCTGATTATCAATGTGGTCCGCTTGCGGCCCGGAGCTCCCATTGACCACCTGTCTCTCCCGGAGGCAAAGGCAATAATCGAAGAGGTCAAGCCGAAGACGGCCATACTCACTCATCTTGGCATGACCATGTGGCGGGCAAAGCCGTGGGAGCTGGCTGCGAAGCTAACTGAAGAGATAGGAGTCTCGGTCATCGCCGCCAGAGACGGCTTGAAGTTTGACCTGGCGCAGTTAACATGAGAGCTTCCTGGCAACGACATATTCTCCCGGAGAGTTGCCCCTCAAGTACCGTCTGCGCTGGAGAGTTTCACTTCCGTGTTCGGGATGGGAACGGGTGGTTCCACTCCGCTAAGGTCACCAGAAAGCCCTCTTGGTAAGTATAGCCCATCTTGGGAGGGGTGTGCAACTTTCCTAGGCTGGTGAGGTGAAGGGGCGTGCCATATTCGTGTGCTATAATGGTTTCAAAGTCCCATAGAGAGGAGGTCTGCCATATGGATTGGGGGATGCGAAACCGTCTGGCCCAGTTGATCCAGGGGGATGGTCGCTGTCTATGGCTGCCCGTTGATCATGGCTATTTTCAGGGCCCTGTCAAGGGATTGGAGAAGCCGCGAAAGACCGTGGAGCCCCTTCTGCCTTACGCGGATGCAATCTTCATCACCAGGGGAGTCTTGAGGTCGACGATGGAGCCCGACCAGGCCAAGCCGATCATCCTCAGGGTATCCGGCGGTACAAGTGTATCGTCAAAGGACCTGGCTCACGAGGGTATAACAACCTCCATGGAGGAGGCGATCCGGCTCAATGCCTGTGCCGTAGGCCTGTCTGTCTTTGTGGGGACCGAGTATGAGCACGATTCCCTGCTGAATCTGGCCAGGCTAGTAAATGAAGCGGAAAGGTATGGCATCCCGGTAATGGCGGTGACCGCTGTGGGCAGAGAACTGAAGAAGCGTGACGCCCGCTACCTTTCGCTTTCCTGCCGTATCGCAGCCGAGCTGGGCGCTCGAGTCGTCAAGACCTACTACTGCGAGCGGTTTGAGAAGGTTACGCAGGGCTGTCCGGTGCCGATAGTCATTGCCGGCGGCCCCAAGGCGAAGACAGAATACGAGGTGTTCCAGTTCGTCTATGATGGTATTCGGAAAGGTGCTGTAGGTGTGAACCTGGGAAGAAACATCTGGCAAAACGAGCACCCCGTGGCCATGATCAGGGCCCTGCGGGCCATTATTCACGACAATGCTGCCCCCGAGCAGGCCCAGGAAATATACGACGGCGTGAAGAGCGGAGGGGCATAGCATCCCCGCGCGCATCATCCAGGACATCTCGAGCCCTGGGGGAATTGCTCAAAGCTAATATCTGAGTCCTAAACACTATCGAAGTCCAGGAGAGTGAAGGCCGGAACGGCCTCGACATCTCGATTCTGATATCATGACTTGCCTGGACCCGACGGTTCAGAATTCACCGTTTGTCTTGGCCTTATGGCCTGCTGAAAGGAAGACGCAATGCGGGTGGCTATGTATTACAGCAACAAGGATGTGCGGCTGGAGGAGATGCCTGCTCCGCAGATCGGGCCCGGTGAGGCATTGATGAGGGTGGAAGCCAGTGGCATTTGCGGCACCGATCTGCTGGAGTGGTACCGTCTGCACAAGGCGCCTCTGGTGCTGGGCCATGAAGTTGCCGGCACCGTTGCCGCGGTGGGGGAAGGGGTGCAGAACTGCCGGGTTGGTGACCGCATTTGTGCTGCCCATCATGTTCCCTGTAACACGTGCCATTACTGTCTCAGCGGGCATCACACCGTGTGTGATACGCTGCGCCGGACGAATTTCGACCCGGGCGGCTTTGCTGAATACCTGCGGGTGCCGCGCATCAATGTTGAGCAGGCCATATTCCATTTGCCCGATGGCGTATCTTTCGAGGAGGGAACCTTCGTCGAGCCGCTGGCCTGTGTCGTGCGCGGGCAGAGGGTGGCCCATCTCCGGTCCGGCCAGACAGTCCTTGTCATTGGCTGCGGCGTTGCCGGCCTGCTGCATATACAGCTGGCCCGGGCTTCAGGTGCCGGCTACATCCTGGCTACCGATATTTCTGAATACCGCCTGGAGGCGGCGCGGCAATTCGGGGCCGATGGTGCGGTTCACGCCGACGAATACGCACCCGCCTATCTGCGTGAGGCGGCCAACGGCCGCCTCGCTGACCTCGTGGTAGTATGCACAGGTGCGGCATCGGCTATAGCGCAGGCACTGGAGTCCGTTGATCGGGGAGGCACGGTTCTCTTCTTTGCCCCCACGGAGCCGGGTGTCAGCGTTCCCATATCGGTGAACGACCTGTTCTGGCGCAACGAGATAACGCTCACCAGCTCCTATGGCGGCAGTCCCGCCGACTATGCGGCAGCGCTGGACCTGATACAGGTGGGGGAGATACGTGTGCTGGAGATGATTACGCACCGGCTGGGGCTGGCGGAGACAGGCCTGGGATTTCAGTTTGTCGCCCGGGCCCGGGACTCACTGAAAGTCATCATCGAGCCCCAGCGGTAGCCATCGCCTGCCTTGTGACGAGCAGTCGATGGTCGCAAGTCTTTGGGCGGGGTTACGAAGCTAAGACGTCTGCTTCCTCAAGGCGGCGGTAACAACAGGTGGAGTTCCGGCTTACTCTGTACTTGAGTGTTGATGCGCCTCCTGGCATTTGCGTCAGCGGACGGCGGCCTGCAACCTGCGTATAAGCTCACGACGCTTCTGGTCGTCACCGATCACGTTCTGCTTGAGCATTCTCCAGGTGGTGGTGCAGTCCTTGTATTCGACGTCTACCATCTCGTGAAACGCCCTGTCGATCTGCTTCTTGTTGCTGGCAGTGACCTCAATGCCGGCTTCGCTCAGAATATCCTTGACATGACGCAAATAGCAGGACATGAGACGTAACCTCCTTACAGTGAGAAATCGCTAGACGAGCAGCATTGCCATGTTAGCTTGATGCGATTATGTGTGACTTGACGGTGCGCTGTCGACAATAGCCCTTCGCCTTTGTCATACTGAGTATCTATCGAGCCCGGCATCCTTGATAGACTGCTGGACCGTCTGCTTGAGCATGTTCCCGGCACGGTGCATAAGGGTGTCCTCAAACTCCCGGTCCATGGCCATGGTCGCCATGCAGGGGAACTGGTGATGGAGAAGTCCTGCCTGCTCCGTGGCGTCCCTGAACCATACTCCGACGAGACGATCGGCCACGAACCGCGTGCTCCCGCAAGGAGCCTCTCTGTTGACGGTGACCTTACCTACTCTGTGTCTGTCGTCCTGGTAAAACTCCATGTCCACTTCCGGCCTGCCGAAATGCCTGGCAAATTCCTGGATATAGGGGTTCTGGCTGTCCTTTTCCGTCAGGCTACAGAAGGGGACGGGATAGACCATGTCCACTCCCATGGATTCCATTTTCTTCTGGGTTTGTCTGGCCAGGCCGATTGGTAGCCACGCCCTGTTATCTGCGGGGGCAATCACTGCCCTGGCTCCGCTCCTTTTGACCATGTCGGGAATCATCTGGGCTACGCCGGGATGTTCGCCCAGGGATATGAGGAGGTCGGCCACCGTCAGCTCCTTGGGTAGGAACTCATCTGCGTCGTCGATTATGTTTGGCAGGCCGGCCGGGAACGTAACGTGATTCACCTCCCAGTCCGCCGGAGCATGGCGCCTGATATTGTCCACCATTCTCTCACCATAGTATCCCTGAATGGCTATCAGAATACGCATTCGTCTGTTGACGTCACGTTCTCCCACCTCGCTGGCCGAGGCAGGCCTGTGATGAGTGTGGCTCTTTTCGGCCCCGGGAATCTTGCCGGATTTCATACCTCTACCTCCTGTTCGGCGTTGAGCGTACTGATTGTAGCGGAATCCACCCGCGTTGTCATCGCTTGCTGCTTATCTGCGCCCTACGCGCATTCGGGTCGGAAGGGAATGTCGGCGGAGATGGTCCTCGGGTTAGCCAGTCCAGCACTCTCTCCCTTATCTCAGCGCGGTTGTCCCCGGTCACCAGGAGTGTTTCGACCTCGGGATGGCGCTTGATTTCGTCGGCGAAGGGATGGGAGTTGAGCATGATGGTGCCCAGGACCCTCTTGCCGCCGTCTATTGCCTGCCTAACGGCTTCCTTGAACGGGGACGAGACCAGCTCCATCTTGCCGATCTCATCGATGACCACGAGGTCGCTCTCCTTGAGCGCCCGGGACAGCGTGGCAACGCCGACTCCGTTCAGGCCGTCTACATCGACTCCGTACTTGCCTATCCGGTAGGGGCTGGAGATGCCGACATGGGCCAGTGTCGCCTCCTGCCCATCAAGGGTCACTATCCGGAACCCCTGCCTCGTTCCCCCGATTCGTATCTCCTCAGTGTAGAACCCGCCGGCCCGGATTCTAGCTCCGGCCAGGGCCTCTTTGATGAGGGCGGTCTTGCCCGTGCCCGGCCTGCCTGTCAGCAGGAGGACTCTCTTCATTTAGGCTCTGCCGCACCCGGGGCCCTTCTCTGTTCCTTGAGCTTTTTCTGGCGCCGGCGGTGCTTGAGGGCGGCCACTCTCTTCTTCTTGTACATGGCTGCTACACTATGCGTACCTCCCAGACCATTCTATCATACCCCAGGAGGGGTGGAACGGGCCTAAAAAGGGGTTGAGCCCTAGGAAGTAAGCACTCAATCCGGATAACAACTAACGGGCGAAGTCCCAATGATCGGAGCCACCCCGGGATTGGAGTTCAACTGCGAGCATTGCCACGCCCCGACACGTCGGAGCTCAGCACGTACTCTTACCTTTAAAGCCGAGACTTCGGGGTCGGTCACGGCGATGGCAGCAGGGAGGGCGGTGAAGAAGGAAAGAGGGGGTGGGGACAGGCCCCACCCCCCAAGCAGCAGTGTAAAGGGAGCCGGTACCTCTCTAGTCTTCCCGCTCCAGTATGGTGGCAGCGCCTTGACCTCCGCCTACACAGGCCGTGGCCAGGCCGTATTTGCCTTTCTCGATGTTGAGTATTCTGGCGAGGGTGCCGACCAGTCTGCTGCCGCTGGCGCCCAGTGGGTGCCCGATGGCAACGGCGCCGCCCTTGACGTTGACCTTGTTGGGGTCGATGCCCAGTTCTCTAATGGCGTAGAGAGTCACGACGGCGAAGGCCTCGTTGATCTCCCAGAGATCGATGTCCTTCGCCTTGAGGCCGGCGTGCTCCAGAGCCTTGCGGCTGGACGGGACCGGTCCTTTGCCCATCACGGTGGGGTCAACTCCGGCCCAGCCCATCGACACAATCTTGGCCAGGGGCTTGAGGTTGTGCTTCTGTGCCTTCTTCTTCGACATCAACATTACGGCGCTGGCACCGGCGTTGAGCGGCGAGGAGTTTCCGGCCGTTATCACGCCATCCGGCTTGAAGGAAGGATTCAACTGGGCCAGGGCCTCCATCGAGGTGTCGCCCCTGATGCTCAGATCGCGGTCAAACACCTTGTTCGTCCCGTCGGCCTGAGCGGCCTCAACGGGCAGTACCTCCTCCTTGAAAAATCCCTCTGCCACGGCCTTGGCCGCCATCTGATGGCTTCTCAGCGACCATTTGTCCATCTCTTCTCGCGTGAAGCCTGCCTCTGCCGCCAGCTTCTCCGCAGTTAGGCCCATGTTCATGGTGGTCATTATGTCCAGGTCCTTGAACTCTTCGGTGATGAACTTGGGATTGGGCTCTATGGGAACCTGGCGCCCGCCCCCTCCCAGCGTGGGAATGTGCGTCATGTGTTCGATTCCGCAGGAAATGACTATATCCGAGTAGCCGAGCATGATCTCCATGGCCCCCTGGTGTATGGTGGACATCGACGATACGCACTGGCGGTCAATCCCTTGGGCTGCCACACTGAACGGCAGCTTGGCCAGGAAGTTGATGGACTTTCCGCCATAGAGCCACTGCTCGAGCACCGGCATGGCCGTCCCCGTGAGCACATCGCCTATTTCCTCGGGATTTATGCCGGTCTGCTTTATCATCTCCTGGATGAGCCTGGCTGCCATGTCGTCCATTCTTATGCTATTGAATGCGTCCCGCTCTGGCTCCCTGGGCCTTGCCCGGGAAAAGGGCGTCCTCAGATAGCTGACAATAACCGCGTCTTCCATGCAACTAATCTCCTTTCGTCAAGTTGTATCCATTCTATGTGCGGCTCCGGAGTGCAGGCCAGCCGACTATGTTATATCACGCCTGCCGTGCTGTCAAGGCGTGCTTGACAGCACGACCAAGGTGGTCTAAGATGTGCCCCAGTCTCGGAGAGACCGCCCCAACGCCTGTCCGCGCAGCGGTGCGCACATTCCAGAATGAAATGGAGGTAGCACGATGACCCAGGACGATAACAAAGCCCTATATGAAGCCAGGCCATGGACGAAATGGTATGCCGAAGGTGTGCCGCCGGATGTCGAGGTTGAGAATAAGTCTGTGGTCGACACCTTCAATGAGAACACGGAGAGATGGAAGGACAAGACCGCCGTAGTGTTCTACGGCAGGAAGATGAGCTACCGCGAACTGAGGGACCAGGCTGACAGATTTGCTGCTGCCCTGCATGACCTGGGGCTGAGGAAGGGAGACAGGGTGGGCATACTGCTCCTCAATTCACCTCAGTTCATAATAGCCTACATGGGAGCCTTGAAGGCCGGGGCTACCATAACCGCCATCAGCCCTGTCTATGTTAGTCCCGAGATCAAGTACCAGCTGGAGGACAGCGGGGCAAAGATGATGATCTGCCAGGACATCCTCTATGATAACGTGGAGAAGAGCGGAGTCAAGCTGGAGGCCGTTATCCTGAGCTCCATCACCGAGTACCTGCCCGGACTGAAGAAGTTTCTGGGCAGCAGCGTGCTGCGCGCTGTATACCAGAAGATGGCTGCCCCGCCCGTGGAGATATACCAGAAAGAGGGAGTCTACAGCTTCCAGGACCTGGTCAAGAAGTATCCCCCGAATCCACCCCAGATTGAGTTCGACCTCAAGGAAGACCTGGTGACCCTTCCTTACACCGGAGGTACTACCGGTCAGCCCAAGGGCGCCATGATCACCCATTACAATTTCGCCGCCGCCCGGCAACTGGCCAGCAAGTTCTGGGGCGACACCGTCCAGGAGGGCAAGGAAGTGGTGGTTGCCTACCTGCCCTTCTACCACATCTATGGTCAGGCAGTGGTTATGCTCGGCGGGTTAAACGAGGGCTACACGCTGGTGCTGCTTACGACTCCTAACCCCGATGATATTCTGGACGTCATAGGAAACCACAAGGCAACTATTTTCTATAGTGTTCCCGCCCTGTATGAATATCTGAGGGAGTATGAAAAGACCAACAGAGTGAACTGGAAACGGATCAAGGTCCTCATCTCGGGGGCCGACGCCCTGCTTGAGGACACGGCTCGGGGCTGGGAGAAGAGGACGGGGGCCAGAATTCACGAGGGCTGGGGGATGACCGAGACCACTTCAGTAGGCATCGTCAGTCCCTACGGCAGGGCCAAGATCGGTTCCTTCGGCGTACCGATGCCCGGCACCCTCGGGGCCATAGTGGAGCCGGAAGGCACCAGATTTCTGCCCATCGGCGAGGTAGGCGAACTCATATTCAGAGGACCGAATGTGGTCAAAGGATACTGGGGCAGGCCGGAAGCAACCAAGGAAGTGTTTGTGGAGATCGATGGCGAAACATGGCTGCGTACCGGTGACCTGGCCAGAATGGATGAAGAGGGCTATTTCTACTTCTACGATAGGAAGAAGGACATGATCAAATACAAGGGCCTCCAGGTATTTGCCCGGGAGGTAGAGGAGGTTATCACTTCTCATCCGCAGGTCAAGGAGGCCGGTGTCATCGGCGTCCCCGACCCCGAAGTCGGCGAGAGGGTCAAGGCCATCGTCGTTCTTGAGTCGGAGGCCAGAGGTAGAGTATCGGAGGAGGAAATCACCAAGTACTGCGCCGGAAAACTTGCCGGCTACATGGTACCCAAGATAATCGAGTTCCGGGGCGAGGTACCCAAGACCGACATCGGCAAAGTATCCCGCCGCGAACTGAGAGAGGAGGAGGTGTAGCATGGCCCCATTCTTTGAAGTGGAAAACCTGACCAAGCGCTTCGGCGGGCTGGTAGCTGTCAACGACGTCAGCTTTGCTATAGAGCGGGACGAGATGGTAGGGCTAATTGGCCCCAATGGTTCAGGGAAGACCACCCTGGTGCGGTGCATTATGGGCATACTGAGGCCTGAGTCCGGGCACGTCCGGTTCAAGGGCGAAGAGATGACCGGGTCGCGTCCCTGGAGCGTCGTCCAGAAAGGCGTGGTGGGGACCTTCCAGGTCGTCAAGCCATTCCGTCGCCTGCCCATTATCGCCAACGTTATGGTCGGCTGCTACTGCCCCCGTGTCAGCAGGAGGGGTGAGTGGGTCAAATCTGTCCCGGTCAAAGCGATGGACGCCCTTGAGTTTGTGGGCATTGCCGACCGGGCCCTCGAGCCAGCTTCCACCTTATCTCACGGAGACCTGAAGCGGCTGGAGGTAGCGCGGGCCATCGTCACCGAGCCGGAGCTCCTCATCCTCGATGAACCGTTCGGGGGACTTAATCCAGCTGAAACGGAGCTGGTCGCCAAGTCCATGAAGAGGTTGCACAAGGGAGGCCGGTTCGGCCGGCTTCATAGTGAAGGGCCGGCTATGCTCATTATCGAGCACAAGCTGAGTGAGCTCATGAAGATCGTTGACCGGGTGATCGTCCTCAATTTCGGGCAGATAGTCGCCCAGGGTACGCCGCAGGAGATAGTCAGGAACCCGGTGGTAATTGAAGCCTATACCGGCAAGGAGGTGCTCATTGCTTGAAGCCAAGGATGTAGTTGTGCGCTATGATACGGCTACCGTTCTGGACGGAGCCAGCCTGAGGGTGGAAAAGGGTGAGCTGGTGGGGCTGGTTGGGCCGAATGGCGCTGGCAAGACCACCTTGCTCCGCGCTATCGCCGGCTTGATAAACTGGGACAGGGAGATTCTCAAGGGCACCAAGATGGAAGATGTGACCTTTGATGGCAGCGTGGAGTTCGAGGGGGAAAGGATCGACAGGCTGCCGGCACCTGAAATCGCTAAGAAAGGTATCCAGCTGTGCCCGCAGATGGGACGGCCTTTCCCCGAAATGACGGTCAGAGATAACCTGCTGGCGGGAGCCTACCTTTGTAAGGACAGGCAGGAGGTGAATGAGAGCCTGGCCAGGGTCTATGAGCTATTTCCCAGGCTGAAGGAGAGGCAGAAGCAGCTGGCCGGGACGCTGTCAGGTGGTGAGCGGCAGATGCTGGCTGTCGGCCGCTCGCTGATGCGCCGGCCCAAGCTCATGTTGGTTGATGAGCCATCCAGCGGACTGGCCCCGAAGATAAAAGACGAGCTGTTCAAGCGGGTGGAGGAGATTTACCGCGAGCTGGGAGTGACTATACTGCTGGCTGAACAGGATATCAGCTTTGCCTTCGACCTCTCCAAGAGAAACTATGTCATGTCCAGGGGCCACATCATAGCCCAGGGTACCGCTCAGGACTTGCTGGCCGACGAGACTATCAGGACCACATATCTGGGACTTTGAGGGGGTGTCGGCAAGCGGTGGCTGCTGCCGGCTAGCGTAAAGAGGCCCCGCAGGCCCGGCAATCCCGCCGCCAGGCAGCGTTGTTCACCTTGCAGCGCGGGCATTGCTCCTCGAGCTTATCGCGTATCCGCACGGCAATGCCTTCCGGCATGAAAAGCAATATCAGGATCACCAGGCTGGCCATGATGAGGTAGCGGTAATCAACAATAGGCGTGCCCTGCAGAAGCTCCACCAGAGGGTGGAGTATGAAGACGCCCACCACAGGGCCGTAGATGCTCACGATGCCCCCGAACACCACCCATATTATGGCCTGGAAGGACATGGTCATGGCGAAAACCCCCAGGCCGACACTTCTCAAAATGTGGCCAAACAGGCCGCCGGCAATCCCGCCGAAGAAGCCGCCGATGGCAAAGGCCAGTATCTTGTATCGTACTGTGTTTATCCCCGCGGCACGCGCGGCAATCTCATCTTCCCTAATGGCATGGAAGATCAGGCCGGTCCTCACGTATTTGCTGCCGGCGTCGCTCAACTTCCACATTATCAGCACCGACACAAGCATCACCAGCAGGCATACATAATATTCCCCCATTCTGGAATCAACAAGCCGGGGCAGGTCCCTTATGCCCACGTAGCCGCCGGTGACCTCGGGGAAGGCACGCACCACCTCTGTCAGGAGGAGGGGCAGGGCCATGGTAAACAGCGACAGGTAGGGTCCCCTCAGCCTGAGGGCGGGGAGGCATAGGGCCACCCCGATCCCGGCGGCACCAATAGCGCCGATGGGGATTGTTACTCCCGGTGGCCAGCCGGCATATTTATACAGCAGTGCCGAGCCGTAGGCGCCGACGCCGAAGAATAGGGCGTGGCCGAAATTCACCTGTCCGGTGTAGCCTGAGAGCAGGTCCCAGCTAACGGCATAAATGGCGTATATACTGGCCAGCGTGAGTATAAGCAGCGGATAGTTACCTCTGAAGGCTAGAGGGAAGATAGAGAGAAAAATGAAGAATATGAAGGCCAGCAACCGGCCGGGCACGGGCACGACGCCCCATCGGAAGTCCTGGAACAGCCGTTTGAACAAGTTACAGCCTCTCCTCTTCGAACACTGTGCCGAACAACCCCTCCGGCCTGACCGCCAGCACTACGACCATGGCCAGCAGGGCGAACGCCATCCTCATGTAGCCCTGTTGGGGCAGCAGGAATATGACCAGGGTCTCGACCAGGCCCATGATGAAAGCCCCGATGACGCTCCCCTTGATGCTGCCCAGCCCCCCCAAGATAACAATGGCCAGGACCATAGTGAGGGGAGACATCCATATATGGGGATGAAACACCCACACCGGCGCCGTCAGAACGCCGGCCACTGCTGCCAGGGCTGTGCCTATTCCCATGGTCAGCATAAGCGTCCTGGGGATGCTTATGCCCATCAGATTGGCGATCTCGGCGTCCTGCGCCGTCGCCCTGATGGAAATGCCCAGCTTGGTCCTGGACAGGACGAGCCACATGACGATCATGATCACCGCCACAGCCCCCAGTATCAGTAGGTGCTGGTTGGTGACCACGGCTCCAAATATACTGTGGCTTCCTCCGATAAGAGGAGGAGCTGTCCGGTAGTGCGAGCCGAACTGCAGGAGCAGAACCTCCTGAAGGACCATGGCCAGTGCTACGGTGATCAACAATACTACCTGTGCATGCTGCCGCACCCGGTCGATGAGAAGGCGGTAGACCAGTACGCCCAGAAGGGTGACAACCGGAATCGTAACCACCGCCGACTCGATGGCGCCCCAGCCCAGTTCACGCATGAGGAACCACATGCCGTAGGCCGCCACCATGAAAAACGCCGTGTGCGCCAGGTTGACTATGTGGGCCACACCGAAGATGAGAGACATGCCGGACGCCAGGAGGGCATATAGCCCTCCCCGGGTCAGCGTCCTGATTATGATTGAGGCGATCATGGCATCGTAGTGGTGGAGCGGGCGGGACTCTCGCGGTGACAAAACGGGAAGTCCTGGCAGTGGAGTTTGTCACCACTCGAAATGAGGCGGGGATAAACCCCGCCACTACCGTGTCCAGCTATGAGCGTCCCTTGGATTCTGCGCATATCAGAAGCCGTTCACGTTCCGGGCAATTGTCGGATACTATATCTCAGCCCGTCTCAGCTTGTCAAGCGGTTTGCCTCATGCCTCGGATTTTCACTGCAGTTCGGGTGGCCCTGCCGCCCTCTGAGCCTGGATCCGTCGGGGCGGGCAACCCGTCGCCTCCGTCCAGCAAGAGCTTCGGCGCAATCCTGTCTGCCAAACTGGGAGTGAGATTGCACAGCCTGTTTGGAACCTCAAGCGACGATGGTGGGTCTGGCCGCCAAGGCAGGAGGTGGTGTCGGACACTGATCGAGTAGCGATCAAGAAAAGCGGTGACCCCGGGGCGCCCCGGGGTCACCGTCATCTCTAACAAAGAGCAGCGTCTTTGTCCTGCAGTTGTGCCTGGGCTTAGGGCGGGCTTATCCAGGCCGTTATCCACTCGGTGGGCACCACCAGCGACTGCGTGCCATCGTACTGGAAGTTCCAGTTCCCGTATAGGTCAACTGCTCCGGCGGCGTAGAGCTGCCAGTAGGGGGTGGCGGGGTCCGTGAACAGCAGAGGCCAGACGGCCACCTTCTTCCACGTTCCTCCGATCTCCTGCCACTGGACAGCGGTGCCGGTCTGATAGCCGGGACCGTACACGGTGTCGTGGGGGATATGCCCGCCTAAGGTCGTCCAGTCCGCCGGGCTATAGGTGTAGACGCCGTTGTCTATGAGGTCCTGCACATGAGGATAGAGTGCCAGCACCTGCTCCTCGCTCAGCGCATATACGCCACCACCCACATCGACCTCGGGTATGGGATAATAAGCTGTGTTGGCACCCACGCCCTCACGGGGTGTCGTTTCGATGTACTGAATCAGGGCATCGATGTTGGCAGGGCTTACCACATCGTCGATAGTATCCCATCCGTTGGCCGCCGACACCGCCTCTACACCGTCAATGATGGCGTAAATAGCATCATAGGTAGCAGCCGTATAGGCCGGATACCTTCCCGTCTTGGCCACGAAAGAGTTGAACCAGTCTACGGTGTTGGGAGTGACGGCGCAGCCGTCGGGCCAGGTGTCCAGGGTGATGTGATAGGACGCCCCGGTGTCATCGTGGTAGTTTATGTCCTGGGCCTCCACGTTGATGCCGATCGAGAACACGTTCGGTGCATAGATGGGTTGCTGCGACCCATAGGCTTTGCCGGGCGGTCCGGAGATTATGGTGAAGATGACGTGGGGATTCTGTGCACTGATTGCCGTCAGCTGGGCCTCGAGGTCGGTTGCTGCACTCTCGCACTTAAATGTGCCGACATGTTCCATGCCCTTAGCCGGCAGAACCCCCAAAACGTACGGCTCCATGGGGTTACACCACTCCGCATTCTCCATGAGGATGGCGAACCTGAGCGGCTCGATGTCGTCAGCCGTCCAGTCCTCTCCGCCGGGTCCCGGTATGGAATTTGCGTTGCGGGCGCCGGCCAGCGTCGCCCTCAAGACCGAGTTGACCGTGGCGGAATACCTGAGGCAGCTGGTGACCAGGAAGACCTCATTGTAGGGGGTGGCCTTGAACCAGTACTTGTATCTGCCATAATCTGCGAGTACCGAGCCCTGCAGTGCTGCTGTAGCTGCACCGCAGTTCATCATCAGCTTCTGGGCGTCCATGGCCGCCTCTCGATAGACCTGGACGGATTCTGTTCGGAAACCGCCGACGACGAAGTCCACCTCGTCTATTACTGCCGTCAGGGCAGTTGTGCCGGAGACACCGCTCACATCCAGGATCTCATTGGTCTCCACCTTTCTTAGGGCGATGTCATGCCGGACCCCGCCGACGTCGACACCGCCGGCTGCGTTGATCTCGTCACGGGCCATTTCGGCACCCGCCCAGTGATCCAGGCCCTGGATGAATGTCATCGGGCCGGTGACTGCGAACGTGATCTTAGGGGCGGGCGCGGCCGCCGTCTCCGGGAATACCGCGGTTACCACGCCGGAGTCGGCCGGGTTGGTCGCAGTTGCTCCGGATACTGTGAAGAAGTTCGCCGACACGCCGTCGAAGGTGTATCCTGTCTTGGCCGTGAGCTCGATGGTGGCCGTGTACTCCGTACTGGCCTCAAACGGATCATGAGCAGGACTCCAGGACACGGTCCCCGTGAACTGAGCCGTTTCTGTGATTGCGGTCACCGGGCTGTCGCCGGTTGCCGGTGGGGTTACTCCCTGTATTGCTTTGGTGGTGACTGTTGTATCTCCGCCGTTGCCGTTGCTAGGACAGCCAGCCAGCACCAGCCCCATGACCAGCAGAGTAGCTATGATCAGGTAAAGAACTCTTTTCAACCTTTGGCCTCCTTTTTGTTTTCTGTCGTTGCTCCGATTCTACCGGAGCAAACCCTTGGCGCTTTTAGTGCCGGAAGAAACCGGTCGACCACCAGTTGCCTCCAGCAGCTCACCCTTCATGCCATATACCGATAGAACCACCTCCTTTCATGCTCTCGTCTCCCGCTACGATGTAGTTGCCTGATCCGCCAGGTCTTCACTGTCCAGACATGGGGCAACTACATCGTCAGTGCTCTGTCTACCTTGCTGTCCGCCCTAACAAGCAAAGCAAAGGGAGACCAAGAAGCTGCTGAAAACTGGAAATCTCGACCATCTCCGAATCTCGGCATCACTGCAACTGTCGCCAGGTCACGCGCAACCTTACCTTTTGCCGCTTCGGTCGCCTTTCTTATGGTATATCGGCTTCGGGTGTTTGTCAACGATGACTGCGATCCCTCACGTCTGTCGTTTTCCCCTTTGGCAATTGAATGGTAGCATGGAAATGTTAAGATTCTGTTAAAGATAGGGCCCTGCGTGATCGCTCTCAAGCATCCTGGGCGTGGCGGAAGCAGGGCTTCTCCCGGGCGGCAACGCCCGCTTGAATGCAACGCTCCGCCGCTCCCGGTTACGGCCTCCTATATGTCCATCTTGTACCTTGAGGACTGTCCTCAAGGGTTACTCCTGCGTTGCTCAGTCCACTCCTGATCTTATCGGCCAGCTGCCATTGCTGGTTCCGCCGCAGGTCGTCTCTGACCGAGACTAGCAGGCTGACAAAGGCCTCGGCATCGTGTGGAACCTGAGACCTCTCCTTCAAAGTAAGGCCTAGAGTGCCTGCCAGCTTGAGCAGGGTTTGCTGAGCCTCACTCACATCCGCGCCTTGCTCGGCGCTGCGGTTTATCTCCCGGGTCAGTTCGAACAGTGCTGCTATCGCCCGGGGCGTGTTGAAGTCGTCATCCATCGCCTCGACAAATCTCTGCTCAAACGGCGCCGCGTTGAGGGTGGCTTGTCCACGGCCGTCATCCGTTCCCTGGGCCAGTGCCCGGCGCAGGCCTTCTGCGCCCCTCTCAGTTGCTTCCAGCGCCTGTTCGCTGTATGTGAGTGGGCTCCGGTAGTGTGAGCTGAGCACAAAGAGCCGAACGGCGTCGGAGGAGAAGCGGCTCAGCACGTCCCTGACGCTCACCAGATTGCCGGTGGACTTACTCATCTTTACCTTATCCAGCTGGAGCAAGCCGTTATGCAGCCAGTATCGGGCAAAAGGTACTTGCCCGGTGAAGGCCTCTGACTGCGCTATCTCGTTCTCATGATGGGGGAACACGAGGTCCTGTCCGCCGCCATGGATGTCTATGCGTTCGCCGAGGTACTTGAGCGCCATGGCGCTGCACTCTATGTGCCACCCCGGCCTGCCCCGACCCCACGGGCTGTCCCAGAAAGGCTCGCCGGGCTTGTATGCCTTCCATAGGGCGAAGTCCAGCGGGTATTCCTTCCGTTCCGCATAGCTGCATTCCTGGGAGACCATATCGGCCAGGTTGCGGCGGCTCAGTTTGCCGTAACCGGGGAAACTCCTGACGCGGAAGTACACGCTACCCTGAGACTCGTAGGCGTAGCCTTTGGCAAGAAGGCCCTGGATCATCTCGATTATTGTGGGTACTTCCTCGGTTGCCTTGGGGTAGGCGTGGGCACGCTGGATATTCAATGCATCCATGTCGGCAAAATACCTGGCAATGTACTTATCCGTCAGCTCCGAAGGCGGAACCTGCAGTTGGTTGGCGCGCTCTATGATCTTGTCCTCTATGTCCGTGAAGTTCTGCACGTGCTTAACGCTGTAACCGCTGAACTCCAGATAGCGCCTGACTACATCGAAGACCATATAGCTCATGGCGTGCCCGATATGGCTTTCGTCATAGGCTGTGATGCCGCAGACGTACATGGTCACCACGTCGTTGCCGGGCTCGAATTCCTGCTTCTGTCCGGACAGGGTGTTGAATACCTTCATCTCAGTCGCCTTGCAGGATGGTGGGCAGCAGTTTCAGCCCGTTCAGCGAATCATATCTCAGTTCGGGTGCTTTTTCAAAACTTGACCGAACCTTTCCCAGCGGTTATGATATGGTAAGTTGACAATTCTAGTCAACAATTGAGGGACGGTCCGATGAAGCTCTCTACGAGGGGAAGATATGGCCTGAGGGCACTCCTGGACCTGGCCCTTCATCAAGGTGAGGGGCTGGTCCCGCTGAAGGATATTGCGCAAAGGCAGGAGATCTCGCTGCCCTATCTGGAGCATTTAATTAAGCCTGTCATAGCCGCCGGGCTGGTGAGGAGCGCTCGGGGGGCTGGGGGCGGTGTCTCGCTGTGCAGGTCTCCTTCCGACATCATGCTCAGTGAGGTAGTAAGGGTGCTTGAAGGGTCCATCGCGCCCGCGGCGTGTATCCAAGATCCATCGCTATGCCATCGCTCTGCGCTATGCGCCAGCCGTGACATCTGGATGGAGATGAGCGACGCGATGAACCGGGTACTGGATTCGGCGACCTTGCAGGACCTTGTTGACCGACAAAGGAGCAAAGTATGAACCGGTATGCGAAAGCGGTATTCAGTCGAGGAGGGCGAATATGAGATTTGAAACCATAGCTATTCATGGCGGAGATAGGCCGGATAGCGCAACCGGCGCTATTTCTGTGCCTATCTACCAGAGCGCGACCTTCGTCTTTGAGGACGTGGGGAAGACGAGGGGTTGGGACTACTCGCGCCTGGCAAACCCGACAAGGAGGGTTCTCGAGGACACCGTTGCCCAGCTCGAGGGAGGGAAGGCAGGGTTTGCTTTTGCCAGCGGGATGGCCGCTGAGACGACCATCATGCATCTGCTGAAAACAGGGGACCACGTGATCTCGCTTGACGATATGTATGGGGGAACCTACACATTGTTCCAGAGTGTAATGAAGGCCTTTGGGCTGGAATTCACCTTTGTCAGAATGGACAACAAGCAGAGGATCGAGGAGGCGATAAGACCCAATACCAGAATGCTGTGGCTGGAGACCCTGTCCAATCCGCTGCTCAACGTGATTGACCTCGAAATGGTGGTTGATATTGCCCGGCGGCATAAGCTGCTCACGGTAGCAGATAACACCTTTGCCACGCCCTATTTCTTGAGGCCGATTGAATATGGAGTTGACGTTGTATTCCACTCCACCAGCAAGTATCTTAACGGACACTGCGACGTCATCGGGGGTGCTGTGGTGACTGGCGATAGTGAGCTGGCTGAGAGGATACAATCTCTGCTCGGCGCTATGGGAACAGGTGCCTCGCCGTTTGATTGCTGGTTGGTGCTTCGGGGGATTGAGACCCTGCCGGTGAGGATGAAGGGGCATCAGGAGAATGCCATGGCCGTAGCCAACTATCTCCAGGAGCACCCTGCGGTAAGGCGGGTGTTCTATCCCGGGCTTAAGTCCCATGCTGGATACGAGATCGCCGAGAAACAGATGACAGGCTTCGGTGGAGTGGTATCTTTGGAACTGAAAGGTGGAGTCGAGAGTGTCAACGCCTTTCTGCGCAATCTCAAGGTCTTCTCTCTGGCAGAATCACTGGGCGGCCTGGCTTCGCTGGCAGGGCAGTCGGCCACCACGAGCCATGCCTCAGTGCCGAAGGAATACAGAGAGAGGGTAGGGATTACGGATGAACTCATCCGGCTATCCGTAGGCCTGGAGAACATTGATGACTTGATTGAGGACCTGGAGCAGGCAATCGCGGTAGCGCAGGCAATGGCCTGATCCAAAGGAAGCTACACCAGGTGGTCTCCACCAGGAAGGGTGAGAGGAGATGTCTAAGGGAACCAGGAAAATAACCCTCCCGGTCACGGGTATGACCTGTGCCTCCTGCGCCGCCGTCATCGAGAACGGGCTGGCCGGGCTATCCGGAATATTGCGGGTCAGTGTCAACGTCGCCAGCGAAAGCGTGTCTGTGGAATACGACCCGGGCCGGGTAGATATCAGGAAGGTGGTTGATGCCGTCTCCGACGCCGGATATGGTGTGGGACTGGAGAAAACGACCTTCAGGGTGGGCGGCATGACTTGCGCCTCCTGTGTGGCCAATGTTGAGAAAGCACTGGCCGGGGTGCCGGGGGTAATATCGGCTAACGTCAATCTAGCCAGTGAAAAGGCGACTGTTGCCTACTTGAGGGGCGAGGCCAGTATGACCGATTTCAAGCGGGCCGTGGAGTCGGCCGGCTATTCAGTGGCAGGTGAGCAAGAAGAGGACAAGGTTGACCGGGATGTACTCAAGGTTCAGATGGCGAAGAGGCGGTTTGTCTTTGCCATCATTCCGTCCGGCGTGGGCTGGACCCTGATGATTCTATCCATGATTGTCCCCATTCCCGGGTATATGCTGATCATCGCCCTGCTTGGTTTTCCGGTGGTGTTCGTGGCCGGCTGGCCCACTCATCAGGCCTCCTGGAGGGCGATACGCCACGGCCGGGCCAATATGGATGTTCTCATCTCTCTCGGTTCGGTGCCACCATATTTCATGGGCATAGGCGCACTCATCTGGGGCGGGCCGAGCTTCATCGAGATGGCCATGGGTATTGTCTCCTTCCACCTGCTGGGCAGATTCCTGGAAATCAGGGCCAAAGGTCGGGCATCTCAGGCGATCAAGAAGTTGCTGCAACTGGGGGCCAGGACCGCCCGCATCCTGGTGGATGGCGGAGAGAAGGAGATAGACATTGAGGAGGTCAGGGTGGGAGATATCATGGTCGTCAGGCCGGGCGAGAAGATCCCCACCGATGGAGCGATAGTAGAAGGGCAAAGTACCGTCGACGAGTCTATGGCCACCGGCGAGTCAATGCCGGTGAACAAGCAAGCAGGGGATAACGTCATCGGTGCCACCATAAATCAGCAGGGCCTGCTCAAGATAGAGGCGACCAAGATAGGCAGGGATACCTTCTTATCTCAGGTGGTCAAGCTGGTCGAAGAGTGCCAGGGATCCAAGGTCCCCATTCAGGAGTTCGCCGACAGGGTAACCAGCTACATGGTGCCCGCGGTGTTGGGGATTGCGCTGCTGACCGGTGTCAGCTGGCTGGTCTTTCCCGGCTTCTTCATGAGAATCATCACCTGGGGCGCCTCGTTTCTTCCCTGGGTAAACCCTGACCTGGGGGCCGTTACGCTGGCCATTCTTGCCGCCATCGCCGTGCTGGTCATAAGCTGCCCCTGCGCTCTGGGCCTGGGCACGCCCACAGCATTGATGGTGGGCAGCGGTATGGGTGCTGAGAGAGGGATCCTGTTTCGCCGGGGAGAGGCCCTTCAGACTATGAATGAGGTGCACACCATTGTCTTTGACAAGACGGGGACGATCACCAGAGGTAGGCCGGGGGTTACCGAGATCGTCACCGACAGCGAGTTTGAGGAGAAGGAGGTCCTCTTCCTTGCCGCAGGGCTGGAGCAGGGCTCGGAGCATCCGCTGGGCCGGGCCATTGTCTCAGAAGCCAGGGAGCGGGGACTTCATCTCACGAATGTGGAGGGGCTCGAAGCCGTCACTGGCAGAGGAATAAGGGGCAAGGTGGATGGCAAACGGGTCCTGGTGGGAAACCAGAGACTGATGATGGAATCGCAGATAAGCTTCAGTAGGCTTGAGAAGAGGCTTGCTGAACTGGAGAATGAAGCCAAGACCGCGATGCTGATAGCGGTTGATGGCAGGATAGCAGGTATCATTGCCGTGGCGGATACCCTGAAGAACGATTCAGCACGGGCCATAGCCGAATTGAAGGAGATGGGGCTGGAGACGGCGATAATGAGCGGCGACAACCAGAGGACCGCGGCTGCCATTGCCAGAAAGGTGGGAATCACCCGTGTGCTGGCTGAGGTCCTGCCCCAGGACAAGGTAGCCGAGATCCGGCGCCTGCAGGAACAGGTGGGGATGGTGGCTATGGTGGGCGATGGCATCAATGATGCTCCCGCCCTGACCCAGGCCAACGTGGGTATAGCGATAGGGACCGGGACCGACATCGCCATTGAATCGTCCGACATTACTCTGGTGAGCGGAGAGCTGAGCGCTGTCGTTACCGCGATAAATCTCTCTCGGGCTACCTTCAGGAAAATCAAGCAGAACTACTTCTTCGCCTGGGTATACAACGGGCTGGCCATTCCTTTGGCGGTGATGGGACTGCTACACCCCATGGTCGGGATGGCGGCCATGACCGCAAGCTCTCTCAATGTAGTCACCAATTCCCTGCGCCTGAAGAAGACCAAGGTTGAGCCCGGCTGGCACCAGTCGGGGACGCGGGCCGGTCGTGCACGCTTGCAAGGGATAAAGACGGTAAAGGAGGTGAACGAGATGGCAGGAAGGCTTAGGCGTTTTGTGCTTGGTGGAGGCGGTGCCACTCAAGAACAGAAAAGCAGTGGCAGGTTGGCGAAAGACCCCGTTTGTGGCATGCAGGTCGATAGGAAGAAGGCAGCCGCAACATCGGACTATGGAGGCCAGACCTACTACTTCTGCGCCCTGGGCTGCAAGAAGGCCTTCGATCAAGAGCCCGGCAAATATCTGAAAGAAGCGCCCCGGGGCCATGGCTCCCAAGGCTAGGAAAGATACTTGATAGGAAATTCACAGACTGGGCTTGGGGACCCGGGCAGCAACCGTGCTATACTGGCTGGTCGCGGAGACGTTGGGCCCGTTGCAGGCCCTGCTTTGCAGGCACAAAGGCAGGATATGAGTAGAATATATCTGGACCATGCCGCTACTACCCCGACACATCCTGAGGTGGTGAAGGCTATGCTTCCCTATTTCAGCGATGCTTTTGGCAATCCTTCAAGCATTCATTCCTATGGCCAGGAGGCAAGAGCGGCGGTGGAGGAGGCAAGGATGAGGGTGGCAAAGCTCATCGGCGCCCGGAGCGAGGAGATCGTCTTCACAGGTGGGGGAACGGAGGCGGACAACGCTGCGCTGAAGGGCGTTGCCTATGCCAGAGGGCATAAGGGCAATCACATCATCACCACGCCCATTGAACACCACGCCGTGCTGGAGTCGGCCAGGTTCCTGGAGAAGCGGGGATTCGAGATAACCTACCTACCCGTTGATGAGTACGGGCTGGTTGACCCTCACGATGTAAGCAAGGCTATCACCGATAAGACCATCCTCATATCGGTCATGCATGCCAGCAATGAAGTGGGCACCATAGAGCCCGTTGCAGAAATAGGCAGAATTGCTGAACAGGCCGGCGTCTGTTTTCACAGCGATGCCGTCCAGACCGTGGGACATATTCCGGTGGACGTGTGTGAGCTCAAGGTAGACCTGCTATCAATGTCGGCGCACAAGTTATATGGGCCCAAGGGAGTGGGGGCGTTGTATGTCAGGAAGGGCACCGTTCTGGTGCCTCTAATGCAGGGAGGGGAGCAGGAGAACAGGCGCAGAGCCGGGACAGAGAATGTCCCCGGCATCGTGGGCTTTGGCAAAGCGGTGGAGCTTGCTCAGCAGGATATGGCCGAGGAAGGGGCGCGCTTGCGCGGTCTTCGGGACAGGCTGATTAAAGGTATCCTGGAAAGGATGGACCACATTCGTTTGAACGGGCATCCCACCACAAGGCTGCCCAACAATATCAATGTCAGCGTTGGTTTTGTGGAAGGGGAATCCTTGCTCCTGAACCTTGATCTGGACGGTATCTCTGCCTCTACCGGTTCAGCCTGTAGCTCAGCAAGTCTTGAACCTTCTCATGCTCTTCTGGCGATGGGCCTTTCGCCGGAGCAGGCCCATGGATCGCTGAGGTTCAGCCTGGGGCGGGAAAACAGCGAGCAAGATGTCGAGAGGGTCCTGGAGGTTCTGTCCCGGGTTGTGGCCAGGTTGAGAGAGATGTCGCCCCTATTGAAGGGCCGGAGATGACTGCCACACTGAGCCAGGAGGTTATGGCGGTGCGTGGCAGATCTCCCCGGGCGGTTCGTATACGACCGCCGACGGCCGGGACGAAAAAAGATCCTGGCTGCGGCAGAGAAGCTGAGAAGACCTTGACCGCAAAGTGAAGAAGATCGCCTTTATATGCGTTGGGAACTCATGTAGAAGCCAGATGGCGGAGGCGCTGGCCAAGAAACTGAGCAAGAGCCCCGATCTGGAGTTCATGAGCATGGGGACGAACCCGGCCTCACAGGTGGAGCCGAAGGCACTGGAAGTCCTAAGGGAGGAGGGCATCATCTGGCATGGGAAGCCCAAGGCCATCCAGGACGGGGAACCTATCGACATAGCAGTCAGTATGGGCTGCGAAGTTGAATGTCCTCTCATTCCGGGGGCCAGGAGGATAGACTGGGATATTGCCGATCCATGTGGCGGGGAAATAGATACTTACCGCCGGACGCTCGCCATCATAAAAGAGAAGGTCATAGAGCTGCTGAAGGAGATCGACTGAATCGCACAACTCAGGAGACTCCATGACGTCAGCAGCGTAGTGGCCTATGATTATCCATGTATGAAGTATCTGTAGGCATTGCTTTTGTCGCCGGGGTGCTTTCCTTTCTCTCCCCCTGCGTGTTGCCTCTGGCCCTGGTATATGTGGTCAACCTGAGTGGTGCTTCCTCGTTGATGGGGGAAGTCAGTCGCCGGCGCATCGTGTTTCACTCGCTCAGTTTTGTGGCAGGTTTCGCGCTCGTGTTTGCCGGCCTGGGAGCTTCGGCGGGACTGATCGGCGCCGCGATTCCCGTCAACCTGCTTTACAAGATAGCCGGTGGCCTGCTGGTTCTGTTCGGAGTGTGGTTGCTTGCCTCGCGCAAGATACCCTGGCTCAACTACCAGATGCGCCTAAAGAGTTCGTTTGGCCAGGGCTCAGGATATGCGCGCTCCACCGGGCTGGGCGCCGCCTTTGCCCTAGGGTGGACGCCCTGCGTGGGTCCTGTGCTGGCCGGCATCCTGGCCCTGGCCTCAAGCGGTCAGACCGCCTGGCAGGGGGCCTACCTGCTTCTTGCCTATTCTCTGGGGCTGGGCGTGCCCTTCATCGGCATCGCGCTGGCCATGGGCTCAGCAGGGCCGGTTATCACCTGGCTGAACCGCCGCTCAAACACGATCTCCATCGTGAGTGCCGTACTGCTCATAGCGGTGGGCGTCGTGGTGTTCACCGGCTATCTGGAGCGTCTAGTCGATTTACTCTCTTAAAGGTGAAAAGTGTTATGCGCATAAGAAGAGCAATGCAGATAACGGTAGGGGTGGTAGTGATCGTAGTTGCCGTCATGGTGCTAAGCTGGTATGCCCCGGGGTGTGCGAAGTCTCCGGCAGCAGAGATAACCTTCACCATAGCTCTGGATACAGACAACAAGGTAGGGCCGGCCTACAATATAAGGTTCGTTCCAGCTACGTTGCTCATCGACGAAAACGGGATTATCCGTGGCATATGGCCAGGCGCCTTCAGAAGCAAGGAACACGTGCTCGAGTGGTTGGATGAAGTAACTGCGAGCGAAGCCACGTCTGCGCTGCCCGGGGTAGCCCCTGAGACCGGGCACATGGCGCCTGATTTCACCCTCGCCACCGTGGGCGGTCAGCCGGTGACACTGAGCGATTTGAGAGATCAGTGGGTCCTGCTCAATTTCTGGACGCTGGGATGCCGTTATTGTGTTATGCAGATGCCCTATCTTCAGGCAGCTTTCGAGGAGAAGGCCGGCGGGATTGAGTTCATCGGTATCAACCTCGGGGAAAGCGAAGAAAAGGTGAGGGAGTTTCTCGGGCGCTAGGAGCCCGGGCTGCAGTGTATCCGGCTGCCGGACCCGAGAACCGGAGCGCCATACGTGGCCGGTTGACGAGGCCCGGAATCAGGAGGAGATAGTTGATCGTCCAGTACCTCCTAGTATTCAGGGGCTATCTTGTTGAGGTACTACCTTTCCTTACAATAGGATTTCTCCTCAGCGGACTGGTCCACGAGTTTGTGCCCTCACGGTGGGTGGAGAGACGTCTCGGCGGAGGGGGTGTCAGGCCGATCCTTTACTCCACCCTGGTGGGGACCATCCTTCCCATCTGCTGTCTGGGCTCCCTTCCGGTGGGCCTGAGCCTGCGCCAGAAGGGGGCGCGATTGGGACCGGTGCTGGCCTTCCTGGTTGCGACACCGGCGACCTCCATCGCTGCCCTTCTGGTCACCTATGGCCTGCTGGGGCCGCAGTTCACCGCATTTATATTCTTTGCTGTGATAGCCATGGGTATAGCTGTGGGTCTAGTTGGAAACAAGGTTGAGGGCAAAGCGATAGTCCCGGGCTCCCTGGCAGAGCGGGCTGTCGACCCGGTCTGTGGAATGAATGTGGAGGTGGGGGAAGCGCCACGGACCGAATACCACGGGAACACATATTACTTCTGCTGTCCTCACTGCCAGAGGGCCTTTGAAGATAGCCCGGAGGAATACATGGCAGGGGTTCGCAACGTTGCTCACCGGCTGAAGCATGCCTTGAGATATGCCTTTGTGGATATGGTGAGGGACATCGGGCCCGAGTTGCTGCTGGGCCTGGCACTGGCAGCTCTGGTGGCGGCGGTGGCCCCCGTGGGAGAGTTCGTCGGTGTCCATCTCGGCGGGGGGCTGGGGTATCTGTTCAGCCTCGGTTTCGGCCTGATCATGTATATCTGCTCCACAGCCAGTGTTCCTCTGGTCCACGCCTTTGTGTCACAGGGAATGAGCATCGGTGCGGGAATGGTGCTGCTATTGGTGGGGCCCATCACCAGTTGGGGAACTATCCTGGTCTTGAGAAAAGAATTCGGCGGCAGGATCCTGGCCATCTACCTGGTGGTCGTGTGTGTCATGTCTCTGGCTCTGGGCTACTGTTTTTCGTTGATATAGCAAGTAAGGTAGAATATGGCTCGATGGCCACGATAATTGCGGTCTGTAAGAGCGAACAGAAGGGTACGACCAAGAGGCCGGTGGCCGAAGGCATCCTTAAGGAGAACTGCGGCCTTGAAGGTGATGCCCACGCTGATTGCTGTACCCATCGGCAGGTGAGTTTGTTGGCGGCGGAGAGCATCGACAAGATAAGAGAGCTGGGCTTTGAGGTCGGGCCTGGCGATTTCGCAGAGAACCTCACCACACGGGGAGTGGAACTCGCCTCGCTGCCCGTGGGCACGGAGATATACATCGGAGATGACATTGTCCTTGAGGTTACCCAGATTGGAAAGAAGTGCCACGCCGGATGCGCTATTTACAAGCAGATAGGCAGGTGCATCATGCCTAAGGAGGGGATATTTGCCAGGGTGCTGCGCGGTGGACCTGTTAGAGCCGGAGACCCGGTCAGGGTGGGAGAGAATGGATAATGCGACAGTGAAGGTCTCTGCTCTCAGACTTTCCGGGAAAGCCGCCAGTTGGGTAGAAGATGCGGTGGCCGGCGAATTTCCTGTTACGATTATCTTGAACGACCGGGAGATTGTAACCTTGTTGTGTTCTCCTGCCAATCTGAAGTATCTGGCAGTGGGGTTTCTGTTCTCTGCGGGATTCCTCAGGAGCAAGGATGAGATCCACAAGATAATGGTCGATGACCGGAGAGGGGTGGTTCGCATAGAGGCTGAAACCGATACTGACTTTGCCGGCGACGGCTTATTCAAGAGGGTTATCACTTCAGGATGTGGGAGGGGGCCCTCTTTCTATGGTGCAGCTGACGTTCAGGGTAAGGCGAAGGTCGAGTCCCGGGTTACAGTAGCAGCACCTGATATCCTGACGCTGGTGAAGCGATTCCAGCAGCGCTCTCAGTTGTACAGGGAAACCGGCGGTGTTCACAGTGCCGGCCTCTGCGATGTGAAGGATGTTCTCGTATTTGATGAAGACATAGGCAGGCATAACGCCCTCGACAAAATCCTGGGCCAATGTATCTTGAATGACATAGCAACCGCCGACCGCATAGTTGTCACCAGCGGCAGGGTCTCTTCGGATATGATGGTCAAGGTAGCCCGAAGGAATGTCCCGGTAGTTATATCTAAGTCGGCCCCCACCAGCCTGGGGCTCAAGCTGGCTGCTGATTTGGGCGTGACGCTGGTCGGCTTCGTCAGGGGCCGGAGGATGAATGTCTACACTCATGACTGGAGGATAATCAGGGATGGGAAATAGAGACGCTGAACTGATACGGGCAATACTGGACCTGAGGGGAAGAAGAGGCGCGGTCATCCTTGCCCATAACTACCAGTTGGGCGAGGTCCAGGACATAGCCGACTTCGTCGGTGATTCCCTGGAATTGAGCCAGAAGGCTGCTCAGACCGATGCCAGCGTGATCGTGTTCTGCGGGGTGCATTTCATGGCGGAAACAGCCTCTATCCTCTGTCCGGACAAGGTGGTCTTGCTTCCCGATGTGAATGCCGGCTGTCCTATGGCCAATATGATTACGGCCGAGCAATTGCGGGACAGGAAGAATGAGCACCCGCAGGCGACAGTCGTCTGCTACGTTAATTCCTCGGCCGATGTCAAGGCCGAATCAGATGTATGTTGCACCTCCGCCAATGCGGTTGCCGTCGTGGAGAGCCTGCATGCTGAGGAGATATTGTTTGTCCCCGACCAGTATCTGGGGCACTATGTCGCCAGCAAGACTGGCAGGAACATGATACTGTGGCCCGGCTTCTGCCCGACCCATGTCCGGATAACGCCTGACAAGATAAGCTCGTTACGGCAGGAATATCCCCAGGCCAGGCTGGTTGTTCATCCTGAGTGCAGGCCGGAGGTCATCGCCCTTGCCGATGAGGTTCTCAGCACCGGCGGGATGTGTAGATATGCCCACAGGGAAGACGTCAGGGAGATGATTGTGGGGACGGAGATCGGCATGGTGCACAGGCTCAATAAGGAGAATCCCGGCAAGAGGTTTATCCCTGTTTCCGAGCAGGCAATCTGCCCCAATATGAAGCTGATTACCCTGGAGAAGGTCCTACTGGCTTTGCAGGAGATGAGCCCTGAGGTCAAGGTTGCCGAGAAGATCCGGGCTGCCGCAAGGGCAGCGGTGGACAGGATGCTCGGGATAGACCCGAAACGATGAAAGAGGAAGACAGGATAGTTGTCCTCATCACCACCAGTGGCGAGGAAGAAGCTCACAGAATCGCGGAGTTACTGGTCACTGAAAGGAAGGCCGCCTGCGTCAACATAGTGCCCGGGGTGGATTCGCTCTTCCGGTGGGAGGGCAGGCTCGACTCAGCTCGCGAGAGCCTCCTGATAGTCAAGACCAACGGATCGCTGTTTCCCGACGTGGTGGAACTGGTGAAGAGAACACACAGTTATGAGGTGCCCGAGATCATCGCCCTGCCCATAGCTGCCGGCAGTGAAGACTATCTCAAGTGGTTGGACATTGCATGCCGATAGTAATATACTAGCTGGCACGCGTTCAAAGCTGCCGCTGGAGCAAGCGGAGGGAGGCTAACCAAGAGATGGATGAAGTCGTTATTTCCCGTGCCATCGTCGAAAGCTACACTAGGGATTTCATGGAGGCCATGGAGGTGGATGTTGCCATCGCAGGGGCGGGGCCATCAGGGCTTGTTGCCGCATACTACCTGGCGAGGGATGGAATCAAGACGGTGGTATTTGAGAGGCAGCTCCGTGTTGGGGGTGGCATGCCCGGTGGAGGGATGATGTTCAGCCGCATAGTTCTTCAGGAGGAGGGGAAACGGATCCTGGATGAGTTCGCCGTTTCAACGAGGGAGCATCAAAAGGGATACTATGTTGCTGATTCTCTGGAGGCGGTCTCGGCCATCTGCCTGGACGCCATAAGGGCAGGGGCCAGGATCTTCAACCTCATCAGCGTGGAAGATGTGATGATCAGGGAGGATGACAGGATAACCGGGCTGGTGCTTAATTGGAGCGCCGTTTCCTGGTCTAGACTTCATGTGGATCCTCTGACCGTCAGGTGCAAGGTGGTTGTGGATGCCACCGGACACGATGCTGAAGTCTGCGGTATCGTGGTGCGGAGGATGGGTCAGAGGCTCAAGACCAGGACGGGCGATGTGCTGGGTGAGAAGCCCATGTGGGCTGAACGGGGGGAAGGAGAAATCCTGGAGAACACCAGGGAGGTCTTTCCCGGGCTGGTGGTGGCCGGCATGACGGCCAACGCCGTACTTGGTTCTCCGAGGATGGGACCGATTTTCGGTGGCATGCTTCTCTCCGGTAGAAAGGCCGCCCAGATAGCCAGGGGCTTGCTGGCGTAGGGTTGTGGTTGTTGGCGTTCTGAATAGCAGGCCCTGACCGGACCGGTCCCGTGAATCGAGTACAGTTGCTGCCGGCGCCTTTCCTTTTGTCCCCCGCGGTGCTAAAGTCTTAGTTGATGACTAGCCTGGCCAACCTTCGTGTCCAGTTGGCCCCCCGGCATCCTCAAGGGCTGACGCTGGCCAATCCCGTGATGATAGCTGCCGGCATAGCCGGCTACGGCCAGGAGTACGGCGAAATCGCCGACATCCAGAAGCTGGGCGCCATTGTCTGCAAAGGAACCACCCTTATGCCCAGAGCGGGCAATGTTCAGCCTCGGCTGGCGGAGAGTGCCGGTGGGCTGCTGAACTCGGTGGGCCTGGAGAATGTTGGTGTCGATGCGCTGATCAGGGAGAAAGCGCCTCTGTGGACCACCTGGCAGGTTCCCGTCATTGTCAATGTAGCGGGGGAGACAATTGATGAATATGTGGCTGTGGCGAGCAGACTGGACGGCGTGCCCGGCGTCAGTGCCATTGAGTTGAATATCAGCTGTCCCAATGTCTCGGCAGGAGGTATGGAATTCGGCGTCGATCCCGAGCTTGCCGCGGGCGTGACATCGGCCGTCAGGTCCGCCACCAGCTTACCCGTCCTCGTCAAGCTGAGTCCCAATGTGACTGACATTAAGGAAATCGCTCTGGCCGTGGAAGGGGCCGGAGCCGATGCCATATCGCTCATCAATACGCTGAAGGGAATGGCAATTGACATAATCCACAGAAGGCCCTGCCTGGGGAATATTGGGGGCGGGCTTTCCGGCTCCATGATTAAGCCTGTGGCTCTTCACATGGTGTTCGAAGTAGCCGGCACGGTCAGCGTTCCGGTGATAGGCTGTGGCGGGATTGCCTGCGCCGAGGATGCTCTGGAATTCATCATGGCCGGGGCTACTGCCGTACAGATAGGCACTGCCAACCTGACTGATCCCGGCATCTGCCTCACCATACTTGAGGGGCTGGAACGTTTCATGCTGGACAACGGAGTGGAGGATATCACCGAGCTTGTCGGTGTCGCTCAACGCGAGCCCTGACGGGCCTTTCTATTTGGGGGCCACTTCCTTCTGTATGAAGCTGACGATGTCCTCTGTCGAGGTGCCCGGCCCAAAGACAGCTCTTACACCCATCTCCTGTAGGGCCGGAATATCATCTTCGGGTATTATGCCGCCCGCGATAACCACTGCATCTCCTCTTCCTCTCTGCTTCAGGCCTTCTATTACCGGCGGGAAGAGTTCCAGATGCGCCCCCGACAGTATGCTGAGCCCCACAATATCGACATCCTCCTGAACAGCGGCCTCCACAATCATCTCAGGAGTCTGCCGGATGCCGGTGTAGATGACCTCCAGGCCGGCATCCCGTAGAGCCCTGGCCACCACTTTGGCACCCCTGTCGTGCCCGTCCAGACCCGGCTTGGCCAGTAGAATGCGGGTCCTATGTTTGGTCATGTCCCGGCGCCCCCTGCGTTTTCTGGCAGAGTTCAACAAGCACTCCTCTGAGCGACTTGGGGTGGAGGAAAGCCACCATCCCCTCCAGGCCGGGACGCGATTTCTTATCTATCAACTCCACCCGCTGGGACAGACGGCCGAGCTCTTTATCTACGTCATCGACCTCAAGTGTTATGTGATGAAGGCCTTCTCCTCGTTTCTCCAGGACTCTGGCCATATTGCTGCCCGGCAGTGGTTCCAGTAGTTCCAGCTTGGCGCCCTGGGCCAGGGAAAGGACGGCTGCCTTCACTCCCTGCTTTGAAATCGTTGCAACCTTCTCAATCTCAACGTCAAAACAGTCTTGATAGAGCTTTACCGCTTCATCGAGATTGCTAACCAGAATGCCGATGTGGTCGATCCTGTTGGCCATTTTGCCTCCTGTGCTAGTTACAACATACCCTTGAACTACGTCGCTCAGAAAACCAGAAACTCCTTTTGAGTGGCAAACACCTTCCGCAGCACGTCACATATCTCGCCCAGAGTGGCGTAGGCTTCGGCGCATTCAAGAAAGGCGGGCATGGTGTTGTCCCTGCTCCGGGCGGCATCTTCCAGGCGCTTAAGCGCCTGGAAGACATAACCGTTGCCCCTCTCTTTCCTGACTTGGGCAGTCCTCTCCTTCTGCCTCGCCTCCACTTCCGGCTTAACCCGCAGCAGGCCAGCTATTTTCGGGTACGGGGATACGAATCTGTTTACACCCACCACAGTATGCTTGCCGCTTTCAATGTCCTTCTGGTACCGGTAGGAGGAGTCCTGGATCTCCTTCTGTTGATATCCCTGCTCTATGGCAGCCACCGCGCCACCCAGGTCGTCGATTCTGCTGATAAGCTCTCCCGCTTCCTTTTCCAGGCTGTTGGTCAGATGTTCTACGTAATAGGAGCCTCCCACAGGATCGACTACGTCACCGATGCCACTCTCGTAGCCTAATATCTGCTGGGTCCGCACAGCTATGGTCACCGCTTCTTCGGAAGGGGGAGCGTAAGCCTCGTCGAAGGAGTTGGTGTGTAGCGACTGAGTACCTCCCAGGGTGGCGGCCAGGGCCTGTAAGGCAGTGCGCACGATGTTGTTATGTGGTTGCTGTGCTGTAAGGCTGCAGCCGGCAGTTTGAGTGTGGAAGCGAAGCGTCCACGAACGCCTATCTCCGGCACCAAATCTCTCTCTCATGATCTTGGCCCATAAACGTCGCGCTGCCCTGAACTTGGCAATCTCCTCGAAGAAGTTGACATGGCTATTGAAGAAGAAAGACAGTCTGGGAGCGAACGTATCCACGGCAAGCCCCGCGTCTATGGCTGCCTGAACATAGGCAATGCCGTTGGCCAGGGTGAACCCGATTTCCTGAGCCGCAGTCGACCCCGCCTCCCGTATGTGGTAACCGCTGATACTGATGGTGTTCCAGCGGGATATCTGCTCGGCGCAATAACCGAATATATCTGTGGTCAATCTCATGGATGGACGGGGCGGGAATATGTAGGTGCCCCGGGCAATATACTCCTTAAGTATGTCGTTCTGGACGGTGCCGCTTAACCTGGCGGACTCAACTCCCTGTTTCCTGCCCAGGGCGATGTACATGGCAAGGAGAGCCGGGGCAGTGGCATTTATGGTCATCGATGTACTTACTTTGTCCAGAGGTATGCCTTCAAAGAGGATCTCCATATCCCGTAGGCTGTCAATAGCCACGCCAACCTTGCCTACCTCGCCCCTGGCAAGGGGGTGGTCGGAGTCATAGCCGATCTGTGTGGGCAGATCGAAGGCCACGCTCAGCCCCGTCTGTCCTTGCTCCAGGAGATAGCGATACCTGCGGTTGGTCTCCTCAGCGGTACCGAAGCCAGCGTACTGCCGTATGGTCCACAGTCTGCCCCGGTACATATTGGCCTGGACACCCCTGCTAAAGGGGTATTCTCCGGGGTAACCTGAGTCCCGAGCGTAGTCAAAATTCCCCAGGTCCTCCGGCGTATAGACAGTATCTATTTCCAGGCCGGAGCTGGTCTCAAATCTCTCTTCCCGCTCGGCAGCGCGCTTCACAGTGGAAGCCAGTGTGGTCTCACGCCATTCTTGCTTGCTCTTGCTAGCCATAGTTGCCTCCTGAGCGAAGGAAAGCCGTCGGGCGGGGCCCGCTACGTCGGAGTGGTAGCTCGGGATCGAAACGGACCGGCAGCCACCGAGTGTTGTTCCCGACCCTGCTGGGCACTGACTGCCGTCTGGTCATTCTCCCGCCGCATCAATAGTTGACGGCTCCCGGCAGATTGAGGTGCATCCTCCTCAGCAGAGCTGGCAGCCTCAGCCCTGTGCATGGCCTGGCACGATGTCCACAGATCCGCCCAGGCCTGGAACCATGCGGAATCCGCAGGTCTCTGCCCAATGCTCCTGCAATTTGGCCTTGAAACGCCCTACATCAGGCTACTTGCTCTTCTGTGACTCGCCGCCCTTGCTCAGGAAGGGCGCCAGTATGTCCAGCGGCAGGGGAAACAGGATGACGTTGCTTCTCTCTGTAGCAATGCCCGACAGCGTCTGCAAATAGCGGAGCTGTAGTGCTGCCGGCTGACTGGAGATCACCCGGGCAGCCTCGACCAGCTTCTCCGCCGCCTGGTATTCACCCTCGGCGTGGACGACCTTGGCTCTTCTCTCTCGCTCAGCCTCAGCCTGGGCTGCCATGGCCCGTTGCATCGCCTGCGGCAGTTGTACGTCCTTGACCTCCACCATGCTCACCTTTATGCCCCAGGGATTGGTGCCTTCGTCAACCACAGATTGTATCTTTTCGTTGAGCCTGTCCCGCTGGCCTAATAGCTCGTCCAGCGTAGACTGGCCCACAACGTTTCTCAGAGTGGTAGCGGCCAGCAGCGAGGTTGCCTTGACATAGTCCAGCACCTTGAGGATAGCATCTGAGGCTTCAACCACCCGGAAGTAGATCACCGCATCAACCCGCACGGTGACATTGTCCACGGTGATGCATTCCTGCTGGGGAACGTCCATGGTTATGACACGAAGGTCCACTTTCCGTATATTCTCGATAAAGGGTATTATCAGGACCAGGCCCGGTCCTCTGAGGCCTACGAACCTTCCCAGACGAAAAACGCCGCCCCTTTCATACTCTCGAACGATCTTGATAGCCGCCGATAGGAGTATTACTACTACTACCGCGATGAGGAAATAGATGAAAACGTTCATGCTGCCTCCTTTTCCTTAGGTTTTCTTGTCACCCGCAGTTTGAGTCCCTCGACCTTGGTTATTAGCACTTCCTCTCCGACCTCTATTGTACTATCCTCGGCTATGGCTGTCCATAACTCACCCTCGGCCAGGACGGTGCCCTTGGGATTGAGCGCCGCACGCACCACGCCTTCCTTACCTATCATTTCCTCCACGCCGGCTGAGATCTTCCGCCTTTGGCCCTTTATGATGGCATAGACGGCGATAACGATGAAGGCGACGACCAGGACGATGCTGAGGATAATCGGGCCAGTCATGTGGACACCTGGCACGGATACGTGCATATGTGCCGCGCTCCTACTTTGTTGGTCTCTTTGATACCCATAGTTGCAGTCCCTCCACTCTGGATATTGTTACCTGTTCGCCCGGCAGTACCCTGTCGCCCTCAGTCGCGGCCGACCATAGCTCTCCCTGGGCTAGGACCGTGCCCGTAGGATCAAGCGGCGTCTTTGCTATGGCCATCTTCCCGATCATTCCCTCGGCTCCGGTGGCCTTGGGTCGCCTCTGCCCGCGCACGATGGCTCCGACGACGAAGATGGCGAAGGCCGCGATGCCGACGGTTACACCGGCAATCAAGCCTCTATGTACCTCTATTCCCGGGCTGTGGCTGAACAGTATCAAGGAGCCTATGACCAGGGCGGCCACCCCTCCGGCTGTCAATAGCCCGAAACTCTCGGTGAAATACTCGGCGATGAAGAGGACCACGGCAAGCAGCATGAGTGCCAGTCCGCCCCAGTAAGCCCCGAGCACGCCCAGGGAGTAGAACGCCAGAAACAAGCTGATGCCGCCAGCCACCCCGGGGAAGATCAGCCCCGGGTTCGAAATCTCCACCACCAGACCCACGGTAGCCAGAGTAAAGAGGATGTAGGCTATGTTGGGGTCGCTGATGACGTGCAGGAATTTCTCAACGCTGTTCATCTCGTTTCTGTTCTCAATATAGTCCGTGGTATCGATGGTAACCTCGTTGCCGTCGACCGTGACCTTCCAGCCGTTGATCTGTTCGATCAGGTCATCCAGGTCCGCCGCCCGCAGGTCGATCAGATTGTATGCCAGAGCTTCAGTATCCCTGAACGACTTACTCTCCGTTACTGCCAGCCTCGCTTCTTCTATGTTGCGTCCACGCTCTTCAGCTATGGTCTCCATCCACTTGGCCGAAAACTCCACTATTTTCTTCATCTGGTCTTCCGGTAGCTCCTCCCCTCCACCAGATACAGGATGGGCAGCGCCCATGGTCGTGCCCGGCGTCATAGCCGCTATATGTCCGGCCAGTGTAATGAAGGTTCCTGCCGAGGCAGCCCAGGCACCTACAGGTGAAACGTAGACCACAACGGGCACGTCAGCACCCAGGATTCTCTCGACTATTCTCGCGGTTGAGTCGAGAAGCCCGCCCGGGGTGTTCAGCTCAATTATGCAGGCGGTGGCGCCGTTCCTCTCGGCCTCCGTGATACCTCTATCGATATAGTCTGCTACCACGGGCACAATGACGCCCTCTACGCGAAGGATCTCCACGGTGGTAGGGCTGGCGACAGCAATCATACTGCCTGCCAGGCCGGCAACCACGGCCAGCACAAGCAGAGCAAGGAAAAAGAGTCTGAGCGCAAGTCTGAGCATCTGGTAGCTGCCTCTAGCCCATTATAGAGCAAGCCGTGAAAAGCAACAAATCCTGCAGCAAAGGTGCAACAGGAACGGACAGCGAGGAGCGGACATTGAGTGATGTTTATCCACCGCAACACGGGTGTAGCTGTACAAGGGGCTTGATTAGGTCTAAAATGGTGTGCAGTCAACCCATGCACAGACCGTGTCGCGGGGGACGTAACATATGTCGGAACTGAGTTGGGCCACTGTGAACGCCTGGTTGATTGACCACGGCATCCGCATCGTCGTCATAGTCATAGTGGGAGCCATACTCTGGTTCGGCCTGAACAGACTGCTCCCGCCTCTTGTGGGCAGCGCCGTAGCCCGGACCAAGTATAAGGAAAGCAAGGAGGGGATGGAGAAGAGGGCCAAGACACTTCTCTCTATCTTCAAGGGAGCTGGGCGGATATTCATCGTCTTGGTCGCCATAATGATGATCCTGGACGAGGTCGGCGTACCCATTGCGCCGGTCTTGGCCGGCTTCGGCATCGCCGGCGTAGCCGTGGGGTTTGGGGCGCAGTACTTGATAAGAGACCTTATCGCCGGCATCTTTATCATCCTGGAAAACCAGTACCGGGTGGGTGACGTAGTCAGGGTAGCCGATATATCGGGCCTCGTGGAGGAGGTGGGTCTGAGAAAGACCGTGCTGCGCGACCTCGATGGAATAGTCCACCACGTGCCCAACGGCGAGATCAGGGTAGCCAGCAATTTCACCAGGCACTTTGCCAGGGTCAATCTCGATATCTCGGTAGGATATGGCACTGACCTCGACCACGCCATAAGCGTGATAAACAGCGTGGGACAGAAACTCGCCGAGGACGAGAACTGGCGTCAGATGATCAAGACTCCTCCTCAGGTCCTGAGGGTCAATAGCCTGGGCAGCTCCGGAATAGACATCAAGATCATAGGAGATGTTAAGCCCATGCAGCAGTGGGCGGTGATGGGAGAGTTGAGGCTTCGCCTCAAGAAAGCCTTTGATGCTGAGGGGATCGAAATACCCTGGCCCCACACGAAGGTGTATTTCGGCAATCCCTTGCCTGGTCCACCAGAGAAAGAGGGCTAGGCTCAGCAGGGATTGGCAATCCGCTGTTCACGCAGAACTTCCCTGCTACCCCACAGCTCTTTCTGGCCCAAGCATCCGCAATACATTCGCGCTCGGCGTGACGTGATGCCTTCACCGCGGGCCTCATGCGATGACCGGCTGTCCCGGTAGTGGTGCTTCCGGGAGCAAGAGCCGGCACGGTTGACAATAAATACGGGCCAGTCTATAATGCCAAATACCTCGTAAAACGAGGTATCAGCGGCAACTCAAGATTGCTTGGGGGAAATTGAACGCCTAGCGGACGAGGAGGAAACGTGAGCTCCCGAAGGTAATGCTATGGTAGTGCTAAAGGAGACCAATGGACAATCTGCGTCGCTTAGGAGACCTGGCCCGAGCCATCGCCTATCGCCAAGCTCTAATCAGACATGAGTGCTGGCCCCGCGCCAAGCTAGAGGAGTTGCAGCAGCGCCAGCTGGCTAAGCTCCTTGATTGGGCAACTCAGCGTTCCCCCTTCTACCGCGAACTATGTAACACGCTGCGCATGACTCAACCCTATAGTCTCCAGGACTTACCTGTAATGGACAAGAAGACCTACATGATGCACTTCGATGAGATCGTCACTGATCCCCGCTTGCGTCTGTCTCAGCTGCAGGAGCATATGGCCCACGTTTCGGGGGACGAGTATTACCTGGACGAGTATCGTGTGCTGACAACGGCGGGTAGCTCCGGGCACAGGACGGTGGTAGTTTTCAGCAGAAAGGAGTGGAGCATTCAGCAGGCAGCCAGCATGAGGATTGCCGCCATGATGGGAGTGGTTCCCTTCTCGCTGAGACGCCCCACGATCGTCACCATTGGTTCTCCCAGCCCCCTGCACGATAGTTACCGACTCCCCCTGAGCATGGATATCGGCCTTTATAGCTATCACGTGCTACCGGCTACCGCGCCCGTGGAAGAGATCGTCCAGCGCCTGAATTCGCTACAGCCCTACATGCTTCGCGGTTTTCCCTCCATGCTGGGGCTGCTTGTGGCTGAACAGATTCAGGGGCATCTGCGTATCAGTCCCTCCATTATCGCTGGTGGCGGCGAACCGCTGCCCGGAGAACTGAGGAAACAGCTACAGGCTGCCTGGCAAAGCTCCATCTTCGACATCTACGGCACCCAGGAGGGACTACGCGCTATGGAGTGCAATCCCGGCCAGGGGATGCACATCTTCGAAGACCTGGGCGTTGTCGAGGTGGTGGATGAGGACAACCGACCTGTGCCTGATGGGACTCTGGGACACAAGATCTTGTTCACCAGTCTGTTCGGCTTCACCCAACCCATCATACGCTACGAGATATCCGACATGATGGTGCTCGCCCCCGAGCCCTGCCCTTGTGGCCAGCCGTTCCGTCGCATTTTGACCATCAACGGGAGGAATGACGACGTCCTTTACCTTCAAGGTCGGGGGGGAAGACGGGTTGCCGTTCATCCCGTCCATTTCTGGGATGTGCTGGAGAGCGTCGCTGACATCCGGCAGTACCAGGTGGCCCACGAGCCGGACGGCGTCTGCCTGCGGCTCATGTTCGAACAAGGTAACGGAGAAACAGCCCGTAGCGTCAGGGAACGACTGGCGCAGAAGTTGCACGCTCTGGGCGTCGAGTGCCCGAGTATCCGTGTGGAACTGGTGACCACCCTTGAAGACCGCTCCCGTCATATGGGGAAGTGGAAGAACATCGTCTCCAACGTAGATCAGCCGCCACCGTAGCCCGGATATCATTGGACCAGGCAACTGAGATGAACTCTTGGGGTGTTGTATGTCAGATCTCCTGCTTAGGGCTGTCATAGGAGGCATACTGCCCATCATAAACAGGGGCTACACAAGAGTGCTCGGTATCCGCCCGCTTAATGAGAACAGCATTATCTCCATTGAACTGAGACGTCACAAGGGTCGCCCTGTAAGGCTGGAGGATGGTTGTGAGGTTCGGCCCGGCGACCGCGTCATTAAGCTGCACTTGAACAACGCCTGGATTGCCGAGGGGCTGAGGTCCGGCCCGGAGTCAGGCAGAGGCTTCCCGCGGGGCCTCATTTACTACTTCAGGGACGGCCTGCGCCTGCTCGCCGCAGAAGTGGCAGACGGCAAACACGGCGGCCTCGTTGCAGTGTACGGCTGGACCGCCTTTCATGGTCACGCTGGCCGGCTGGGATTCCAGGTCATCGACCTGCCGGACAGCCTGAGGATAAAGCTGGCCCAACTCCACATCAGCGCCCTGATGCAGGCGCACCACATCCCCTGGCTGAGGAGACATTCCACCTTCGATAGCCCCTTGGACGTTAAGGCGGTCTGGCTCTCGCGGGCCGAGCTCCTGAGACTGCATGGACCGGTCTCGTCCGCCGGTTAGTCCTGCCTGACCTGCGCCTAGCACTCTTAGAGTCACTTGTCGTAGCATTCAGACTGCCTCTTTTTGCTTATTCGCCCAGTATCTGAATGGCAATCCGGCGGGACCTGGGACGATTGTCGAAGTCCACGAGGATAATCTGCTGCCAGGTGCCCAGCGTTAGCTTCTTATCCTCAAAAGGTATCACCAGCGAAGCGCCGAGCATCGAGGCACGGACATGAGAATGGCCGTTCCCGTCGCCCCAGGTACTGTCGTGTTTGTACGGAATATTGCGTGGTGCCACCCTGTCCCACATGTTCTCGAAGTCGGAGAGCAGATTCGGCTCATATTCTATGGTGGTTACCGCCGCCGTTGAGCCGACCACGAACAGGGTTACTATTCCACTGCTGACCCCGGACCTTTCTACATCATCGGCTACCTGAGGGGTGATATCGATAAGATCGCAATTGCCTTTGGATTGAAGGGTGATGTCTCTGGTGATCACAGTCATAGCCTTACCTCCTGCCATATGATATCGTCCAGCTCAAATATAGGGCCATCACGACATACCGTCTTCAGGCCTTTCCTGGTATTTATGGTGCAGCCGTAGCAGGCTCCGAAACCGCACCCCATCCTCACCTCCAATGAGACCTGACAGCCCTTGAGCTTGGCCTGCTGGGCGGAGCTGCAGTGATGGCTCAGCCCTGCCATGGCTTCATACATCTGTAACGGCCCGCAGGCAAATACCTGGTCAGCCCAGTCGAGGAATTCGGGCACTATATGAGTGACCAGGCCTCTATGGCCCGAGCTGCCGTCCTCTGTGACACTAATGAGTTGAACTCCTGCCGGCAGAGCGGCAAGTCCGGTCTGCTTCCCGGCAGCATGGGAAGGGCCTGTGCCCGGGTTAGCCCAGGGATAGAGCTGAGCAGCAGTGCTCGCCCCCTGAAGCAGCGTTATCTCGTGCTGTGATGAAGCATGCTGCATCAGGCAAATGAGCGGGGCAATGCCGATTCCTCCGGCCACCAGCAGCAACCGTCTGGAGCGGCCCGGATCGGCGGGGGCAATGGTGAATCCGTTGCCCAGAGGGCCAAGAACATCTATTTCCTCACCGGCTCCTCGCCGGGATAGCCAGAGGGTGCCTTTGCCTGCTATTCTGAAAAGAAGGGCAATCTTCGGCCGTGAAACCTGGTGAACGCCGAGGGGGCGACGCAACGTGAAGCCTGCGCAACGTGCTGTGATGAACTGCCCCGGCCGGGCCGAACAGGCTATGTACGGTGCTTCAACCCACATGATGTGTGTGCCGGGCATGACCTCCAGATTACGGGTGATGGTGCACAACGACTGTTCCATACTAGGACCTACACAGGACCGGGACACAGGTATCGAGAGTCAGGCTGGCAGGTCGAGACCTGGTGTACCCGCAGTCCGCTTGGTGCCTGTCTACAGCCTTTGCTCCGTAGCCATGTCTTTTGCATTGGCATCTTTGCCTTTAAAATAATCACTGAGTGGTTGGACGTTGAAGAGCCGACTGCCGTTTGCCAGCGCTCCTATTGCTACGCGCGCGGTATCCAGCGACGTGAAGCAGGGTATCCTTCTTTCTACGGCGGCACGTCTGATAGCGAACCCGTCCTGCAGCTGGACACGTCCACCGGTGATGGTGTTGATTACCCCGTTCACAGAGTGGTCTCGTATGACATCAACGACATTAGGATGCCCCTCATTCAGCTTCTTGGTCACCATCTTTACCGGCAGCCCCATAGACTCAATCATGATTGCAGTGCCTTCAGTGGCATATAGCTCGTGGTGAAGGGCGTGCAATTGCCTTATCAGAGGCAGCGATTCGGGTTTGTCCCTATCGGCGATACTGAGCAGCAGCCTGCCCCCCTGAGGGAGCATCAGTCCGGCAGCCAGGAGCGCTTTGATCATAGCCGCCTCGAAGCCATAATCGATGCCCATCACCTCGCCCGTGGACTTCATCTCGGGACCCAGGTAGCCGTCCACACCGCTCAGTTTTGACATGGAGAAGACAGGAGCTTTCACGCCAACGACCTTTTGTTGTCCTCTCCATAGGCCGCCGGCATAGCCTTGTTCGCCCAGGCCGATTCCGGCCATTACCTTGGTGGCAATCTTGATCATGGGTATACCAGTCACCTTAGATATGAAGGGCACCGTCCGACTGGCTCGAGGATTCACCTCCAGCACATATACGGAGGAGCTATCATCCTCGCGTATGATCACCATCTGTATGTTGAGCAGGCCGCTGACCTGGAGTGCCAGTCCGATCCTGGTGACATAACCTGCTATAGTATCTACTTCAGTGCTGGCCAGATCCACGCCGGGGTACACGGCTATAGAATCGCCGCTATGGACACCGGCCCGTTCAATGTGTTCCATCACGCCCGGGATGAGCACATCTTTTCCGTCGCAAATGGCGTCGACCTCGATTTCTTTCCCTTGCAGGTACTTGTCAATGAGCACAGGATGCTGCTTGTCCATCTCCAGAGCCAGCGTCAGGTAACGGATTAACTCGCCTTCGTTGTGTACAATCTCCATGGCTCTGCCGCCCAGTACATAGCTGGGGCGCACCAGTACGGGGAAGCCTAGGACCCCGGCTATGTCCAGCGCCTCCTCCAGCGAAGTCACCCCGGCGCCGGGAGGCTGGGGGATGCCCAATCTGTCCAGGAAATCCTCGAAACGGCGGCGATCTTCGGCTATATCCGTAGTCTCAGCACTTGAGCCAAGTATCGGCAGGTTGTTGCGTGCTAAGAGCCCGACCAGGTTAATCGGTGTTTGCCCGCCGAACTGAACGATGGATGGCGGCGGACCGTCGTTGCGCTCATTCTCCAGAATATCCCGGACGTGCTCCTCATCCAGTGGTTCGAAGTAGAGACGGTCGCTCGTGTCGAAGTCGGTGGAAACCGTCTCGGGATTGGAGTTGACCAGGATGCTTCTCAAACCTGCCTCCCTGAGGGCCCAGGCTGCATGGACGCAGCAATAGTCAAACTCAATTCCCTGTCCGATGCGTATAGGTCCGCTGCCGATGACCACAGCTTTGCCATCATTCAACGGCTCAGCTTCATTCTCTTTCTCGTAGGTACTGTAGAAATAGGGGCTCTCGGCCTGATATTCTGAAGCGGAGGTATCCACCATTTTGTACGCCGGCCGAAGGCCCCACTCATGACGGAGTTGCCTTATCTGGTCGGGCAGTCGGTCGGCCAGGGTGCCCACCTGCGCATCTGAAAAGCCCAGTCTCTTTGCTTCCAGCAGGAGCCCGGGGTCCAGGGATTCGGCAAGCAGCCTCCGCTCCATGTCCACGATGTTCTTGAGCTTGTGGATGAACCAGGGGTCTATTCCGGTGGTCCGCGATAGCTCTTCACAGGTAGTCTGCCTCCGCAGCGCGGCCATGATCGCCCATAGCCTTAGGTCGTTAGGATGGAGGGGGTAGAGGCTGAGCCCTTCCCCTTTGCTCCAGCAGGGATCCTCCCAGAGCAGGGTGTGTTTGCCGGATTCCAGCGACCGCACTGCCTTCTGCAGGGCAGCCTCAAAACACCTGTCGATGGCCATCACCTCACCGGTGGCCTTCATCTGACTGCCAATTCCTCGGTCGCCCAGGGCGAACTTGTCAAAGGGCCACCTGGGAATTTTGACTACGCAGTAGTCCAGGGCTGGTTCGAAACATGCCGACGTCCTGCCTGTGACCTTGTTCGATATTTCATCAAGCCTCCTGCCTATGGCTATCTTGGCAGCTACTCGGGCAATGGGATAGCCGGCGGCCTTGCTGGCCAGGGCCGAACTGCGGCTGACGCGCGGGTTGACCTCGATTACGTAATAGGCGCGGTCCGAAATCTGCTTTCGGCAGGCGGTCCATTGCTCGGCCACTACCGGGCTCGGCGGCAGGGCGAACTGTATGTTGCAGCCGCCCTCAATTTTCAGTGCTCGTATGATCTTCAGGCTGGCCGACCTGAGCATCTGGTATTCCCTGTCCGTGAGCGTCTGGCTGGGAGCTACCACTATGCTGTCCCCGGTATGTATTCCCATGGGATCGATGTTCTCCATACAGCAGACGGCGATGCAGTTGTCGGCACCATCCCGCATGACTTCGTATTCGATCTCTTTCCACCCTGAAATACACTGCTCGACCAGGACTTCACGGGTCATGCTGGATTCCAGGCCGCTGCCCACAATCTCCTCAAGTTCTTTCACAGTGCGGGCGATGCCGCCGCCGCTGCCACCCAGGGTGTAAGACGGACGGACAATAAGGGGCAGACCAATGGAGTCTGCCAGTTTCGCGGCCTCCTCAACCGATTTCACGGTGGCGCTGGCCGGCACAGGCTCGCCAATATCAACAAGGAGTTGCTTGAACAGGGACCTCTCCTCAGCCTTCTTGATTGTGTCTATGGGCGTGCCCAGGGACTGCACATCGTAGGTGTCGAGCATCCCGCCATCGGCCAGCTCCACCGCCAGGTTAAGCCCTGTTTGTCCCCCTAGGGTGGCCAATAGGCCATCGGGCCGTTCCCTGTCGATTATGCGGGCCAGGACCTCCACGGTCAGCGGCTCGATATACACGATATCGGCGATGCCCTCGTCGGTCATGATGGTTGCCGGGTTGGAGTTCACTAGGACCGTGTTCACGCCCTCCTCACGTAGAGCGCGGCAGGCCTGAGTGCCGGAATAGTCGAACTCCGCCGCCTGTCCGATGACTATCGGCCCCGAGCCGATGACTAAGACCTTGGAGACTTGTGACATGACTTGCCCGTCTTACTGCACCTTTCGCGCCATCTCCAGGAATGCGTCAAATACATATATACTATCCAGCGGGCCGGGCGAGGCCTCGCAGTGGTATTGGATGGCCAGAATAGGCAGGTCCCTGTGCCGCAAGCCCTCAACCGTGCCGTCGTTCAAGTTGGTGTGGCTCACCTCCAGCCCGCCGCCTACAGTGTCGGCGTCTATGGCGTAACCGTGGTTCTGGGATGTGATGTAGACCCTGCCGGTAGCCAGGTCACGCACCGGGTGATTGCCGCCGCGATGCCCAAACTTGAGCTTGAAGGTCCTGGCCCCCAGAGCTTTGCCTATAAGCTGGTGTCCGAGGCAGATACCCATTACTGGCTTCCTACCGATGAGCCTGGTGACTGTTGTGGTGATGTCAGCAAGGAGGTCGGGGTTGCCGGGGCCGGGAGAGAGGATGATGCCCTGGGGACCCAGCGCCAGGATCTCTTCTGCGGAGGCAGTGCAGGGGACGGCAACTGCCCGGCAGCCAAGGCGGGTCAGGATGCGGAGCATGTCGTATTTCAAGCCTAGATCAATGACTATAATGCTGAGACTGCTTTGTCCCAATTCCATCGGGGCTCGCAATGACGCTGGTTGGCCATCGCCCTTACTGAGTTGCCACTCATATGGCTTGTCGGTGCTCACCTGACGAACCAAATCGGTAATATCATATCCAGGTAAGGTTCTTACCTCTGCTAATGCCTGCTCAACGGTCATTTCTGAGGTGACCAGTCCCATCATGGCTCCCTCCCACCTCAAGCGGCGGACCACAGCCCGCGTATCTATGCCGCTGATGCCAGGGATGTCATGTGCCAAAAGGAACTCGGGTAGCGACTGAGCGGATTGAATGTGGCTGGGCTGGGAGCAATGCTCCCGGACAGCCAGCGCCTTGACCTGAATCTGAGCGGACTGAGAATCGGACTCGTTGACGCCGTAGTTGCCGATTAGCGGATAGGTAGGGACGAGAATCTGGCCGGCGAAGGATGGGTCGGTGAGCATTTCCTGGTAACCCGTCATGCCAGTGTCGAACACCACCTCGCCGTAGGCGGTGGTCGTGGCACCGAAGGACCACCCTTCGTAGACCGAGCCATCTTCGAGGACTAAGATCGCTTTTCTAGCCATAGGGCGCCTTACATCACCCTCGCCCGCGCGCTGTACGGTCATGAGAGACGGGACAACAGGACAGCGAGTCGTCTACGTGAACTAGCCTGCCGTTTGCTATTGTGGCCATTACCTTGCCCTTGAACCGGCAGCCATGGTAAGGAGTGTTCTTGCCTTTGGAGGCGAAACTGCGGCTATCAACTGTCCATTCGCGGTCGGGGTCAACCACCACGACATTAGCCGGGGCGCCGACCTTCAGCGTGCCCAGTTCACCGCCCCTACCGATTACTCTCGCCGGCTCACAGGTCAACTTAGAGATGAGCTGGGCGAGGCTTATCTCTCCACGGTGCACCGGGCCCATAAGACAGCCGAAAGCTGTATCAAAGCCGCTGATGCCAGAAGCCGCCAGCTCCGGCTCACGGTCCTTGTCTGCCGCGGTATGCGGGGCATGGTCGGTGGCGATGGCATCGATTACTCCGTCCTTAAGGCCCTTGATTAAGGCCTCGACGTCTGCTTCGGTGCGCAGCGGCGGGTTCACCTTGGCATTGCTATCGAAGGGCCTGTTGGGTGGCCCTCCAGCGACCCTCTTCTCGGTTAGCGTAAGGTGATGGGGCGTGACCTCGGCGGTTACCGGAATCCCGTCTTCTTTGGCACGGCGAATAAGCTCCACGGAGCCCTTGCTGCTGACATGAGCAATGTGAACTCTGGAACTGGTCAACTTGGCCAGGATCAGGTCGCGGGCTATCATAACCTCTTCGGCGGCAGCAGGAATACCAGGCAGTCCCAGTTCAGCAGACAGTTGCCCTTCGTTCATGATTCCACCGGTGCTTAGTGCCTTGTCCTCACAATGGTCAATGATCGGCAGGCCCAGGTCACGGCTACACTCCATGGCGCGACGCATCAGGTACGAGCTTGCTACGGGGTCGCCGTCATCGCTGAAAGCGACCACCCCCGCTTCCGCCAGCTCAGCCATGTTGGTCAAGTTAACGCCTCTTCTGCCTCTGCTAATGCAGCCTATGGGGAGAACGCCAATGAGGCCATCTTTGGTCGCCTGCTGCTTCAGCCAGGCCACGGCTTCCGGAGTATCCAGCGGGGGATCCGTATTTGCCATGCAGCAGACCGTGGTGAATCCGCCTCTGGCGGCCGCTTTCGTCCCTGTAGAGACTGTCTCCTTATCCTCAAGGCCGGGCTCCCGCAGATGACAGTGGAGGTCTACAAAGCCGGGGCAGACAATCAGTCCCCTGGCATCGAGTTCCTCTGCCTGGCTGGCAACGATACTGCCCCCTGCCTGCACAATCCTGCCCCCGGCAATGAGCACGTCACCGGCCTCATCCATGCCCTGGCCGGGATCAATTATGCGGCCGCCGTGGACGAGCAGAAAGATATCCTTCCTCTTCTTCACTATCTGATATAAGTGCTGGGCTTGAACTGCTGTGCCCGGGCGTCCTCCTCGGAGGCGAAAATGATGAGGTTCTCCGGGCTTATCTTGCGGGCAAACCGGCTACTGGCGCTGTGGTATTTCTTGTTCTCCAGCTTCCCCTGGTGCCACTCTGAACTGGCGACATAAGGAGGATGGACCTCATGCTCACAATAGATGCACCGCAGCGTCAAGGGCATGCGACTTACTATTTCGAACTTGGGGCGTATGTACCTTACCTCTGTCTCCTGATTTGAAACGCAGTTTGCATTGGGGCATCTGACCCCTGAATCTCGCTCATAGATTGGATAATCGGGCTTGCCGTTGGACCAACCATTCTCCTCACGAATTGTGACCTCCCGGCCTCCCGACAAGAGGGCTATGAGCGCCATTCTGACGGGCACTCCATAGGCTGCCTGCTTGAAGTACATGCTCCTGGGGTCGGCGTCCACGTCGTAGGCCAGTTCGTCAACGCGGGGCAGTGGATGCATGACAAGTGTCTTCTGGAATCCCTTGCCTTTAAGCAGCTTCCTATCCACCACCGGGTAGCCTTTCTTCCCATCCTGTCCATCTCTAGCAGTGGCCTCTCTTTCCTTTTGGAGTCGTGTGACATAGAGTGCGTCGACCCCCGCCTTCAACTCCACTCCGACGCTTATGTCGGGCAGCATGGCCAGCTGGTGTGGACTGCTGGGGGTTATGTATACGGCATCGACCGGGAAAGGGCCCTTTGCAAGCTCCTCGCTCAGGTCTCGGCACATCTTGAGTTCGCCCTTGTACTCGGTAGTAAGTCTCCTCAGCACGTGGTCCGGCATCTCCAGGCTAGGTCCCGGACAGAAGAGGATGGTAGCACCGAAACGGGCCAGGGCATAGATCAGTGAATGTACTGTCCGCCCGTGTCTCAAGTCCCCCCACAGCGCGATCTTTAGTCCCCTGACCGTCTGTCTCTCTTTTTTTATGGTGTAGAGGTCGCATAGGGTCTGGGTGGGATGCTCGTGGCTACCGTCACCGGCGTTTATCACGGGGACGCCGGCATAATCGGCCACCACCCTGGCCGCTCCTTCCCAAGGGTGCCTGATAACTATTATATCCGCATAGCTGCCAACCACCTTCGCCATATCGGCAACGCTTTCGCCCTTGGCTAGAGAAGTAGCTCCAACGTCCACAGCGCTTATGACGCGGCCCCCAAGCCTGAGCATCGCAGCTTCGAAGGATAGCCTGGTCCTGGTACTGGGTTCAAAGAACAGGCTGGCCATGATCTTGCCCCGGCATAGACTGGACTGCTCATAAATAGAGTCTGCCATGTCATCTGCCACGGAAAAGAGCGCTTCGATTTCGCCGTTGGATAGATCGTCAATTGAAACCAGATTCCTATTTGCCAGATTCACGAGACGCCCTCCTTAGTTTCCAGCGCGTAGTTTCCCCCGGCCGGACTGGCGATTATCACCCGGTCTACGCCATCAGTCTCCGCCAGCTGGACCTGTATCTGCTCGCCCTTGGCGCTGGGTATATTCTTGCCAACGTAATCGGCGCGGATGGGTAACTCGCGATGACCGCGATCAATCAGTACAGCCAACTGAACAGAGCTGGGACGCCCCAGGTCCATAAGGGCGTCCATAGCAGCCCGGATGCTCCTTCCCGTATAGAGAACATCGTCCACCAGGACTACCGGCCTATCGGTGATAGCCGTGGGGATCTCAGTGTAGCTCTGGCTGGCCGGTTCTGACTCCGTAGGGGAGATGTCATCGCGATACAGACCGATATCCAGAGTACCCACCGGGACACGCGTTCTTTCAAAGCTCTCAATTATCCCGGCTACCCGCCAGGCTAGAGGTACTCCGCGGGTTCGCATCCCTACCAGCACAACCCCTTCCGCGCCCTTGTTCCTTTCTACGATCTCGTGAGCAATACGGGCCAGGGCCCGCTCTATCTCCCTTGGAGTGAGGAGAACCTTTTCAGGCACTAAAAAACCTCCTGCCTGCAAACTGGCAAGAGGTTCGAGTCGGTGTTCCTATTACGCTGTGTTGTAGCATAACGCCCCTTACCAGCCTCACGGGACTGATTTAAAGGTATCTTCTGAGATTATCCCATAATTGAGAGAAGAATGCAAGTTTTGCCGGGGGATGATTACTGCCCACTCCTGGGTGGCAAGAACAAGACTTAACGAACGTGAGCCCGCAAGGAGCCTCATGGGACGAAAGGCTGCTGGGGCGTCATAGGGTAAAGGGGTAGCTACCGCTACCCCTTTACCCTAATGAGGTTTAGGTTTACTGTCTAGAGATTCTGGCTGGCTCTGGGGTGACACTTGAGGGAGTCTTCGAGCCGCTATCCAGCCTTGATGCAGGGAATTGCTGAGCACGGCGTAAGAAGGATGGCACGTCAAGAGCCTCGCTACCACCTTTAATCAGCCGGCGAAGCTCCTCGGCGCTGCCTATTCCCATGTTTCGTTGTCTGGCGAAGCCAGTAGCAATAACGGTGATGCGGACCTCGCTGTCCATCTTGGGGTCGAATACTACGCCGAAGACTATGTTGGCATTGGGGTCCACCGCCTGGCTGATCACCTCGGCAGCCTCGTTGCACTCGAACAGCGTGAGGCTGGGGCCACCGGTAATGTTGAATAGCACCCCTGTAGCTCCGTTTACCGAAACGTCGAGCAACGGGCTGGCCAGTGCAGCCCTGGCTGCTTCAGCAGCGCGGCTTTGCCCGCTTGCTCTTCCCACAGACATCCAGGCCGGACCGGCGTCCTGCATAACCGACTTAATGTCGGCGAAGTCCAGGTTTATCAGGCCTGGAATGGTGACTACTTCGGAAATAGCCTGAACACCCAGCAGAAGAGCATCGTCTGCCAGCCTGAAGGCGTTGTCCACGCTCGTCTTGGCATCACAGAGCTGAAGGAGGCGGTCATTGGGTATGATGATCAGCGTGTCGACCTTGTTCGAGAGGTTGACCATGCCTTCCTCGGCCACCTGGGCTCTGTGCGTGCCCTCGAAGCTGAAGGGCTTGGTCACCACGGCAATGGTGAGGGCCCCGGTCTGCTTGGCTACCTCAGACACTACGGGAATGCCGCCCGTGCCAGTGCCGCCGCCCATGCCGGCGGCAACAAACACCATGTCGGCCCCCTGCACGAGTTCTTCGATTACGTCGCAGCTCTCCTCAGCCGCCTTGATGCCGACCTTATGGTCGCCACCGGCGCCCAGACCCCTGGTCAGTTTCTCCCCTAGCTGAATTCTGGTGGGGGCCTCGGCCAGAGCCAGCGCCTGGCCATCGGTATTCATGGCTATGAAGTCAACACCTTTGATGCCCTCACGGACCATGCGGGTGATAGCATTGCTGCCGCCGCCCCCAATGCCAATGGCTTTGATTCTCGCTGGAGTTGGAGTAAAAATTTGCTTTGCCATTCTAACCTCCTTTCACAAATCAGGCGCGGAACAGCCTTCTCATGAGTGTCATGAGACTGCGCCATGCGCCAGCTCTCGTTTCCTTGAAAGTTGATCCCTCTTTGCCCCGCACCTGCCACAGGATCAGCCCCAGGGTGGTAGCGTAAGACGGGTCGTGCAGAATATCTGAGATGCCGTACAGGCCGCTACTCATGGGCCGGCCCTTGCGCACCGGAATGTGCAGCATCGACTGTCCTAGGTCGTCGAGCCCGGCCAGGTTGGATGTGCCTCCCGTAAGCACCAAGCCACAGGGCGCCAGCGTGTGATAATCGCTGGTCGGCATCTCGAGTAGTACGAGTTGCAGCAGTTCCTCCATTCGAGCCCGGATAATGCTGCAGAGGTCTTTGTAGGAAGCGCTATGGCCGTTCTCGATGCCTACTTGCGCAGTCTGATCCATATCCGCAGTCGGTTCGACGTTGCCGTACCTCTTCTTCATCTTCTCGGCAATATTGAAAGGCAGTCCCAGGCCTATGGAGATGTCGCTCGTTACCTGGTAGCCGGCCACCGGAAGGATGGCCGTGTGGTAAATGCTGCCGTTCTTGAATACCGCTATATCGGTGGTGCCCCCTCCGATGTCGGCCATGATGACGCCCGATTCTCTTTCCTCCGGAGTTAGCGCTGCTTCTCCGCTGGCCAGGGGCTCCAGGATGAGGTCCTCCACGTCAACGCCGATGCTGCGAACGCATTTGGCCAGGTTCTGGATCGAGGTCACTGAAGCAGTGACGATATGAGTCTCTACGTCTAACCTCGAGCCATGCATGCCCACTGGCTGCTGCACTCCCTCCTGTCCGTCCAGCGCATAGGAGCGCGGAATGGCGTGCAACACCTTCTTTCCCTCAGAGACCGTTATGCTACGAGCCACAGATAACACCCGTTTCAGGTCCTGGGTGCGCACCAGTCGATCGTCCCGGGGGATAGCTACTACTCCCCGGTTGTTCAGGCTGCTTATGTGCCTGCCGGTAACCCCAACATAGGCAGAATCTATACGTATGCCACTGATTCTTTGAGCTTCTTTCAACGACGCGGCAATGGACTGTCTGGCTTCATCCATATTGACTACTATGCCTTTGTGCAGGCCGCGAGACGGAACGACTCCCACTCCTAGAACCTCGATGTCGTCTTCGGCTTTGACATTGGCCACGATGGTGGCTACTTTGGTCGTGCCAACATCAATAGCTGATATGATCTTTTTCGCCATTTTCACCTCCTTTGTTGCTGAAGATACTGCCTAGTTGAGTCGCTCAGCGATCCTTAGTTTGGCGCTACGGCTGCGTGGGTTGGATTCTATCTCCAACGAGGTAGGTTTAATGACCTTCCGTGAAATGAGTTTGAGGGTGGGCACATGCCCACAGCGACAGATTATTGTTCCCGGGGGGCATAGGCAATTGCTGGCTGCGTTGCGCAGGAATTGCTTGACTATGCGATCTTCCAGGGAATGATAGCTGACAACTGCCAGTCTTCCCCCGGGGCGAAGGAGGTTGATGGTTTGTCTGAGAGCCAGCTCCAGATTCTGTAGTTCATTATTGGTCGCGATGCGAAGTGCCATGAAGGTTCTTGTGGCAGGGTGAATCCTGGAGCGCCTGCCTCCTGAGACATGTTCTATCAGGCGGGCAAGCTCCACCGTGCTAGAGATAGGCCGGTTCTGTACGATCTGCCGCGCGATCCGGCGGCTGTGGCGCTCTTCTCCGTAATTGTGTATCAGCCGCGCCAATTCCTGCTCAGTGAAGCTGTTTACGATGTCTGATGCAGTCAGCCCTTGACCGGGATCGAACCTCATGTTCAGAGGCGCATCGAGTTGGAAACTGAAGCCTCGTTCGGCTGTATCCAGTTGCAGAGATGAAACACCGAGGTCGAAAAGAATACCATCAACTGGATGAAAATGGTATCTTTCGCAAATGGCCTCAAGGTTGGCAAAGCTGTCGTTGACCAGAATAACTGCCGGGTCATAATTGCTGAGCCTGTGCTGGCTGCTTCTGATAGCTTCAGGATCAGCATCGATGCCCAGAAGCTTTCCCGAAGGCGTGATTCTTTCCAGTATGGCCGCCGCGTGTCCCCCGGGGCCGACGGTGCAGTCAACGAAGCGCCCTCCTGGCTCAGCCCGGAGCCCCTCCATCACTTCGTCAACCAGAACAGGTACGTGGACGGGCAGAGACGTCATGAGGGTCATCAATTATTCTCCCAAGCTCTCAATTATCTGCGATGCCTGCTCTTCAGCCGATGTTCTCTCGGCCTTCCACTCATCTTCGCTCCACAGCTCAACACAGTTGTTGGCACCGACAACAATTGCTGTATCTCCAATCTTGGCGTACTCGCGTAAGGGGTGCAGCAGTGTTATCCTCCCCTGTCCGTCGAACGAGGCACTGAAGGCAGATCCGAAGATGGCGCGATTCAGCTTCCGCAGGTCAGCCTTGCTTACTGCCTTGGCAGCCAAACTTTCGGACAGCCTTTTCCACTCTGCTATCGGGTAGACGGTGATGCATTTCTCAATCCCTCTGGCCAGAATCACGCCCTCTTTCATCTCCCGCCTGAATTTAGGCGGCAGAGGCACTCTTCCCTTCTCATCGACCTTATATGCGTGCTCACCAAAAAACATCTTGATTTGCCTCAGTTAACTCCAAACTACCCCAATCTACCCCAACCTACCGTACACAACATTGCCTGGTTCACCCCTTCTCCCCATTTCTCCCCACAATTGTATTATAAACCTTATTTCTGTTTTGTCAATACCTTGGAGCGCCTTTTGCGAATTTTCCGTCGATTTTCGTAGAGGCGACTGAAAACCGGCCCGGCCCGAGGTGCCTGATAGATCCACTTCGCCGCAAGGGCAGGGGGAAGGCCAAGAGACTTTGTCTTGTCGAAGCGTGCGTGGTAAGATATGCACTTTGAAAGGGCTTGGCGACAGAATCTATGCGCATCGATATTCTATGTCTCTTCCCTGAAATGCTTATCGCTCCGCTTGATCAGAGCATGATCAGGCGTGCCAGAGATAGGGGGCTGGTGGATATCGCTATCCACGATATTCGCGACTATGCGCATGACAGGCATCATGCTGTGGATGATTATCCTTATGGGGGCGGGCCAGGCATGGTTCTGAGGCCCGAGCCTATCTTTGAGGCAGCAGAAGCCGTAAAAGAGCAGCTTGGCGCAGGAGAGATGACTATCATATTGCTAACCCCTCAGGGCCGGCCTTTCTCTCAGTCTGTGGCTGAGGAACTGTCCCTCCACCGGCACCTTATGTTGATTTGCGGCCACTACGAAGGCGTGGATGAGAGGGTATGTGAGCATTTGGCTACCGATGCAATCAGCATCGGGGACTACGTGCTCAGCGGAGGGGAACCAGCAGCTATGGTGGTGGTGGACGCTATAGTTAGGGTCATACCGGGAGTGCTCGGGTCGGAGGACTCTGCAGGCAGCGACTCTCACAGCGATGGGCTTTTGGAATATCCCCAGTACACCAGGCCCCAGGTCTACCGGGGTTGGTCAGTACCCCCGGTTCTACTCTCGGGAAATCACGGCGAGATCGCTCAGTGGCGGCGTCGCCAGTCTATCTTGCGAACGGCCGAACGACGCCCGGAGCTCCTGAAGAACGCTAATCTCTGCGATGAGGAAAGGAAATGGATGTTAGAGAATTCGTTAAGCCTAGGATGAACCCCAATATTCCCCAGGTTTCCCCCGGTGATACGGTCAAGGTCAGTCTCAAGACCGTGGAAGGGGACAAGGAGAGACTGCAGCACTTCCAGGGAATGGTCATCAGGATCAGGAAGGGAGTTGATGGAGGCAACTTCACGGTGAGGCGCGTGTCGCATGGCATTGGAGTGGAACGGACCTTCCCTTTCCAGTCCCCTTCCGTACAGAACCTGGAGGTGCTAAGGCATGGACATGTGCGCCGGGCCAGGCTTTATCATATGCGTAGGCTCAGCGCCAAGCGGGCTCGACTTAAGGAGAGGCGGGAGAAGGCGATGGGGCAAGTCAAGCCTCAAGAAGAGGAACAGGCTTCTGGATGAAATACGCGGAGGTGGCAGTCAATTCGCCCGGGAGTCGCTCAACTTTCTGTTACGCCGTACCGCCCGGTCTCAGTATCAGCGTTGGGCAGGCCGTATGGGTGCCTTTTGGCGCCAGGGTCATTCAGGGGATCGTCCTCTGCTTATCAGAGGAGCCATCGGTTGCCGAACCCAGGGAGATAGCCGGCATTGTCGCTGACGCTCCTCTACTTTCCCACCTTCAGGTGGAGCTTGCTCAGTGGATGAGCGAGCGATACTATGCTCCCCTTTTCGATGCGCTGTCTTTGATGACCCCTCCGGGGTTTGAGAGACGGACAATCGCTTACTTCCAGGCGGCGGATTTGGCAGTGGAATCGCCTCTGACTCCGGAGCAAAGACAGGTCCTCCACATGATAGAAAAAAAAAGACAAGCCTGGCTGAGCTGGAGAAGGCAATTGGTCAAAGAAAAGCCAGGCGAATCACCGATCAACTGCTGGACCGCCAGCTGATCACGAGGACGCTGGAACCGGAGCCAGCGAAGGCCAGGCCCAAGACAGTTGCTGCTGTCAGGCTGACGGCTGATAGCCAGGTGATCGAGGAGGAGGAGGCTCGCCTCGTCGGGTCACGGGCCTATAAGCAGTTGGAGCTCCTCAGGTTCCTGGAACGGCAGACTGAGCCTGTTTCAACTCGGGAACTGCGGGACCGCCTCGGCTGCTCCCTCGCCAGCATCAGGGCACTCGAGAGTCGCGGGCTGGTCTCAGTGGAAGGGCTCAGGATAAGGCGCGACCCTCTGTCCCACCTCAGCCTCACAACCCCGTCATCTCCGGTTCTCACTCCTTCCCAACAGGCTGTCTGGGTATCGCTCCGGGGTGCCATTATGGGCGAGAAGGGACAAGGCGGCAAAGCCCCGGTCTTTCTTCTCTTGGGCGTAACCGGCAGCGGCAAGACCGAGGTTTACCTGCAGGCACTGGCCCTCGTCATGGCTGCCGGGAAGCGAGGCATCTGCCTGATTCCGGAAATCGCTCTGACTCAGCAGACGGTGGAGAGGTTTGCCAGTCGCTTCCCCGGGCGTGTGGCAGTACTGCACAGCCGCCTCTCTCCGGGAGAGCAGTTCGACGAATGGCAATGGATAGCTGAGGGAAACTGCGATGTCGTAATCGGACCGAGGAGCGCCTTGTTCAGTCCCTTGCCCGACCTTGGTCTTATCATCATCGATGAAGAGCATGAGTGGACTTACAAGCAGGAGGACAAATCCCCTCGCTACCATGCGCGGGACACAGCCATCAAGTTGGGCCAACTCAACGATGCGGTTGTCATTCTGGGTAGCGCTACTCCTGATATTGGGAGCTTTCATAAGGCACAGCAGGGGGAATACCATCTTGTGGAGTTGAGGGAAAGGATCACCGCCCGTGGTTATACGGCTCTTCCTGAGGTGGGCATAGCGGATTTGCGGGAAGAACTCAAGGCTGGGAACACAAGCCTGTTTAGCCGTGCCCTGTTGGCTGCCATAAAGGAGGCCCTGGCGCACGGAGAGCAGGTAATCCTCTTTCTTAACCGCCGCGGCACAGCTACCTTTGTCCGGTGTCGCAATTGCGGCTTTGTCTTTCGCTGCCCGCGCTGCTCTATAGCCCTTACCTACCATTCGGCGGAGAAAAGGCTCTCTTGTCATCGCTGCCGCTACTCCATTCCGGTGGCCCGGACCTGTCCGCAGTGTTCTCGGAGCGATCTCAGGTTTCTGGGTATCGGTACGCAGAGGGTGGAGGAGGAGATGGGCCATTTCTTTCCCGGAGCAAGATTGCTTCGCTGGGACAGAGATGTGATTACCAGGAGGTATACTCATGAGGAGTTGCTCAGCGATTTCCGTGACCACAAGGCAGATGTTCTTATCGGTACTCAGATGATAGCCAAAGGACTGGATCTGCCTCAGGTGACACTGGCCGGGATAATCAACGCCGATACCGGCCTTAACCTTCCGGATTTCCGGAGCGGTGAGCGCACCTTTCAGCTTCTGTGCCAGGTGGCGGGCAGGGCCGGCCGTGGTATCAAGGCAGGGAAGGTTATCATCCAGACTTACTCCCCCGATAACTACATTATTGAAGCTGCTGCCCGGCATGATTATCTTGGCTTCTACCACAAAGAGATAGATTTCCGACGGCAATACAACTATCCACCATTCAGCCGCCTGGTCCGGCTGGTCTACAGCCATACCAACGAGAAGCTGTGTCGCAGCGAGGTAGAGCGGGTGTATCATGTGGTTCTTGACGAGATGGCCGGAGAGGGCATGTCCGACCTTAGCCTGATTGGCCCCGTCCCCGCATTTGCCTTCAGGACCAGGGGCAAGTACCGCTGGCAACTCCTCCTCCGCGGCTCTGAACCGGTCTCAATCCTGTCGCGGCTCAATCTTCCGGGAGGATGGACTGTGGATGTCGACCCGGTAGGGATGGCCTGATACTGCAGTATCAACTACAAGAAGGCATTCGGCATTTCGTGGTGCACACCGAATATCTGACTGCTCTGCGCTGGTCATCTTCCCCCTCGATGCATGAGCGGCAGCTGACTGGGATCACACGCATGGTCGAAGCTGGTAGCTGTTGACAATTCACTGGTCAAGAGGGGTATAATGGAAGGGCCTACGCTAGGTCGGTGGTCAAGTGTGTACGTCAGGGGAGTCCTTCGGTTTACGTCAGATTCAGCCGAGCGCATATCAACGTGGTTTCGGCTCCCTCATTGCGGTCACAGCAACGTCTGCTCTTTTGCCCCTGTTCTTTCCCGAATTCCGCATGAATCGCCTGGTAAGTTGGCGAAACGGGCAACCTGTGACTCGGCATTGACCGAGGCCGGAGAGAAAGGAGGTGGATCTATCGGGGTACTGCATGAAGGAACGGTCGCCGGAGGCAACTAGTGGTCGACTGGATCCTTCCGGCGCCCAAAGCCTAACTGCCAGGAAATCGGAATAACCAAAAGAACAAGAAGGAGGCTAAAGGTTGAAAAGAATCACTTACCTTATCTTGGTGTCCCTGCTTGTGATGGGACTGGTTGTGGCTGGCTGTCAACCCAGTGACGGCGATGGCGAGCTGCAGACAATTGACATTGAGGAGATCTCTGGGGTAACCCCACCGGCAACAGGTGAAACGCCGGTGACCACGATTACCCCAACGGAGCAGTACACAGGAACCGTGGCCTGGGACCCCGACCATGATCTGTTTGAGGCAGACACAGCATACACGGCCACCATCATATTGACAGCCAAAGAAGGCTACACCTTCATTGGCGTGCCGGCGAACTTCTTTGAGGTAGCCGGTGCAGCATCGGTAAGCAATGCTGCCGGATCGGATGTGGTAATCGCTGAATTCCCAGCCACCCCACCTCCGCAGCCCTTGCTTACCATCATCAGAGACGACTACGGAGTTCCCCACGTCTTCGCCGACACGCGAGAGGACTTGGCCTTTGGAGCTGGCTATGCCATGGCCCAGGACAGGCTGTGGCAGGCGGATGTCCTGCGCAGAACCGCTTCCGGCCGCCTTGCCGAACTTCTGGGCCCGGACTATCTGGCTCAGGACAAGGAACTGAGGGCATTGTGGTACAACCAGGCGGAGCTACAGGAGATGTATGACGACTGGGATCCCGGCGCGGGCTACCGGCACCTCAAGCCCATGATTGAAGCCTATGTAGATGGCATAAACCTTTACATCTATGAAGCGCTGCTCGATCCGTCTCTCATGCCTATTGAATATGTGGCGAACAAGCTGATTGGCGAACTCGAGGAGTTCACCGTGTCGGATGTAGTTGCCGTTACGGTGCTAATGGGTTGGAGGTTTGGTGGTACGGGTGGCAACGAAGGCGACATGTACACTGCTTTGCTTGGCCTACAGGCAGTGCACGGAGAGGCGCTAGGAGGGGCGGTATGGAGCGACCTCTTCCCACTCGAAGATGCCGGAGCACCGGTTACGATACCCGACCAGGTTTTCGGGGAAGCTGCCGCCACCACCGTTTCTCTGGTGGATTTGCCGGACGGCGTGGAGGAGCTCTTTGTGGAATACGCGGAGTCCCGGGCGGCGCAGGATGAGCTGCTTCAGTCGCTGGGCATACCGCGGAAACTGGGAAGCAATGCCCTACCCGTCAGGCCTGAACTATCGGCCACCGGGAATGCCCTGCTACTGGGAGGACCCCAGATGGGCTACTCGGTTCCGCAGATTGTCATGGAGATAGGTCTGCATGGCGACGGCATAAACGCCGTGGGCATGGCATTCCCGTCGGCAGGTCCGTTCATCTTGATCGGCGTCAGTGAATATGGGGCCTGGACGTCAACCACCGGTGCCTCCGATGTTATGGACATCCGTGTACTGGTACTGAACCCCGAGAACCCGACTCAGTACCTGTATGAGGGTGAGTGGCGTGACATGGAGGTCAGGACCGAGACGTTCGTGGTTCGCGGGCTGGCTGAGCCGGTAACGGAGACGTTCTATCGCTCGCATTATGGGCCCATCGTCGAGGTGGACGTAGACGCAGGCACGGCCTTCACCCTGCACACCCCCTTCTACAGAAATGAGATCGCGGGCGAGCAGGGCTGGGAACTTTTCCAGGAGGCCACCAACGTCGACGAGTTTGAGGCGGCGGTGGAGATGATCTGGCCTAACCACAACTTCTTGTGGGCAGATACCGAAGGCAACATCGGCTACTGGCATGCCGGGCGCTTCCCGGTGAAGCCGGAGGGTGCCGATCCCAGGACGCCCTTGATGGGCGACGGAACACAGGAATGGGTGCGCGTCACCGGGCCTGAGGAGATGCCCAGGTCGATCAATCCTGAGCAGGGTTGGCTCACCAATTGGAACAACAAACCAATTGCTGGCTGGCCATTTGCAGAGAGTGACTTCCACTGGGGCGACGGTCACCGTGTGCAGATACTGCTGGATACTGTGACCGCATTGGCCGCCGGTGGAGACCTCACGCCCGCCCATCTGAACACGATTAATCAGGTTGCCGGATACCACAATACCGCAGGAATGAACTTTGCGGGGGATCTGATAACCGCGGCCACGGCTTATGTGGGAGAGACCAGTGACCCGGAGGTTGTAGCAGCCCTGGAGCACCTCGGAGCCTGGGCTACAGCAACCCCTCTTCCTGTCAGTTATGTCGATTTTGTACCACCCAAGTGGCCTGACGATGAGAATCCTACTTACGATCATGCCGGTCTGACCATCTTCAATGCCTGGTACGACAAGGTCGTCCCCATGGTGTTTGACGGGATTCTGCCGGCAGATATGATCGGACAGGTCAAGGGTTATCCCAGCCTGCTGGTCCGCGTGTTCAGGGCTGATGGGTCCCTCAACTATCCTGGCTACCCGACTGGCGAGGCACTGGATGCGCTGATTATGGATGCGTTGAAAGAGGCGATTGCTGACCTGAAGGTTGAATACGGCGAGGACATGTCGACCTGGCTGACCCCGGTGCGTATGCAGAAGTATGACAAACTGGGAGCCCTGCCGACCGACGTGTTCAGCCACCCGGCCATGAACCGTGGTACCTATAACCAGATCGCCGAGCTATCGACGCCGTTGCCGCAGGGCAAGAACGTCATTCCGCCCGGGCAGAGCGGGTTCATGGAGCTCAAGATAGTGGATGGCAAAACGCCCACGCCAACTCCCAGCCCGCACGCTTATGACCAGGTATTGCTGTATGCGAGCTGGACGTACAAGCCCATGCATCTTAGCCGCGTGTCAGTGGAAGCGGTCGCGACCTGGGAAAGAGACTTCTTCGCTGACTAGAACTGCCCCCTTGCCGGCATTGCCTATTGACCGTGTCGGCAGGAGCTAGCATTGAGGGCCGGGGCTCTTGAGCCCCGGCCCCCTCTTTGTGTGAAGCCGCCGAACGCATACGATTTCCGGGACGCGAGAAGAACTATGACTTGCGATGACCGAAGCTCGCCCGTGTATGCCAGGAGCGAATGGGAAGTGTTTGATTTCCGGCTGAAAATGTGGTGTATAATAGGCCGTATCCTAGTACGGATTCGGGAGGTGCGACTATGGCATTAACGATTGGAACCCAGGAATGGGCTGATGCAGCAATGCAGGAGCTAAACAACAGTCAGACCTACAAGGAGGTGGCCAAGAACTGGGAGGGGGACATGTACGTGATTATTGAGCCGGATGCGTCGTTCAAGCACAGGATCATCGGCTATTTCGATCTCTGGCACGGCGAATGCCGCTCTGCCTCGGCCATCAAGGATGAGACGGAGAAGTCGCCCCAGTACAGGATCTCCGGGCCGTATACGGTTATGAAACAGCTGCTGGAGAAGAAGCTTGACCCCGTTAAGGCAATGATGACGGGTAAGCTGAAGGTGAAGGGAAACATGGGGCAGATCATGAGGATGCCCAGGGCGGCGCTCGAGTTTACGAACTGCCTGAGCACGGTTGATGCGGTGTTCCCTGACTAGAGGGTGGGAGTTCGGACCGCTTTCAGGTCGGTATTTGACTGATATAAAACACGGAGAATAGTCCAGTGGGGAGGGGCGTTAGCTAGCCATGTGGTATTTTGTTGCTCCGCAGGTGGTATTCGGCGAGGACGCGCTCAGCCATCTGTCTGAACTTAAGGGCCAGTCGGCACTCATAGTTACAGATAAAAACATTGTGAAGCTGGGCTTTGTTGACAGGGTCAAGGAGCATCTGGCCCGGGCCGGAATTCAAGCCGCTGTCTTTGATGCCGTTGAGCCCGACCCTTCACTGGATACGGTAGACAAGGGTGTGGCTCTGATGAACCAGTATCGGCCCGATGTGGTTGTTGCTGTGGGTGGGGGTTCGGTCATGGATGCAGCCAAGGCCATGAGGGTACAATATGAAAGGCCGGACATGAGGGCGGAGGAGATAAACCCATTTCTCTCGGACCTGGGCCTGGGCTGCAAGTGCAGGCTTGTCTGCGTGGCCACAACCTCGGGCACGGGCGCCGAGGCAACTTTCGCGGTGGTGCTTACCGACCCGGGCGACCAGAGAAAGCTGAGCCTTATCAACCGTGAGATCGTCCCTGATATTGCCATCGTGGATCCGGAACTGGCCCGGGCCATGCCTCCTCACATCACGGCAGACACGGGAATGGATGCGCTAACTCACGCAGTCGAGGGATATACCTGCGATTGGAAGAACGACTTCTCAGACGGTTTCTGTATCAAAGCGATACAGCTTGTTTTCCGATACCTGCCCAGAGCGGTGAGGGATGGCGGCGACATGGAAGCCCGTGAAAAGATGCATAATGCGGCCTGCATGGCAGGTATCGGCTTCATCAATGCTCTCTCAAGCATGGCCCACGCTGCAGGGCATTCGCTCGGCGCCGTATTTCATGTACCCCACGGCAGAGCAGTTGGGCTGTTTCTGCCCTATACCATCGAATTCATCGGTGAGGCCCGCGAAGAACTATGGGCAGAGATCGCGTACGCTATCAATCTGGAGATACCCCGGGGCAAGACGGCGGCAGCGGCGCTGGCTGAGGCTATCAGGGGACTGGCCCACACTATCAACCAACCGTTGAGTATCAGAGAGACCGGCATTCCATTGGACGGCTTCAACAAGGCCATGGAGAAGCTGATAGACAACCTCATGGCCGACGGCTCGTTGATTGTCTCCCCCAGAATACCTGATGTTGCGGAAACAGACAGATTCTTCAGCTACACCTACGAAGGAAAGAGTATAGATTTCTAGCTTTGCTGGGGCGGCCCCGGCGATTTCCACAGACTGCGGGAGGGATCATTAGGAGGCAAAGATGGCACGCTTCATGGTTGTTCACAAGGCACCATTCACTGAGGAGGAGTTGATGGCACGGGCCAAGGCTGCGCCGAGCTTCATGCCTAAAGGTGTCTCCTGGAAATGCAGTTACTGCGATTTCGTAGCGAGCAGGCACTTCTGTGAATGGGAGGCGCCGGACGAGAAGGTCCTGAGGCGCGTTCTCCGCCTGACACAAACGCCGTTTGAGACAATCCATAGTGTGCGGCGGTTTGATGCCATCAGTGGGCAGTTTGAGGAATGATGGAGACCGATTGGCTGGCTCATGCCAGAAGATAGAAGGAGGAGCAGAATGTTCGGCTATATGGGAAAGGTCCTGAGGGTTGATTTGACCGATGGCAAGGTATCAGAGGAGAACCTGAATGAAGAGGATTGCAGGATGTTTCTGGGCGGCAGCGGGCTGGCCACCAAGTATCTTTTCGACGAGGTGGCCGAGGGCGCCGACCCGCTCGGCCCCGACAACGAACTCATCTTCATGACCGGTCCCCTGACCGGCACGGAATCGCCGAGCGCCGGGCGGTATTGCGTAGTTACCAAGTCACCATTAACCGGTTTGTGGGGAGAGGCCAACTCTGGCGGCAGTTGGGGAGTCTATCTCAAGAACTCCGGATTTGACGGGGTTATCTTCAAGGGCATATCGCCGAAGCCGGTCTACCTGGTTATAGACGACGGTATGGCTGAACTGAGGGATGCCGGGCATCTCTGGGGCAAAGGAGTCAGCGAGACGGATAAGCTCATCAAGGAAGAAGTGGGCGATGACTGCAACGTTGCCGCTATAGGCATAGCAGGCGAAAATCTGGTGAGGTATGCCGGTATCGTCAATGATGTACACCGGGCTGCCGGGAGATGCGGCGTGGGCATGGTGATGGGATCGAAACGGCTGAAGGCGGTGGTTGCCCGGGGGACACAGGAGATCAGAACAGCCAACAACGATGCCTTCAGCGAAATCTCCAGACGGAACTATGATCTGGTCAATGAAAGCATGCTGAAGATCACCTTCGAGACCTATGGGACGGCCATGGTTGCCGATTTGATAAACGTCAGGGGAGGGTTCCCTACCAGGAATTGGCAGACCGGGGTCTTTCCGGACATAGACAAAGTGAGCGGAATCGCGCTGGAGAGCACGCTCCTGGTGGATAGAAAGCACTGCTATGCCTGTCCCATCAGCTGTTGCCGGGTGAGTGTGGTTAAGAGCGGTCCCTACGCCTGTAAGGGTGAGGGGCCGGAGTTTGAGACGGTCGGCGCCTTCGGTGCCATGTGCGGGCTGGAGAATCTCGAGGCGATCACCCTGGCCCACAACCTGTGCGATGACTATGGGCTGGATGTGATTTCCGCCGGCAGCACGATAGCCTTTGCCATAGAATGCTATGAGAAAGGGATATTGACCAAGGCTGATACGGATGGGCTGGAACTGGAATTCGGGGATGCCGATGTCGTCATTGCGCTCATACACAAGATAGCCAGGAGGGAAGGCATTGGCGACCTGCTGGCTGAAGGCACGAAGAGAATGGCTGCCAGGCTGGACAAGGGCGCCGAGACCTTTGCCATGAATGTTAAGGGCCTGGAACTACCGGCCTATGACCCCAGGGCGGCCAAGATATGCGGGCTGGCCTTTGCCACGGCCAACAGGGGCGGTGACCATATCACAGCCTACATTGAGGGACCGGCCTTCATAGATATTCCTTTCCTCTGTGTTGAGGAGAGCAAGATTGAGGATGCGCTGGTGGAGAACCCTGCCGAGGCCAAGGTGGTGAAGGACCTGGAGGACGCGCTGACCGTCTTCGATTGTGTGGGCACATGTAAGTTCATGGGCATGGCATTGGCTACTGAGGACTGGGCCGGCATGATAGCGAACTGCACGGGCTGGGAGTTCGGTGTCGGCGATTTCAGGAAAGTCGGGGAGAGGGTCTACAACCTGGCCAGAGCCTTCAATGTCAGAGAGGGCCTGACCCGGGCCGATGATACGCTTCCTAAGAGACTGCTCGAGGAGCCATTACCCGAGGGGCCCGCCGAGGGACATAAGGTGGAAAAGCTCGACCAGATGCTGGACGCTTATTATGGGTTCCGCGGCTGGGACAAGACGACCGGCAAGCCCACTGCCGAGAAGCTCAGGGCACTGGGACTCGACTATATAATCAGCAGTATACAGGGGTGAGATATGGTTTCAGTAGCCGAAAAACCCTGGCTCAAGCAATACAAGTTGGGGCCATACAAGCTTGCGCAGAGCAAAGAGCCTTATCCAAAGATACCTATTGACAGCCTTCTCGATGCTGCGGCGGCCGAGTTCCCCGGTAAGGCCGCCTGCTCCTATCTGGGACGCGAGATGAGCTATACAGAACTGAAACAGGAGGCCGATAGATTTGCCACCGCGCTCGCCGGGTTGGGCGTCAACAAAGGAGACAAAGTGGCCACCATCCTGCCGACCTGCCCCCAGTTCATCATTGGCGATTTCGGAATACTGAAGGCGGGGGCCGTCCATGTCCCCTGCAGCGTACTCCATAAGGCGGCTGATCTAGTGTACGAGATTGGTGACTCCGGGGCGGAAACGGTTGTCTGCACGGAGGTGTCGCTGGAGGCGGTGAACTCGATAAAGGACAAGACGCGAGTCAAGAACGTGATAGTCACCTCGCTTACGGATTACTCCCCGGAAGGGCCAGCGGAGGAACGGCCGCCCGGCGCCCTCCTGTTTCGCGATCTCATCGAGGGCCATGACCCCGATCCACCTGATGTTGATATTGACCCGATGAAGGACCTGGCTGTGCTGCCCTTTACCGGTGGTGCCACCGGGCTGCCCAAAGGCGTGATGCTGACCCATTACAACCGGTCCGTGGCGCTGACGCATGTTGCCTGGTATATGGAACCCCTCAAGGTGGGAGTCAGGGGGAAGACCTCCATAATGATGCCCGTGGCACTGTTCCATCAGTACGGTCATATGATGATGCACTTTGCCGTCCACTGGGGGCTTAAGATGTACTTGATCCCGGACCCCAGAGATGTCGATATGCTGTACGAAATGCTGACCAGACACCGACCTTTTCTCTGCTCCTGTGTGCCGACTCAATATTCCAGGTTGGCCACCAGGGGGTTGGGCAGGATAAACACCATGTTCATGTCTGGTGCCTCAGCGCTGGCGGTGGAGATTGCCCAAAGGTTTAAGCAGCAGACCGGCATGCCTATCACCGAGGCATACGGGCTGTCGGAGACAAGCGGAGGTACACATATCAACCTCTCGGCATTCTCAAAGCTCATCGGCTTCATGCCTGCCGAAAAGCTCGGTTCCATAGGAGTGCCGACCCCGGATACAGAGGTCAGGATAGTGGACCTGGACACCGGTCAAGAGGCTGCCCCGGGGAAGGAAGGCGAACTCTGGGTTCGCGGCCCGCAGGTTATGTTAGGTTACTGGCCTCAGGCCGGCAAGGGCCTGGTTGATGGCTGGCTGCCCACGGGTGATGTGGTGACCATGGACGATGATGGCTACTTCTACATTACGGATCGCATCAAAGACATGGCGAACGTCTCAGGGCTCAAAGTCTATACGAGGTTGGTTGATGATGTGCTGTACGAGCATCCGGCCGTTGCGGATGCCGTGGCGATTGGAATACCCGACGTTGAGCGCCCGGGCAGTGATCGGATAAAGGCGTTCATCAGCCTGAGGCCTGAATATGAAGGGAAAACAACTGCCGAGGAGATAATCAGCCATTGCAGGGCTAAGCTGCCGCCTTACGCCGTGCCCAAGTTCGTTGAGTTCCGCGAGGAGCTGCCTTTGACCGTAACAGACAAGCTTTTCAAGCGGCAGTTGAGGGAGGAGGAGATAGGCAAGATGAAGGCCAGCGGGCAACTGAAGTGAGGCGGATTGCCTCCGTTGTGTACTGCGGCATCTGCATCTGCCTCGTCTTAGTCTGTCGTTCCATAGTAACACCGGGAGCGGAGAAATATGCCCGGCTATGAGGACCTAGAGGCTCAGATAATAGATACAGGAGAATGCACTCGATGCGGTGCATGTATCCTCGCCTGTCCCAGTTCCCATATCAAGTTCATTGACAGTAGGCCCAAGCGACCCAAGCGCACCATCGACTGCGTGGGTTGCAGTACCTGTTACGAAGCCTGCTATATGCACAGGCATGACCTAATGAAGGTCATAGAGAGCAGCATTATGGGATGGGGAAAGAGGGAGAGCATAGGACTGCACAGGAGCGTAACGGCGGCGAGGACGCGGGACACCGAGGTCGCGAAGGTCTGTCAGGATGGCGGAATAGTGACGTCCCTGCTCCTGTATGCTCTGGATAGTGGCATCATCGACGGGGCACTGGTGGTCGGCAATGAGGGCCGGGCGCCGGCGGCCTGTATCGCCGGGACCAGGGACGACATTGTCCGGTCGGCTGGCACCAAGTACGGCGCGGTGCCGCTGCTGAAGGAGCTGCGGACCGCCGTTGTTGACCTCGGGCTGGGCAAGGTCTGTGTTGTCGGTTCTCCCTGCCATATACAATCGGTAAGATATCTTCAATACAAGGGCCTGCCGCTGGCATCATCCGTGAAGCTGACGATAGGGCTGTTCTGTCGGGAGAACTATGAATATGCGTGCCTGGCCGAGACGCTAAGGGCAAAGGGGTTGGACATCGGCAGGGCTGCCAAGATCGATATATCGGATGAGTTCGATATATATGTTGAGGGAGAGAAGCTGTCCTTGCCCATAACCGACGTTAAGAACTGCGTCCCCAGGCACTGCCTGGTCTGTCAGGATTTTGCCGCTGAGATGGCCGACATCGCTGTCGGCAGCGGCGGCTCCGCCGAAGGGTGGTCAACGGTGATAGTCCGCACCGAAGAAGGGGAAAAGGTCTTTGCCGGCTTGGCAGAGAAAGAGCTTGTACAGACGAGGGAGATAGAATACATCCTTGACCTGAAGGAAACAGCCAGCAGAAAGAAAGACAAGGCAAGGCAAACACGAGAAGTATTCAAGCTCAAGGATGCGGGCCTGGGGGAGAAGGAGATCGCTGCCGCACTGGGGATAACGGAGGAGCGGGTGTCCCACCGGCTGAAGGGGTCCTGAGCCGATGGCTGACCTGCAATTCAGAGGCAACCGCCTGGGCCGCTGATGATGTGCGTCACTGTGACCGGGGGGCAGGGCAGGAGCTGCCCGCCTCAGGTCCTCTTTTTGCTCAGCGCATCAGGGTCGCCGTCGCTCATGCCGGCAATATAGCGGACCAGCTTTTTCCGGGACTCGATGTCATACTGGGTGGTGATGGCGATCTGTTCCATGATGGGTGAGCCGCCGCCGTGGTAGCTGCCGATATTGTGAATGCCTCCGGCTGCTGAGCACAGCACATCGCCCAGGTAACGCCAGAGTTGTGCTTGATCTTCGACAGGCATGTTGGGATTGCGCTTGGTGTATTTGAGGAGCAAGTCCCGGGTCTCGGGGTTGAGGAAATCCTGCTCATAGGGGAATGTAGCTACCACCCCGCCGGCGATATCGCAGAGCATCTCCGCTTCGCGGTAGACGGCCTCGCCGGTCAGGCAACGGCCCACGTTGCAGTAGATCGAATTCGGTATGTAAGAGCCGGGGCCATAGGGCACGAATCCGAGGCCCGGTATGTAGACCTCCGGCTTGCCCAGGTCGGAGGCTGTGTATCCCGCCGCATACCCCAGTTCGGTGGTGAGGATGATCTCGGCCAGCTTCTGCCGGACCAGGGGTGTCTTGTGTATGTTGTTAACCTCGGCGGCAAGCGCCGCGCTCCCCAAGATGATGTCGCCAATGGCAGGTTTGCAGCCAGAATAGGAATGGCGGTGAAACAGGGCGAACAGGAGAGCGAGTACGCCTCCGTGTTGCCACTCGCCGGCGAGGAAGACCCTTTCCCAGGGCACGAAGCAATCATCGAATATCATGTAGGAATCTGTGGCGCCAGCCCGGAAGCCGCGCTGGAAGTGTTCTCTGGACCTGAGGTTATGGATCGTAACCACCTGCTTCAGTCCCTCCCAGTCGCCAGGCACAGCGAAGGCAACGGCGTAGTCCTTGTCCTCGGGACGCAACGCTCGTGTCGGCACCACCAGGACCTCGTCGGCAACCGAGGCCTCGGAGATGTTCAGCTTGCAGCCGCTGACTATGATGCCATCACTGCGCCTCTCCTTGATCCGTACGTAAGCATCGGGGTCAGGCTGGTCAGCAGGCCTTAGTATCCTATCTCCCTTGACGTCCGTCTGCGCGCAACAGCCTACCAGGTCTTCCTTCTGGAAGCGCGCAAGCCACTTCTTGAAGTTCTCGTGGTACTGGGTGGCACCTTCATTCATCTTGTCTGCCTCGTAGGATACGTTGTATATGGCGTTGGTGGCGTCAATGCCCATGCATCGCTGGATGCATCCAGCGACCTTCTGACAGAGCATGCGGGTCATGTCCTGCTTCTTGTGCAGATCGTCGGTGTTCTGGTGAATATGGGTGAAGCGGCTGATGCGCTCGCCTGTGAGATGGGAGATGGCCGTACACAGATCCTGGTTTTCGGGCTTGGCGGCTTCGTCGAACGTCGTGCCGATGGTATCTATACAGTCCATCTGCAACTCATCTGTGCGATCGAGCAACTCGCCATTGAAGTAGACGTTTCGTCTCATCTTGGCCAGGCCCTGTATGTACTGCTCTTTCGTTCTCATGTTTTCCTCCTTGCTCAATCGATAGCCGGATGGATCATGTTCCGGCTTCTGGAAGCTAAGTCAGCGCATAGTATATCATGCTCGCGTTCGATTCACCAGGGGCCCAGTGTCCGCCTTCGTGCCCCGGGGGGCCACTGGTCGCGGCATGAATTCCTACGATTCTGCATCCAGCAGGTGACTCCTCATTTCCTCATACCCTGGTGGGTGCTGTGAGCTGTACCTCAGGAATGCAGGAATCGGGTACCTGAAAACACCGATGCTATGACCCGCCTGCAGGCCCTGAATCGCCTTCTCGATCTTGCTGGCCGGTATCGACAGGGCACAGTCGTGGTCCTGAGTATGAGGAATCAAACGCTCGCCAACGCCTATGAGAGCGAACTGGCATTCGTCTTCTATGACGGCTCGGGTGATAAGAGCCGTACAGCTGGCCCCTGTGGCCAGTGTCGTGTCCAGTCCGGTCTTACCCGTTCCACTCAGATAGCCTGCTAGAAGCACCCATATCTGGGCCGGGTTACCGTAGACCAGGATGACGTGCGGTTCAAAGGCAGCCCTGTGTAGAGGAGCAATCAGCACGTTCCTGTACTTGCCGTATTCGAATTTGGGGATGCCCGCAATAGCTGCCGCTGCCTGCTCTTTGTTCATTCCCCACAGTCCAAGCGACGCCTGGAAGCTGCCGTCAACAACGTCCGCCACCAGGGGCAGGAACCCCAGGCTTATGCCAGCAATGTAGCAGGTCTGAGACCTGTCAACCGCGATAACCCAGCCGTATCGCCGTGCCATACTGACTGCATGACATAACGAAATGTCTACTCCCAGGTCTCGGCGGGGTATCTTAGCCCTCTTGGGAGTTTCCTCCTCCGGCCCGCACATGCGGATTGCCAGTGCAAACGTCTGCGGCCGCACATACCGAGTTAAGGCGTCATCGATCTGTCTTAGCTCTATCACGTAGTCTGTCTCCCTTGGTGTCAGCAACGCCTAAGCAAAGCGCCGCTGCCCGAGCCCTCCGCTATCCCAGAGGGGCGGTTGTGTACAGCCCTGTCAGAACTCGCGCCTGTTTTCCAGTGCCTGTCCCAAGGTTAGGTCGTCTGCATATTCCAGCTCAGCCCCAAAGGGCAGGCCGCGCGCCAGGCGTGTCACGTGTATATTGAAGGGCTTGATGATGCGTTGCAGATACATAGCCACGGTTTCGCTCTCTACGTTGGGGTTGGTTGCTATAATCACCTCTGTTACGGAGCCGTTTTGAAGGCGGGCCAGAAGCTCGTTTATCTTCAGGTCATCGGGGCCTATGCCCTGCGCCGGGCTGATGGTCCCGTGTAGCACGTGGTAAACACCGTTGTATTTCCCCGTATGTTCCAGGGGCAGGATGTCAGAAGGTTTCTCAACGACACATATTCTGGAATGGTCACGCCCCATATCCTGGCAGATGCGGCAGGGATCACAGTCGGTAGTGTTGAAGCAAATGGAACACAGCTTTATCTTCTCCTTGAGCGCTAGAATGGCCTCCGCTAAAGACCTTGCTTCTTCATCGGAGCTGCGCAGAACATGATGTGTGAGCCTCTGGGCGCTCTTTGGTCCAATGCCGGGCAGCTTGCCGAATTCCTCGACCAGTCTGGCTATAGGCTCAGCAACAAACCTCATTTTCCCTGGCTCTTCTCCTTGTTGTCGTCCCTGTCAGCTTATCGTCATTCCAGGCGCGGCCGGCAGTTTGGGGAGTACTTCCCAAGCGTTGCGTCCGGCTCGAGTCCCGGCTGACGCCGGGTGGGTCTCCAGGCACTTCGCTACGGCAACCCCGGTATGTCGAGACCACCGGTCAGGCTGCTGAGACGCTTGTTAACAAGCTCCTGCGACTTGGCAATGGCCTCGTTGATAGCAGTCATGACCAGGTCTTGCAGCAACTCAACATCGCCAGCCTCCGACACCTCCGGGGATATATCCACGGAGTGCACCTTCTGGTGACCGTCAACTACCACTTTTACGGCACCACCTCCGCTGGTTGCTTCCACCGTAAGACTGCCCAGCTCTTCCTGGGCTTTGGCCAGCTTCGCCTGAAGCTGCTGGGCTTGACGCAATATCGATTTGTCCATCTGCCTCCTTTTCCAGGGTTTTGGCCAGGACTATGACTCCTCCTCGCTAATCCTGGCTCCCATTTCCAGGGCAGCCTTGACCACCGGGTTCTGTGTCTCGGCCTGGCAGGGAACCGCCCCCTTGGAATCAACCATAACGCACCTTATCTTATAAGGCTGGCCAAAGACCTCCTTGAGCTTCTTCTCCACCAGATGCCGGTATTTGGCGTCTTCGATTTTCTCCTTGTGGAAGGAATAATAAAAGCCCAGCACCAATGTATCATCCTCAAGGTCTATGGGGTCGCAGGCGCTACGCAAGAAGGCATCCAGGTTGCCACTGGAGCCTTCACCTCGCAAAGAGCGGATGAACTCCCTCCAGCGGCCGCGGAGGTAATCGATGTTCCGAGGAGCATCTGTGCTCGGGATCTCAGCCCCCGCGCTCTCGCGATTGGCTGCCACGGGATCCTCAATACCCACATTGCCGGGACTGGCTACCGCGGAAATCTCAACCTTCGCACTGTCGGGCGGCCCCTCTGTCTCAGGGGGCCTCGCCGCCTCGGGGGCGCTGGCGGCGGGCAGCCCCTCCTGGCCTTGACTGACAGGCGCAGAGAGGGCGCAGCTCAGCAGGGCCAGTTCCAGCGGCAGCGTTGAGTAATTGTCGCTACGGAAATCTATGCCCGAGAAGGACTTGACCGCCTTGACCAGATAGTCCAGCGGGACATTGCCGGCCAGGCTTTCCATCTCGGCCAGGTCTTCGCCGGTAACGTCCAGGGCCTCTCTGCAGCGCGACTTGGCCAGCAGCAATCCTCGAAGATACTCCACAAGCCCCAGGTTGAACTGACGGAGGTCCACACCATCGCTATCAAGGTCATGGATGATCGTTAGACCGGCAGCTACATCGCCGGAGATGACAGATCGCGCCAGTTGTCTAACCCTCGAATCCCAGCCGATGCCAAGCTCTGCCTGGACCTGGTCAGGCCCGATGCGGTTGCCGTAGAAGGCAATCATCTGCTGCAGGATATTCTCAGCATCTCGAAGGCTGCCCGTGGCAGCGCGGGCAATAAGCCTCAACGAATCGGGCTCAATATCAATACCCTCCTTATCACAGATCAGCTTGAGTTTGTCCATTATCTCGGTCTGACCCAGCCGGCGAAAGCTGAACCTCTGACATCTTGACACTATGGTGGGTATCACCTTATGCGCTTCGGTGGTAGCTAGGACGAAAATCACGTGCCGGGGCGGCTCCTCCAATGTCTTCAGTAGGGCATTGCAGGCTGCCTCGGTAAGCATGTGGACTTCGTCTATGATATAGACCTTGTAGCGAGCAAGGCTGGGAGCGTAGTTTGCCTTTTCCCTGAGGCTGCGGATCTCGTCGATGCCGCGATTGCTGGCGGCGTCTATCTCTATTACGTCCAGAGCCCTCCCCTCTGTGATTGAGCGACACATCTCGCAAGCATTGCACGGCTCGCCAAGCGTCTGGTCAGGGCAGTTGACTGCCTTGGCTAAGATGCGCGCTGTGCTGGTCTTGCCTGTACCTCGTGGACCGCAGAAAAGATAGGCATGGGCCATCTTCCCGCTTTCTACGGCATGGCGCAGAGTCTGAGTTACAGGCTCTTGTCCCAGCACCTCACCCAGGGTCTGCGGCCGCCACTTGCGATAGAATACCTCAGAGCCCATCTATCAGGCTACATTATACACTTTTCGTCCCAATCCCCAAAGCAGGTTTTCGTGCCACGGGCCGGCGACACATCGGTTCTTGTGGCTTAGGGGATGGCCATCCGCCACGTGGCCAGTCTATCGGAGAGTGCTTCTCCGGCAGTGCAAGTCGAGAGCGCCGAGGTCAACAAACTGCATAGGTCACAGCCTCTCCGTAGTACTGTAGTCGGTGGTCTTGCCTCAGCCCGGACAGCAGGGTATATGCATTGCCTGCCCGGCTATGATGCCTTGCTGTCGTCAGAGGCGGGGGATCCGCTAAGTGTGGGCTTTGCCCTGCGGTATCAGCCCGGAATCTGGCGGGCCTAGGCCGCGAAGCAACTCGATGCAGGTGCAGGAGAGCCAGCACCGGGGATGGTTGCCGCTATTCCTGTAACGAGACGAACCACTGCAAGAAGGATTCCAGTAGCTCTGCCTTCAGGTACCAGCGTCCTTCCCTCTCCAGCGTAGGCACCTTCTCGGTGTGTTCCTCGTCTCCATACACAGGGTGGCTGAATTTCAGCGTCACGGTTGTTTCTGCTGTTGTGTTTTGTGCTGTCGTGTTCCCCACTGCCCAGGCAAGCGATGCCCCTTCGCTCGCCAGTTGGGTATGAAAACCATCGAGGCTGTCCTGAAGGCCGACCTGCATTTCGTCCTTCCCTATCCCGTATTGAGCTTCCAGCTGGTCCATGTCCTTGGGGTAGATGAGGCCGAGGTACTGAGAAGCGTCTCCTTCCTCGTAGACCGCTATCATGTAGCTGCGCACGACTTCCTCGGGGGAAGAATGGGTACCTCTCTCCCCTACTAACAGGACTCCCGTAATGGCAGCGACGATCAAGACCACTGCCGCTACGATTCCCACGACTTGGTTTCTGGCAATCACCAATGAGAACCTCCCTTTTTTCTTACTCCTGCGGTACTCTCCAGTCGGGCACCACAGTCGGTGCAGGCCTGTTTCTACGCTTGTGTCTGGGTAGTGGCTGGCAATCTGGCAATGAGACTGGCCGAAACCCGGCTTTGTTCAGCAACAAGTTCAGTGCCGGCCCATACTATATTGGGCGACCCCCCACTGTCAAGCGGCGTGCGTGGTCTGCTTGGGACTGCATTGACCCTCAGGCTCCACATCCGCAACACCGGGCAGGCTGTACCTGCCTGCTCTGCCAGTCGCGGGAGAGAGCACCCGGAGCTCTATTTGTTTGCTTGCTTCTCCGCCCAGTTGCCTGCGCCGGGGACCTTCCACATCTGGCCGGTGGCCGCCGTAACCACCAGGACGATCCACAGAATCACGATCAGGATCCAGATAATACTGCCCAGCACTCTGGCAAAGGCGATAAGCCCGGGCGAGAAAGTGGCGAACCCGATGGCAATAAGAATGCCCGACACGACGATCTGGACTACGATCAGCACACCGAAGACCATAATGGATTGCCAGGCGTGAAACTTGACGAATGTGCTTTTCTTCTCCAGAACTACGAAGACTATTCCCGTTATCCAGAATGCCACGTAGCAGAGGAGTCCCGCTACATTGGCTGACAAACCCGTACTGCTCTCGGCTGCGGGCTTTGCTTCCCCTCCGCTAGACTTCGCCGCGGCGCCAAGCTCCGCACCGCACTTGGAGCAGAACTTGGCCTCGTCTGGATTTTCGGTGCCACATTTGGGACAAAACATATTCACCTCCTTGTGCCGAAGCCGGGCCCCTTAAACATCGTCCCTCGTTCGGGCTCGGGCTTTCCGTAGCGCCTTGACCCCTATCCGTGGGACTCGTGCCTGGCCATGAATCGGTCCTTGACTTGATTGACTATATTCGTGAACGGGCCCGCACAATCTACAGCATACACCAGGAATATGTCAATGTCCGGCGTTATGTGGCAGTGGGTCTGCACAACATCTCACTGCTATGAACCAACACCGCATGCGGACTGAACCAAACCAGGACGTTTGACACGGAGCCCAGGCCGTCATACACTAACGCACTGAAGTCTCGGAGAGCCCCCAGGCTGCTCCTGACTAGTCCACAACGAAGAAGGGAGGCATTGCAGTCATGCAGAAATGGATGTACGCGGTTATCGCGATAGCCATAGTGGTTGGCGTGGTGGGCATGGTCATGATGGTGCGTCTTCTTACACAGGAACGGCCGCCTGTGGAGAATGGCATGCCCCCACAGAACGGCAACGCCGTCAACGGTGTCCCCGATAATGGTGAAAACGGCGTTCCGGATGTGGCAACTGCCACCAGCCTACGCTTCAAGATGGAGCTGACTAATGGTGAGATGGGTGAGTTCACGTGGACGGCCAGGAACATCGGGACCGATGGCTTTCAGTTGAAGATCGAAGGAACGTTATACGGCTATGATATCGGATACATCGTCAACGGAGAGCTTGAGCAGATATGGCAGTTAGAGGGTGGCGAATGGATTGCGAAGGATAGGGGTGACGAGGACTGGGATGAGGTCTGGGATGGGTTCGTGAGTGAATTGGACGTGGTGAGAAATGAGCTCTACCAGTGGACGGGTGGCAATTGCACCTATGTTGACCCGAATGAAGGGTACAAAGTCAGGATCTACGATATCGAGGTGAATCCTGACCTTTCGGGCGAGAGATTTGAGTCTTAGGCGGCTATGGTCCTTGGCAGGCCGTCCCAGTCGCCTCAGAAGCCATTACCTGGCGGTCAAAGAGGTCTGAAGTGCTCCCCGGGTTAGTATCTAAACTGGCCAAGGGCACCTCGCCTCATTGCAGAGGTGCCTCTTCGGCCTATTGACGCTGTGGGGAAGCGGGCGGGTACGGTGCCGCAATAGCGGGGTCTGGAGTGCTGAGGCGGCAGGGGTAGATTCTCCTGGCAAGGGATGAACACCGTCTCCTCGTGCCCGGACAGAGGGTGGGTGACGTAATGGCTATCCTTGGAGCGTGGTAGCGTGTGCTTCCTCAGGACTCGGTGTTGCCTGCTGGAACCAGAGCGGACGTGAGGGCCTGTTCAACATTCTCCACGAATATGAACTGCAGTTCTTCTCTGACCTCTGCCGATACCTCTTCCAGGTCCTTCTCGCTCTCCTTGGGCAGGATCACGCGTCTCAGGCCGGCCCGGTGCGCCGCCAGGACCTTGTCCCTGATACCGCCCACTGGAAGCACTTTGCCCCTCAAGGTGATCTCGCCGGTCATGCCGACATCCTTGCTCACCAATCGCTTGGCCACAGCTGAAGCCAGGGCCACCGCCATGGTAATGCCGGCCGATGGGCCATCCTTGGGAATGGCGCCGGCGGGAACGTGGATATGAACGTCATGTCTTTCGTAGAAGTCTGCCGGGATATCGAGTCCCGGGCCTTTGCGCGCGCTCAGGGAGCGCACATGCGTAAGGGCCGCCTTGGCTGACTCCTGCATGACATCGCCCAGCTTCCCGGTGAGAATAAGATTGGCTTTCCCCGGAACCACGGTGGCCTCAACGAAGATGACGTCTCCGCCGGTCGGCGTCCATGCTAACCCTGTGGCTACTCCAACCTCATCGGCCTCTTCAGCGATCTCATAGCGGAACCTTCTGGGACCGAGATAATTATGGAGCCTATCGGCCGTGACTATTACTATCTCTTCCTTTCCTTCAGCTATCTGGCGAGCTGCCCTGCGGCAGACGGTGCCAATTTCCCGTTCCAGGTTCCTCAATCCTGCCTCTCTTGTATAGGTGCGGATGATGCTCAGTACGGCCTCATCCTTGAGTTCGACCTGCTGTGCGCCCAGCCCGTTCTCCTTAAGCTGCTTGGGAATAAGAAATCTCCTGGCAATGTGCAGCTTCTCATTCTCGGTATAACCCGGCAACTCAATCACTTCCATTCTGTCCAGCAGCGCAGGAGGGATGGGGTCCACGATATTGGCAGTAGTGATGAACATCACCTGCGAAAGGTCAAAAGGCACGTCGAGATAATGGTCAACGAAGGAGAAGTTTTGTTCGGGGTCGAGGACCTCGAGCAAAGCAGCAGATGGGTCACCCCTGAAATCTGCGCCCACTTTGTCGATCTCATCAAGCATGAATAAGGGATTGTTGGACTCGGCTCTCCGTAATCCCTGGATGATTCTGCCCGGCAGTGCTCCTACATAAGTCCGCCGGTGTCCTCGAATATCGGCTTCATCTCTGACGCCGCCCAGAGAAATACGAATGAATTTTCTTGCCAAAGCGCGGGCAATAGACCGCCCCACCGAGGTCTTGCCTGTGCCCGGAGGCCCCACGAAACACAGGATAGGCCCTTTCATGGCTGGATTCAGATTTCGCACTGCCAGGTAGTCGAGTATCCTTTCCTTTACCTTCTCGAGGTCGTAGTGGTCTTCGTCCAGAATCCGGGATGCCAGGCTGATGTCCAGGCAATCTTCGGTGCATTTGGACCATGGGAGGCTGATCAGCCAGTCGAGGTAGGTGCGCGACACGGTATATTCGGCTGCTGCCGGCGGCATCTTGGATAGACGGTCAAGCTCACGCTCCGCCTCCTTGGTCACTTCAGTGGGGAGCTTCGCCTCGGCCACCTTCTCTCTGAGCTCGTTGATCTCTACCGTCCGCTCATCCGACTCCCCCAGCTCCTTCTGTATCGCCTTGAGCTGCTCGCGAAGGAAAAACTCCTTTTGAGCCCTGGTCATTTCCTCCTTGGCTTGCGATTGAATTCTGCTTCCCAGCTCCAGGACTTCCAGTTCTCTATTGGCGAATGTGGTGAGCCTTCTTATGCGCTCGGCCACATCGACTGCCTCCAGGATCTGCTGCCTCTCCTCACGCTTGAGGTTGATATGGGCGGCCACAAAATCAGCCAGGCTACCTGGGTCCGGCATGTTGAGCACGGCAATGTTCAGCTCTGTGGGTAGGTTCGGCGCCAGTTCGACGATCTTCTGGAAGAGGCCGGTCAGGTTTCTTACCAGGGCCTCCAGTTCGGGGTTTTGCTCTATGCGGTCCTCCAGCATCTCAACCCTGGCCTTGATGTACGGTTCGGTCTGGGTCATCTCTTTGAGGCCGATTCGGGAAAGCCCCTGGAAGAAGACCTGGACAGCACCATCGGGCATCTTGAACATTCGAGCGATGAGGGCGGCAGTACCCACGGAATAGAGTTCGGTCTGTTCCTTGGCGTCGGGCCGTCGGGCAAAGAAGCCCACGAGTTTGTCGCCAGCAGCGACTTCATCTATTAGCTTGAGCGTTTGCTCATCTGCTGTCCGTAGAGGAACAATGAGGGAAGGGTAGACCACGATTTCATCCTGAGGGAGGATGGGCAGTTCCTCAGGGATGCGGGATTCCTGCGGCTTCGTCGGCTTCTCCTTTTTACCTTTGGCAGCTACAGTCATCGCAATCACTGGCCTGTTCGTATGTTCACACGGTGTGATCTTCTCTGGCCCAGCTTGGGCAGCACCACTTCCAGGATGCCGGCCTCGTAGAAAGCTGCGATTTGATCGACATCTACATTCGCATAAAGGGCGATATTCCTCTCAAACGGTCCCCACAGAATCTCCATCTGCGAATAGGTCCGCTTAATACCTTGCTTCACATCTTTCCTTTGGCCCGTGACAGTAAGGATGCCGTTTTGGACCGTGACCTCGATCTCATCTTCCTCGAGCCCGGCCAGTTCAACCAGCACTACGACTTCGGTATCAGTCTCATAGACGTCAACCGCTGGCTGCCAGGTCCGGGGCGAGAACCGCACGGCGGGGGGTTTACGGTTGACGACTTCGTCCATTAGTCGCCCTATCCCCCTTTGCATGTCGACGACCACTTCCGACCAGTCTTTTCGTAACTCGACCATTTCTTGCCTCCTTGGGTTCGCCCTCTACAGGAGTAGTGTCGGGGTTTCCCCCTTCCATTCAGTCACAACTCCGGCCTGCCACCTGGCTTGACAGCAGTAATGATACACCAAGTCTTCACTGGGTTTGAACCCCGGCATCTCTGGCAGAGCTCATCCCAGGATCGTCATGACGCCCTGGCGGATCATCTTCACAGCAATACCAGCTAGAAGCAGCATGATTATCTTTGATACGGCACTCACTCCGGTATTGCCCAGGAAACTCACAATTCGGTCGGCCTGTCTGAAGAGGAGCCACTGTATGGCCAGGTTTAAGACAAAGGCAAGCACGACAACGGCAACGGAGTACAGGTCGATGAGGAGCAGCAGGGTGGTAAGCACGGCGGGGCCCACAACCACCGGCGTGCCTATGGGCACCACGCCTACCATTCCGGAGGCCGACGAGTCGTCCGCATCCATCGACTTACCGGTCACCAGGTCCTTGATAGCCAGAATGAGGAGGATAATGCCGCCAGCCACTAGGAAGTCGGCCACCTCGATGCCCAGAAGTAAGAAGATAGCTTTGCCAACGGCCACGAATACCAGCCCGATGCCCAGGGCGGTGAGTGTGGCCAGGTGTACCACACGCCTGCGTTGTTTGGGGGCTATTCCCTGAGTCAAAGCCAGGAAGATGGGCAGATTGCCCACGGCATCCATGGCCACAAACAGGGGGACAAGGGTCAGTCCTAATTCTCGGAGAACGCTCATATTGCTTCGGTCATACGGTCTGGCACCTTATTGTGCGGGATCAGTTCATCCCGGGCGGTAGCGGACCTGTCACCTCGCGGTGCAGGCGGCATGTTAGTTCACAACGAACAAGCCCGGTGCCCCCATTTCCCGCCTCACCTCATCTCTGTCCGTTCCGTTCACAGGATGTCGTCCTGACGGAAGACCCAGGTGGCCGAGGCCACACTATCATCCTCGGCCAGGCCCATCAGCCTGGCTCCCCGGCCACCCCTGCCCTGAATGGAGACCTGCTCCATGGGAATGTTCACCACGTGTCCTTTAGCCGACAGCATGACTAGGGAGCCTTGAGGCAATGCAAGCTTGGCCAGCGCGAGATTGCCGGTCTTAAGGTTGACCCTGTAAGCCCTCACTCCCTTGCCCCCTCTATTGTGAGCAGGGTAGTTCTTCACCGGTGTCAGCTTGCCGAATCCCTTCTCCGTCACTGTGAGCACATAAGAATCCGGAAAAACAATTCCCATGCCGACAACACGGTCGTCGATAAGACGAATGCCCCGCACCCCGCCGCTGGTTCGGGACGCCGTCCTCAGGGTCCCAACTTTAAACCTTATGGCCTGCCCGTTACGGCTCACCAGAATGACCTCATCCTCATCGGCAACCACTGCGGCCGCCACGAGTTCATCTCCGTTCCTGAGCCCCATGGCGATCAGGCCATTCCGCCTGATCGAGGCGAACTCGCTCAGAGGCGTCTTCTTGATCGCACCGCCCCTGGTGGCCATGAGCAGGAACCTGTCTGATGGGAAGCTACTCAGGGCCAGCAACACGGTTACCTCATCTTTCAGGTCAACGGGCAAGAGATTAACGAGGGCTATTCCCTTAGCCATGCGGGACGAATCCTCCGGCACCTCATGGCACTTCAGGCAGTAGACCTTGCCGGTGGCGGTGAAGAAAAGCAGGTTATCATGGGTGTCGGCTACCAGGATGTGGTTCACCGTATCGCCGCCCCTGGTTACCATTCCTGTAACGCCCTTTCCGCCACGGCGCTGCAGTCGATAAGTGGCGGCAGGGATCCTCTTGATGAACCCGTTATGCGTCAAGGTGACTACCATTGTCTCATGGGCGACGAGGTCTTCGGTACGGAATTCCTCGATCTCCTCCGCCTCGACTACGGTTCGCCGCGGATCGCCGTACTGAGATTTCAGACCCCGAGCATCCTGGGAGATAAGCAACAGCACTTTCCTGGGGCTAGCCAGCAGGTCCTCAAGATAGGAAATATTTTTGATCACAGCCGCATATTCCTCAGTGATCTTGTCCTGCTCCAGCCTGGTCAGTCTGCGAAGCTGCATATCGAGGATGGTCTGTGCCTGGACCTGCGTTAGAGCCAAGGAAGCCATTAACTCGGCACGGGCAGCCTCGACAGTCTGAGACTGCCGGATGATTTTGATTACCTGGTCCAGGTTATTGAGGGCAATTCTCAGTCCCTCGAGGATATGGGCCCTGTCTCTTGCCTTATCAAGTTCGTATCGGGACCGCCTGGTAATCACCTGGAAACGAAAGTCAATGTACGAAGTCAGCGCCTCTTTGAGGTTGATCACCCTGGGCTGTCCATCGACCAATGCAACCATGTTGATGTAGAAGGCGGACTGCATTGCCGTGTATTTGTAGAGGTTGTTAAGTACTTGTTTGGCCTGCGCCTCTTTCTTGAGTTCGACAACAATCCTCATACCTTCCCTGTCCGATTCATCGCGTACCTCGGCTATTCCCGAAATCCGCTTCACTTTGGCAAGCTCAGCTATCCTCTCCACCAGCGCGGCTTTGTTCACCTGATAGGGGAGTTCGGTAACGACTATCTGTCTTTTGCCTCCCTTGCCGGTCAGTTCTTCAGCTCTAGCCCGAAGTACAATCTTTCCCTGTCCGGTAGTGTAGGCGCTGTCTATGCCTCCTCTGCCCCAGATGATCCCGGCCGTGGGAAAATCAGGCCCTGCCACAAGCTCCATCAACTCCTCTACACTAGCCTCGGGATTATCGATCAGGCAGGCAATGGCATCGCATATCTCTCCCAGGTTGTGGGGAGGGATATTGGTGGTCATCCCGACAGCTATGCCTGAGGAACCGCCAATCAACATGTTGGGCAACTTGGCCGGCAGAACAGAAGGTTCCTGGAGAGAGCCATCGAAATTGGGAAGGAAATCCACGGTATTCTTCTCTATGTCGACCAGCATTTCTTCGGCGATTCGTGAAAGACGGGCCTCGGTGTACCTCATGGCCGCCGGTGGATCGTTGTCAATGCTGCCGAAATTGCCCTGCCCATCGATCAAGGGATACCTCAGGGAGAAGTCCTGGGCCATGCGCACCATGGCTTCATATACCGGCGCATCTCCATGCGGGTGGTACTTACCCATGACCTCACCGACAATGCGGGCACTCTTCTTGTATGGGGTGTTGTGCCGCAACCCAAGGCCATCCATGGCGTACAAGATACGTCGCTGCACGGGCTTCAAGCCATCGCGGGCATCGGGCAGGGCCCGGGAGACTATTACGCTCATCGCGTAGTCCAGATAGGAGCTTTTCATCTCCTGTTCGATATCGACAGGTCTTACTACTGTAGCTTCCATTAAATCTCAGTTCCTCTCTCGCCTTCTTCGCCCACTACCGTGAAACCTTCGGGCAGGGGCTCCTCTTCAGGGCTAGGATACTCATCTTCCTCAAAATCTGCCAACTCCGGCAATGGCTCGTTCTCGTCCGTGGTAATCCCTCGCCTGAGCAGGCCCTCTCTGATGCGCGTACGCAGGTGCTCTGCTGCTCTGACAGGAAAGGAGGGGCTTCCCACCTGGCTGGGGTGCTGATATACTTCCTTGATGATCACCTGCACCTTGTCTTCTCCTGCACTGAGCACCGCCGCATCGTATCTGTTGCCGCCCCGCATTAGTTTTGCGAGGCGCAATCCCTGTCGAGACTCCACCTCGCCCAGGTACTCGCCGTCCTCGCTGGTTACGACCAGACGCTGCCCTCGTGTCTCCAGATTCACCTGATCGCCAAACCCTATCTTAGCCAGCACATCGGGCGAGGCCACATTGTGAAGATCGATCACCGCAGCCTTGCCCATCTCGGTTATAAATAGGTCGAGGGCAACTCGCCGCGCTTGGCCCCTGCGACCTGCAGTTCCACGAGCGTTGCTGCTCAAAGCGGCCATAGACTGCGAGAGGCTGGTCAAACGGGCAAGGTTCTTCTTGGCAATGGTGTTCCCAGGGGCAAGCTCCACAGCCTTGGAGTAGGCTTCCCTGGCCCCCTCAAAATCGCCCAGCTCTGTCAGGGCCCGGCCCAGACGGTTATAGGCCTCTGTGTCACCGGGGAATTTCTCGATTATGTCCCTGTTCAGTGCTTCTGCTTCCTCCCACCTACCCTGCAGGGCCATGCTGACCGCCTCGTCGGTCAGCCTTTGTCTCAGCTGAGCTTTTCCCTCTTCTTCTTGCTGGTAGAAGTCTCGGTACATTTCCACAAAGTTATGATGTCAAACCAATGTTGTCAAGTTTCTTGCCCTACGTCAACATTGTCGGGCTCGTGATTCAGACTGGCAACAGGGGCCCTTATGCACCGGTTCTACAACGAGCCGGAGCGCCTCTTCAGAATGAGGTCGGGAAGCGCGGTCATACTTGTCTCAATAACTACGGCGTCATATAATAGCATACACCGGCGGGGCGTGGCGCAGTGGGTAGCGCGCAGCGTTCGGGACGCTGAGGTCGGAGGTTCAAGTCCTCTCGCCCCGATTTAACGAATGGTGTTTACTCGTGGTCCTCTTCTTTCGCTCTCCTCACCGGGTTTGCACGACAGTTGAGCGGTGGTATGTGCTGTCTCAGCCCTATTATTGGCCGCTTGCCGGTACCTGCAAAGTCGACCGCACAGGAAATGCCTGCGCGCAGAAGCGCACAGAGCCGGAGGCGGAATCAGGTTCCAACGGTGTAATAAACCAACAGGGGGTGCCTCATGGCCAGAGTGAAGACGGAGCGCGGGGGCCGCGCGGTCGTGGTGACCATAAACTGTCCTGAGGTGCATAACTGCGTGGATGGCGAGACAGCGCAGCTCTTGTTCGAGGCTGTCCGGTCCTTCCGCGAGGACCCCGATCTAGATGTGCTTATCCTGGCTGGAGCTGGGGATGCGTCATTCTGTTCGGGGGCAGACCTGAAGAAAGTTGAAAGCCTCATGGCGCGTCCCGGAGCCGATGAATCCGGGCCGATGGGTGTAAGCCGCATTGTCGACCTGGAGAAGCCGACGATAGCTGCTGTCAACGGCTACTGTCTGGCCGGCGGGGTGGAGTTGGCCTGCTGGTGTGATTTCCGCATCGCCGCGCGCAATGCCTGTTTTGGCAACCCTGCGCGTCGCTGGGGCGTTCCCCTTGTCGATGGCGGCACACAGCGTCTGCCCAGAATCGTCGGTCTGGGCAACGCGCTCTATCTTATAGAGACGGGCATTGTGATCGATGCCGACTGCGCTCTCCGGATCGGGCTGGTGCAGGAGGTCGTCCCTGAAGGACAAGCTCTGCCGCGGGCACTGGAGTTGGCCCAGGCCATATCGAAATACCCTCAACTAAGCCTGAGAAACGACCGCCGGGCCACCTATGAGGGCCTGTCGCTGCCGTTATGGCAGGGAATAAGAATGGAAGCCGAGATTCACCGCAGCAGCCTTGCCCACCCTGAGATGATGGAGAGGCTTCGCCAGTACTCCGTTGGTCAGCGTCCATCCTTCCCCCGCCCGCCAGCCTCCTGACAGTCATGACGCGCGGTTGACAGGTAGTCGACCCGATGGTATAGTTCAGCGATAACCACTGATTGAATGCTCGTTCAATCACCCGGCTGGGAACTGCGTGTTGACAGTCAAAGGTCGCCTCATCCTCTGCGACGCCGAGTTGATTGCTCATGACATGCCCAATCCGGGGCACACAGGGAGGGTCAGAGGCGGGCATCTAGGGAGGCTCGGGGGGCGTCACGGATGCCGTGTTGCGCGCAGCTATGGCAGACCGGAGCTAGGCCGTTGCTAGCAAACAGAGAAAGGAGTCAGCTAGATGATTGTTTTGAAGGAAGGTAATCTGCGCATTCCGAAATGGAACAGGAAGGTATTTGCCGTTGCCGGCGGTGTCACGGAGTACAAGAAGTTCTGCCCGGAGATGAAGCTTGAGGAGCAGGTGATGGCAGCATTCCGGCAGATGCTGGAGAGCAACGATCTGAAGCTCTCTCCAGTGGAGATCAAGGGGTTGATCAACTTCCTGGCCTGTGGCGAGTTTGCCGACCACTTTCAGGACCAGCTTCTGTGCGAAGCCAAGGTCACGGATTACCTGGGCCTCGATCCCATGTATGACATAGGTATCAAGACCGGTGGGGCTACCGGTGGGTCTACCGTGCTGACGGCAGCTATGGCGGTGGCCAGCGGATACGCCGATGTGGCGCTGGCGGTTGGCTGGGAGCGGATGTCTGAGGTTGATACGCGAACCGGCAATTACTATATTGCCAACGCAGCCTGCAAGGACTTTGAGACCAGGCTTTCCCGCATCTATGCTGCCTACTACGCTCCTATGGCCGTCCGCTTTGCCTGGGCCTACGATCTCTCCGAGGAGACCAGAGCCAAGGTGGCTGTCAAGAATCACCTCTATGCCTACTATTCTCCGTATTCGCAGCAACCGGGCAAGTACACGATTGAGGACGTCCTTAATAGCCCCATGTCGACCTACCCGTTACGTTTCCTGGAATGCTGTGCCATGACAGACGGCGCCGCCTGCATGCTGCTCTGTGATGAGGAGACTGCATACAAGTTGACCGACAAACCTTGCGAGGTCTTCATTGCCGGCGGCAGCCACACCTTGAGGGTAGCTGACCGCAGAGATATGGAAATACCGTTGCTGCCGAATGAAAGCGCCGAAATGTACAAGGGCCTCCGTAAGAAGGAGGGTCAGCGCTGGCCGGGATTTGAGAGCTTCGCAGCAGCGCGATTTGCCGCCTATTTTGCCTACGGAATGGCCGGCATCACCGACCCGCTCGAGGAGCTTGATCTGGTAGAGTTACATGATGCATTTACCATAAGCGATATTCAGACGTACGGAGATATCGGGCTCCGCCCCTATGGGCAGGAACCTGATTACATTGAGTCTGGCGATGCCTATTTCGGCGGCAAGTGCCCGGCCAATCTGTCAGGGGGGCTGATAGGCACCATGCACGCGGTAGGGGCAACCGGCATCTTCCAGGGAGTCGAATGTATGTGGCAGATACAGGGCAAGTACGATAAGTTCCATGGTGACCCCAAGATCTGGCAGTCCTTTGGCAAGAAGAAGCCAGAAGATTGGCAGAGCCTCCAGGTGCCTGATGCCAGACAGGCGCTCTGGATATCTCACGCCGGTGTGGGGTCACATGTAACAGCTGGCATTCTCAGGAAGGCTTTTTGAAGGAGCAGAACTATGACAGCAAGAGAGAAAACAACCGAGTACACCGGCAAGCCTGCAAAGGTGCTTCAGTCGGAACCAGCCATGGTCATAGAGTGGCCAAGGAGCTTGGTACACAGGCATACATATGGAAAACTGTCGGCGTTCTTCAAAGGTCTGGCAGAAGGCAGGTTGCTGGCCACTAAGTGCGTTAATCCTGAATGCGCGGAGAACAGGCTCTGGCTTCCGCCACGGGCTGACTGTCCTGACTGCAACCAGCCCATGGACTGGCAGGAAGTACCCCAACCTGTAGTTGGTACAGTGCATACCTACGCACGTGTGGAGTACGCCGGCACCGGCATAGAACTCACTACTCCCTATTTCCAGATTGACGTTGAGTTGCCCGGCGTGTGCACCATATTTAAGGGCTATCTGCAATACGGGACCCCGGAGATAGGCATGAAGGTGAAGGCCTGCTTTCGCACCGAAGACCCCACCAATACGATCCTAGATATATACTGGATTCCTTACGAGGGGTGACCGTCAGGCCATTACGGGGTGGAGAAGAGTGGAATCCGCGAAGGCAGAGCAAAGACTCGAGGCTGCTGTGATGCGGACGGGGCGGGTCAACAGGTGCCTGAGAGCACGTCAAGCGAAGCAGTGCAACCGCGGTCGTAATCTGCCCTGAGCCAACGTGGAGGTAAGGGATAGCATGAAATCACCACTCTGGCAACCATCCGAGGAGCGCAAGGCGAATTCCAGTATGGCCGGGTTCATGGGCCTGGTCAATGCGCGGCACGCGACCGGATTCTGTTCTTATGATGAGCTTTATGACTGGTCCGTGAACAATATACGTGACTTCTGGGCGGCGGTATGGGACTTCACCGGAATTAAGGCGTCCAGGTCCTACGACTCAGCGATCGATGACGTGGACAGAATGCCGGGTGCCAGGTGGTTTGGAGGCGCACGGCTGAACTTCGCTGAGAACCTTCTCAGGCATAGAGACAACCGCATTGCGCTCATCTTCAGGGGCGAGAAGCAGAGGACAGCCAGCATGACATATGCGGAGCTCTATGATGCCGTGGCACGCCTGGCGAAATCCCTGCGCCAGATGGGACTGAGGTCCGGCGACAGGGTGGCCGGTTACATGCCCAATATGATGGAGACAATCATCAGCATGCTGGCGGCCACCAGCATCGGTGCTGCATGGGCCTCCTGTGCTACGGATATCGGGTTGGAGGCAGCGGTCGACCGCCTGGGGCAGATAGCCCCGAAGGTCCTGTTCACGGTGGACGGCTATTTCTACAAGGGGAAGCATTTTGATTCCCTGTCCAATGCCGCCGGCATTGCCGAGAGAACGCCTTCCATTGAAAAGGTCATAGTGGCCTCATATACGGGACAGGAGACAGACATCAGCCGTGTTCCCAGCGCAGTGCATTATGCGGACTTCGTGGCTGAAGAAGCAGACCTTGAAATTCAGTTCGAGCAACTGGCCTTCGACCATCCCCTGTATATCATGTTCTCTTCGGGGACGACAGGCAAGCCCAAGTGCATGGTCCAGGGTGCGGGCGGAATTCTGGTCAACCATCTGAAGGAGCTGATGCTACACACGGATCTCAAACGCGACGACGTGCTGTTCTATATCACGACCTGTAGCTGGATGATGTGGAACTGGATGGTAAGCTCTCTGGCGGTAGGAAACACCCTGGTGTTGTATGACGGCAATCCGAACTATCCGGATGCCGGCGCCATGTGGCAGCTGCTTCAGGATGAAAAGGTAACCGTGTTCGGTTGCAGCGCCAGCTACATCAACTACCTCAAAGGCCAGGGAATGAAGCCGGGCAGCGCCTATCACCTGTCGTCGCTACGGGAGATATCTCAGACCGGCTCACCCCTCTCAGCTGAGGGTTTCGGGTATGTCTACCGCCATATCAAACAGGACTTGTGGTTCAACTCGATTGCTGGAGGGACGGATATCAACGGCTGCTTCTGTGCCGGTAATCCCATCAGTCCGGTGTATGCCGGTGAGCTCCAGGGGCCTGCTCTGGGTATGAAGGTGAACGTATACGATGAGGCCGGAAATCCGGTGGTTGACTGCGAGGGCGAACTTGTGTGTGAGGCGCCGTCACCGTCCATGCCGCTCTATTTCTGGAACGACCCCGATGGCAGAAGGTACAGGGAGGCTTATTTCGAAGTATATCCCGGCGTGTGGCGCCACGGGGACTACGTCATACGCCACAGCGATACCGGCGGGTTCACTTTTTGCGGACGGTCTGATTCAGTGCTGAAGCCTTCCGGTGTTCGCATCGGCACGGCGGAGATCTACAATCAGGTGGAAAGACTGGGCGAGGTTGTGGATAGCCTGGCTATAGGGCAGAACCGGGAAGGAGATCAACGCATAATCCTTTTCGTCAAGCTGGCGCAAGGATGTGACCTGACCGACGATCTGAGGAGTAAGATTGTAAAGACTCTGCGCGAGAACGCCTCTCCGAGGCATATTCCGGCCAGAATCATCCAGGTACCGGATATCCCGTACACGTTGAACATGAAGAAGGTGGAAAGCGCTGTCACCAACATAGTTCACGGCAGGCCTGTCCTGAACAGGGATGCCCTGTGCAATCCCCAATGCCTGGACTGCTATGAGAAGCTGATCTCAGAAGGGGTACTCCAGTCCTAGTTTGTCCCTGTATGAGGCGATAGGCAGGAGGAGATGGGGAGCACGCAGACCTGGCGGATACGTTACTACCTCGAACCACTCCCGTGTAGAGGAGTGAGTTCTCAAGCCTCGCTGTTTGTGCTCACTTAGCGAATAGTATCTATAACAGGTAGACTTGTCCAGAAGATGGATCCCTAACTCCCCCTGAGAAGATAAGAGGGGGTCAGGGGGAGTAATGACCATGCACTGTAGAATACTGAGGCGGTATGGAAAAGGATCAAGGAGGAGACTGAAAGATATTAATAACCCCATTTATCCCCCTTATCCTAAGGAGGAAATTGGTGGAAACATGAGAATATTCTTAGTGCTCCCGGAAAGGATGAACGATGGATTTTGATCTAACTGAGGCACAGAACCTGACCCGTCACTCGGTTCGAGCTTTCGCCGAAAAGGAGATTGCCCCCGTCGCCCGGGATCTGGACGAGAAGGAGGAGTTCTCCGTCGAGTTAACCCGCAAGATGGCGGACCTGGGGTTGCTGGGTTGCTTTGTTGCGGAGGAGTATGGTGGGTCGAATATGGGTTACATCTCCTATGCGATCGCGGTGGAAGAGCTGGCCAGGGTGGACGGTTCCCAGGCAGCTACGATTGCTGCTGGAAACTCGCTGGGAATCGGCCCCATCTACTATTTCGGTGACGAGAAGCAGAAGCGGGAGTGGCTGCCCGGGCTCTGTTCCGGGGAGTGTCTGGCCGCGTTCGGCCTGACGGAGCCCGACGCCGGCTCGGATGCGGGAAGCTCTGGCACCACAGCCACACTTGACGGCGAGCACTGGACCATCAACGGGCAGAAGATCTTCATCACCAACTCGGCCTGTGAGTTGACAGGGGTCATTATCGTCCAGGCCGTCACCGGTCAGCGTGCGGATGGCAAGGCGGAGCTCAGCTGTATCATTGTTCCCAGCGGCACGGCCGGATTCACAGCTAAGGCGATGAAGGACAAGATGATGTGGCGGTCCTCCAACACCGGCGAGCTGTTCTTCGATGACTGCGTGGTGCCCAGGGAAAACCTTCTGGGGAAGAGGGGGGATGGCTTCCACCAGATGCTGGCCACGTTGGATGGGGGACGTCTCAGCATCGGGGCCATGGGATTGGGAGGGGCTCAGGGCGCTTTCGATCTGGCCCTGCAATACGCCAATTCGCGCAGTCAATTCGGACGGCCGATCGCTTCTTTTCAGGTCAACGCTTTCAAGCTAGCTGATATGGCTTTGGAGATCGAGGCCGCCAGGAATCTGCTCTACAAGGCCTGCTGGCTGCGGGAGAACGGGCGCCCCATCACCAAGGAGGCCGCCATGGCCAAACTGTTCTGTTCCGAAGTCATGCGCCGCTGTGTCCATCACGCCGTGCAGCTCCACGGAGGATACGGGCTGATGAAGGACTATGAAGTGGAGAGACTGTACCGGGACCAGAGGCTCCTTGAGATCGGTGAGGGGACCTCTGAGATACTGCGCATCGTGATTGCCCGCAATACCGGCGTGGCGGGCAGGGCAATGTAGAGGGCTGCGAGCGCCTCGCGCCGGTGCGCTATCTGCAGGTCCGGGCCAGCCCGACCGCTATCACAACCAGCGCTATAATCACTATGGTCCAGATGGTAGTGGGACTGCGTCTGTCGGCCTTGGCCAGCCTGCGTTCAGCCTGCCTTCTTTTCCTCCTGCTGGTCATCTTGATCTTCAGTGTTTCATTGTAACACAGGGTAGATAGCCTGCCACCCCCATTTACAGCTTGCAACTGGCGTCTCCCATTGTTCTTGCTGGAGGGGAGCCACGGCCGGCGGTATGCCTGGCAGAGCCTTGGCATGTGCCCCGGGCCTCAGTCTTGCGGCTGCAAGCGGGTCTCATTCCGGCGGTAACGTGACTGGATGGGCAAGCTCTGGTGGATCTGTGTACACAGGCTGGCCTGCTGTGAACAACTTCTGTGCCGCATTCAGGCTAACCGGCGGCGACCGTGTCTGCGCTCAGAATGACAAGCGGAAGAGGACTGGTGACGGGGCGGGCGGCGATGAAAGATGAGACTGCGGCCCAGCCCGTTCGCTATATCTCGGGTTTTCTCCTGTGCCAGTCGGTCGCCTGCTCGTAGGCGAAGGCAATACGTAGCAGCATGTCCTCGCTGAGGGGCTTGCCTATGATCTGCATGCCTATGGGCAGGTTGCCGGCAAAGCCCGCGGGTAACGAGATGGCCGGCAGTCCGGCTATGCTTACGGGCAAGGTGCAGATATCGGCCAGGTACATTTGCATCGGGTCTTCCAGTCTGTCGCCCAGCTTGAAGGGCACCGTCGGTGAGGTGGGGGTGACCAGGGCATCATATCTTTCAAACGCCTGGTCGAACTCCCGCTTTATCAGCGTCCGCACCTGCTGCGCCTTGAGGTAGTAAGCGTCGTAATATCCTGCGGACAGGGCATACGTCCCCAGCATTATGCGCCTCTTGACTTCAGGGCCAAAGCCGAGCTGCCGGGTTCTCTCCGTTGCTTCGATTACGCTGCTGGCATTTCCGGTCGTAAAGCCGTATTTCACCCCGTCGTAGCGAGCCAGATTTGCCGAAGCCTCGGAAGGGGCGATTATGTAGTAGGCAGCCAGAGCGTACTTGGTATGAGGCAAGGAGGCCCCCCAGTCTACATCTGCGCCCAGTTCCTGAAGTCTGCCTACAGCTCGTTCCAGCGCCGCCCTCACTTCAGCCTGCGTGCCCTCGACGAGATATTCCCGAGGGATGCCGATCTTCAGGCCTTTGATGTCAGGAACCAGCTGCCGCGTGTAGTCGGGCACAGGATCAGTCAAAGAGGTTGAGTCCCTGGGGTCATGCCCGGCTATGGCATTCATCACCAGGGCACAGTCGGTGACATCCTTGGTGATCGGCCCGATCTGGTCGAGTGAACTGGCAAAGGCAATCAGTCCGGACCGGCTGGCCCGGCCGTACGTGGGCCTCATTCCCACCACGCTGCAGAACCCCGCCGGTTGACGGATGCTGCCCCCGGTGTCAGACCCCAGCGCATAGATAGCTTCATCTGCGGACACAGCAACTGCTGAGCCGCCGCTGCTGCCTCCGGGGACGCGAGCTAAGTCCCAGGGATTGTGGGCGGGGAAAAAGGCAGAGTGCTCGTTGGATGAACCCATGGCAAACTCATCCATGTTCGTTTTGCCCACTATTATTGCCTTCTGCGCCTTCAGTTTCTCTATCACGGTGGCATCATAGACAGGGATGAAGTTCTCCAGCATCTTTGAACCACAGGTCGTTCTGATACCGTTTGTGCATATGACATCCTTGATCAGGGCAGGGATGCCCGTCAAAGGAGCGATATCCTCGGTGGTCCCTATCTGTCTATCGACCTTGTCTGCCTCCCTGAGAGCCATCTCTTCGGCAACGGTGACACAGGCGCGAACCTTGCCATCCACATCGGCGATGCGCTTCAGCACGGACTTCGTCAGCTCCAGCGAGGAGATCTTCCTCTGCTTCAGCAGTTCGTGCGCCTCGTGGATAGTCAGCCTGTGTAAGTCGTTGTTCTGCATGCTCATAGCCTTTCCCTGAAGCTGCGACGCTTGATCACCCTGCGCCAGTCGCCGCCGGCCTTGCTGTGCATCTCCTTCAGTCTGGGAATATATTGCAGGCCCAGGAATACACCCAGACCTATGGAGTAGAATACCAGGCTCAAAGGCTCGCCGTAGCGGTCAACGTAGATAAATCCGGCAATGAACGGGAAGGCAACAAGGAGCAGGCTATAACTAAAAGTGACATTGCGAGTTACAAGCACAGCTATCGCAAAAACAACGAGGAGGATGGGAAATGCCAGTGGCATCAGAAAGAGCAAAACGGCAATGGTGGTAGCCCCCCCTTTGCCGCCGCGGAACCTGAGGAAAACAGGGAAGATGTGCCCTGCGACGGCGGCCACCCCGGTGAGCCCGTCCCGCAGAAGGTCAAAGGAGGTGATCAGGCCAACGCCTGACAACCATCGTACCAGAAGAATTCCCGCCACCCCTTTGCCCAGGTCGGCCAGGCTCACCAGCACGGCGTCTGCCCGTCCGATCTCATAATAGATATTCACCGCACCCATGTTTCTGCTTCCCACCTCCCTGATGTCTATCCCCTTTCTCAGGCGGCCGGCCAGGTACGCAGAAGGAACGGAGCCTAGGAGATACCCGCCTATGACCCCGATGATTATGCTAGTCATCCGCTCGACGAACTCATTCTAGTATCGCCTGGACCCTGAAACAGCCCTCCTCCTGGTCCGGTGCGTTTGACAGGATCTGATCTCGGGAATATGAGTCGGATACGTCGTCCTTCCTGAGGACGCTCCGCTGACCGATGGCGTGAGTGCGTGGCGGCACGCCGGTGGTATCTACCTGCTTGAGTATCTCGAAGTTCTCCAGAATGTTGGATAGCTGGTGGCTGAACTTCTCCAACTCTTCGTTGCTCAAGCTCAAGCGAGCCAGCCTGGCGATACTCCGCACCTGATCGTGACTAAGGTTCATAGCGTGATTCTTACATTATAGCATCGCGTTTCGCACCGTCACAGCGGTTGCGTATCTCCGGGGACAAGACTATAATTGGCAGTTATGCAGGATCGCAACGTTGTTTTGGTCTCCCACCAGGGAGCGGGCAAGACCTCGCTCACCGAGTCCATGCTGTTTACGTCAGGTGTCATTCAGCGTTTGGGGAGGGTTGAAGATGGCAGCACTGTTTCGGACTATGACCCGCTTGAGGTAGAACGTCATATGGGCATCAACCTGTCTCTGCTCAGCTTCGAGTGGCAGGGGACGAAGCTGAATCTCGTTGATACGCCGGGGTATGCCGATTTCTTCGGTGAGGTAAGATCGGGGCTGAGGGTCAGCGAAGGAGCGGTGATTGTAGTATGCGCCGCTTCAGGTGTGGAGGTAGGAACTGAGCAGGTTTGGGAAGATGTCGAGAAGGCAAACATGCCCCGGTTGGTGTTCGTGAATAAGATGGATCGTGAGAATGCTGATTTTCTCTCCACTTTGGAAGGAATCCAGGCTAAGCTATCGCCTAGATGTTTGCCGCTCCAAATACCTATAGGGTCGCAGAGCGACTTTCAGGGCATTGTGGACCTAGTGGCCATGAAGGCTTATCTTGGTGCTGCATTGGATGAAGGAGAGATACCTCCCGCTCTGCGGGACCAGGCGGAGGCCAGTCGTGAGAAGCTGGTGGAGGCGGCTGCGGAAGCTGACGATGAGCTCATCAACAAGTATCTGGAGGGCGAACCCCTGAGCAACGAGGAAATCCTAAGTGCACTGAGAAAGTCTACCGTTGCCGGCAAGCTGGTGCCTGTCCTTACTGGCTCTGCCCTGCAGGGCATCGGCACGCGGCACTTCCTCAACGGCATATGTTCCTACCTGCCTTCTCCGGAGGAAAGGGATGCCTTTGTAGCCAAGAATGTGAACACGGGTGAGCAAGAGGACATCAAGCCTGATCCAGAGGCTCCCTTCTCCGGCCTGGTCTTCAAGACCAGTGCGGACCCCTATGTGGGCAAGCTCAGCCATTTCCGCGTGTATTCAGGCGTGATCTCCAGCAACTCGCAGGTGTGGAATGCCAGCAAGAACGGCATGGAACGGATTGGCCAGCTCTTTACCGTGCTGGGCAAGAGCCAACAGCCGGTGCCGCAGGTAGCTGCTGGGGATATGGGGACGGTGGCGAGGTTAGGGCTGACCACCACCGGAGACACCCTCTGTGCTCGCGAGCACCCTGTCTTATTCCCCGGTATTGAGTTCCCCAAAGCTAACTTCAGCATGGCAATTCAGCCGCAGACGAAGACAGATCTGGACAAAATGAGCACCGTCTTGCCCAGGATTTGTGAGGAGGATCCTTCTCTACAGACGCGCCGCGAACCTGACACCAGCGAGTTCATTATCTCGGGCATCGGCGATAATCATCTGGAGATAATCAGAGAGAAGATACGCCGCAAGTTCGGGGTGGAGGTGAGGTTAGACCTGCCCAAGATACCTTACAAAGAGACCATTACGATGCCGACCAAGGCCGAGTACAAACATAAGAAGCAGACCGGGGGTCATGGTCAGTATGGACACGTCCTCCTGCAGCTGGAACCTCTGCCTCGAGGAGGGGGATTCGAGTTTGCTGAGAAGATAGTTGGGGGCAAGATACCGCAGAACTATATTCCGTCCGTGGAGAAGGGAGTCAACGAGGCCAGGCAGGAAGGGGTTGTGGCCGGTTATCCTGTGGTGGATGTAAGGGCAACCCTTTATGAGGGCAGCTTCCATCCAGTCGATTCTTCGGACATCGCTTTCAAGATTGCGTCGGCTCAGGCCCTGAAAGGCGGCCTGTCTCAGGGGCAGCCCGTACTGCTCGAGCCGATAATGAATCTCACGATAACTGTGCCTGATAAGTATACCGGCGATATAATCAGCGACCTCAATACCAAGCGAGGACGCGTGCTGGGAATGAACCCCGGTGGCGGCATCAATGTCATCGAGGCGCAGGCGCCTTATGCCGAGCTCCTTGGCTACGCAATAGACCTCAGGTCAATGACGCGAGGGCGTGGTGACTTCACGATGGAGTTCGATCATTATGAGGAGGTACCCGCTCATCTCAGCCAGAAGGTCATCGCTGAGAAGAAGGCAGGCAAAGGCGACTGAGAGAGGCTATAGGCTGAGCCACAGAGTCTGCGCACCCTAATCTGCACCGGCTGGCACCGTTATCCACACCCGTCTGGAGGTAAGCGCACCAACTTCGCCGTGAGCTCCCGCATCGCGTTGGGACACGACCGCCGCACTGTCCCTTTGTTTGACGGCACTGGTGCACAAGGTTTTCGGCCACCGGCCGCCAGTACTGGCGGCGAGGTTACCGTTGACGCACTGTGTTCTGATAGAAGAAGCCCCGCTAAGCCGGCGGGGCTTCTAGGATCTTGTCTGTTATCCTGTAGTATCTAGCCGGCCAATAGCTCCTTGAGCTTGCTGGTGAAGGCCGGCACAACTTCTTCATATTTGCCCACTACCCCGAATTCCGCCTCCCTGAATATGTTGGCCTCAGGATCCTTGTTGATCGCTATGATGTGTTTGGAGCCCGTACACCCGGCCGTGTGCTGGCTGGCACCCGAAACTGCTACAGCAATGTAGATATCGGGAGCCACGATCTTTCCGGTAAGCCCGATATGCAGCGCCTCGGTCACCCAGCCGTTATCAGCAGGAGGACGGGAAGCACCTACTGCGCCGTGCAGCAGGTCAGCCAGTTCCTTCAATGTGGTCTGGAAAGGCTCAGGACCGCCCATCCCTCTTCCCCCACAGACAATCACAGGGGCGTCCTCGAGCTTCATGCCCGCGGCCTCTTCCTTGACGGTCTCCAGTATTCTCGCCCGCACTTTTGAGGTATCGATGTCGACCTTGCTGGGTATCACCTCTCCCTTCCTTGAATCGTCACGCTCCAATGCCGACATTGCTTTGGCCCTCACCGTGACCATCTGAGGCATGAGCTCGCTTATGAACACTGCTTGAGCATTGCCGCCGTATACCGGGCGCGTTGCGGTCAGTAGCTTCGTCTCAGCGTCTATGCTCAGGTCGAGGCAGTCTGTCGTCACACTGGTGCCCAGCCTGAAGGCAAGGCGTGGAGCCAGGTCTCTACCCATGGATGTTTGCCCTATGAGCACTATGCGGGGCGAAATCTCCTTGACCAGCTTCTCTGCCACCTGCATGTAGGAGTCCGCCTGGTATTCCTTGAGGGCCGGATCCTCCACAACATAGACCTTGTCGGCTCCGAAGGCAACTGCGTCTTTGGAAGCTGCGCCGACTGTGTCGCTGGCCAGCAGGCAGGCTATCTCTTCCTTCAGGTCGTCGGCGAGCTTCCTGCCACATCCCAGCAATTCAGTGGTAATGGAGGCTAGCTTTGCGTCTGCTAGCTCACCGAAAACTAGTACACCTTTGTATTCAGCCATCATATCCTCCTTGACTTTAGAGCAATTTGGCTTCCCTGAGCCTTACGGCTAGATTGGTGCCGGCCTCGGCAGGCGTCTCTCCTTCGACTATTTCGCACTTGGCCTCCTTGACCGGCTGGAATAACTTCTCCAGTTTGCTGTGTCTTCCGGCGGCGCCGGCCTGCGAAGGCTCAAGCCCAATGTCGGCCGGCTTCCAGACAGCGGGTTGCTTCTTGGCTGCTGCCATGATCCCCTTCAAGGTGGCGTAGCGCAGGGCTCCCAGGCCGCTGGTGACGACGATCACAGTGGGGAACCCTACTTCAACAACCTGATAGCCATCAGGAATCACCTGCTCAACCTTTGCCTTCCCATCTGTGATCTCCACCTTGCGGGCGAGAGTTATGGCCGGTATTCCCAGTATCTCAGCGATGCCCAGCCCCACTTGCCCGGCATCCCAGTCAGAAGATTGCCTGCCGCAGAAAATGATGTCGTATTCGCCTATTTTCTTTATCGCCGCGGCCAGGGCGTTGGCGGTCGACCAGCTATCGCCCCCATCAAAAGCCTCGTCCTCCAGAAGAATCAGTTCATCTGCCCCCACGGCCAAGCTCTTCTTAATCACGTCGCGAACGAAGTTGTTACCTAGGCTGAGTGCAGTGATCTTGCCTCCCAGGGTGTCCTTGATCTTGAGGGCGGCCTCCAGCGCGAACTCCTCGTACTGACCGATTACAGGTTTTACGTCCGGCGGCAGGCTCATCTTGTTGTCCACTACCTTGAACACGGCGGGTGGCGCTTCAGGATCGGGCACTTGCTTACAGCAGACAATCATATTGACTGACATTCCCTAACCTCCTTGGAGAAATTTGCCGCTATAAGATATAGAAAATCCCAGCTTCTGTCAACAATCCGGGTTATGCACACCGGCCTGGGCCGCTCCGGGCAAGCGTGCGGCAGCAGATGCCTGTGCCACGCACTGAGTGTTACAATGGATAGACGCCGCTGTCGGATGCGCGTTCTTCTGCAATCCGCCGCGCTCACGGCTGTGTGTGGCGTGAGGCAACCAGTTGTCTTTGGTCTCGCCGGGCTATGGAAACCAGATTCATTGCAGACAACAACGTGGGCAAGCTGGCCCGATGGATGAGGATGATGGGCTATGATACTGTTCTCTTCAAGGAGAAAGACGATCGACAGATGATCAGGACGGCTCTCGCTGAGAACAGGGTGATCCTGAGCAAGGATGCTGAATTCATGAAGAGACGCCTGGTTACGAATGGTACGCTCAAAGCCTTGCTTGTTAAGGAGGATGACGCCAAACTACAGGTGCAGGAAGTGATGAAAACACTGAATCTGGACTGTCATTACAGGCCTTTCTCTCTATGCCTGGAATGCAATGAAACGTTACTGTCGCGGGACCAAGATGAGGTGCGGGACCTGGTCCCTCCTCACGTGTTGCGGACTCAGACTCGATACTGGGAGTGCCCCGCCTGCCATCGCATCTATTGGGAGGGTACACACTGGCGGGCGATGGCCAGGAAGTTGGCGGACCTGGAGGCCGGGCGTGACGAGGATCATGTCGGCGACTGACGTTCTCACAATCAGGAGCACGTATAGTAGCAAGGATGGGTCAGCAGTGCTATACTCAGCCCGCGATACGGAGAGGACAATCCCGGTCACCAATGCTATTAGCCATTGATATAGGAAACACCAACATCAAGCTCGGCGTATTTCACGGCGATAGTCTGGAAGCCACCTGGAATCTGGCGACCGGCATTCACCGTACCGCAGATGAGTATGCCGGGTTGGTGCTCGGCCTCATGGAGAGGAAGCAGGTCTCGCCTTCAAGGGTTAGGGGTGTAGCCTTATGCGGCGTAGTACCACCACTGCTTTATACGTTTACCGAACTGTGCAAGAAATACCTGAATATCGGCCCTCTGGTGATCGAAGCCGGCGTCAGGACGGGGATGCGTATCCGGCTGGACAATCCTCGCGAAGTAGGCCCCGACCGCGTGGTCAACGCGGTGGCGGCCCAGAACCTTTATGGCAAGCCGCTGATCATCATCGACCTGGGCACGGCCACCACATTCGATGTCGTCTCTAAGGAGGGCGACTATCTCGGCGGAGTCATTGCCCCGGGGATAAACATAGCTGGCGAGGCACTGTTCGCCCGCACGGCTGTATTACCCCGAATAGAAATGGTGCGTCCCAAGCAGGTGATTGGCAGGAATACCGTTGCCGCAATGCAATCGGGTATAATATTCGGTTACATTTCGCTTATCGAAGGCATGATTCGCCGAATAGAGCAGGAACTGGGAGACAAGGCTAAGGTTGTGGCTACCGGCGGCCAGGCTTACCCTTTCGCCGAGGAGATAGCCGCCATAGACGTGGTGAACCCCAGCCTGACCCTGATTGGACTGCGGCTTATCTATGAGATGAACAGGGAGGAGCAATGCTGAGCAATAAGCGCATCGTTCTGGGGATAACGGGCAGCATTGCCGCCTACAAGGGGGCAGAGATTGCCAGCCAGCTGACCCAGGCTGGAGCGCAGGTTAACGTAATCATGACCAGCGAAGCCATTCAGTTTGTATCGCCGGTCACCTTCCGGGCTCTTACGGGGAGGCCCGTAGTTACCGAAATGTTTGATTTGGCCTCGGAATTCAGTATTGAGCACGTCTCGTTAGCGCGGGCTGCTGACATAGTAGTCATCGCCCCGGCTACGGCCAATATCATCGCCAAACTGGCTGCTGGCATGGCTGATGACATTCTGTGCTGCACGGTGCTGGCAACCAGAGCGCCGGTAATCATAGCACCGGCTATGGAAACCAGCATGTATGAAAACCCGGTTACCCAGGATAACCTGTCGGAGCTTAAAGCCCGCGGCTTCGTAGTTATTGGTCCGTCTGCCGGCTGGTTGGCTTCGGGGAAGGAGGGCCTGGGGCGGCTTGCCGATATCGACGATATCATCGGTGGCATTCGTCGGGTGCTGGGCAGGGATGGGGACCTGGCTGGCAGCCACATCGTGGTCACGGCCGGAGGTACCCAGGAACCCATCGACCCGGTTCGCTACATAAGCAACCGCTCGTCTGGGAAGATGGGGTATGCTCTGGCCCAAGCCGCGCGTGACCGGGGGGCTAAGGTTACGTTAATCACCGCGCCTGCATCGGAAACCGTACCTGTGGGCGTTGACGTCATCAGGGTGAATACCGCCCGGGAAATGCATCAGGCAGTAGAGAGGGTCGCTCCCGAGCCTCAGGCCCTGGTTATGGCGGCCGCCGTGGCCGACTATCGCCCCAAGAGCCCAGGGAGAGAGAAGCTGAAGAAGGGAGATGCTGGACTGACTCTGGAGCTGGAATGCACCCCCGATATATTGGGCGCTATCAAGGGAGACATCATCAAAGTAGGATTCGCGGCTGAGAGCAGCAATCTCGTGGACAATGCCAGGATGAAGCTGAAGCAGAAGGGACTTCACCTTATCGTGGCCAATGACATTACGGCCAGCGATAGCGGATTCGGTGTTGACACCAATCAGGTAACGATAATTGATCGAGAAGGCAGCGTTGACACCCTGCCGCTGCTGCCCAAGCGGCAGGTAGCTGACGAAGTCCTGGACAGGGTGGCGCAGCTTCTTCCCAAGCCGGGACCCGGACCGGTCAGCAGACCCTGAATCCGGAGCACCCGTGTCTGATCACATGTCGGGATCTGTTTCGGATGACGGCCATCAGTTAAGTTAGGTGTAGAGCTAGTGTCTGAGATACCTAAGGCCTATGAGCCCGGCAAGATAGAGGAGAAGTGGTACGACTTCTGGCTCAAGCAGGGCTGTTTCACGCCCCGCATTGAGCCCGACAGGCGGCCGTTTGTCATCGTCATGCCGCTTCCCAATGTTACCGGTGACCTCCACGTGGGACATGCCCTGTTTGTGGCATTGCAGGATATCATGAGCAGGTGGCACAGGATGATGGGAGAGGCGACGCTGTGGCTGCCCGGGATGGACCATGCCGGCATTGCCACGCAGGTGGTGGTCGAACGGCAGCTGGCAAAGCAGGGTAAGACCAAGGAGGAGGTTGGCCGCAAGGAGTTCACAGCGTTGATTCGGAAATGGGCGGATGGGAACAGAGATGACATCAGGCGCCAGCAGCAGATGCTGGGAGCCTCCTGCGATTGGACGAGGGAGAGATTCACGCTGGATGAAGGCCCGAGCAGAGCGGTGCGGACCGCCTTTGTACGTCTGTATGATAAGGGCCTGATCTATCGTGGCGAACGCATGATAAACTGGTGTCCCCGCTGCCAGACCGCCCTCTCGGACCTTGAGGTCGAGCATAAGAATACCGTCGGGCACCTCTACTACATATGCTATCCCCTTACCAAAGGCGATGGTTCTGTCACGGTAGCTACTACCCGGCCCGAGACCTTCCTGGGTGATACGGCTGTGGCCGTCAATCCCCGGGATGAGCGCTACGGGAAGCTCATCGGCAGCAGCGTCACCCTTCCAGTCATCAACAGGGACATCCCCATAATCGCCGACGATGCTGTTGATGCTTCTTTCGGCACCGGAGCGCTGAAGATAACCCCGGCCCATGACCCCACCGACGCCGAGATTGCGCAGAGACATGACCTGCCCCTGGTAGACATCATGAATCCTGACGCCACCATGAATGAGAACGCAGGGCCCTATAGTGGACTGGGAAGATTTGTCTGCCGGGATCAGGTACTTGCAGACCTGAAGGAACAGGGCCTCCTGGAGAAGATCGAGCCCTATCCTCATTCGGTAGGGCATTGCGACCGTTGTCAGACTATGATTGAACCTAGAGTAAGTCTGCAATGGTTTGTCCGAACGCAGCCCTTGGCCGGCCCCGCCATCGAAGCCGTCGAAAGCGGCAGGATCACCATAATACCGGAGCGATTTGCCAAGACATATTTCCACTGGATGGAGAACATCAGGGACTGGTGTATCAGCCGGCAACTGTGGTGGGGACATCGTATTCCCGTATGGTACTGTCAGGACTGTGCTCAGGTTACTGCCTCGATAGATGAACTGAACTCCTGTGCCCATTGTGGCTCCAGACAGATCGTGCAAGACCCGGATGTCATCGATACCTGGTTCAGCTCCGCGCTATGGACACATTCTGCCCTGGGCTGGCCAGAGGAAACCGCTGACCTTCGCCATTTTTACCCCAGTTCGGTGATGGAGACAGGCTACGACATTCTCTTCTTCTGGGTGGCGAGGATGATCATGATGGGGCTGGAGGACATGGGCGAGGTGCCCTTCCGTACTGTTTATCTTCACGGGCTGATCAGGGATAAGGGTGGGGAGAAGATGAGCAGGAGCAAACTGCAGACAAAGGCTATGAGCCCTGCGGAGCCCATAGGCATCTATGGTGTCGATGCCCTCCGTTTTGCCCTCACCGTAGGGAGTACAGCAGGCAACGACATGAGTCTGGGCAAAGACAGATTGGAGTCCGGCCGCAATTTCGTCAATAAGCTGTGGAATGCTGCCAGGTTTATCCTTCACAGCCTGGATGAGGCCGGCCCGGAGGCGCAGGCAGGAGAGCAGCAGCCGCAGAGGATTGAAGACCGGTGGATTAGCAGCCAGCTTAATCGCCTGATCGGGAATGCGGGCGCGCTGATGGAGGAGTTCCAGTTTGGGGAGGCAGAGCAGCAGATTTACGATTTCGTGTGGTCCAAGTTCTGTGACTGGTATATCGAAATTGCCAAGGTAAGGCTGCGCAGTCAGTCAGGTCCTTCACCTTTGCCCTTCCTGGCCGGTACGCTGGAAAAGGCGCTGCGCCTTCTGCATCCCTTTATGCCGTTTATCACCGAGGAACTGTGGCAGAACCTGAAGGAGCGCCTCCCGGACCGAGATCGGATGCCGGCTTCCATCATGATAGCGCGTTATCCCGTTGTCGATGATAGGGCCCTTGCCCCGGAAGCGGAGCGGGTAATGGACGCTGTGGTAGAGATTGTCCGCTCGATCCGTAACGCCCGCGCTCAGTATAAGGTAGCGGCAGGCAAGTGGATTGCGGCCCAGGTCTATGCCGATGAACTCCTGTCTGATCTTAGAGCACTGGCAAACATAGTGGAGGCCACAGCTAAAGTCAGGCCCTTGACGATACACCATCGCCGGGAACGGGAGTCTGCTACGGACCGGGCTCTGGTGCTGGTGTTGAAGGAGGCCGAGGTGGTCTTGCCCCTGGCTGGCATGGTGGACCTGCTTGCCGAGGAAAGGCGCCTGACAAAGGAAAGCCAGGAAATCAAGGAAAGAATCACCCGGCTGGAAGCCAGGCTGACCGACAGGGCCTTCCTGAGCAAAGCACAATCTCAGGCCATTGACAGAGAAAGACAGAAGCTTTCCATGCTCCGGGACAAGCTGCAAAGGCTGCAGCGGGAACTATGCCAACTTGGCTCGCCGTCAACTGATGGCCCTCAGGCCTCGGATGCGGACGGGTAGTGTGGCCTGCCCTTGAGCTTCAATGCCTTGTGCAGCTTGGTCAGGGCTTTCTTGGTATCGCTGGCTACGCAGGACTTATCGCGCATCTTGAGGCGGTACTTGAAAAGCCAATACGTGAACTCGTTGAGCTCGTTCAGGCCGATAGACCTGAGGTGAGGATAGCGTCTCTCTTTTCTGAACTGCCTTAGAAGGGTGGATTGAGGGGCACCGTAGACGCGTCTGTAGGCCTCGTCCACCACTCCGTTATCGCTGGTCAGGCCCAGGACCCTGTTCTCCTTTCGTATCTCATCAGTTACGGCCAGAACGAGGAATCTTTCCACGATAATGCCGTAGAAATAGTTGAGGTGGGCCCGGTATTTGGTGGGGCCGATCTTATTCCTGAACTCGTCTTTCGACAGGTGTGCCGGTGGTATATCGAAGAAGAGCAGATTGGTCCGCTCCCTCTCCGAAACCAAGCCATCCAGCTCCCTGCATAACCTCTCCGCTAGCGTCAGCCAGTCGAAAGCTTCATCGTCAACCAGATAACGGTAATGCCGCCCCTCATAGTCCTCTTCAGGGCTGTTCCACAGGCGAATTGCTTCCAGCACGGCCAGATACCAGTCCTTGCCTTCGGCAACCGCCCCTTTCAGTTGTTGTATTGCTCGAGCATCCTGGGAGAACGCTCCAGCCGCCTCCGTTATCTTCATTTGTGAGAATCACTTTTGACATTATAGCTTTCTAAAGCCGGGGACTCAAGGCTCCGCGCCCTCCCATACGACCGGCTAAATACCGGGCCTGCCCGGTATCACCATACTTGTGATGGCTAGGGTCTGTCGCTCATCTGTTGATGTCGACAGGCTTACGCAGGGGCTTGAAAAGGCCGCCGGCACCTATATTGGAGGCAACCTCTTCAGCTTCCTTCACTATCCGGTCTATCAGCTCCTTGACGGTCGGAATGTCATTGACGAGCCCTACTACCTGCCCCACGCTGAGCAGGCCGTTATCGATATCACCCGACTCGATCAGGTTCAGACCTACTCTGCCGCTGATAAGCGATTCCAGCCGGTGTATGTCGGCACCTTCCTTCTCCAGCTCGAGCACCTTCTCGGAAGTGGGGTTTCTTAATGCCCTCATGGTGTTACGGAATGAGCGTAGCACCAGCAACGTGTCTCGCTCCGATGTCGTGATCAGGAGCTCCTTCACCCGGGTGTGGCCGGGCGCCTCCTGAGTGGCCATGAAGCGTGTGCCCATGTTTACCGCTTCTGCTCCCAGTGCCAGGGCGGCCACAAGTCCCCGGCCGTCGCCAAAGCCACCGGAGGCGATGACGGGAATATCCACGGCATCGGCGGTCAGGGGTACCAGGACCAGTGAGGTGACATCCTCCTCGCCGGGGTGTCCGGCGCACTCAAAGCCATCAATGCTGACCGCGTCGCAGCCTATTCGCTGGGCGGTGCGGGCGAAGCGGACTGCGGTGCACTTGTGTATGACCTTGACTCCAGCCGCCTTGATCCTCTCCATATATGGTTCCGGGCTTCTGCCGGCTGTTTCCACTATCTTCACTCCGGAGTTGATAACCGTATCCAGGTAGCCGTCGATATCCACAGGGCGGAGAGTGGGCAACAGCGTTATGTTCACGCCGAAGGGCTTGTCAGTGAGCTGGAGGGTCCTCTTGATTTCGGCGGCCAGCTCCTCGAGAGTGGGAAAAGTAAACGCGGTAATAATGCCCAGCCCGCCGGCGTTGGACACTGCCGCTACCAGGTCTGCCCGAGAAACCCACATCATGCCCCCCTGGATGATAGGATACTTGATGCCGAAGAGCTCGGTTATGCGTGTTTTGAACATCTGGCTTCCTCCTTCCGTTGTATTTCGCCTGATTATAGCATTCGCGGGACCGCTCTAACACATTCATCTGTATCCCTGCGCTGCCGCTTCTGCCCCACGACAGGCTTGCGCTGCTGCAAGGTCTCCGTCGATCCCAGGAGGCCCTATATACCGTCGCCATCCCACACGCAGAAGCTCTCTGCCTTTTGCATGTGGAAATTGCGCAGTGCTATACTGGGGCGGCAGGGCTGGAGCGAGCTGCGGAGATACGGACATCGAGCATGAAAATCGACGTAATGACCGACATACTTGAGGCCAATGACCGCATCGCGGCTGCCAACCGCCAGGTGTTTGACAGGCACAGGAACCTGGTGCTCAACCTGATGAGCTCGCCGGGCGCAGGCAAGACCTCGTTGCTGGAGAAGACTGCTGAGGCGCTGACAGGGAGGCTGCGCCTTGGGACGATCGTGGGCGACATTGAGACCACGCGGGACAAGGAGAGGCTGGAGAAGCACGGTCTTCCTGTCGTGCAGCTGAACACGGGCAGCGCCTGTCATCTGGACGGCAACATGATTGCCTCGGCGCTGCCGCACATCGACCTGACGGACATCGATGTGCTCGTCATCGAGAACGTGGGTAACCTCGTTTGCCCTGCTGAGTTCAAGGTGGGGGAGGACTTCAAGATAATGATCCTCAGCGTGACCGAAGGTGATGAGAAGCCTCTCAAGTATCCGCTCATGTTCAGGGAGTCCGCACTGCTCCTGATTAACAAGATTGATCTGCTGCAGTATACTAATTTCAGTCTGGAGGAGGCGAAGGCGAATGCCAGAAGGGTCAATCCCGACATAGAGATCCTGGAAATGTCGTGCGTCACGGGCGAAGGGATTCCGGAATGGACGGCATGGCTCTTGCGGTGCTACCAGACTAAGTTTGGGACAAACTCCCGTGCATGAGATGGCAATTGCCCGCAGCATCATCGATATTGCGGTTGCGGCGGCCGAAAGAGAAAGGGCCAGCAAAGTTGTCAGGGTCAATATCACGGCAGGTGAGTTGCGCGGCATCATCCCGGCCCAGCTCATCTTTTGTTTCAGCCTCATGTCGGAGAATACGCTCGCCCATGGCGCTCAACTCGGCCTGGAGGTTACGCCGCTAATTGGCAGGTGCAGGAAGTGCCAGCAAGACTTCACGGTGAAGGACTGCAGCTATGTCTGCCCTCGATGCCAGGGACACGATATCCAGGTTGTTAGCGGCACGGAGCTTCGGGTGAGAGACATCGAAGTTGAGTAATATAGCGAAAGGAGATTGTACCTATGACCGAGCGTGGCTATGACAAACTAGCTGATGCCCTGATGCTGAGGGGCGGAACGATGCCTATCCTGAAATGCAGGGAGTTCTTCGCTCTGCTGGAGGAGCTTTTTACCCCGGAAGAGGCCGAAGTGGCGGCCAAGATGCCTGTGGGCCCGGTTACGGCCCAGAGGTTTGCCAGGGATGTTGTAGGTGGGGATAGTGAGATGGTGGAGGGTATCCTGGAGGCCCTGGCAGACAAAGGGATTGCTTTTACGACTGAGAAGGATGGGCTGAGGGTCTACACCCTGATGCCGGTCATCCCCGGGATTTTTGAGATGCAATTCATGAAGGGCGAGGTCAGTGAACATACCAAGAAGCTGGCCCGCCTGTTTGACGAGTATTTTGCGGTGGCCAATGGGGTGGTGGAGAAACACGTGCGGGCTGCTCCCGGTGGAAGTCCTGGATTTCCTTTCGCCAGAGTCATAACTGTGGAACAGGAGATTCCCACCGATGTCGCAGTGCATTCGTATGATAAGGTCTCGACGTACATCGATCAGGCTGAGCATATCGCGGTCAGCATCTGTTACTGCCGTCATCATGGTGAGCTATTGGGCAATCCGTGTGACAAGCCCAAGGACGTATGCATGACCCTAGGTCCGCAGGCCAGGTATGTGGCAGAGCGCGGCTTTGGCAGACTGATATCGAAGAAAGAGGCAAAAGAGGTCCTGGACCGCTCTGAGGAGGCAGGGCTCATTCATTGCTCCAGCAACACAGGCGGGTACGTTAGTTTTATGTGTAATTGCTGTGCATGTCACTGTGGCATTATCCGCAGCATCAAGAGCGGGGTCATCCCCATGGGAGCCGTGTCTAGCTTTATCGTGGTGGTGGATGAGGATGAGTGCAGCGGATGCGGCTTATGCGTTGATAGGTGTCAGATGGAAGCCCTATCTCTCGAAGGAGATTCGGTGGTCCGGAATGCCGAGCGCTGCATCGGCTGCGGGCTGTGCGTATCGGTCTGTCCTAGCGGGGCATTGAAGCTCGAGCTGAGAAAAGAAGCACTGGTGCCGCCGCAGGGGCAGCGTGAACTGAGGTCGTCCCTGGTGTCGGCCATGCAGAAGATGATGCAGTGATGGTGGGCAAGTAAGGACAAAGTCGGGCCTGAGTCGAGAGCGGGACGGCGTTGTTCATCCGTTCCGGCTCAAGACGGCCAGCAAGTCTGCCAGCGGCAGGGCGTTCACTATGTGCTGTGGCTCACACCAGGCCCGCCTTGCCACTCCCACCCCTAACCGCATGAAGTTCAGATGGGCAATGCTATGGGCATCGGTCCCTATGGCGAGCCTCACTCCCATATCCTTGGCGCGCAGGGCGTGGATATCCCTCAGATCGAGACGGTCGGGCATGGCGTTGATCTCGACGATCTTGTTGTTCTTGGCAGCCGCCTGGAAGACGGCCTCCAGGTCTATGGCTACCGGCTCGCGGCCTCCCACGAGACGGCAGGTAGGGTGGGCAATGATATCGACATCCGGGTCGACTATGGCACTCGTTACGCGCCGGGTCATCTTCTCCTCGCTCTGATGCATGGCGGAGTGTACGGCGGCGATTACTATGTCCAGTTCTGACAGGACATCGTGCGGCAGATCCAGGCTACCGTCGGCACGGATATCAACCTCAATGCCGGCCAGCACACGGATTCCGGTCACACGCTCGTTCAGGGCCCTGATCTCGGCAATCTGCCTCCTCAGCCTCTCGGCGTCCAGGCCGTGGGCGATGCCGCGGCCCGCTGAATGCTCGGTGATTGCGATGTACTGGTAACCCATATCTCTGGCAGCCAGGGCCAGGGCCTCCATGGAATCATGGCCGTCGCTCCATTCAGTATGCGCATGAAGGTCTCCCTTCATGTCGGATAGCTCCACGAGGTTCGGTATACTTCGCTGCTCGGCCCTGGCCAGTTCACCCTGGGCCTCCCTCAGCTCCGGGGGAATGTACTGAAGACCCAACCTGTCATAGAACTCCTCCTCGGTGGAGAACTTCTCCAGTTCGCCGGTAGCTACTACGGTTATCCCATACTCGCTGAGCTTGAGTCCCTGCCTGAGTGCCCTTTCCCTCAGCGAGATGTTGTGCTGCTTGCTCCCCGTGAAATACTGCAGCAGCGAACCGAAGGAATCATGCTCCACCATCCTCAGGTCCGCCTGCAGCCCGGCGCTCATGATGACGCTTGCCTTGGTGGGCCCCTGGGCCAGCACCTGTGCTACCTGGGGGAGGGCGACAAAGGCATCGATGACCTCTCCTGGCTTGTCGGCAGTGCCCATCAGGTCGATATCGCCCACTGTTTCCCGGAAGCGTCGCAGGCTGCCGGCGACGGTAAGATTTCTTACCCCCGGAATAGAGGTGAGGGCGCTGATTATCTCCTCGGCAACGGGCAGGGCCTCACCGATGGGGATGCGCTGGTCCTTGCGGCGCAGTGCCTGGATCTGGTGCAACATGTTCTCGGCGGTCTTGCCGCCCAGACCGAAGAGCTCGGCCACTGCTCCCTCATTGATGCCTCTCTCCAATTCGTCCACCGAGCTTATCCCCAGTTCGCTGGAAAGCTTCTTAGCCGTCTTGGGACCGATTCCCGGTATGGCCAGAAGACCGGTTATGCCCTGGGGCAGCTCGGCCTTCAGGTTCTCGTAGTAGTCCAGCTTGCCCGTGTTAAGCAGTTCGGTCATCTTCTTGGCTATCGCCTCACCCACGCCGGGGATGTTCTGCAGGTCCTCACCTTCCTCGAGCATGATCTTCAGTTCCCTGGGGTAATGCTCGATAGCCCGGGCTGCCTTCTGATAGGCACGGACCTTGAAGACATTCTCGCCCTTGAACTCCAGAAGGTCAGCAATGTCCTGGCAGACCCTGGCCACTTCGCTGTTCTTCATACTTCTGCTCTCCCTCCCTTCCTTGCCGGTCCGGCCTGATTGGTCGTGCTATCGTTCTGGGCTCAGGGCGGCGTCTTGCTGTAGCCGGGACCCTGGATCCGAATTCTGCTGCACTAGCGTACAGCGTGGTGCAGCATGGAGCAAGAGGCCCCACTGCATTCTGGCTAATATTCGTACTATACGCTTGTTTTCCATGCCCGGGCTTGGACCACTGCCGGAAGGTGAGCTTCGGTGAGACAGGACCGGCGCGTGGCGTCGGCGTTGACACTTGCCACATGGGCACAATATCATAGTTGTTGGCGGAGGGGGCTGGGTGTGGGGCCGTAATCCGAGGGATAAGCGCTGGCCGAGAGAGGAAATCGGATGTGACTAACGGAACGAACAGAGTCGTGTTGTCCCTGCTCCTTGTGCTCCTGGCATCGCTCTCGCTCCTCTCACCTGCCTGCCGGTCGGACGGTGTCCGGGATATCCTGCGTGAGGAGGCATCGTCCTACCGCTTTTCGCTGGCCGGCTGGCACGTGCGAAACCTGCCCGCCAAGCTGTTATCGAGCATCGCTCGTATTAGAGAGGCGCCGCCACCGGGGGAGCGCAAGGCACTGGTGGAGGAATTCTTCACTACGCAGTCCGAGACAGCGACGCTGGAAAGACAGCTGGCCCGTGCCATAGCCCTGGAAGGACGCTCGACGCTGACGGACGCCCTGGAGGTAGAAATACTGGAGACGCGCTTGGAGTATATGTCCCTTGCCCGGCAGGTAGAACTCATCATCGAGCGTGAAGTCACAGATGTGCTGGCTTCCCAGGGCTTCGGCCTGAGTCTGGCCGGCGGCCACTTCATCTTCCCGCCGGTGGTCTTTTTGTTCCAGCCGGCACCGACCATGCTGGTGGCCTCGCCGCGCGACCGCATTGAGTTGCTGGGGTATGAGTTGCTCCGTCCCGCAATGACCATAAGCGAGGCTGAGCTGCTGGAAGAGGGAGTTGCCGAACATGAAAACCTCTGCGCCCTGGTCGTGAGTCCGGGGGGCTTGGCCAGCTATCCTTCAATAGTCGACGAGGGTGCCAGCTTCTATCGCACTCTCTACGTGGTGGCCCATGAGTGGGTGCATCAGTACCTCATTTTCTATCCGCTGGGGCGTACCTGGTTCCAGGGGGGCATTGCCCGCCAGATAAACGAGACGGTGGCGGACATAATAGGCTATGAGGTGGCCGACCGGATATATCGCCAGTACGGTTATGAGCCGCCGCCCAGGACACCGCCGCCGACTGAGACGGGTTTTGATTATGCCGTTGAGCTTCGCGAGACGCGTTTGGTTGTGGGCCAGTTGCTGCAGGAAGGCAGAGTTACAGAGGCGGAGCGGTATATGGAAGAGCGCCGTCAGGTCTTCGTGCAGGAGGGCTACTACATACGTAAACTGAACCAGGCCTTCTTCGCCATCCGTGACCCCTATCCGCTTTCCCCATCTTCCATAAGCCCCATCGGTGAGCAGCTTGAGGAGTTGCGCTACTACTATGACACGCTCGGCGAATTCGTGGTGGCGTTGCGGGGGCTGACAACCTATGACGAGTTGCTGGCGCTGCTGGACGAGATGAGGCTCGGTCAGGCCTGACCTTGCTTAGCGGATCAACCCCACGGCAACTGCGTGCTGCAGATCCTGCCGCCTGCTGCCCTTCCTGCCGGCCCGCCAGGTACTGCTGATTGGCTGCTCAGAACGGGAGATAGGGAAGCAGTTTGTCGGGGTACAGGATGAGAAGCGTCAGCAGGATTGCCGGCCACTGGGCAACGTATATTTGCAGCGGATATCTTCCCGGCAGAGTTAATGCCGAGGTCACGGGGTCGCTGAAGTCGGGGATATTGAACCTTCTCTGTCCCGCGGGGTACAGCATCTTGCTGCAGAAGATCCCCAGGAGGAAAAAACCGAACCATGGCAGCAGGGGAACGTAGTCCATCATGGCCATGCCGCGCGGCTTCAGCCCCAACCACAGCAGCCACGCGAAGTCGAAGGACAGCGTGTCCAGGTAGACGCCTATCCCCACCAGGGCCAAGCCCAGAATCAGGTTGATGTAGCGAAATCTGAGGAAGAGATGCCCGACCATGAAGGCAATGCCGAAGAAGTGCAGTATGCCGAAGCGGACGTACCCCTGTGGGGAAACCAGCCACGTAAGCAGCGTAATCACCATGCCCAGTCCGAATATCTTCACGCCTCTGAGCACAAAGCTGGAGACGGTCTTTGACCTGGTCTGGCTGATGGGAAGCGATAGCCCGGCCAGGAAAATGAAGGGTCCGGCGGCCGTTACGCGGGGAAACCACCACCAGAAGCCGTAACGAACAACGGTCATGGTGTCGGCAATGCCGAGGTATTCAGGCACGTATAGCGCGTGGAACGTTATCATCATCACTATGGCAATAGTGCGTGCGTGATCTATCTCCCAGAGACGTCCCCGCCTCTTCATGCCAGCGTCTGTAGTATCCATCGTGCCCCAGGTCGCCGGCGTGATTCTAACACGTTTTGCCTGCCGCGACTTCAACCGCCACGTCATTTAGGCTGCCGGCCCAGCCGTAGTATAATAGCGCTATGCCAGAGGAGAAGAGACCTCTCTTGCTGCTTTTCGACGGCAATGCCCTGGTGCACCGGGCCTTTCATGCCCTGCCCCCTCTGACGCAGTCCAGGACCGGCGAGCTGGTAAACGCTGTCTATGGCTTTGCCAGCACCCTGCTCAGAGTATTTGCCGATCTGAAGCCCACTCATTGGGCCGTCGCGTTCGACCGCCCCGCCCCCACCTTCAGGCATGATATGTTCGAGGACTACAAGGCCCAGCGGCCGGCCACTCCCGAGGCACTGAAGGGTCAGATAGCAAGGGTGCACGAGCTGGTGGAGGCCTTTCATATCCCGGTCTTTGAGGTCGACGGCTACGAGGCGGATGATGTCCTGGGCACCCTCAGCAGGCAGGCTGCTGAGCAGGGCATTGAGTCCATAATCGTCACAGGGGACAATGATATGCTGCAGGCCGTCTCCTCCCGGGTGAGGGCCTTCGCTCCTCGGCGGGCCTTCACAGACGCCGTCCTTTACGATGAAGAGGCGGTAGAGCAGAAATATGGCCTCAGGCCCGAGCAGCTGCCCGACTTGAAGGCATTGGTCGGCGACGTATCGGACAATATACCTGGCCTGCCCGGCGTCGGCCAAAAGACAGCCACCAGGCTATTGCAGCAGTACGGCAGCCTACAGGCCATCTATGACCACCTGGAGCATATAACCCCCGGCAGGTTGCAGGACACGCTGCGGGAGTATCGCACTCAGGCCTTCCGGAGCAGGGAGCTTTCCACCATCGTCAATAATGTTCCTGTCGAGCTGGACCTGGACATCTGCCAGGTAAGCCATTACGATCGGAATGAGGTGGCGAGGCTTTTCCAGGAGCTCGAGTTCAGCAAGCTGCTGGCCAGGCTGCCCGAAATGAGTGACCGGGGGTCTAAGCCCTCCGCGTTGAGTTGTCAGATCGTGGATACTGAGCCAGATCTGACCCAGCTCCTGGGCGAGGTGGAGAGGGCACAGGACCTGACTATCGAGATGGAGACCGCGGGGGAGAGGACTGCCACGTCCGGTGCGGCGGGTGTCCCAACCGGCATCGCCATATCGGCAGCGCCGGGAAGGGCATTCTACATACCTGTGGGGCAGCCCGGCCTTGACCGGCCCCTGCAGCTACCTTTGGAGCAGGTTATAGCCGGGCTCAAGCCGGCCTTGGAAAACACGACTACAGATAAGACGGCCTACAACGGCAAACAGCTTATGTCTGTGCTGGGTAGCTGCGGGGTGAAGCTTGCAAGCCTGAGCTTCGACCCCATGCTGGCTGCGTACCTCCTGGGCGAGAAGAGCCTGGGTCTTGAGGCGCTGGCCTTCAACAGGCTGGGGATTGAAATGCCGGCCGTTGCTGAAATGGGCCGCGCAGGAAAGAAACAGGGCTCTCCGTCCTCGGTGGATGACGCCCAGATTGCAGCCTACGCCTGCTCGAGGGTGGATGTGGTGCGGAGTCTAAAGGATAGCCTGGAATCCGAGCTACAAAAGCAGGGGCTGTGGCAGCTTTTCACCGAGGTGGAGATGGCCCTGGTCCCGGTCCTGGTGGCTATGGAGGGAAACGGCATTCTCCTGCATATCGGTCTGCTCCGCGAGATGTCCCTGGAACTGGGCCAGCAACTCGTGTGGTTGGAGAAGGAGATCTACGACAGCGTCGGACATCATTTCAACATCAACTCACCGCAACAGCTGGGCAACGTGCTTTTTGGAGAACTCAAGCTGCCGCAGTCCCGGAGAACCAAGACCGGCTACTCCACTGAGGCCTCGGTCATAGAGTCATTGAGGGACACTCATCCCGTAATCGAACTCATATTGAAGTACCGTCAACTCAGCAAACTCAAGTGGACCTATCTTGATGTCCTGCCCGCGCTTATCAATCGTAAGACAGGCAGGGTGCATACTAGCTTCAATCAGACCGGCACGGCTACAGGCCGGCTCTCCTCCAGTGAGCCCAACCTCCAGAATATACCCGTAAGAGGCGAGATGGGCAACAAGATCAGGAAGGCTATCATAGCTCCTCCGGGGGCATATCTTCTCGGCGCCGATTACTCCCAGATCGACCTCCGGGTCCTGGCCCATCTCTCCGAGGACCCCGGCCTTATTGCCGCCTTCGCTCAGGATGAGGATATACATACCATGACCGCTTCCCAGCTCTTTGGGGTTCCCGCCGAAGAGGTCACTCTTGAGATGCGCCGGAATGCCAAGACGGTCAACTTCGGAGTTATCTACGGCATGAGCGATTATGGACTGGAGCAGGCCACCAGCCTCAGCCGGGAGGAGGCCTCTCAGTTCATCGCCCTCTATTTTGAGAGGTATCCGGGCGTGAAGAAGTACCTTGAGGCCACGAAGGAGCAGGCCAGGAAGCTGGGCTACGTGCAGACGGTGCTGGGCAGGAGACGGTTACTGCCTGAGATCGACTCCTCCAACCGGATGGTTAGGGAGGCCGCCGAGCGCATGGCCATAAATGCGCCTGTTCAGGGCACCTCCGCCGACATAATCAAGGTTGCCATGATAAATCTACATCGGGAAATGCAGACGGGGAGACTCAAGAGCAAGATGCTGCTTCAGGTACACGATGACCTGCTCTTCGAGGTGCCCGAGACAGAGGTGGAGGAGATGAAGTCCCTGGTTAACGAGCTTATGCCCGGGGCTGTCCCGCTGCGCGTACCTTTGAAGATAGACGTTAAGATGGGCCGAAACTGGGGCGAGATGGCCTGATCGGGCCGACCAAACGTGGCTCTTGGGGCGTGAGCTATCTGAGTCGGATCATACCTGCCGCCTCGATTGGAGAGGCGTTGCCCGAGGTCTGGAACGAACAAACAAGGAGGTGATACATGGAGAAGAGAATCGTCGGTTTCTGCGGGATCGTGTGTAGTGAGTGCCGTGCATACGTGGCGACACAGAAGAATGACCTGGAACTGAAAAAGGAGGTGGCTAGGTCCTGGTCAACTGAAGAGTGGGCCATCAGCCCTGGGGATATTCACTGTGAGGGGTGTCTCGCTACAGGCGAAGGAACATTCAAGTTCTGTGAGACCTGTGACGTACGGCGCTGCGCATTAGCGAAAGGTGTCGAGAACTGTGGCCATTGTGCTGACTTCCCCTGCTCGAAGCTCAGCGGCCTGTGGAAGTCAATGGGAACTGCAGAGGCGAAGGCAACCCTGGAAGAAATGAAGAGGACACGCGGCAACTGAGAGCTGATACGTGACTGGTCGGCCCGCGCGACCTTCTCTGTGGAAGCATCGCAAGTCGGGAGGGCAACCAGTAACGAAGGAGGAAACTACGAATGGGCAGGGTTGATATCAAGGATGTTACTGAGGAGAACGCGGGAGACCTGGCCCGGGTATGCGTCCCATCTCACAGGTGGGATGACACTGACTTTGTAGCCATCGACTGCATCTATGTCCCTCCCGGCAGATGGCTGTGCAGGGGCGTTGCCAACCGTCTGTTCTCCGGCGGGCAACGTGCCGGTGGACTCAGGTGAACATCGGTGGTTGGTTGGTTCCGAGGTCGTGCCTGGCGGGAGTAAGCAAGCGCAGCCTTTCTTGGGCCGCGGGAGCGACGCTCATCTGTAAATGGACAGAAAGGAGGAGACAATGAGCAAAGCAGTAGCCATAAACGGTAGTCCTCGAATGGAAAGGGGATGCACGGCTATGGTCCTTGGTCCTTTCCTGGAGGGGATGGGGGATGCTGGATGTGATGCCGAGCTCTTCTATGCCAGTCGCCTGAAGGTCAAGCCTTGCGCTTGCGGACGTATGTACTGCTGGACTGAGGCGCCCGGGGAGTGCTGCATCAAGGACAATATGCAGCGGCTCTATCCCAGACTGAGGGAGGCCGAGATCCTTGTCCTGGCCACGCCCGTCTACATTCCCCTGCCGGGTGACATGCAGAACCTCATCAACAGGCTGTGCCCCTTGCTTGATCCTGTGCTCGAGTTCCGCGAGGGACGAACACGGGCAATGTTTCGCAAGGATGTCCGGATTCGAACAATCGGGCTCGTCTCTACCGGCGGCTGGTGGGAGAAGGAGAATCTGGCAACTGTGGCACGTATCGCCGAAGAGCTAGCTGCCGATGCGGGCGTCAAATTCGCCGGCGCGGTGTTGAGGCCTCACGCCAGCCGGATGAGACGCGAGGGCGAACTGACTCCGGACGGTAAGGCTGTCCTGGATGCAGTGCAAAGGGCCGGCCATGAACTGGTCAGGGATGGTACAATGTCAGAGGGAACTCTTGACGAGACAAGCCGACCGCTGATCTCCCGGGAGGACTTCTGGAGCGCAAGGTAGAGATCGCGAGCGACTGTGTATTGGCCGGGCGTCCGTCGCGGGCTGCCTCCTTGGCGCGCCACCGCGATTACTGCTATGCCGGGTTCTCGCTGTATGGTGGACTGTGAGATGACACAGGAACGGTCTGATAAGGGGGTGTTCGACTTCGAGGCCGTGTTCGAGCCCGAGGACTATCTTTACTTCTACGGCGATGGTCTGACCGAGGAGCGGACCGCCAAGGAAGTTGAGTTTCTTGTCAGGGAACTGGAGCTCAATAGACCGATGCGAGTCTTGGATCTGGCCTGCGGATATGGCCGGCATGCCAACCGGCTGGCCCAGCTCGGACACAGCGTTGTTGGCGTTGATATCACGCCAGGCTTTCTGGAGATGGCGAAGAAGAATGCCAGGGACAAGGGAGTAAAGGTCTCTTACACCCATAGGGACATGCGGGAGATTTCCTTCCGGGAGGAATTCGACAGGGCGCTTCTTCTGTTCACCTCCTTTGGATATTTCGGGGATGAAGAGAACCGCACGGTCCTTGAGAACGTAGCCAGGGCCCTGAGGCCGGGCGGAATGTTCTGTTTCGACACGTTCAACAGAGATGCCTTCCTGAAAACCTTCATGCCCTATCATGTGACCGAAAAGGGCGGTGACCTGATGATAGACCGCAACACATTCGACGCCGCCAGGGGGCTGCTTTGCGATAGAAGGATCGTCATCAGGGACGGCCAGCGGAAGGACAAGCCCTTCTTTGTCAGGCTCTACAATCCTACGGAGATGAGGGATCTGCTGAAAGGCGTGGGACTTGCCATAAAGGAAATGTATACCGACTTCGACTCGAGGCCGTTCATCGGCGAGTCGAGGAGGATGATAATAGTTGCCACGAAGGGATGAGAAGGATGGCCCGCGGGCTGCATCCTGCGCCCAACATCGAATCACAGATTGAGTTTCGCGGCCCTGCATTGCTACACTGACTCCAGATGCCCGAACTGCCCGAGGTAGAGACGATCAAGAACGAGCTTGCGCCCTGGATCGTGGGGCAGAGCTTCACAGACGTCGCTATTCTTGATGCCAGGCTGGTGTGGGGTGGCTCCCCTGAAGAGTTGCGTTGCGGGCTGGTGGGGCAGAGGGTGGAGGGCCTGGCGCGGCGCGGCAAGTACCTTATCTTTCACCTGTCGAGCGGCAGGTCGCTGATTGTGCACCTCAGGATGACCGGCTCCCTGCTGTTGAACCCCCGGGAGGCCGACCGCTATGTTCGGGCGGTGTTTCAGTTCTCCAACGGGAAGTGCCTGGCCTTGAGCGACCGGCGCCGGCTGGGTCTAATCTGGCTTGTGGATGACGCCGGCACCGCGGTAGGTAAGCTGGGCCCCGAGCCCCTGGGCGGGAGCCTGACTGCGGACATTCTAAGGCAGAGGCTAAGCCGGCACCGCATCCCCATCAAGGCGGCGCTCCTCGACCAGCGCGTCGTGGCGGGGATCGGCAACATGTACGCCGACGAGGCCCTGTTCGCCGCCGGAATCCACCCTTTGAGAAGGGCTAATGAGCTGTCGGCCGAAGAGGTGCGGACTTTACATAACTGTATACGCAGGGTCCTGGAGGCAGCCATCGGCTGCAAGGGCGCCAGCGTCGACACCTATGTCCGGCCACGGGGCGAGCTGGGCACCGCCCATTGCGACTTCAGGGTGGCCCACAGGGGCGGCCAGCCCTGCCCCGTCTGTGGCAGCACAATCGAACGCGTTGCCATACAGAACCGCGGCAGCTACTTCTGTCCCCACTGCCAGCCCATCGGCCCCGGGCAGGGCACCTGAGGCCTCGCCGGCCGGACTAGGGAAGGGGCTTCGCCTCTGCGAGGTGCCGGGTTGTGACAGGAAGTAGCACGAGGGCGGGGGCATATGACTTGCGGGTCTGCCGGTCCTTCCGGAGGGTGCCTTGACCCGATACGGCCGATATGTCATATTCCAGCGGGGGTAATGGATATGACCGCAAGGACACTGGAAGAGCTGGACAATATCGAATTGGCACACTATGCCGTTGAGGTGCTGCGGAGGACGATACTCCACTACGGCATATGGTTCAACGAGATCGTGCACCAGCTGGGCCTGGACGAAGCCATCAGGATCGAGCAACAGGTATCGGCCTCGATTTTCCCGGTGGCCACAGGCCGCCTGGCCAGGACGCTTGGCTTTGAGGCCGAAAGCGGCCTGCCGCTGTGGCTGGTCAGGCTGGAAAGGGAGAAACTGATCGGCCTCATAAATGCTATGTCTGTCAACTGGCTGGCCAACGACGGGCTGTGGTTCCAGGCTGTGGAGAACAGCCACGACTTGTATACCAGCAAGAGGTGTAACGATACCTGCTGGACGAGGTACTCGCCCGTGGAGGCAGCCATGATAAAGTCCTTTCTCAACCTTCCCCGGGAGGCCGGGCTGGATGGCCTGGAGCAGGCCCTCGGCTTTCGGCTTTACGCGCGCATCAATGAGCAGTCCAGCGAAAGGACCGGCGAAGAACTCATCTTCCGTATGATCAAATGCCGGGTCCAGGACGCGAGAAAGCGCAGGGGCCTACCCGACTACCCCTGCAAGTCGGCCGGTGTGGTGGAGTACCAGACCTTTGCCAGCACCATAGACCCCAGGATCAGGACCGAGTGCATCGCCTGCCCTCCCGACGAACATCCGCAGGAATGGGCCTGCGCTTGGCGGTTCTATGTTTCCGAGTGAGCACGGTAGCTTCAGCTCCGTCTAACCTCAACTTGTAGGCTCAGTCCTCCCCAACTCCATTTGGGCAGCAGGCGGCCACGGGGTCGCATTGCGTCCCGGGGTTTCCGTGCGTCAGGGTGCTGGAGTATAATCCAGGGAAAAAATATCTCGGAGGGGCCATGAAATCATTGGTGCTCTACTATTCTCTGACGGACAAGACAAAGCTGGCGGCCCGGGCAATTGCGGAAGCCCTGAGCGCCACGTTGGTGGAGGTGAGGGAAGCAAAGCCCAGAAAACCAGGGCCCCTTGTCTATTTGCTTGGTGGCGTCGCAGCTATAATGAACAGAGGGAGTAAGATAAACCCGATTGATGTGGACGTGAGGCAATATGAAAGGATATTCGTCGGGTCCCCGGTCTGGGCGTCAAGGCCGGTGCCGGCCATCAACGCATTCATATATCGGACGGACTTCGAGGGCCGGAGCGTCATCCCCTTTTTCACCATGGGAGGCGACGACGCAAACAAAGCCGTGGCGAACATCACGGCCAAGGTCGAAAAGAGCAGGGGCAAGGTAGCTGGTTCCTTTGCCATAAAATCGTACCAGGTATCCGACGAGCAGATCATAGCCAGGGCCAGAGAGGCCGCAGAGAAGTACCCAGACTAGGACCGACTTGTTGAAGTACTCCATCCTCCGTCCCGCTTTCATCCAGGCCATCAGGGGAGAGAGCAGTCGCGGCGGTGAGGAGTGCTCCGGAACCGTGGTGGTGAGGCACAATGGCAACAGCCTTGCCACACACGTCGTATTCAGAATGGATGCTTCAGGGTATCACGAAAGCAAGAGGGGCTGTATAGCTAGTTGGATGAGGATGACGGCAAGAAGAGGGCTTCTAATCGGGGCGGGCACCATGTGCACGGGACTGGGCATCATCGGTGCTTTTGTCCCCATCCTGCCCACTACCCCCTTTCTGCTGCTGGCCGCTGCCTGTTACATGCGGAGCTCCGAGAGGTTCTATCGATGGCTGGTCAACAACAGGATATTTGGAGCCTACGTCAGGAACTACATCGAAGGCAGGGGAATACCGGCGAGGACAAAGGTCTTCACCATCCTTCTGCTCTGGACGACTATCGGACTGAGCATAGCTCTTGCAGTACAAAACACGGTTGTCAGGATCATACTGCTCTGCGCTGCCATCGGAGTTACAGTGCATGTTCTTCTCATCAGAAAAAGGAACGTTGGGGATGCTCGGAGGCAGACGGCAGGGCGGGACTTGCACAGCTTATGATGAGCCTGTAAGCTATGGCAGGCGAGATATGTCGTATTGGTCTTCCGAGCTAGGCATACTGCCAAGGAGTCAACCCACCAGTGCTGGCTAGGCTGACGTTTCTGGGCGCAGCGCGCAACATCACAGGTTCGTGCTATCTCCTGGAGACTCAGCATACCCGTGTGCTCGTCGACTGCGGGATGTACCAGGAGCGCCAGTACCAGGATAGAAACTGGCAGCCGTTTCCGTTTGACCCGCAGTCCATCGACGCCGTCTTTCTGACCCATGCCCATCTCGACCATTGCGGGCTTCTGCCCAAGCTGGTGCGTGACGGCTACAGGGGCAAGATATACTGCACTCAGGCGACGGCCGATATAACCCAGATTATCCTCCTCGATGCGGCAAAGCTGCAGGAAGAGGATGCCGCATTTAAGGCAAAGCGGCATAGAAGGGAGGGACGCCGTGGCCCTCATCCGGAAGTGCCCTTGTACACCATAGAGGACGCCGAGGCAGTCGAGCCGCATTTCTCGCCGGTGGAGTATCTGGACTGTGTCAGGGTCGGCGACAATGTGGAAGGCTGTCATTCTGAGGCGGGGCATGTGCTGGGGGCGGCCGTGATAGACATAAACGTCCGCAAGGACGGCGACAGCCACAGACTGGTCTTCTCCGGTGACATCGGAGAGCCCGACCGCCCCATCATAAATGACCCGGCCGTTCTTGACAGGGCCGAATATGTGGTCATAGAGTCGACCTATGGCGACCGTACTCACGAAGAACACAAGAGCATCGATATCCAGAAGCAGCTTCGGGACTGCATCAGCAGGACGGTGGCCGGTGGAGGCAACATCGTTATCCCCAGCTTTGCGCTGGAGCGCTCCCAGGAGCTGCTGTATCACCTCAACGAACTGCTTCTGCGCAAGCAGATCCCGCCCCTGATTGTGTTCCTGGATAGTCCCATGGCAATAAGGATTACCGACGTGTTTAAGCGCCACGCCGACCTCTTCGACAAGGAGATGATGCAGCGTCTGCGCCAGGGCAACTCCTGCTTCAGCTTTGAAAACCTGAGGATGACACAGAGTGTGGAGGAGTCCAAGGCAATCAACAACATAAAGGGAAGCTGTATTGTCATAGCCGGCAGCGGCATGGTTACCGGTGGCCGCATAAAGCACCATATCGTCAACAACATCGCAAGGCCGGAAAGCACGGTACTGTTCGTTGGCTATCAGGCAGAGGGAACGCCGGGCAGGACTTTGCTGGATGGTGCCGAGGAAGTCCGTCTACTGGGGCGGGTACATCCGGTGAAGGCACACATTGAGAAGATCGAGGGGTTCTCGGCCCACACCGACCGTGATGGCCTGCTGGCCTGGCTATCTGACATCCGCGTCCCGCCTCGCTGCGTGTTTGTCACCCACGGGGAGGAGAAGGCGGCCGTTAGCTTCGCCGGTTTCCTGAGCGAGAAGACCGGATGGACTACAAAGGTGCCCCGATACAAAGATACTGTCACTCTCGCTTGAACCGGCAGGCTGGTCCTGACTGGATTTTGTCGTTGAATAGAGTTATCATCAACATACTGCGGGAAGGATGAAGTCCGGATAGATTGTTCTACGTAAGGAGGACAACATGGCAGACGAAAGAAGACGCTGGTACCACCGGGGCACCCCGTTCTCTGCAGTGCCGGTCTGGTTCATAGGCTGGCTGTTTACCGTTGGCTACGCCGAGCTGGTCTGGTGGGAAATCCTGCTTGCCATAATAGTGTGGCCGCTCTACCTGGGCCGGGCACTCGTCTGATCAGCCGCGCAATAGACGGTCGCCTGCCTGCTCCGTAGTGCCGGGCCATCTGCTTTCGCGCTAGCCCGGAGGCCTGTTGCGGCAATCGCCGGCACTATTCTTCTCGGGCCGCGTAGCGGGATATTGCGTTGTTGCGCAGCACGGGCTCTGATAGGCGAAATAAGCACCGCTCTTTCCCGGCAGCGGAATTTTAGAAGTCGACCGGTGACCAGTCCTCGAGTAACAGGTGGTATAATGGTGTGACTCAAATTCTGCCGGGCGGGACTCGCAATGCCACGTAGTAGAAGACCTGTATCCTTCCGCATTTCAGAGGTGGCGCGCGTGGTGGGGGTGAGCGAGGGGCGCCTGGCGTACTGGGATAGAACAGGCCTGGTGAGCCCGAGTATCAGACCGGCATGTGGCAGAGGCTCACGCCGGCTCTATTCTGTGGAAGATATCTTCGAGGTTAAGATCCTCGTGAAACTGCTGGACAGTTCTTTGCCTCTACAGCGGATACGGTCGAGCTTCAACTTCATACGGGGTCAGTCCAGGGCGCTATCATCACTGGTGGTGCTCACGGACGGGAAGACGGTCTACTTCTCCCAGGACTACGGCGTCCTGGTGGACACGTTGAAGGATGGCCAGACAGTATTGCACATTGCCGTCCAGGACTTGATTGCAGAAGTGCAGGCCAACTTGGCCGGCAAGTAGCCGACACAGGGCGGCCCACCCTGTCTCTGCCACAGAATGCGGCGGCGAACCCGCGCAAAGGTGCTCGGATCCCGGTAAATCGACTATAATACGTCCCGAAGAAAGCGAGCTTGACAGGAGGGAAAATATGACCGGTAAGAAACACTTCACGGCTGCCGAAGCCAGGCAAATCGGAGAGGCCCTGGGCATCGATTGGAGCAAGTTTGATGTTGAGCAGTACCGCATGGGCCTTGATGTGGAGCTTGAGCACGGCGCAGTGGACCCGCACACCAACGTTACCGATGACGACCCTATGATGACTGGGAAGATAGCCCTCGCCCATCTCAATGAGTTTGCCGACTACTATACTCGGCTGGAAAAGATGGAGCGGGAAGCTGAAGGGAAGCTCTAGGAACAAGTGGCAGCGGCTGGATTCGAACCAGCGACCAAAGGCTTATGAGTCCTCTGCTCTACCGACTGAGCTACGCTGCCCCAGAAGAGTTTAGCATCGGCCCAACGAAAGCGTCAAACTGGGTGACGCCTCTATGGTCGATGGCATGGACCGGGCAAGGCGGCGTCAATGATAGGGCCCGCCGTTGCCTGTGGCTCCGTTCGTAGTGACAAGACTGGTGCCAGCAGCTATAATCTAATGCCGTGTTAAGCTTCCAAGGAAGTGCGCGTTGAGGGAGCCGTTCAGGGAATTCATAGAAAGGGGTCTGCGGGCCGGGGTCCTGCTTATCACCTGCGGCCTGCCCGGCACCTGGAAGACCGAGACCAGCGAGGAGATCTCCAGGATCAAGGGCTACCCCATCCTGCGTTCCGACCTCATCAGGCTGGAGGTCCTGAAGGGAGAGAACATATTCGATGAGAAGGTGGCCTCCGATATGGGCAGACGGACGATGGTCTACGACGAGACCTTTCGGCGGGCGGATCGGGCATTGGAGAAGAACGATAGCGTAATACTCGATGCCACCTTCGTCACCCAGTCGTTGAGAAGGCGGGCCGCCGCGATAGCGGCCAGGCATGAGAAGACGTTCGTCATCCTTCAGACGTGTTGCCCCCAGGAAGTGGCGATCGCCAGGATACTCAGGCGTACAGAGGAGGCGTATGAATCGAATGCCCTCACCGAGCAGGCCTACCTCAACAATAAGAAGAAGTTCGAAGAAGTCGACTTGGATGACCTGAAACGGATGTATCCGGGCCTGGATATCGTGCATCTTGTAGTCGATACTGGGCATGACTCACCGGAAGACTGGTATATCGTCGGCGTGGAAAGGAGATAACTGGGGAAGTCAACCCGGCGTGCGGACGGTCCTACGGATCGCAAGGGGGTGGGGGAGAGCGAAGGATACATATGAAGATCGATTTGCACATCCATACCAAGACGGGCTCGGACGGCAATCTCACCATCGATGAGGTCTTCCGCGAAGCCGGCAGGAGGAACATCGATCTGATCTCTATCACGGACCACGATTCCATAGACTGTCAGGAAAGGGCCATCGTGCTGGCGAGAGAGTACGGCATGTCTTACATCACGGGCGTTGAGTTGAACGTGACCTTCCATTATCCTGAGAGCAACGAAGACATCTCGCTGGACTTCCTGGGATACGGGTACTACACCGGCAGTCCCGAACTGAAAGGGAAGCTACGGCTGATGAAGGAGCATCGGGCAAGGAGGGCGCGGCAGATCCTCAACAACCTGAATACTGAGTTCGACAAGGAGGGTATTGCGCCGTTGACGGAGGAAGACCTGAGGAGGATAGAGGACAGCGTGGATGGAGTGTTCGGCCGACCCCATATCGCGAACTACCTGGTGGAAAGAGGGATTGTCGGGGATAAGCAGGAGGCTTTTGATAGGTATCTGGTCCGGTGCGATGTTCCCAAGTACCCGCTGTCTCTTGCCGAAGCATCAGGGCTGATCAGGAATGCCGGCGGCGTGCTGGTGCATGCTCACCCCAACGACCCCAACGGGACATCCCTGGTCAGAATAACGCACGACCTCGAGGAACAGACGAAGGTCATAGAAAAATATATGGTACAATACATCGATGGTGTCGAGTGCTGGCACTCCAGACATGACGGGAAGACCACCGCGCACTATGTTGAGTTTGCCAGAAAGCACGATATGCTCATGACCGGTGGCAGCGATTGTCACCAGAAACCGCTCCTCATGGGTACTGTGGATATCCCTGACTGGGTTGCCGAGCAGCTGTCTGACGTGATTATCAGGGCGGTGAAAAGATGAACAACTATGATATCAAAGATCCTTCTCTGGCCCAGCAAGGCAAGTTGCGCATTGCCTGGGCCGGCAACGAGATGCCGGTCCTCAAACTGATAAAGGAGAGGTTTGGCAGGGGAAAACCGCTGGCCGGAGTGCGTATCTCTGCCTGCCTGCACATCACCACCGAAACGGCCAATCTGGCCCTGGTCCTGAAGGAAGGCGGTGCTGAAATAGTGCTGTGCGCCTCCAATCCCCTGTCCACCCAGGATGATGTGGCTGCTGCCTTGGTCGAATATGGTGTCCCTGTGAATGCTATCAGGGGAGAAGATAACGAGACCTACTACCGCCATATCGTCACGGCACTGGAGCACGGGCCTCAACTCACCATGGATGATGGCGCCGACCTTGTTTCCACGCTTCATAAGGAATATACAGAGCTGGCTGCCGACGTCATCGGTGGCACTGAGGAGACGACCACGGGAGTGATGAGGCTGCGGAATATGGCCGAGGCCGGCAGGTTGCGGTACCCGATAATCGCCGTCAACGATGCCCAAACCAAGCGCTTCTTTGATAATAGGTATGGAACGGGACAGAGCACCATCGATGGCATTACGAGGGCGACCAACATACTGTGGGCAGGGCGCAAGGTGGTCATCTGTGGCTACGGCTGGTGTGGTAAGGGGATAGCGAGGCGGGCTCAGGGGCTCGGGGCACATGTGATCATCACCGAGGTCCAGCCCATCCGGGCCCTGGAAGCTGCCATGGATGGCTATCAGGTCATGCCTTTGTCCAAGGCCTGTGAGCTAGGGGAGGTCTTCATCACCATCACCGGCGATATCAACGTGATCGACAAGGCACATATACTGGAAATGAGGGACGGGGCTATTCTGGCTAACAGCGGGCACTTCAATGTGGAGATAAACATACCCGCCCTTGAGGGTTTGGCTAAGTCCAAGGAACGGGTACGGCCTGGCGTCGATGAATACCTATTAGGTGATGGGCGGCGGCTGTACCTGTTGGGCGAGGGCAGGCTGATCAACCTGGCTGCTGCTGAGGGGCACCCGGCCAGCGTTATGGACATGAGCTTTGCCAACCAGGCCCTGTGTCTGGAGCATCTGACCAAGATGAAGGACGAGCTTGAGCCCCTGGTCTATCCTGTGCCGGACGAGATCGACCAGGCGGTGGGCAAGCTGAAGCTGGCCTCCATGAACATCGCCATCGATTCCCTGACCGACGAGCAGAAGGAATACCTGGCGGGCTGGGAAGAAGGCACATAGGCATGAAGGCCAAAACCCTAAGCACGAAATCCCAGATACCAAAGAATACGCAATGGCCAAAGGTTAAATGACCAAAACAGTTTTGAATGCGGAGTCTCGAGTTGGTCTACATCTAGGGCCTATAGCTTAAAATCCTATACCGAAAGGGGTTGAGAGATGGCCAATAGCTTTAATCAGTCCGATTCCTACCTGGCCACAGCCGAGTGTGTCACCGAAGGGCACCCCGATAAGCTGTGCGACCAGATCTCCGACGCTATCCTTGACGCCATGCTGGGACGCGACCCCTACGCCAGGGTCGCCTGCGAGGTTGCGGTGGCGATGGGCATGGTGATAGTACTCGGTGAGATAACCTGTGACTGCTATGTGGAGCTTCCTGAAATCGTCCGCCGGGTGATAAAGGAGGCGGGCTACACCAGGCCTGATTACGGTTTTGACTATCGCACCTGCGGCGTCATCGTCTCGGTGAAGGAGCAGTCGCGTGACATTGCCGATGGAGTTGGCCAGTCTCTGGAGATAAGGACCGGACAGGCAACTGACCAGGTGCTGGATGTCACCGGTGCTGGTGACCAGGGCATGATGGTGGGCTTTGCCTGCAGAGAGACTCCTGAACTCATGCCCCTGCCGATCACGCTGGCGCACAAGCTATGCAGGAGCCTGGCCCAGCTGAGGAAGGAGGGCCTGGTGCCCTATCTCAGGCCGGACGGCAAGGCCCAGGTGACCATAGAATATAGCCGGGGTATACCCCGGAGGGTGGTCTGCGTGGTCCTCGGTGCCCAGCACGATCCCGGTGTGGCGCGCGGGGTTATCGAGCACGACCTTATAGAAGAGGTTATCAAGAGGGTCATTCCTGCAGAGCTGCTGGACGACCGCAGCGCGTATTACATAAACAGCGCCGGCCAGTTCGTCATCGGCGGGCCGGTGAGCGATACCGGTTTCACCGGCCGCAAGATAATCGCTGATACCTATGGCAGTTCCTGCCCGCATGGAGGCGGCTGCTTCTCGGGCAAGGACCCGACCAAGGTAGACCGCTCCGCCGCCTACATGGCCAGATACGTGGCCAAGAACATAGTAGCTGCCGGACTTGCCGATTATGTCGAGCTTCAGGTTGCCTATACTATTGGAAAGGCTTGCCCCCTGTCTCTGTCCATTGAGACATTCAGCACGGGAAAAGTCTCCGACGAAGTCATAATCGACCTCGTGAGCAAGCATTTCGACTTTCGTCCCGAGGCCATAATAAGGGCTTTAGACCTGCGCCGGCCGATCTACCGCCAGACGGCTACCTACGGGCACTTCGGCAGGGAAGACCTCGACCTGCCCTGGGAGAGAACGGACAAGGCCGACATCCTGAGAAAAGAAGCCGGCCTGTAGAGGCGCTGGCCCCAAACCCGGGCTGAGAGCCACCCCGGCACCGCGCCCCGGCCCACCAATACGTCACAATCTTGGCAGTCATGTTCAGAAAGAGACAGCATAGCTACCTCCCTTTGTGGCATCGAGCCCTATTCATGCTTTCTGACCGTTTCCCGGGAAGGGGGTCTTAATCACTGAATTGGGATCAAAGGTGGATAGGAAGACTCCTTTCGTCAACACGATGCTTCCCGTGGGGCATACGTCCTGACACAGGCCGCAAAAGCAGCACTTGCCGAGGTCAATCTGGGGGTATTCCTTGGGATATTTGTCCTTGTGTTCAGCAGGTGCTGATACCAGCTCTATTGCCCGATTGGGACATATCCTGGAGCAAAGCCCACAGCCGTTACACGTATCGACATCAAGTACCTGCTCACCACGATATCCGTCGGCAATCGGAATGCTCTGATGAGGAAACCGAACAGTCATGGGCTTTGAGAAGAGGTTCTTCGCTATCTCGAATAGCACATTAGATTTCATTTCTGTCACCTGTCCAAATCTGCGGGGCATATGTTCAAACTCCAATAGATAGCCGGTACGTCCGCTACCTGAGCCCCGACCAGCAAATGCTCAAGAATCGGTATCATGTGAAGAAAGCTCGGACCTCTGATCTTGACTCTGTAGGGCTTCTCGCTGCCATCGCCCACCATGTATATGCCGGCTTCCCCTCTGGCTACCTCGTTGCGGACATAGACATCTCCCTTGGGAAGCTTCGTTGTCAGCTTTATCCTCTTTAACTCCGATGCCAGTGTGTCGCCTCCTGGCAATTGCTGTAAAGCCTGCCGTATTATTGCTGCTGATTGCTTCATTTCGTCTATTCCGACCAGGTATCTCGCATAGGCATCACCTTCTTCTCGCACAGGGACTTCAAAATCAAGCCTATCATACACCTCGTAAGGTTCATCCTTCCTGACGTCTGTCTTCAACCCTGAAGCCCTCAATACCGGGCCGGTGGCACCCAATCTACAGGCATCTTCCAGTTTCAGTCTGCCTACACCTTTCGCTCGGGCCAGCAGACCTGGATTCTCCATCTCCTCAAGCATCACCATCTTTTCTATCCGACCAAGAACAACCATTATTCTTTCGGCAGCTTCTTGTGGGAAGTCTCTCCTTACGCCTCCCGGACATATATATCCAGCCGGGTATACTCTGCCTCCGGTTATCATCTCGAACAGATCCAGTATGTAGTCCCTGTATCCGAAAGCCAGTTTAAACCCGGTATCGAAGCCAATCCCCAGGCAGAAAGCACCATACCAGATGATATGAGACTGGATTCTAGACAACTCAGCCATTATCACTCTGATATATTTGGCTCGATCGGGCGGCGCGACCCCCATTAACTCTTCAACTGCTTCGGCATGCACCAAGTTCCAGTTTAGTGCCTCCAGCACGCAAATCCTGTCTGACAGGACAGCGTTCTGGATTGGCAGCCTGTATTCCATAAGCTTTTCGAAGCCGCGGTGCAGGTAGCCTGGATCAGACCGGGCCGAAGTGACGATTTCTCCCTCAACCTTCAACTTGACGCTGAAGTTCCCGGAACCCGGGTGCGCCGGCCCAAAACAGAGGTCATAATCCGTAGCTTCGGATGCGGCCCTTGACTGACTAATCATAGTAGGCAAGCTCGCGTTCATTCTGCCTGTCATAGTACTCCTCGCCGACGTATTCTCTCCAGTTAAAGTCCTTTCTGAATGGGGGCGGTCCTTCCCAACCCTCCAGGAATAGGGGAGTCAGATTGCTGTTACCTTCAAATGTGATCCCGAAGAGCTCATGTATCTCCCTCTCGTGAGCCTGGGCGCTCCCATCCCATACTTCGGTTACGGAATCAAAGACTGCGTTCTGTCTATCGATCTTTACCTTGGCAGTAACAAGGATCCTTGCCGAGTACGACCACAGATGATAGGCAAGCTCAAGCACGCCCTCATTGGGCCAGTCTACTGCTGATATAGCCGACAGGTGTTGGAATCCCTGTTCCTTTAGCCACCGGCAGAAACCAACGAAGCCCTCTCTCGGTGCATCCAGCCATATCCTGCCCTCGCGCCGTACCTCACCCTGTATGTTGAACTTGGCGGTTATGTTGCTAAGGATTTCGCTTCCTGCTCCTGCCGCCATCTCAGTCCATCTCCTCCACATGCTGGAATATCTTCGCACAGGCCTCGAATACTGCCTCAGGTCTTGGCGGGCAGCCTGGAATGTACATATTGACCGGGATGTAGTCGCTAAGCTTTTTGATGGTATTATATGAGTCCCAATACATGCCGCCGGTCATGGTACATGCTCCTAGCGCAATCACCACCCGCGGCGCGGCCATCTGCTCGTATATCTGCCTTGCCCTTTTTACCGATTTCAGGGTTTGATAGCCTGCGATGAACAGCACATCGGCATGCCTGGGACTGCCGACAACTATCATGCCGAACCTTTCCATATCCCATCTTGAACCAACGACCGGAAGCAGTTCAGCAAAGCCGCATGAGTTGAACCAGCTGAAGATCCAGATGGCCTTGATGAGCTTCTTCAGTCTTACCGATTCTTTGACCATAGGGCTGGCTCCTTTGTATGATATATTTTGTGGCCGCGAGATGGGCAGTTTGGCCTTCAGAAGTAATGGACGGCTTAAAGGTCCTGCCTTTGCTCCCCGGCGCTCCCATTATACTCTCTTCTTGCTTCTATTGTCATATTGTCATAGTAGTAAGAACGTACGGAGCTAAACTACCGATGAAACACTGCCTAGGGGCATTTACGTCGGCACAGCTCGAGCAGCAGGATCCAGACTTCAGGGTACGGATGCTGTTGCATCGCACCCGGGACCGACATCTGGGAGAGAGGCTCGTGATACCAGGGACACGGCTGAACCGGTGAAGGAGTCCAGAGAGGATGTCTCCGCGTCCACTCCTGAGGGCGAATATCGGCCAGGCGCGAAGCACCATAAATGAGGCCAACTTCAATCCGTGACTAGAAGAGCATCCTAGCTAGCACGAAAGGCGCCTGTGCTCCGGTGAGTGGGTGAGGTCCATCTCTGGGAACGTAATCACGTATATAACACAGTCGATCGTTTTGTGCCCGGAGGGGCTGGCTGTGGTCTCCCGATTCACGATTACGGGTTCAGTCAGGCCCCGCACACCGCTATCTAAGCGTACTGTGGGGTATTTCGGCTCAATAGTGTGCCATCTCGCCGGTTCGGCGCGTCGAACTGTCTCGTAGGTTCCAGACGGCGGTGAAGAACTGCTTCGTCCACTCATTGGCCAACTTTCGGTTGGCACAGAAGACGATCCGCAGATTCGGGTGCAAGACGTAAAGCTCGGCGATAGCTTTGGCACAGAAGCCGGGTGTATAGTGATGTACCTTCTTGCGATTCAGGAAATCGGCGTATGGGGCTTCGATCACCAGGGCGTGGCTGTCATGCGCCGCCAACTCAGCCAGCCTCTGGTGAAGCACAGGCATGATCCCGAAGTCGGCAAGCAGGTTGTCCATGGTCTTTCGCTCCACCAGGGCCAGGACCGTTTCGCCTTCCATAAGAGCGTAGTCACCCGCCGGCAGGCTGCCGCGGCCGGTGACTGCCCCGGGAAAGCGCCACGGGTATCTCTCGTTGCTGTGGATACGGATGGCCATCTCAGGGCCTCTGTGGCGCGATAGAAGCTTGAAGGTGGGGCGGTGCTGCTCTATGGACCTCTGTGTCAGCCAGAAGATCTGCTCGTAGCTGTCGCCAGGCCTGCCCTTGTAGGGCTTCTTCAGGAAGAGAAAATCGCATCGCTTGCAGGTCTTGCGGTCGAGCACCACCGAGATGCGGCGACCGCGCTCATGGAAAGCGACTATGTCCACCCGTTCGAGTTCTTCCAGTACCTCATCCGGTTCCGGCGGCTCGTCTTCCCGGAGGCAGAAGATATGCCTTCCCGCCGTCGGCCAGCGGTCTTGTGTATGGAGTACCAGCCACGGCGTCTCCTCTCTGATAATCTGCAGGCGGTAAGGGAAGCGGTCATTCTGTGTCCGCTCGAGGACCCATGTTCCCTTCATTGGCGCCATGATTATACGGCAAAACGCCTGGCAACTTGAAGCAGCATTCCTGTAGGTACCAGACCCCTGCCGGGGCCTCTCATCTGTGCCATCGAGTCACCTGAAATTTCTCCCCAGGTTGAAGACTTCCTTTGTTGCCTAAGGTGCCCAGGCACACTGGGACTTGATAGCGTTGGTGGGTTCCTCATTTGGCGGAACGAGCGCTCACATCGTTGCCCGGTGCTCGACGGAGGCCCGGGTTACGTGAAGAAACAGGGAGTCCCCGTCATGGACACTGAATGGGTCTTTGAGTATTGCCGGAGCGCAGAGGAGCATAGCCGGGCCGTCAAGACGTATGATGAATGGCCGAGTGCTGATCGCGAAAAAGAGTTCGCCAGAGTAGTGTCTGAGATACGTGACGACCCTCACTTCAGGGTCCCCGATGTGGGCATAGGGACGGGGCAGTGATAGTGAGTTCGAGCAAGTCCTGCCTGGACTTCTCAGGTCAGCTCGTAGGCACAGACCTATCCTTGGGCGTCGTGTGCGTTGCCGGGAGAGCACTGGCAGACTGCTACCTACGGGCACTTCGGCAGGGAAGGCCTCGACCTGCCCTGGGAGAGAACGGGCAAGGCCAACGTCCTGAGAAACGAAGCCGGCCTGTAGAGGTGCCGGCCCCAAACCCGGGTTGAGAGCCTTTGCATATCCGTGCCCCCCCAACAACACGATGAAATGTGCAATTAGTAGCCCATACTAGACGGGTTGCGCGTAGACCCAAATCTGAGGCTCGCAGTGGGCTGCCTTATACAGGAGATCCGTAGGAACGTTTGGATTATTGAATTCAAAGCTAGCCTTGTTTCTGGTGGGGACTGCCCAAACCCCAACCTCAACCCCTCTCGTACCCATCGGAAACAGTCCTGCATCAATCACAAAACATTCCACTGCGGTCCGATTGAACGTCTGAAAATCCTGGCTTAGTGAATCAATGGGAAGAACTGCACTACATATGCCAGAAGCGCGACCCAAGTCACTGAGGGGTGCACGTATGGTACCATTAGCGGTAGGCGTTCCTGCTTCTCCCATAACCAAAACCGCCGGTGATCCATCTCCAAATCTCGCTGACTTACCCTCCGGCCGAAAGTGAGACTCGCCACTTCCATGCAAAGAGTAGTGTGCTCCCAAATGAGGTGGGATGCAGTAAACATCGAATCCGCGTCTCACCACCTTTAGGAGATAATACTGGTCGTTGCCATCCGTTATCACGATGAATACTTCCATCAATTTGGGAATTCACTCCACAATCAGGCTACTGGTTGTCTCACCAAGTTTAAAAGGCATACTAGCAAATATGGAGTTAAGCTATCAAGAGATGGGCCCGTTCATAAACTTCAACCTTGCTGTCCGTAGGCAACATTATGGCTTTTCGTGCATAATTCCAGCGGTCCACACCTGTGAATGAGACACAACTGCAAACGATGTATGGGCTTGCCCATTGCCCACACCTATTTGAGTTACTCTGGTGGCTGATTCTTGGCTTTTCGCCTTCTCGCTTCTTGATCTTCGGCAATCGCTTGCTCTCTAGCCAGATCAGTTTCTCTCCTTGCCCGCTCTCTGGCTAGTTGCGCAGCTTCTTCCTCAATGCGTTTCTCTTTACGCTTGGCCTCTCTTCCTGCTTGCTCTTTCTGAATCGCTTGCTCTCTAGCCAGATCAGTTTCTCTCCTTGCCTGCTCTCTGGCTAGTTGCGCAGCTTCTTCCTCAATGCGTTTCTCTTTACGCTTGGC
>JBKHJG010000026.1:0-2611 GCA_046538235.1 Dehalococcoidia bacterium | reverse complement strand
CGCCCTCTCTGCCTTCCTGGCTGCAGAACCTTATGATTTCAGCGAAGTTGCTGATTCTGGTGAGGTTCGTGCTTTCCACAAAGCCGTCGTAGGTGAGGTTGATCCACGGCTTGTGGTATAGGGCACTGAACTTATCGGACATGGAGGCCACTATCCCCCCTGGCATGCAGCCATGGGGCATTACCGATATCACTCCGGCATACTCGGGATTCTCCATCCACTCGATCCCGCTGCCAATACTGAGAACTGCCTCGCTCCCGCACTTGGGGGACAGCCAGTGGGTTGTCCGCGCCAGAAGCTCTTCTGTTGAGGGCTCTCTCTCATCAACCAGGGCTTCGAAGTGCTTGACCAGCTTATGCTCGTCGTGCTCCCAGGCCCGCTTCAGTATGTAGCTAATGAGTGCCTTCAGGGGCTTGCGGTCCCTGACGGCGTCTTCAACATGCCGGTAGAATATATATTTCATCCATTCCGCCATTGAAGAAACCACAACCTCCAGGCCCGCCTTCTCGCACTCCCGGACCAGGTCCTGGTTGCTGAATCTGTTGGACCGCAGGAAAATCTCGCCGTTAATGCCCACCAGCGGTCTGCGGGGCAGTCCTGAGTCAATGAGAGCCTTGAAGTCAGAGGTTGCCTGAGGCAGCACATCATCGAAACCTTCTTTACTGCGGACCCGACCCACAACTCTGCCCAGATATGCGTCAAACAGTTCGTCGGCCGAGCCCGGACGCTTCTCGTACGGACGGGTCCTCCACAGCAGTCTCTGAAGGTAGTCGACCGCCACACAGCCCTTCCAGGCAAGGCGCGCAAAAGCAGGGCTGATCTCCGTATCCCGATAAGCATTGTTGGACACGGTAGTGCGTATGCGAAGGTCGATGCCCGCCTCCTTAAGTATCTTGATTTGCTCCAGCGCGTACTTGCCAAAGCGGCAGGGACCGTAGGCGCCGGCCATGACTGCTTCCACATTCTTCAAGTCGCTGCCGTTTTCGTAGTAGAACCTCAGGAAGTCGCCCAGGGTTACCCGATAGGGAAGACATTCCACCCCCGATGTTAGCTTGTCAGCATACAATAGATTGCGCTCATTGGCCTCAGGAAGGACAATCGCTCTGAAACCACTGCCCTCAAGAAGCGCCCCCACGAGCTCAATGTGCGGCGCCATTCTGGGAATAATGAAGGTCTTGGTGTTGTCAATGACGGGTGGAAATGCCTGCCGGTAGATGGCTTCACGCGGCACCTCATGTCGCTCCGCGGAAGGGGCAAACCCCTGGATCGTATCGACGAAGGCTTCCAGGCGGGTGACGATGCCCGCCTCGGCGGCATGCTCGTCTATTTCCAGCTGCCCCAGGGGCTTGCCTCCCATGATATCCTCCACAATGTGAATTATGAAGGAGTTCGGGCCACAGCCGAAGTTCGTCAGCCACAACCCGTAAAGCTGCGGATCTGAGGCAGTAATAGCCGCACCGGCTATATATTTATTCTCATAGTACCAGTAGGGACGGTCCGAATAGTCCCTCGCATCCACCGATTCCAGGGGCAAGAAGTCCAGCGGTATGGGCACAACCCCAAGCTGAGCCAGCTTCTCGGCGATGCCCAGATTCGCCCCGGCGTCCTGCGACATATAAGACCTCGCCAAGAGCACCACACCCAGTTGACCGCTCCCGTGCAGCTGTTCCAATAGCTCCTTCCCCAGCGCTGCCTGGTCAGCTTCGAACCTTCGCTGGGCTGTAATGCCGGCCGAGGCCGCTGCCCTGCTTTTTTTTCTACTAAACCCCATCTTCACGCCTACATCGGCGAGGTTCCTGATGACATCACCGTCGCCCCGGCTGAAATCCATTATGGGTATCAACAGCTTCTCTCCCAAGCCGAGCACATTGCGTATTATGAATGGAGATGCCTGGACCAGCGGGCACGAGTATTTCTGGTTGGCATCAGTCTCCTTTTCACCCAGACGAATGGCGCAGGGATACAGCAGGTAGTCCGTGTCCTTGAGCATTGCCGCGTGCCCGTGAAGAAGCTTGAGAGGGAAGCAGCTGTCACTATAGCCCAACTCGATGGCCTGCTCCATGATCTCGCTGTTGGTCTGGCTGGACAGAACAACCCTGGCGTCAAGGGCATTGAGAAAACCGATGAGCAGCGGAGCATAGTCGTATACCAGGAGCCCTCTGGGAATGCCCACCGATGGCCCCGTGCCCGAATCCTTCTTGAAGTCTCGAAAGAGCAATTGCTCCCTTTTATCGAAGAACGTCTCTCTCCGGGCATGACTGGCTATAGCGTCATACTTGTCGCAGCGGCTGCCGTAGTAGCTAGGCTCCTCGCCCGGCATCTCCATCCGCGTGATGGTGCAGTTATTGTCGCACCCTTTGCACACGAACGTGGTGAGCTTGCATTCCCTGTCCACAACCTGCTGAAACCCCTTGAACCTCGATTCCTGGCCGGCCATAGCCTCTCTGGCCAGAAGGGCCGCACCTATGGCGCCGCTCACCTCCTTGTGCTCCGGCACGGTCAGTGCCTTACCTTCCAGCTGCTGATGAAAGGCGGAGACTACGGCCTTGTTGTAGAACACTGCACCCGTAAGGATAACCTTGTCGCCCAGCTTTCTATGCTCCACCACCTT
>JBKHJG010000006.1:0-121116 GCA_046538235.1 Dehalococcoidia bacterium | reverse complement strand
CATCCCCTCATCATAGAGGAACGTCCCCTCGCCGGGTACCGTGACCGAGCCGCCGGCCGTGCTCGACGTCGTGAGCGCAAGCTTCCCTGCGGGTATCTGCTCGAAGTTGGCCTTTACCGAATAGTTGCCATCCATGATGATGGTGGTGGAGGGGAGGCCGGCATCGGCGATGCTGTCCACATCACCCGTCCAGCCCACAAACCTGTAGCCGCTATCCGGAACCGCCACCAGATCGACCACCGTCCCCTCATCGTAGAGGAATGTCCCCTCACCGGGTACGGTAACCGAGCCACCGGCCGTGCTCGACGTGGTCAACCCAAACTTGCCCGCAGGTATCGGCTCGAAGTTGGCTCTTATGGAGTAATTGCCCTCCATGGTGATGGTGGTCACGGCGAGGTCGACATCGGCAACGCTGCCCACGTCGCCCGTCCAGTTCACAAATCTGTAGCCGCTATCCGGCACCGCCACCAGGTCGACCATCATCCCCTCATCATAGAGGAACGTCCCCTCGCCGGGTACCGTGACCGAGCCACCGGCCGTGCTCGACGTGGTCAACCCAAACTTGCCCGCAGGTATCGGCTCGAAGTTGGCTCTTATCGCGTAGTCGCCCTGAACGCTTGTGATAATGGTGGAAGGGGACCCGACATCGACCACGGCCTGAACATCACCCGTCCAGCCCACAAACCGGTAGCCATCATCCGGAGTGGCCACCAGGCTGACCTCGGTGCAGAAAACATATGTGAAAGTCCCCTCACCGGGAGCCGTTACCCTACCGCCATCGGTGCTGGAGAAGGTGACGTCGTACTCAATGGCGATGCAACCTGCCAGCGCCGCAACCAGGGCTGTCATGACCAGAACGATCGTGAGCGTCTTCGCCTTACCACCTCTGCTCAGGCCAGACCTTGCTTTCATATTACGCAGCCACGTCTAAGAACGGCCTTGGATTACCGACGCGATGGTCACTTCGACTGGGGGAGCGCAAGAGGCCGGACCAACAGGCCTGCGTATGCTCGGGCGAGCATCCCGTGAACTACAGCGACCCCCTGATACACGCACTTGACCGCCAACCTTACCGTGGCCCTACCGCATTATAGTTCGTTATCAGACAACCTGTCAACAACAACCGGCCTGTCGATCACTGTCCGCTGATCCTGACCCTCACCTTGTCCACCTTACCCACCCCCTTCAGGGATGAGACCAGGCCCATTATGGTGCCGGTGATGATGTCACTGGGGAATGCGCTGAGCGGGAGCTCCTCCCCATTCACAATTAGGCCAACATCGCCGCGTTCCAGAGAAAGCTCCAGGTCGTGTACGTCTTCTGCCCCTCTCAGACACGACACCCCGCCAATTACCACTCCGGCCAGAAACTGCTCCACGAAGGGGTTCAGTTCGATTGGCCCATCGTTTACCGCAAGCTGTGCCCTGAAGTTCACGCCCACATCACGTCTCCCGGTCCACGGCCAGATTGAATGCCTGCACCTTCTTCATGTCGGCATCGTCACAGCTGTGTCCCATTTTCCTCCAGGTTCCTACATGCCCGGTGCACAGCCAGGTGCCCTCACCACCAGGACAGGCACACTGCTGAGTCTAAGCACCTTCTCAGCTACGCTGCCATGAGTCCAACGACTGGGCCCTGTGCGACCGTGACTGGACATAACAATGATGTCGGCACCGCTTTCCTTGGCGTACGCAGTGATCGTTTCAGCAGGAGGCCAGCAAAGTACATCGGTACGTACCTTCAGCCCCTGACCCTCAAGCTTCTTGGCTACGCGTCCGAGATATCTCTGGGCTTGTCTCTCCTTCTTACCGAAGGTTACCGTGACCTGGGGGCCTGCAGCATGGTAAAGCTCGCGGGCTTCGGGAGCCCGGGTCTGAGCCCTCACCCTCTCTGTAGCACTAACCAGGATGACCTCCTCAGTGCCGCAGCCCTTCGCCAATGCCTCCACGTGTGCGAGAGCACACTCGGCCAACTTGGAGCCATCTAGCGGAACAAGAATCCTTTTGTACACTTTAACCTCCTTTTCTATCTGCTTCGATAACCACCCCTCAGCGCCTCCGTAAGGAACTGACCGCTACAACAGGGCGTCCTCCATCAGCGAATCCCCACGTCTCCCGGCACCCGGTCGCCTCCTCGGAGGTGCAGTGCTTAACGACTGTGGGACCCTGCCCCTTATGTCGTTCAATGCCGCCCTAGAACTCAACCAGCACCCTGTCATCCTCAACCTTCACATTGTACACCGGCAGGTTCTGAGGCTTCTTGAATGCCTGGCCCATCTTGGACATCACCCCACCTTTTAGCCAGCGAACTACCTGGCCGTTGCTGATATCGAATTGAGAGCCGTGCCGGGGACAGGTTACTACAGTCCCTTCCAGTGTCCCCTGCGATAACTCACCCTTCATGTGAGGGCAGCGATTATCGGCAGCATAGTACTTATCCCCAACTCTGGCCAGGACCATTTCATGTCCTGCTACAATCACCATCTTCATCGCACCGCTTTCCAGCTCATCCGCCTTGGCAACCTCTCTGAACTCGGCCATAGATACCTCCTTGAGCAAACATAATACACCGGGCGACTGCCTGCCCGACCGGTCATGCAACGTTCCTGAATTTCTCCTTGGGGGCGCCACAGATGGGACACTCATCGGGGAGGACCCCATCGGAGACGTAGCCGCAGACCTGGCAAACATAGTACTCAGTGTCCTCCTCAGCCATCATATGGGCCAGTGCCTTCTTGTAAAGCTTGGCATGCCCCCTCTCCACATCACGAGAATAACCCAGGACAGTTGCCACGCTTGTGTTGTCTTCTTCGTTCGCTTCCCTTATGAATCGGGGATAGCTGCTACTGGCCAGCTTCTCCTTCTCGAAGGCACTTTCCAGGTTCTCCTGTGTGTCAGACGCACCGCCCAGGAGGCGGAAATGGTTAAAGGCATGCACTGCCTCGGCTTCAGCGATGGCACGAAACAACCTCGCCACCTGAGGATAACCGTCTTGCTCAGCTTTCATGGCATAGCTGAGATTTCTCAGATGCGCCTGCGACTCGGCGACAAACCCGGCCTTGAGGTTCCGCACGGTCTTGGTTCCCTTTATCCCCGGAACTTCATGCGGCACCAGCTTCCCTTCCTCAACACCACAGACCGGGCATTGCCGGGGCTTGTCAGTGCTGAACTCCACGTGATGACAATTGGCGCACTTCCACATGCTGTTCACCCCTTCATAGACTTGGTCCTGCTACAGGAAGCAGTCGACTCCGCTCCTGTCCGCTCACTTGCCCCAGGCAGACCCGCCCAAAGAAGGGCCGGTCCCAGCGCTGCTTCAATCGCCCTCGCCACCACATCGCCATTGCGGCCACGGCAGGCGCGGGTTGTCGCTGCCCGCAATGCCCCGTCGCCTTGCCCGCCGGGACGCTATCACGCAAAGCCGCTCGCTTTGTGCTTGTCTGCTATGGTGCTGGCCAGGATGTCCAGGGCCTTGTAGTCCTTTTCCCGGGACAATCCCTTGCTGATCACGGGGTCCAGCACCTCGACCTTGAGCTTGGGAATCATTCCTTTGAGCTGCTCCACAGCGTTGCTGCCCCAGCCATACGAGCCGATGACGGTCACGAACTGGAGCTTGGGCCTTAACGCATTGGCCAGGAATGCCGCGTGGGCAACATTGGGATGGGGCCCCACCAGCACCGTCGGCGTGCCGATAACCATGGTGCCGGCGTCCACCAGGGCCATGGCCAGCTTCCCGGTATCGGCCGTGGCCAGGTCGAACTGCTGTACCTTGACGCCCAGGTCAACCAGGGCTCCCACGAAATACTCCACCATCTTCTGCGTACTGCCATGCATGGATATGTAAGGCAGCACGACTATGTTTTTCGGGGGATCGAGCACCCACTTCCGATATGCTTCCAGAATGAACGAAGGTCTGTCATACATCGGGCCGTGACTGGGGGCGATAACTTCGATCTTATAACCCTCTAGCTTCTCCAGGTGCTTCTCAATGCTGGTGCGGAAAGGCATCATGATTTCGGCATAGTACCTTTTGGCCGCCTCGTGTACTTGCCCTTCATCGACGACGTACAGATCTGCGGTGGCGAGATGCGAGCCAAACAGGTCGCAGGAGAATAACACCTTGTCTTCCCGCAAGTAGGTGAGCATTGTCTCAGGCCAGTGTACCCATGGCGCATGGATGAATTCCAGGGTCTTATCCCCCAGCGACAAGGTGTCACCATCGCTTACGGTGCTGAACTTGTCCTCCGCGATGTGCAGCATGGCCACCAGCACATCCTTGCCCTTGGGAGTAGTCACCACTTTGGCAGCGGGATACTTGGCCAGAACATGCGGGATAGCGCCGGAATGGTCCTGCTCGGCATGGTTGGCGATGACATAATCGATACTGGGGACGTCTTCAAGATAGGCCATGAGGGTTTCTGTCATGGTAGGGTCTACGGCATCAATGAGAGCAACCTTCTGGCTGCCCCGCACCAGGTAGGCGTTGTAGCTGGTACCATCGGGAAGGGGTATTAGAGCGTCAAACAAACGCCTGTCCCAATCGATAGCCCCCACCCAGTCAACACCCGGCTTTATCTGTCTTGCCTTCATAGTCCTACTCCACTTTCTCGAACTGGTCCTTGCTTGCTCCACAGACAGGGCATACCCAATCGTCGGGTATTTCCTCGAAAGGCGTACCCGGCTCGACGCCTCCGTCGGGGTCGCCCAGTTCGGGGTCATAGATATACCCGCACACAGTGCATTCATATTTCGCCATTTTCGATACTTTCTCCTTTCTCTCTTCTACATAGCTGGGAGCTGTCTTGGGAGTGGTGCCCCTTTTGACCTCGTGGTAGTAAGCATAGGTCATTGCCTCGCCTTCCTTGAGGACATCCGCCCCCACAACCTCCGCTATAAAGATGGTGTGAGTCCCGACATCCAGCCGGTCCACCACTCTGGCCTCGATGAAAGCCAGGCTGTGGTCAAGCACTATGGGAGCCTCAACTGCACCCAGCCTGTAGTTGACGTCCTTGAACTTGTCCACTTCCCTGCCCGATTTGAAGCCGAAATGACCGATGAAAGAGAGGGGTGTATCCTGGGACAGTATGGAAGCCACAAGGACCTTGCTCTCACTGATGAACTCGTGAGTCAGGTTTTGCCCGTTGATACACACGGCAACCCTGGGCGTGTCCGATGTCACCTGAATCAGCGTATTGGCTATTTGCCCGTTGACCCTGGCCCCTGACCTGGAACTTATCACATATAGACCGTAGCTTATTTTGTGCAGCGCCTTTAGGTTCATTGCCAACCTCCTGCCGTTATTCTTCTACATAAGGTCCTGTTCGGTGGCTTCAATTGCCCGCTGCAGTTCAGTCCCCAGCATCGCCGGCAGTCCCTCTATATCCACCCTCAGGAATCCTCTAACTATGGTGGCGGTGGCTTCGCTCCTGGTCAGCCCCCGCGCCATGAGATATTCCACCTCTTCTTCGGCTATCTTGCCCACAGCCGCCTCATGCGATAGATCGATGCCGGCCAGAGTCCCCTTGAGCTCGGGTATGGCATGGATCGTGCCCTCACCCGTCAGAATCAGCCCCCGGCACTCGAGGTGACCTTTGACATCAGGAGCATTACCTTCAACGTAACCGCGCGCGGCAATAGTGCCGCCCGTGGTTATGGCCCGGGATATGATCTCCGTCTTCGCGCCCCTGGCATTGAGGATGACCCGAGAACCAGCATCGAGCGATGACCCCGGTGATGCCACCAAAATGCTGTTGAACCTCACAACTGCGTTATCACCCGCACACGTCGCCGTCGGATACGTCTGTAGCGAACGGACCGGCTTCGTAAGCACGTAGTTGCTGAGAAACAGGCCATCCTCCTCAACGACCGCTGCCGAGCGCGGGCGAACAGCGACCTCCCGATTCCAATTATGTATCATGGTGAAGGTGACCTTGGCCCCCCTCTTTATGTAAAATTCGGACACGCCCAGATGCAGGCCGGCCTCCTTTCCAGGGGCAGCCGTACAGCCGGTGATGATATGCAGTTCGGAGCCCTCCTCTGCGATGATGATGTTGTGCACGTTCTGAGCAAGCCGTGCCTTTGTCAGGTACAGACAGGCCTGAACCGGGTAGACGGTCTTTTGACCCGGCAATGCCCTGATGAAGTAACCATCATGCTGGTTTAACTCCACGTTGGCAGTATATTTGTCAGTATCAACGGCCACCGCCTGCCACCAGTAGTCCGATAGCCAGTCATACTTGTCCAGAGCCCGGCTCACGGCCATAACTTCTACGCCCTCTTGTCTGACCGAAGCGTGCACCGCAGCGTTGTCCATCTGAATGAAGGTCCCCGCCCTCTGGCTCGGGTCATCCAGCACCACTCCTGCACCCATCATCTGCTCCCTGGCTGCGGCAGGCAGATTGGAAGGGTCGGGCTGGTAGGGCTGCTCGTCAGCTGAACTGACATAATCGTCCAGATCTACATTCTCGCCAAACGCCGCCAGCTTGGCGGCTGCCGCTTCCGCCTTATCCTTACTCGTCTTGGAAGGTCTTGTTTCAACCACTTGACGCCCTCCTCAGAAAGCACTTGATGCATTCCTGGTACCCTCTCTCTCTGATCGCGGCCAGAATCTCATGCGGGTCTCCCTCGCATCCAATCACACCATCACACATCACATACCCGGTGCGTGCGTTAACATAGTCCAGAATATGCCCGGTGTGGGTAATGATGAGTCCCATGCATTTCCGCTCAGGTATGGGACAGTCCTTCTCCAGCAGCTCGTTCAGCAATTGGCCGATAAGGGCGATGTTCACCAGGTCGACGCCTGACTCAGGCTCGTCTATCAAGGTCAGTGTCGGCCTTTGCGCCAGCAACTGCATCAACTCGGATCGCTTTATCTCGCCTCCCGAGAACCCGTAGTTTATCTCCCTGTCCAGCAGATCGGACAGGTCGGCTTTCTCAGACAGCTGGTTAATGGTCTGTTCATGCTCCTGCCCTTTCAAGCAGGCAGCCACCATATCTCGCGTCTTGACGCCACGAACCACCGGCGGCCGCTGGAAGGACATCCCTATCCCTAACCTGGCCCTCTCATCCAGCGGCAACCCGGTTATGTCCCGGCCCCTGAACATGATCTTGCCACCGGTTACCCGATACCTGGGGAACCCCATTATTGACATGAGCAAGGTGGTCTTTCCGCTCCCATTCGGCCCGAATAGAACATGGGTCTCGCCCAGCTTCATCTGCAGGTCCACATTACGCAGAATCTCCCGCCCCTCCACCTCCACGGTTAGCTGCTCAATACTTAAGGCAACGTCCCCCATGATGTCTCCTCCTCTCTAGGACCTAAGCTCCGTCCAGCGACCAGTGCTCTCCCTTGGAGAACCACCCTGCAGGGTCGCTGATATACTCGTAGGACTCCACAAGGGCGAGATGGTGTCCCCGTTCCTCCCCCGCCAGAGACTCGTAGAACCCCTTTTCCACAGGCAGAGCACTTTCTTCAGCTCGGGAGTGATACAGGTCATAGGACTTAGCCTCCATGTCCATGGCTATCTTGATAGCCTCGAGGTCGGACCCGGCTGGCTTGAGTTCAGTGCCCAGTGCCTCAGTGGCTTCCGCGAAAAGGGATTTGAGTCCCTTTCCTCTCTCACGTGGTGGTTCTATGTCAGGCCAATCCCGCCCACTACTTAAGTGCTCATATATTTCCTCAACCTTCTTACGGTGAACATCCTCTTCATTGGCCAGCTGCTGAAACAGCTCCTTAGCCAGCTTGTTGCTGCTCTTCCGACTTGCCTGCTGGTAGAACTCCTTGCCCTCAACCTCCATACGAACAGCGGACCGAAGGACCTCAATCGCCTTTGACTGTTCGCTTTTCATTTCCGCACTCCTTTCCATGGCTCACGACTTCACCGGCTCGACATCCCGCCCCCAGGATGCTGCCCCGCCGCCTCCTGCCATGCTCAAACCTGCCTTGCCTCGGCAGGCCTCAGGGCGCTTGTCCCCACCCACTTCTCTGAGAACCATCGTTCTTCGCTTTCGCTCCCGCACACCAGACATTGCCTCACGCACAACTCAGACTTCGATACCGTGACCGGACATCCCTTTAAAATCCCTGCCACAGATCGCGACACACGGTCAAAAGGGCGGCTCGGGTAGAGACAGGCATGCATAAGGATAGACGCCAAAGAGCAACTTGTCAACAACGAGCGGGACTGGTCGTATGGGAAACGGGGCTGTCGCTGTGGTAGAATAATGGCCACAGGCAGCCGACAGCTCCGCGCTCCACGGGAAGCCCTGGCCCAACGCAGGCCGATTCGAATAGGAGGTAATCATATGAGGTTGCTGTCCAAGGAGGAACTGAATACACTCATCCAGAACCATGGCGATCCCGCAGTCTCTGTTTACATGCCCACTCACCGCGTCGGCGAAGTTGAGCAGGACCGAATCACGCTAAAGAACCTGCTCCGGGAAACAGAGGATCATCTGATTGGCTATGGGCTACGGATCCCGGATGCCCGCAGACTCCTCGGACCGCCCCAGCAACTGCTGGATGATTCGCATTTCTGGCAATACCTGGGCGATGGCCTGGCCCTCTTCCTGTCGGCCGGGCTATACCGGTACTACCGTGTCCCGATTGGCTTCCCGGAGCTAGCAGTCGTTGCTCAGCGATTTCATATAAAGCCCCTCATCCCGTTGTTCAGTGAGAACGGGGTCTTCTACGTTCTGGCATTGAGCCAAAGTCAGGCCAGGTTGCTCCAATGCACCCGCCATAGTGTTCGAGAGGTCACGCCATCTGGTGTCCCCACCAATCTGGCCGAAGCCTTAAGATACGATCAGCCAGAGAAACAGCACCAGTTCCACACGACGGGACCGGGCGGCATGACCGTATCCCATGGCCACGGCGTCAGCAAAGACTACGACAAGGTTAGCATTCTGCGATATTTCCAGCAGGTTGATCGGGGACTGCATGAAGTACTGAAGGATGAGCACGCACCCCTTGTCATCGCCGCCGTCGACTACCTGCATCCTATATATCGTGAGGCGAACAGATATAGGAACCTGCTGGACGAGGGGCTTGAGGGCAGTCCCGACGAACTGAGCGAGAAAACGCTGCAGGAACGTGCATGGCCTGTTGTGCAGCCCCATTTTGAACGCGGTCGGGCTGAGGCGCTGCAGAGGTATGACGAGGCTGCTGCCAGAGGGCTTGCCACTAGCGAGGTAAAGCAGGCCGTCCTGGCAGCGTATGACGGGAGGATCGATACGCTCTTTGTTGCCGCCGGTGTTCAGCAGTGGGGACACTTCGATCCGGAAACTCGCAAGGTCCGCCTGTACGAAGAAAAAGCGCCTGGCCTTGAAGACTTGCTTGATTTCGCGGCCGCTCACACATTGACGAAAGACGGCACGGTATATTCCCGGGCACCTGATCAGGTACCCGGTCAAACACAGATAGCAGCCATATTGCGATACTGAGGCCGGCCCGGCCTGTATGCTCAATGGTCGTCCCGGCCAAGGAGGTTGAAATGCCTTACAAGGACGTGGACGAGCTTCCTGAGAGCGTGAGGAACAGCCTGCCACGACACGCTCAGGAGATATACCTTGCTGCCTACAACAATGCCACCGAGCAGTACGCAGACCCGCAGAAGCGACGCGGCGGTGCGAGTCTCGAAGAGGTTGCCCACAAGGTTGCCTGGGCCGCGGTGAAACAGGAGTACCGCAAGGATAGCAGGAGCGGTGCGTGGGTTCCCAGAGGGCAGCTGCAGTAGCCACGTCTGAAGCAGAGGCGACGGACGCGCATTCTGCTTGAGGCAACCAGGCAAATCACCCGCCAACGAAGATGACGCGGTCCAGATGGCTCCTCACCAAAGAACCAGACTAGTGTACTACGACACGCCCGCGCAGAAGGATGTCAGAAAAGCAGTGGCATAACCTCAGCCCGGATGAAGCTCTGAACAGGCTCAATTCGTCGCGTTCCGGGCTTTCCACATCCGAAGCCAGGAGCAGGCTAGACAAACACGGTCCCAACGAGCTTGAGCGCAACAGGAAGGTGCCCGCCATAGTGGTCTTTCTCCGGCAGTTCCTCAGCCCGCTGGTCTATATACTGCTTGCCGCAGCTATTGTCGAGCTTCTTGTGCAGCAGTACCTGGATGCGGCGGTGATAATGGCAGTGCTGCTGCTCATGGTCGGTATTGGCTACGTGCGAGAAGGAAGGGCAGAGAGGGCCATGGAGGTCCTCATGGACCTGGCAGCACCCAGGACCAGGGTCAGGCGCGCTGGCAAACCACGGGAAATCCGGTTCCAGGAGATAGTGCCGGGCGACATTCTTATACTTGAGTCCGGGGACAAAATCCCGGCCGACGCTCGGTTGATAGAGGTGGCCAATCTCACGGTGAACGAGGCCGCGCTCACAGGCGAGTCTCTGACTGTAGACAAGCACACCGGCACTATCGGCGGCGACGCTGCCCTGGCCGACCGGAAGAACATGGTGTATATGGGCACGGTCATAACCAGCGGACGGGCCAGCGCTGTGGTGGTGGCGACCGGCATGGCTACCGAGATGGGCAGCATCACCACCGCCATCCACGAAGTTAAACAGGAGCAGACGCCCTTGCAGAGGAGCATCGCCGCTCTGGGACGGTATATCATCTTCATCGTCCTCAGCGCCTGTACCGTGCTGGTTGCCGTCGGGATCTGGCGCGGCCTGGACTGGTTGCAGATATTCCGTGTGGCAGTGGCAGCAGCAGTGGCGGCCATACCTGAAGGCCTGCCTGGGGTGGTCAGCGTGGTCCTGGCCGCTGGTATGCATTGCATGGCTTCGCGCAATGCCCTTATCCGCCGATTGGTGGCAGTGGAGAGGCTGGGCTCTGCCACCGTCATCTGCTCTGACAAGACCGGCACACTGACCATGAACGAGATGACGGTGAGAAAGCTCTACGTCGACGAGAATTGGGTCAATATCACTGGCGAAGGCTGCCGCATAGAAGGCGAGTTTCGCCGCCAGGATAAGAACATAGACCCTGGAGAAGAAGAGTCCCTGGCCCTGCTGCTCAGGATAGGCGCCCTGTGCAACGATGCACTCCTTTTGTCCGGCACGGGCTCCTTCAGTATCGTGGGTGACCCCACCGAGGGGGCATTGCTGGTGGCAGCCGCCAAGGCTGGCCTGAACGAAGAGGAACTAGAGGAAACATATCCCCGCCTGGACGAGGTTCCTTTCCAGAGTGAGCGGCGCTACATGGCCACGCTCCACCACGGCGAAGGCGGCATGACGGTCTATGTTAAGGGCGCAGTGGAAACGCTGCTGCATATGAGTCACAGCATACTGAAAGATGGCAGGCCGGCTCCGCTGGAAAAAGGAGACAGGGAAGCAATCATGAAGGCAAGCGATACCATGGCAAGGGATGCCATGAGGGTTATGGCACTTGCCTATGCTGAGCATCCCGGACGACTGGCGGAAGTCAAAGAGGAGGACGTGGACGGCAAGCTGGTGTTCGTGGGATTGGCAGGCATGATCGACCCGCCTCGCCAGGAAGCTATCGAAGCGGTCAAACAGGCCACAAGGGCCGGCATCAAAGTGGTCATCATTACTGGAGACAACGAGTTGACTGCCGAGTCAGTTGCTCGGCAGCTCAGACTGCCAATTGGTGAAACTCTCACTGGGGCCGATATCGACAAGATGGGCACTGATGAGCTATCGCAGCGGATAGACGGAGTCTCGGTTATTGCCCGCGTGGAACCCGTCCTCAAGCTTAAGATTGTCAATGGCTTTAGGAAGCGCGGACATGTCGTGGCTGTCACTGGGGATGGTGTCAACGACGCTCCTGCGCTCAAAGCTGCTGACATCGGCATCGCCACGGGCATTACCGGCACCGATGTCGCCAAGGAAGCCTCGGACATGGTCCTGGTAGATGACAACTTCGCATCTGTGGTAGCCGCCGTGGAGGAAGGGAGGGCAATATTTGACCGGCTGCGTAATGTGGTACTGTTCCTGTTGGCCACCGGCCTGGGCGAACTGATGGTGCTGGTGCTGGGCATTGTTTCCCTGGGCATGGCGCCGCTCACAACCCTGCAGATTCTGTGGGTCAACCTGGTGACAGGTACCATAATGGCAGTGCCCCTCGGTCTTGAGCCAAGAACGCGTGATGAGCTAGAGAGGCCACCCCGCCACCCCAGAGTTGGAATCCTGTTCCCCGGCCTGATACTGCGCGCCGTCTTTCTGGCGGGAATGCTGGGAATCGGCAAGGAGTTGGTCTTCAGGTTCACGACGACCGGGACCAGCTTGGAGGAAGCCCGTACCATCGTTTTCTGCAGCGTGGTCATGTTCGAATGGCTCATCGCCTTCAATGCACGCTCGGATGAGCAAACCATCTTCCAGTTGGGGGTCTTCCGTAATCGCTGGATGTTCGTAGCACTCTCCATCGCTATCCCGCTGCAGATGTCGGTTGTCTATGTTCCTTTCCTGCAGACAGCATTTGGCACGGTCTCAATAGGCATTACTGGGTGGCTGATCGCCTTGGCCCCCGGTGCTGCCACATTCATAGTTGAGACGGTGCGCAAACTTATGCAACCGCGATTGTTCAGTTGGGGCAAATGGCAACCTGCCGACTTCCCGTTCCAGAAGAACAGAGCCCTTCGCGGCTGAGGTGGCTATGCCGCAATCCTGCGTGCCCGGACTGTGAGCATGGCAGAGCGCCCGCTGGCCGAGCCATTCATGAAGTCTACCCTCCGAAGCGTGCGCAGCATCTGTCGACAACGCACGACTGGTCTGGTTCCGCGAAACAGTTGCTTGTCCATCCATACCTCCCCTACTCATCTGGGTCCCGGTGCCGCGCCAGATAGCTTGGACGGCGGAGCAACTTATGCAGCTCTACAACCACCAGAATGGATGATGCGATGAGGACCAGTCTGAGCCAGGTACTCGTGGCCAGCGGCTCAATTCTCAGTATGGACTGGGTAGGCCCGAAATACATGGCGCCGAAGTGGATGGCAAAGGAGGCTATTACACCCACAAACAGAAACTTGTTGGACAGCGGGTGTTTACGGAAAATGGAGCGCTGTACAGACCTGCTGTTGAAGACATGGAAGATCTGGAACATCACCAGTGTGGTGAGGGCGGTCACCCTGGCGTATTCCACAGTAGCTCCCCCATCCCTTTCCCACACGAACATGGCCAGTGTCCCAATTGCCATGATCAGTCCAACGATAATCGAACGCTCTATGAGCAGCCTCGAGAGGATGCCCGCACCCGGGTCTCGCGGTGGCCTGCGGTACTGCTCCTCTTCGCCCGGCTCGAAGGCAAGGGCCACATCTTCAACCCCATTGGTAACTACGTTAAGCCACAATATCTGGGCGGGAAGAAGGGGCAAAGGAAGGCCCATCGTCAGGCTGCCCAGAATAGCCAGTACTTCACCTATGCCGGAAGATATCAGGAAAAAGGTAGCCTTGCGGATATTGGAGAAAACCGTTCGCCCTTCTTCGACTGCGGCATATATGGTGGCGAAGTTATCATCCGTTATCACCATCTCGCTCGCTTCCTTGGCTACGTCGGTCCCCGATTTGCCCATGGATGCCCCAATATGAGCAGATTTGAGAGCCGGTGCATCGTTCACGCCGTCGCCGGTAACTGCAATAATCTGGCCCTGCTTGCGCAGAATGTTCACCAGCCTCAGCTTCTGGGAAGGGTCTACCCTGGCAAACACCCGGACCCTGCTCAGGGCTTCTTCCAGCTCACGGTCAGACATCTGCTCCAGGTCTGTGCCGGTAAGCACCTCCGGCTTTTCCTGGCTTATGCCCACCTTGTGGGCAATGCCGGCAGCGGTGGCCGGATTGTCTCCAGTGACCATCATGACGCGGATGCCGGCCCTGTGACAGGAGGCAACCGCCCCGGCCGCGTCCTCCCGGGGCGGGTCCATCATTCCCTGGAGACCGAGAAAGGTGAAGCCACTCGGTTCGCCTCTTTGCATGGAGTCTACTGCCTGGTCCTCCTCGGCCTTTGCCATGGCCAGCACCCGCAGGCCTTCCTCAGCCATTCGCTGTGCTTCACTGAGGACCCTATCCTTATCCAGCTCTGCTACGCCGTCCGGGCCGGACATTGAATCGCACATCTTGACTACCCGCTCTGGAGCGCCCTTGACGAAGACAATTTTGTGGTCATCCCACGTGTGGATACTCGCTGAGTACCGCTGCTGCGAGTCAAAGGGTATCTGGTCAGTCAGAGGGAATTCCTGCAACAGGTCATCCCTGTACAGCCCCGCCTTGCTGCCACTCATCAGAAGAGCAACCTCGGTCGGGTCCCCTCTAGTCATCAGCTCACCATCATCGTGACTGATCGACGCTTCATTGGCTAACACTCCAGCTACAAGGGTCTCATGAAGAGGACTGCCCTTATCCGGGCCTGTGATGGCCGTTGATTCCTGGCTGCCTCTATATGCGGAGAAGCCATCGTCAGTCACCCGGAGAAGAGCGTCTCCGGCCCAGACCTCTTGCACCGTCATCTGGTTTTGCGTCAGGGTTCCGGTCTTGTCGGACAGAATGGCAGTGCAACTGCCCAGCGTCTCTACTGCTGGGAGGCGGCGCACGACTGCATTGCGCCTGGCCATCCTCTGCACGCTCACGGCAAGGGCAATGGTCATCACCACCGGTAGCCCTTCCGGCATGGCGGAAACAGCCAGGCTAACCGCAGTGAGGAACATATCCACCAGAGGCTCGCCCAGGGCCAGACCGATGCCGAAGGCTGTGCCGGAAATCACCATGATGATGATACTGACCCATTTGGCAAAGCTTCTCATGCGCCGCTGCAGCGGAGACTCAGCCCGGCTGGTAGTCACGATGTCTGTGGCAATGGAGCCCATCTGCGTCTGCTGTCCTGTCGCTACCACCACGCCCTTGCCGCTGCCCGAGGTAACTGCAGTGCCCATGAAGGCCATGTTATCTTGGTCAGCTAGAGGTATGTCTTCTTCCTCCAGGGCCTCGGTGGACTTGGGCGCAGGAACCGATTCCCCGGTCAGCAATGATTCGTCTATCTGAAGCCGGACAGAGTCGAAAAGGCGCACGTCTGCAGGCACAATGTCACCAGCCGCCAGCAACACAATATCCCCCGGGACAACGAGTCCGCTGTCGATGTCTTCCTCGCGATTCCCCCGCCTCACCGTGGCCCTGGGGGAACTCAGTTTTATCAGTGCTTGTATGGCGTTCTCCGCCCTGTATTCCTGCACAAAGCCGATGACGGTGTTGAGTACGACGACAATGCCAATAACGATAGCATCGGCCCAGTGCTGGATAGCTAACGTGATCACCATAGCCGCGAGCAGTACGTAGACCAGCGGACTGGCAATCTGATGCAGGAGTATTTCCCAGGCACTCGTTTCCTTGCCGCTCGTTATGGTATTGGAACCATAGCGTCTCTGCCTTGCCTCTACTTCATCGTAAGAGAGCCCTTCAGCGCTGGTCTTCAATGTCTCCAGCACTTCATCACTTGTCAGCCTATACCAGGCCCTGTTAGATTGCTGCGTCATATTGTGACTCCGCGTCAAGCACAAGTACTGTTCCTGCTTAGCAACACCCTGAATCTGGCCCTAGCTCGTCCACGTCCAGTTCCATGCCATCATACCCAACGTGTACGCTCGCGCCAGCGCTCCTGCCCAGCTTGTAGAGCTTGTCTCGGGCTATCTTAGCTCCTCCGTAGAACCAGTTCCCAAAATGGATGAATAGGATGTGACCGGTGAACTGCTTGAACAGGTCTATCAGATTTGGGACACCCGTATGGCCGAATATCTGCCCTGTCTCCCTATCCTTTCTTACCATGCCGCCTCTCCTGATGAAGCTGGCCTCGGTGATTACCAGCGCCAGACCATCAAGTAGTCGATGATGCTCCTTATTGATCCAGATCATGTCCCCGGTATAAAGCAGCTTCTGCCTGCCGTTGTCAACTAGATAGCCGACCGACTTGATCTTCTTGCTGTGATGCGTGGGAATGGGCACCACCCGGTAAGGTCCTATCTGGACACCACTTCCTATTGTCTTGATATTGGAAGCGTTCGGATGCTCCTCCGGAGCATAGATGGGGATATCAATGGCGGCGGGTTCCGTGACAAAGAAGGCATGGTCGGGGTGAAGATGTGTCACGAAGATGCCTTTAGGCTCATAGTCCAGGAATTCCCTTTCTCCCACGTCCAGCAGTAGCGTCCCGTCAACAAGTACCCCGGAATGTCTTGAGTGATACGGGATCGAGGGCTCAACTTCACCCCGCGTACCTAAGATCTTGATACGCATGTCGCATGCTCTTTCCTACATGTTCTCGCCATCAGGCTTCCCAGCCGCCTTAGCCATATCATCAAGCTTCTGCCTTGCCTCGCTCACAGAGTGAGATCTGTGCCATGTTCGCTGCCAGGGGTCTTCCTTGCGGGAGAGTCGACGGAATATGTTCTCAATATTGAAGCTCTGAGACGTGATATTCTTGTCTCCAAGCTCATGCCAGTCGATAGGCGTGGCAATGGGCGCACCGGCTCTTGCTCTCACCGCATAAGGTGCTACCGCAGTCTGCCCGTAGCTATTCCGCAGGTAGTCAACGAACACCCTGCCCTTCCTCTTGTCCTTGCGTTGCTCAACCGTCAGTGCCTCGGATTCGCGGTCGGCAAGCGCCGCTGCCACACCATGAGCAAAGTCCCGTACCTCATCAAAGTCAGCATTTCTATCCAGCGGAACCACTACGTGAAGTCCTCTTGAGCCTGTGGTCTTGACGAACGACTCCAGGCCAAGCTCCTTCAGAAATCCTCTTAGTGATCGCGCTGCGTCTCGAACCGGCGCAAAATCCTCCGCCGGGGGGTCCAGGTCGAAGATCATCACGTCAGGGCAGTCCAGCTTAGCTTTTCTGCTCAACCATACGTGGGGTGTGATGCAAGCCTGGTTGGCGAGATACACCAGTGTGGCTGCATTCTGGCAGATTGCGTGAGTAACGCTGCCGTCCTGCTTTTTCACCGCTATGCGCTCTACCCAGTCTGGGAAGTAATCGGATATCTCCTGTTGATAGAACCCTTCTTCCCCTATACCATCGGGAAAGCGGTGCATGGTGACGGGCCTCCCTTCCAGATAGGGCAGCATCGTCCCGGCAATCTTGTGGTAGTAATCTATCAGATCACCTTTGGTAATGCCGTCACCTGGGAAGAGCACCTTGTCTGTGTTGGATAATTGTATTGTGTACCTTCCTATAGAAATCTCAGGCGCCATCTTCCCTCCCTGCTTTGCCCGCGGCTTCTCGGCCTTCCTGCTCGACCTCCTCGATGTGTCGTCCGCTGAGCACAGATCCCGGCTCCCTCGTCACTGGGTTCCGCCTCGCATCTGCCTTCTCATCTCGCATCTTCACCAGCAGCCACCTTTTCCCCTTCCCCATCTGAGTGAGCGCGTAGCCTCCCTTCAACTTCTTGCCTTCGAGCCATACCGTAATATGCCCATCTCTGAGAGCCTGCTGCGGCGTCAGGTCTCTGCCATCCTTACCTTCCATTATGCGATATGTGCCGGTATCCCAAACTATGACCGCGCCTGCGCCATATTCACCCTCCGGGATCACTCCTTCAAAGTCAGCATATTCGAGGGGATGGTCTTCTGTGCGCATTGCAAGGCGCCTCTCCCTGGGGTCGGTCGACGGTCCTTTCGGCACAGCCCAGGAGACCAGTACCCCTCCTATCTCAAGACGAAGATCATAGTGAAGGGTTGATGCATCGTGCTTCTGGACGACAAATAGCGGCCGCTGGCCGGACCTGTCACATTTCTCGCCCGACGGTTCCGGCGTTCGCCCGAAGCTCCTCTTTCTCTTGTATTCTGCCAGACGTTGCTCCACGCTTATAGCTGCCTACCCCCGTCGAAGCCCTACAAATATTGCTCGGCCATCTTCCATGCTACCCGACCCATCACAGGCACCCAGGTCTCAGGCATGAGGTCGTAGCCAACTGCCCTAGCACTGCATATCAAGCTGCAGCTTGTCGCCCGGCTTCAGCTTAAAGATGTCCTCTCGGACGCCGACCTGGATAGGTGGCGCAGTGCCCTGCCCTGCGCTGATCGTCAAACGACTGGCGGTGACGGCAAGGCTGATCCAGTGCTGGCGATAGAGGATGTCAAATCGCAGTTCCTTGAGGTCAGCAGGCAGGCACGGGTTGAGCTGCAGCCTATCATGGAGGGTCTCTATGCCTGTATAGCAACGCTGGATGAGGTCTACGGTGCCCGCCATGGCGCCGAGGTGAATTCCCTCGCTTGTCGTGCCGCCCTGTATGTCGGAGACATCGCTCTCCAGCGCCTCCTGGAACAGATGCCAGGATAACTCGCGTTTCGATCGGGCCAGCACCCAGGCATGCACTACGCGGCTCAGCGTGGAACCATGAGAAGTGCGGTCCAGATAATAGTCAATATTCTTGCGGATGGTCTCATACTCGAACGGGTACTCGAGACGGTGGAATATCTCCCGCAGCTCGTCGGCCGATAGGAGGTAGAAGAGCATCAACACATCAGCCTGCTTGGAGGCTTTGTAGCGGTTAGGGGTATCTCCTTCTGCCTCCAGAATGCGGTCCAATCGCTGAATATCGCCGTACTTCTCTCGATAGCCTTCCCAGTCGAACTCCTCCAGCTTGTCATAGCCCTCGAACTGGCTGATGATGCCGTCGCCGTGGAATAGAATGCGCATCTTGCGGCTGATCTTCTCCCACTTCTCCATCTCCTCCTGCTTCAGAGACAGCCTGTCCCGCAGGGCCTGGCGACGGCCAACCGGCAGCAACTGCACTGCTTCGATGGCTCGACACAGCAACCAGGCCACCATGACGTTGGTATAGGCATTGTTATCGATGCCCGCATGGTCGGCACCTGGATAGGCATCATGGAACTCGTCCGGCCCCATGACGCGGCGTATCTCGTAGCGGTCCAGGGAGCGATTATAGCGGGCAATGCTCGCCCAGAAACGGGCAATCTCTATAAGCATCTCGGCGCCGTAGAAGGAGAGAAAACTGACATCGCGGGTGACCTGGTAGTAATGCCACACATTGTAAGCGATGGCGATATTGATATGGCGCTGCAGGTGCGACTTGTCCGGCAACCAGCGTCCAGAGCGCGGGTTCAGGTGCAGTGTCTGGGTCTCCTCCCGCCCATCACTGCCACTCTGCCACGGATACATGGCTCCTTCAAATCCCGCCTCTCCGGCTGCCCAGCGTGCCTCACTTAGGCGGCGGTAGCGGTACAGCAGCAGAGCACGTGTGATGTCCGGTATGCTGAAGTTAAGGAAGGGGAAGACAAACAGCTCGTCCCAGAAAATATGCCCCCGGTACGCCTCCCCATGCAGACCCCGCGCAGGAACGCCGGCATCATGCTCAATGCTATGTGGCGATACTGTCTGCAGCAGATGAAAGATATGCAGGTTAAGTATCAGCGCCACGCGTTCGCTGTCCTTGATGCTGATGTGGCAACGGTCCCAGAGATGGTCCCAGCCGAGCAGGTGATGCTTCAGCAGGTCATCAAAGCTGGAAGCACGCTCTACCTCCTTACGCGCCTCGAGGCCGCTCTCGGAGATGGCACGATCTCTTGAGGTGTAGAGGGCTATTATCTTCTCGATCGTCACCGCCTGGCCCTGCTCCAGCGTCAATACGAACTCCTGAGCGATATAGCCGGGCTCCTCTATCAGGCGCGGCTCTACGACAATTCGCTCACCTTCATGATACAGCCGGGTACGTGCCGCCTCCGACACGTTTATACGTGCTTGGTTTGTCTCCACCTGAAGATAGATCGTCTCATTGTCGACGGACCAGCTTTCAATGGGACGAAGATGCCGGTTGTTCAACTTGCGGTAGCGCCGTACGCCACTATTGGTGACCCTTCCATCAAGAGCCGAACGAATCCGTAAGGTGCCCGACCAATTCTCAGGGGATATGGTGGCCTCCAGCCCCGCCAGATGCGGGCTTGCCATACTTACGAACCTTCGCTGCGACAACCTGCTCTGCCGTCCCTGTCCATCGGCAAAGCGGACCAGTCGGCTTAACACTCCCCGGCGCAGGTCGAGTTCCTGGCGATATTCCAGGATATCCATCTCGTCGACATCCAGCCAGTCTCCCTCCCCAATGCTAAGGCTAAGCGGTAGCCAGTTGGGTATATTGACCATGCATTCGTTCTCGATGGTCCTCCCGGCGATATCGGTTCTAAGGCGGTTGTAGCAGCCGGCGACGTATGTTCCCGGATAGTGAATCCCGTCGGCGGCTGATTCAGGGGCGGCGCCCCGCGTGGCAAAGTGACCGTTGCCCAGCGTGCACAATGCCTCGCGTAGTCCCTCCTGTTGCGGGTCATAACCTTCGTAGACCAGCGTCCAGATGCCCCTGGAGACCTCTGTCTCTGCCAGCCCCACCAGTTCCTGCAGGAACTGCGCTACTTCATCGGTATCCCGCAGTGCATAGTGAGCGGCTGTCCGACGTTCTCCCGTGCCGACCACTATGCCAATACCCTGGTCATTTATGGCCTGGAAGGCGTCCTCGTCCGTGTCATCGTCACCAATGTACACAGGCATGACCCGGCTGCCGTTGGCATAGAGCGCCTCAAGCAGATGCAGTAAAGCAGCACCCTTGTCCCAATCCATGTTGGGCCTTAGCTCAAAGATCTCCTTTCCAGTGGTCTTCCTCAGGTCCGGATACCGGGAATGCACTTTGTCGAACCTGTTTTCCAGTTCCTCCAGCCTAGCCCTGTCAACCTGCCGGTAGTGTACGGCGATGGCAAACAGCTTGCGTTCGATCCTGGCCCCCCGTATGTCTTGCATCACTTTTGCCATCTCTGCCTCGGCACGGTCAAGCGAGGGCAGGAAGCGCTGGCCCCGCTCTCGGTCGCGGTACTGCCCACCGGGGCCGACGATGTCAAATCCGTGGCTGCCGGCATAGGTAATATCATCGATGCCAACCATCTTCTGTACGTCACCGAGATCGCGGCCGCTGATCACGGCCACCGAGAAGTGCTCCGCCAGCTGTTTGACAACGCTCCCGGTTCTTTTGGGAAGCTTAGCCTCTGCAGGGTCGTCCACAATCGGCGTCAATGTGCCATCGTAATCCAGAAATATCACCGGTGTTTTCTTATGTAGCTGGCGAAAGATCTCATCCTTCGCTGCCAAAGCAGACGGCAGACTGTCAATTGTCGCCGCCCCCTCCCCTCTGCGAAGCCCCGTCCCGGTGATCCTGAGCTCAGACAGGTCCCCCACCACAATATCCGCGCCTCGCTTCCTAAGCTCTTGGCGCTGTCCCACCCGGTCCACCCCTATGACCAGCTTGAATTGCCCCCTTCGCCCGGCTTCCACGCCGGCTAACGAATCCTCCACGACGACCGTCCCTTCAGGTTCGACCCCCAGCCGCCTGGCGGCCTCCAGGAAGATCGACGGATCGGGCTTCCCCTGCAACTGGAGTTCATCAGAATCGACCCCATCCACCTTGGCATCGAACAGTCTCGCTATACCGGCTGCCTCCAGCACTTGCTCGGCATTGCGGCTTGCCGATATGACGGCTGTGCGGACGCCGTCTGCTCCCAGTTCTCTTACCAGCGCAACTGATGACTGGTAGGGCTCCACGCCCTGCTTCTTGAGAAGTCTGAGGAAATACCGGTTCTTTCGATTCCCAAGCCCGCATATCGTCTCCCGGTCCGCCTTGTCCCCGGCATCGCCGTATGGGAGCGAAATCCCGCGGGACTCCAGGAAACCCCTGACTCCATCATAGCGCGGTTTACCATCGACATAGCGCAGGTAGTCCTGCTCGGTATCAAACGGCTGAAAGTGCTCTCCCGCCCGCTCAGCGCGTTTGCGGAGGTATTCATCGAACATCTCCTTCCATGCCGCCGCGTGCACAGTGGCGGTGTTCGTTAGCACGCCGTCCATGTCGAACACCACGGCACGGACCTCTCTTAGATTGATCTTACTTGTGTCCGTCTCTGCTATCCCTCCTTTCTCGGATACCGGCGTTTCAGCATTATGTGCAATACAACCGGAACTATAACCGCTGTAGCCAGAGACATCAATACCATGCTCGAGAAGACCTCTCCAGGTACTGCCCACTCTCCGAGACTGAGCCCCTTGTGCATTATTATCATGGTGATTTCTGCCCGCGGTACCATACTCACGCCAAGCAGCAGGGCAGTGGGCCAGCTGACTTTGAGCAGTGCCGGCCCGCTGGTCCCTACTAACTTCCCGACCACAGCTATGCCCAACAGCACCAACACCATGGGTGCCACTTCACCAAGCGTGCCCGGGTCAACGAGCAGACCGATACTGATGAAGAAGAACGGGGCGGCAAAATCATACAGCACCGTAAACGGTGTCTCCAGCTTGACTGCCTGAGGATCCCGGCTGAAGACCAGCCCGGCAAAGAAAGCGCCGATTGCCACAGAAAAGCCCACCAGTCCCGCCAAAGCTGCGATGATGAGGCTGAATCCCGCCAGAGCTACAGTCTGGCCTGGAACCGGCAGTAGCTCCTTGAAGAAACGGGTCAGGCGCTGCTCTGCAAATCGGGAGAAGGCTATGCACGCTGCACTATAACCCACGAACTTGGCCAGGGAAAGTCCCACTGATGCAGCAATAACCGGCAGGAGGGAGCCCTGGGCATCCCCTTTCAGGACCGGAGCGACGGAGAACAGCATGCTCATGAGGACTATGCCGGAAATGTCGTCCATCTCGGCCACATCAACTAGCAGTTGGCCCGTAGATGATTCTATGGCCCCGGCTTCATGCCAGACTCCTACGGGAATAGCCACGCTGGTGGCGGTTAGTGCAACCGCTATGAACAGGCTCTGGATCGGGGTTAGCCCCAATGCAAAGTAGGCCACGACGTAGCCCAGCGCCCCGCTGACAACGACATTGCCCACCCAGATGACATTGGCCTGCCTAAGCTGTCGCCTCAGCCCCGATAGGTTGCTTTCCAGGCCAACCTTGAACAGAAGGAAAATCACGCCCACCTTGGCCAGGAAATCGAAGATGCCGAGAAAGTCTTCCGTTAAGAACCCGACATCCGAATCAACGATGCGCATGACAATACCCAGGACGATGAACCCAACCAGAGGAGGCGTCTGGACACGCCTCAAACCTCCCCGTATGAGAATCGTTGCCACAAGGATGCTTCCTAAGATCAGTATCAGCAGCGTGAAATCGTGCTCCATCTCCGTAATCCCGTGGCCCAATCCATCCACATTGGGCTATTCTGGTGATCGATGGTGGACGACAACAGCCACCATTTTGCACTGCAGACCAGGTGCTGCAGCCTCTCTGGAGCCAAGCCGCCTGTCTACCCCCTTTTCCGAGGCGGGCGGCAACCTGTCCGGCATACTACTCCGTTTTATCCTCTGCTTCAGCCACCACCTGTATCACAGGCAGCACGCTGTCGGGGTTTACCGAAATTGAGTCAATGCCCGCCTTCACCAGGAAGGCAGCGAACTCCGGATCGTCGCTGGGGGCCTGGCCGCAGAGCCCTACCTTGCGCTTCTTCCTGTGCGCCGAAGCTATCAGACCGGCAATAGACTCCTTGACCGCCTTGTGCTGCTCATCAAAGAGGTAGGCCAGTTCCGTAGAGTCCCGGTCTACCCCCAGTACGAGTTGCGTCAGGTCATTCGAGCCGATGGAGAACCCGTCGAAGTACTCACAGAAATCGCTGGCCAGGATGACATTGCACGGTATCTCGGCCATCACATATACATCAAGCCCATTGTCTCCCCTCTTCAGACCATTCTCGGCCAGCACCTGCATCACCTTTTCAGCCTCCTCCGGAGTGCGGCAAAAGGGAATCATCACTATCACGTTCTCCAGTCCCATGACGTTGCGCACCCGTTCCACGGCCCGGCATTCGAGAGCGAAACCTTCTCGATAGCGGTCGCTGTAATAGCGCGATGCACCGCGCAAGCCGAGCATGGGGTTTTCCTCATCAGATTCAAACTGCTTCCCGCCGATGAGATTGGCGTACTCATTGGTCTTGAAGTCGCTCATCCGCACAATCACGGGGTCCGGATAGCGCGAAGCGGCAATCCTGGCGATTCCCTGTGCCAGGCTGTCGACGAAATACTCGGTCTTGTCACCATACCTGCCGGTCAGCTTCTCTATCCGCCGGCGATCGGTCTTGGTCTGCACCTTATCGAAGTGCACCAGGGCCATGGGATGAATCTGGATGATGTTGTTAACGATAAACTCCATGCGGGCAAGCCCGATTCCGCTCACGGGCAGCCGCCACCAGCGAAAGGCAGCCGCCGGACTCGATATGTTCATGAGGACACTTGTCCGTGTCCGGGGTATCTTCTCCAGGCTTACGTCGGATACATCGAACTGCAGGATGCCGTCATAGACATACCCTTCATCACCTTCAGCACAGGAGATGGTGATTGCCTGTCCGTCGTTAATCTTCTCTGTGGCCTCACCCGTGCCCACCACCGCCGCAATGCCCAGTTCGCGGCTGACGATGGCGGCATGTGACGTCCTGCCGCCCAGATCGGTCACTATTCCTGACGCGCGTCTCATGATCGGCACCCAGTCCGGATCGGTCATCTCCGTGACCAAGATCGAACCTTCCCGGAACTTGCCGATCTCGCTGGCACTCTTGATTACCTGTGCTTTGCCGGCGGCGATGGCCTGCCCGATACTGAGACCGCTTAGCAGCCGTTTCCCCTCCTCCTTCATACGGAAGGTCCTGAGGGAAGCCGCTTCCTTCTTCTGAGACTCTACCGTCTCCGGACGCGCCTGTACGATCAACAACTCGTCCGTCTCTCCATCTTTTGCCCATTCTATGTCCATGGGCTTACCGTAGTGCTGCTCAATATCACAGGCCCAGCGGGCCAATGTCAGCACCTCGTCGTCGGCAAGCGCGTAGGAGAAGCGTTCCTTCCGCGATGTAGCCACGCTCCGCGTAGTCCTGGGGCCGCCCCGGGCATAGACCATTTTCTTCCTCTTTTCGCCCATAGCCTTGCCGATGATGGGGACCAGCCCCTTCCTGTCGAGTAGCGGTTTGAAGACAATGAACTCGTCCGGATTGACAAGACCCTGCACCACGCTCTCCCCCAGGCCCCAGGAGGCATTTATGACCACCACCGACCGAAACCCGGTCTCAGGGTCCAGGGAAAACATCACGCCGGCGCTGGCCATGTCGGAGCGTGCCATCTTCTGTACACCCACCGAAAGGGCAACTTGCATGTGGTCAAAACCCTTTTCTGCACGGTAGCTGATGGCGCGGTCGGTGAACAAGGAGGCATAGCACCGCTTGCAGGCGGCCAGCAACTGCTTTTCCCCCCTGATGTTAAGAAAGCTCTCCTGCTGGCCGGCAAAACTCGCCTCCGGCAGATCCTCTGCAGTAGCGCTGCTCCTCACCGCCACAGCCATGTCGGCAGCACCATAGCGTCGACATAGCTCACCATAGCTGTTTCTAATTGCCTCGGCCACCCCCTGCGGGAACTGGGCGTCCATGAAAAGCTCCCTTATACGCTCCCCTACCTGGCTCAGTGGCTTGCGGCCACCCTCCAAATCGCTCAGCAGCGACTTCAAGCTGTCCCTCAATCCATCATCTGCCTCTAGGAACGCCCGGTAGGCACTTGCCGTAGTAGCAAACCCGTCCGGCACCTCAATGCCCTTCTCCTTCAAATTGCGTATCATCTCGCCGAGTGAAGCATTTTTCCCGCCGACGGCAGCCACGTCGTTGCTGCTCAGGTCCTCAAACCATCTTACAAACTGCTGTGATCTCGTGGTCATCTTCTGGCACCTCCCGCTTTATCGGCAATCCTTGCTTCGGTAGTATCTTGCCTGCTCTGTCACTGAGAGGCCAAGATTATAGCACCCGCAATATTAGCAGAATAACGGAAACATAAGACCCACCGTCAGGGCTTCAACCGCGGATTTCTGTGTGCCCTGTGTAGAACAATAGCCAAACCCGCGTCTGATGACGCCAGAAACTAGCTGAAGTGGCTGAGTTGATAACGGATTCACATGTAGCATATAATCCCGTTAGGAGGATCGGTTTATCGCTCCTGGAGTAAGGTCCTCAGGAACGAAGAGCTGAACTGCCGGATGGCTTGCTGGCCGGTGCAGGCAGGATGGTCGCTGGTCGCTGACAAGATCGAGTTTCTCTGCGAATTTTAGGAAGGAGGCCAACATGTTTGAACGAATACTGCTTTGTCTTGACGGTTCCAAACTTGCTGAGCAAATCATGCCCTACGCCCGGGAACAAGCACGTGCTTTTGGCGGCCAGCTTGTTCTGCTCCAGGCGGTCCCCGAGCCTGTAGCCTACAGCCCGGGTATACCCGGGGCAGAACCTGTGCCTATACAGACCGACGCTATGGTTGAAGCGACACAGGAGGCAATGAACAGTGCCAGGGATTACCTGGAGAGGCTGGCCAAACCATTACGTGAAAAGGGCATCCAGGTGGAGACTGTGGCCATGATGGGCAGAGCCGGCGAAACCATCCTCAATTATGCGGATAACAACAACGTAAGCCTGATTGCAATAGCCACACACGGACGGAGCGGCCTGGGGCGGGCAGTGTTCGGCAGCGTCGCGGACCAGGTGCTCAGGGAGTCGGGCCTACCTATCCTGCTTATCAGGCCGCAAGAGGAGAAGGACTGAGGCCTAAAGGTATGATACCGGCAACCTATGCCTGAGATGACATAGCATGAAGAGTTCATTTCGTCTCACCAGGATTGCCGGCATTGATATCGGTATTCACTATACCTGGATACTGATCTTTGTGCTGCTCACCTGGTCCCTGGCCCGGGCGTTCTTTCCACAGATGTATCCGGGATGGGGCACAGTGACGTACTGGATAACAGGTGTCGTGGCGGCGCTTCTGCTCTTCGGGTCGGTATTGCTGCACGAGCTGGCCCACTGCCTGGTAGCCAGGGCCCGGGGCATGAGCGTGCACAGCATCACCTTGTTTCTTCTTGGCGGTGTCAGTAACCTGGAGGATGAGCCGGAGAAACCCAGGATCGAGCTCGCTGTGTCCATAGTGGGGCCACTGACCAGCCTTGCTCTGGCCGGCATTTGCTGGGGACTGCTGCAACTGGCAGGTGACCAACAGGGGCCCGTAGCTGGTATGCTCGCTTATCTGGCGCTGATCAACGCCATTCTGGCCGCCTTCAACCTGCTGCCCGGATTCCCTCTGGATGGCGGACGTGTGCTGCGGTCCATACTGTGGGAGAAGACCGGCAGCCTTGTCAAAGCAACCAACATAGCTGCAACTGTCGGACGGTTCATGGGCTGGGGCATCATCGCCTTCGGTCTGTTCCAGGTGTTTGCCGGCAATCTGGGAGGCCTGTGGCTTGCCTTCATAGGCTGGTTCCTGAGCAGCTCAGCGGACGCTAGCCGTCGGGAGCTCGTCATGCGTCAGCAACTCAGCGGAGTGCGGGTCAGAGATGTCATGGCGGCAAATCCGACGACCATCAGCCCTGATACCACCGTCTCGGGCCTGGTGAGCAACGTTCTCCGAAGACAGATCAGCCGGGCCGTGCCCGTCTGCCAGAATGAAAAGGTCCTCGGTATTGCCACTGTCACCGACGTCAAGGAACTACCGCCAGAGAAATGGGCGGATACGCCCGTCAGCGCAATCATGACCCGTGATCCGCTCTATCGCGTGAGACCTGAAGATGATTTGAACACGGTTATGAAGCTCATCACGAAACATGATGTCAACCAGGTGCTGGTTATGGATGACAACAAATGCGCCGGGATCGTGAACCGCGCCGACATCCTGAACTACCTGCACTTGAGCGAGGAACTCGGCTTGAAACGGAAAGGAGGGTAGAGTGTTTGAGAAGCTTCTGGTCTGTCTGGACGGTTCCAAACTCGCAGAGCAGATCCTGCCCTATGCCGTAGAGCAGGCCCTGCGGTTCAACAGCAAACTGACCCTGCTCCGCGTCATGACCATCCCCAGCAGCGCTTATCTGGGCGCGGAGGGAATAGCCACGTGGACGGGCAATATCATCGAGGCGGAGATCCGGAGACAGGAACCGGAGATAAAGGCCTACCTGGATGGCATAGCACGACCGCTGCTGGAGAAAGGGATTAACGTTGAACCCATCATACTTCAGCCCGCGCCGGCAGGCCACGCCATCCTGACCTACGCCCGTGACAATTCCATCGACCTCATATGTATAGCGACACACGGACACAGCGGATTAGGGCGGGTTGTCTTCGGCAGCGTCGCCGACCACGTGCTCAGGGAATCGGGACTGCCCATTCTGGTGATAAGGCCCAAGTAGACGGGCGCATCCGATAACGGCCTGCGCTACACCCTCACGCCGTTGTCTGCCCTATCTCACGTCCGTCGCCGCCTCAGCATCAACAGGCCGACACCCACCACCATCGCTGCCAACAGGGCTGTCCAGGGCGCTATGACCGCCAACTTGTTCACCTGATATCCGGTCAGTCCCACCACCACTGGCTCGTCAACCGCCGTGATCCTCAGAGTGGCTACGCAGGCATCATCAAACGTGATGGTCAGCACTATGCTCTGGCCCGCTGCTGTCAGCTTGCCAGCAAGGTAGGCATTCAGGATGATGAGCCTCGCCGTGCCGTTGTAGGGACTGATTGTATACTGCGTGCCCGGCGCCAGATAGGCTGTACCATCATATATGGAAGCAATGCCGTGCGGAGAATCGCGCCACGTGATGAGCGTGTTCACATCATCCGGGTCAGCCAGATTGTATTCACGCTCTGTCGGCGAGATGCTGGCGCATTCCGACACCGAACTATCGATTGCCGTGATGGTGAAGGGGGACGGTGTACAGATATCGAAGCTGATAGTCAGCGTCACGCTCTGACCGGCAGCTGTCAGCTTGCCAGCAAGGTAAGCATTGAGGATGGTCAGGGTATTGCCAGACACGGTGTAGTGCGTGTTCAACGTCAGAGTAGTGCCATTATCCACGATCGATACGATTGACGAGGCATCGTTCCATGTAATGGTCGTTGTCTGATTCGCCGGGCTCGCCAGGTCGTACTGGCGCGATGTCGGCGAGATGGTGGGACATGCCACTGAGGAATCGATCGCTGTGATGGTAAAGGTGGGCGGTGTACAGATATCGAAGTTGATGGTCAGCGTTACGCTTTGACCGGCAGCTGTCAGTCTGCCCGCTAGGTAAGCATTGAGGATAGTCAGCGTGTTGCCAGACACCGTATAGTCCGTATTCAAGGTCAGAGTGGTGCTGCCATCGACGACGGATACGATGGACGAGGCATCGTTCCAGGTGATGGTCGTTGTTTGATCTGCCGGGCTCGCCAGGTCGTACTGGCGTGATGTCGGCGAGATGGTGGGGCATACCTCTGGCTCGCCCAGTGCCATGATGATAAATGGCGTTGCACAGATATCGCTGGAGTTTATGTCGCAGTTTACGGTCAGCACCACGCTTTGACCCGTCGCTGTCAGCTTGCCGGCAAGGTAAGAATACTTTATGGTCAGTGTGCCAGTGCCATCATGACTGCTCACCGTGTAGTCAGTGCCCGCCGTCAAGTAGCCCGTGCCGTCATGTATAGAGGTTATGCTGGTAACGTCGTTCCAGGTGATGGTCGTCGACACATCCCCCGGGCTGGCCAGATCATATTGGCCGGTGGTCGGCGAGATGGTGGCGCATTCCTCTGACGTGTCGACTGCCGATATCGTAAAGGCCTCATCACAGTCATCATCAAACGTGATGGTCAGCACTACGCTCTGGCCCGCCGCTGTCAGCTTGCCAGCAAGGTAGGCATTCTTGACGGTCAGCGTGCCAGTCCCATCATGACTGCTCACCGTGTAGTCCGTGCCCGCCGTCAAGTAGCCCGCGCCGTCATGGATGGAAGCTACGCTTGCCGAATCATTCCACGTGATAACCGTCGTCACATCACCGGGACTGGCCAGGTCGTATAGGTTGGTTGTCGGCGAGACAGTGGCGCATTCTGCCTGTGATGTGTCAACTGCCGATATGGTAAAGGTGGCTACACAGTCATCATCAAACGTGATGGTCAGCACTACGCTCTGGCCCGCCGCTGTCAGCTTGCCAGCAAGGTAGGCATTCTTGACGGTCAGCGTGCCAGTCCCATCATGACTGCTCACCGTGTAGTCCGTGCCCGCCGTCAGGTAGCCCGCGCCGTCATGGATGGAAGCTACGCTTGCCGAATCATTCCACGTGATGAGCGTCGTCACATCGCCGGGGTTCGCGAGGTCGTACACATTCGTTGCCGGGAATATCGTGGCACATACCTCTTCCTCTACTCCATAGGCGATTATGACCTTGCCCACACCACCAGCGCCACCGGCCCGGGCCCCGTTATACTGGGACGTCCGCCCTCCACCACCACCCCCGCCGGGCTGGGCTCCGGGATTGCCCGCACCTGTAACAAACGGGCCACATAGCTTGGCACCTCCCGCACCGCCCAGATTGCCGCCACGTCCACCGGCACCCGAGCAACTGTCAAAACAGGTGCCGCCCGGGTCACCATCCTCCCCCGCCATCCTGGTCTCGCCTATAGAACTCGCTATCGCGCCACCTGCCCCTCCCGGTGGGCTTCCCCCCGCTGTGTTTGCCGTTCCACCCAACCCCCCTGCCGCACGAACGAGTGGACTCCCGCTCGGCCCTACATATGAGTCACCACCATTTCCACCATCGCCTGCCGATACCCCAACTCCTCCTGCGCCAACCACGATCGAAAGCGTTTGCCCGGGCGTTACCGACAGAATTGAACTGGCATATGCGCCTCCCCCTCCGCCGCCACCACCCCTGCCCGAAAACGGTCCGGCATTGGTGCTACCTCCCCCAGCACCCCCACCACCCCAGGCCTTCACCGTGATGTTGGTTACACCCGACGGAACCACCCAGCTGTGGGTGCCGCTTGTTGTGAACAGAACCTCGACTGGAGCCGCCCCAACGAACCCCGCCACCAAAAACAGAGGTCCCAACACCAGCGCCAGCGCCAAGGATACCAGCAGCGTCGCTCGCAATTTCCCTTCCATCAGATCTTTACCTCCCCGTGAATATCGCTTCCCTGGCTTCAAGCCAGTTCTTTTCTACGCAGTTATGCAACGCCTTCCCCGCAGCAGGTCAGTTAGCCTCAGTGAGGGACGGGGCCTTTTCGGTTCTAACTCGTGAGCAGCCGTTCACCACACCCTTCCCCGGGCAGGCCCCTTCGTTCCTCGGCCACCACCGGCCGGGCATCGCCTCGAATCACGCTCTGCTGCATTACCCTAGTCCTTCGAAGCCTGATAGTATCATAGATTCTCGCTACGCATTTGTCAATAGTACAATATGCCCTCTATCCACTATCTCGCCCGTCTCAAACACGAACCGAGAAGGCACGCCCGCAGCCCTTCACATCCTGTCTGGAGCGGCCATGCCCATGAGGTGGAGGACCTTGGCCAGGGCGATCTGAGTTGCCTTGACCAGCTTAAGCCGTGCCTTGGTCAATGCCTCGTCCTCAGAGACAACCCGGCACTGCTTATAGAAGCTATGGAACACTGTGGCCAGGTCCTGGGCGTAGTGCGGCAGATGGTGAGGCTCGAGGGTGATTGCCACTCGCTCTACGATCTGGGGCAGGAGTATCAGCCGGCGGATCAGGGTTAGCTCCGGCTCGGTGGAAAGCAGGGCAACATCGCCCTTGCCGTAGTCTATGTCCCTCTCCCTAGCCAGTCGCAGAATGCTGGCAATACGTGCATGGGCATACTGCACATAATACACAGGGTTGTCCGCCGATTGCCGCTTGGCCAGCTCTATATCGAAGTCCATCTGGCTGTCAGCAGAACGGGAGAGAAAGAAGAAGCGGCAGGCATCCGGTCCCACCTCCTCTATCAGCTCCCGCAGCGTCACAATATCGCCCGTCCTCTTGGATGCCCTCACTATCTCCTCTTCCCTCCGCAGGGTGACGAGCTGGTGGATTATTATCTTCAGCTGTTCAGCGTCACGTCCCAGGGCCTTCATCATCGCCTTCATTCGAGGGACATGCCCCTGGTGGTCGGCGCCCCAGACATCAATCACCAGGTCGAACTTCCGCTCCAGGAACTTGTCGTAATGGTAGGCAATATCAGAGGCGAAATAGGTGGGAGAGCCATCGCTCTTCACCAGCACATTGTCCTTGTCTTCCCCCAGTGAGGTTGACCCGAACCAGGTGGCGTTTTCCTTTCTCGCGACATAGCCCCCGCGCTCGAGCAATTCCATCGCCTTGTCATACTGCCCGCCCTGATAGAGGCTTTTCTCCGAGAACCATCTGTCAAAATCGACGTTCAGCAGCGCGAAGTCATCCTTGATCCGCTGTAACATCCGGGCCAACCCAACATCCACCAGTTGCGAAACTGCCTCGCTCTCAGGCAGCAGCAACAGCCTGTCGCCTTCCTCCTCCACGATTTCCCTGGCCAGGTCCATCATGTAATCGCCGTAATAGCCGCCCGCAGGCATGGCAGCATCCCTGCCCAGGCATTGTAGGTAACGGACATAGAGAGAACGGCCGAAGTTATCTATCTGACTGCCCGTGTCGTTTACGTAATACTCCTTTTGCACCGAGAAACCGGACGAAGCAAGCACATTGGCCAGGGTGCTGCCCAGAACGGCGCCGCGGCCATGCCCCACGTGAAGAGGTCCCGTGGGGTTGACGCTCACGAATTCAAGCTGCGCCCGCTTGCCCTGGCCTACCTCAACATCGCCATACGCTTCGCCGGCCGACAGGACCGCCTCCACCTGCCTGCTCAGCCATTCATCACGAAGAGTGAAGTTGATGAAACCCGGCGCAGCAACCCACACCCTGTCGATTGCCGGCAGCGGAGACATGTTCTGGCAGATTATCTCCGCTATGGCCATGGGCGACATCTTCATGGCACGGGCCAGCTTCAGGGAAAGGCCCGAAGCGAAATCCCCGTGTTCCGGATTCTGGGGATGCTCTATCACCACGTCTGGCACAGGAGTTTGAGCAAGGGCGCCCCTCTGCTGGGCCTCCGCTACAGCTTGCTGCAAACACCCGACCAGTTCTTGCTTCAGCATGATATCAACACAGCGGACCCTGAACCCTGATTCTAGACTCCATACAGTCCGCAAGTCAAAAGCCACCCTATGAGGCCTGTGTCGGACCGGGCGACATCCACAGGTTGCCCCAACATCTTGACGCCCTCTGCCTCCACCCTTAGCCGGTATCAGCTCCATTCAGCGGCGCCCGACCAGGCCCGGCTCAATTGCTGCCGCAGGGGCTGGTGTTCCGCTTCCTGCAGATCGGGATCGCTCTCAAATAGAGTCATCGCCTCCTGCCGCGCTAGCTCCAGGCCCCGCAGGTCCGTTAGCTTGGCCAGCTTGAGGTCGGGCAGCCCGCTCTGATGGGTGCCGAAGAACTCCCCCGGACCTCTCAACTCCAGGTCTCTCTCAGCCAGCACGAAGCCGTCATGGACTCGCTCCATCAGCCGGAGACGCGCCCCTGCTTCAGGCGACACCTTCTCCGCAATCAGCAGGCAGTAGCCCTGCTCCCTGTCCCGCCCCACACGCCCCCTGAACTGGTGGAGCTGGGATAGACCAAACCTCTCAGCACCCTCCACCATCATCACGGAAGCCCGGGGCACGTCTATTCCCACCTCCACTACTGAAGTTGCTACCAGAACATCAAGCTCCCCTGCCCGAAAACGCCGCATCACGTCTTCCTTCTCGCTACCCGGCATCTGGCCGTGCAGCAGTCCCAGCTTCAGGTCCGGGAAGACCTCGCGGGATAATCGCTCATATTCCTTGGTGGCGGCCTTTGCCTCAAGCACTTCCGATTCCTCCACCAGTGGACAGATGATGAAGGCCTGGCGGCCGCTGCTGACCTGGCGGTGCAGGAAGTGGTAGGCCTTCTGTCTATCCTGCGGCTCCAGGTGTTTGGTCTTCACCACCTGCCGCCCGGGGGGCAACTCATCGATAACCGAGAGATCCAGGTCTCCATACAGCGTCAGCGCCATCGTCCGCGGGATGGGCGTAGCCGTCATCACCAGAACGTGAGGGTTGAAACCTTTCTGTCTCAAAGCAGAGCGCTGCACCACGCCGAAACGGTGCTGCTCGTCTATCACCGCCAGCCCCAGCTTCTCGAACTCCACCTCTTTCTGAATCAGGGCATGAGTGCCCACCGCAATATCCACTGCGCCCTGCTCGATTTCATGGCGCAGCTTCTCCTTGGTAGCGCTGCTGAGACTGCCGATGAGCAAGGCCACGGTCAGCGGCCTACCCAGGAATCCCGTGTACCGCCTCATGATCCCTGCCCCCACCTGAGCACCCTGCCCCGGGACAGCTGGAAGTGAAGTCTCCTCCCTGCTCACTCTCCCCAGATAGCCACAGATATTGGCATAGTGCTGCTCGGCCAACACCTCGGTGGGCGCCATCAATGCCCCCTGGTAACCGTTGGCAGCAGCTATCAACAGGGCCAGGGTGGCTATCACGGTCTTGCCGCTGCCCACCTCCCCCTGAAGCAGGCGAGACATCGCCTTCGTCTGGTCCAGATCGGTCACGATCTCCCTCAAGACCCGCTCCTGCGCCTGCGTCAAGGCAAACGGCAGGGAAGCCAGGAACCGGCTGATGACTTCCCGGTCTACCTGAAATGCATTGCCCGGTTGCCCTTCCTGCCAGTCGCGCTTCCTGGCCAGCACGCCCAGCTGCAGTAGGAATAGCTCGTCGAAGGATAGCCTCCTTGTTGCCCTTTCCACCATTGTCCGGTCGTCGGGGTAGTGGATTTGAGCGATTGCCACGGGCAGGTCCACCAGCTGGCAGCGGTTCCTTATCTCCGGGGGCAGAAACTCGCCCAGTTGCCAGGCATGGCCATCCACAGCTTCCCTGGTCCACCTCCGCACCTGCCTGGGATAGAGGCCCTGGGTCAGAGGATACACGGGGACCAGCCGCCCCGTGTGAATCATCTCCTTCTCTTTGATCAGCTCCCAGGCCGGCGATTCGAACACCTTCTGTCCTCTGAACTCGCTGACCGTGCCGCTGATTGCTATCTCGGCATTCGTACGAAAGGCCTTCGCCAGGTAGGGTTGGTTGAACCACACCACCCTCACCGTCCCCGTGCTGTCGCCCACGATGGCCTCCGTGCCCGGCCGGTTGCCCAGAGTAGCCACCCTGGCCTGCCAGATTGTGCCGATCACCGTCTGTTCTTCCCCCACCGACAGTTCCGAGACCGCTATCCGCCGGCTATAGTCGACATAGCGCCTGGGGAACAGATACAGCAGGTCCCGCACCGTCCTCACATTGAGCCTGGCCAGCTTGCGGGCCACGGCGGGCGTGATGCCCCTGATCAGGGTTACCGGCGAATCGAGTGCTTCCCCTTGTTCCTCGCGGACCTCGCCTACCTCCACCACCCCCAGCGCCTCCTCCCCCTCCCCCGAGGGATGACCGGCTGCGCCGGCATCCCCGTTCCTTCCCTCCAGCCTGTCCAGCCAGGCGAAGACCCTCGCCATCCATCTCTTGCGCTCATCCGGGCCGTAAGACCCGTAACCGGGGTTGTCCAGGCCAAGCTGGTCGAAGTCCCTCAACAGCTCCGGATCAGCGATATCCTGTCTGATCTGCTCCGCCTGCTTGCGCAGATACCTGTCCAGGCCGCCGATGACTGCCCTGTCAGCGTACCCTTTCTCACATTCCAGCTCGAGGACCTTACGCAGCGAGTCAATGCCTGTCAATTCATTCTGCCTCAAGGACGGAGACGGCCAGGACATGGGGGCCAACATGAGCTCCCACCACCGGGCTGACCTTGGAGCGATAGACACGCTCCGGCGGGACCAAAGCCTTGAGACGCTCAGCCAGGGCGTCCGCGTCGCCGGGCGTGGTGGCATCTTCGATAGCCACTGCCTCTATGTTGCTGAATCCCTTCACGAAATCCACCAGTAAGTCCATCGCCCGGGCCCGGCTGCGAGGTCGGGCGATGGGAAAAGCTGCACCATCTCTTATTCCTGCCACTGGATTCACCTTCAGCAAGCTGCCCAGGAAGGCCTGCACCTTACCGATGCGTCCCCCTCTTCTCAGGTATTCCAGCGTATCGAAGCTCATCCGAACGTGCACCCTGGAAATCGCACCCCTGACCCAGTCGATTATCTGCTCCAGGCCGGCCCCCGCCTGGGCCATCCTGGCTGCTGACATGACCAGCAGCATCTGCGCGCCTGCGCCTGCCTTGGAGTCGATGACCTCAATCCGGCACTCCTTGCCAACCATCACCTTGCTCTGCAGCGCTGCCGCATACGTAGCGCTGAACTCCGATGACAGGGTTATGGCCAGGATCTCATCTGTCTCTTCGGCGAGTCTGGCGAAGACCTGAGCAAAGTCATCGGGACTGGCCGTCGAGGTCGTAGGGTGGATATCCCTCATCTCCAGTTTGCGGTAGAACTCTTCCGTACTCAGGTCAACATTGTCACGGTAGGTTTCAGTGCCGAACTGGACGTACAGCGGCACGACGGTAATCCCCAGCTCCTGCGCCAGCTCCGGCGTGACATCGGAGCAACTATCGGTTACGATCTTGACCATTCCGTTTTCCCCCAAAATGCGCACAGCCCTTCTGCTGACCAGGGACCGGCTTCACCCTTTATCCCGTCACTCCAGTGAGATGACATAATCATAATACGGCTGCCCTCCATAGACCAGCTCCACCTCAACGTGACAGTGGTCGCGGATTTCCTGCGCCAGCTCTTCGGCCTCAGCTTCCTTCACCTCACTGCCGTAATACACGCTCGCTATCTCCGCCCGGTCGACTCCTGCCCTGCCCAGGGCTTCCAGGACAACCTCTCCCATCCTGTCACCCCTGGCTACCACCTCTTCGTCATCCACAATGGCAATGGACTGCCCTTCCCTTACCTCCAGTCCGTTGAGTTGGGTGCCCCGCACCGCCCTGGTAATCTCTATGGTCGTCACCCTGCTGGCCGCCGCCTCCATGGCCTGCGCGTTTTGCTCCAGGTCCTTCTCGTAGTCGAAGGCCAGCAATGCAGCTATGCCTTGAGGCACGCTTCTGGTGGGAATCACCTTCACCTTCTTGGCCGTCAGCGACCCGACCTGCGAGGCGGCAGAGACAATGTTCTTGTTATTGGGCAGCAGGATGACGTTGTCCGATGGCGCCGACTGGACCGCCTGCAGCAGTTCGCGTACGCTCGGATTCATGGTCTGCCCGCCGGGCACAACTATTATGTTACCCAGGCTGTTGAGCAGCCCGAAAAATCCGTCTCCTGTGGCCACTGCCACCATCGCTATGTCCACCGCAGGCATCCGCCCCTTCTGCATCTTTATGAACTCCCGGTACTGGTCATCCATGTTGTTGATGGTTATGTCATGCAGCTTGCCCAGCGCCGTAGCATACGCCAGGATCTCTCCCGGTTCGAAACTATGGATATGGACCCTGATCAGGCTATCGTCGCCCGTAACTATCAAGGATTGCCCCTTCTCTTTCAGGTCCTCCTGAAGCCTGGTCACATCCAGCCCCTGCCCCTCCAGAACGAAATTGGTGCAATAACCGTAGGGTGTTTCCAGCTGGGCGGCCGTTTGGGCCATCCTGGGTGACAGCTCCGCCTCGGCAACCGCCAGGTGCGGCTTCCGGTACTGCAGCTCATCTGCCTCCCCCTTCAAACACTGCAGGGCACCATCCAGCAGAACATACAGGCCCTGCCCGCCCGCATCTACCACACCCGCCTCCCTCAACACCGGCAGTAAGCTGGGCGTCCGCGCCACCGAGTCCTCGGCCGACCTCACCGCCGCTTCCAGTACAGGGACCAGGGCATCACCATTGCTGGCTGCCTCTCTCGCGGCTCTCGCTGCGTCCTTGAGCACCGTCAGGATGGTCCCCTCGACCGGATTGACGATCCCCTTATAGGCAGTCCCTGATGCTTCGGCCAATGCTGCTGCCAGGCCTCCGCCGTCAAAATGGGCCCGGCCCTCCAGCCCCTGAGCCAGGCCCTTCAGGAATCGAGACAGGATGACCCCCGAATTACCCCGTGCACCCATCAGGGCACCACGGGCCAGCGACCTGGCTACCGAGGAGACCTTATCGTCCGAACACAGCTTCGCCTCTTCCAGGGCAAACTTCATGGTAAGCACCATGTTCGTTCCGGTATCCCCGTCGGGCACAGGGAACACGTTTATAGCGTTGATATCAGGGGCGCTTTTCTCCAGCCACATGGTCCCCGAGGCAAACATGTCCCTCAGCGTCTGCCCGTCGACCACTGTAGCCTTGGTCCCTGACACTTTGTCCATTCCCATAATTATGCTATCATTGACGGAAATTTAACAGGTAGGGAAATCTCTATGAAGTGTGAGATCTGCGGCAAGACCGCCCAAACCGGGCACAATGTGAGCCACTCCAAGAGGCATACGCTTCGACGCACGCTACCCAATATCCATCGAACGACGATTATGGTAGGGGGGGAGAAGAGAAAAGTCAACATCTGCACCAGATGCCTGCGCACCCAGTATAAAATGGCTCGCTAGCTATAGTGACATCTTGCGGTCCTCTCTCCCTTGGTGGGAGAGAGTTAGACTGAGGTGGAGATTCACACCCACCTTGTTCCTTTCCCGTCGAGGGAGAGGATGCAGTTGCTTCGATTCTGACTCCGCATTTTGACTTTCGATTTCTGAGCTTTGATATTGTTTGGGTTTTCTACCCCGTTGCTTCCCTCAGCCTGCGTAGCGCCTCGCTTATCCCTTCCTCAGCTCTGAACACGCTGTTTCCCGCCACCAGGACATCGGCACCCGCTGTGACTATGCCGCGGGCATTGTCGGCATTGATCCCCCCGTCCACTTCCAGCTCCGCATTCAGCCTGTTATCGTCCAGCATCCTGCGCATAGCGCCTATCTTGGGTAGTGTGTCCGGGATGAACGACTGCCCGCCGAAGCCGGGATTGACGCTCATGACCAGGACCAGGTCCACGTCACAGATGAATTCCTCCACCGCAGCCAGAGGGGTGGCCGGATTCAACGACACCCCCGCCTTGACCCTCAGTCCCTTTATCAACCCGATCGCGTCATGGAGGCGGGGACATGCCTCCACGTGCAGGGTGATGATGTCCGCCCCTGCCTTGACGAAGTCTGCCACGTACCGCTCGGGATGCTCTATCATCAGGTGGACATCCAGAGGCAGGGCGGTCACCGGGCGAATGGAGGCTATCACCGCAGGCCCGATGGTGATATTGGGCACGAAATGGCCGTCCATCACGTCTACGTGGATATAGTCCGCCCCCGCCCGCGCCGCCTCCTCAATCTGTTCGCCGAGACGGGCAAAATCGGCCGACAGGATCGATGGCGCCAGCTTGATGGGTCTCCCATGCCCTGTCATCTCAGCGCCTCCTGTATCCGGACCTCATGCATATCCATGGGACTGGTCGTCCGCTCCCGCCCTGGTGGGGCGATTAAACAGCAGGGCTACAACGGCTATAGCATAACATACCGCAGCTAGCAGCGCGGCAATATTGTAGTGACCCCATGATTCACGGAGTCTGGCCCAGATCAGCGGCCCCCAGCCTCCGATGAAACCATAGCCGAAGGTGATGATACCGAAAAGTGAGCCCACGTTGGCGCTGCCGAAGCGGTCGCCCAGCAACGGCACATACAGGGAGACCTGCAGACCGGTGCCCAGGCCCACGGCTATGGCCAGTGCCACCAGGCCCTGCTGGCTGTGTACTCCCAGCCACCCGTACAGCATCGCCGCTGTGCACAGCATCAGGCCCAGCGGCATTATGCGCGTCTTGCCGTACCTGTCCCCCAGCCATCCACCGACTATGCAACCGAGGGCCCATGGACCGGCGAACGCCGTGGAGAACACCCCGGCAGTTGCCTCCGGACAGCCCAGGTCCGTGCCCCACGCCACCACATGGGCGGCGAAGCCGCTCAGCCCGATGTTGTATACCGAGTAAGCCACAAACAGCAGGATAAATGGAGACGTTCTGATAGCACGCCTCACAGCCCACGATGACTCCACCGCTGCCGGGCCACCCGCCGCAGGCACTGATTGCGCGCCGTCAGGATGCAGCCCTATTGACTCCGGGGTGTCGCGTACCACGAACAGCGCCACCAGGATGATGGTAACGCCGAAGCACATGCCCAGGATCAGCGACGTGTCGCGCCACCCGCGCGAGTCGGCCATGGCCGTCATCACAGGCAGGAATATGGCGTTGCCTACAGCCCAGGCAGCCCCGATAATGCCGGTCACCAGTCCGGCCCTCTTCCTGAACCACTTGCGCCCCGTGGCCATGATGGGCACATAATGCGTCATGCTCACTGCCAGCGCCAGGATTACCCCGTAGTACAGGTATAGCTGCCACGGTGACTGCGCTGTGGAGAACAGGACCCACCCCAGCAGGGTCACGGCCCCCCCGATCAGGAAGGTCTTCCGGCCGCCGATCCTGTCCACCAGGGAGCCCGACAGGAGAACGAAAATGGCGTATAGCCATATGGCCAGGCTCTGGGCCAGCCCCACGGTCTCACGCGACCAGTGGGGTTCCTGGATCATGAACGGCAGAAAGGCGGTCGTGCTGTATCTTCCCAAGGACGCCAGCACGCCTATCACGAACAGCCCCGCCACTATCCACCATCCGTAAAACACGCGCTGCCTGTTCTTCAAGCTGTTACGCCCTTGGTCAACATGTATGCCGCCCTCAGCCCCACATGTCCCTGATCCTGTCCATTATGTCGCGCTCCGCCATATCAGGGATGGCTTCCTCGCCCTTATGCTCGACCGCATCGTAAGCTATTGCATCCATCGTGCCCAGCACCTCCGGCGTGAAGAACCGGCACAGCTGTGCGTAGACATGCGTGTCCACGAAGCTTCTGGTGTAAAACCGCAGCGGCCACAGGATGTATAGGAAGTCACGGGCACGCGTCGTGGCTACATAGGTGAGCCTCAGTTCTTCCTCGATCTCATCGTCGTCTCCGGTGGCCAGGTCCGACGGCAGACAGCCGTCGGCCGCGTGAATCAGGTACACGGCGTCCCACTCCAACCCCTTCGCCGAGTGGATGGTGGAAAGGACCAGCCAGTCCTCATCAAGCAGCGGGGGACCGGCGAAGTCCCCCGTGGAAACCGGCGGGTCGAGCACCAGGTCTGCCAGGAACTGCCTGCGTGTCGGATAGCGCGCTGCCAGCTGCCCCAGATGCTCAATGTCGTTCTTCCGCGGCTCGGGGTTCTCGTAGTTCCTCTCCAGCAATGGGAGGTAGAACTCCCCTATCCGCTCCACCTGCATTGCCGGCGAACTATCCTCCGCAGCTGACAGGTGTTCGATCAGCCCCACCAGTTCCGCCAGGCCCGATCGCGCGCCCGGCGGGGCCCGGAAGCTGGCCATCGAGTGCGGATAGAAGCCGTTCTCCTGCAGGTGGCCGAAGGCGGCCGCAGCCGTGGCCGGCCCCACACCGCTTAATAGCTGCAGCACCCTGAACCAGGCGATCTCGTCCCTGGGGTTCTCCAGAATACGAAGGATGCTGATCAGGTCCTTGATATGCGCGCTCTCCAGGAAACGCAGGCCGCCGTACTTGCGAAACGGGATGTTGCGCCGGATCAGGGCAAGCTCCAGCGAGGCCGAGTTGGAGGCCGCCCGGAATAGCACGGCCTGCCTCTTCAGCTCTATGCCCTGCTCATAGTGCTCCAGCACCCGCCGGATCACCTCCTCATCTTGATGGCTCTCATCGAGACAGGTGATGACCTGAGGCCGCTGCCCCGCCGTACGCTCCGACCATAGCTCCTTGGAATAACGCTGGCGGGCCTGGCTTATGATGCGGTTGGTCGTCTCCAGGACCGGCTTCACCGACCGGTAGTTCTGCTCCAGGGTCACTATCTTCGCTCCCGGGAACTGCGCCGGGAAGTCCATCATATTCCTCACCGTGGCGCTGCGGAAGCTGTAGATGCTCTGGGCATCATCACCCACCACGGTGATGTTCTTGTTGCTGCGCCTCATCCCCTCCAGTATCTTCGCCTGGATGCGGTTTGTGTCCTGGTATTCGTCCACCAGTATGTGGTCGAAGCGGTCGCTCATGGGCACGGCGAACGAGTCGTCCTTCAGCATCTCGTGCCAGTACAGCAGGAGATCGTCATAGTCCAGGATATCCCTCTCCTGCTTCCGCCCTACATAGTGACGGAAAAGCGTCCTCAGTTCCTCCTCCCAGGCCTCACACCACGGGAAATGCTTCTTCAGGATCACGCCCAGCTCCTCATCGCTGTTCACCCGGCGCGAGTAGATATCCATGCATGTGCTCTTGCGGGGGAACCTCTTCTCCTTCTGCGCCAGGTCCAGTTCGTTGCGCACTACGTTCAGGAAGTCCTCCGAGTCGGCCCGGTCCATGATTGTGAAGTCGGGCGACAGGCCAGCTGGCCGGCCGTACATCCGCAGCAACCGGTTGGCAGTGGCGTGGAAGGTGCCACCCCACACACGGGTGCTGATCCCGTCCTGCCAGACAGCCGCAGCTGCCCGGTGCAGCATCTCCTCCGCCGCCCGCCGCGTAAACGTCAACAGCAGAATGCGCTCGGGAGGTGTTCCTAGGGATATGAGGTGCGCCACGCGGTAGGCCAGAGTACGTGTCTTGCCCGTCCCCGCCCCCGCCACCACCAGCAGTGGTCCGTCGCCATGGGTCACCGCCCCGAGCTGTGCGGGATTAAGGGCCTCTAGCCACTGCCGGGAGACCGCCATGGCTCACATCTTACCAGTTGTTGAACAACGGCGACAGAGGACCCAATACGGGTTTCGCCCCCGACCCTCGGCCCCCGCTCCCGTCTCCCGCAGGTCCGCGGTCACCACGCCCGCGACTTGGGGGCCGTCAGTGCCACATACACCACCGGCGGTTTTCTCGAGGTGTCCCGCTTCAGCGTGAACGTCTCCGGGTATTGCTTGATCAGCGACTGCAATTGCTGATGGCCGTAGGTACGGGGATCGAATGCCGGGTCCAGCTGCCGCAGCACGTGGCCCAGCGCCGCCAGGTGGATCCACTCCTCTTCCTTGGCAGCCAGCTGAAACCCTTCCAGGAGCAGGTTCAGGGGTTCACCGGCATCGGGCTTCGCCTTCCTGGCCGCCCTCTTCTTCGGCGCCTTCGGCGCCACCAGGTTCTCACTGTAGATGAACTGGTTACAGGCATTTACGAAGGCCTCCGGGGTCTTCCTCTCCCCCACCCCGATCACGCACAGCCCTCCCTCCCTGATCCTCGTTGCTAGGCGCGTGTAGTCGCTGTCGCTGGCCACGATACAGAAGCCCTCCACATTCTTGCTGTGCAGCAGGTCCATGGCATCGATGATCATGGCGCTGTCCGTTGAGTTCTTGCCCACCGTGTACCGGAACTGCTGTATGGGCTGGACGGCATACCTGTGCAGCGAGCTCTTCCAGCTGTTCATGCTGGTGGTCGTCCAGTCCCCGTATATCCGCTTCACCGTTATCAGCCCCCCCTTGCTCACCTCAGCCAGGATCTGGGGCAGAAGCGATGCCTGAGCATTGTCGCCGTCGATCAGTACCGCAAACCTCAGTTGTTCAGATTGTCCGTTCACTATGCACCGTCCCTCTCAATGCCCTCCAGGGCGCGCTCATCCTCCCCGTCGCTCCGGGCCACTCTATTTCTCCTTCTTGAAGCACATGAACCAGTCCAGGCAGTAGATATCCTCGCCCGGCTTTTCCATCCGCTCCTTGGCCGTGCCGCAGGAGCCTGCCGGCGGAACGATGACGTCCTCGCCCGGACGCCAGTCGGCAGGCGTGGCAACGCCGTCCTTATCGGCCTTCTGCAGGGCCTGTATTATCCTCTTGATCTCATCGAAGTTCCTGCCCGTGGACAGAGGATAGTACAGGATGGTCCGGATCTTCCCCTGGGGGTCGATAACAAACACCGCCCTCACCGCCTGGGTGTTGGACTGACCCGGCTGTATCATCCCGTACTTGCGGGCCACCTCCATCCGGATATCCTCAATCAGCGGGAACTTCACCTCCACCTTCTTCATGCCCTTGTATTCCAGGTCCTGTATCTTCCGCAGCCATGCGATGTGCGCGTACAGCGAGTCCACCGATAGCCCCACCAGCTCGGTGTTCAGGGCCTTGAATTCCTCCACCATCGAGGCGAAGGTCATGAATTCCGTGGTGCACACGGGAGTAAAGTCCGCCGGGTGCGAAAAGAGGATCACCCATTTGCCCTTGTAATCGTCGGGGAAGTTGATCTCTCCCTGCGTGGTGACCGCCTTGAACGATGGCGCCTTGTCCCCGATCAAGGGCATTCTGCCGAAGCCTGCTTCTTCCATGGTCAAAAACCCTCCTCTTGTGAATATTTACCCAAGTATAGCACGGGCGCGCAGACCCGTCACATGCCCGCCCAGGCCACTGGCCAAGTCCGCCGGATTTCGCTAAGATAGCGGTCGAAAGGCAACTTGTAGACCGGCCTATGGACAAAAAAGAGGACTTCGATAAGCAGCTCGAGGATATCGTCGCCGCCATAGAGGAGGCCAGGCGGGAGCTCAAGGCCCTGCGCAGACATCCGGCCGAGCTTTCCAGAGGAAGGGCACGGCCCGGCTTCATCACCGGCCGGGAACGGATGATCGAGGCCGCCCGGGCGGAGCAGCGACTCCAGACGTTGAGGGAGCAGGAACAGGAGCTCAGGGCCAAACTGCAGTCGCGCCAGCAATAGCCCCCGCTGCTGCGGCCCCGCACAGCCTCATAAGCCTGTATGAAACGCCTCAGTCCGCACAAACTCCACGTATCTTACCTGGCCGACACCGGGCCCGACCATATGGAACTGCCCCGGCGCTACACGCTCACCCATTCCGATAGGACCGGCCACCTCTTCCTATCGATAGGCAGGGAGTTCAATGCCCCGCAGGTAAGCGGGCTATATACCAGGCTCATGAGGGACGAGGTCCTGGCCGAGCTGTCCCGCGGGGATGATGGTCCGAAATTCAGCGTCTACTGCCACGTCAGCGGCGGGTTCGTCTTCGGTCCCGCCAGGTGGCGGTATAGCATCTTCCAGTCCGAGTTGCCCCTGGTCCTGGAGGCTATCAGGTACGGCGACCGCGCCCTCTTCCAGCGGCACCCTGAGATCGATGCCGCACCGGTCCTCATACACTTCCACTCCACCAACAGCCGGTTCCACAAGGTGGAGGACTGGGGCACCATGCTCCACTACAGCTAGGGACTAGCCGGACATGACCACACGCCGCGTCCTCTCGAAACCGGCGATGATATACTCGCGCACCCTCACCACTATGACGGCGCTATCCGGCTGCTCCACGAAATGACCCAGCTGAGGATGCCTGGCCAGCAGGGCCGCCTCGAACAAGTCCCTGTTCCCTCCTTCCTCGCAGGCCCTGCCCATCGCTGTCACGGCGGTAGCCTGTTCCGTATCCGAAGGCCTGTTGCTCCTGTTGTCAATCAGCAGCGCAACCTCGGGGTTCTCCTGCATGCTCCTGTACTTGCGCGTGCTCCGGCCTGTGGCGAACACCAGCGCCCTCAGACCATCCGCTGTGGCGAACGACACCAGGCTGCTGTAAGGCAGGCCCTGTTCCACCGTGCTCAGCACGGCGAAATATTGACCGCCCAGCACTTCTCTCAACACCTTCTCATCGGTGGGCATTATCAACAATCGCCTCCCATGTCCGGCCGGCGGAGCATCGCCCTATTCTACCCCTCCTCCCCGCAGGCCTCAAGCTGACGCGAGGCGCGCTATGGGTTATACTACTCCCGCCGGCACCGCCGGTCCGGAGATGGTTCACGGGTCCCGTATCCGCCCGCTCAACAGGAAGGACCCCGCTAACGGAGGCTATGTCCTGTACTGGATGCAGGCCTCACAGCGGGCCGAATACAATCACGCCCTGGAATTCGCCATCGGGCACGCCAACCACAGGCGGCAACCCCTGGTGGTCTATTTCGGCCTCACCGATGCCTTTCCCGAGGCCAACGCCCGGCATTACCACTTCATGCTTGAGGGACTCAAGCACACCCGGGAACAGATCGAGGACAGAGGGGCTGCCATGGTCATCGAACGGACCTCTCCTCCCGCCGGAGTCTTGCAGCTGGCCGGGAAGGCTTCCCTCGTCGTCTGCGACTGTGGCTATCTCAGGATACAGAAGCAGTGGCGGCAGCACGTGGCACTGAACATCGAGTGCCCGCTACTGCAGGTGGAGACCGACGTGCTCGTTCCCGTTGAAACGGCCTCCCCCGGGGAGGAATACTCTGCCGCTACCTTACGACGCAAGCTGGCATCTGTAGTGCCCGGCTATCTCGTCCCCCTCCCGCAGGAATCCCTCACACGGGATGCTCCCCCGCCCGAATTCGATAGCTATGATATCTCGGATACTGCCCGCGCCGTCTCCGGTCTCGACATCGACCACTCTGTAGAGCCGGTGGCCGCCTTCCGCGGAGGCACGCAGGAAGCCAGGAGGCGCCTTGATGACTTCATCGCCAGCAAGCTGGCCACATACGGGACTGCCAGGAACGACCCCAACCGGGACGGCCTCTCCAGTCTCAGCCCGTACCTCCATTTCGGACAGATATCACCCCTCTATATCTATCTGCAGGTAGACGCCCATGGCGGACCGGGCAGAGATGCCTTTCTTGAGGAGCTGGTTGTGCGGCGCGAGTTGAGCATGAACTTCGTTCACTACAACCAGCACTACGATTCCTTCGCCGGCCTGCCCGACTGGGCGCAGCGCACGCTCCGGCAGCGCGCCGACGACCCTCGGGAATACTCCTATACACGGGAACACCTGGAAAACGCCCTCACCCATGACCCCTACTGGAATGCCGCCCAGAGGCAGATGGTCATCACGGGCAAGATGCACGGCTACATGCGCATGTACTGGGGCAAGAAGATACTGGAGTGGACCTCCACTCCGGGACAGGCCTTCTCCACCGCACTCTACCTCAACAACAAATACGAGCTAGATGGACGCGACCCCAACGGTTTCGCCGGCGTTGCCTGGTGCTTCGGCAAGCACGACCGTCCCTGGCAGTCGCACGCCATCTTCGGCAACGTCCGCTACATGAGCGCCCCCGGCCTGCGCCGAAAATTCGACGCCGACAGCTACGCCCGCCAATACGCCCCCTAGGGGCCCATCACCGCTTTCCTCGCCACCATCAACTCCGCCCCTTGAACAGCCTCTGCCACCACCTCTGCTTAGGGGTCTGCTTGGGGGCCTCCAGCAGCAACAGCCGCTCCTGAAGGTATTCGGCCCTCGCCCTCCAGTAGCCCACCTCCTGCGATAGCTGCTCTATCCTGTTGATAAGGGGTTGCGTGGATAGGGCCTCATCAGATGAGGGGCCGCTGCGCAGCGGTAGTTCGTCTATAATGTACGACTCGCCGAATTGCGTGGGGACCAGCCTCGCCTTGAGCTTGCCCGACTTGATATAGCGCCGGACCGTGACCGTGGATACCCCCAGGGCCTGGGCCGCCTCCCTCAGCGTGTAGCCCGCCATGAACACATTGTACCACCCTGGTCAATCCCTCCACAATGCGTAGGGGCACCCTTATCACCATCTCGCACACCCCTGTCCACCGTGGCGGTCTCGCCCCGCCGGCCGCACCGCAAGAGAAAGCCGCCTCCTGTCTACCCCTTCAGTTCCTTCCCCACGCTGAACGCCTGGGCCACCGGTTCGCCGAACCTGCAGTATTGGTTGAACGGACGCGTGGCCCACAGGAAGGGCTCGATCTTGCCGACATCGGGCTCGCCCTCGGTCAGGCACGAGTCCGTGACATGCACCTCCTCGATCTGCCCCACCACCATCATGTGGCTCCCCAGGTTCAGCATGTGCACCACCGAGCATTCCAGGTTCACCGGACACTCGCTGATCAGCGGGGCACTGCCCAGCTTGCCGTAGAACACGCTGAACTTGCAGTCGGCCACCTTGTCCCTGTTCCGGCCCGAGACCAGCCCGCAGTAATCGGTCTCCTTTACCAGAGCGACCGAAGGGATGTTCACCGAGAACGTCCCGTTCTCCTTCACGCCCTTCAAAGTATGCCGCTTGTGCTGGAAGCTGACCGAGATCATGGGTGGGGTGCTCCCTGCAATCCCGCACCAGGCATACGTGGAGAAGTTCGGCCTGCCATCCACGTTCGCCCCCACCAGCATTGCGGGAAGCGGGTACAGCAGTGTCCGTGCTCCAATTGCTACCTTGCCCATCTACATAACCTCCTGTCTCTGGAATTCAACGCCGGCGGCGCGCGCCGCAGCCACCCGGCTCAGGTAACCGCAGATTCGGCTTCGGCGTCCCTCTCCGTCTTGATCGCCGCCTGCGCCGCCACCAGCTTGGCCGCCTGGATGCGGAAGGGGCTGCAGCTGACGTTGTCCACTCCTATCCCGTGGAAGAACCGGATCGACCTCGGCTCCCCGGCCTGCTCGCCGCACACGCTGATCTTGATGTTCCTCTTGGCCCGCCGCGCCCAGAATATGGCCGTCTCCATCAGCCTGCCCACCCCCTTGACGTCTATCACCTCAAACGGGTTGTGCTGCAAGAGCCCCGCCTGTATGTACGTGCTGAGGAACTTTTTCTCGGCATCCTCCCGGCTGAAGGAGTACACCGCCTGGCTGAGGTCGTTGGTGCCGAAGGACAGAAAGTCCACCTCATATGCCAGCTTGCCCGCCCTCATGCAGGCGCGCACCGTCTCCATCATCACCCCCAGCTTGATGTTCCTGTTGCCCAGCATGTTCTTTACCAGCACTACCTCCTGGTCGCTGATCACCTGCGGTATCATGATCGACACGTCGGCCGGCACCTCACTCAGGGCCGCCTCGATGGCCCTGACCTGCATCTTGTATATCTCCGGGTGGGTCGCCGCCAGCCGCACCCCCCGGTGCCCCATCATCGGGTTCACTTCCTTGAGGTCGGCCACCCTCTGCCTCAGCGACCCGTCCTCGATCTCCTGCTCCGGGGGCAGGAACTCATGAAGCGGCAGGTCCAGCAGCCGTATCACTATCGGTAGTCCCTTCAATTCCCTGAATAGCGCTGCGAAGTCCTGCCTCTGCAGCGTCTCCAGGTTCTCAATCGCCTCCGCCTTCTTCTCCGGGCTGTCGGCCAGCAGGAAGGCCCTTATCATGGACAGGCTCCTGGGCTCGTTGAACATCCTCTCTGTCCGGCACAGCCCGATGCCCTCCGCCCCGAACTGCATCGCCCGCGCTATCATCTCCGGAGTATCGGCATTGGCCATCACCCCCAGGTGCTTGAACCCGTCCGCCCAGTCCGTCAGCCTCTTCAGGCCCGCCGGTAATTCCACCTCGCCCAGCTCCAGCGCCCCGTAGTACACGTTGCCCGTGGTGCCGTCGATGGTTATCTCCTCACCCTTCTTCACCACCCGCCCCTTTACCTCAAACTGCTGCTTTGCCAGGTCGATGGCGATATCCGCCGCCCCGCACACGCAGGGCCTGCCCATGGCTCTGGTCACTATGGCGGCGTGCGAGGTTAGCCCTCCCTTCTGCGTCAACACTCCGTGGCTGGCCACGATCCCCAGGATGTCGTCCGGGCTCGTCTCCGGCCGCACCAGTATCACCGGCACCGCCCTCTGCGCCATCGATACCGCCTCCAGCACGTCGAACACCACCACGCCGGTCGTGGCCCCCGGGGCTGCATTCAGCCCCCTGGTCAGCGGCTCGTACTGCTCGGGCGACTTGATCTGCCTGTGCAGCATTGCCTGCAGGTCTTCCGGCTTCACCATCAGCAGCGCCTCCTGGGGCGTTATCACCTTCTCGTCCACCATGTCGATCGCTATCTTCACCGCCGCATAGCCGCTCCTCTTCCCGCTCCTTGTCTGCAGGATGTAGAGCTTCCCCGACTCGACGGTGAACTCGATGTCCTGCATATCCCGGAAATGCAGCTCCAGCGCATCCGCTATCCTCTCCAGTTCCCTGTACGCCTCGGGCATCTGCGCTGCCAGGGTGCTCACCGGCTGCGGCGTCTCCGAGCCCGACACCAGGTCCTGGCCCTGCGCCTGCAGCAGGTATTCGCCGAATATGCCCTTCTCGCCCGTGCTCGGGTTGCGCGTGAATACCACCCCTGTGCCCGAGTTCGAGTCCTTGTTGCCGAAGGCCATGGCCTGCACTATGGCCGCCGTGCCCAGGTCGGGAGGGATGCGGTGCATCCGCCGGTATTCGATGGCCCGCGGGCTGTTCCAGGAATCGAACACCTGCTTCACCGCCCCCTTCATTTCCTGGATATCCTTGATGTTGAGCACGGTATCCATCATGCCCGGCATGGATACCGGCGCCGACGAACGCACAGACACCTCCAGCCCCTGCCCCAGCCTCTGCCCGGTCTCATTCTCCAGTGCTGCCACCGCCTCTTCGATATCCCTCTCCGGGATGGCTCCGTCATTCTTGTACTGCCGGTAGGCATCGATGGACACGATGAAGCCCGGCGGCACCGGCAGGCCCAGCCCGGTCATGGTCACCAGGTTGGCCCCCTTGTTCCCCAGCACGCCGCCGTCATCGAACTTGTTGCCAAAAGAATAGATATAGTTCACATTACCTTCCTCTGATTGCCTGAGCGGAACGATGTCCCTTGAAGTCCGAACTGGCTCACACCAGCCCCCGGCCACGCCCGGCAGCACTGGCAGGCCTGCCCTTCTCTCAGCTATCCCGTAATTGTAACCACAGCCCCCACCCCCGTCAAATCACCACCCCGATCACGAGTGCCTCCCCATGCACTCACTTCCCCTCTTAAGGTAAGAGGGGTCAGGGGAGTTATGAACCAGAGCGTACGTGCCCCCACAGGGGGTCTGGGGGCCATGCCCCCAGTGCCTCTGTAGTGCCTCCTCACGCACACACTTCCCCTCTTAAGCTAAGAGGGGTCAGGGGAGTTATGAACACAGCCCGAGGCCCCGACTCCATCGAGGGTGCTCGATCAAATCGGCACTTTAGCCTCGTGCCCCCTATCCACCCACTTCCCCTCTTAAGCTCAGAGGGGCCAGGGGAGTTATGAACCAGAGCGTACGTGCCCCCACAGGGGGTCTGGGGGCTATGCCCCCAGTGCTCCTGTCATCGCCTGCTGACGCGCAGCAATGATTCCCGGGGCAGGGCAAACGCGCCTCCAATTCGGCGGAAATAGGAATCAACTCCCCTGTTGACAGAATATAACAATATTGTTATACTGCACCGATTCACCACGAAGAAGGCCGGTCCGGTACCGCGGTCCGAAATGGAGATAGCAGAGCGCCGGCGACATGATTATCTATTTAGGAGGTAGGATATATGAACTGGAGAGAACACAAGAAGCAGCTTATGAAGGACCCTGAATTCAGGAAAGAGTATGAGGCACTTGGCCCCGAATACAGGCTGGCCTCAGATCTGATGCGCCTGCGCCTGGCAAGAGGCCTTACCCAGGCGCAACTGGCGACGCTGCTGCATACCAAGCAAGAAAGCATAGCCAGGCTGGAAAGCGGCAGCAGGCTGCCGTCCTTGTCCACAGTCCGAAGAGTGGCCGATGCGCTTGATGCGGAATTCGAGATTAACCTCCGCCCCAGACGGCACTCCTGAGATCTAAGGTGCTCCCGGAAACTCGACAGGCCGTTAAGAGCGAGCTCCGCTCCCTGGATTGAGGGGCCCCGGCTTGGAAAGCAGCACCTGTCCCGGAAAGAACAGATATAGTTCACATTACCTTCCTCCGATTTCCCGCGCGGAGCCGTACTCCTCGAAGTTCGAATTACCTCACACCAGGCCCCGGCCACGCCCGTCAGCACTGGCAGGCCTGCCGCTGTCTCAACTCTCGCTGATTCTAACGACACCTCCACCCCCATCAAATCACCCCAGCGTGCCCGCCCCAAGCCCTCCCGCGCCGCGAACTCCCGACTCCGCTTGGCTGGAGTTGACTGGCTGCCTGTGAAATAGTAACATAGGCTTACACGGACGCATGCTGCACTGGATCGTGCTCACGCAGGAGGTGAGATAGGACGAATGCCGCCTGTTGTAATCGAGAATCCTATCCTTAACTCACCCTTCGAGGAGCCGACACGCCACTTCCGCTTCTCCGACGAAGGCATTACCGACGAAATCGTGCAAGCCCGTCGGGAAAGCTCCTATTTCATCCCCATCGCCAAACCCAAGAAGAAGGGCAAGGTTCCACAACTGGCATTTGACACAGAATGGACCAAAGACCGAATCGAAGAGAATGCTTTCATTAACCGTATCCGTGGCAGAGTCTCGCAGTGGCGGAAGGGCAACTACGAAGGTATCACCAGGGTCACCCGCCGCCTCCTGGAATACTGGACCGATCCCGAGCGAGAAAGAAGGCTGTTCTTCTGTCAGATTGAAGCTGTAGAAACAGCCATCTACCTGACCGAGGTGGCCAACAAGTACGGCGATTCCTGGATTGAAAACAGCCTCAGACAGGCAAATGACGATGCAAATCCGGAGCTTTATCGCATTGCCTTTAAGATGGCCACGGGAAGCGGCAAGACCGTTGTCATGGCCATGCTTATTGCCTGGCATGTACTGAACAAGCAGGCTAATCCCCAGGATGCCCGCTTCTCGGATGCTTTTCTCATTGTTACACCGGGAATCACGATACGGGACCGGCTGCGTGTCCTGCTGCCCAATGACCCCCAAAACTACTATCGCCAGAGGGATGTACTGCCGCCTGAATGGATGGAAGACCTCGGCAAGGCGAAAATCATCATCACCAACTTCCACGCCTTCAAGCCTCGTGAACTGGCGAGCGCCGGCAAGCTCACCAAGGACATCCTGACGAGAGGCCACGGCAGCTCGCTCACAGAAACTCCTGACCAGATGGTGCGGCGCGTTTGCCGTGAGCTGGGGAACAAGAGAAACATCATTGTCATAAATGATGAAGCCCACCACTGCTACCGCCGCCGTGCCGCCGGTGAAGATGTCAAGCTGGTTGGTGACGAGCGGAAAGAGGCTGAAAAGCGAGAAGAGGAGGCTCGGGTCTGAATATCCGGCCTGGAAGCGGCGAAAAGGAAGATTGGCACAAAAGCCATATACGACCTCTCCGCCACTCCGTTCTTCCTGCGCGGCTCAGGTTATCCCGAAGCGACATTATTCCCCTGGGTCGTCTCGGATTTCTCACTCATTGATGCCATCGAGTGCGGAATCGTTAAGGTGCCGCGCGTACCCGTTGCCGATGATTCGATGCGCGGCGAACTCCCCACGTATCGCAATATCTGGATTCATGTCAGGGATCACTTACCCAGGAAGGGTCGCGGTACCAGGGACGAAAGTGGCGGCGAGCCGAAACTCCCCAAGGAGCTGGAAGGCGCCCTCTACAGCCTCTATGGGAACTACGAGAAATACTATCGCCAGTGGGAAAAGAACACCGAAGCCCGGGCAAGGGGACTCACACCTCCGGTGTTCATCGTCGTCTGCAACAACACCAATGTGTCCAAGCTCGTCTATGACTGGATTTCTGGCTGGGAGAAGGAATCGCCTGACGGTTCGACCGCCATCGTGCCCGGTAATCTGCCCATTTTCCGCAATTCTGATGATGCCGGCAACTTGCTCTCGGCACCCAACACCATTCTCATTGACAGCGAGCAGCTTGAATCGGGCGAAGCCATGAGCAGGGAGTTCAAGAGGATGGCTGCCCTGGCAATCGAGGAGTTCAAGAGGGAATACTCCATCCGTTTCCCAGGGCGTGACGCAGAAAAGCTGACTGATGAAGACCTCTTACGCGAGGTCATGAACACAGTAGGCAAGCAGGGAAAGCTGGGGGAAAATGTTAAGTGCGTGGTTTCCGTCTCCATGCTGACGGAGGGATGGGATGCGAACACGGTGACACATATCATGGGAGTGCGCGCTTTCGGCACCCAGCTTCTATGTGAGCAGGTGGTGGGACGTGGGCTTCGCCGTGTGGGCTACGTCCCCAATGAAGACGGCTTCTTTGACCCGCAGTACGCCGAAGTCTATGGTGTGCCGTTCTCATTCATCCCCTGCTCGGGATCGGCTACCGAGCCAAAGCCAGGGCCCATACCCACCAGGGTGCGGGCCCTGGAGGAGCGCATTGGCTGCGAGATTACCTTTCCTCGCCTAATTGGCTATCGCCATGACTTGCCGAAGGAAAGACTCACCGCCAGCTTCACCGAGGATTCTAAGATGCCTCTCTCCACGTCGGATATCCCCACCAAGACGGAGAGCGCCCCTATTGTGGGGGAGCCCAGCCTGCATACCCTGTACAGCCTCAGGAGCCGTAGGGAGCAGGAAGTCGCCTTCCGTCTTGCCAAATTGGCTCTCGATAAGTATTTCCGTGACGGTGAAGGCAATGGTAAACCTTGGTTATTCCCGCAGTTAGCGGGCATCGCCAGGCAGTGGCTTCGTGAGTGCGTAATTCTGAAAGACAACGCTTTCCCGCAGATGCTGCTGCTCCTAGACCTCGCCCATGGTGCCGCCGACCGTATCTACGGCTCTATTATTGCCTCTCAGGATGGGCCCAAACACCTCAAGCCTATCCTGCGACCCTACGAATACACCGGCTCTACTCAATATGTGGACTTCGATACGACACGTCCGGTTTACCCCACCGACCCCAACAAATGCCATGTCTCCCACGTCGTCGCTGACACCGAGTCATGGGAACAGAAAATGGCCCAGGCTTTGGAGGAGATGGACGAAGTCGTCTGCTACGTCAAGAACCACAACCTGGGCTTCACCATACCGTACACCTTTGAAGGCGATGACAGGAACTACATGCCCGACTTCATAGTCCGCTTGAATGATGGCGAGGAAGACCTGCTAAACCTGATAATTGAAGTCACCGGCGAGAGGAGGAAGGACAAAGCTGCCAAGGTATCGGCCGCCCGCAACCTCTGGATTCCGGCAGTGAATAACCATGGCGGCTTTGGCAGGTGGGCATTCCTGGAGATAGCCGACCCCTGGGATGCTAAGAACACCATCCGCGCGTTTGCTCGACAAAGGTAGATCGCACAATGAAGCCCTTCCCCTACGATGAGATAGGCTACTGGTCTGAGATCAAACTCCATATTGTGCGGAAGTATGCAACCGCCTACTCAACGATTATGACTGTCCAGCCTGCTATCAAGAAGCATATCTACGTTGATGCGTTTGCAGGGGCGGGAAGGCACATCGCAAGGCGCACAGGCGAATTCGTGCCTGGCAGTCCGTTGAACGCGCTGGAAGTGACACCTCATTTCAGCGAGATCCATCTGATTGACCTCGATGGTGACAAGCTTGCCGAGCTCCGGCGCTGGACCGGGTCCCGACACGACGTTTTTATCTACGAGGCTGACGCGAACGAGGTTCTTCTAAACGAAGTCTTTCCTCGGTGTCGATACCAGGACTTCAACCGGGCCTTGTGCCTTCTCGACCCTTACGGGCTGAATGTCGACTGGCGCGTCCTCCAGGTAGCCGGCGAGATGGGCTCGGTCGAGGTCTTCTATAGCTTCATGATTATGGATGCCAACAGAAATGTCCTGTGGCACAAGCCAGGCAGTGTGCCTGCCAGCCAAGCGAAGCGCATGGACAGAGTGTGGGGAGACCATTCGTGGGCGGAAGCAGCGTATGCCGAAAGACCAACTCTGTGGGGCGACACAGTCGGAGAAAAGACACGTAACGAAGCGATTGCAGAGGCATTCCGCAAGCGTCTGGAAAACGTTGCTGGATTCAAGTATGTGCCAAAGCCAGCACCGATGGCAAATGTAAGACGGGCGGTGATATACTATCTGTTCTTCGCCTCTCCGAATGAGACCGGTGCCCGCATAGTCGAGGATATATTCAACACCGCGCGCAGCAAGGGGATTGGTTAATGGCAGCCAAATCCTCCATTGAATGGACAAAATCCACCTGGAATCCGGTTACAGGCTGCACGAAGGTCAGCCCGGGGTGTAAGCATTGCTATGCGGAGCGGATGGCGCTGCGCCTGCAGGCTATGAAGCACCCCAACTACATATACGGGTTCAACCTGACCACGCACTCCGAGCTACTCGACCTACCACTCAAGTGGAAGAAACCACAAACCATTTTCGTGAACTCCATGGGCGATCTGTTCCACGAGGACGTGCCTCTGTCGTTCATACGAGACGTGTTTGATGTGATGAGGCGAGCCGCATGGCATGATTTCCAGATACTTACCAAGCGGTCTCAGCGGCTGGCCGAGTTGAGCGTCGAGCTGTCATGGCCAGAGAATGTGTGGATGGGTGTGAGCGTTGAAAATCCCCAGTACGCGCTTCGCATTCAACACCTGCGGTCAACCGGCGCGCCACTCAAGTTTCTGTCTCTGGAGCCTCTCTTGGGGCCGTTACCGAACCTTGACCTTTCTGGCATAGACTGGGTAATCGTCGGCGGAGAATCAGGCCCTATGGCCCGGCCTATGGATAGAAGTTGGGTAATCGATATTCGAGACCAGTGTCAGCAGGCAGTGGTGCCCTTCTTCTTCAAGCAGTGGGGCGGAGTCAGAAAGAAGGAGGCCGGGCGACTGCTCGACGGTAGGACGTGGGATGAAGTGCCCTCTGGCACCCGCTTGGCTCTCACATTAGCAGCGAATTGATTGGAGGCTAATATGTCCGCAGCAGCAGGGAGAAACCCACGGGCCTTCAATATCGAGACACTCCGGCACAAGGACCGGCGTTCCAATATACCGACCAAAGAACTGCGGGATTTCGTGGCTGAGGACGAAGGGACACCCAGGGTTATCCTCTACCCACGTGACCCTTCACTTGACCCCCAGCTAGTCTGGAAGGGCAAGGATGAGCAGGACTCAAAACCACTGGAAGTGCCGGCAGTTCCGGTCTACATCCAGGAGAAGATTCACCCCAAGCATATCATCGAAGACCTGCGCGCCCAGGCTAACGAAGGAAAGCTCGCCCAGTTAGACTTCTTCGCCGATTTCGACGGACTTCAGTTCGAGGAACTGGTGGAGTTCTACCAGCATGAACAGAACTGGACGAACCGCATGATTCTGGGTGACTCGCTGCTGGTCATGACTTCCCTGGCAGAGAAGGAAGTGCTCAAGGGCAAGGTGCAGATGATCTACATCGACCCACCCTATGGCATCAGATTTGGCTCCAACTGGCAGGTGAGCACTCGCAAACGGGACGTAAGAGACGGTGCTGCCGTCGATGCCACACGCCAGCCAGAGCAGATAAAGGCCTTCCGCGATACCTGGAAGCTGGGTATCCATTCGTACCTCGCTTACCTGCGTGACCGTTTGGTGGTCGCCCGTGACCTCTTGACTGAAACAGGTAGCATCTTTGTCCAGATTGGTGATGAGAACGTGCACCTGGCACGATGCTTGGTGGACGAAGTGTTCGGGCGTGAGAATTTCATCAGTTTAATAACATTCAAGAAGACCGTATACCAAGAGACTGATTTCGTCCCTAACATATATGACTACATCTTGTGGTATAGCAAGGATCGGTCAATAACCAAAGTAAGGCAGCTAACCGAACGTAGGACGGAACTTGCTAGCTTCGACCTCGTTGAAGACGGCGAGTTCGTAAGGAAAGCAAAGCCGGGAGACTATCACAACCGAACACTTAGTTTTCTCCGCGCTTCCGATTTGACGTCGAAGGGTGCAAGTCAGACTGGCAGCCAGCCATTCGTCTTTCTAGGCAAGCAATTTGCACCGAAAACCGGGAACCATTGGAAAACGACAGCTGAAGGCCTCCAACGGCTCGTAGCCGCAAATAGACTATTGGCGCTTGGGCAGACATTGTGCTTCAAGAAGTACGCTTCGGATTTCCCAGTTACTTCGATAACGAATGTATGGAATGACACTGTTCAGAGTACATATGCGCCAGAAAACATATACGTGGTCCAGACATATTCGAAGGTCATAGCCCGATGTCTTCTCATGACCACCGACCCTGGCGACCTGGTACTTGACCCCACCTGCGGCAGCGGCACCACGGCCTTTGTAGCGGAGCAGTGGGGGCGGCGCTGGATAACGATCGATACCAGCAGAGTGGCCCTGGCGCTGGCACGAACCCGCCTCATGGCGGCTAGATTCCCCTTCTACCTGCTGGCCGATTCCCCCGAAGGCGTCAAGAAAGAAAGCGAACTTACAGGCAGAACGCCACCTGACTTCAGGACCGCAGGCGACATCAAGCAAGGCTTTGTGTACAAGCGGGTGCCTCACATCACCCTCAAGTCCATCGCCAACAACCCCGACATCAAGGAAGGCATGACCCGCGCTGAGATCGATGCTGCCATCGCCCGCTATGCCGAGACCGAAACCCTCTATGACCAGCCATATGAAGACAATAGGCGCATCCGCGTTACCGGTCCCTTCACTGTGGAAAGCGTCTCACCTCACCGGGTCATGGCAGTCGCCGAGGAAAGGCCGTCGGCGGAGATTGAAGCACGGAAGGAGGCCGGCGTCGGCCAGTTTGAAGCTATGATTCTCGATAACCTTAAAAAGGCAGGGGTGCAGAATACCATCAAGAACGAGCGCCTCAAGTTCGACCGTCTTGACCATTATGCCGGCGAATGGCTCCATGCTCAAGGCGAATATACTGAGAAAGACGGCAGCACTCATCGTGCGGCGGTATGCATCGGCCCGGAACACGGTACAGTCGGACCGGCGCTGGTGAAGGAGGCTGCCAAGGAAGCGGTGAGAGGCGTCGGTTTCGACCTGCTGGTCATCTGCGGCTTCGCCTTCGACCCCCATGTCTCAGAAGAAGCCAAACGCTACGGCAAGCTGAATATCCTCGTTACCCGCATGAACCCTGACTTGGCAATGGGTGATGAGGTGCTCAAGACAACCGGAGCAGGCAACCTATTCATGGTCTTCGGCGAGCCGGACGTGGACATCAAGAAACAGAAGGACGGCAAGGTACTTGTCGACATCAAGGGCCTTGATGTCTATGACCCTACCACCGGACAGATACGCAGCAACTCCACTGATGACATCGCCTGCTGGTTCATCGATACCGACTACAACGAGGAGAGCTTCTTTGTCCGCCACGCTTACTTCACCGGCGCCGAGGAACCATATGACAGGCTCAAGCGGGCGCTTCGCGCTGAAATCGACGAGGCTGCCTGGTCATCCCTCTATTCCACAATCAGCCGCCCCTTCGACGCACCCAAGACTGGCAAGATCGCCATCAAGGTCATCAACCACTACGGCGACGAAGTCCTGAAAGTCTACGACGTGAAGTAATCCGAGCTCCGATGAGACCATGCCAATCTGGCCTACCAGCATCCACAGATGGTTCACTATGGCTGCCGCCTACTTCCATAACGGTCGACATCGCAGGGTATGGCCGTCCGGCTTCTGTATCTCCTGAGGGAGAAGACTTCGCGCAATCTTGCCACGACCGATAACCAAGCTGTTGCTAGCTGAGTTTGCCAGGACTGCGGAGTACCGCCCAGGAGGAGACGCTCGCATCGAGATTCTCAGAAAGGAGCGGACGCACTACAATCTCCCATACTGAGATCAAGCGGGCGGGCCTTGATAATGCCTGCCCGCTATCATATCATGGTATAAGGAATCAGACAGAATATGACCGTCTGGCTGCTGGGCATCAGGCTGTCCAGACAGATCACAAGGACCTGCACTGTACCGGGCAAAGAGACAGACCCGATGGGCATACCGGGGGATACCCGGAACACTGAGAAAGCGTCCTACCCCGGGCTTCATAGAAAAGATGGCAGCCGAAGGCACCGCTCAGACCTCGGGTCCCAGGGACGTAATCCTCTCCAGGTATCCCGCAGGTGAATGGTCATGCAAAGACCGCAGAACAACTACGCCTTTATCGATAGCCAGAATCTTAACCTCTCAATTCGTGAGCAGGGATGGGTGCTGGACTTCCGACGATTCAGGCATTACCTTGAACGCAAGTACGGCATAACCAGGGCGTTTCTCTTCATCGGCTATGTCTATGAGTACCGGGACCTCTATGTTAGCCTGCAGAAGTCGGGCTACATTCTCGTCTTCAAGCCGACTCTCAAGCTCCCCGGCGGAAAGGTAAAAGGGAATGTCGACGCCGAGTTGGTGCTCCATGCCATGATTGAATATGAAAACTACGATAAGGCTCTGATCGTCACCGGAGATGGTGATCTGTACTGCCTCGTCGATTATCTGAGAAAGAAGTCTAAGCTGCTAAAGCTAATGATCCCCAATAAGGACGGCTTTTCATCGCTGTTTCGGCAACTGATGCCGCACATCATCTTCATGAACAATCTGAGGAAGAGGCTGGAATATACTGGTGCCCAGAAATGAAAAGGAGAGGCATTGCTGTGGGACAAACCCACAGATTGGCCTCTCATCGTGATTATGGTCTAACAATAACACAGACTGTACCCTTTGTCAAACAGTTGTAGCGGGGCCCGATACTGCCCGTCAGCAAAGCGTGAAGCGGGGCGTCACCCGAAGGACCTGCCCTTGGCCCTCATTCGGCTGCCAGCTGAATGGTCATCTCGCGCCACCCCTCCGTTGGACCCTCCCACCGGAAGCGAATTGCCCGCAGGTGAACATGCAGCATGAACATGAGCACAAGTTCCTAACCGTCGGCCAGGACAGAGGACAAGATGCGTTGCTTCCAGGGAGATATACCGAACATCAGGCCTGCCACAAATCAGGCATTATGCCACCAGAACACGCTGGAGTGTGAGACACATAGAAACACATACGAAGAGATCTGGCAGTGGCTGATACTTGATTCTGTTACCCAATATGGGTAATATGTTACCCGAAATGGGTAATATCTATGAATGAGAACTTGTTAGGCAGCGGCCTCTTCGGCAAAACACGGCAGGCTGTCCTTGCGCTCCTCTACGGGCGAGCAGATAGCTCCTTCTATACTAAGCAAATACTGGACGCCGTGAAAATCGGACGGGGAACGGTGCAACGGGAGCTGAAAAACTTGACGGATGCGGGCATAATCGTCCGGGAAGTTCAAGGGAGGCAGGTATATTACCGGGCCAATGCCCGGTGCCCTATTTTCGATGAGCTCAAGAGCATCGTGAGGAAAACCTTCGGCGTGGCTGATGTCATCAGGCAATCTCTAGCAGTCAATGCGGACAAAATACGGGTAGCTTTTATCTTCGGCTCGATAGCCAGGAGTGCCGATGACCGAAGAAGCGACATTGACCTGATGGTGGTAGGCACGATCTCTTTTGGAGACGTGGTTGCGCTCCTCACGCCGGCCGAACAAAGCCTGGGGCGCGAGGTCAGTCCCGTTGTCTACCAGATCGCCGAATTCAAGAAGAAGCTCAAAGAGGACCATCATTTCGTCAAGACCGTGCTTGAGGATGAGAAGATATTCATCATAGGCGATGAAGATGAGCTTAGAAAACTGGCTGAATGACAAACTGATTGTGAGACACCGCCCATCGGCAGGCGAAATTGCTGAACTGTTGCACATCTGTGATCGTGACCTGGAAACAGTCCGAATAATCGGACTCGGTCCAGACTCGCCACTGAACAAGAAGCAGAAGAGATGATAGCACTGGCGAAACAACTCCGCGACGACGTTGCGCAATGGCTCCGTGCTCATTATCGAGGCCTTGCCAGCGACATTTAGACGACGGTGCATGCAGATTCCGGGGACACCATCCTTTACAAGGTGAAGGATCACGCCTGCCACAAATCAGGACACATCTCCCCACAATCCCAGGGAATCCGCTGGACCTGAACAGGTATTGACAAGACTATGGGTAGCTGTTATAAGTACTACCCGGGTATCAAGCCCGAACGTTCGCAGCCCCACCGGGCTGCAAAGGAGGTAATGTTCAATGCCAGCAGTTGGATTTCCAGCCCTCGGCCTCTGGATGGGGATCGCCAGCCTTATTTTCGGCGTCATTGTTATGATCTTCCCCAAGATACTGAATTATCTGGTTGGCATCTACCTCATCATCATCGGCGTGATGGCCATCATCGCATACCTGAGATGAGGCTGACAGCGGTTGCACCGCTCAGTGTGATGTCCTGCCGCAGCAGCGTCAGCCCACGAACCGGTAGTGATGACAGTCTAGAATCGGCACGTAGCCCACTCGCCGGTACATGCTGTTCGACGTCGGGTTGGCTAGATCGGTGTATAGCGCACAGAAGGACCTCCCCTGCCCCAACAGCATGCGGCTGAGGGTGCCCACTAGCGCCGTCGCATAGCCCCGGCGCCTTTCTTCGGGCGGAGTGTAGACCAGATTGATGCACACCCCGTTCGGCGTGGGTCTGGTTGATGCCGCCATTGAGACAGGCTTCCGGCGCCACCACAGGAAAAGCCTGCCGGCTGCAACCGCAGTACTCAACACAGCTGATGGGTCACCCTCTTCGCCCACCTCTCTGAAAAAGCCGTCCAACCACCCTGTCAGGCCGGATACATGGTCCTCCTCTGCCTGCACTATAGTACCCCCCGGGACAGGGAAGGGCTCCACTTGCTGCAGACGATAGATGCGTTCCCTCCGCCACAGATCAGCCCTTGCAGTTCCTCCCGCCGTCCACCTGCCAGCGAATTCGCTCGCCGCATAGTCCGGGCCGAGCACCCCCGGCAAGGCCAACTCCATCCCCAGGAGCGACTCGCACAGGATGCCAACTGCGGCGTCGGAAAGCGGATGTGACAATATGAGGTCATGCGGAGGAGTCCACATGGCAGCTCCACACACCTCGCCACCATCCCGGACGGTCCAGAAGAACGATTGGGGCGAGTCCATCGCAGGTTCGGTCGCCAGTCTGGATGATACGCCTATGAGCAGAACGTTCTCGGCCTCAGCATCGGTTAGATAGGGCAGGGCTGTGTCGTAGAATGCCCCGGCATTGTTCTCAAAGGTCCTAACGTCCATAATACTTACGGCGACCACGCCGTTTCTTCCACCCACTGGCTCATTCTCAAGAGCGACGGCGCACGATACCGGTGGTCACAGGACCACAGCCCACCGTACATCTGGACGGAGCCAACGAGGGACCAACCGCCATCGAACACAAGCAGTAACTGCTGCCTGTCCGGCAGTTGCTCACCCCTGCTGTAGTACCTTAGATTGACCCAGTCACCGAACACGATCTTCGCATCGCCGGCCGTTACCTCTACCAGTCCGCCATAGCCCGCTGCTTTACCGGCTGCCTTGCCGGTCAAGAGCCCCCTGTATTGCTGCGGATCACCGAAATACCGGGCGAACTTGTGCGGGCTCTGGCCGGCGCAACATGCCTGATCTTCTGGCCGCCGGGAGCAGGCGTTGCGTTGCGATAATGCTGTTCAGCTCAGGCTTAAGGCTGTCCGCAGCTTGTCATCTATAGCTGTCATATCGGCCTTGCACATGGTCCCCAGCCTTCGAGCGATCATGCCCCGCTTGATAGTTCTTATGATGCCCGTGGCCACAGATGGGAAGAGGAGTCCGGCACCCTGCCAATCGGTAACGGGATGGTCGCCTGCCAGTATCCTGTCCGTTCTACTGGTGATGGCCGCGATTATGGCCTCCTGACGGCTTCCGTGATAAGCCTCTGAGCTCACTATGACCGCCGGCCGCCGTCTTTCTCCCGTCTCGTCGGAGAACACAAAGCCCACCAGGACTACGTCGCCACGACTATATTCGGTCATATGCCGCGTCCTTCTCATTGTCCCACACCTCGGCCAGTACCGGGTCGGCCTCTGCCGTCAGTCTGAGCAGGCCATGTCGCACGGCAACTTCTCCGTCCGGACGCAGCGCGCTGTCAAGGTCCTCCCTGCGGAAACGGCGGTGGCGTTGGCTACCGATACGAAAGGCCGGCAGACAGCCCCGCTCGGTCAGTTTGTATATAGTCCTCCTGGATACGCGCAGATATTCGGCAGCTTCCTCAACTGTAAACCATTCCTTAGCCGTTACCATAGACACCCCGATGACACCTCATTCTTGAGGCTGCTGGTCCCATTCTAGCACTTGTAAGCGCATCAGTGCAATCGTATCCGCCTGCCCAACGCTCCCCCTCTCCGGCCGACTCCGGGGATACCACGCCGATTTCGCCCACCATGACCTGATGGTGGTCGGCAATATCTCTTTTGGCAACGTGGTCTCGCTCCTCACGCCGGCCGAACAAAGCCTGGGGCGCGAGGTCAGTCCCGTTGTCTACCAGATCGCCGGGTTGAGCAATGGCTCCCTGCTCGTTATCGTGGCCTCGTGGGGGAGATCTGGATGCCGGTCCATGATTTCGAGGGACACCGTGCCGACCAGACCTGCCAGGCCTCAAGTGTTATGCCCGCGGGATAGCACCATAGTGGAGTCGACAGCACTCCAGGGACTTGGTGCGCAGCCCGGGCCCCCTCGGCATCCGCAGCCCTCAGGCACGATCGATGGGGCGGCTAAGAACTTACCGGCGTCAGGGTCACCTCTATGCACTGATAGTAGATGGCGGTGAGCCCCTCAAACCCGGAGTCCGTACCGACCAGCAGCCACAACTCGCCCTCCGGGCCGGCCGTCACGCTGTATGTGTGCACGTGGCTGCGCTCCACCGAAACGTAGGGCGCCTCCCCGGGGTCGACTTCCTCGGCGGGAAGCCCGTTGGCGATGTTGCCGGCAACCGTGGCCGCCGGCCCCTCACCGCTGTTGCCCTCTCCCTTGTCCACATTCATAAGGTAATAATCCATGGCAGGATCAAGGTGCGCCTCGGGCTCGACCGCGCAGGCACCCGCCTTGAGGAACACCGACTCGCCGGGAGCGCCCCCGATCCCGGCGGCCCCGCTGGGCGCGTTGGAGGCAAAGACGATGGTGAACTCCACGCGGTATTCCTGACCGGCAGTCAGGCCGTCATCGGCACCCAACCTGCGCTTGAGGAACATGAACAGGTCGTCGGACGAGTTGTTGCCCTTCACATAGAAGCCGGTGCCCTCCATCTCCAGCTCGGACGGCAACGGCCTTATCCCTGCCTCGAGCTGCATCGTCTCCTCCATGTCGGGAGCGTACTCGGCAAAGCCGGCCTCCCAGCCCCCCTCGCCATCACGGAAATCGAATTCCAGGCTCATGGGCGGGAGCTTCGGTCCGGAATCGGGACAACCGATCACGACCGCTGCCAGCACCACCATGGCCGAAATAAGCAGTGCTCTCATTCTCATTCTGCACCTCCTCTTGGCGAATAGTCCCTGACGCCCGGCCACCAATGCCCGGGGCAAACTCCACCCTTCCGCCTTCGGCCTGCCGGGCGGTCGATTACTGTAATGCCGCCCGCCGAAAAAGGTTGCAGTGCCGGATCCCCCCGGCATTCCGCAGGCGCTCCGCCGAACAGCCTGCCGCAGGCCGGTTCATGCTCCCACAGTACCATGTGAGTCACCCCACTGCAACAACGGGTGGAAAAGTTTCTCTGCCCCAGTTATAGTTCTTTCCATCGGAGGACCGCCATCAGCCACAGAAAGGAGGCTAGCTTGAAGGAACTGCGCATTAGCTCCGACGCTCCCGGACAGAGGCTGTTCGCACTGGGCAATGAGGCCATAGCCAGGGGCGCAATTGAGGGCGGCGTCCAGGTCGCCGCTGCCTATCCCGGCACCCCCTCCAGCGAGATCGTGGAGACCCTGGCCGGGGTGGCCCGCGAACTGGATATGTACGTCGAATGGTCCACCAACGAGAAGGTGGCCCTTGAGGTCGCCCTGGGCGCTTCGATCTGCGGGGTGAGGGCCATGGCGGCCATGAAGCACGTTGGCGTGAACGTGGCCCACGACCCGCTGATGACCGCCAGCCATATCGGCGCCCGGGGAGGACTGGTCCTTGTCTCGGCAGACGACCCCTGGGCCTGGAGCTCGCAGAACGAGCAGGACAGCCGCTACGTAGCGCTGCAGGGCTATATTCCTGTCCTGGAGCCATCCTCCGTCCAGGAAGCCAAAGATATGATGGCCGACGCCTTCCGGCTGTCGGAAGAATTCGGACAGCTCTTTATGCTCAGGTCGGTGACCAGGATCGGCCACGGGCGGGGCGACATCGTCCTGGGCGATATTTCGCGGGAAAGGAGAAAGGGCTCCTTCCACAAGGACCCCGACCGCCTGGCCTATGTTCCCCGAGTGGCCAGGATCAACAAGCCTCTCATGCTGGAGAGATTCGAGAGCATAAGAAAGGCCGCCGATACCCTGCCCTACAATCAACTGCACCTGGTGGATGGGGCCGGGCTGGGCATCATCGCCTGCGGGCTGTCATATAGCTATGCCCTGGAGGCGCTGAGCTGGCTGGCACTGGAGGACAGTGTCTCCATGCTGAAGATCGGGACCCCCCACCCCCTCCCCCGGGGACTGCTAATGAAGCTGCTGGAGTCGGTACCGGAGGTACTGGTGGTGGAGGAACTGGACCCCTTTGTCGAGCTTCACGTGAAGGCCATCGCCGGTGAACATAATCTTCCGGTCCGGGTCCACGGCAAGGACCACCTGCCCCGCATAGGAGAGTTATCGACCAGACGGGTTACCGAGGCCATTGCCACGCTGACCGGAGGCAAGCCGCCGGTCGATTTCGCCGCCCTGGACAGACTGGAGCAGGAGACTGCCTCGCTCCTGCCCTCGAGGCCGCCGGCCCTCTGTCCCGGCTGCTCCCACCGCGCCTCCTTCCGCGCCATCACCGCCGCCGCACAGAGGGTGGCCAGGGACTATGGCCAGGGGGTGGAGCCCATCTACCCCGGCGATATCGGCTGCTACACCCTGGCCCTCAACCCGCCCCAAGAGGCTGTTGATACCTGCATCTGCATGGGCGGAAGCTTCGGCCTGGCCAACGGCATGGCCCACGTCGTGGACGCGCCCATAATAGCCCACCTGGGCGACTCCACCTTCTTTCACTCAGGAATACCGCCCCTCATAAACGCCGTCTACAACAGGGCCAATATCACCATGGTCGTGCTCGATAACTCGGCCACGGCCATGACCGGCTTTCAGCCCCACCCCGGCACAGGCCACACGGCCACCGGAGATGAGGCCGTTGCCTTGAAGGCCGAGGATATAGCCAGGGCCTGTGGCGTTGGGTTCGTCGAGGTGGTCGACCCCTTCGACCTCAAGGCAGCAACCGATACCATAGAGAAGGCCATCAGATTCCAGGGGCCGGCGGTGGTGGTCTCCAGAGGGCCCTGCGCCACCATTGAGCTCCGGCGCAGGAGACAGGCCGGGGAGAAGATAGTCCCCTACCGCATAGATGAGAGCAAGTGCCACCCCGGGTGCGACGCCTGCATCAAACTGCTGGGCTGCCCCGCCATAATAAAGCGGGACGACAGGCCGGTGATCGACCCCGCCCTGTGCACCGGCTGCGGCCTCTGCGCCGGGGTCTGCCCTTACAAAGCTATCGTACAGGAGTGACGGATATGGTAAAGGAACTGAACATACTGCTGGCCGGAGTTGGCGGACAGGGCGTAATCCTGATGTCGGAGCTGCTGGGAAGGGCAGCCATCGCCAGCGGACTGCCGGTCAGGGGCTCCGAGGCGCTGGGCATGGCGGTTAGGGGCGGCTCGGTAACCAGCGTCATCAGGGTCGGGGATGATGTCCACGGCCCCCTCATCCCCCAGGGCAAGTGCCATATCCTGGTCGGACTGGAGCCCTCCGAGGGCCTGAGACACATCGGCTACCTGTCGGAATCGAGCCTGGTGATACTCAATACCAGGCCCACCATCCCCTTCACGGTCTCCCTGGGACAGAGCGATTATCCCGCCCTGGATCGGATACTGGAGAAGCTGAATAGCGTCGCCGGCAGGGTGGTCCGGCTGGACGCCCTTGAAATCGCTGAGCAGGCCGGCAGCCTGCTGGCCGCCAACATCGTCATGCTGGGAGCATTGTTCGGCGCCGGACTCCTCCCCGTAGAGACGGGCATCATCAAGGAAGTTATAGAGACGCGGTTCCCGGCCAAAGCAGGGCCCGCCAATATCAGGGCCTTTGACCTCGGCTACCAGGCCTGCCGGCAGGCCATGGGATAGGTCCTGGTCCGCCTGAATGCCATGAACACCGATAGGAGAGTAGTCGTCCTCGGCTGCGGCCGGGTGGGCAAGGCCATAGCCTGGGACCTTTCCCATAGATACCTGGTCACGGTGGCGGACACGGACCCCGGCGCCTGCAAACAGGCCGGACAGGCACGCGTCGAGGTCGTCAACGAAGATGCCACAGACCGCGCCCGCCTTGCGGCACTGATCGCTGATGCTGACCTGGTTATCAATGCCCTGCCGGGGCGCATCGGATTTGCCGTCCTGGCCAATGTCATCCACTGCGGTAAGAACATCATCGACATCTCCTTCTTCCCCGAGGACCCTTTCCCGCTCGACGGACCCGCCAGGAGCAAAGGGATAGCTGCCGTCATAGATTGCGGCGTGGCCCCCGGGCTCAGCAACATGATACTGGGGAGACACTACCGGGAGATGCAGGTCGCCGACTTTGTCTGCTACGTCGGAGGCCTGCCCAAAGTGCGTACCTGGCCCTACCAGTACAAGGCGCCCTTCTCCCCCGCCGACGTTATCGAGGAGTATACCCGACCTGCACGCTTGGTCGAGAACGGACGGATAGTGGTCAAGCCCGCGCTTTCCGACATCGAGTATCAGGAGTTCGATGAGGTGGGGACCCTTGAGGCATTCAATACCGACGGCCTGAGGACGCTGCTCAAGACGGTGCACATACCCAACATGAGGGAGAAGACGCTCCGCTATCCCGGCCATTGCGAGTACATCAGGGTGCTGCGGGAGACCGGCTTCTTCAGCAGCCAGCCGATAGATGTCAACGGGACGAAGATAGCCCCTCTGGATATGACTTCGCGGCTGTTGTTCCCTCACTGGCAGCTGGGCCACAACGAGGAAGAGTACACGTTGATGAGGATCGTTATCCAGGGCGAGGAGAAAAGCGCGAGGGTGAGCTACACCTACGACTTGTGCGACCGGACCGATAAGCCCGGCGGCCTGTCATCCATGGCGCGGACCACCGGCTTCACCTGCACGGCCGTGGCGGACCTGGTCCTGCAGGGCAGAGTCACAGAGGTCGGCGTGGTGCCTCCCGAGCTGATCGGCATGGACCGCGGCAGGTTTGACTACGTTCTGGACCATCTGGGCCGCAGGAATATCCGCTTAGAGATGTCGCGCCAGACCTTGAGTTGACCGGGGGTATCTGCGCCGAACTATGACTGGTAGAATATCGGGCAAGGCAGAGTCCAGGCGCACGCGCATTACACCGACCAGGCCTGCCGGGGACCACTGCCTATTTTTCGGGCCGGGGTGCTATCGAGAACCGGTCTTTTGACAGGAGACCAGCAATGTCAGCAGGCGTCAGGCGTTCTGCACAGGAAACGGCAGACTCCGTATACCACAATGGCAAGATCTACACAGTAGACCGCGGCTTTTCCGTAGCTTCTGCTCTCGCCATAAGAAATGATAGGTTCATCTTTGTTGGCTCCGCTGAACATGCCCAACAATACATTGGTCACAGGACAGCAGTGGTTGACCTTCAAGGGGCGACTGTCATACCCGGCCTCATCAACTCGCATCTCCACCTCCTCGCTATAGGATTATCGCTCACTGGCGTAGATGCCTTTCACAAGTCAAAACAGGACATTCTCAGAGATGTGGCAGACGCATATAAGAGACGCGGGGCGGGGGAGTGGATACAGGGACGGGGTTGGAGCCAGGTGATATGGGACCCTCCTGCATTTCCCACTACAGCAGACTTAGATGCAGTTGTACCTGATGTCCCGGTAGTCCTATATCGTGTCTGCGGTCACGCGGCCTGGCTGAACTCAAAGGCCCTGGCAATCGCGGGCATTACCAGGAACACCCCTGACCCGGCAGGAGGCGAGATTATCAGGGATGACAATGGCCAGCCCACCGGCGTACTCATTGATACTGCAATCGACCTTGTCTGGAAACATGTTCCCGAGCCCGGTGATGAGGAGATTACTGAGGCCATCCTGTCAGCCCAGGAACATTTGCTTTCCTTCGGTGTCACCGCTGCCCGCGATGCTGATCTGGGCCCGAATCTGCGGACCATAGACCACATGAAGGCTCTCTATGTTTCCGGCCATCTCAAGATTCGGATATATCAGATGTGTTCTCCAGACGAAGCCGCAGGGCATTTCTATGGTGTGCCTGAAGCTGACCGGATCGGCCTCTTTGATAACCGCTATACTATCCGTTCCGTGAAACTGATGGCTGATGGCTCGCTTGGAGGCGGCAGTGCCTGGCTGTTGGAAGAATACCATGACAGGCCTGGGCATGTCGGGAACCCGCGCTATGCAGATGACGAAATCTATAGCATGGTTAAGGAAGCACGCAGTGCAGGCTTTCAGGTCAATACCCATGCCATAGGTGATGCCGCAGTCAGGCAGGTACTTGACGCCTACGAAAAGGTCCTCCAGGAAATGCCGGACGTTGACCACAGATACTGCATTGAGCATGCCGAGGTTGTAGCCTTAGAGGATATTCCGCGCTTCGCTGCACTGGGCGTTTTGCCTTCTATGCAGACCGTCTTCGCAACCTCGGACTGGAATATGGTGGAAGCCCGTCTGGGCCCGACATCACAACGTATCAAGGGGGTGAATGCCTTCCGTAAGTTCATTGACTCCGGTTCCATTATTCCTAACGGCACTGATTCGCCGGTGGAGCTGGTTAACCCCTACCACAGCCTCTATGCAGCGGTCACCAGGGTGGATCGCGACGGAAGACCCCCGGCAGGCTGGCATCCGGAAGAGTGCATGACCAGAGAAGAGGCGCTTAGATCGCATACAATATGGGCTGCCTATGCGCAATTCGACGAAGGCATCAAAGGCTCTATTGAAGCAGGTAAACTGGCCGACTTTGTGGTCATCGATAGAGACTATATGACCTGCCGGCCACAAGACATAAAGGACATAAAGGCGCTTAGGACCGTGTTAGGCGGGCAGATCCTCTATATCCGGGGATAGGTCCCGGACCAGCCACCCCCTTCATCTCTCCTTGACCCCGCTGAGGAGCCTGCGGTCCACCTGGCCGGATCCGGTCCTGGGCAGGGCATCGACGAAGTTGATCTGCTTGGGCACCTTGTAATCGGCCAGGTGCTGCCGGCAGAAATCGCGTATCTCGTCGGCCGCGGCACTACGTCCCTCCTTGAGCACTATGAAGGCTGTGGGTATCTGTCCCTTGTAATCGTCGACGACTCCCACACAGGCCGCTTCAGCTACCGCGGAATGACCCAGCAGCACTTCTTCAACCGCTTCGGGCAGGATCTTGACTCCTCCCGAGGGCACTATGATGGACGACATCTTCTCTACGTACTCCACATAGCCATCTTCGTCCATCCTCACCAGGTCGCGGGTATGGAACCAACCGTCCTTGATGACCTGGGATGTAAGTTCCGGCTCCTTATAGTATCCCTTCATCATCCACGGCGCCCTGGCCACCGCCTCCCCCACGCTGCCCCGCGGCACCTCTCGGCCATCCTTGTCCAGCACCTTCAGTTCAGCCACCGGCCTGCCGGCCGTCCCCAGCTTGCGCTCCCGCGTACCGCCCACAGTGACGATTATCAGCTCCGTGAGCCCGTATATCTCGCAGGCAGCCAGGCCGAACCTCTTCTCCAGCATCCCCATGAAATGGGCCGATGATTTTGCCCCCGCAGACAGTATCGCCCTTAGCGAGCCGAGGTCGTGGCCCTTGATCGCCTCGTCCTCTACCCTGGCCAGCGCGTTGAAGCTGGCCGGGACCCCTATGACTATGGTTACCCTTTCCCGCTCCACAGCCTCCAGGACGTTCCTGGAGCTGAAATGGGGCAGGATTAGCATGCTGGCCCCCTTCATGATCGGGCAGAGCACAAACACCCCGAACCCCAGAAGGTAGTTGAACGGCAGCAGGCCCAGCACAACGTCGTCCTTCCTCACTTCCAGCCTCGGCATCATTGCCAGCAGGGCCGAAGTGAACGATGCGTGGCTATGCACTATGCCTTTATACTTCCCCAGCACGCCCAAGGTATAGAAAACGATGGCGTCATCCTCCTCCTCTATATGTACCGATGGCGATGCAGGAGAACTGGCGGCCAGCATCTGGCTGTAACGGTCCGTATCGACTTCCAGCACCTCCTTCAGCAGTGGGATGCCGGGCAGGACTGAGGACAGCATGAGGGAGAATCTGGATTCTGTGATCAGCATCCTGGAGTCCGACTCGCGGAGCTGAGGCTCAAGCTCGGGCGGCTTGGACGCCGCATCAAGGAGCACCGCCGCAGCCCCTGCTTTAAGGACTCCGAAGCAGTTGATGACCCACTCAGGTGTACGGGACAACAGAATGGCCACGCGGTCGCCCCTCTCCACTCCCAGGTTTATGAGAGCATTGGCTATCCTGTTGGAGGTCTCGTCAAATTCCCTGTACGTGACCCTTCGCGGGCCCAGGACCAGGGCTGTATTCTCTGGCATCTCGCCGGCGGTGCTTTCCAGCAGCTGCTTTAGATTCATTCTTACCCCCAGTAGACGATCAATTTGAGATAGGATTATGGGCTACCATCCCCTCTCCTGTCAATCGGGCCCACCCAAGCCCTGCCCCTTAGTTGCTAGAACTCAGACGCCACATGGATCCGTGTAGGCAGCCCGCCTCCCAGCGGATCACCGCTCGTCACTCCGCCATGATATAATCCTTACTGGCATCAGACCATAGACCATGCTTGACTCGAAGCGAGCACAGGCAGAAGGAGGTATCGACAATGGCAACAACAGCACAACCCGCGCCCGCCTATCCCGCTGAACTGACGATCGACTACCCGGACAGGCCGCTGAACCGGCTGACCACCTTCTTCAGGATCTTCGTGGTGATTCCAATCGCCATCATCCTCGGCCTGGTGGCCGGCGGTAGCCTTGATCTGAGCTCGATGACCGGCTGGACCTGGCAATATGGAGCAGGAGGTATCTTGTTTCTCCCCGTCCTGCTCATGATTCTGTTCCGCAAGAAGTACCCCAAATGGTGGTTTGACTGGAACCTGGCATTGACCAGGTTCAGCGCACGCGTTGGCGCTTATATCGCGCTGCTCACCGACGTATACCCGTCCACGGACGAAGAACAGGCCGTTCACATCGACATCCCGTACCCCGACGCCCCCAGAGACCTCAGCCGGGGGCTGCCGCTGGTGAAGTGGTTCCTGGCCATCCCGCACTACATCGTCCTCTTATTCTTATCCATTGCTGCCTTCGTCTGCGTGGTGGTGGCCTGGTTTGCCATCCTGTTCACGGGCCGGTATCCAGCAGGCCTGTTTGACTTCGTGGTCGGTGTCTACCGCTGGTCGCTCAGAGTAGCCGCCTACGCCTTCCTGCTGACCACCGACCAGTATCCTCCCTTCAGTCTCACCTAGACCGGACCCGGGATAACGGATGACAACCAGGCACCGTGGCCGCTCCTGCGAGCCTGCTGTACCGGTAGGCCCGGCGCGCCGGATACCATGCCCCTGAACAGCCAACGACCCGGCACCTCGGTGCCAGCCTGTTATGCCCCGTGCGACTCCAGGAAGGCCAGCACCATGTCATTGAACAGCGCCGGCCTCTCCTCCATGGGCAGGTGCCCTGTTTCAGGTATGACGTGAAACTGGGCCGCAGGGATTCTGTCCTTCCACCGGTCTATGTCCGCCCGCCGAACTACCGTATCGTACTCGCCCCATAAGATCAGCGTGGGAAACGCCATGTCCTCCAGGGCGAAGGTGATCGTGTTCTCATGCATGTCCCGGGTCATGGCCAGCAGCGAACCGGCCCATCTCCCTGTGACTATTCGGTCGTAGTATCCGTTCACAATCTCCGCCGTTATCATATCCGTATGGTACACACCCTCCAGAATCCTGCCCACCCGCTCCTTCGAAATAAGGCGGTTGAGGAGGAACTCGCCCGCAATTCTCAGGGGGCCGAAGCTCAGCAGGGCGGCCGGATACATGGAGCGCTGGTCCAGGCTGAGGGCGCCGGCCACGCTCACAAGTGCCAGCACCTTCTCCGGATAGAGGTGGGCGAAATGGAGCATGACGCTGGTGCCCATGCTGTGGCCTATGAGATAGGCCCGGGCGACATCCAGCCTCTCCAATACCTCCGCCACCGCCTCAGCCTGTGCCTCGTGCGAATAGTCCGATGCGAAATCCTTATCGGAAAGCCCAAACCCCTTCAGGTCTAGGCTGATAACCCTGTAGCCCTGGCCGGCGAAGAAGGGCACATTCTCGCACCAGGAAAAGGTCGAACCTCCGAATCCGTGCACAAAGACGATCGTCTCCCGCGATGCTACCGGGTTTCGCTCCTCGACATATATGGCCAGCCCGTCGATGTCGAGAAAACGGCCGTACTCGCTGACCAGGTCCTGCCGGGGACTCTCCGTGCTGCCCGCCCCGCCGGACACGAGATAGGGTAAGACGAGAACAAGGAAAAGCAGAACCGCTAGCGCGCAGGGCGATACTGCCAACCCGGGAGGACTGAGGCGGAGCTTTGCCACGGGCGCATTATACTACGTGACAGGGGCTGCCATCGCCCATATGCGATGGCAGCCCCTTGATATCGCGAACTGAGGCCCTGCGCAGCTATTCTGGTCTCATCTATCCGCGTGCACCTTCCCCGCTTCCCTTCTGGCTTACTTGCCCACCCGCTTCACAAGACGGGATATGTCGCTGGCCTCATAACTGCCGGTTGCCCTGTTATCTGTCTCCGGGCTGGCATGCTGAACCGCCCTGTCTCTCACCTTCTCCAGCAGCTTGATCAGGCTGCGCTTGTCCTCATCTGACAGCGACGACATGATCTCCTGCACATAACTCCACACTGCCGGCGTTGCCGGTTTGAAGACCTTCTCTCCCTTGGCGGTAATGGACAGACGTACTTCCCTGCGGTCCGGTAAATCTCTCAGCCTCTCTACCAGGCCGGACTTTACCATGCGATCCACTATCATGCTCACAGTGTTGACCTTATGCCCCACCCAACGGCCTATGTCGGTCGGCCTCACAGGATCGTCAAAGTACCTTATGGCCGCCAGCACCGTATACTGCTCCGTAGTAAGCCCGAATTCGCTGAGCACACGGTCTTCGCCGTTGAAAATCAGGTCCCGTGTTCGGTGCAGCAACATCCAGGTCTTCAGAATCAGGTCCTTGCCCGCCATTTCCTCCGGTCCCTGGCTCTTGGCCTGGCTAGCTTTGCGGGGCCGGCTGCCCCTGCGGGTCAAGCTCTTCTTTGCAACTGGTGTCATCATTCACCTCCGTACTACATGATAAGATTGGCACTTAGCGTACCTACGTCGATACTATCATGAGAACAAAGCGCTGGATATTGTGCTACCCCCTTGTTTACTCACCATGTCAGTATGATATAGAATACCAGGCTGGCACGGTATCCAAGGAGAACTACCCATGTCTGGCTGCAATAAAGCTGACAAGGCGCACCAAGGCAGAACGCCGATGGAGAGGATAAGAGTAGCGGTTGTTGAGGACGAGGCCCTGTTTCGAGAGATGCTGGTTGACGCCCTCTCGCGGCGGGCTAGCCTAGAGGTGGTGGGCACGGTTGCTGATGCACCAAAGGCGATTGCGCTCGCCCGCGAGGCCAGGCCCGACGTCATGCTCATGGACATTGAGCTGGCCGGCGAAATGGACGGCATTGAGGCATCGCTGGCAATCAAGAAAGAGAACCCCGGGATCGGCATCGTTTTCCTCTCCGCACACGATAATCCCCGCTATTTGACCAGCCTGCCCCTGGGAGAGAGCACGGGATGGGCGTACCTCCTGAAGCAGACGGTCCGTGACGTGTCGGCAATCGGTCAGGCCATCGAGGGCTGTGCTCGCGGCATGGTAATCCTGGACCCGGCGGTGATGGCCAAGCTGCGGCCGCGCGAAGGCTCCGCCATCTTAAGGCTCACTCCCAGACAGCAGGACGTGCTCCGCCTGCTGGCGCAGGGGTTGAGCAATGCCGCCATCGCCAGGCAGCTGGCCCTGGAGGAGAGATCGATCGAAAGCTACATCAACATCATCTATCAGCACCTGGGACTCTCCGGCGAGCCGGAAATCAATATGCGTGTCAAAGCCACCCTGGCCTTCCTCAAGTCCTCCTGAATTGGAGAGCACACAGGCAGCGACTGAGTTATCCCCCGGTTCGCTGCCAAGCCAGCACCCTATCGTTCACCGCTATCCCGTGCTACCCTGTAACCATGGGCAACCGACAGGTTCAGGGATCGGTCCGGACATACCGCACCATCCTGGTCGATGATGATGCCCTGTTCAGAGACTGGCTGCGTCCTCTGCTGGAAGAAAGCGCTCATTTCCAGCTATCGGGAGAGGCCGGCAACGGAGAGGAGTGTATCGCCCTGATCGACAAAGAGAAGCCCGATCTAGTGATACTCGATGTCTATATGCCCGATTGGGACGGCCTGGAACTGGCCGAGCATATCAGGAAGCACTTCCCTGCCATTAAGACAATCGTGACCAGCTCCCACAGCGACTGCGTTTATTCCAGGCTGGCCGAGCGAGATGGTGCCGTTGCCTTCATACCCAAGGCCCGCCTTTCCATCACCGCTCTTCTGCAAGCCCTGCAATAGGCAGTTGCGCCCTCACCCGTGTGCCCTTTCCGGGCACGCTCTCAATCACACAGCTGCCTCCCGCAGCCGCTGCGTAGTCCGATATTATCGCCAGGCCAATGCTGTCTGAAGGGTCTGAGGCTGCGAAGCCGGGGCCGTCATCAGTCACAGTGAGACGCAGTGTCCGCCCATTGGGCAGTGACAGTTTCACCACTACGTTCTTGACCGCAGGCGTATGCTTCAGGATGTTGGCCAGGGCTTCCTCAGCGATGCGATACACCGCCAGCCTGGCGTTTTCCGCAACAAGCCTTCTATTCGACTGCTCCCTGGCTCTCAGTTGCTTGCTCACCCGTAGATCGACGGGTAGCTGTTCACGATACTCGTCTACCAGTGATTCCAGGCCGGCGGCTATTCCCATGCGCAGAATCGAAGGAAAGAGGCGGTGGCTGATGGGTCGTACATGCTCACTCTGCAGTTCCTCAAGCCTGTGGCGGATGCCAGCCAGCTCCTGGACCGTCATTTCTGACCCAGGCCTGGATTCAAGCTCCGCCAGCTTATGGGCCAGCAGTATTAGTCGGTTTTGCACCGTGCCGTGAAGCTCACCGGCAATGTCCTTGCGCAGGGATTCCTGGGCCATGATCAGGCGCTTGCGCGACTTGCTCAGTTCTTCGGCCCGCGCCTCTGCTAGCTCTTGGTTACGCCGCCTTCTCTCGATGTCCTTTTGCTCCGTGATGTCTCGCATAATGGCCAGCAACCCCAACGGCTTATCGTCCGATCCCTTCAACACCGTGACCGTCATAAACGCCCGAAATGTGTCGCCGTTCTTGCGGACATGGCCCACCTCGCCCGTGCTGAAGCCGGTCTCCAGGACACCAAGCCTGAACCGTAATACCTCAGACTCCATCTGCTCCGGGGTATGGAACACGCTCAAGTGCCGCCCTGTGACCTCTGCCACGGACCAACCATGCATCCTGGCACACGCTTCGTTCACAAAACGGACACAGCCGTCCATGTCCGCCAGGGCCATGCCCTCCGCGGACTGCTCCACAGCCGTCCTGTACAGCAGCAACCTGTTTTCAGCCTCCTTGCGCTCGGTGACATCTCTGGTTACCCCCACAACGCCCGCGAACTCACCATACTGCCCCCGCACCGGCGAGGCCGAGATCTCCACCCACACGTCCCATCCACCCTTATGGCGTACCTTGACCGTAATCGTGCGGCTGCGCTCTTCCCGTCCGTCCCGGAAATCCCTCATCAGATTGACCACCCCCTCCAGGTAGTCCGGATGCACAAAATCGCTCCAGCCCATGGCCTCCCACTCCTGCAGCGCATAGCCGAAGATGCGTTCGCCGGATGGGGACTGGTACTTGGCGCGCAGGTCGGGCCCCAGGGCCCAGATGGAGTCCGAGGTGTGGTCAGCTATCAGCCGGTAGCGCTCTTCGCTCCGGCGCAATGCCTCCTCTATCTGCCTGCGCTCCGTGATATCGTGGAACACGCCCAGTACCCCAACCACTTCCCCGCTCTCATCTCTGACCGCCGTTTTGAACGTCTCCACCACCCTTTCCTGCCCCTGTTCGATATACCTCTCTTCGATCATCTCCGTACTGCCCGATTCAGCAATCTTCCTGTCGTCCGCTCTGTATTTCTCGGCCAGGTCCCTGGGATAGAAGTCGTAGTCCGTACGCCCCCTGATCTCCTCGGACCTCATGTTCAAGTCTCGGGCGAAACGGCTGTTGCAGGAGAGATACACCGAGTCCCTGTCCTTGAGGAATATCTTCTGCGGAATGGCCTCCACCAGCGTCCTGTATTTTCGTTCGCTTTGCCTCAGGGCCCGCTCCGCCTGCTTGCGCCCGCTGACATCCCGCACAAAGGCCACGATTTGCCCGCCTTCCATATCGACGTAATTCGTACTGACCTCAACGTCAATTATCCGGCCGTCCTTGCATTTGTGACGCGTCTCAAAACGTTGGTAGCCCTGCTCCATCAGCTTCCGCATATGCTCGGCTATCTCCTCGGGGCTCTCTGCCGAATCGATGTCACGGATGGACATCCCGAGCAGTTCTTCACGGGAATAACCTACCATCCTGCAGTATGAGTCGTTGGCTTCGCGCAGCCTGCCCTTTAAATCGTTGATGATGAACCCCTCGAGCGCGGTTTCCAGTATCAACCGATGCTTTTCCTGCACTTGCCGGCACTCCGCGAGGTCGTTCATCACCCCCAGGATCAGCATCTTCCCCTGGCTCTCAATCAACTCTCCAGAGAATGAACAGGTCAGAGTAATGCCATCCTTCCTACTCAGCGGCGACGCACTGCCCGACACTCTTCCCCTGGCCATGAGCTCTTTCATGAGTGCTTCCCGCTGCTCTGTGCCTACATACAGCCCAAGCTCGACGCCGGTCTTCCCGATAACCTCGTCCCGTGAATAGCCCAGAATAGTCAAGAAGGCATCGTTGACATCGATGAATCTTCCGTCTTCAGCATCGGACAATGCCACCGGAACGGGCGACTGCCGGAACAGGCTGACAAACAGCTGCCCCGCCCCGTCTTCCTGCCCACCCCCGACACCCAATGACGGGCCCGGCCAAGTGCCGCGTGACCTATGCCTTGCCTTCACTATCGTATCCCTGGCATGCCCATCCGCTGCCGATTGCAGGTATTACTATATGACGGACGGGCAATCTCCGGAGCCGTCGACACCGCGGGAATCAAACCACGGCTCCTGCTATACCAGCGGAAATGATACCATTTGCCGGACTACTTCTGCCAGTACTTACTGGCATTCCAGCTTTGTGCCAGCCGCGGCAGGTCTCGGATCACGCCGAGCAATCCGGGCCGGGGCCATGGCTGCGGGTCCGGCACCGATTAGGACGCAAGCCTGACGCTGTTTTCGCCCACAAGCTTGCTCAGTTCTTCGGCCAGCTCCTGGCAATAGCCTACGGCCATGTTCGGCATATCCAGGTTGATTACTTCGCCGTCGCCCGTAACCGTCAGGGACACCTTGTCGCGCCCGGGATAGCTCTTGAGGACTTCCATGATCTGATGGAGACGTTCGATATCTCTGCCCGCATCATCCGACTGGTTTATATCTATCATAACATGACGCGGCTCAGGCTCCCCTAGCACTTCCTGCCTCACAGGCAGTAGCATCGCCTCCTGGCAGTTCAGTTGCACCTCTCCATCCCTCACCTTCACTACACCTTTCATGGTGAGGATGTTGCCCTCCTGCCATATTCCCTGGGTACTCTCATACAGCCTGGGCCAGGCGATGACCTCGATGCCAGACTCCAGGTCTTCAATTGAAGCCACCACGAAGGGCCGTTTGTCTCTGGTGTAAGCCTGACGGACCGAGACCACCATTCCAGCAACGGCCACCATTTCATCAACCATCTCCCTGTTGATCTCGCCACAGGAAATAGCATTCTTCAGCGAAGATTCCTGGTTGACACGTTCCCTGGCCAGGAAGTCCAGCGGCTGGGAGAAGTAGACGCCCAGCAGTTCTCTCTCCCAGACAAGCTTCTGCTTGGTGGGCACATCATCCTCTGCTTGCCCATAAGCCGAACCGGGGCCGGTGGTACCCTGCTCCCATAAGTCGAACATCCCAACCTGTCCTGCTTCCTTCGCCCTCCGTTTCATCTGCGACAGAGAGATGATCTTGTCCAGGGACTCCAGCAGCCCCTTGCGGCTCCCCAGCGAATCGAAGGCACCTGCCTTGATCAGGCTCTCCAGCGCCTTCTTACTGATGTCGCGAACATCGGTCCGGTAACAGAAGTCCTCTATAGACTTGAAATCCCCTCCCGCTTCGCGCCCCGACAGGACGTGCTCGATTGGGGCACTACCCACGTTCTTTATGGAAGCCAGCCCGAACCGGATGACCGCCCCATCCCCCATCCCTTCCTCTGCTGCCGTCGAAGCCTCAATCGTGAAGTTGGCATAGCTCCTGTTGATGTCCGGCGGAAGCACCTTGATGCCCAGCCTGCGACATTCAGCAATCCCCGACCGTACCTTTTCCATGTTGTCGGAGTAGGTGTCGAGCAAGGCCACCATGTACTCAACGGGATAATTGGCCTTGAGATAGGCAGTGCGGTAGGCAATAAGGGCATAGCAGACGCTATGGGCCTTATTGAAAGCGTAACCGGCGAAAGGCTCGATGAGGGAAAAGACCTCCCTGGCCAGGTCGGGAGATATGCCGTTCCTCTTTGCCCCGGCCATGAAATTGCGCTCCTCCTTCTTCATCACCGCCGGTATCTTCTTGCCCATCGCCTTGCGCAGAATATCGGCCTCGCCCAGACTATAGCCGGCCAGAGCCTGAGCGATGAATATCACCTGCTCCTGGTACACGATGACTCCATAGGTCTCTTCCAGGATCTCCTCGAGAACGGGATGAAGATAGTGAATGGGGGCAATACCCTGCTTGGCCCTGATGAACGTGGGAATCTGTTCCATGGGACCGGGGCGGTAGAGCGCCACCATGGCTGCGATATCGCTGAAATTGGTCGGCCTCAGTTCCTTGATGTAGCGGCGCATCCCCGCGCTCTCCAGCTGGAAGATACCTCTCGTCTCCCCCGAGGCAAGCAGCTCGAAGGTCGGGGCGTCGTCCAGGGGAAGCTGCTCCAGGTCCAGCGAGATCCCTCGATGCCGGCTGATGATCTCTCTGGCCCTGGTCAGAACGGTCAGGTTCGATAGGCCCAGGAAGTCCATCTTCAGAAGTCCCAGGCTGGCGATGTTCCCCATGTGAAATTGGGTCACGACCCCCACCAGGCGGGACTCGCCTTTGCCCAGCAACTGCAGCGGTACGTATTCAATCAGAGGCTCATGGGAGATGACCACACCCGCAGCGTGGGTGCTCACATGCCTGACCATGCCCTCCAGTTTCTTTGCCGAATCGATCAGATTGCGTATCGAGGCATCCTGCTGATAGACGTCATAAAGCTCGCTGCTGTGTGCCAGGGCCTTATCCAGCGTTATAGTCAGCTCCGCAGGGATGAGCCGGGCTACCCGGTCAACCTGGGCATAGGGCATGCCCAAGGCCCGCCCCGTGTCTCTTACGGCTGCCCTGGCCCCCATTGTGCCAAAGGTGATGATCTGGGCTACGTGGTCGGAGCCATACTTCTGGTTGACATAGGCCAGCACCTCGTCACGGCGGTCATCCTGGAAGTCGAGGTCGATATCCGGCAGTTCCCGGCGCTCAACATTAAGGAACCGCTCGAAGACAAGCCCGTATGCCAGCGGGTCTACATCGGTGACGCCCAGGCAGTAAAGGGCCAGGCTGGCAGCAGCACTTCCCCGAACACCAAAGCAGATGCCACGTTCCCTAACGAAGGAGATTATGTCCCAAACAACCAGGAAGTAGTGGGCGAATCTCGTCTTCTGGATGACGTCCAGTTCGTGTCTGAGCTGGTCGCTGACCCTTGAGTCCGGTTCCGTGTATCGTCTCTCCAGGCCCTGCCAGCAGAGTTCGGCCAGGAATCCGTCGGCCTCCCTGCCCTCCACCAGTTCCACCTGAGGCAGATGTAGCTTCGTGAAATCCAGCTCCACACGACACATGTCGGCAATGGCCTGGGCGTTCTCCACAGCCTCCGGCAGGTCGGCGAACAACTCCACCACCTCCTCGGGGCTCTTCAGATAGAAGAACTCCCCGGCCATCCTCAGCCTTTTCTCATCGTATACGGAGGTATTGGTCTGTATACACAGAAGCAGTTCATGGGCCGAGGCATCCTCCTTGTTGACGTAATGGACATCAAAGGTGGCTACCGGCGGTATGTTGAGCTTGGATGACAATGCGATTAGCTCCCGGTTGATCTGCTCCAGCTCGGGCATGGGATGCCTCTGAATCTCCAGATAGTAGTCGCCGAAGACTTCCTTGTACCACGAGGCAGCGCTGGCGGCGTCGTCGCTCCGACCTTCAAGAATAAGCCGGGACAGTTCCCCCTGCGCACAGCCCGAAAGAGCGATAAGCCCATCATGATGCAGCTTGAGCAGTTCCTTATCTACCCTGGGCTTGTAGTAAAACCCTTCCAGGTGGCTCCTGGTCACCAGCTGCAGCAGGTTACGGTAGCCCCTGTCATTCTTGGCCAGCAGGGTAAGATGATAGGGATTCCTTTTGCCTGGCTCTCGGCTATGGCAATCAGTCTCAGCGACGTATACCTCGCAGCCGATGATCGGTTTGATGCCTGCTTCCTTAGCCGCCATGTAGAAATCGATCACGCCGTACATGGCGCCATGGTCCGTGATGGCCAGGCTGTCCATGCCCAGTTCTTTGGTCCGGGACACAAGCTGGGATATGCGACACATGCCATCAAGCAAGCTGTATTCAGTGTGAACGTGAAGGTGGGCAAACCCGGGTGGCATCGCCCCAATTATATCATCTGCAGCCGGGGCACCCCACGAGGCGCTTCACCCTGCGGCGAAATTTCTTTTCCCCCACAATGAGCTCGGATGACGACCAGCCGTTTTGTGATACACTGGCAAGGTCAGCCCGCACCAGGGCATCCAGGCAAAGGAGGAGTCAGCGATGATTGCAGCCCCATTGAAGAAGGTCTTTGAGCCAGCCAGCATAGGCCAGATGCAACTCAAGAACCGCATAGTCATGCCCCCCATAGGTACCTATTTCGCCGAGGAAGACGGCCCCGTTGGCCGGCGGATGCTCGATTACTATGAGGCCCGGGCCAGAGGCGGCGTGGGACTGATAGTTGTCGAGGGAAGCGCCCCCAGCCCGCAATGCGCTCTCCCTCGCCAGGCATACCTGGGAGATGACAGGCTCGTTTCCAGATGGCGCGAGTTGACGGCCAGGGCCCATCGGCACGGTGCCAGAATAGCCGTCCAGCTCATGCATGCCACCATGGAGAACCGGGACGGGCAGGTAGTGCAGGTGGGTCCGTCCCCTGTGATAGTGCCTGCCAGATATGTGGGCCTCTCAGGACAACCCCCTCATGAGCTAACCGTGGAGGAGATCGCTGAGAGGGTGAACTGGTTTGCTTCCGCCGCTGCATATGCCAGGAAGGTCGGCTTCGATGGGGTGGAGGTCCACGGCGCCCATCAGTATCTTGTGGCTGCATTTCTCTCCTCGGCCACCAACCAGCGCAAGGATGAATACGGCGGCTCGGTTCAGCACAAGGCAAGGTTTCTGGTGCAGATTTTGCGCGCCATCACAGAGGAGGTGGGCCCCGACTTTCCCGTCTGGGTCAGGCTCAATGCCCGGGAATGGGGAGTGGACAATGGGATCACGATGGAAGAGACCAGACAGGTGGTGCCCATGGCGGTGGAGGCGGGTGCCCAGGCCATCCACGTGTCCGGCTACGGCGCCGGGTCCTATATTACCGCTGCTCCCATAGCGGACACCCCGGGCTTCATGGTGCCCCTGGCTGAGGAGGTCAAGAAGCTGACCCACGTGCCGGTCATTGCGGTGGGCAGGCTGGACCTCGAGCTTGGAGAGCGACTTCTCCAGCAGGGCAAGGCCGACCTTGTAGCCATAGGCAGACCCCTCCTGGCAGACCCCGAACTGCCCCACAAGACGGCTCAAGGATTGCTCGACGAGGTGCTGCCCTGCATCAATTGCCTGGAGTGCATTCAACGGCTGGCCTTCGACCCACGCAGCAGCGGTGCCGTCTGCGTGGTCAACCCCGCCATGGGCAGGGACAGCGAATACCGAATCGAGCCGTCGCCACAGATTAGAAAGGTGGTTGTGGTCGGCGGTGGCCCGGCCGGCATGCAGGCCGCCCTTGTGGCGGCACGGAGAAGGCATAGAGTCGTGCTCTTCGAAAGGGACGCCAAACTGGGTGGGCTGCTGAATATAGCCGCCCTGCCTCCCTTCAAGAGTGATATCCTACCCTGGATAGACTATCTGGCGCGCCAGCTCGACAAGGCTGGAGTTGAGGTCAATCTCAATACAGAGGCCACTGTCCAGACCATCGCCGAGAGGGCCCCCGATGTCGTTGTGATAGCCACAGGAGCCACACCGGTCCTGCCCGGCATACCGGGCATTGATGGACCGAATGTGGTTACCGCTCAGGACCTGCTATCGAGCAAGGCCCGGGCAGGGCAGCATGTCGTTATCATCGGCGGCGGAATGGTCGGCTGCGAGACCGGGCACTATCTGCTGGAACAGGGCAAGACCGTCACCATCATAGAAATGCTGAAGCGCATGGCCAGCGATATGCTGTTCATGAACAGGCGCCGGCTCCTGGATGGGCTGAGGAGCAAGAAGGCCGCCCTTCTCACCAGCACAACCTGTGAGGAGATCAACGAAGACGGTGTTCTCGTGATTACTGCCGAGGGAGATAAGAAGGCGATTGAAGCAGACACCGTCGTCATAGCAGTCGGCTATGCAGCCAACCAGCAGCTACACCAGGCCCTGCAAGGCAAGTTCGCTGAGGTATACTGCATAGGTGATGCCTCCCAGCCGCGCAGAATACTGGAAGCCGTCGATGAGGGATACCGCACCGGCCTGGCCTTGTGAAGGCTCCCGTCACAACACCCGCCCCGGCTGGCTTGACGCACCTGCAGCGGACGCCTGGAGGCTAGGGACACGCCGGCCTGAGAGTATCGTCATATTGACATATCCGGCCACAGCGCCCTAGAATGCGGCCTCCACAGGGGAAAGGAGGCAGGTATGAAACTGGTCACTTTCGCCGTCCCCACACCGGTAGGCGAGATACTCCGTATCGGCGCCATCCACCACGAGGAGATTATCGATCTCAATATGGGCTATGCGCGCTATCTGGCTGATGAGCAAGCTTTGGGCCACTCGTCCTACGAACTGGCAGCAGCCATGTTGCCAGCCGATATGATCGCCTTCTTCCGAAGAGGGCAGGAGGGCAAAGACAGGGCTCGGCTGACCATCGACTACGTGCTCGGCCACCAGGAAAGAGGCGGCCTGTCCGGCCCCAGCGGTGAGAAGATGGTCTATGGGATGAACGAGGTCCGGCTCAAGGCGCCGGTGCCCCGGCCCAATTCCCTGCGGGACTATCTGGCCTTCGAGGGCCACGCCAGCTTCTCAGGTAAGAGGCAGCTTGACAGCGGCTGGTACGACATACCTGTATGCTATAAGGGCAACCCCGACACCGTCATCGGCCCCGACGACATTGTCCCCTGGCCGGCCTTCACCGACCTGCTGGACTACGAACTGGAGTACGGCATCTATATCGGCAAGGAGGGGAGGAACATACCCAGAGAGCGCGCAGAGGAGTATATTGCCGGCTACACAATCTTCAATGATATCAGCGCCCGCGATATCCAGCTTCAGGAGATGCTGGCAGGTGGCCTCGGTCCCACCAAGGGCAAGGATACCTGCAGCATCATGGGGCCATGCCTGGTCACGCCCGAGGACGTGGAGCCCGGCAACCTGCGCATGATAGCTCGTGTCAACGGCGAGGTATGGTCGGACAACAACAGCGGCACGGCCTACTGGACCTGGCCTCAGATCATTGAGTTCGCTTCCCTGGAGGAGACGCTGTATCCCGGCGACTTCCTGGGTTCAGGCACGGTGGAGGGTGGTTGCGGCATGGAACTCAACCGCTGGATTCAGCCCGGCGACGTCATCGAATTAGAGGTCAAGGGCATCGGCGTACTCAGAAATCGGGTTGGAGATAGACCGCCCAAACGGGCATTCACCCGCTGACGTCACTATGAAGGAACGACACGCACTCCCAACCTGGGAACCGGGGGTCAAGGAGCTGGCTCCCGATGTCTACGCTTATATCCAGGGCAAGGCCACCTGGTTCTGGAACAATGCCGGGTTCATTGTCGGCCGCGATTACGTTGTGGTCGTGGACTCCCTGGCTACGGTCGGCCTCACTCAGAAGTTCAGAGACGAAATCCGGAACATCACCGATAAGCCCATTCGCTACCTGATTAACACCCATCACCACGGGGACCATATCTGGGGAGACCATGTGTTTGCCGGAGCCACCATTATCTCGCACCGCTACTGCCGCCAGGAAGCCGTACAGACAGGGGTAATAGATCCTGCCCTGCTAAATGCCATGTTCACGGATTTCGATTTCCGGGGAATCGCCGTCACTCCGGCTCACATCACCTTTGACAGCGAGCTCACACTGCATATGGACGGGCGCGAAGTCCGCCTGCTCCACCTCGGACCCGGCCATACGGCAGGCGATATAATCGTCCGCCTGCCCGAGGAGGGCATCATATTCGTCGGCGACCTCATCTTCCTTTACTCCACCCCCCTGGGCATGGAAGGTTCATTTGCCGGCTGGCTGCAGGATCTGTATGCCCTGGCCGACCTGGGTGCCCATACTTATGTCCCTGGCCACGGTCCAGTATGCGGAATGGAAGGGCTCAACCTATGTCGCGATTATCTCCTGCTGGTCCGGCACGAGGCTAAGCAGCGGTTTGACCAGGGCATGACCGTCGATGAAGCCGCCAGGGACATCCCCCTTGGGAAATACAAGCACTGGCCCGACCGCGAGCGCATCTTGGCCAACGTTGAACGCCTGTGGCGCGAGTTCCGCGGGGAAGACCCGGCCACCTCCAAGCTCGATATCCCCGATCTCTTCCTCCGCATGGCCACCATGGCGCAGGCAGGAGAGCCATGGTAGTCCGTTATTGGCAAGCTACCCCTGACAATGAGTACCAGGAGGCTATGGCTTTTGACAGGGCCTGCCGGACACACTACAATTAGACCGTGTTCGCTTCCGGCAGATGCCGGAACGGAGCCCCATTACAGTTAGATTTGGCATGCTAGGGCCCGAGAGGGCGACAGTGGGGAAAGGCCATTGATAGAAAGAAGGCGGAGGAGGATATCGGCAGCCGTCGCGCTTACGATGGCCGCGGTTCTCATCACCGGGGCAGTCGCTACAGCGTATGTCTCTGCAGATGGCATACCACCGTGGCCCCATGGCTTCTCGGGCACCGTGAGCACCCTCAACCCGCTACAGCTGGTGCCTCAGGGAACTCTGGTGCAGGCCTTTCTGGACGGCGTGAAGAAGGCGGACGACACCGTAGATGCCCAGGGGAAGTACAGCCTGCTGGTGCCGGGCCCTGGAACCACGGTGACGTTCAAGGTGGCCGGCGTAACCGCACACCAGAGCGCCACCTGGGTGGCGGGTGAGACGTACAGCGACTTCAACCTGACCATTGACGCGCTGCCCGGGCCTGTCTACACGCTGACCATCTCCAGCACCTCCGGGGGCTCAGTGACCAGCCCCGGAGAGGCTACATACTCGTATCCCGGCGGTACGGTGGTCAGCCTGGTGGCAAGCCCCGATACCGGCTATAAGTTCGTGAACTGGACCGGCAGTGTGGCCACCATCGCCAACCCCGATGCTGCCACCACCACCATCACCATGCAGGGCAATTACTCCATCACCGCCAACTTCGCTCAGGATGTACCGGCCACTCAGTATGACCTCAATATCACCAGCACCAGCGGCGGCTCGGTGACCACCCCCGGCGCCGGGACTTTCCAATATGATGAGGGAACGGTGGTCAGCCTGGTCGCCACCCCCGATAGCGGCTACCGGTTTGTCAACTGGACCGGAGATGTAACGACCGTTGGCAATACCAATGCCGCCTCCACAACCATCACCATGCAGGGCGACTATTCCATCACGGCCAGCTTCGAGGAAGGCGAACCGCCGGTTCAGTATCAGCTTTCGGTCAACAGCACAAGCGGTGGTTCGGTAACCGCACCCGGTGAAGGGGCTTACGAGTATGATGAAGGTACGGCGGTCAGCCTGGTCGCCGCCCCCGACAGCGGCTACCAGTTTGTTAACTGGACCGGTAATGTGTCCACTATCGCCAATACCAGTGCCGCCTCTACCACAATAACCATGGAGGGCAATTACTCTATCACCGCCACCTTCCAGGAAGGGGAACCACCCGTCCAGTATAGCCTCACCATCTCCAGCACCAGCGGCGGCTCGGTGACCTCCCCCGGTGAGGGCACCTTTAACTATAGCACCGGTACGGCGGTCAGCCTGTTAGCTACCGCAGATGATGGCTATGAGTTCGCTACCTGGACCGGCGATGTGGCCACTATTGCCAACATCAATTCTGCCTCCACCACCATCACCGTCAACGGCAACTATACGATCACTGCCGAGTTCCAGGAAGAGTCTGTCCCCAGCTCAGGTTGGTGCTTCATCGCTACCGCTGCCTACGGCACGCCGATGGCCCGGGAAATACAGGTCCTGCGCGAGTTCAGAGACGGATACCTGCTCACCAACCGTCTGGGCGAAGACGTCGTGGATCTCTACTACAGGTTCAGCCCGCCCGTAGCCGAGTTCATAACCCGGCACCCCCACCTCAAGCCGATTGTGCGGGTCGCGCTGATGCCCGCTGTAGCTATCAGTGCGGTGATCGTCAGCACCAGTCCAGCGCAGAAGGCGGCCCTGGCAGGTGCGGCATTGATGCTGTCTGCCGCAGTGGCCATGTGGCTGACAAGGCGAAGGTGCCCGGGCGCAGATTGCTCCTCGGCCTGAGGGACTCCGGATCACGCCCGGCACTGTGTCGAGCGAGCCTCCCTACTTCGTCTCCCTTTCCCTTACCAGTATGTCCACCACTGATGGGTCGGCCAGTGTGCTGGTGTCGCCCAGATTATCAATGTCGCCGCTGCTGATCTTGGTCAGAATCCTTCTCATGATCTTGCCGCTCCTGGTCTTGGGCAGGGCATCGGCAAATTGAACCCTATCAGGCGTGGCTATCGGCCCTATCTCCCTGCGGACATGCGCTACCAGCTCTTTCTTAAGTTCATCGGACTTCTCTACCTTGCTCTTCAAGGTAACAAAAGCATATATTCCCTGTCCCTTGATCTGGTGGGGCATCCCCACCACCGCTGCCTCTACCACCTTGTCGTGCGACACCAGTGCGCTCTCCACCTCAGCGGTGCCGATCCGGTGGCCGGAGACGTTGATAACGTCGTCTATGCGGCCCAGTAACCAGTAGAAGCCGTCCTCGTCGATTCTGGCCCCGTCACCCGTCGTGTATACGCCGGGGAAGCGCACAAAGTAGGTGTTCTTGAACCTCTCTGGGTCACCGTACACCCGCCGCATCAGGCCGGGCCAGGGCCGCTTGATCACCAGTTGACCGCCTTCGTTCACCGCAGCCGGCGAGCCATCATCTCTGAGCACGGCTGGCTCAATCCCCGGAATGGGCAGTGTGGCCGACCCCGGCTTCATAGGCGTGGCTCCCGCCAGGGGAGAGATCAATGCCGCACCGGTCTCGGTCTGCCACCATGTGTCCACTATCGGGCATCTGCCCTTGCCGATTACGTTGTAATACCATATCCAGGCCTCGGGGTTGATCGGTTCCCCGACTGACCCCAGAATCCGAAGAGAGCTCAGGTCATGCTTGTTCGGCCAGTCTTCACCTGCCGTCATTATGGCCCGCAGGGCCGTGGGGGCAGTATAGAAGATGTTGACCTGGTACTTTTCCACGATATCCCAGAACCGGTCAGGATGAGGGTAATTGGGAACGCCTTCGAACATTAGGCTGGTGGCGCCGGCAGCCAGCGGACCGTAGACGATGTAGCTGTGTCCCGTAACCCAGCCTATGTCAGCGGTACACCAGAATGTGTCCTCATCTTTGATATCGAATATCCATTTGAAGGTCTGGTAGGCGTACAACAGGTACCCCGCCTGAGTGTGGAGAACGCCCTTCGGTTTTCCTGTGCTGCCGCTGGTATACAGGATAAACAGCGGGTCCTCGGCATCCATTACCTCAGGCTCGCACACCAGCTTTATGTCCTCAGCCTGCATCTCCTCATGCCACCAGTAGTCACGGCCCGGCTGCATATCCACCACAATTTCAGCCCGCCGCACCACAATTACATCCTTCACTGCCGGGCATTTTTCCAGGGCAGCATCGGCATTATCCTTGCTTCGGATAATACGGCCACTACGGTAGTAGCCATCGACACAGATGAGTACCCTTGAATCGCAGTCCAGGATCCGGTCTCGCAGGGCTTCAGCACTGAAACCACCGAAAACAACGCTGTGGATGGCCCCTATCCTTGCACATGCCAGCAGCGCAATGGGCAGCTCCAGGATCATGGGCAGATAGATCGATACCCGATCTCCCTTCTTAACTCCGTGTTTCTTCAACACGTTGGCAAACCTGCATACCTGATGGTGTAGCTGCTGGTATGTGAGAGTCTTGGCATCACCGATGTCACCCTCCCAGACCAGGGCCGCCTTGTTCTTTCGCCACGTCTTGAGGTGTCGGTCCAGGCAGTTATAGGCTACGTTGAGCTTGCCGCCAACGAACCATTCATGCTTGGCCTCTTTGAAGTCCTCAACCAGTACCTTATCCCACTCCTTGTACCAGTCCAGCTGCCGCGCGCGCTCCCCCCAGAAAGCCTCAGGATCGTCAACCGCCTTCTGGTACAACTCCTTATATTCCTCAAGGCTTTTGATGCAGGCCTGCTCGCTCAACTCCGCGGGGGGATAGAACACCCTCTTCTCCTCCAACATCGAACTAACTGTTTCTTGTTCCATCAAATACTACTCCAAAGAGCCTGACGCGTGAGTCGGGCTGATCAGTTGTCGCCGGTATCATACACACCCAGCAGCTGGATGTAGGATTTTCGCAGCCTGCCGGATATCACACAGGCCAGTGCCTGTAAGACCTTGAAGCCTATCCCACAGTCTCTGCTACACAGGCCCAGCAACTCCTGCCCGTCAAACGCGATCGTCTTGGTCACCTCCAGGGTCTTGGAGGTAGCTGTACAGGTATAAGGTGGTATCATGGCTACCCAACCGAAGCTCTCGAAGTTGGCAGCCGCCTGCACCTGCCGCTGTGCCATCGGCCCCACCTCCAGTATGATTCCCACCAGGCCTTCTTCAATCACATAGATCTTCTCTCCCAGGCTACCCTGCTTGTGGATTACTGCCCCCGCATCGAATACCTGGGGAGTGCCCAGTTCCGCCACCATCTCCAACTGCCCCTCATCCAGTTCGCCGAATAGATCAGACCTGCTGAGTACGTCAACCTTGTTCATCTAGTCACCTCTTTCTTGTGTTCACGATTGACTATCGTGCTCTCGGACCGCCGCAATCATAGCAGTTATCGGCAGAATCGCCAAACACCGAAGGGTTGGCAGCAACTGGCCGCGTAGCTCAAGCTCCTCAACGGCCTGTGCCGGCCTCATCCACAGGCCGTTCGTTTTTCGGCGGACTGAGCAGCATTACAGGGGAAGAGGGAAAAACCGGCTGAACAGATAGATAACGGCCGGGATTGAGAAGATGGACACCAGGAAACTGGCCACCACGAACTGGCTGGTTATCTTCCGGTTCCCTTTACAGCGCTCGACTAGAATGGGGATTGCCGTGATCGGAGGCACGGCGGCCTGCAGTATGATAATCAGGGCGATACTGAAGTCGGGACGCAGCCATAGCAGCAGAACCAGAAAGACGAGCGGGAAGATGATGTTCTTGACCACCACAAACTCGGCAACCTCTCGGATGTACCACTTCTTGCCGTTGTCCGTCTTATGCATGAGGTCGTTGTAGATGTTCCCACCCAGTATCAGCATGAACAGCGGGGTGGCTATGGCTCCCACCATGTTGACGATAGTGACCAGGAAGTCGGGTATGTAGTTCCGCGCTCGGGCGAGGCCGATGATGAGACCAACGACAGTGGCCACCAGTACCGGATTCACAATCCTGCGCCAGTTGAGGCCTTCCTTGCCAATGCCCTTGCCGAAAAACAGGGTATATGTGCTGAACACCATCGAAGGAAAGAAAATCATGAACAGGAAGAGAGGCACCAGGTACGGATTGCCCTGCCCGAAAATGCCTCCCAGGATCAATATGGGGAAGAAAAGACCGTTCTGATAGAAGAGGGCGGACCTGAACTCACTACGTATTTCCTTTCCGACCAGGAAGGACGCTGATAGCGAGAGCCCCAGCGCTAGCGCTGTGAAACCCAGCCACCACAGCGGCATACGCCACCAGTCGGGGTATTCCTGAGGCGAGAAATCGGATATCAGGTTGCCAAGCACGAGTAGAGGCAGGGCTATATCAATGGCCAACGACGACAGAAAAGCCAGGGTGTCCGACGGCACGCGTCTTCGGCCGATAATCCAGAAACCCAGCAGACCTATGCCCAGGAGCGCGAATACCGCCTGCAGGGTGACCAGGAACACGCTCATGCTCTATGCAAGGCATAATAACAGAGTCAGCATCCCTGAATCCACCATGTTGTTATCCAGTCGAAGAGACGCAGGCGGCGCACCTCTTGCCGAACATGCCCTCTTTGACATTCTTAACGTTAAGAATCTACACTTCACAGACGCCGTCATGAACACCCGGGCCTTCGCCATTCTCCTGCTATGCGTCTTCTGTTCATTACTGGGAGTGGGGATCGTCAGCCCTCTGTTGCCGCTCTACGCCGACGCCATGGGAGCCACCGGTGTCCTGCTGGGGATGATCTTCAGCTCCTTCACCATGACCCGGGCCATAGTGATTCCCTTTATCGGACCGCTCTCAGACCGCCGAGGCCGAAAGCTCTTCCTCCTCATCGGATTCGGCGGTTTCACAGCAGCCACATTGGGCTATATCCTCGCCACCGCTCCACTCCATCTGATATTGACCCGCGCCGTGCAGGGTGCCACTGCCGGCATGATGCTTCCCATTGCCAGGGCCTTCATCGGCGACCTCTGTCCCCCGGGCCAGGAGGGGAAATGGCAGGGCATAGCCAATGCCGCCTTTTTCGGCGGTTTCGCTGTTGGCCCACTCATCGGTGGACCGATAGCGGAGTTCTACGGATATAACACGGCCTTCTATTTCATGGGCGGCATCTGTTTGCTGAGCTTTGTGCTGGCTCTCCTCTTCCTGCCCGAAAGCGGCTCCCGGCAAAGCGGTGGCCTGCGCCCGTCGACAAAGGGTCTGTTCAGACTGCTGTTCACCGATAGGATTCTGGGCGGCCTCTCCTTCTACCGCATCGCCCTGGCCCTGGGCCGGGGTTGCTTCATGGTCTTTCTTCCCCTTTTTGCAGCATCATCACTGGACATAGGCCTCGGCCTCATCGGGGTATTGCTGGCCTGTCACAACATGCTGAGGGCGGTGGCACAACCGTATTTCGGAAGCCTCGCCGACAGGGCCAGCAGGCGGTCCCTTGTCATCATCGGTGCTGTCTCCCATATCGTTTTCTTCTTGCTCATTCCGTGGGACTATGCTTACTGGCAGCTCCTGGTGCTGGTTGCCTTCGGCGGCGTTGCCGCCGCTGTTGCCATGCCGGCGCTCACGGCGCTCTATACCGAACAGGGCAGAATATCCGGTATGGGTACATCTATGTCTCTCGATACATTCGCCCTGGCCATCGGCATGGGAATCGGGCCCATCCTCGGCGGGCTCGTGGCCGACGCCCTCAACGTTGCTTCGGTGTTCTATTTCGCTGCCGGAGTACAGCTCGCAGGTATCGGCCTGTTTGCCATTCTTACCAGGGACTACACGTCCGGCGCCCGCGTCGCCACCGTCCGCCACCCGCCGGATATCCAGCCACCCGATTGAGTCCCGGGACACCCCATTGCTACCCCACCTGCGTAGCAGCCCCAAACGCCGCACACTTCAATGGCCCCCACCGTCGCTCCTCGGCCACTGTGCCATACGTGCCGGGCCACGGGCTGTTGACAATCCCTTAAAACACTGTAGAATAGTATTGGATACTCCGAAAACATAAGGGTGCGGCCAGGTGTATGAATTCACAGGTTGTAGCGGTTTCTGCCGCACTTCGCTCAGCGCAATACTCCGGACATGCCAGATGGCATAGGTCGGCACCTCTGGTATTCCGGCATGATGTGATAACTGCAGGAGAAACCGACACCTGATCCGGCGCAAAGGAGGTCAGGAGGCGCGACTACCAGGAACACGGCGAGGATGAACCAAGCAGATAGATGGGAAAGAGAGGAGCATTATGATGAAGTGGAACTCCAATGAGCGCCGCCGATGGGTATTGACTGTCCTGCTGACTGCCACAGTGCTGGCCATGTGGGCCGGCGTTGGGCTGGTGACGGCGCAGGAGTCAACCGCCAATCCTGTCAGGACGCTGCCGTCAGTGGTGGCGCCGGGAGACGAATTCGATGTAACAGTGAACTTCACCTCCCCCGCCGATGCTTTCTTTGCAGTAAATTTGGCCGACGAAGTTCCCGACGGGTGGCTTGTGACCCTTGATCCACAGTGGTGTGTCCCGCTCCCAAATTACTGTGCACCCACCGATCCATGGCAGCCCGGGCCAGCGACATACGTCTGGGATGGACCCTATGACCAGGGTGTGAGCTTCACCGCCCTGTATCGAGTCCGCGTGCCTCTAGACGCCGCGCCGGGCACCTACAATTTCACAGGGACCCTCAACTATACTATTGGCCAGCCTCCCGGGACCTATGAGCAGAGCGGTGGCGATCTCCAGGTCACGATCAATGAGATGGAGGATAACACCCGGGTCGCCCTCAGCGCCCGCACTGCATCCCAACTCGGCTGTATGAGCCTGGTCAAGAGCTTTGATGCCCCCGATGGCGTGGACTTCCCCGCGTCTGAAGTACAGGTCCGGGTAACCGGCGATGGCTTCGACCAGACGTATTGGCTTACGGCTGCTGAGGGCTGGGAGAAGACCATCTGCGATCTGCTCGTGGGCAACTACACGGTCGAGGAGTTGACCGCTGAGCCGGGCTGGACTGTCAGCTACGAGCCGGCCAGCCGTGTGCTTCAAGTAGTCGTCGGGGATGTGCCGGGACCGGGCGCCACGCTGAACATCACCAACACCTATAACATCATCGGCATAAGCGTGACCCCTACTGAGATAGATTTCGGCGAGATCAGTGCCGGCGCTACCATAGTGGATTCTCCTGGCATTACCGTTATAAACACCGGGAATGTGAACATACACGTCAGTGCCGAACTCGAGTCGGACACCTACTGTGCGGACCAGTCCTACTTCTACACCCAGGCCCTCAAGCTGAACGATGTCTTCAGTGACCGCCATGGCACTCCCGCTGAGCTCGGAAAGTGGACGCCCGAGGACCTGGCTCTCCACAACGTGTCCCCGGCGCAGTCACAAGGTGTCAGTACGGCTTTGGTATGTCCTGGTGAGATGTATGGGGGTACAGAGTATGCCGCCACCCTGGTCTTCTGGGCCGTGGCCTCCGATGTCTGAGGCAAACCATTACAGCTTGACTTGCTGGCCAGCCTGTAGTCCGTCAGAGGAGGTCCGAGAGTGAGGACGGATCTCGCCTGCGCGGCAGTCCCTCTCCTGATCGGCCTCTGCGTCACCCTTCTGCCGGCACAATCGCTGCGGCTGAGCCCGGTGTCGGTTGCAGTGGATGTCCCTGCCGCTGGCAGCAGCCAGGTGGAATTCGTCATCTATGACTTCACCGGCAAGCTTGACATAAGTCTGGAGGATATACCGCTGACCGTAGGGCCGGAAACGGTCTCAGTCAACGCCTCCACTCGGGGCAGCAAAGTGGTGTTGACCCTCTACGGCGACAGGAAGCGTGGCCTCGAGCTGGGTTCCGAAACATACTGCGGCTACATAAGGTTCCTGGCCAGGACCGGCGGCCTGGTGGCCCTGGGTATAAAGGTCAGGGCAACCGTCAATCACGTGGTGGAAGACGGGCCATCCCCCACCATGCCCCTACACCTGGCAGCGGGGATTGCCGCCTCTGTGGCTGTCGCGACAGCGCTTCTCATACTGAGGAGACGCAGATCTGCAAGGACGTCTGCCTAGCTCCGCCCGCCATGCGCAGTTGCCAGTGCCGATGTCAAGGTGCTAGCATAGAGCGGCGCCGGCCTTCTTCGCGGCGCCGTAACGTCAGGAGCAGGAGGAGCAGCATGCAACAGCCCTCAGTAGATCTATGTCGCTATTTCCTCAAGGACAGCGTGCGAAAGACTACGGACTTCTCAGCGACCGGCCAGAGCCAGGGACTTCCACCCCCACCTGTCGAGAAGCCCTATTCACCCGATGCGGAGCGCATCGACCTGCTTCCTCCGGCTGACTTCCAGACACTGCCCGGCCTCGACCTGCTATCTGCCATAAGCAATCGCCACAGCCGCCGGCAGTTCACCGACAGCCCGCTCACGCTGGACGAATTATCGCTCCTCCTGTGGGCAACCCAAGGCATTCGCGAGCGATCGGCCGGCGGTCATATTCTCAGGACCGTGCCCTCGGCCGGAAACCGGCATGCCCTTGAGACCTATCTCTGCATTCGTAATGTGCAAGGCCTGGACTCAGGCTTCTACAGATATCTCCCGCTCGAGCACCAGCTTCTGGTGGAATGCAGGGACGAAAGGGCAGCACAGAAACTGGCCCTGGCAGCTTTTCAGCAGAACTGGATGTCAACCTCTGCCGCCGTTTTCATCTGGTCGGCGATCCCCTACAGAACGGAATGGCGCTACGGCCTGGCCGCTCACAAGGTCATCCTCCTAGATGCCGGCCATGTATGCCAGAACCTGTACCTGGCCTGCCAGCCGATAGCTGCCGGAACCTGTGCAGTTGCCGCCTACGATCAGGATATGATGGACCAGCTGTTGAGACTTGACGGCAAGGATGAATTCGTCATATACATGGCCGCCGTGGGCAAGGTCAGTTGAATGGTTGGGGTATTCTAAGCCATGAAGGAGTAGCCGATGCATGTAACCAGACTGGATGAAGTCAAGAAGACAACTGCTGCCATGGAGGGCGCTAAAGACGTCTATAAGCAGGTCCCTCTGTCTGGAGCAAATGGAGCGCCCACATTCTCGTTCCGGGTTTTCACCATTGGGCCAGGCGGGCACACCCCGTTTCACCGGCACCCATACGAACACATGAATTATGTCATAGCCGGCCGGGGATTCCTGCGCGCTGAAGAAGGGGAACAGGAAGTAAGAGAAGGCGACTTCGCCCTTGTCTTGCCCGGAGAGAAACACCAGTACAGGAATTCTTCTCCAGACCGAAACCTGGTCATGATCTGCGCCGTTCCCAAGGAACACGAATGACAGCTTGTGCCCCAATACGCACATATCCGCGTACCCAGTGTTTACGGCCGGTTCTCGCCACCCCAGCGTGGAACACATGGGCGACCGGGCGGAAGGACCGGACTGACACTGCGACCGGGCCTATGATCTGACAAGAGGAAGACAGGCCAGCAGCCAGACCGATGAGGCTCCTGGTCGGGGAACGGGGATCGAAGTTCAACCTTTCCGCCATAGAACAAGGAGGTGGCAATGATCAAGGGAATCGTAGGATATAGGGTTAGGAGCGACGCCGACGCACAACCTCTATTGCGGAAGCTCACCGCGCATGCCATGCAATACCCTGGCTTCATCAGCGCCGAGACGCTGGTCAGCGACAAGGATTTCACCGTCATCGCCCTGGCCAGCACATGGAAGACCGTCGACAACTGGAAGACGTGGCAGGAGTCGAGCATAACCAGAGACCTGCTCCACCGGGACCAGGCCCTCCTGCTGGAAGAGCCCAGAGTAACGACCTACAGGATAATGCCTGCCATAGAGTGGCGCTAGTCCGCGAGCGCCCGTGTCCTGTTTGCCTGGAACCGGTTAGACAGGAGGGCTGGGCTTGTACCGATGTGGCCGCCCCAGCCCTCTTGTCTCTTAATACACCCGGCGGCAATAGTGCTAGCTCTTTCCGATTCTGAACATCTTGGTGCCGCAGGTCGGGCATACGCCCTGGGTTGCCGGTCTGCCGTTCTTCATAACGATGCTTCGCGGGTTCCTCATTTCCTTCTTGGCACGGCACTTCACGCAGTATGCTTGCATTCGTCCCTCCTTTCTGCACGAGATAGTAGGATATTCATCCGCAAACTGTCAATAGCGCCCCCCCTCGGGAGAGCGATTTCGGAGAGGGTTGCGGCCTTCAAGCGTGGATCTCAGGCGAAGGGCCACTGGAGCAGCGCCGACCGCGAGCAGGTGAGAGCATTGCTGGCCTCAGAGACAGGGCTGCGCCGTGCCAGGCACAACCCGGGCTCCACCGCAGGGAGTTGAAGTCACCTTGACGCCATCGGCATAGCGTCCCCATATGTATTTGATTAAGACAGCCATTTTCTCTATAGTGCGGAGGTAAACAGGGTTCTTGGGAGGACATGACTCATGAAAGACAGAATGGACTGCGCCGAATTCGTCGCCTTGTGCCGCGGCGATAGCATGATAGGCCTGGACGAAACAGAGCAAGCAAGGATCAGGGAATCGAGAAGGGTCTTCGAGGACATACTGGCGGCAGATACTCGCACAGCCTACTACGGAATCAACACCGGCGTAGGTGCTTTTCTGAATACGCGTATTCCTGATGGCCGAATGCAGGAATTCCAGGAGAATCTGATCATGAGCCACTCCTGCGGAGTAGGGCCCCCTCTGGAAGAGGAGATAGTCAGAGGCATAATGCTGCACATGATTCTGAACCTCAAGAAAGGCTACTCCACCGTAAGGCTGCAGACACTCGAACTGCTGATTGACATGTTCAACAGAAACGTCATTCCGTTTGTCCCGGCCAAAGGCTCGCTGGGGGCCAGCGGCGACCTGGTTCCTCAAGGCCACATTGCGCTGGCCTTGATGGGCAAGGACCCGCAGCAGGTCCTGCGGGCGGCAGGACTGCGACCGGTGCAGCTCGAGGTCGGCGAAGCCATCGCCCTGCTTAACGGCACCAGCCTCATGACGAGTTTTCTGGCTTTTCTCGTCTTCGAGTCAGATATCCTGGTCCGCACGGCCGACGTGGCCGCCGCTATGACTATTAAGGCCCTGGGCTGCAGTGCTCAGTCCTTTGAACACGAGATTCAGCGGTTGCGGCCGCATCCGGGACAGATCGCCACCGCTGACCATCTGACCCGCCTTCTGGGCAAGAATGGTGGCCGCCCCTCCAGCCATTCATTGCAGGATGCCTACTCCATCAGATGCATCCCCCAGGTCCACGGCTCTTTCAGAGACATCCTTCTCAGGGCCAGAGAGGTTGTCGATATTGAGATCAACTCTTTCGGCGGCAACCCCTGGCTTTCCAGAAAAGCAGGAAAGCCTGAGATCCGCCAGGCAAGCGGGAATTTCCACGGCCAGATTCTGGCCCACACGGCCGATAGTCTGTCGGTCGGCCTCTGTAGCATGTCTGCCATCTCTGAAAGACGAGTAGACAAGTTGTTAAGCAGCGCGGCCGATGGCCTCCCCCTGTTTCTCGCCCGGGAGCAGGGACTGGACACGGGCCTGATGATAGCCCAGTACAGCGCGGCCGCTCTCGTCTCCGAAAGCAAGACCCTGGCTCATCCGGCTTCGGTTGACTCCATTCCGGTCTCAGCAGGCCAGGAGGACTTCGTCAGTATGGGTGCCTGGGCCGTCAGGAAGGCGCATGAGATCTGTAAGAATACCACCCACGTGATAGCCATCGAGGTCCTTTGCGCCGCGCGTGCTCTGGACTTCCGCGCGCCGTTGCCCGCGGACTCGAACATAGCTAAGCTCTACCAAATTGTGAGAAGCCATGTCCCCCGTACTGAGCAGAATAGGGTCCTGGCTGAGGATATCGCAGAGCTTTGCCACCTCGTTCGTGATGGTGGGTTGCTGCAGGAGGCGGCGACATCATGAACAAGATCGTCGAGTGCGTGCCCAACTTCAGCGAGGGCAGAGACATCGCCAGGATCGAGCAGATCACCGACGAGTTGCGAAAGGTCCCCGGCATAAAGCTGTTGGACGTTGCCACAGACGCTGACCACAACCGCACCGTGTTGACCTTCGTCGGACCGCCGGAGCCGGTTAGACAAGCCGCTTATGATGCCATCGCCAGGGCAGTCAGCATTATCGATATGAGCGGACACAAGGGGCAGCATCCCAGGCTCGGAGCCTGCGACGTCTGTCCCTTCATCCCCATTCAAGGTGCCACCATGGTGGAGTGCGTTGCCCTGGCCAACGACCTGGCCAGGGAAGTGGCACAAAAGCTGCACATTCCCGTCTATCTTTATGAGGAGGCGGCAAGAGTACCGGAGCGGAAAAACTTGGCCACCATCAGAGCCGGCGAGTATGAAGGGCTGGCGCAGAAACTGCAGGACCCGCGGTGGCAGCCCGACTACGGTCCAACCGTGTTCAACCCCAGGAGCGGAGCTACCGTTATCGGGGCCAGGGAGTTCTTGATTGCCTATAACGTCTATCTGAGCGCAGCCGATACGGACATCGCCCACAGAATAGCCGGGATTATCCGCGAATCGGGGCGCACACGTGTTGCGGAGGGCGGCAGCAAGATAAGGATCCCCGGTGTCTTCCAGTCGGTTAAGGCAGTGGGCGTCGCCCTTGAAAAACCGACGACGGCTCAGGTCTCCATGAACCTTACCAATTACAAAGTCACTCCCATGCACATCGTCTTTGAGGCGATAAAGGACCTCGCCGCGCTGGCAGGCGCAAGGGTGCTCTCCAGCGAGATCGTGGGCCTCATACCCAGAGAGGCAATTCTAGATGCCGGTAGGTTCTATCAGCCGGCGGAACAGTCCCGGCAAAAGCTCATCGAGGCCGCAGTGAAGAACCTGGCCCTCGATGCGTCCCGCAGGTTCGATCCCCGGAAGAAGATAATCGAATATCTGATTGAGGAGGATTAGCCATGCTCCAAGGACTAACCATCGAACAGTTCCTGGAAGAACTGGCAGCCAGGAAAGCAACGCCCGGCGGAGGTTCGGCTGCCGCCCTTTCGGGGGCGTTATCGGCCGGACTCGTTGCAATGGCGGCCGAGTTCTCCACAAACAAGGATATCTCCAGGGAGGCGCGGGGGCTGATGAATGTCCTCACCGGCCTGGTCGACAAGGACGCGCAAGCCTTTGCCGGAGGGGACCTCAGAGAAGCCGCCCAGGTCCCCCTCCACACGGCAAGGTATAGCCATAGGGTGCTGGAGCTGGCTGAGGCCCTGCTCGAGAGCTGTAATCCTAACCTCATTACCGATATCGGAGTGGCGGCCAGGATGGCAGAAGCGGCCATCGAGGGAGCTTTGCTGAACGTCAAGGTCAATCTCATCTCCATCAACGATGAAGCTTATCAGAAGGAGATGTCGGCCGCGGCCGAGGAGCTTTGCTCCGCCGGTCATTTGGCCGATGCTATAGTGGCTAAGGTCCAGGCCCGACTGCAGTGACGGGCCTCCTGCTGCGCGCTTAGCCAGGAAAACGACCGCACATCGAGAGGGAGGTAGAAATGGCCAGGCCAATGTATATGGATTTGAGACCCAGGAGGGAGATCAGGGCACAGACCGGGACCAAGCTGCAATGTAAGAACTGGGATGCGGAGGCGGCCCTGCGTATGCTCAGAAATAACCTCCATCCCCAGGTCGCCACGGATTGGAAAGAGCTCATCATCTATGGCGGCCAGGGAAGGGCGGCCAGGAACTGGAAGGAGTACCACAGGATCGTCAGGGCCCTGAAAGGCCTCACCGACGAGGAGACTCTCTGCGTTCAATCGGGCAAGGCAGTCTATGTGGCCCCTACCCACAAGGAAGCACCGCGGGTTGTGATTGCCAATTCCAACATCGTCCCCAGATGGGCCACTCAGGAGCACTTCGACCGCTACGACGAGATGGGCTTGACCATGTACGGCCAGATGACGGCCGGCTCCTGGATCTATATCGGGACCCAGGGAATACTGCAGGGGACCTATGAGACCCTCGCCGCCCTGGCGGCGAAGGAGTTTGGCAAAGACTCCCTTGCCGGAAAGTTCATCCTCACCGCCGGCATGGGCGGCATGTCGGGTGCACAGCCCATGGCCGCCACCATGAATGATGCGGTCATCCTGGATGTCGAGGTGAGACCGGAGAGAATCACAAGGAAGATCAAGGAAGGATACTGCGACCGCATGACGGCAGACCTCAGGCAGGCCCTGACCTGGGTGGAGGAAGCGAAGAGGAAGAAGCGACCGCTTTCCGTGGGACTGGTGGGCAATGCCGCCCAGGTCCATCCGCAGCTGGTCCAGATGGGAACGATACCCGACATCGTTACCGACCAGACTCCGGCCCATGATATCTGGAGCTATGTTCCCGTAGGCGACCTTAAGGAGATGCAAGACCTGCGTCGGGATAGCCCCGCAGACTACAGGGCAAGGGTCTACGAGTCGATCGTCAGGCACGTGGCAGCAATCCTGGCAATGCAGAAGCAGGGCGCCATCTGCTTTGACTACGGAAATAACCTCAGACAGCAGGCCGAGATTGCAGGGCTGGCCGTAAGGAATGAAGACGGGCAGTTTCTCTATCCCGGTTTCCTGCCCGCCTATATTAGGCCGCTGTTTTGCCAGGGGAAAGGTCCTTTCAGATGGGCGGCCCTGTCCGGCAATCCCGCGGATATCCTCACCTTGGACAAAGCCGTGCTGGAGGCTTTCCCCCGGGATGAGGCCCTTCACAGATGGGTTCGCCGCGCCCAGGACAAGGTCCCCTTCATTGGACTGCCGGCCAGGATTTGTTGGCTGGGATATGGCGACCGTGCCCAGTTCGGAAGGATCATAAACCGCCTGGTGGCACGGGGAGAGGTCGACGCTCCCATTGTTATCGGTAGAGACCATCTGGATACCGGCTCGGTGGCTTCTCCCAATCGCGAGACCGAGGCCATGCGCGATGGCTCCGATGCCATCGCCGATTGGCCGCTCCTCAACTTTGCCCTCAACGCCATCAACGGTGCCTCCTGGGTCTCTTTCCACCACGGCGGTGGGGTGGGGATAGGCTATGCCCTGCATGCCGGAATGGTCATCGTGGCCGACGGCACCAAACAAAGGGAAAACAGGCTGGAAAGGGTCCTCACCGTTGATCCCGGCATCGGTGTTGCCAGGCACGCCGATGCCGGCTATGACCTAGCCATCAGGACTGCCCGGCGAAAGAAGGTCAACATCCCCAAATGATAGCCCGCATCCTGATCAAGAATGCTTCCCAACTGGTGACCGTCCGCGGCGCCGGCGGCGGCCCCACGACTGGAACAGATATGGACGACGTGGGCATCATATCCAACGGGGCCGTGGCCATAGAAGATGGCAGAATCGTGGCCGTCGGCGAGACGGACCAGGTCTCAGCCAGCTTCGCTGACGCGGAGACTATAATCGATGCCGCAAACAAGACTGTCATGCCCGGCTTTGTGGACTGCCATACACATCTGGTCTTCGCCGGCTCCAGGGAAGATGAATTCGTCCACAAGATAAAGGGCAGGTCCTACCTCGAGATCATGGCGAGTAACGGCGGCATCCTCAGTACCGTGGAAAAGACCACACAGCAACTCGCCTCTCCGGATGCCCTGCTTGAGCGGGCCCAGGGCTTCCTCCGCAAGATGCTGGCTTACGGCACCACCACCGCGGAGATAAAGACTGGCTACGGCCTTTCACCTGAGTCCGAGCTCGGAATGCTGAAAGTTATCGCCGCGCTTAAGGACTCTCAGCCGGTCGATATCGTCTCTACCTTTCTGGGGGCCCATGCCCTTCCCCGGGAATACCAGGACAGGAGGGAAGACTATGTCAGGCTGGTCCTGGACATGCTGGACAGGGTGAAGGCCGAATCCCTGGCTGAATACTGCGATGTATTTGTGGAGGTGGGCGCCTTCTCTCCATCCGAGGCCGGCACCATCCTGCAAAAGGCTAAGGAACACGGCCTGAAGCCCAAGCTGCATGCCGGTGAATTCCACGATATCGGCGGAGTCGAGCTGGGAGTCGAACTGGGAGCGGTTTCCATCGACCACCTGGACCACATTTCGGAAACGGGCATGCAGCTGATGGCGGAGACCAGGACCGTGGGAGTCCTGCTGCCCGGCGTCCCCTTCCACCTCATGAGCGACAAGTACGCTCCCGCCAGGAAGCTCATTGCCGCCGGAGTCCCCATCGCCCTGGCTACCGACTTCAACCCCGGAAGCTGTCCCACGCTCTCCATGCAGATGATAATCGCCCTGGCCTGCCGCCAGATGAAGATGACTCCGGCCCAGGCGATCAGCGCCGCCACTATCAACGCCGCCTGTGCCCTGGACAGGGCCCACGAGGTCGGCAGCATCGAGGTCGGCAAGAAAGCCGACATAGTCCTCCTGGATGTCCCCAATCACCGGCAGCTGCCCTACTGGTTCGGCATGAACCTGGTTGAGCGGGTGATCAAGGCCGGAGTTGTCGTCAAGTAGAGAAAGGGGAAATCGCCACACCGGTGCCCCTGCCCTCATCCCGTTCTTCTCCTTGACTAAGCCACCCCCATCGGCTATCATGCCCCCTGTGGCGCCCGCAGGGCGCCGGCATGTTTGACAATGCACCGCACCTCTGTAATCAGCACCACCGGATCCTCAGGTGGTAGACCCGTGCATACTAGACATAAGTTATATCTGAATCCCGCGCAGGATCAAACAGCCCGGCCCCTGCCAAGAAATGGAGATAGATGAAAGCAGTAGTCAAGACCCGAGAAGCGCTAGGAGCCGAACTGGTAGAATTGGATATTCCTCAGCCTGCAGCCGATGAGGTACTGGTTAAGCTCATGGCCGGGTCCATCTGCGGCACAGATGTCCACATCTATGCCTGGGATCCTGGAGCGCGCGTCTACGTCAAGAATCTCCCCCAGATCCTGGGTCATGAGTTCGCCGGTACCATCGTCGAAGTCGGTAACGAGGTCAAGGATTTCAAGGCGGGAGACTACGTTTCGGCCGAGACTCATATCTACTGCGGCAGGTGCATTCAATGCCTCAACGACCAGAGACATATCTGCGAGACGGGCAGGGTCTTCGGCCTGACCTGTAACGGCTGTTTCGCCGAGTATTTCACAATCCCGGCCAGAGTCCTCTGGAAGAACAATCCGCAGCTTCCGCCGGAGGTGGCCAGCATCCAGGAACCGCTGGGCAATGCCGTCTATTGCGCCCTCGGTGACTACGATAAGGACCTCCAGGGGAGAAGCGTGTTGATCGTCGGCGATGGCCCCATCGCCCTGATGGCCATCGGCGTGGCCAGGGCCGAGGGGGCCCGCCTGGTCGTCATCCTCTGCCGCCATGACAGGAGGATGGACATCGCCACCACCATGGGCGCCGATAAGGTATTGAAAGATGGACCGGGAACTGAGGAGGCCCTTTCCCAGATTACCGACGGCAGAGGCTTTGATGTCGTCCTGGAAATGGCCGGCAGCCCGGAAGCCGTCGACCTGGCCCTCAAATGGGTGAGAATCGGCGGCAGGATGTCCGCCTTCGGTATCCACGGAGGACCATTTACCATCGAGAACTACGGCCAGTACGTCAGAAGCGGCAAGAAGATCGTCCCCATTTCCGGCCGTCTCATCTGGCAGACCTGGGAAGAGGTAACAAGGCTGCTGGAATCCGGGAAGCTGGATGTGTCTCCTGTTATCACCCATAAACTACCCCTGGAGGAGTTCGAAAAGGGATTCAGCCTCATGATGCAAAGGCCCAAGGTCTCGGGAAAGGTCATCCTGCTTCCTTAACAGCGGAGGTAAGAAATGTACAGCAAAGAGGTAAAAGAGTACCTGGAGGATCAGCTCAAGTCCATCAGGGACAGCGGTCTCTATAAGGACGAACGGATTATCCGTTCGCCTCAAGGACCCAAGATCAAAGTCAAGGAAGGGCAGGTCCTTAACTTCTGCGCCAATAACTACCTGGGCCTGGCCGATAGCCCGGAACTGATTGACGTGGCTAAGAAAGCCCTCGATGAAAGAGGCCACGGCCTCTCCTCGGTTCGCTTCATCTGCGGCACGCAGGATATTCACAAGGAGCTGGAGAGAAAGATCTCCGAGTTCCTCAAGATGGAGGACACTATTCTCTATTCCTCCTGTGCCGCGGCCAACGAAGGCCTGTTCGAAGTCCTGGTCGGCCTCGAAGATGTGGTCATAAGCGACCAGTTGAACCATGCCACCATCATCGACGGAGTGCGGCTCTGGGGCATGGTCCACAAGAAGAAGCTCGGTCCGGGCTCCGTTCAGTTCCCGGAGAACCGCGTTATGAAGCATTCGGACATGGCAGACCTGGAGAAACATCTCAAAGAGACCCAGGACAAGCGCTTCAGGTTGATCGCCACCGATGGGGTGTTCAGCATGGACGGCGACGTGGCCAGGCTCAGGGAGATCTGTGACCTGGCCGAGAAATACAACGCCATGGTCATGGTTGACGATTCCCACTCCACGGGGTTCTTCGGCCCCGGTGGCCGGGGCACCCCGGAGTACTGGGGAGTGGAGGACAGAGTTGACATCATTACCAGCACCTTCGGCAAGGCCCTGGGCGGAGCTACCGGCGGTTTCACCAGCGGCAAGAAGGAGATGATAGAACTCCTCAGACAGCGCTCACGGCCCTATCTCTTCTCTAACACGCTTGCCCCCTCGATCGTGGCCACCGCCATAAAAGTGCTGGATATGATCAGTCAGGCCTCCGACCTGCGTAAGAAACTGGAACAGAACACCGCCTACTTCAGGGAGAAGATCGCCCAGCTCGGTTTCGACATACGGCCCGGCACGCACCCCATAGTTCCCATTATGCTCTATGACGCCAAGAAGGCCGCCCGCATGGCCGACAGGCTTCTGGATGAAGGAATCTACGTCATTGCCTTCAGCTATCCCGTCGTCCCCAGGGAACAGGCCCGCATCAGGGTCCAGATCTCAGCCGCCCACAGCAGAGAGGACCTCGACTTTGCTCTCGCCAGGTTTGCCAGGGTGGGACGGGAACTCGGCATAATATCCTGAGGCCGCCCTCCCGAGAAGCAGCGCACTCCCCTGCTACGGCGCGTCCTCCGCTACGTCCCCAGTACCCGCCTGATCCTCTCCACCGCCCAGTCGATCTCCTCCTTCTTGATGATCAGCGGAGGCGCAAACCGGATCACGTGCTGGTGCGTCTCCTTACACGCTATCCCCGCCTCCACCAGTCCCTCGGCGAACTTGCGCGCCCCTCCCGCCTCCGGCTTGAACTCGATCGCTACCAGCAACCCCTTGCCGCGGATCTCTTTGATCAGGGGGTTCGCGATCTCTCCCAGACGTTTCCTGAAGTAATTGCCCACCTCAAAGGCATTCTCCGCCAGCCTATCTCTGACCAGGATCTTCAGGGCAACCCTGGCCGCAGCTAGGCTCTCCGGCTGGGCCGAAAAAGTGCTGCCGTCTTCCGGATACTCCAGCACGTTGGCCGTCTTCTCCGAGCACACTACGGCAGCAACCTTGGCCAGTCCTCCCCCTAGGAACTTGCCCAGAATAAGCATATCCGGCTTCGCGTCCTCATACTCGTAGGCAAAACGCTTGCCGCAGCGGCCCAGGCCTGTCTGCACCTCGTCCAGGATGAACAGCACGTTGTGCTTCTCGCAAAGCTCCTTGGCTTTCCTCAGGTAACCGTCGGGCGGGACAATCACCCCGCCTTCGCCCTGTATCGGCTCCACCAGAAAGGCCGCACTATTCTTGTTAATGGCCTTCTCCAGCGCTTCCACGTTGCCGAACGGGATGACCTTGAAGCCCGGAGTAAGCGGCCCGAAATACCGGCTGTAGCTGGGATTATCTGAAAAGCTGACCACAGTAATCGTCCGGCCGTGGAAGTTGTTCTCGCAGGCGATGACCTCAGCCTTGTCCCTCTCAATCCCCTTAACCACATATCCCCACTTCCGGGCGATCTTGATTGTCCGCTCCACCGCCTCGGCACCGCTGTTCACCGGCAGGACCTTGGCCATCCCGCAGAACTCGGCCAGCTCCTTGGCAAAGGGGCCCAGCTGTTCATTGTAGAAGGCTCCCGAGCTGATACCCACCCTCTTGGCCTGGCTCACAAATGCCCGCAGCACCTCCGGATGGGCAGGGTGACCCAGTCCCAGCGTTGAGTAGCAACTCAGCATCTCCATGTACTTCTTGCCCTCAGGGTCCCAGACCCACACCCCTTCCCCCCGCGAGTAAACTATGGGCAGAGGGTGATAGGTCTGAACAACGTATTTGTTCACCCACTCAATATACTCCTTGCTTCCCATTTTCCTGGGCATTCTCTTCCTCCTTTTCCGGGGCAGCCCGGTTCCTCGACAGCTTCCCGCCGTCGCCGGCTGCGGGGCACATTCTAACACGGACCCGCGCCACGGTTTCAACCGCAGCCCTCAAGCCCGGCCGGGCCACGCCGCAGCATCTGCCCCCCCCGGGGATCGACACCTCGTCGCAATATTGCCTCCACCGACGAAATCCTCTATTCTTACAAAACTCCCCCACCCCCAGGGCAGCACACAGCAGAAGGAGGAATTGCCATGGACAGAGAGAGAGTCTCATATCACGACTCAGTACGCCGTGTATACGACAGGCTCAAAGAAGACGGCATGAACAACATCTGGGATAGGTACGAGGCCCAGGGATTGGGAGGCAAGCCGGACCAGCGCTGTCCCTTCTGTATGGGGGGAGTCCGCTGCGACCTCTGTTCCAACGGTCCCTGCCGCGCCGATGTCGCCAGGGACAAGAGGGGTGTGTGCGGTATCACCGGCGACGGCATGGCCATGCGCATGATGCTGCTCAGAAACGTGCTCGGCGCTTCAACCTATCACTATCACACCGAGCAGACCATCAAGACCCTTCGTGCTACGGCCAGAGGCCAGACTCCCTTCCACATAACAGAGAAGAACAAGCTCAACGAATTCGCAGCCAGGCTCGGCATCGACAACTCGGGCACGGCCGAGAATACGGCCCTGGCCCTCTGTGACTTCGCCGAGGCCGATTTCAACCGTAAGGCCGATGAGCCCAGCCTCATAGTTGAAGCCCTGGCCCCGCACGAGCGACAACAGACCTGGAAGAAGCTGGACCTCTTTCCCGGCGGAATCTACGGCGAGATGCTGCGCGCCACCAGTTCCTGCCTCACCAACGTCGATGGCTATTATGTCAGCCTGGCCCTCAAGGCCATGCGCATGAGCATAGCTATGGCCTACCAGAGTCAGATCGTAAACGAGTACTGCCAGGATATCATCTTCGGCCTTCCCCGGCCGCATAAGATGCGGGGCGACCTCGGGGTCCTTGATCCCGATTATGTCAACGCCCTGCCCAACGGCCATGAGCCCTTCCTCGGCTTCGCCATGGTCCAGCTCGCCAGAAAGCCGGAGTGGCAGGATAAGGCTAGGGCTGCGGGGGCAAAGGGACTGCGCATTATCGCCAACATCGAGACCGGCCAGGAGATGGTCCAGAGATGGGAGATGGATGATGCCTTCTACGGCTTCACGGGCAACTGGATAATGCAGGAGGCCGTTCTGGCCAGCGGCTGCGTTGACCTCTTTGCCTGCGACATGAACTGCTCCATGCCCGTCGATCCCGCCTATGCCGCCAAATACAAGTTCAGGCTGGTGCCCGTCAGCGACCTGGTCGCCTTCGAGGGCATCTCCGACCGCGTCAACTATCAGCCACAACAGGCCGAGGAGCAGGCAGCCCGCCTGTTGCAGATGGCTATAGACAACTTCCAGGAGCGGCGTGCCTCCGTGCCGCCCGTCACCGGTCTGCCGGTGGCCGAGGCCATCGTCGGCTTCTCCTCCGAGAGCATCATCGAGGCCCTGGGCGGTTCCCTCGAGCCGCTGCTCAATGCCATAAAGGACGGCACCATCAGGGGCGTGATCGGACTCATCTCCTGCACCAGCCTCAGAGATAACGGACAGGACGTGCATAGCGTGCGCATGGCTAAGGAACTGATAAAGCGCGACCTCCTGGTGCTTTCCATGGGCTGCGGCAATGCCGCCATGCAGGTGGCCGGCCTCTGCCGTCCCCGGGCCAGCGAGCTTGCCGGCTCCGGCCTCAAGGGCCTCTGCGGGACCCTGGGCATCCCGCCGGTACTGAGCTACGGGACTTGCACCGATACCGGGCGCATCGCCGACCTCCTGGCCGCCATATCCGGCGCCCTGGGCAACGTGCCCGTCGCCGACCTGCCGGCGGCCGCCGTCGCTCCCGAGTATATGGAACAGAAGGCCACCATCGACGCCGTGTTTGCCCTCGCCTTCGGTCTCTATACTTACGTCAACCCCGTGCCCGCAGTTACCGGAGCGCCCAACCTGGTTAACCTGCTCACGCATGACTGCAGAGATCTGACGGGCGGTGTGCTCAACGTCGACACCGACCCCCTACGGGCAGCCGATGCCGTCCTCGCCCACATCGAGGCCAACCGCACGAAGCTGGGCCTGTAGCGGTAACACAGATACCGGTAGGCCGGATGTCGCAGGCTGAACGGACCTGGTCCTCCGAACGGGAGTGGCGGAGACATGGTATAATGTCCGTTAAGACTAGTAGGAGGGGGCGCGCCTATGAACGCAACACAAAGCTTGGCGGTCGCAGTCTCGCAGTTGATTAAGCGCATGTCCGCTGAGGAGAGGCTGGAGTTGATGCGCTACATCAGCTGGCAGGAGATGGAGGAGTGGAAAGCAACGCAGGAGACTCTTTCTGACCGCGAGTTGATGACAGGCCTCAAGGCCGGCCTCAAGGATGAACAGGAAGGTGGTGTCACAGAGGTAAGACTTTGACACGGTGGAAAGTCACCTGGACAAGAACGGCGCAGAGCTCTTACCTGAGAATGAGCAAGGATTATCGACAAAAGGTTCGGAAAGCAGTCGAAGAACTTGAGGCTGACCCATTCTCATCCGCAAGTGTTAAGCGTCTGCACGGGGGACTGGAAGGCCTCTACCGATATCGGATAGGGAAGTTCAGGATGGTATTTCGTGTCATAGAGGAAGCGAGAGAGGTCCGAATACTCGCCATGGCGAGCCGTGGCGATGTGTACAGATAGAGGGATTGCCAATAAGCGTCGGTGGCGGTGGGATACGCAGTGCAAGGCCCCGACTCCTTCCAGGGTGCTCGATCAAATCGGCACTTCCACCTCGTGCCCCCGAACAGGGGGTCTGGGGGCAGAATGCTCCCAATCTGCCTGGAACTGAACGAGAATCAAGACTGAACGGCCTGGGTGATCACAAGGAGGGATAACATGAAAGTACTGGGTATTATGGGCAGCCCGCGAAGGCAGAGCAACACCGACATCCTCCTCGATAAGGCCCTGGCGGGCGCCAGGGAGGAGGGAGCCGAGACCGAAAAGGTGCTCCTCTCAAAGCTGAAGATCTCCCCCTGCCTGGAGATATATGCCTGCGTCAAGGACGGCAACTGCCCCATCAAGGACGACATGCAGCCTCTCTATGACAAGCTCCTGCAGGCCGACCACGTCATCCTTGCCTCGCCCATATTCTTCTATAGCATCACCGCCCAGGCCAAGGCAGTGGTGGATAGATGCCAGGCGCTGTGGGCCAGGAAGCACGTCTTGGGCATGGGCAAGGACGATAAGCGGGAACGCAGGGGCGCCTTCATCTCGGTGGGCGCTACCCGCGGCCAGAAGCTCTTCGATGGCGGGGTGCTCACGGTCAAGTACTTCTTCGATGCCATAAACGTGAAGTACGCCGCTGACGTCCTGGTCAGAGGCGTCGATGACAAGGCCCAGATCACCCGGCACCCCACGGCGCTCGACGATGCCTTTCGCCTCGGCCGCGAGCTGGTTAACCCCGACAAACCGGGATAGCGACCGGGCATGAGAACCATAACGCCCCCCACCCCCTATACCCCCTCTTACGGTAAGAGCGGGCCAGCGTGAGTGACGTAGTTCGGGCCCCCGAGCCTATCGAGGGTGCTCGCTAACATCGCCACTTCGGCCTCGTGCCGCGGGCGGACACAAGCCGCACCTGCGACGACAGAACACGGAGCGCCTGGGGCTCCCCCCAGCGCTCCTGCCATTTGGCATTGCCTCGCCCGGGGGTCTGGGGGCAGAGCCCCCAGTGCTCCTGCTCCTCTCCCTTGACGGGAGAGGATCAAGGTGAGGGTGATTACACCACCCGCTGACCGCTGATAGCTATTTCGCTGACCGCTATTCCCCTGCCCGCTGCCCATTGCCCCTTTGCCATTTGGATCTTGTCATTGGGGTTTGCCTCGCCCGGGGGTCTGGGGGCCATGCCCCCAGCGCTCCTCCTCCTCTCCCTTGACGGGAGAGGATTAAGGTGAGGGTGACCTCTCTAGGCGCCCCCCTTCTTTGTCATTTGAACCTTGAGCTTTATTTGTCATTTGGATTTTGACATTGGGATTTGCCTTGACCTTTGGGCTTTGTCATTGCCGATAGGGCACCAGCCCCTCCTGGACTCCCTCCCCGCTGCCCGCTGATCGCTGATAGCTATTTCGCTGATAGCTATTTCCCTGACCGCCTAACGCCGCCCCGCCAGCCCCAGCCGCCGCACCTCCCCCCAGATGTCTTCCTGGCCGTTCAATTCCGCCAGGAACCGGGCCACTTCCTCCCTCTTGAACCTGCGGTCGCCCCGCTCGTTGATGCGGTACGCCCTGATCCTCCCATCGTTGCTCCACCGCCTCAGCGTATTAGGATGGACATGCAGCACCCGCGCTACTTCCCGTATCGTCAGCAGGTCGCTCATCTTCACATCACTATCCATATCTTCCTCCATCCCTCCTTCAACTAGCTCTTCTCCAATCAACATGCCCGAAGGTTAACTTACTTCACCTCACTGCACAATCACCCAAAAGTATCAATCCCCACAGAAAATGGTAATAGGACGGGGAAAAAGCCCCCGGGAAACTAGATTGGTAACATAGGTTAAGTTAGGTGTATTGACATTTATCATAGCTTACATTATCCTAGACATACGCCCCTGAGGAGTGACATGAAAGTCCTGCTCGTGCGACTGCCGGAAGAGATAGCCAAGTACATCCCCCTTGTCCTCAAGGTAAGGTGGCCCAACCTGAGCCTGCTGCACACGGATGACCCGCAGGAGGCCCTGCAGCTGCTGCATACCGAGCAGCCGCGGTTGGCTCTCCTCCATCTCCCCGAGCGCAGCGAAGGATCATCGCCCGAGGACTGCTTTGACCTCATAAGCCAGGTCCGCAGCTTCTCCGATGTGCCCCTCATCGTCGTCGGCCAGGGCGACGACGTCATGGACAAGGTAAAGGCGCTCGAAATGGGTGCCGACGACTGGCTGTCCCCGTACTCCAGCCCCATGGAGTTCATCGCCAAGGTCAATGCTATCCTCCGCCGCTGCTCCGCCGACAAGCAGGGGGTCTCCTCCTTCCTCGATGGCAGGCTGTCCATAGATTACGCCACGCGCCAGGTGTGGGTCTGGGGCAGGCCCGTCAAGCTGACCCCCATTCAATACAGGATCTTCTGCTACCTGGCCGAGAACGAAGGCAGGGTCTGCACCACCGGCGAACTGCTCCGCTACGTTTGGGGACCCAATTCCGGGGAAGACAGGGAGCTGCTCAAGCTCAACGTCTACCGCCTCCGGTCCAAGATCGAGCAGGACCCCTCCAACCCGGAGATCATCTTCAACGAAAGAGGCGCCGGCTACTTCATCCGCGCCCCCTCCCCCACCGCCTAGAGCCGCCCGTTGACAGGCTGATTGCTGAATGCTGATAGCTATTCTGCGGACCGCTGATAGCTATTTCGCCGACCACCGCCCATTGCCCCTCTGTCATTTGCATTTTGACATTGGGATTTGCCTTGGCATTTGGGCTTTGTCATTTGTCATTGCCCACAGGCCACCCGCCCCCCGCCCACTCCCCCCTCTCAACCTTGCTGAAAGCTGATTGCTGACTGCTCATGGCTCCCTGCAACCCAAATGAAACCTTCTGCAACCCAAAAGAGACCACTTGTGCCTCGCCAGCTACTGACTTCCACGCGAGCCTTCATTACACTATACTTGAGTACCATTACTCGAGTACTCCATAATCAGGATTTGGAGGAACTATGGATAGGATTTTACTTGTCTGTCCGGACGTGGCCATGAAGGACGAGTTGACCTTCTTCCTCCAGCACTCCGGCTTCCAGGTTGCCCCTGCCACCGAAACCGGGGAGGCCGTTGATGAGATAGCCAGAACCTCGCCCGACCTCATTGTCCTCCGCGAGAACGGCCGCAGACTCAACGGCGATGAGCTATGTATCCGCATGCGCGAACTATCCGCCGCGCCCATCATCGTCCTCGGCGAGGAGGAGGAAGAGGCAGGCGGAGTCGAGTTCCTGGAGATGGGCGCCGACGCCTACCTCACCTCTCCCCTCAACGCCCGCGAGCTCCTGGCCCGCATCCGTTCCCTCCTCCGCCGCACCCACCCCTCCTCCCCAAACCAGGAGAATGTCCAGGTCTGAAAACCCACCCCCACCTCCCACTACGAACGGCAATACCCTGTAACAAAACGGCCCATGTGTTCGTTCTTGACGATGAAAGCTTACAGCCGACTGCTGAATGCTGATCGCTGAAAGCTGATGGCTGATCACCGGGATGCCGCGAGGGATTTTGCGGAATCCTGCGACTAATATAGTACAAAAGGACTACCCAGCACCTGAACAACCAAATAGTGCACAGGGAGGCTGAGAAGCGCCGCCCGCAAACTGGTCACCTGGACGGCGTGGAGCCAGTGGTGAAACCGGCCCGCAACCATCATGGGCCGGTTTTTTTTGTTCCTCAAGGAGGTGATGCTTATGGAAGTGACAATCATGTGCTAAACAGCAGGCCGCCCCTGGCCCGGGGCGATAGGCCTGGACAAACCAACAACAAGGAGGAAAAATGACAAAGAAAATACTGGCAACATTGCTGGCGGCAGTCCTGGCGCTGACCATGGGGTTGGTGCCGGCCGTCACCGCGGATGACCCATTGCCGGATCCGCCCGCTTGGGCTGAGTGTGTGACGCTGTACGCCGACCAGGACATCGACGTCGGCACGGTCTGCGTGTGGAACGACGGAACCACGCTCTATGTGAAGTATGAGACCTCTGGCGACTGGGTCATGACCGAGACCCACCTGGCCGTGGGTACAGACTTAGCCGATCTGCCCCAGAGCAAAAAGGGCAACCCGATACCCGGTCAGTTCCCCGAGGGCGCATATTACGATCCACCCGTCACCGAAGACACGTTTGCCCTTGACCTTAATGGATGGGACCCGCGAACAGTGCTCTATATCGCGGCCCATGCCGTGGTGGTGCGTCCCATCGAAGATTGCTGGGAAGAGGTATGGATGATCGGCGATGTCGAGACTGCTACCTGCGAAGCTGGTACTCTCACCAACTACGCCAACGAATTTAACTGGAGAAAAGTCGACGGTTCCGGAAACTACACACCTGTTGGCGATTGCGAGCAGGGTCCGGGCCTGAATCTGGACGAACCCCCGTATACCGACCCGTTCATAGTTGGCGCGACTCCGACCTCTGAATTTCCCTATAACTCTAACACCGTACGAGACTACGCCACCGACTTCGACGTCCAGTGGAACGGAAGCCTGCTGTTCGGTGGCGAACTGACCATATCCTGGTCACCAGGCAGAAGCGCTACCGAGGAAAAGCAAGTCAGCGGCGACGGTATTGTCTCAACCACCTTCACAGCCACAGGATCTAGCCAATCCGGGCAGGGCTGGTTCATGGACACATATCCCCTGGTGGAGCACTCGGTCGCCCTTGATGCGCTTCCAGCCGGAGACCACACGATCAACTTCCAGCATACCAGGGGCGACGGCACCTTCTGGGACTGGGTCCTGCTCGAGAAGCCTTGCGAGCAATGGGAAACAGCCTGGGCCGACGGAACACGCTTCGTGTCTCGCGGCAACTGGGCAACCTACTTCACTTATCAAGTGCGCCAGCTTCTGGATCTTGTCTCCAAGAATCCGTCTGATTGGACAGTCATTGAGGACGGAGCTTCGGGCGTCCTGGTGTTCGCTCCTGTGGGACCCACCTTCGATTTCGTACTTGACGCCGCCGACCTCCAGGCAAGCACCGACTACAGCCTCATCTACTACGCCGACCCCTGGCCAGGCGACCACCCGGGAGCACTGATTGCCGCAGGCACGACCGATGGTGACGGCTTCCTCCATCTGGAGGGTGCCACCGACCTGGGCATGCACCTTCCCAACTGGCAGGATGAGAACTATAACCTGTATTTTGGCGCGAAGATCTGGCTGGTCCTGTCTGACGACTACAACCCGACGACCAATGCCATGACCGCCTGGAACCCGACTCAGTACCTCTTTGAGTACAACCTGATAACCTACACATACATTCCCTAGTCATCGCTCTCGCAGCAATGCCAAGAGGGAGTCCCTTCGGGGACTCCCTCTTCTTCTACTCCCCACCCTTCCTCTCCGGTTCCCAATCGCATCGAACCCCCAACGATCTCCCCCAACCGCCGACGGGGTCTGGGGGCATCTCCCCCAGTGCCTCTGTCATTTGGATTTTGACATTGGGATTTGCCTCGCCCGGGGGTCTGGGGGCTCCGCCCCCAGTGCCACTGTCATTGCGAGTCCTGACCTACTGGGATGTGGCACTCCCCACTAGCGATTGGCCCTACCGTCTACTAGTATGCTTCAGTTCTGTGCCGAACAACAGATACATCGACAACACTCTTCTCATCGTCGACGCTGTAGACTACCCGGTACTCGCCAACCCGTATTCGCCAGAGATCAAGTGTCCGCGCAGCTTCTTACAGCCCGAAGGCCTGGGCCTTGCGGCAAGTGACTCAACCTTATTCAAAACACGCTCGGCCATGTTCCGGGGCAGGGCTTGTAGCTCTTTGCGGGCTGAGCGAGCAAAGACTATTTCATACACTGGCACTCAATGCCGGCCAAGCACCTTCTCTTTGACATCCTGGAGCGATTCCCGGGGTTCGGATTCTCGTTCCTTTGCTCGGAGGGTGTCATAGAAATCCTCCCACACATCACCATGGCGCTTGAGGTCGATCAGTACCGCCTTCTTCTCTCCGCTATCATCAATAACAAACTCAACGCCTTTCACCATATTGACCCCCTGCATCGGTTCTTCCTGACGCATACAATAGCACCTCCACAGATACCCGATGCATCTCCATTATAAATGGTCTCTCGTGGCAAAACAAACCTGCCCACCCTGGCGGGCACAGGGCCCGCCCGTGCGCCGTCTACCAGTCGCAGCGGCGCCCCTCACGCACTCCCGGCGCCCCTGAACACTGCCCGCCGCCCATTGCCCGTTTGACATTTGGATCTTGTCATTGGGACTTGCCTTGACCTTTCAGTTTCGGCATTGCGATTTGCCTTGGCATTTGGGCTTTGTCATTTGTCATTGCCCATATGGCAGTAGCCGCCCGCGTGCTCCCTCTCTGTCAACCTTTCCAACTGCTGACCGCTTTCCCCCCTATTATCCTCAAATACCAACAAAATTAGCCAGAAACCAACAGAAACGGTATAATACGCCCTGGAGGCACACAATGGCAATAGTCAGAGAGATCATGACCCCGGAGCAGGTGGCCGACCATCTCCAGCTCAGCAAGGATACAGTCTATCGCTATATCCGGGAGGGCAAGCTGGCAGCCTCCAGGCTGGGACGCAGCTATCGTATTCCCAGGGAGAGCGTGGACCTGCTTCTCCTGGCGACCAGCACCAGCAGGGCGGCCCAGGAAGCCTTGTTTGATCGCTGGGAAGCCGTAGCAGACAGGAACAGAGGGGTCCCTTCCCAGGAAGTGGAAAGCGACATTGCCGGGGCCATCGCCGAAGTCCGCCGCGAGAAGCGCCCATGATCAGGGCGGTAGTAGACACGAATCTGCTTGTTTCGGCCTTCATATCACCCGCTAGCTATCCCAGGGAGATTGCGCGACACTGGCGGCATGGCGACTTCGTCCTGGTCACATCTCGGGAAATAGTTGAGGAGATAGACCGCGTTCTGCACTTGCCACGCATCAAAATCAAATACCATCTTGCCGAGACTGATATCCACTCCTTCATCCTGGCCTTGATTCATCTGACCAGCTGCGTTCCCGGCGAAGTAGCCCTGAAGGGCGTAGCCCCGGATCCTGGGGACGACAAGATCATCTCATGTGCAGTTGAGGCAGCGGCACAGGTCATTGTCACCGGTGATAAGGCACTGCAGCGGCTTGGCCAGTACCAGGGCATCAAGATCATCAATGCGGAGCAGTTCATTGACCTGCTCGGCCAATAGCCGGCCTCCAACCCTACCTGCCCCAAATCCTGCGCACGAAACCCGGGATAATCTCAACGCACGAAACCCCGGTGCCAAAACCTTTGGGGCACTGAATTCGGATACCGGAATCTGTTCTGGGTTTGGCGCGTCGGGGTTGGAGCTTGAGAATTATGTGGTTCTCCGACCACATCGGCGCTGCCGCCGGGCATGCCTGATCGCTGATCGCTAACTTGCTGAAAGCTGACTGCTGATAGCTATTCTCCTGACCGCTGACCGCTCCCTGCAACCCAAATGAAACCTTCTGCAACCCACAACAGACCACTTGTGCCTCTCCAGCTACTGACTTCCACGCGAGCCTTCAGTACACTATACTTGAGTACCATTACTCGAGTACTTCGTAATCGAGATTTGGAGGAACTATGGATAAAATCTTACTTGTCTGCCCGGATGTGGCCATGAAGGACGAGTTGACCTTCTTCCTCCAGCACTCCGGCTTCCAGGTTGCCCCTGCCACCGAAACCGGGGAGGCCGTTGATGAGATAGCCAGAACCTCGCCCGACCTCATTGTCCTCCGCGAGAACGGCCGCAGACTCAACGGCGATGAGCTATGTATCCGCATGCGCGAACTATCCGCCGCGCCCATCATCGTCCTCGGCGAGGAGGAGGAAGAGGCAGGCGGAGTCGAGTTCCTGGAGATGGGCGCCGACGCCTACCTCACCTCTCCCCTCAACGCCCGCGAGCTCCTGGCCCGCATCCGCTCCCTCCTCCGCCGCACCCACCCCCCGTCCCTAAACCAGGAGAATATCCAGGTCTGAAAACGCAACCCCGCCTACATTTACGAAGGGCGATACCTTGTAACAAAACGGCCCATGTGTTCGTTATAGTACAAAAGGACTAGGCCGCACATTAACAACTGAATATTGCACAGGGAAGCTGAGAAGCGCCGCCCGTAATCTGGTCACCTTGGACGGCGTGGAGCTACTGGTGAAACCGGCCCGACGAAAGGTCGGTTTTTTGCTTGATGGGAGTCAGCGGCGCACAACGGCAGCCTGGACGACTCGCCCCCACCGCCTCTGTCATTTGGATTTTGGCATTGCCTGGCCCGGGGGTCTGGGCGCTCTGCCCCCAGCGCCCCGTCATTGCGAGCGAAGCGCGGCAATCTGGGTGGGGGCGGGTCAAAGCTGAATGCTGAAAGCTGACTGCTGATTGCTGTAAGGAAAAAGTCCTGGGCAAAAAGTACCAGGAAAGACCCCGATTGGTAAGATAAGTCAAGTCAGGGTAAGTTAAGAATGTTGACAGCCGAGTACCAATGGGTTACAATGATAAGTTCCTCAGGGAAGCAGGAGGCATTGAACCTCCACCTGCAAATGGTCACTTGGGTGGCGGGGAGCCAGTAGTGAAACCGGCCTGGAGATAGGTCGGTTTCTTGCTTCACCGGGGGAATGGGGTTTAGGTTTACTGTGAACGAATAACAACCCCCCTCTGATGCTTTCATGCGCTGCCGTGTGGTGTGAACCGAAGCGGAGGTCGATCAGGCATGAGGCAACTGCAAAACTCATAAGGACAACCAATAAAGGAGAAAAAATGAAAACAAGAATATTGTATACCCTAATGACGCTGGCCATGGTGCTGGTTCTAAGCATCACCATGACGGCGCCGATGGCCGCCTCACGTATTGACTTGAAGAAGGATGTGACCGATGCGTTTGTGCCCAACATCTACTATGTCGGCCAGACCATCTACTACGTGATGAACGTCACAAACCAGGAAACGCTGTTGACCTCTTACCTGTTTAAGATCTGGGACACCCTGCCCGACGGCTCAGAGTATTGGTGGCTCAATGAGGACGAGGCGGACCCCGCTGCAGACCCCTTAGTTCTGGGCCCACTTGAGACGGTGGCATTTAACATTACCTACGAGGTGCAAGAGGCTGACATCGACTGGTTTCCTATCTCTCCAGTCGTGGATCCTGACAATGCGCCCGGTTACTGGGCTGTAATAAATACATTCGATGTGAGAGGATTTGACAGTCTCAATGACCGCGCAGATGGGACCGTGCAGAAGCATTCCCGGATACTCCGCCCCAACACCGAGGTCTCCATCAACGCCTCGGCCGAGTGGGTCAAGAGCGGCGCCTCGGTGAACCTGACCATCACCGAGACTAACACCGGCCATGACCCTCTGACCGATGTCTACGTTGAGGTCTGGAAGGACACTGAACTCCTTGCAACACTCAACTCCACGCATCCATCGTGGAGCAGCAGTGGCAATTCGGATGATATCCTCGATCCCGGCAACTGGGCCGAGTCGGGCAATCTGACCGAAACCTGGACCTGGATCATAGACTCCGGTCCTATCACCGCAGACACCGATATCGTTGTCCTCGGGTTCGGCACCGACCCCCTGGGCAACCCTGTCAGCTTCGACGCTGGCTATGAGGACGAGCGCGATGAGGTAACTGTCAACGTATTTGCAGAGCTGGGCGACTTCGTCTGGCATGACCTTAACGCTGACGGCATCCAGGATGACGGCGAGCCGGGCATCGCGGGCGTGACCGTCAACCTCTATGCCTGCAACGGCACGCCGCTGGACACAACCGCAACTAACTCAACCGGCTACTACCTGTTCGACGAACTCATGCCTGGCAATTACAAGGTGGAGTTCATCCTGCCCACTGACTACGTCTTCAGCCCGCAGAACCAGGGCACTGACCAGGCGCTGGACAGCAATGCAGACCCCGTGACGGGATTCAGCGAGTGTGTAACCTTGGTCGGAGGCGAATCCAACCTGACTATCGATGCCGGCATGTACCAGTACGGCACCAAGTCGGGCTGCAAGTTCGAAGACCGCAACGCCAACGGCGTCTGGGACGCTGAAGAGCCCGCCCTTGCAGACTGGACCATCAACCTGTGGACCGAAGTAGCCGGCAATTTGACGATTGTGGACACAACCACCACTAACTCAACCGGCTGCTACCAGTTCACCGGCCTGATGCCCGATGTTGACTACTTTGTCTCCGAAGTGATCCCCGAGGGCTGGACCCAGTCCTATCCCAACGAGGGCACCACAGGCGCGCTCTTCCTCAACGAGGAAGTAGGCTTTGTCTGGGGCCCCATTAACCTCGACTCCGGCGAAGCTGAAGAGGACAACGACTTCGGCAACTACCAGTACGGCACCAAGTCGGGCTGCAAGTTCGAAGACCGCAACGCCAACGGCG
>JBKHJG010000019.1:0-13119 GCA_046538235.1 Dehalococcoidia bacterium | reverse complement strand
AGGCAGTGCTGTCGATTTCAGGGGTGAAGCGTTGTCTACGGTGAAAGGCACAGCAGGGCGGATGCCGGCTGCTGAAACGTATGTGTGCAATCATCGAGCTTAACAGGTGCCAGCGCTGCATCTGCGAAGTTGAAGCGGGTGCTGACTGGCAGATCGAGGTGACATAGGTGGATACCGTCCTCCAGGTCAAAGAGTTGACCAAGCGCTATCGCCAGCGTCGCGCTGAGTCGGTGGTTGCGGTCGATCGGGTTAGCTTTTCCGTCCGGAAGAATGAGGTTGTCGGCCTGCTGGGCCCGAATGGGGCCGGGAAGACCACCACCATCAAATGCATAGCCGGTCTGGTCAAACCAACATCCGGCGAGATATGGCTCGACGGTGTGGATGCCCTCCGCCACCCGAACAATGCCATGGAGAGGGTCGCCGCGCTACTGGAAGGGAATCGCAATATATACTGGCGCCTGAACCCGCGCGAAAACCTGGAGTTCTTTGCCGGCATCCAGGGACACCCGGTGCGGAAGGTCAGGGGGTACATCCAGGAGCTGCTTGAGCTCTTCGACCTTAAGGGCAAGGAAGGGGTCTCGGCGCGTAAGCTGTCCCGGGGGATGCAGCAGAAACTGGCCTTGGCCTGTGCGTTGGTGAGGCAGACCGAGGTGCTCTTGCTTGATGAACCGACTCTGGGCCTGGACGTCGAGACCTCATACGAACTGAGGCATGTCCTGAAGCAAATGGCTGCCCGCGGTGAACGGACGATCTTGCTCTCATCACACGACATGCACGTCGTCCAGGACGTCTGCGAGAGGGTGGTCATCATCAACAACGGGCGGGTTGTGGTCGATGATCGGGTAGCCAACCTTATGAAGCTGTTCCAGGCCAGCGCCTACCGCTTCGAGATCGAGGGCCGGCTCATGGAGGAACTCGAGCTAAAGCTCAAGCAGCGCTTCCCCCTGCTCTCCCTGTCGGCTACCGACCATCGCACCTACCTCGAGGCCGACCTGAAGGACGGGGCTGAGCTCTATGAGGTGCTGGAGATTCTCAAGGACGGAAGCACACAGATCAAATCAATCGGCCACAAGGAGCCCAATCTGGAGGAGATCTTCCTTACGGTGGTGAAAGGGAAGTCAAGATGAGACACCTGGCGCTGTTCATGGCCCAGCTGAAGATAAGGTACATCTACCTCAAGCGTTATTACTTCGATACGCTTTCCATGATTGTCACCATCTTCCTGGTATTCTTGATCATCTTTTTCGGGGCCGCGGCGCTGCTCGGAGCCTCCCCTGCGGCGGGTGACACCCTGGAAGGGATTGTGGTCGGGTTCATGGTCTGGACCTTTGCCCTGGTAGCCTATAGCACCCTCTCCTGGGGAATAATCGAGGAGGCGCAGCAGGGAACCCTGGAGCAGCTATACATGAGCCCGCTCGGCTTCGGCTGGGTGACCATCCTCCGCGTGGCAGCCCACTTCATCATCAACGTCTTCATGGTGCTCGTGATCCTGTTCTTGATGATGGCCACTACCGGCAGGTGGCTCAATCTCGATGTCCTCAGCTTGATACCGCTTGTGCTGCTGACCGTGGCTGGCGCCTACGGAATCGGGTTCTTCATGGGCGGGCTGGCCCTGGTATTCAAACGGGTCCAGTCGGCCCTCCAGATACTGCAGTTTGTGCTGGTGATCTTCATCGCTGCCCCCATGGGATGGATGCCGTTCATGAGATTCCTGCCTTTATCCCTGGGCACCCGGCTCATCGGGGCAGTCATGATCGACGGGCGATCTCTGTTTGAACTCCCCCCGGGCGATGTCCTGTTCCTGATCGGCAACTCGGCGGTCTATTTCGGGCTGGGATTTCTGGCGTTCAAGTTTTTTGAGGACGTGGCCCGCGACCGCGGCCTGCTGGGGCACTACTAGTGCGTCGGATGATGTCGTCGGGTTCCTGCAGTCGGCTCTGGAAATTTTCTCGGGTCTAGAGACGAATCATTCGACGAGATGTTTGACAAGCCCAAAACGGGGTGCTATACTTAGAGGTTTGCGTTATGCCCCCATCCCGATTTGGCTTTGCGGCCTTAGGTTTTCGCAATTAGTGCCTCCATTATGTTGTTTTGAGGAACAGTCAGGACCGTTTCCTATATGCTTGAACACAAGTTACTGAAGTCATTCGCCAAACTCCCCGAGACTTTAGACATACCTGACCTCATTCAGGTCCAGCTCGATTCATTTCGCTGGTTTCAGGAAGAAGGCCTCAAGGAACTGCTCCGAGAGATCTCGCCCATCCAGGATTATACCAACACCAGGCTGGAACTGCATTTTGTGGACTACGAGTTCCGGGAACCTCTGCACTCTATCCCTGAATGCCTGGAACGGGGTCTCACCTATTCCGCTCCCATCCACGTCACGGCACAGTTGGTGGTGAAGGAGACAGGGGAGATCAAAGAGCAGGAATTGTACTTCAGTGATTTCCCTTTGATGACCGACGCCGGCACCTTCATCATCTCGGGAGTGGAGCGTGTGGTAGTGAACCAGTTGACCCGTTTCCCGGGAGTCTATTTCACGTTGGATAAGGACCCCTCAAGCGGGCGCCAACTGGGCTATGCCAAGCTCGTTGCCGAGCACGGGGCATGGCTGGATTTCGACACTTCTAATCGTGATGTCATCTCCGTCAAGGTCAGCGGCAAACGCAAGATACCGGCTACTACTTTGCTGCGCGCCATTGGATTTGAGAGCGATGACGAACTGGACTCCCTTTTCCAGGACGTAGATAACTCCCCTGAGCATGCTTTCGTCCGCTCTACAATGGAGCGGGACCCCTTGGTCAGGAACAAGACCGATGCCCTCTTCGACATCTACAGAAAACTGTCCTCCGGTGAGGCTCCTAGCCTCAGCAGCGCTCAGGCCCTGCTCAATAATTTCCTGTTTAATCCCCGCCGCTATAGCCTGGGCAAAGTCGGCCGTTATAAGCTTAACAAGAAACTGGGCCTTAATATCCCCGGCGATTGTACAGGCCTGACACCCGAGGACCTGGTGCAGATAGTCCGCCGCATCATCTCTGTCAACATCGGGCGGGAAGCTCCTGATGACATTGACCATCTGGGCAATCGAAGGGCGCAGGCGGTAGGCTTTCTGATACAGAAGCAGTTCCGTGTCGGGCTGTTGAGGCTGGAGCGAGCTATCAAGGAGCGAATGAGTATTCTTGGCCCCGAGGCGGCTACTCCCGCTGCTTTGATCAACATTCGCCCTGTGGCAGTTGCCATAAGGGAGTTCTTCGGTCGCTCCCAGCTGTCCCAGTTCATGGACCAGACTAATCCGCTGGCTGAGTTGACTCATAAGCGCCGTCTCTCTGCCATGGGTCCCGGCGGCCTATCGAGAAAGCAGGCCGGGTTCGAGGTCCGTGATGTGCATCATTCTCACTATGGCCGGATGTGCCCCATCGAAACTCCCGAGGGGCCGAACATAGGACTTATCGGCTCTCTGGCTACTTACGCCTCGGTGAATGAATATGGTTTCATAGAGACACCGTATCTGAGGGTTGGCAATGAGGTACCCAACGATGGGGAGCAGTTGATGGGTAGGACTATCGCCGAAGACATAGTGGATGGCGATGGTAGTGTGGTGGTCAAGGGTGGCACGACGGTCACAAAGCAGATTGCGCAGAGACTGTCTGCTCTCCTGGCTCGAAACATAAAGGTAGTTCCCTTTGTCTCCGGGGAGATCGTCTACCTGACGGCCGATGAAGAAGGTCAGTATGCCATTGCCCAGGCTAACGCCCTCCTCAATGACAGAAATGAGTTTGTCCACGATAAGGTTGAGGTTAAGAGGGCAGAGAAGTACTTCAAGGAAGCAGTGGACAAGGTGGACTTTATCGATGTTTCTCCCAAACAGCTGTTCAGCATTGCCGCCTGTCTCATCCCGTTTCTTGAGCATGACGATGCTAACCGGGCCCTGATGGGCTGTAATATGCAGCGGCAGGCTGTGCCTCTGCTGCGCCCTGAGTGTCCTCTGGTGGGTACTGGCATGGAACGAGAAGTAGCCAAGTATAGCGGGCAGGTGATGTTCGCCCCCACCGATGGCGCAGTTACTTCCGCCACAAGCTCAGCGATAACGATCAAGAACAGGAAGGGTGAACAGCAGTCATTGCCACTGATGAAGTTCACCAGGACCAATCAGGGAACTTGCATTAATCAGCATCCTGTTGTCAGTAAGGGTGACAAGGTCAAGAAAGGCCAGGTGCTGGTAGACAGCTTTTCCATAGATGACGGAAACCTGGCGTTGGGGCAGAACGTCGTCTGTGCCTTTATGAGTTGGGAAGGGTACAACTTCGAGGATGCCATTATTATCAGCAGAAAACTGGTCAAGGATGATACCTACACATCGATTCACATCGAGAAGTACGAGATAGAAGAGCGCGATACCAAGCTGGGTCCGGAAGAGATTACCAGGGACATACCGAATGTCAGCGAAGAGAACCTTGCCGACCTTGATGAAATGGGTGTGGTGCGTATCGGAGCCGAGGTTAAGCCTAACGACATTCTGGTTGGGAAGATTACTCCCAAGGGCGAAACTGAGCCTTCGGCTGAAGAGAAACTTCTGCGGGCCATCTTTGGCGAAAAGACGCGTGAAGTGAAAGATAGCTCCCTTAGAATGCCGTCGGGAGAGTGGGGCAGGGTGATTAGGACCAAGCTCTTTTCTCGTGACCAGCGCGACGAACTGTCCGCCGGAGTGAACAAACTGATACAGGTATGGGTCGCTCAGAAGCGGAAGATCTCAGTGGGCGATAAAATGTCGGGGCGGCATGGCAATAAGGGCGTCGTCTCTATCATATTGCCTGAGGAAGACATGCCTTTCCTGCCGGATGGTACGCCTGTGGACATTGTCCTCAATCCTCTCGGCGTGCCCTCCAGGATGAACATCGGACAGGTGATGGAGACGCACCTGGGCTGGGCTGCTAAGACGCTGGGCTTCAGGGCTGTCAACCCCATTTTTGACGGAGCCGATGCCTTTACTATTGAGGATGCCCTGGCCAAGACCTGGCTAGCCTGGAAGGCTGGGGCGGTTGACTTCAGCCCTGAGAACTCAGGAGGGCCAAGAACCGATCTGCAGAAGGTCGGAGAGTGGCTTAACCGTCATGGGTTTGATGCCGAGGAAGTGATGGACCAGGACCATAACGGTGCGGCCAGGAAAGCCTCTCTTTGTCTGTGGCTTGCGGAACTGGGCATAGCTGACGTGGACGACCTCAGGGCCCTGAGCGATGAGGAGTTGGAGCAGACGGCACAGAAGGTGTACAAGGAGCGGAAGCTCTATCCTCCTCTGTTCGGAAAGATGGAACTACGGGACGGGAGAACCGGCGAGGCATTCGACAAGCCAGTAACCGTAGGTAGTCTATACATGATGAAACTGATTCATCTTGTCGGTGATAAGGTGCATGCTCGGTCCACCGGCCCGTACTCTCTCATAACCCAGCAGCCGCTGGGAGGGAAGGCCCAGTTCGGCGGTCAAAGGTTTGGCGAGATGGAGGTGTGGGCACTGGAGGGCCATGGCGCTGCGCACACTCTGCAGGAGATGCTGACCATAAAATCGGATGATGTGATGGGACGGGCTAAAGCCTATGAATCCCTGGTCAAAGGTGAGGATATCCAGCAACTCGGTATTCCGGAATCGACCAAGGTCCTATTTATGGAGCTGCGCAGTCTAGGTTTTGCTGTGGAGCTGCTTAGCGAGGGGGAATATGTCCCAATTTGATGGCGTTAGCGGTATTCGAATAAGCCTTGCCTCCTCGGAACAGATAAGGAGCTGGTCTCATGGCGAGGTTACCAAGGCGGAGACCATAAATTACCGAACTCTGAAGCCGGAGCGAGATGGCCTGTTTTGCGAAAAAATCTTCGGCCCGGTCAAGGACTTTGAATGCCACTGTGGCAAATACAAGAAGGCCAGGTACAAGGGCGTTATCTGTGACAAGTGCGGCGTTGAAGTGGCCCACTCCGGCGTACGCCGCGAACGTATAGGGCATATAGAACTGGCTGCGCCTGTCACGCATATCTGGTTTGCCAAGTTAGTGCCCAGCCGTCTGGGGCTGTTGCTCGATCTGTCTCCCCGCGATCTGGAAGGAGTTATCTATTTTGCCCGCTATATAGTCATCTCTGTCGATGAGCAGGCTAAAGAGAACAAGGTTCGACAACTCGAGGAAGAGCTGGCTCGTAAGATCACTGAGCAAGAGGAACGCCTGAACAAGAGAATCGAAGCGATGGAAGTGGAAGGCCTGGAAGAAGAAGCCAAGATCAAGGAGATAAACCAGCTTCGTGCTGGGTTTGTGGATAAGAAGGCGAGGCTTGAGGAAGAGCGCAAGACGATCGTTGAAGAGATGAGGAGCCTTCAGCCGCTGAGGTTGCTCAACGAGGAGGAATGCAGGAGACTCAAGGAGAAGTACGGTGGTGTTCTTGAGACCGGCATGGGAGCTGAGGCCATTCTGCAGGTATTGAAGCAGATCGATATGGACGCTCTGCACCAGAAGCTTCTTGAGCAGATCCGCAGCACCTCGGGGGGATATCGTAAGAGGGTCAGTCAACGACTGCAGCTGGTTGAAGCTTTCAAGCTCAGTGGGAACAAGCCTGAGTGGATGGTGTTAACTGTGCTTCCTGTGTTGCCTCCCTCGCTTCGCCCCATAGTGCAGCTGGACGGTGGCCGCTTTGTTATCAGCGATCTCAACGATCTCTACCGCAGGGTGATTAACCGTAACAATCGCCTGCGCCGTCTCATGAAGCTGGGTGCGCCGGAGATCATCATCCGCAATGAAAAACGTATGCTGCAGGAAGCTGTTGATGCCCTTATTGATAACGGGCGGCGGGGCCGCGCAGTTACCACTGGTAACAAGCATGCCCTGAAGTCACTTTCCGATATTCTAAAGGGCAAGCAGGGAAGGTTTCGGCAGAACCTTCTCGGTAAGCGTGTAGACTACAGCGGTCGCTCGGTTATTGTGGTAGGTCCTAAGCTGAAGCTCCACCAGTGCGGTCTGCCACGCCATGTTGCTCTGGAGTTATTCAAGCCTTCAGTTATGCATAAGTTGATACAGAATGGGTATGCCAATAACCTGAAGAGCGCCCGACGTCTGGTGGAAAGAGCGAGTCCTGAAGTCTGGGATGCGCTGTACGAAGTAGTCAATGAACGGCCTGTATTGCTTAATCGGGCTCCCACATTACACAGGTTGAGTATTCAGGCTTTTGAACCGGTGTTGATTGATGGCGATGCTTTCCAGCTCCATCCCCTGGTCTGTGCCGCCTTTGGGGCCGACTTCGACGGCGACCAGATGGCAGTCCATGTGCCGCTATCCAAGGCCGCCGTCAAGGAAGCCAGGGAGCATATGCTCAGCCCCTATAATATGCTGCTGCCGAGTTCGGGAGAGCCCGGAGCAACGCCCACCTTGGATATGGTTCTGGGCTGCTATTATCTCACGGTTACGAAGCCGGGTGCCAAAGGGGAGGGGAGATCCTTCAGCAGTTTCGATGAAGCCAAGCTGGCTTATGACCTCGGTGTTGTCGAGCTTGGGGCTGAGATTGCTGTGCAGGATCCTTCACTTGGATCGGATGGCGGTAGATTCAACACCACAGTGGGCAGGATTCTGTTTAATGACGCCCTGCCACCACAGCTTCGCTTTCACAACAAGGCTGTAGACAAGGGTTCATTGAGAGCATTGGTCTCTGATTGCATTCGACTCCTGGGCAACGAAAGTACGGCTGGCGTCCTTGATAAGCTCAAGCAATCGGGATTCGAGTACGCTACGAAGTCAGGCATTTCCATCTCTATGGATGATATTGAGGAGCCTCCAGGTAGGCGCAAGCTTCTCCAGGAAACCGAAGAGAAGATGAGGCTCATTGAGGACCAGTTTGACCACGGCCTCATCACTGAGGACGAGAAATACGAAAACACGGTCCAGTTGTGGATGGAGGCCACGGACAAGGTCACGGAAGATATTTCCCAGACACTGGATCCTTACGGTAGCATCTACATGATGGCTACGTCCGGTGCCAAGGGTAATATCTCTCAGATCAGACAGATGGCAGGGATGCGCGGGTTGATGACCGATCCTTCGGGAAGGATTATCGACTTCCCCATCAAATCGAGCCTGCGCGATGGATTGGCGCCCATGGAGTACTTCATCTCTACTCACGGCGGTCGGAAAGGACTGACCGATACCGCCTTGAGAACCTCAGACAGCGGTTATCTTACCAGACGGCTTGTTGACGTAGCTCAGGATGTCCTCGTAACTCAGGTAGACTGCGGTACTTCGGACGGGGTCTGGATACCACGGGAGACTGCCGAGGTGGGTCTTCCCCCGTTTGCGAACCGTATTACGGGCTACTTAGCGGCCAGTAGAGTCGTTGACCCACGCACAGACGCCGTCATTGTTGACCGTGACGAAGAGATCGACGAAGCGAAGGTACAGCAGATTATGGGAGCCGGCGTTACGGGTGTGCACGTGAGATCACCTCTGACCTGCCGCGCTCGCTTCGGCGTGTGTCGGAACTGTTATGGAAGGGACCTGGGGAAGAAACAGCTGGTGAAGCTAGGCACCGCCGTGGGCGTCGTTGCCGCCCAAAGCATCGGTGAGCCCGGAACTCAGCTTACTCTGCAGACCTTTCATACAGGGGGTATCGTAGGTCTCGATATCACCACCGGCCTGCCCCGTGTGGAAGAGCTTTTCGAGGCCAGAACGCCGAGCGGAAGCGCCATAATATCTGAAATTGATGGCACGGTGGAGGTAGTCCATACCGACGGGGCGAACGTAGTCAAGGTCATCAGCTCCGACTTCTATTTGGATGAATACCCGGTTCCGCCGGGGGCGGAGCTGGCTGTCACCAGCGGGCAATTTGTGGCTGCCGGCAGCGTCCTGTTCAGTCTGCCCGGGCAAGGCGAAGAGACATTGCCGGCGGTCAGCAGCGGCAAAGGGCAGCAGTCACAACATGCGCTGGCCAGAGTAGCCGGTGAAGTCATCACTGAGGATGATAAGGTCTGCGTCAGATATGAAGAGAGGGAGGAAAGGGAATACAGCGTCCCCCACGGTGCCCTTCTGTTTGTTGAGTCGGGAGACAAGGTCAAAGCTGGCGATCGGCTTACCAGAGGGCCCATTGACCCTCACGACATCCTGCGTATCATGGGCAAGGATGCGGTACAGCAATACCTGATTGACGAGATACAGAAAGTGTATCGCGCGCAGGGCGTGACCATACATGATAAGCATATTGCCGTCATTACCCGGCGTATGTTGAGCAACGTGAGGATCATCTCCTCGGGAGACACAAAGCTACTGCCGGGCGAGCTGGTTGATCGATTCGATTATGAAGAGACAAACGCCAGGGTGCTGGCCGAGGGGGGCGAGCCGGCAACCGCTCAGGCTACGCTTCTGGGCATAACCAGGGCCAGCCTGAGCAAGGACAGCTGGCTGTCCGCCGCTTCCTTCCAGGAGACGGGCCGCGTTCTCGTCGATGCCTCAATCAAGGGCAAAGTAGACAGGCTTCGTGGTCTCAAGGAAAACGTTATTCTCGGCAAGCTCATCCCATCCCGCGTCCTCTCTGTGACTGCTGATGACGGTCTAAGACTGGAGGGCGAGCACCTTGAGGAAGAAGACCTTGGTGAAGAACACGTTGGGGAAGAACACCTTGAGGAAGAGCAGACTGCGGATTCGGGATTGGGTAGCTCCTAAGGGCTTCACTTCCGGAGGTTAGCGATGCGCCTTGTTTCAGGTAAGGCAGCAGCTGAGGACAGCTCTATTGACGTCGATCTTCGCCCCAGGCGCCTCAGCGAGTTCATAGGTCAGGAGAAGACCAAAGACAATCTGAGGATAGCCATCGTTGCCGCTCAACAGAGAGGGGAGTCGGTGGACCACATTATCCTCTACGGGGCTCCCGGGTTGGGGAAAACCACCCTCGCCTATATCATCGCTGCCGAAATGGGGGTCAATATCAAGGTTAGCTCCGGCCCGGCCATAGAACGCACTGGAGACCTGGCAGCCATTCTCACTAATCTTCATGAGGGGGATATCCTATTCATCGACGAGATACATAGGCTTAGCCATACTGTGGAGGAGAAACTCTACCCGGCAATGGAGGACTTTGCTTTCGATATTTTCCTGGGCAAAGGTCCGGCCGCCAGAGATCTGCGGCTGAACTTGCCCCACTTCACATTGATCGGCGCGACTACACGTTTTGCTTTGTTGAGTCCTCCGCTTCGTGATAGATTTGGTGTTACATACCATCTGGATTTCTACGATGAAGCGGCCATACAGACGATTCTGGAAAGGTCGGCGACTATCCTGAAGGTAAAGGCCCAGAGAGAGGGGCTGGCCCCTATTGCCCAGCGCGCCAGGGGCACTCCCAGGGTGGCAAATCGTCTGTTGAAGAGGGTGAGGGATTATGCTCAGGTGATGGCAGACGGAGTGGTGACGTATGAGGTGGCTCTGGAAGGGCTATCAAAGCTGGAGGTAGACTCCGTCGGCCTGGACGACATCGACCACAAGGTGTTGCATACCATAATCGATAAATTCGACGGCGGCCCTGTAGGCCTAGATACCATTGCTGCTTCCATTAACGAGGATGCCGACACCATCATGGATGTCTACGAGCCCTATCTCCTGCAGCTCGGTTTTCTGGAGCGAACACCCCGTGGCAGAGTAGCTGCGCGGCTGGCCTATGAACACCTGGGGCTGCCTTACAAGAGGGGAATCCAGTCCCAGCCTGGCCTGTGGAGTGAGACGTAGGGCTGGTCTTCGGCTATACGATTCTTCCTGCCCGGTTCGGTTCCTTGGTCCGCTGGCGCTCGCTCATCAACTGCATGTGGCATATTGGCCCAGATGCCAGCGTATCAGAGCTGCGGCCAGCTTGGCCTGAAAGACGGAGCTAGCGCCGTATGGTTATTGATATGCTCTGGCCTGCATCCATACAGGGATAGCGAAGGCAGACAAAGAGCAGAGCAGCAGCAGCCAGCCCCAGGCATCGATGCTAGCCCTGCTGGCTAGGGTCACCGCGAGCAGGATCACTACGGGCGGGGTCAGCAGACTGAGGATCTTGTATCTGCGTGGCTTCAAGCGTACGAATCCGATGGTGGCTCCTGCCAGGGCAATAAAGCTAACAACTATCCAGGGCGCTTTTGCGTGTAGCCTGGCTATCCACATGTCGCTTGCCAGAAACTCATTTGCCGCACCCAGCGACAAGAACCAACCGAACAGGACGGGCATGGGGGCCAGCATAAGCGATGCGTACAACCAATCGCGGCTTGCAGTTTGTCTTACTATGTAGATAAAGACAAAGAGAGCTAGCGGAATGTAGATGAGCGCCGCTATCCATCCCCAGCCTTGAGGCAGGGAGAGCAGCAGTATACCCGTGACAACTACTGGCATGAGGTAATATCCCAGCCAGGGGAAGAGCCATATTGGCTTGCCCCGATGCCAGCCGTACAGTGCTATTCCGACGGTCAGGACCAATATGATCGATAAGCAGACCGTATTGTGCCAGTAATAGTACGAAGCGAAAAGAAAAGCAACCAGGAAGTGGGGCAGGGCGCTGAAAAACGCCTCTTGCCACGTACCTTGAGCGTGTGCCTCATAGATCTGCTCGGCGATCAGCTTGGGGGATCCCAGTGATTGCACGGCGAGCTTGCTCGCTTCCTCCCTGCTGAGCCCGCTCTGTTCCAGCTCCTGAGTCTTGTCCTCGAGGTGTGTACAAAGCTCCTCAGCCGCGTCATCCCTGATGGATTTATCGATTCTCAGGTAGTCCCTGAACTTGTTCAGATAATGGCTTGCGTTGCTTGTCATTCTTATGCTAGACCGTCTCTGGTTGTATGACTGCCTTGACTGCGCTGGAAAAGTCCTGCCATGTCGCGAGCCTGGTTGCCAGGACCTGGCGCCCCTTATCGGTTATGTAGTAGTAACGCCTTTGCTGTCCGCTGGGGAGGATCTGCCACTTACCCTCGATGAGCCTTTCTCGCTCCAGCCGGTGAAGAGCGGGGTAAAGAGTACCTTCCTTGAACTGGAAATACCCGTTGCTCCTCTGCTCGAGCTCTTTCACTATCTGGTAGCCGTAGGTAGGCTGACGACTAATCAAGCACAGCAGCAGACAATCAGTGTTTCCTTTCAACAGCTCGCGCCCGTAGTTCATCGTTGCTCCTCGTTCACTTTGTTGCAGCTTTAGCTAATATAGCATCGTCTCACGGTAGTGTCAATAGCAGCGGCATGAGCCACATTGCCGGGGTTGCCGCAGTTAGGTCCAATCGCTAAAATACCTTGTCGGGTCAAGGCACCTCTATCCCTCTAGCATGTTCCGAGCGAAGACGCCTGCTCCGAACTTAGTGATGAAGTGAAGCGGCAGGAACATGGCAGCATGATGCGGATATGTTCTACGGCCGGTGCTGCTCTATACGCTAGCGGGAGATGTCAGGGACGGGCATGCTAATTCGCAGCCGCCTTGACCATGCCGTGTATTTCAGGACGTGGCAACGGTGTCTCAGGAAGAGGATTTGCTGCACGATGCGACCTCGTGATTTCTGTCACTACTAAGGGCTGACGGTCATGGACGTCCTTTGATGATTTCACCGACGTAGTGAGGCGCACGGATGCCATGCAGGCCCTTCTCCAGAGCCTGGAGAGGGAGCCGGCGAAGCTGTTGAAGATCATTTGTCGCGAGTATGAAGCAACTGGCAAGGCAGTGCCCGATCATCACCTTAGTGTGGGCGGCTATTTTGGCGAGGCCATGTTGAGAGCAGTGCTATCGGCAGGTCTGGTCACTCGCGAACGAGGAGATAGATTCTCGCTCTACTGCTACAGGCCTACCGAGGAGGGACTGAGGTATTACAAGGGCATGCTCAGCGAGGAGTAGATATAGTGTACAGGCTCATCGATACTCATGCCCATCTTGACGAACTGGAAGAACTGGATCGTATTCTCGAGGAAGCCAGAAAAGCAGGCGTCATTGCTATTGTGGCCGTGGGGTCCAATCGTCAATCCAACACCAAGACGCTGGACATAGCGCAGATATATCGCCGCTTTGTCTATCCGGCTCTAGGACTGCATCCCTGCGAACTAGGCGACCTCAGTGCCTCCGATATAGACTATAACCTACGGTTTATTGAGGACAATATTGCTTCTGCAG
>JBKHJG010000010.1:0-47261 GCA_046538235.1 Dehalococcoidia bacterium | reverse complement strand
TTCCTGCACTCTGTTGCGCGGCTCATGTCAAGGTCACCTTACAAGCAGGAAAGACTGCAGTGGCTAACTGATGAATACCGCACATCCGACCAAAGTGATGCCCTGTACTTTGTGGGCTGCAGTCCTTACCTGGAACCCGTCTTCGGGTATCTCGGCTTGAGAACGCTTGATAATACCAGGGCATCCTTGAAGATACTTAATCGCCTGGGAGTGGAGCCGATGTTGCTCCCCGACGAGAAATGCTGTGGGCACGACGCGCTGTGGACTGGTGATTCAGAGACCTTCCGGAGACTGGCCGAGCACAATACAAAGCTGATCAGGGCTTCCGGCGCTAAGAAGATCATATTCTCATGCCCCGAAGGTTATCGGACACTTAAGCTGGACTATCCCGAGCACGGGTTCGAGTTGGGTTGCGAACTGCAGCACATCTCTGAATTCATAGCTGAAAAAGTGCAGAAAGGGCAACTGGAGTTCAGGGAACTGAGGAAGAAGGTGACCTATCAGGACTCATGTCGACTGGGCAGGCATCTCGGGATCTATGATTCGCCAAGGGCAGTACTGGCAGCCATTCCCGGTATAGAACTGGTCGAGATGGAGAAGAACAGGGAATATGCTCTTTGTTGCGGGACGAGCGCCTTTACCAACTGTGATACATATTCCCACGAGATGCGGGTCGCACGCTTGCTCGAGGCAAAGGCCACTGGTGCAGACACACTGGTGACCAGTTGTCCCAAGTGTCAGATACACTTCGAGTGTGCCATGAATAACAAGGGCGAGGAGAAAGGCGCCGACATAAACATCAAGGCGATGGACTTAGCCAGCATCGTAGCGGATGCTCTAGAATAGGTGTAGTTAGCATCTCATGGTCGATAAGGAAAGTCCCGGAGGCTAGAATGTACAAGATCGTGAAAAGGGAGGTTCTTGTCCCGAACACGGTTTACCTCAAAGCAGAAGCTCCCGAAATCGCCCGAAAAGCCAAACCAGGACAGTTTGTAATATTGCGGGTAGATGAGGTGGGCGAAAGGTTTCCCCTATCGCTGGCCGGGTGGAACCAAGATGAGGGGACTCTCGACATTCTCTTTCTTATCATGGGAAGAAGCACTATGAAGCTCTCCGCCCTCAGAGAGGGCGACTGCATCATGGACGTAGTCGGTCCCCTGGGCAGACCTACCGAGATCGAAAACTACGGCAACATTCTGTGTGCCTGTAGCACATTTGGCACCGGGCCCGTGATACCGTTGATAAGCGCTCTCAAGGAAAAGGGCAACAGGGTAGTCTCAGTCATGGAGGCCAAAGACGAGGGCTTGCTATTCTGGGAGGACAAACTAAGGAGCGTAAGCGATGAGACCCATGTCGCTCTGGGAGACGGTAGCCGCGGAAAACACAGACTGGCCAGCAAGTTCATTACGGAACACCTGAAATCCGGGCACAAGGTGGATAGGGTCTTCGCATACGGGCGTGTATTCATGATGATGGAATGCTCCAGGGCGACGAAGCCATTCGGGGTGAAGACCGTTGTCGGCCTCACGCCGATCATGGTTGATGGCACAGGCATGTGTGGCTGCTGCCGGGTTTCTGTAGGCGGCGAAACCAGGTTCACATGTGTCGACGGCCCCGAGTTCGATGGCCATTCGGTGGATTGGGAACTCCTCATCAAGCGCAAACGGGCTTATCTGAGAGAAGAGGCACAGGCATTTGACCTCTGGCACCTTGACAATCTGCGCCGGATTGCGGGACTAGCCGAACTGCCAGAGCGAACCTCCGTGGTCTGAAGATGACTGACAAACCAAAACTGGATCTGGATCGGGTGTCGATGCCGAAGCAGGCTCGTGAAGAGAGGGTAACCAATTTTGGCGAAGTCGCCCTGGGATATGGCGAGGAGCAGGCCCTGCAGGAAGCCAGTCGCTGCATTGACTGCAAGAAACCTGGCTGCAGGGACGGCTGCCCGGTTAGTGTAGACATTCCTGGGTTTATCAGGGCTATGAAAGCTGGCAACATGCCCGAGGCAGTAAGAATACTCAAGAACAAGAACAGCCTGCCCGGCATCTGTGGCCGTGTTTGTCCCCAGGAAACTCAATGCGAGCTGACCTGTAACCTGGCCAAAAAGGGTGCTGCCATTGCTATTGGCAGGCTGGAGCGGTATGTGGCTGACTGGGAGATAGCTCATCCGGGGCTTATCGAAAGAGGAGGGGAGTTGATGGGCTGCAATGGCAGGAGAGTGGCGGTTGTTGGTTCGGGTCCGGCAGGGTTAACCTGTGCTGCTGACCTGGCCAAGCTGGGGTATGGGGTTACTGTCTTTGAGGCGCTTCATGTCGCCGGTGGCGTGCTCATGTACGGGATCCCCGAGTTCAGATTGCCCAAGACGATTGTTCAAGGTGAGGTCGATTATGTGCAATCGCTCGGTGTGGAGATCAGACTCAATCACGTCATCGGCAAGATAGCGACAGTGGATGAGCTTCTGGAACAGGGCTTCGATGCGATCTTCTTAGCTCCCGGGGCCGGAGCGCCCATGTTCCTGGATATACCCGGGGAGAACCTGAGCGGAGTTTACTCTGCCAACGAGTTTCTTACCCGGACAAACCTGATGAAAGCATATCTCTTTCCTGAATATGATACTCCCATACAGGTGGGGAGAAGGGTGGCAGTTTTCGGCGCAGGCAATGTGGCCATGGACGCCTCCAGATGTGCCCTGAGACTTGGAGCAGAAGAGGTGCACATTTCCTACCGGCGCTCAGAGCTGGAGATGCCTGCCCGCCGTGAGGAAGTTGAGAATGCCAGGGAGGAAGGAATCCAGTTCAAGCTGTTGACCAATCCGGTCAGGTTTATCGGCGATGAGCAGGGCAGAGTCAGGGCAGTGGAGTTATATGAAACCGAACTAGGCGAGCCTGATGAAAGCGGACGGCGCCGCCCCACACGCAAGGCGGGCTCCGAATTCACGATTGAGATAGATACCGCCATCTCTGCCCTGGGCACCAGGCCTAATCCCGTTATTCCCTCGACTACCGGGGGGCTCGAACTCACTAGGTGGGGCACTGTCCTGACCGATGAGGCCACCGGGAGGACGAGCAAGGAGCGCGTCTGGTGTGGAGGAGATATGGCGACGGGGGCAGCCACTGTCATCAGTGCTATGGGGGCAGCCCGACGGGCAGCTATCGATATTGATGCCTGGCTGAAGGCTTCCAAGTGACTGTCATATCTGGTGCTTTGAGTTGCTGAAGTATGAAAACTCTGCTAGAATCACAGCCGGTAGATTCGCCTGTTCAGAGCGTGTGTGCTATGATAGCGAGAACATGTTATCCGACTGGCAATCAAGGGTGGATTCGCAGCCACCCTTTTCTTTCTCCCGGACCGATAGATGGACAGGTTTGAACCGAAGATATTAGCCTTTTTCTGTAACTGGTGTTCCTACGCAGGTGCCGATCTCGCCGGCACGTCCAGAATCCAATACTCCCCCAACGTAAGGGTAATCAGAGTGATGTGCACCGGCAGGATAAACGAACTGCTAATACTCAAGGCGATTACTGCCGGCGCTGACGGTGTCCTGGTCTCCGGTTGCCATCCGGGAGACTGCCACTACATAAAAGGCAACTTAAATGCCATGAGAAGAATCACAGGCATGAAGCCCTTCCTTGCAGCCATGGGAATTGAGCCTGACAGGCTGGAACTGGAGTGGATCTCAGCATCCGAGGGTCGCAAGGTCAGTGAGACCGTGGAGCGGTTCACAGAAAAGATAAGGCAGCTGGGGCCAAGCCCATTCAGGCCGCATCACAACGGGGCAGATGATTGAATCTGCCAGTTACACTGTGGTGGAAGGCCTGTAATGCTCGCGAGGAGCGGTATGGAGGAACATCGCACTACCTTATCGTGTAAGCGCAGTCGGAAAACCTGAGAAGAAAGGAGATAGTTGTGGGTAAAGTAGCAATGATCTGCAACGGTTCCGAAGAGAAGAACATCTTCCCCGCTCTTGTGCTTGCTGCCGCTGCTGTCGCGGGCGGTGATGATGTGATAATGTTCTTCGAGCCTGAGGCAGCACCGGCATTGGTGAGAGGCGCACTGGAAGCTCTGAACGAGCGGGCCAAGGGCTGGTCTGACTTGATGGGACTGCTTGAAGGCTTTCAGGTTCTGGGAGGCAGGATGCTGCTCTGTGAGCTGGCATTCGGAGTGAAGGGCATCAAACGAGAGGACCTGAGGGAAGGTGTGGAGATCGTGGATGCGCCCACTTTTCTCAATGAGGTCAGGGATGCCCAGCTAGCCTTTTCCTTTTGACTGGAGCACCCGGTGCGATGAGATACGATAATACGACCAAAGGAGGCAAACATGGCTAAGGCGGCAATCACGGTCAATGGGTCAGCACCCAGCAACATCTACCCGGCCATGATCCTGGGTTCCAGTGCTGCTGCAAATGGGGATGACGTAATCATATTCTGCACTCCGGGCGGCGCACCTACTATGGTGAAGGGAGAACTGGAGAAGATCTCAGGCAAGGGGCTTCCCAACATCGTAGCGCTATACGATAGCATGCGTGTTCTGGGCGGCAGAATACTGGTCTGCGAACTTGCGCTGGAGAACAAGGATCTCAAAGCCGAGGACTTCAGAGAAGGCGTGGAGATCGTGGATGCGCCCACTTTCCTCAATCACGCAGCCGACGCCAACCTGACCTTCTCTTTCTAACTAATATAGACAGAACAGCAGGGGTAAGCAAACAATATAGATCATATCTGAAGGAGGTTCACATGGCAACACATAATCTAGACTACAGGGGGCTAAAGTGTCCTGAGCCGGTGCTCAAATTGGCAGTCTTCGCCAAACAGCAGGCCCAGCCCGGAGACATCGTGGAGATACTCTCTGACTGCGATACTTTCCCCCAGAGCATAGAGGGATGGTGCAAGAAATCGGGCAAGACGCTCCTCTTGTGCGTGGATGAAGGGGGAGGGCAGTTCAAGGCGCAGGTCCAGCTCTAGACCAGGGAATATCAATGGAGAAGGGATTCAAGCCTAAGATAGTAGGGTTCCTGTGCAACTGGTGTTCCTATGCAGGGGCCGACCTCGCCGGGGCCACGAAGCAGAAGATCCCGTCATCGCTATCGGTCATCAAGGTGATGTGCTCCGGCAGGGTTGAGCCGGTCCTTATGACTACCGCGTACTTGCGAGGGGCCGATGGAGTACTGCTTGCCGGGTGTCACCCGGGCGATTGCCACTATCGAGAAGGCAATTACTATGCACGGCGGAGGTTCGCCCTCTTGCGGAGAACCATAGAGACGCTCGGCCTGGAACCCGAAAGGCTGATGCTGGCCTGGGTCTCCGCCTCGGAAGGGCAGAGATTTGGCGAAGTAACCAATCAGTTCCACGATCAGATAAGTCAAATGGGGCCTAGCCCGTTGAGGAAGGCCTTACTATAATCGGGGGGAGACATGGAAAATAGCGGAACCAACGCTTCGGTGCTGGTAATCGGAGCCGGCATTGCCGGTGTAGAGTCAAGCTTGCTCCTGGCCAATGCCGGCAAGAAGGTCTATCTGGTGGAGAAGGCCTCCTGCATTGGCGGCAACTTCATCAGATGGGAAGAGCTGTTCCCCAGCATGGAATGCGGCAATTGCATGGTAGCACCCGTCCTGGAGGAAGTGATCGAAAACCATAATATCGAGTTGCTGACCCTGAGCGAGGTGGAGGACGTACGGGGCTCACCGGGCGACTTCACCGTCAAGGTCAAGAAAAGGGCCAGGTATGTTAGCACGGAGAGTTGCATTGGATGCAATGCCTGCTTTGAGCCCTGCCCCGTGGAAGTGGACAACGAATTCGAAGAGGGGCTGAGCAAGAGAAAGGCAATCTACATCCCTTGTACTGGAGCGCTGCCCAATGCGCCGGCTATCGACGCCGATAATTGTCTGCGTTTCAAGGGCCAGGATTGCCAGCTCTGCCAGGAAGCCTGCGTATTCGAGGCCATTGACTATACAGAGCAAGATGAAGAGCTCGAACTCAAGGTAGAGGCGATCGTGGTGGCAACCGGGTTCCAGACCTTCGATCTCACCACGGTTCCTCAGTATGGATACGGGAAGCTCGACGATGTCTATTCTATCGTAGAGTTTGAACGAATGTCTGCCTCCAACGGTCCTACGCAAGGGCAGATTGTCCTCCGAAATGGTGAAACCCCCAAATCTGCGGCCATTATTCACTGCGTAGGGCGGGAAGAGAAAGGCTATTGCTCGTCAATATGCTGCATGGCCTCTCTCAAGGAAGCGCACTTCCTCAAGAAGAAAATACCGGAAGCAAAGATAACTGAATTGTACTCCGACCTCTGTATCCCCGGTAGGAGCTACCAGGCCTTTTGCGAAGAGGTGCGCGAGACCGGCATCGATTTGATACGTGGCACGGTGAACGAAGTCAAGCATAATAGTGCAGGCATCGCCATCAAGTACAGGGCCGAAGATGGGACGGAGGGCACAATCGACGTAGATATGGTAATCCTTGCCCCCGCCATTGAGCCGCAAGCAGGCTCACCGGAACTGGCGACGATTCTGGGTGTTTCCCAGGACGAGCACGGGTTTTTCAGCCAGAAGGAACCAGATCTCGATTCTATCGGCACGTCACGGGAAGGTATATTCATCGCCGGGTGTGCCGAATCGCCTAAGGATATTCCCGATACGGTAGCCGAGGCCCAAGCAACAGTGGGAAGAATACTGTCCGTGACAAGATAGGGGTTACGAGATGTCAAGAAGAATAGGCGTATATGTATGCGAGTGCGGCAATAACATAGCCGACAACGTGGACATCGATAGGATAACCGAGACGATATCCCCGATGCGCGATGTAGAACTTGTCGAGAGGTATAGGCTGTTATGCTCTGAAGACGGGAAGGAGTTTCTCAAGCAGAGCATAATAGAGCATCAGCTCACTCACGTGGTGGTGGCAGCCTGCTCTCCCAAGCAGCATGAACACACTTTCATGGGCGTCTGTACGGCAGCGAACCTCAATCCATACCTGCTACAGATGGCCAATATCAGGGAACAGTGCGCCTGGGTTACACCCAACAAGGAAGAGGCGACGGACAAGGCCATAAGACAGATCGCAGCCGCCGTTGCCAGAGTTGCCTATCATGAGGCGCTGGAGCAGAAGGACATAGATGCATCTCCCGACGTGCTTGTAGTTGGCGGGGGCATTGCCGGCATCGCGGCCAGTCGGGTGCTCGCCTCTCCGGACAGAAAGGTCTACCTGGTAGAGAAGACCTCCTCGCTGGGAGGTAAGGTCAAGAGCTTCGATAAGTTGTTCACCAAGATGGAGTCTGGCTCAGCACTGATCGAAAGCCAGCTCAAGAGCCTGCACGAAAACGAGAACATCGAAGTACTCACAGACAGTGAGGTTGAGCAGATTCTGGGCTTCTTTGGCAACTTCGAAGTGAAGGTGCTGACGAAGACAACGGATGAAGAACGGGATTTGAACGTTGGAGCCGTTGTATTGGCCACCGGTTTCGAGTTGATGGACCCGGCAGGGCTTCCCCAGTATGGATATGGCAAGCTGGAAGACGTCTACACAAGTATGGAATTTGAGGAGATGAGCATACCCGGTGGACCTACCGGCGGAAAGATCGTTCTCAAGAACGGCAAGCCTCCTCAATCTGTGGCCATCGTCCACTGTGTGGGACGTGACGAGAAGGGCTATTGCTCCAAAGTATGCTGCATGTACTCACTCAAGTTTGCCAGAATGCTGAAGGCTGAACTCCCGGAAGCCAAAGTGGCACAGCTTTACTCTGACCTGTGTATTCCGGGGAAGGCACACCAGAAATTTTACGAGGAAACAAAGGGCCTGGGGGTTGATTTTGTGCGGACTGCCAGCACCAAAGTAGATAAGAATGGCAAGGGTATGACGATAGAATATGAGGGCGAAGGCGGTTCAAAGGGGAACCTGGCTGCAGATATGGTAATACTTGTCCCTGCGATGGAACCGGCCTGTGACACTCACAGATTCGCGGAAATGCTTGGCATACCGGTGGATAGCGAAGGATTCCTTGCGCAGGAGCATCAGAAGCTCGCTCCTATAGCATCTTCCGTGGAGGGTGTATTCGTAGTTGGCTGCGCACAGGGCCCCAAGAGCATTTCCGAGTCGATTGTCCAATCGGAGGCAGCAGCGGGCAAGATACTCTCGACGCTGGTCCCGGGCAGGAGACTAGAACTGGAGGTCAAAGTATCTCAGATATCGGAGACCTTCTGCACTGGATGCAAGACCTGCATCTCTGTCTGTCCCTACTCAGCAATTAGCTTTGATGACTTCAGGCATATCGCAGTGGTAAACGAGGCACTGTGTCATGGATGCGGCGTCTGCGCTGCAGCCTGTCCCTCGGGTGCTGCCAGCGTCAAGAATTTTGCCTTTACACAGATTTATCGGGAGGTGGCCCAGGTATTGCGATAGGTAGGATAAGCGTCGCCCTGGTATGGGCGACCCAGAACATATAGAAAGGGGGCAAAACAATGTCAGAGGACCTGAAAGCCGACCAAACACTTGATGTGAGGGGGGAGATCTGTCCCAACCCGGACGTGAAGACGATGACGGCGCTGGAGAAGATGGAGAAGGGCAAGATACTGGAGGTGCTGGTCGATTACCCTCTCTCCCTGGAACGCATTCCCAGGAATGTGGAGAACCGTAAGCACAAGGTGTTAAAGATAGAGCAGATCAGCGGACCGGACCACCGTATACTGATAGAAGCCAAGGCTAACAGATAGCGGTTCCTTGCTCAGAATCTGAAGTAATAAGACACCATCTCAGAGATAGAAAGGAGCGTACGATGAGTCCACTAGTGTTCACCGGCATACCGATTGGGCTTGCCTTCGGCTATGCCCTATCCCGGGGCAGGTTCTGCATGAACTCCGCTTTCAGAGACATTATAGTGATGAAAGATTACACCCTTATAAAGGCCGTAGGGATGGCCATTCTGGTTTCAATGCTCGGTTTTGCCGTCATGAGTGCCGCCGGGGTGATAGTCACCAACCCCAAACCTCTCTTCTGGGGTGCGAATATCCTCGGTAGTTTCCTGTTCGGAATCGGTATGGTGGTAGCAGGGGGATGTGCCAGCGGAATCACCTACCGTAGCGGAGAAGGTATGGTCGGAGCGATGTCGGCGGTCCTTGGCTTCGCCATATTCGGCACCATGACAGCCGCCGGCGCTTTGAAGCCGGTAGCAAGCTTCTTGCAGACCAGCACCAAGGTTACATTCGCCGACGGGTCGACGCCGACACTTGCCTTTGGCGCCCCGTACCACGTTGTAGCCCTGATCATCTCCATTGTAGGTCTTGTTATATGGTTTGCATTGTCGAGGCGTGGCAAAGCAGCAGCCAAGAAGGAAGCTGTTCCCCTCAAGGAGAGGATCCTCAAACAGGGGTGGAGCTGGTTTCCAACGGGCATTGTCATAGGGCTAATCAGCATAGCCGCTTTCCCTGCCTCGGCTGCCTCCGGACGGAACTACCCCCTGGGGATCACCGGCGGATATATCGCCACCCTGAACTCGTTGGTCACCGGCAAGAACCTAATGAGCTGGGAGGCAATAATGGTACTCTCTGCCATCCTGGGGGCGTTCATTGCCGCTCGTAGCTCGGGAGAATTCAAATTGCGGGCACCAGCACCCAGCGTGCTGATTCAGACCTTCTTCGGCGGAGCTCTGATGGGGTTTGGCGCCGTAGTTAGTAGCGGGTGCAACATCGGCCACATTCTGAGCGGTGTACCTCAACTATCCCTGGGCTCCATACTGGGGGGGCTCTTCATCGTGCTGGGGTGCTGGACACTGTCTTACTTCTGGTTTATCAGGCCCATGAAGAACCTAGGCTGAGTAAGACGGGCAGAGAGTGCATATTGGCTTGCATAGCCAGCATGAGGATGTGAGTATTCCCCTGGCCTGAAATCCCAGGGAGGCCGGGGAGGCTTCGCCCTCAAGAGTCGCGTGGCTTGGCGACTTTGTGACGAGGGATTCTGATATCGATAAGGAGTTGATATGGCTGTTACTGAAAAGGGAGCAATCCTGCAGGCAAAACAAGGTACAGGAGAGGGCATCCTCGATTTCGTGAAGCAGGCGCTGAGCCAGGATTGCTTTGACGTAGTCCTCCTGCCCGCTAGAGTGCGGGAGGGTGATTCCTTTGCCTACTTCTTGATTGGAGACGAGGCACTCCTTGGCGGAGCTTCCGTATTACCGCCGATCATGCCGGTTCAGGGAGCTAGAGTCATTTCCAGCCTTACGCGACATGGCAAAGGAAGCAAGAGGATAGCCGCCATCATGAGGCCCTGCGAGGCGAGGGCCACAATCGAGCTGGTCAAACTTGCTCAAGCAGACCTCGAGAACATAACCCTTATCACTATAGACTGCCCGGGCGTGATGCCATTGGCCGATTATTACAAGGACCCAAAGGAGATCGATGGCGTATTCGAGGAGGCCTCACGGAACTGGGACAGCAAGCCCATGCGCCCGGTGTGCCGAATATGTGATAACTTCTCTGCCACCGGCGGCGAGGATTTACATGTAGGCACCCTGGGAACAAGGAGCGGCACCGTCCTTCTCATTCCTAATAGCTCGAAAGGCGAAGACATCCTGAGCAAATTAGGCATACCGCTGGAGGAGGACATATCCGGCTGGCGTACTGCGGTAAGCGAGTTGACTGAAGGAAGGAAGAAGGAAAGGGAGAAAAGCAACGATGCTCTGCGATCTGACATTGAGGGCATAGATAGCCTGATCAGTGCTTTCAGTAGATGCATAGATTGCCATAACTGCATGCGGGTTTGCCCTATATGCTACTGCCGCCAGTGTACGTTCGAGTCGGACAAGACCAAGTTCACCTTTGAGGACTATATCGCGAGGGCAAAGGCAAGGGGGAGGCTGCTGATTCCTGTTGACACTTTGCTGTTCCATATCGGACGGATGTTGCACATGTCCCTCTCTTGTGTATCATGCGGCATGTGCGAGGATGCCTGTCCTATGGCCATACCGGTCGGGCAGATCTTCACACTGGTTGGCGACAGAAATCGAGAAGTCTTTGATTATGTACCGGGCAGGAATACAGATGAGCCCCTTCCCTTAAGGACTTTTGAGGAGGAAGAATTGCTGGAAGTAGAACAGTCTCACGCAGGGGTCTCTGCCAAACAGGAGGGCCAAGATGACTAAGGCACTGAAGATAGACAAGGGCACAGAGGAAGGCCTGAAGGACCTGCTGCGCTTCCTGTTGGAAAACGGTAGGGTGAGAGGCGTCGTGACTCTCCAGAAGATGGATGACTACGGCGCCGTCTCTTATTCCCTGATCACCGATCCTGGCGATGTCGAGTCCGCCCTGCCGCTTTACCCCTTGATGCCGGTAAATCTAGCCAAACAACTCTCGCTTATCACGCTAAAGGGGGCCGCCACCGAACCTGTTGCGGCAGTGCTGAGGCCTTGCGAACTGAGGGCATTTGTCGAACTTGTGAAGCGAAGTCAAGGCAGCCTGGAGAACTTCCTGTTCATAAGTCCGACTTGTGCCGGGGTCTATCCGCTGGCGGTGGCAGTAGAGGGAGGCATAGAGCAAGAGTTGCCGGACTATTGGAAGGCGATGAAGCAAGGAGAAGCAGCTTCCAACATACGTGCAGCCTGTAAGGCTGATGAGTATTTCGTGCCCTACACAGCCGATATCACCGTATCCTTGCTGGGCAATAAGGACGCAGACAAGGAGACCACCTTGTTCCTCAATACCGAGCAAGGAGAGCGCTTTGTCGAAGGCATGCCAGGGAAGTTGGGGAAGGGAGAGCTCGATTCTGCGATCATAGAGCAAGTTCGCACCAAGAGGAAAGCCGAGAAGGAGAAGCTTTCCCAGGACATTGAACTGAAGAACCTCGGTATCGATGAAGTGACGAGGGCCTTCAGCAGATGCATATACTGCCGTAACTGCAGCAAGGTGTGCCCTGCCTGTTACTGTCATGTATGCTTTTTCGAGACTGAGACCAACGAACACAGTGCGCTTTACTATGAGACAGAGCTGCAGAAGACGGGATGTGTCAACATGCTGGCGGACACGATATTCTACCATCTGGTAAGATTGTTCCACGTAAGCACTTCCTGTACGGGCTGTGGCCAATGTGCTGACGCATGCCCTGTCAACATTCCGTTGTGGGCTATTTCCCTGAAGGCAGGTGAGGCGGTCCAGAGAGCCTTTGATTATGTGCCGGGGAAAGACGTCGAGGAAGGGCTCCCTATGACCACGTTTACGACAGAGGAATTCGCCGGGGTCGCGTAGCGGTCTGGCAGGAGGTCTGCGTGAATGGCGGCTTGCTGAGCTAGGAGGCGCCGTTTTTCGGACCTTGGATTCTGCCCTGCCCCAGATGGTGCCAGTGTTCGGCAGTAGCGAGCCAAAGACGGTCGACGCCAAGATACTTGGTTGTGGGTTTATACAAATCTGGAAGTGAGTTCTCCAATGGAATTATTAGATAAGCAACTTGACCCTGCAGTCAGGATAAACGAGGAGTCCTGCAGTAGCTGTACCATATGTTCGTCCGCCTGTCCTTTTGAGGCGATTAGAAAGGACCCCGAAACGGGGAAAATGCTCCTGGAGATAGAGAAGTGCCAGGTATGTGCGATCTGTTACTCCAGCTGCCCGGCGAAGGCTATCGACATCATTTACTACGATGTGGAATCCTTCGTTCGTTACCTGGAAAAGGCAAAGGAAGAACACAGGTCCGATTCACTGGTTATCATGTGTAAAGGAAGCGCCCCCGACTTCGATGACGTAAAGGATCTGTTCGGGATTTCGAAGTTTGTGCCTTTGTCCGTCCCCTGTGTTGGGCGTATCCCGGCAGAGCTCATTTTGAGAGCCATATCGACCATGGGCATGAAGAGAGTTCATATTCTCGCCTGTGATGAAGACTACTGCCGGTATGAAAGGGGAAGCTCAATCATCGGAACAAGGACCATGATGCTCAATGCCGTTCTGGAGCAGCTCGGCTACGGCAGAGAGATAATTGAACTGCGGCACCATAGCCTCAAGGTCAAGGCAGACAGGGACAAATGCATCAGCTGCGGCAACTGCGTGTTCTATTGTCCCTATAACGCCGCCAAGCTGGAACAAGGGTCGGCTCAATTCGACCTCGAGTTATGTCGCGGCTGCGGGCTATGTGTCAGTCTCTGTCCCGCCTTTGCTCTCGACCTGGACCACTGGGAAGAGGAGCGAATTTCAGCCCTGATCTCACGGTTGGCCCAAGAGAGGACGAAGCCCAATATTCTGGTGCTGCGCTGTCAGTGGTCCGTTTTCCCGGGACTTGATGATGAGCAGGATGATCCCGGCGTTCACATCATCGACATGCCCTGTGCGGCCAGAGTTGACCCGCTGCACATCGCAGAAGCTTTCCGGCAAGGGATGGATGGTGTCCTGATAGCTGCCTGTCCAGAAGAAGACTGTAGGTCAAAGACCGGGAGCAGGGAAGCCCACAGACTGGTCACAGCCCTGAAAGGCACATTGAGTCAGCTCGGCCTTGAAGAGAGGCTCCATTTCTGTTCCGTAGCTCCCAGATATGCTGAATCATTCTATGAAGAGCTACGGCAGTTCAAGCAAAGTATAGAGAGCACTCCTTCAAAGGAGGCAAGACAGTGATAATAACCAGCCAGAAGCCCCTGGATGAGATCCTGGGGTTCATATCTCCCTACAAGTCTGTTTTGATTGCCGGTTGTGACGGATGTACGCAGCCACCGAGGGGCTTGAGGGAAGCCAAGACCCTGGCTCAACTGCTTGCGCTGGGCGCAGAATCGAGAGGGAAAAAGGTGGAGTTGCGAGTGATCACTTTGGCCAAACAGTGCGACTCATACCTCACGGTCACCTCTCTTGAGCCACAAATAGGCAATGCGGAGGCTATTGTGTCGCTGGCCTGTGGCCTGGGGGTACAGACCATAGCCCAGGTCCTGCCGGATTTGCCCGTCTTCCCGGCCCAGAACACGCTCTTCATAGGTACCGAGATCAGAGAGGATAGCACGATTGAGGAAAGATGCGCCGCCTGTGGCGACTGTATATTGGCCTTGACTGGCGGTATATGCCCCATTGCCAGGTGCGCCAAATCCCTGCTCAACGGCCCCTGCGGAGGCTCCCAAAACGGCAAATGTGAGATCGACCCTGAAAAGGACTGCGCCTGGGACTTGATCATCAAGCGTCTCGACAAGCTGGGTAGGCTGTCCGCCCTGGACGAAATCCGTCCTCCCAGGGATTTTGGGCAGGTGGTGAGACCAGGGAGGATCGCAGGATAGAACTATGCTACCCAAACCCTTTGCGCACAGGGTTGATGCCGAAACTTGCTTCTGCGCACCGCTTGCGCCAGGCAGAAGCTCCCTCGATGCCTGCTACACAGGAGAATGATCACCCCGAACCCAAGATTTGGCTTTTCCGTCAAATATCGCCATAATTAGGCATCTTATCGGATTTGCGGGCAGGGGTAGATCGACAACTACCCTATTTCTTTGGTCAGGAGGAGAGATGGACAACTTTGAGCCCAAGATAGTGGCCTTCTGCTGCAACTGGTGCTCTTATGCCGGCGCCGACCTGGCCGGCACTTCAAGGATGCAGTATGCACCCAATATAAGGATAATCAGGGTCATGTGTAGCGGCAGGGTGAGTCCTGCTTTTGTGCTTAAGGCGCTTAGCCTTGGCGCTGATGGCGTGCTTGTCCTTGGTTGCCATCCCGGCGATTGTCACTACATCGAAGGGAATTACAAGGCAATGCGCCGCATCCCGCTGCTCAAGAACATGTTGAAGCAGTTCGGGATAGAGGAAGATAGAGTACGGCTGGAGTGGGTCTCAGCCTCTGAAGCCGCAAGATTTGCCGAGGTAACGGACAACTTCACTAAGACCGTAAGAGCGCTCGGGCCAAATCCATTTGGCCCTTTGAGGCAGAGTTCTAAGGAGGCAAAACATGGCTAAACTTAAGATTGCTCTTTACTGGGCTGCCAGTTGTGGCGGATGCGAGATTGCAACGCTGGCCATACATGAGAAGATACTGAAGCTGGCTGAGGTTGCCGACATCGTGTTCTGGCCGGTGGGCATGGATTTCAAGTATGCCGACGTAGAGAATATGCCCGACAAGAGCGTAGACGTTTGCCTGTTCAACGGAGCCATTCGCAATGAAGAGAATGAGCACATGGCCAAGCTGTTACGAACCAAGTCCAAGATAATGATTGCCTATGGCTCCTGTTCCTATGAAGGCTGTATACCGGGGCTGTCGAATTTCTATGATCGGCAGACGACATTCGAACGCGTCTACATTGAAACGCCGTCCACTGAGAACCCCGATAAGATCTTTCCTCAGACGAAGGTCAAGGTGCCCGAGGGTGAGCTTGAGATCCCCGAGTTCTACGATACGGTCAAGACCCTGGCCCAGACGGTCGACGTCGATTATTTCGTTCCTGGCTGCCCCCCCGAAGAAAGGACCACCTGGCTTGCCCTTGAAGCTTTGGTCTCAGGCAAGTTGCCCCCCAAGGGCACTGTCATAAGTCACTCGGCTAAGGCCGTCTGCGATGAGTGTCCCCGCAAGAAAGAGGAGAAGAAGATCAAGAAATTCTATCGGCCCTACGAAATAGTCCCTGACACGGAGACCTGTCTGCTAGAGCAGGGGCTATTATGCTATGGTATAGCTACCAGAGGGGGTTGCGATGCTCTTTGCCCCAAGGCCAATATGCCCTGCACCGGCTGCTACGGGCCGGTGGAAGGAGTAGTTGACCAGGGAGCCCATTTCCTGAGCGCCCTCTCGTCCATCATTGACTCCAATGACCCTGAGGAGATCCAGAGAATAATCAATGACATTCCCGATCCAGCAGGCACGTTCTACCGTTATAGTCTGCCGGACTCGCTGCTTAGGAGGGCGATCATAAAGTGAAGAAGATAACCATCGATCCCATCACCCGCCTTGAGGGACACGGCAAGATCACCATCTTCCTCAAAGAGGATGGCAGTGTGGCCAACGTCTATTTCCAAGTCCCTGAACTCAGAGGCTTCGAGAAGTTCTCCGAGGGCCGCCCGGCGGAGGACATGCCCCAGATAACCCAGCGTATCTGCGGCGTTTGTCCTGAAGCCCACCATATGGCAGCAACCAAGGCCCTGGACGACCTGTTTCATGTCGAACCGACGAGCACTGCCACAAAGCTGCGTGAGCTGCTCTATAGCGCTTTCTATGTCACCGACCATACCACCCACTTCTACATTCTTGGTGCCCCTGATTTCGTCATGGGGCCGGATGCTCCGCCCGCAGAACGAAATATCCTGGGAGTGATCGCCAAGGTCGGGCTGGAGCTTGGCGGTGCCGTAATCAATACACGAAAACAGAACCACTGGATCATCCAGACCGTCGGCGGCCGTCCCATACACCCCTGCTTCGGACTGCCCGGTGGAGTGAGCAGGGCCATAAACGAAGAAGAACGGACACAGATAGAGGAGATAGCCAGAGCATCGGTCGAGTTCGGCAAGCTATCGCTCAAGGTCTTCGATGATGTCGTCCTCAAGAACAAGACCTACCTGGATATGGTCCTCAGCGATACCTATACCCAGAAGTCGTATAACATGGGTTTGGTCGATGAGAACAATAGGGTCAACTTCTATGATGGCAAGGTACGGGTGGTTGGTCCGGACGGCAAGGAGTTCTGCAAGTATGGGCCCCGGGAATATCTGGAACATATAGCCGAACGTGTGGAGCCGTGGACCTATCTCAAGTTTCCCTACCTCAAGAATGTTGGCTGGAAGGGTTTTGTCGACGGCAAGGACAGCGGCGTTTATCGAGCCACGCCTCTGTCCCGGCTCAATGCTGCCGACGGTATGGCCACTCCGCTGGCCCAGGAAGAATATGAGAAGATGTACTCCACTCTGGGAGGCAAGCCCGCCAACTATACCCTGGCCACTCACTGGGCACGCCTGGTCGAACTCCTATATGCCGCGGAAAGACTGCTGGAACTGAGCCAAGACCCCGAAATAACCAGCCCCAACATCCGCAACATACCTACGGCGACGCCCGACGAAGGAGTGGCCATCGTCGAAGCCCCCAGGGGTACTCTCACCCATCACTACATCACGGACGAAAGGGGCGTGATCAAGAAGTGCAACTTGATTGTAGGCACGACCAACAACTACGCGCCCCTGTTCATGTCGATTAAGAAAGCGGCCGAGGACTTCATAAAGCCGGGAGTGGAGATAACCGAGGGATTGCTCAACCGGATCGAGATGGCGTGGCGGCCCTACGATCCCTGTCTGTCCTGTGCCACACATTCACTCCCGGGGCAACTACCTCTGGAAGTGGCGATCTACGACGCCGGCGGCAACGAGCTCACAAAGCTGAGCCAGGGCATCTGACAACAGGCCCTGCCAAATCGAGATGAAGACCCTGGTATTGGGACTGGGTAATCCCATCCTTTCCGACGACGGAGTGGGGATCAGGGTGGCGCAGGAAGTAGAGAAAAACCTTGACGACCCACAGGTGACTATAGCCGAGGCCAGCCTGGCCGGTATAGGCCTGTTAGACCTGATAGCAGGCTATGATGCCGTTATCATTGTCGATGCCATCCAAACCAGGGAAGGGAAGGCTGGCCAGATATATCGTATGACCCCCGAGGATTTCTCCTTCACCAAACGCTTTTCCTCACCTCATCAGATCAACTTGATGACTGCCCTCGAACTGGGGCAGATGCTTGGGTTAGCAATACCCCAGACAATCACCATATTTGCTGTGGAGGCAGAAGATGTCACCAGCTTCAGCGAGACATGTACGCCCGAGGTGGAGAGAGCGATTCCAGGAGCGGTCCAGACTGTGCTGGCCGAGTTGAAATGCCAGACATCTCCCTGAGGGTCCAGTGCCGTCGACTGAGACAACTCACTACCCAGAGACGGTTATCATGAAGCAGCCTCGGATACTCACGATGAAACCGATATGCTTGGCTGAGAATGACGCTTAGATACGCGAGGCCTCAGAAATGGGATCCCAACAGATAGTGGTGGCGGTAGGAGCAATCATTGAGGACGATGGAGGCAGGGTCCTCCTGGTCAAACACAGAAAGGAGAGAGGCGGTTACTGGCAGGGGAAGTGGATTTGCCCGGGAGGCAGGCTTGAGTTTGGCGAGGAAATCAGGGAGGGGATCAAGAGAGAGGTCAAAGAGGAGACAAACCTGGAGGTGGAACCGGTTACACCGCTGGTCCCCTTCGACAGGATTGTCAGGGCAGGTGGCGATACTACCTTGCACCTTATCTACATTGACTACGTCGTCAGGCTAATTGGCGGCAACCTTGGGGTGGGAAGTGATGTTGGCGAAGCTCTATGGGTGGAAAGGAAAGACATCCCCGGGATATGGCAGGAGCTGCATGAAGATACACAAAGGCTGCTCAAACTGGCCGGATTTGCCTGAGGCTGTCCTTGCGTCCTAGGAACCTGCGACGTAGGCGCCGCTCCTGCCCCCACTCTTGCTGACCAGGCGGACCTCTCCGATGGTCATGGCCTTGTCCGCCGCCTTGCACATATCATAGATGGTCAGAGCACTTACAGCCACAGCCACCAGTGCTTCCATTTCAAATCCTGTCTTCCCCACCCCCCTGGCGCTGGCGGTAATCTCAACTCCGGCGAAGCCGGAGCCGCCTTCAGGCAGATGGAAGTCAACTGCAATATGTGTGGCCTGAAGAGGATGACACAGGGGTATCAGACGGTGGGTCTCCTTGGCTGCCATGATTCCGGCCGTCCTTGCCACAGCCAGGACGTCTCCCTTTTTCAGCCCGCCCTTGCGTATGAGTTCCAGGGTTGCAGGCTTCATCTGCACCTTGCCTTTGGCTAGTGCATGACGCACCGTCTCCCTTTTTTGCGTTACGTCTGCCATACGAATATGTCCTGGCTCCATTCTCAGCCTCCGATCTGTGACATCATCCGCTTATTGACCCTGCACGTCCCTCCTGCCGCGAGGCGGGCGGCCTTGCCTCCCCTCAGTTGATGGTGCTCCTGTTTTGAGGCGACTGCCCCCAGAATAAGGTCCTGCAGCTCACTCAGCGTAGAATTATTGCGTAGCGCCGCCTTCAAGTCAATTTCATCTTCGGCCAGAAGGCAGGGGCGTAGCTTACCATCGGAACTGAGCCTCATGCGATTACATCTTGAGCAAAAGGAGACGTCGGTGAGGGGACTGACGAAGCCTATAGTACCCCTGGCTCCCGCTAAGCGGTAATAAACGGCAGGGCCGTTGCCGGTTATGGCGATGGAGTCAGGACAGGGCTCAAGCCTGTCAAGCAGGCCGATACGTTCCCGCAATTCAGATGAGGGGACAAACTCCGCCAAACACCTGAAAGGCATGAGCTCGATGAAGCGGATGTGCCATCCATCCTCGTACGTCATCCGGGCAAGGTCCAGGACCTCATCATCATTTACGCCCCGCATGACTACCGTATTTATCTTCACCGGATCGAAGCCTGCCTCTTTTGCAGCCTGGATACCCTCAACAACCGTCTCCAGGCTGCCCAGACGGGTAATGGACCGGAATCTATCAGCCTGGAGTGTGTCCAGGCTTACATTGACTCTGGATAGGCCTGCCTCTTTGAGGGTGAGAGCATGTTCCTTAAGGAGCGTCCCATTCGTGGTCAAAGACAACTCCCGAACGCCGTCTATCTGAGAGAGCATGCGAACGAGTTCTGGCAACCCGGCCCTGACCAGTGGCTCGCCGCCGGTGAGCCTTATCCTGCTGATTCCCAACTCCGCTGCCGCCTGGACCACAGAACGGATCTCCTCGTAGGAGAGGACCTCACCGTGAGGTATGCGGGGAACACCCTCGGGCGGCATACAGTAGATACAGCGCAGGTTGCAGCGGTCGGTAACCGAGATCCGCAGGTAATCTATTCTCCGTCCAAAAGGATCAGTGGTCCCTGTCATGCTGTCTCCGCCAGGGCTGCAGAGAAGGTTGCCCGGCTGCTCATCTTACGTCTCCTCCTCCAGCACTCCTTCAATCGAACAGCTCGCGCAATACCGCGGGCAGATTCTCAGGCTGGTCGCATATCGGTGGGCCGAGCATTGGTTGACCGTTCTCGATTTCGATAACCTGCTTTCCTGAATCAGAGAGGAGGAGAACGATGAACTCCGCTGCAAGCTCCTCATTTTCAGCGTTGCACGGTATAGTAATGCCATATACTACGGCTGCCCCATATTGGGCTTCGTAAACAGGCGGAGGTCCGGGCTCTTTAAGAACCTCTATGGACGCCGTAGCGTAGAACTCCTCCACCCCCGCAATCTCCACACTTGTGTTAGACAGGTTAACATAACCGTCCAGCTCGATGTAGTTCAACCCGTGTTGCACAGCTACGGAGCGATACTCATACGCGTAGTCCAAGCTACCTGCTTGCAGGGCAGTGATGAGGTCGACCGATTTCGCACTCACTATTTCCCGGCTGCCGCCGGGCCTGTTTTCGCTAGCACCACCGGTCCTGCCTCTTTCTTGCTCGCTTCCAGGGATAAGCACATCATATAGGTTCGCAGCATCAGGGTCCGGCTCATTACCGAACTCCGTGGCGTTATCATGGTAATACGCCTGGGCCAACTGCATAACCAGGAGAGTTCTATAGCCACAGGGGTCCTGGTCGGGATCGCTGTGTCCATAGCTCACGGCCTCATTCCTGAGCACATCATACCAGGTGCGGGTGCCACTCACTATGTCGTCCGAACCGGCTGCATTGTCGCGGTAACAGAGCACCATCGTGTTTCTGGCAAAGAGAATGTTCCAATCAGCATAGCCGCCATCGTACAGCCTCTCAGGGATAAGCTTGTAATCGGCGGAGGCTATCATATCGGGTGGGCTTTCGCCGGCATCCTCTTGTACTATTGCGTTGCCTATCACGGTAGCACTCCCTCCCGACTCAAGCACAAAAGCAACACCGGGATGTGATTCTAGGAACTCGGCCTTCAGAGCAGCAAAAGGCACAGCCAGGCTTCCCGCGTGGAAGATCGTCAGCGTTCCTCCTCCTTCTTGCGGGCCACAGCCAGCAACCGCCGCCAGCACTGCGAAAAGCAGAACAGCCATAAACATGCTGGGCAAGGCTTTTTTCATAAGATGTCTTTTTTCATCTCCGAAAACATTTCTAGAAGACATGAATTGCCGAAGCCTTAAACGTGATCCACACTGTCACCCCCTCACTTAGCTGCAGTTCATCGAAAGCCTGGCGTGTAATCACGCAGACGAAGTCCGGGGGGACATTCACGCTGACGTAAATAACTGGGCCTCTGTCAGCAATATCACTGACCACACCCAGGAAGCGATTTCTGGCGGTAGAGGCGAAGGACTCTTTGGAAACAAAGATATCTTCAGGGCGGAGGGAAAGGCGCACCTCACCCCTGGCCTCAGTGACCGCCCTGAGTTGTGCACCGCCTGTGTCGATGATAGTGCAGCCATCCTCTATGCCCACAACCCTGCCCGAGAGGATGTTTCTTGTCAGAGCGAAGCGGGCCACGAATTCCGAACTCGGCCGGCGCAGGAATTCCTCAGGTGTCCCTATTTGAGCCATACAACCATCGTTCAGCACTGCAACTCTATGGCCCAGAGCTATGGCTTCATCGAAGTCGTGCGTGACATGGATCACGCTTAACCCGATCTTGCTATGTATCTCCCTTAGCTCCCCCTGCATCCTTTCCCTGGTCTGGGGATCAAGCGCACTCAAGGGTTCGTCCAGCAACAGCACCCTGGGTTCAGTGACCAGTGCCCGGGCCAGAGCCACCTTCTGCTTCTCCCCGCCACTCAAGGTGGCGGGAGCCCTCTTGAGCAGATGCGGGATTCCCACTACCTCAACCATGGCATCTATCTTGGCCTTTGCCTCATTCTTAGGTCGCCTGGTCATCTTCAACCCGAAGGCGATATTCTGCTCCACCGAAAGATGGGGAAACAGCATTTGGTCTTGATAAACAATCCCGATCCCCCTTTTCTCCGGACACAGACCGCTGACCTCCCTGTCACCAATCCAGACCTCCCCTTCCAGGATCGGATGAAGGCCGGCGATGGCCTCAAGCAGCACGGTCTTCCCTGCCCCGGTTGGTCCCAGGACGATGAAGTACTCCCCCGGCCTTATATCGAGGTCTATGTTCCGAAGGACAAAACCACCCAAATCAACCTTCAGGTCCTTGATGACAATCATGCCTTTTCACCTCTATAGGCTATTGACCTCAGCGCAATGAAGGCGACAAGGGAGATGAGGATTGCTATGGCTGCCACCGGCCCGGCGTAATCCAGGCCGAAATCGAAGCGATTAGCGACCAGGACGGGGAGGACCTTGGGGTTCCATCCCAGAAATGAGGCACTGTACGCTATGATGACTATGGCGCCGAACTCAGATAGGCCCCGGGCCCACATAAGGACTGACCCGGAGAAGATGCTTCTCCGCGCCAGAGGCAACGAAATACGGAAGAACGATTTCCAGGGAGACGCACCTAGTGTTCTGGCCACCTTCTCCAATCTGATGTCCACGGCCTTGAATCCCTCCTTAGCCGCGTCAATAAGGAAGGGAACGCTGACGAACATCATGGCGATGACCACTCCGGTGAAAGACCTGAAGAAGCCAACTCCTATGCCGTTCAGAATCCTGCCGAAGAGAAAATTGCTGCCGAATACTAATAGCAGCGCAATGCCAGCAGCAGAGTGTGGGATTACGATAGGTACATCTATGATCGCCTCCACAAATCTCTTCCCCCGAAATTGACGCCGGGCCAGGAGATAAGCTAAAGGAACACCCAAAAAAAGCCCTATCAGGGTAGCTACCAAGGCAGCAGAGACGGTGAGCAGAACAGAGGAATACACATCATTTTCGAGCAGAGTGTTCCACAGGACGCGGGGAGAGGAGGAAAAGACCGTCTTCAGCGGAGGCGCAAGAATGAAGAGCAGCATGATTGCACCAAGCAGAATGAAGGTTATACTCATACTATCTGGCTTCTTCCAACTACTCATTCCAGTCATATTCATTCTCCTTCCAGCAGCAAAGCTGCACAATCAACACACATAATGCGCTTCCCATCCCCCAGCCTGCTGACGCCCTCAAACTTGATGACAGGATCGTGTAGAGTGCTCAGGTGCACGAGAGGACAAAAAAAGCACCGTCATAGCAACGGTGCTACCGACAAAGCAAGCTTCTTATTCCCTCCTTTCCAACCATGGGAGGCACAGGCATTTCTACCTGTGCCCTCGAGGCCTTTCAGCCTACCGGCTGCCTGCCATGGATGTTCTTTAGGCAAGACAGCTCGGAGAGAGCCACTATTCGGTTCCGGGTACTACACCAGGGACTCGCTGGCTAAGCAGAACCCGCATACACTACACATACAGACGCAATTGCCGGGCAAGGCACATGATCATGTCTCTTCCGGTCTTTCCTTGCCGGGCTCAGCCCCTTCAGGAGCTTCCGCCGCCTCCTCTGCCACTTCTACCGCTTCCTCTTCCACCTTCTCCACAGGCCGCCAGCTGACCTTCACCACAACTAGCTCCGGGTCGTTAAGGATGGTAATGCCCTCCTCGAGGGCGATATCCTTAACGCGTATAGCTTGATCGGGCCCGGCCAGCGAACTGATATCAATATCCATGCTAGCTGGAATCTTGGCCGGGAGACACTCTACAGTCAAAGTCTCGAGCTCATGCTCCAGCATATTAGCCTTGGATCTCAATGCCGGCGCCTCCCCGACCAGGACAACGGGAACCTCAAGCCTTATCTTCTCCCCCATCTTCACCTGATAGAAATCTACATGGAGTAGCTCGCCTCTCCGCCAGTCCCTGTCAAAATCACGAACCACTACGGTCCTCGGCCTTCTCTCCTTATCGAGCTTGAGATTGATGAGCGCCGTATGCCCGGCCTGCCCCAATACTCCCTCGAGTCTGCGATTTTCGCACTGCAGTGCCAGAGATTTGATGCCGTGCCCGAAAAGATGTACCGGGGTGATCCCCTGGCGCCGCAAATGCTTCACCTTCTTGCCCAGAACCTCCCGGGTGGTAGCCTCCAGCTCTATTCTGTCCATTGTATCTCGGCCATCATATCAAATTGGGCTTCTTCCTGCAACAGACTGCGTGCTGTCATCCAGAGCAGTGGTTCCTAGGGTACCGGCTCAGCGAGGGACCTTATTGCCGGCAGAAGCAGTTCAGGGCCAGTTCCAAGTCAGGAGGCAAGGGCGAGGTGAATTCCTTGTACTGTCCGGTTGACGGCAGACGAAACCTGAGGCGATGGGCATGAACAAACTGCCTGTCAAGATGGGCTGACCTCGTGCCGTACACGGGGTCACCGACTACCGGGTAGCCAATGGCTGACAGATGTACCCTGATCTGATGGGTGCGGCCCGTTACGGGCGCGACCTCGACCAGGGTGTAACCACCCAGGTATTCGCGAACCCGATATCGTGTTGTAGCCTCTTTCCCTTCTTCCGCTATTGCCATCCTCCACCTGCTGCGGGGGTCTCGCCCAATAGATGCTTCGATTATCCCCTGTTCCGGGGATAGCCTTCCTCTGACAAGAACAAGATATGCCTTGTTGACCGCGCGGTTCTTGAACTGCGCGGATACATATCGCCGAGCAACGTCGTTCTTGGCTACAACTATTAGCCCTGACGTGTCCTTATCCAGCCTGTGAATTATGCCCGGCCGTAACGCATCGCCTTCCATGGCCAGTTCGGGGCAGTGAGCCAGGACGGCGTTGACCAGGGTATGACTAACGTGGGCTGGGGCGGGGTGTACCGTTAACCCAGCGGGCTTGTCTATAACCAGTATGTCCTCGTCCTCATAGACTATGGCCAAAGGGATTGGTTCAGCTTGAGGACGGACTGTTTGGGGAAGGAGCTCGACCGTTATCTTGTCCGCCCTGTCCAATCTATAACTGGCTTTCTCCCTTTGTCCGTTGACCAGAACGTGGCCCTGCTCGATTGCCCTCTGCAGATATGCTCGAGAGAACTGTGGAAGAACCTGCGTTAGATACCTGTCAAGACGTACGCCGGGAGCAGGTGAACTGAGTTCAAATGCCCTAAGCTTCCGGCCTCGTTCTGCGTCCATGCCTCTTGCCAAATGCCCCCGATCTGTAGAAGTAATAGATGAGAGCCAAGATACCGACAGTTATAGCTGCGTCAGCGATATTGAAAGGGGGCCAGGGAAGCGGCTGGAAACTGATGAAGTCTATTACATAGCCAAGACGGATGCGATCTATCAAATTACCCACAGCCCCACCCAGGACTAAGGCAAACGAAACTCCGCCCAGGGGGCTGACCGGACGGAAATAGTGAAAGAAGACCAGGATAGCTGCCGAACCAGCCATGCCAAGAGCGATGAGAAGCTCGGTATGGCCGACAAGCAGCCCAAAGGCGGCACCGTGATTGGTAACGTAGACCAGGTCCAGAAAACCCGGCAGAAGTTCCATATCGGGTCGGTTGGCGTTGATCCAGAGCTTGCTCAGCTGGTCAAAGAGAACCACCAGGCCAGCGACAACAAGAAGCAACCTTAACTGGCGTCTATAGCTGAATTGAGAAGTCTCTGTCTTATCTCCATCCGCCGAGTCTGCCGCTTTGGCCCGTCTCCAGTTCACCTGGAGACTCATTATCTGGCTCCTTTTGCATCCTTTGACCGCTTTTCCTTGCAGCTCAAACATAAGGTCGCCTGAGGCATGGCTTCAAGACGGGCTGGCTCTATCGGTTTGCCGCAGGAATCGCACAACCCATAGGTGCCTGCCTCATACTTCTCCAGGGCATGCTCGACGTCACTGAGAGATTCTCTCAGCCTCTGTTCCAGAACAAGCCTCTTCTCCAGTTCCGAAGCGTCGTCGGCCCCTTCCTCCCTCTTGCCAAAGGGACTGCCTTCCTTCCTCTCTGCCGACGGCTGACCGAGCACTCTGGAGTGTTCCAGCCTCTCCAGCAGGTCTGCCTTCTCTTTCTTCAGTCGTTCGTAAAGCTCAGCAGTTTCTGTCACTTCTTACCTCCCTATGGTTTACAGCTAATCGATTTATCCGGCTGACGCTTCCTGCTTCTCCCGGATGCTGCCTGTATGCCTCATATGCCCACACGTTCAGTCGGAGCTTGCAAAGTCTCGCACCCGGCCCTCCTGCTCACCCTGATAAGTCGAATGGTACTGGATGCTATGGCAAGCTGCTCCGCCTGAGACACTGTCATCACGCTCCTTGAAAGAAATGTGCTTGTGGGTTCCCAATACCCAGGAATTGGGGTGCAGGACTTATGGTCTAGACCTCGCGGAACTCCCCTTCCACGGTGCCTTCTTCTCCACCACCCGGTCCTTGCTCACCGGTACCCTCTTCACCAGGCGGCGGCTGGCTAGGCTGCTCGTAGACCGTTGCCCCGACCTTCTGCATCGCCTGCGATAGCTCCTGAGTAGCATTACGCATGGAGTCGATATCCTGTCCCTGCAGGGCTGACTTCACAGCGGCGATTTTGCCATCTATTTCCTGCCTAACATCGGCGGGTATCTTGTCCCCATAGTCGCGGAGGGTCTTCTCCGCGGTGTAGGCCAGGCTGTCCGCAGAATTGCGCACCTCCACTTCCTCCTTCCGCCTGGCGTCCTCAGCAGCATGTTGCTCAGCCTCTCGCCTCATCTTCTCTACCTCCTCCTTGCTCAGCCCGCTTGAGGCCGTGATGGTGATCTTCTGTTCCTTACCCGTGCCCTTATCGCGGGCGCTAACATTAAGAATGCCATTGGCATCTATGTCAAAAGTCACCTCAATCTGCGGCACACCTCGCGGCGCGGGCAGAATCCCATCCAGCATAAACCGTCCCAGCGTTCTGTTATCAGCAGCCATAGGGCGTTCTCCTTGAAGAACGTGGATCTCTACGCTGGGCTGGCTGTCGCTAGCAGTGCTGAAAATCTGGCTCTTTGAAGTGGGTATCGTGGTATTGCGGGGAATCAGTGGTGTAGCTACACCCCCCAGTGTTTCTATTCCCAGAGTGAGCGGCGTAACATCCAGCAGGAGGACCTCTCCTACCTCGCCCTTAAGCACTCCGGCCTGAATGGCAGCTCCCAGAGCCACTGCCTCATCGGGATTGACTCCCTTGACGGGCTCCCGCCCGAAGAACTGCTTTATCGTATCCTGGACTTTGGGCATCCTTGTCTGGCCGCCGACCAGGATCACATTGTTGATCTGGCTTGCCGTGAGCCCGGCATCGCTCAGGGCCTGACGACAAGGAGGGACAGTCCTTTCTATCAAGTCAGCAGACAGTTGTTCTAGCTTGGATCGGGTCAATGTCATGCTCAGATGCTTGGGACCGCTGGCATCGGCAGTAATGAAGGGCAGGCTTATCTCCGTCTGCCCCACTGTAGATAGTTCCTTCTTCGCCTTCTCAGCAGCGTCCTTCAACCTCTGCAATGCCATCTTATCCTGCCTCAGATCGATGCCCTGCTCCTTCTTGAATTCGTCACACACCCAGTCCATAACTCTCTGATCAATGTCATCACCGCCAAGGTGGGTATCGCCATTCGTCGACTTGACCTGAAATGTGCCCTCACCTATGTCAAGAATGGAAATATCGAAGGTCCCACCGCCCAGGTCGTAGACGGCAATGGTCTGATCCTGTGTCTTGTCCATTCCGTAAGCCAGTGACGATGCCGTAGGTTCATTGATAATGCGCAGGACATTAAGCCCGGCTATGGTGCCGGCATCCTTGGTGGCGTTCCTCTGGCTATCGTTGAAATAGGCCGGTACGGTAATGACAACGTCGGTGACCTTCTCTCCAAGATAAGCCTCAGCATCGGCCCTCAGCTTCTGCAATATCATGGCTGATATTTCCTGGGGGCTGTACTCCTTACCACCCATTACCACACGGCAATCGCCATTAGATGCCCCTGTGATTTTGTACGGCAGGCGCTCTATATCATTCTGCACGATGGCATCCTTGAACTTGCGCCCGATAAGACGCTTGATGCTGAAAATGGTATTCTCAGGATTGACTATTGCCTGCCGCTTCGCCAACTCCCCCACCAGTCTTTCACCATTCTTGCCGATGGCCACCATCGAAGGAACCAAATTGCCGCCCTCGGCGCTCGGTATGATCTTAGGGTCTCCCCCTTCTATCACTGCGACCGCGCTTAACGTAGTCCCTAAGTCGATTCCTATAGCTCTTCCCATTTCTGCTTCTCCTTGTTGGTTGTTTCCCCTGCTTGCCCCTTTCGTTGGTCCTTACCGACTATCACCAGGCTGGGGCGAACCACCCTTTCCTTGAACTTGTAGCCTTTCTGTGTTTCCTCGACCACCAACCCCTCCTCCCCTTCCTGCTGCATTACCGCCTCATGCAGGCGAGGGTCGAAGGCCTCTCCCCTGGCTTTAATCTCGGCCAGGCCCTGGGCCTCCAGCGTTGCCTTGAGTTTATTATAGATGAGCCTGATACCTTCAGTCCAGTCTGACTCTTCCAAGTCAGACGGTACTGAGGCAAGAGCTCGCTCCAGGTCATCCACAATAGGCAGTATGTTGCAGATAAGCGCGCTATTGGCACACTCTACTATATCCGCCTTCTCCTGCTCAACACGCTTCTTATAGTTGGCAAGGTCAGCCTGGCACCTCTGCCAGCTGGCCAGATATCTGTCTGCCCTCTCCTTCTCCTCGGTCAGCGCTCGCTGCAGCGCTTCGATGTCATCAACCTCCTCAATATCTGCATCAACTACCTCGTCGCTCTCAGCCAACGTTGCACCTCCTTTACACGTATTCAGCCACCGAGTTGCTCAGCAATGCTGTAAGGCAGTTAAGCGAGGAGATGGCCCTGGCGTAGTCCATCCGCTTGGGACCGATTACGCCGACAACCCCGCTGGCCTTCTCCGGTACCCCGTAGGGGCTGGTTATTAGGCTCAGCTCCTGCAGCGCCGGCTCAGGGTTCTCTCCACCGATGACTACCTTCAGCCCTCCCCTGCTGAGTTCCTGGCTGAATATAGCCCGGAGCCAATCCTCACCCTCGAGCACTTCCAGTATCTTGAGCATTCTGGAACTGCTGGCAAGTTCCGGCTGACTCAGCAGCAAACGAAGACCCTCCACATACGGCTCACCATGCTCGACCCTCTCTTCGGCAGCTATCACCTCCACCAGGCACTCCGATATCTGCCGTTCTTCAGAAGAAAGCCCCTCCTGCTCAGCCAGGATCTCATTGCCGGTCATGCCGGCATAAAGGGAGGTAAGCTTGTTGGCCAGTCTCGTTAGCTCATCCTGGCTGACCATGCTGCTGAAGGATAGGACTTGCCGCCTTATCCTTGCTTCGTATAAGACCACGATCAGCAAGGCCATGAAGTCCTGCAGGGCTACTAGATCCAGATGCTTGAGGCGGCAGCAAGCGGCCTTGGGCGAAGTTATCACTACCAGATTGTGAACAAGGCTCGCCAGATATGCTGCCACCGTCCTCAGCCATTGCTCCAGCTCTTCCTCTGCTTCCTCCAGTATTCGCTGGATGAGATACCGCTCGGCATAGGGAAGCTCAATGTGTTGCCCTATCAACTCCACATAGTAACGGTAGGCCTTATCCGTAGGTACGCTTCCGGCTGAATGGTGAGGACGGACAACGTACCCCTCTTGCTCCAGGTATGCTGTATCATTGCGGATGGTAGCAGGGCTCACCCTCAAGCCATGCTTCTCCACGATAGCACTTGAAGCTACCGGTACCGCACGGGCAATATAGTCCTCGACTATCGCCCTCAGAACGGCCTCGCGCCTTTCCTTCACAGCCATTTAGCACTCTTTCCCTTTGACTGCTAAATGACTAAATTTAGCACTATGAGCACGTTCTGTCAATTTGGGCTGTTGCTAACTCCTCCACAGGTGCGTATAGTATCAACGGGCATCGCAGGAGGAAACCCCGGCTAGATGCCACGCCTATGACATGTTACCTAAGATCAGCCTCTGTCCTTCATGGCCACTACTGACGGTGCTCGGATGCAGGTCCTTACGCAGCAGGTGCCGCAAGCTCTATGCCTAGAACGTTCAGACCCTTCTATGGATGGTGGATAGTAGCCGTCTCGGCCATCACATTGCTGTTGGCTGGAGGGATAGGCTATTACACCTTTGGGGCTTTCTTCACTCCGCTGGTGGACGAGTTTCAATGGAGCAGAGCTCAGATCTCGCTGAGCATGTCCATCATGGGGCTGATAGGCCTTGCCGGCCCCCTATTCGGGATATGGGTCGATAGATACGGAGCCAAGAGGATAATGATCCTGGGATCCCTTCTCATGGGCCTCTCCTTTGCCTGCCTTGGCTTCACATCCTCTATCTACTATTTCTACACCATGTATTTTGTCGTGGCTGTCGGGCAGATGGCGATTCTGCACATCCCTGTGCTAACCCTGGTATCCCGATGGTTCGAGAAGAGGAGAGGCCTGGCCACAGGGATATCCGTAGCTGGGCTCGGCCTGGGGGGCACGATCATGCTGCCGTTATCGGCCCATCTTATATCGCTGCTGGGCTGGCAGTGGACATACCATATTCTCGGCATCATGATATGCGTCGTCCTCGTCCCACTCATAGCTCTGATAGTAAGGAACAGCCCGCGCGACATCGGGGCGCTGCCCGATGGCGGCCAGGGCACACCCCAGGCCCCCCGGAGCGTGCCTCTGTCCCAGGTCAGCATCGGGACACAGGGATGGACTCTGTCCAGGGCGTTGCATACACCAGCCTTCTGGCTTCTCGTGGTGGCGTTTTCCATGGTCTTCACGGGCACCTCTTCGGTGATCGCCCACGCTGTGCCATTCTTCGTGGGAAGAGGGTTCAGCAACCAGGTGGCCTCAAGTATCCTCGGTATCGCAGTCGGCGTCAGTATTCTGGGAAGGGTAACCACGGGCTATCTGGCCGACAGAATAAGCGTGAAATACGTGGCCATCCTGTGCTTCATGCTGCAGGCAGGCGGACTGCTGATGCTCATTTCCCCGGCAGCACGAGCCGGTACCCCGGCCTTCATAGGCATCTTTGGCCTGGCCATGGGCGGACTATTCGTGCTGGAACCGTTAGTGATAAGAGAGTATTTTGGCCTGGAGTCTTTCGCTTCCATCTATGGCGGGCTGTGGGCATTTGAGACACTGGGCTGGGGCGCTGGTCCATACATCACAGGTTACATATTCGACAAGATTGGAAGTTACGCTTCAGCCTTCATTGCGTTCATCGTGGCTACGCTCCTGGCTGCTGTGCTGATGCTTTTCTTGCGCCAGCCCCGATTGTCAGTCGAATAGAGGCGACGCACATGGGCCGGAGGCAAAGCGCGCCCAGAACCGAACAGAATAAGCACGACAGCATCCCCGGCATACACCACTCCCGCTGCAGACCGTTGTTGACCCACAACGGAATATTGATTACTATTACTGCGCGAATGTGAACACACAGAAGGCATCCTCTCTCACGCAACATGACAGCGAAGTCGCTCAAATCCTGAGCCTGGAAGCAGACAGACAGGCGAGCACCATAAATCTCATTGCCTCTGAGAACCACGCCAGCCGGGAGGTGCTTGAGGCCCAGGGCTCGGTGCTAAGCGACAAATATGCCGAGGGATACCCCGGGCGCCGCTATTACAGCGGTTGCGTCCATATAGACCAGATCGAGACCCTGGCTGTGGACAGGGCCCGGAAACTCTTCAAGGCACAGCATGCCAATGTACAGGCTCATAGCGGCAGTCAGGCCAACATGGCAGCCTATTCAACCCTTGTCAAGCACGGAGACACCGTGATGGGGATGCGGCTCAGCCATGGCGGGCATCTCACGCACGGCGCTGAGGTCAATTTCTCCGGGAGATGGTACAGGTTTGTGCCCTACGGCGTCGATCCCAAGAACGAGATGCTCGACTATGATGAAGTCGAGAACCTAGCTAAGGAACACAGGCCTGCGTTGATCGTGGCTGGAGCGAGCAGTTACTCCCGCATCGTGGATTTTGAGAGGTTTCGCCATATAGCTGATCAGGTAGGTGCCAGGCTGCTGGCCGACATGGCTCACATAGCGGGGATAGTGGCGGCTGGACTTCATCCTTCGCCCGTGCCCCATGCTCAGGTCAGTACTGCCACCACCCATAAGAGCTTACGGGGACCAAGGGGAGGATTGATCTTATGTGATGAAGACCTGGCTTCTGCCATCGATGCCGCGGTTTTTCCCGGGATGCAGGGTGGCCCCTGCATGCACACCATTGCCGCCAAGGCCGTCTGCTTCGGTGAGGCCATGGAGCCGGCGTTTGTCGATTACCAGAGGTCGGTGCTCCACAACGCCCGGGCTCTCGCTTCCGAACTCCAGAGATACGGGATGCGTGTTGTCTCCGGAGGCACAGATAACCACATTGTACTCATCGATCTCTCCCCCCAGGGGATAACTGGCAAGGATGCCGAGGAGGCCCTGCAGGCAGCAGGCATCACGGTAAACAGAAACACGATTCCTTTTGATCCCAAGCCGGCAGCGGTTGCCAGCGGTATCAGGTTGGGCACGCCGGCGGTGACCACCAGAGGGTTTGGCGCAGCGGAGATGAAGCGCATCGCGGCTCTCATGGCCAGGGTCATTTCCGCTCCAGGAGACGGGGATATACAGGAACAGGTCCGCCGGGAAGTGAGGGACATGTCGCGGGGGTTCCTGGTTCCAGGGCTGGCCTGACACACCACTTCATCGCCCGACTCTACAGCTTGCCGCCGCCATCCCCTTACCGGGAAACTGCTACGATTTCATGCTATAATCCGGCTGAGACTCAGACAGTCGGTAGATCATATGGACGAACTGAAAGTATTCAGCGGCACGGCGCATCCTGCCCTGGCGCGAGCTGTATGTGAGTACCTGAGCATACCGCGGGGGGAGGCCGAGGTCTTTGAGTTCAGCAATGAGAACATCTTCGTGCACATTCTGGAGAATGTCCGGGAACGGGACGTCTTCCTCATTCAGCCTATTTGCTCGCCGGTCAGCAAAAGCCTGGTGGAGCTACTCATTATGCTCGATGCCTTCCGCCGGGCTTCAGCGGGGCGAATTACCGCCGTCGTCCCCTACTACGGCTATGGCCGTACTGACAAGAAGGACCAGCCCCGGGTGCCCATCACTGCTCGCCTGCTTGCCGACTTGATTACTACCGCTGGAGCCAACAGATTGCTCACCATTGACCTCCACGCCCCTCAGATTCAGGGATTCTTCACCATACCGGTGGATGAACTCACTGCCCGGTCCATCCTGGCCCAGCATTTCAGGGAAAAGGCCCTGGAGAACCTGGTAGTGGTTGCCACCGATATTGGCATTTCCAAGGTAGCCCGCGATATGGCCACCAAGCTTGGAGCCCCCCTGGCTATCATTGAAAAGAGGCGCCTGGGAAATGTCGACGCAACTGAGACGCTGAACGTGATTGGAGAGGTTGACGGAATGCGCGCGCTGACCATTGATGATGAAATCGATACTGCCGGTTCCCTGGTCGGGGTGGTCAACGCTCTTCTGGAGCATGGCGTTAGCGAGGTATATGCCTGCTGCACTCATCCTGTTTTCTCCGGTTCCGCTATCCAGAGGATAGCCACCAGCCCGGTGCGGGAGGTAGTCGTGACCGATACCATACCCGTTCCTGACGATAAGAAGCTCGACAAGATCACGGTCCTGCCTGTGGCTTCTCTTATCGGTGAGGCAATCCATCGCATTCACACCGGCCTGTCTGTGGGGGCGATGTTCGAATAGCCGCTGGGCCCAGCACCAAGAGGGGTGGCAACGACGATCCCGAAAAAACGCTGAAAAGTGTCAAGACAAGCAACTTCGGTGCCCGGCGCCAGGTAACCTCTGGGTTCAGGGAATTCGGGTTCTCCACCCAGCCGGAGCTTGAAATCAAAAATCAATAGTTGGTAGACCGATGTTTAAGTGGCTCAGCAACCTGGTTGATTCCAACGAGAAAGAACTGAAGCGCCTGGAGCCCCCGGTGTCTCGTATAAACTCGTTGGAGCCCGAGTTTGAAAAGCTAACCGACGATGAACTGCGGGCCAAGACTGATGCATTCAGAGCCCGGCTGGCCGATGGCCAGAGCCTGGATGATGTTCTGCCAGAGGCTTTCGCCACCGTTAGAGAAGCGGCCAAGCGCACCATCGGACAGCGGCACTTCGATGTCCAGCTAATCGGTGGAATCGTCCTGCACCAGGGGAAGATAGCGGAGATGAAGACCGGTGAGGGCAAGACCCTGGTAGCTACCTTGCCCCTGTACCTCAACAGCCTCACGGGACAGGGCTGTCATCTGGTAACCGTCAACGATTATCTGGCCAAGCGCGACTGCCACTGGATGGGTCCTATCTACCGGGCCCTGGGTGTAAGCGTGGCCTGTATCAGTGCCCAGCAGACGGCCGGGCAGCAGGCTCCTTCCTACATCTACGACCCTGACTACGAGGCCGAAGACCAGAAGTGGAGGTTCCTGCGCCCTGTCACCCGCCGCCAGGCCTACGAAGCAGACATAACTTACGGCACCAACAACGAGTTCGGCTTCGACTATCTTAGAGACAACATGGTCTGGGACTTGTCGCAATGTGTACAGCGTCCCTTGAACTATGCCATCGTCGACGAGGTTGACAACATCCTTATCGACGAGGCCCGCACGCCCCTGATCATCAGTGGTGCCGCCGAGGAAGCAACGCAAAGATACTACACCTTTGCGCGTCTGGTCTCCCAGCTTAGGAAGGACGAGGACTACTCCATTGATGCACGCACGCGTGCCACCCATCTTACCGAGACCGGCATGACCAAGGTAGAGAGGATGCTGAAGAGGGAAGGACTCCTTAAGGGGCCTGACCTCTATGACCCATCCAACTACTTCCTCACTCAATATCTGGAGAGCGCCCTCAAGGCCCATGCCCTGTTCAAAAGGGATAAAGACTACGTGGTTAAAGATGGACAGGTCATCATCGTGGATGAATTCACGGGCAGATTGATGTTCGGCAGGCGGTATTCTGAAGGACTGCACCAGGCCATCGAGGCCAAAGAGAGGGTGAAGATTCAGCGAGAATCAGTTACCCTGGCTACCATCACCTTCCAGAACTACTTCCGTATGTATCAGAAACTGGCCGGCATGACCGGCACCGCAATCACGGAAGCCGAGGAGTTTCACAAGATCTACAACCTGGAAGTGGTGGTCGTACCTACAAACAGGCCCCTGATCCGCGCCGAACATCCCGACCAGATTTACAAAGACGAGAAGGCCAAGTTTGCCGCCGTGGCCAGGGAGGTCAAGCAGCTGCACGGCCAGGGGAGGCCCGTGCTCATCGGCACGACTTCCATTGAGAAATCGGAGTATCTTTCCGACCTTCTGAGGAGAAATGGCATACCCCATCAAGTGCTCAATGCCAAGCACCACGAAAAAGAGGCAGGCATAATCGCTGAGGCCGGGCGTATGGCAGCGGTAACTGTAGCCACAAACATGGCCGGGCGGGGCGTGGATATCATACTGGGTGGCAATCCGGAGGGACGCGATGAAGCGGAATGGCACGAAGAACATGAAAAGGTGATTGGGCTGGGCGGGCTTCATATCATAGGCACGGAGCATCACGAGGCCAGACGTATTGACAATCAGCTAAGGGGAAGGGCAGGAAGACAGGGAGACCCCGGCAGTTCTCGTTTCTATGCCTCCCTGGAGGACGAGATCGTGCACCGTTTCGGCGGCGACCGTGTCAAGGGGCTTATGCAGTGGGCGGGCATGGACGAGAATACCCCCATTGAGCATCCCATAGTGAATAAAGCTATGACCAATTCCCAGGTCCAGACCGAAGGCTACCACTTCAACATCCGTAAGCACCTCGTGGAATATGACGATGTAATCAACAAGCACCGCGAGGTGATCTATGCCGAGCGTCGAAAAATCCTTACCGGCGCCGACCTCAAGGCGAACATACTATCTATGGTGCAGGACGAAATCCAGAGCCTGGTAGACAGGAATATGGCCAGTGCCAGCTACGAGGGCGAGGAAGAACAATCGGGTCTACCCGCCCTGCTGGAAGATGTATCAGCCATCTTCCCCTTACCTCCCCAGCTGAGGAGCGATGGACTCTCGGAACTCAGTGACAGTCAGATCGCAGAAAGGCTGACCCAATATGCCATTGAGCTCTACGACCAGCGAGAGCAGGAGCTGGGCCCTGAGGATATGCGACTGGCGGAGAGGCTGGTTATGCTGCGGGTCATTGATCGCCTGTGGATGGAGCACCTTACTGCCATGGACCATATGCGTCAGGGCATAGGGCTGCGGTCTATAGGGCAGGAACAGCCGCTGACGGTGTACAAGAGGGAGGGCCACGCACTGTTTGAAGCCCTCCTGGCCGGCATTCAGCACGATGTCACCCGCAGCATATACCGCGTAGGCATCAAGAGAGAAACTGCGCCCAAGAAGGAAGCGGTGATGGCCGGCAAGAGGGTCGGTCGTAATGACCCCTGTCCCTGCGGCTCCGGCAAGAAATACAAACACTGCTGCGGGAAATAGCCAGCGCCCTCCGCCGCTGCCAGCTTCTAGTCTTCCTGGGTGCGATCCCATGCCCAGCCTCCGACGGTGGTAGTGCCAGGCCACCCGGCCGCTGTTATTGCACGGGCAGGAAAGCCTTGCTAAAATAGCTAGCTAGCCGCCCTGATAGAGTTCCTCGTCCGGAAACCCAGGACCTGGTCTTCGTTGGGCGTCCCGGTTCCCGGAAGGAGGACCGAGGCCAGTCTTTAGGGCGGACATAGTAACCAGGTTATAGCTATGATAGACACTCCAGTTCTGGTACTCAATCAGGGTTACGAGCCGCTTAACCTCTGTCGCACGCGTCGGGCCGTGGTACTGGTGTTTCGAGGCAAGGCCGAGGTACTGGAGAACAGCAGGGGTGAGCTCCACTCCGTTGACCGCGCATTTCAGATACCTTCAGTAATCCGACTCGTGTATATGGTTAGCCGTCCTCGCCATCAGAGGAAGCTGAGCAGGTTCGAGGTCTTCAGCCGTGACCATTATACATGCCAGTATTGCGGCCGGCAGACGAAGGACCTTACTCTGGACCACGTTATTCCGCGGCGATGGGGCGGACAGCATACCTGGGAGAACGTAGTCAGCGCCTGCATTCCCTGCAATCGACGTAAGGGCGGCCGCAGCCCGGAGGAGGCAAGGATGAGCCTGTTGCGTCAGCCGCGTGCTCCGCGTAGTGATGGCTTCTACGTCCCCCACCACCTCCTCAATAACCACATTGAATGGCAGAAATACCTACCCTTATTGAACTAGGTCATCGAGAGCTACTTCTCTGATAACGTCGCCATCCAGGTGCACCGTTACCGTCTCCTTCAGTAAGTTGGTGCCTATCACCTTGCCCTTACCCCAGCGTGTCATGACCTCCTGATTCGGCCGGGGCATCTTCTTTTTCACAGCCGCATAGTCCTTGCTCTCATAGGCCAGGCAGCAAAAGAGCCTGCCACAGATGCCCGATATCTTCATTGGGTTCAAGGGCAGGTTCTGCTCCTTAGCCATCTTGATAGATACGGGCGCAAAGCCCGTGAGGAAATTCTGGCAGCACAAAGGATAGCCGCATCTGCCAATGCCCCCCAGAAGCTTGGCCTCATCCCTGGCCCCCACCTGCCTCAGCTGCACCCGCATTTCCAGAGCATTGCTCAATTTGCGGATCAAGCCCCGGAAGTCCACTCTCTCCTGAGCGCTGAAGAATATGGCCAGTTGCTGGCCGTCAGGATCATGGCGAACCGCCAGAGGCTTCATCTCCAGGCCGAGTTGGGCTGCCATCTCCTTGCACCTGGTCAGGGCTTCTTTCTCCAGGGCTTGCCGGGCTCTCTCCAGGTCCTCTGTCCGGGCCTGACCTATCATCGTCAGCTGTTCGCCGGGCTGAGGCGGGACTTCGAGCGCAACTACCTTAGCAACTTCTAGCCCGTCGGCAGTATCCACCACTACATAGTCGTTAACCTGTACAGGCATGTCATCGGCATCACAGTAGACAAGCCTACCTCTGGGACGGAACTTAACTCCTATTATGTTGGCCATCGTCACACATTATATGCCAAATCCCCGTCCGCAGCCGCTCAGTATTCAGCACCCGGTCCCTTTCTCGGCAAACTGAGCATCAGCCATTCCCATGCCAGACGGGGGTTGACGTTCCTGTCGATCTCCTCTTGTAGCAAGCAGAGGTCAGCAAGAAACCCTTCAATCTCGTCTAGACTCAATCGCCCGACCTGCTCCTGAAGGGCTGTCTCATAGTCGGCATTGGTGACTGCATCCTTGCAGCCACCCTTTACCAGCATCAGATCGTGCCACCAGTCAAGCCAGATATCCAATACTTCTCGCCCGTCGCTGCGCTTCCGGCTGAACTGTCCGGCCGCCTCCTGGGCATAGGCAAACCTCTGCTCCAGACTGGCAGTTAACAGCGAAATCACCCTGGCTATCCTCTGGGACCGCTGCTCCAGCACATCGTCGTTTGCCAGGGCCGATAGCGCCCAGCCCGGGCAACCATGGCACAACCGGGTCAATAGCGTCGCTTTGCCGACATCAACGCCGTAATGGTTAACCAGCATCTCTTGTACTCGCTCTGACCGCACCGGCTTCACATCCAGCCGCTGACAACGTGAGACGACTGTAGGCAAGAGACGCTCCTCCTCAGCGGCCAACAACAGCCAGACTACCCCCGGCGGCGGCTCCTCCAGTATCTTGAGCAGGGAATTGCTCGCCTCGGTGGATAGATATTCAGCGTCATCAATGATAAACACCTTATACTTGCCCTCGTATGGTGGCAGGCTGGCCAGGCGTTGCAGTCCTCTGATATCGTCGATGCCGATCTCCGTCCTAGAATCCAGGCCGAGATGCGCAACATCAGCGCATTTGCCCTCCAAGATTCGCTGACAGGAGCGGCATTGGCCGCAGGGGGGCTCGGATCCATCGCAGTTCAGGGCTTGAGCGAAATTGACAGCTAAAGTAGCCTTGCCCACACGCCGGGGCCCTACCAGAAGGTAGGCGTGAGATATAGCGCCGGTCTTAAGGCTGTAAGCCAGCAGAGATAGGATTCTGTCTTGCCCTATGACCTGCCACATCGCAGATCCTATGGTAGCCCGTCTTGCCCGGCAAGTCAAAGGGCCTGATCTACCATCCTCGCGCCAAGCTGGGAGATCAATCCGGGTACCGGCGGTCTTTTGCCTCAGGATTCTGGGTTCCCCTCTTCTGCTATAATCAGTGGCATGCCTGACTATCCACCTTACAGGCCAGGCCCCACCAGGTGCGGCGGAAGCATCTTTCACTGGGGCGAGCGGACCTACGTCATGGGCGTGCTTAACGTTTCGCCGGACTCCTTCTCCGGCGATGGACTGGCAGATTTTGAAGGAGCCGTAGCCAGAGGCAGGGGATTAGCCTCCGAAGGAGCAGACATAATCGACATCGGTGGTGAGTCTACCCGCCCCGACTCAAGCCCGATCTCAGCTGACGAAGAGCTGCGGCGGGTGATTCCGGTGGTGGAAAGGCTCTCCCGGGAGATATCGGTGCCGCTAAGCGTGGATACATATAAGCTTGAAGTAGCGCAGCAAGCCTTGGCGGCCGGAGCCAGCATGATAAACGATGTATGGGGACTGAAGCGGGAACCGAAGCTGGCCGAGTTAGCGGCCCTAACAGGTGCGCCCCTCGTCGTGATGAGCAATCAGCGTGGCTCCCCCTGTCGCGACATAATCTCCGCGGTTATCGCCGACCTGGAAAGGGCCATCGAGCAGGCGGCGGGCAAGGGGGTGCCCCGGGAGAACATCATCATCGACCCGGGCATAGGCTTCGGCAAGACGCAGGAGCAGAACCTGGAGATTCTGAGGCACCTTGACGAACTCCAGGCCCTGGGCAGGCCCATCCTTCTGGGTACGTCACGCAAGTCGTTCATAGGCTGGGTTCTCGACCTAACCCCCGAACAAAGGGCAGGCGAGGTGGCATTTGTTGCGCCTGTCGATCCCCGGCTGGAAGGAACGGCTGCTACCATAGCCATCGGCATCGCCAAGGACACAGATATAGTCCGGGTGCACGATGTCAAGGAGATGGTGCGCGTGTGCAGGATGAGCGATGCCATTGTGAGAGGTGTGTGACGCTATTGCCTATTGCCTATCTTTGCCTGGGCTCAAACCTGGGAGACCGGGAAGAGAACCTGTGCCGTGCTCTGGCACTGCTCTCGGCAGAAGCAGATCTTGAGGACGTGTCATCCGTCTATGAGACGGAGCCGGTCCCCACTCTATATCGGGGCAAGAAGCAGCCGTTTTTCCTCAACATGGTCTGTCGCATTGCCACCGGTCTGCCTCCCGAAGAGCTTCTGCGTCTCGCCAAAGACATCGAGGCCAAGATGGACAGAGCGCCCGGAGGTCCTGTAAACTCGCCTCGTCCTATAGATATAGACATCCTTTTCTATGACGACCTGACTATGGAGACGCAAACCTTGACTATACCCCACCCCCGCATGAAAGAACGGGCCTTCGTTCTTATTCCATTGGCTGAGATCGCCCCGAACCTGGTCCATCCCATTTGCGGCAAGAGCGTCGCCCGATTGGCCAATGACGTGCAAGGACAGAACGGAGTCCGCAAATACAGAGGAGGGTTCGATGTACCAACTATTCGTGGAAGACCACTTTGATGCTGCCCACTATCTCCCCGAGTATCATGGTAAGTGTGAAAGGCTGCACGGGCACCGCTTTAAGGTAGTAGCCCGTGTAGAAGCCGCCGGGCTCGATAAGGCAGGCCTGGCCTACGATTTCGCTGACATGAAACGACACCTGAGACAGGTCATGGCCCGCCTCGATCACACCTGCCTGAATGACGTGCCCCCTCTCGATGAGCTTGGCCCCTCCAGTGAGAATATAGCTGCCACCGTATATGATGCGCTCCGGCCTTCCTTTGCCGGCACTGCAGTGAAGCTGGTCAGCGTAGAGGTCTGGGAATCGCCTACAACGGGCGTGGCATATAGCCCCTGAGTCAGGCTTGCTGCTCGGGCGGCAGCAGATTGGGAATCGTATCTACAATAGGATACGAGTAATCGCACCTGGAGCAATAGAGCGAGCCCGTGACTACCTCCTCACCCTCCTCCTTATCCACCCTGAGCTCAAGGTCCCCCTTGCACACGGGACAGGCCAGGATCTCCATCAACTCCTTCTTCATCTCGGCCTCCGATTATACCACAGATAAGAAAGTGCTATAATCCCCCCAGGAGAACACGATGACAATACAGATAAGGAAGACATACAGGGGATTGAATTACGAGATGCTCTGTGATGAGGTGCGGAGCTTGCTGCACAAACAGGGGATTATAGCTGTCGAGACTGAGTCGCAGACATATGGGCTTCCCAGCGGCGCTACCCAATCCCGTGCCACGCTGGCACTGACAACGGAGGACACGCAGGGGAAACACGGCAGCCAATGCGGCAGCGTGCACATCCTGGAGTCGCCGCGGGGCGAGACAAAGGTGCTCCTCACTGTAGACGAGGCCTGCCTTCCCCAGGAAAAGCTGACTGCCTTTGAGGAAGACCTCGATTTCGTCCTCGGCTCATATGAGGTCAAGTGGTAGAAGAGCAGATCCCGGACCAGAACCAGCTGGCCAGTGAGACCAAGCAGTCACAAAGGGAAAAGCGGCGAGCCAAGGAGAAGGCTAAGATGGCTCAGCACGGCAAGGGCCTGGCCAGGGTATACCGGGATGCTGTATCCAAGAGGACTAAGAGCACCAGGCGCCGGAAGCAGTCGAGCTGAAGCCTTGCGGCAGTTATGATAAGGAACCTGCTCCTCAGGGGCCCGATAATGGTACTTATTTGCCTGGCGATTGGCTTTGCAATAGTCTACGGCGGCGGGTGGCTGCTCCAGCAACTGGGATGCTCAACACCCTGACTGCCGGGCCTGGTTCAAGCGGCAGCAGCGCAAGGCGAAGAAGGGCGCCATAATCCCGGCATCGAACTTAAGGTGGAGCAATACTCTCCATGTATAGCTACCTGGCCCGCCGTCTTGAGCAGATTGCCGAACACTGCACGCACTGCTCATCGCATGGCTCGGCGTGAACAATCACACTGGCACCATCCAGCAGACACTGTATTTCAGTCTCCACCTGGTCGCAGATCTCATGGGCCTCCTCCAGGCTGATCTCCCTGGCCATCACCAGGTGCAGGTCTATGTAGCGGCGGCTGCCGGCCCGACGTGTACGTAGTGCGTGGAAGCCGGCAACCTCGCGGTTGTATTTCCCCAGACTGGCTTCGATAGCTGCCTGTTGTGACGAAGGCAGCTTCTCATCAAGCAGTCCCGATATCGGCCTACGCACGGTGTCGACAGCCACTTTCAGTATGTAGACGGCAACCACGATGGCAATCACGGGATCAAGGATATCGAGCCCCGTTAAGCGCACTATCGCCAGCCCCGCCAGCACTGCCGAGGCCGAATAGACATCGGCGGCAATGTTGCGTGCATTCGCTTCCAGTGCTACCGAGCCGGTTGTTCTGGATACAGTCATCAGATGCCGGGAGAGAAAGACGCTGGCCACTATCGAAACCGCCATCACGGCTATTCCCGCACCGGCCAGTTGAATGTTAGTGCCTCTCATGATACGTGCTATGGCCGCATAGATTATCAGCCCGCCCGCGATAAAGATGAGGATTCCCTGCACAACGCCGCTTACATCCTCTACCTTACCATGACCGTAGGGATGCTTTGCATCGGGTGGCTTAGCTGCAATACGAACAGCAGAAAACGTCAGTATGCCCGCAAACAAGTCCAGTAGGCTGTCGGAGGCCTGCGCCAGTATGCTGATGCTGCCGGTCAGCCAGCTAACGACTACCTTGAACGCTATCAGGCCGACGACTACGCCTATGAGTAGCTTGGCAGCGCCGGACTTGGTAGATAACATCTCCATCTTCCCCCGTTCTCCTGCAAGAGGCGACGGGCAAGCAGAAGTCTACTACGATGCTGAACCTGCGGCAATTATCGTCCGGGTTGCGCCTCTTCGTTGCCATCTGGTGTCCCGGGGACCCGGGACCCGGGCCAACAAGCAGCCGCTCAAAGAACTCCAGCCTGGACTAGGACGGTTCTAAGCAAATGGGTTAAAATGGCCGACTATGAATGCCTCTGGGAGCGACGGGCCCGGCAAGCGAGTGCTGCTTCTCATCGCCACTATGACTTTCGTTCTCTTTCCCTTCATGGCTTCCTCCGTGAACGTCGCCCTTCCCTCAATTGGGAGGGAACTGTCACTGGATGCCGTGGCTCTAGGCTGGGTTGCCACCGCTTATCTCCTGTCCTCGGCGGCTTTCCTTGTCCCCTTTGGCAGAATAGCAGACATATACGGCAGGAAGAGAGTCTTCGCCGCCGGCATGGCCATCTTCACGCTCACAGCTTTCCTTTCAGGCATAGCAGGCTCCGGCGCCATGCTCATAGCTTTTCGCGCCTTCCAGGGAATCGGCGTGGCCATGTTTGCCGGGACCGGTATAGCTTTGCTCACCTCGGCATTTCCTGCCGCTGAGAGAGGAAAGGTCCTGGGGATAAATGCGGCTGCCGTCTATACCGGTCTCTCGCTGGGACCCGTTCTAGGCGGGGTGCTGACGCAGCATCTCGGCTGGAGGAGCATCTTCTTCCTCACTGTGCCTCTGGGGCTGGTAATCATCGGCCTAGTCCTATGGAAGCTGAGAGGAGAATGGACCGGGGCCAAGGGAGAGAAATTCGATGCTGCCGGCTCAGTGCTCTACAGCCTGGCCCTTCTAGCCCTGATATATGGTTTCACCCTCCTGCCAGGCAGATCAGGAGTATTGTTACTTGTAGGTGGAGTGACAGGGCTCCTGGCATTCGCTGGACGCGGCCTGAAAATCCGGAGCCCGGTCCTCGATATGAACCTCTTCAGAAACAGCAGGGCCTTCACCTTCTCCAGCCTGGCAGCGTTGCTTGAGTACAGCCCCATACTGGCCGTGTCCTTCCTCATAAGCCTTTATCTCCAGTACGTCAAGGGATTTGAGCCCGAAAGCGCCGGCCTGGTGCTGATAGCAATGCCCGCTGCCTCGGCTCTCATTGCACCGCTTGCCGGTAGGCTTTCGGACAGGATCGAACCCAGGATAGTCGCCTCAGCAGGAATGGCTCTGACAACGATAGGGGTCGTAATCTTCGCCATGCTCAACGAGCACACTCCGCTGGCATTGGTCATCGGTAACCTGATCCTGGTGGGTTTCGGGCAGGCCCTTTTCTCATCTCCCAATACCAACGCGGTTATGAGCTCTGTGCCCGACACGGCTTATGGTGTGGCGTCGGCTATCGTAGCAACAATGCGACAGATCGGCTTCGTACTGGGCATGGGAGTCGCCATGCTGATGATTGCCGCATATGTAGGCAGAGTCCAAGTTACGCCCGAATACTATCCGCTTTTCCAGCAGAGCATGAGAACATCGTTCATCGTCCTGGCCGCCCTCTGCTTTGCCGGCATCTTCTTCTCGCTGAGCAGGGGAAAGGTACGGTAGGCCCTCATGTCCTTGCCAGCCGCCCCGCTCTGGTCGTTCCCTTCACCCCATCGCGGGGGCAGAGAAGCGGCCTTGTCACGGCAGGTGAGTTATCTCAGGGGGCGGTTTCCTGTGCAGCTCAAACTCTATTCCGGCTTCGCGGAAAAGGTCTACAAAGGAGTCATCGTTGTAGCTGCCAAAGGTTACGAAGCGCTTTATCCCGGCGTTGACCAGCATCTTGGCGCACAGTATGCAAGGGCTATGTGTGCAGTAGATGGTGGAACCTGCGAGGCTGACGCCATGGAGTGATGCCTGTACGATCACATTTTGCTCGGCATGAATGCCACGGCATATCTCCTGCCTGGTTCCCGATTCTATGCCCAGTTCATCCCTCAGGCACCCCAGCTCAAGGCAATCCTTGAGGCCGGCGGCAGCCCCGTTGTAGCCCGTGGCCAGTATATGCTTGTCCTTCACCGCCACAGCACCCACGTGATGGCGGCGGCAGGTGGAACGCTCGGCCACCACCGAAGCTATCTTGAGGAAATAGTCATCGATGTCGGGCCTGATTATCGTCTTCATTGCAGGCTGGATATGATCCGTCCCGCCCCCTTCCTCAATTGCTCCAGAGAGCCCTCATTCACTATGGTGAAGTCGGCCATAGCAATTGGCCCGCCTTTGTTGATGCTCTCTATTTCGGACCTGTCGCGACCGGCCGCTTCCTCGGGCTTTAGGGCCCTCACTGCTCTGCGGGCAAGCCTGGCATACCTGGTCGCAGGCGAAGCCCAGATAGCAACCGTAGTGAATTGCCCGCCATAGTACTCCTTGAGGAAAACATGCTCTTCCCAGGAGTAAAGCCCGTCTATTACAACATCCGATGAGTTCAGCGAGTCATCGATACGGTGCAGGTTCAGCTGGGCGTAAGCAGCCATCCCATGTTCACTGCGCAATTGTTGTCTGATATGGCGCTCGTTTTCCTCATTGGCCTCCAGTCCCCGGCGCTCAAGCTCCTGGTCCGTAATGTCGCCGAACCGCACTCTCTTGAAGCCGTGCTCCTCAAACACCCCGGCTACTTCTGACTTACCTGCTCCTGCCATGCCAACAATTGCCACCACTTTCATGGTTCGCACGTGATCATGCACAAAGGAGTTGGAAGGTCCTGACTACACGCAACATGACTACGCCTGCGCAGACACGAGAAAGAAAAACCACAGACATCTGTAGAGTCTCTCACCGGCCTCATGCCGCCACGATCCCGTGGAGCGAATGCCGCCTCGGGTGGCTATCATTGATCAGGACAAGCCTGACGAGTCATGCCTCAAGCCGATACCCCGGATAGCAACTACCAGCCGGCGCTAGTTCTGTTCGCCTGCCGGCTCTCCTACTTGCTCCAGCTTCCGGATATCGCTGGTTATAGCGACCCGTACCTTCTTCGCCACCTTGCGGAAATGGAATCCTTGAACCGCAAGCGTCATGGACAAGGAAAACGATCTTGGCTTTCTGAGCAGGGTCCAGAGCACGAGCTTCCAGTAATCTATTCTTCCTCCCTCCTTGATGCCCAGGACCCACACGGATCTCAGCCAGGCTACAAGATGAAGCAGGGATATGCCGATCCTTCTCCTGTTGTAAGGTCTATATTCCCTGAGGAAGATCTTGATGCGCTCATAGTATTGCTTGGGACCATAGATTGTGTCCAGAACCTGCTTATAGCCTTTGACCAGCATGTCCAGCCCCATGCTGGGGACGAAGTTGGTTGATCCATCGGTGTTGTCGCCCGAGCCCTTTGGCAGCAGACGGTTTTCCCTCTTCAGGCGTTCATATAGCCTGGTCCCTGGCGGAGCCATTAGCACGCCGACCATGGCAGCCACGATACCGCTGTTTTGTATGAAATCGATCTGGCTCTTGAAAATGGAAGGAGGATCACTATCAAAGCCGACAATGAAACCTCCCTGCACCTGCATGCCGTAGTTCTGTATCTTCTTGACCGCCGCCAGCAAATCGCGGTTCTTATTGGGTAGCTTGTTGCACTCCACCAAGCTCTCTTCGTTGGGACTCTCAATCCCCACGAACACCATGTCAAAACCCGCGGAACTCATGAGGCGCATCAGTTCTTCATCATCGGCCAGGTTTATCGATGCCTCCGTGAAGAACGAGAAGGGGTGTTTCCTCTCCTCCATCCATTCGATTATGGCCGGCAGTATCTCCGATTTAAGTTTCCGCTTATTGCCAATGAAATTGTCATCGACGAAGAATACGCTGCCCCGCCATCCGAAATCGTACAATGCGTCTAGCTCAGCTATTATCTGGCTTCTATCCTTCGTTCGCGGTGTATGCCCATTCAGTATAACGATATCGCAGAACTCGCAGTTGAAAGGGCAGCCGCGAGAATACTGGATGCTCATTGATTGATATTTCCTCTTGCTGAGAAGCGACCACAGAGGCACAGGAGTCTTCCTTATGCTGGGCCATACTTCGGCCAAGTAGATGTGTTTGGCACAACCATTGTGCAGGTCCTCCAGAAATAGGGGCAGCGTGTCCTCAGCCTCCTTGAATATTAGATGGTCTATATCGTCAAACCCGAACTCCTCATATCCGGGGCTGAACAAGGGACCACCGGCTACGATCTTTGTGCCGAGCTTCACGCACCTATCAATAACCTCCCGCGCCGAGTCTTGCTGTGCGACCATCGAACTGATAAACACATAGTCGGCCCACTTCAGGTCCTTGTCGGTCAAGGCCGTTGTATTCAGATCCACAAGCTTCTTCTCCCATTCCTCGGGAAGCATTGCGGCTACAGTCAGCAGACCTAGCGGGGGGAAACTGGCTTTCTTAAAGATGAATTTCAAGGCGTGCTTGAAACTCCAGAAGGTGTCGGGATACTGGGGATAGACTAGTAGTACTCTCAAATCAAACTCCTTTGCACGTCGTGTTTACGATAATAACATACCTCTGAGCATTTTGATAGGGCTGCTAT
>JBKHJG010000005.1:0-128031 GCA_046538235.1 Dehalococcoidia bacterium | reverse complement strand
TCCCCTTTTGGAGAGCGCTTCCAACCTAGACCGGTGATTCTTCCAGCGTGGCATAAGCCATCGTCTGCACACTACTGGGGGTTACCGTCACCCTATCGGCAACCGCCACCACATGCTTGCTGGTTACAGCATAGCCATCCGGGCTGATCACTATCCCGCTTCCTGTTCCCGTCTGGACGACCGCCTGCCGGTGTGACGAGAGGGTGTAATGCCACCGCTCTCATCACACCGGCCCCGCCCCACTGGACAATCACCCCCCTGCCTGGTCCGGAGCATCAAGGATGCCACCCGGACCTACCACCGAGCCGGGACCCCTGCCCCACATCATGCCCCCTCGACGAAACCGCTCTCCCAGCCCCGGCAACTGCAGTTCAATACCGGGTCGGGATTCCCACCAACCGAGGTACTCATCAGCCTCTTGCTGCGTGATCACACCGCCGTCTACCAGACCCTGCACACGGCGCTGTAGAGCCTCATCGCGCATCTCCCTTCGGGCCCGTCCCAGAGCATCCCTGAGCTGTTGACAGTCTATTGCCACACCCGTCTCTTGCTCATAGATGGCACAGGCCCTGTCCAGCAGCACCAGGTACGGACCGGCTATCTGGGCCTGCTCCTCAGGGCTGCTTGACTCGTCCGCGGCGGCTACCACTCCCCCGGCTATTACCCCGATCACTATGACAGATAGTAACGCGACCGCAATGAACCACTTACGTCTCGACGCTGGCATATCGCCTCCTTCCTATTACTGTACGGCTTGAGTAATCCATTCATATCTCCTATCGAAGCGCCTTGTCTATGACTAGATCTTCCCTCCTTTCTCTCCTTTTTTCCTTACCCGATCGGTGCAGGTCAAGCTTATCACGGCAACATGAACTGAACATGAAAGGGGAGTGAACAGGAAACGGTCGCGCCGTTTCATCTCATATTCATCTTGGTGTAATATAGTTAATCCGGGGCATCGGCCATGCGAATCCTGGTTGTCGATGATGATCGTAGGCTTTGTGCTGTCATCAAGCGCGGTCTACTGGAACAAGGCTACGCTGTCGACCTGGCCTACGACGGAGAGGAAGGGGAATACCTTGCCGAGATCAACCCCTATGATGTCATCATCCTGGATATCATGCTGCCCAGCAAGGATGGTATGCAGGTCTGCCAGGAGCTCCGGGCCAAGAAGGTCAATACGCCCATACTGATGCTGACGGCGAAGGATACTGTGGAAGACCGGGTTACAGGGCTGGACAAGGGAGCCGATGACTACCTGGTGAAGCCATTCGCCTTTAGTGAGCTCCTTGCCCGTATCCGGGCCCTGCTGCGCCGGGAAGGGACATCCAAATCGCCAGAGATACGAGTAGGCGATTTGGTCCTGAACACGCTCACCCGTGAGGTCAGGCGAGGACACAGACCTATTGAACTGACCACCAAGGAGTACGTCATCCTGGAATATCTCATGCGCCGTCCCAAGGCAGTAGTCACGCGGACCATGATTGAGGAGCACGCCTGGGACTACGATTTCGACAGCATGTCCAATCTGGTAGATGTCTACATCCGCAGACTGCGCCGTAAGATAGACGCCGAGGGGGAAGATAGCCTGATTCAGACTGTAAGAGGAGCGGGCTACAGATTAAAAGCGCAATGAGCTTCATTCATAGCATCAAGTTCCGGTTCACCATCTGGTATCTGTTGGTGCTGGCCGTGCTGCTGATTGCCCTCAGTGCCGGCGTGTACTTCTACCTCGCCCGAGGTCTGCACCGTAACCTGGACGGAGCACTGCTATTACGGTCCACCCAGTTACGTAGCTTCCCGTCTATTCTCGACAGCATCAGGCAAGGGGAGTTTCGCGAGGAACTGGGCGAGATCATCATACTGTACTTCTATTCAAACAGCCAGCTGGTGCAGGTGTCTCCCAGGGACGTGAATATCCCCCTCAACAGCGAGTTCATATCGGAAGCCATTGGAGGCAGGAGGATGTTTGCCACCATCCAGACGCCACAAGGTGAGCGCCTACGTCTGCTGGCTGTCCCCTTAAGCCTCAACATGCCGGGACCGCCGCCCAGTCAGGAGCCGGCAACACTGGTGATTGCTCGCTCGACCGAGCAAATAAACGAGGCCCTGGCTAGATTGGTGCGTACCTTTATCATCGCCGTCCCAGTGGCCATGGCACTAGCTGCCGGAGGAGGCATATTCCTGGCCAGCCGGGCGCTCAAGCCGGTAGACCAGATTGCCCGGACGGCTCAGGAAATCGGAGCAGGCGATCTGAGTCGAAGGATCAGCGTAACCACCAGAGACGAGCTGGGGAGACTGGCACAGACCCTGAACGATATGATCGGGCGATTGGAAAATGCCTTCCAACGCCAGAAACAGTTTACCAGCGACGCCTCTCACGACCTACGTGCCCCCCTGGCTATCATTGAAGCTGAGTCCACTCTGACCCTGCAGAAGGAAAGACCACCAGGCGATTACAGGCACTCTCTCGAGATCATCTCTCAGGAGTCAAGACATATGTCATTGCTCATCGACCGATTGCTTACCCTCGCCCGTGCCGACGCCGGAAATGAGCAATGGAACTTCACTGAAGTCGACCTCGGTGATCTTATCACCAGCATGAGCACGGATGTAGAGATCCTGTGCCACGAAAAGGGGCTCAGTTTTCAGCTGGACAAAGGGCAGGATCTAGTCGTGAAGGGCGACGAGGCCAGGCTGAGGGAACTATTCATGAACCTTGTGGATAACGCCATCAGATATACCCCCAGCCCGGGGACTGTTTCGGTCTCGTCTCGTCGCGAAGGCCAAATGGCCATCGTGACCATCACAGACACCGGGGTCGGTATACCGGCGGAAGATATACCCTTCATCTTTGAACGATTCTACCGCGTAGACAGGTCTCGGCCGCGCGGTGACGGAGGCAGTGGTATTGGTCTGGCAATATGCCGGCATATCGCTGAGATCCATGGGGCAAGCATAGAAGTGCAGAGCGAGGTGGGAAAGGGAAGCACCTTTTCGATACGGCTCCCTCTGTACTCACCCTAGCATCCGCCTTTGCCTAGGGCCGTTACTCAGACTCACCTCAAATGTGCCCGCGCTGCACAGCATCAGCTATCGGCACACATTGCGACAACCGGGACTACCCAGACACAATCGGTGACTACCCTGCGGGTGCTGCTGCGCAGTCCAGAAAAACGTCCGGTTGGCAGCGACACGTTTGACTGCAGCGATGAAAAAGCATATTATCGGTCGAGTTGCTGGTGGGACGGGCACCCCCCCCCTATACAGTGAGCAGCCAGACCCGAGCGCGTCCTATGCATGAGGATCACGGTTCATGGCCAAACCGATTAACATCGGCATCGCCGCAGGTGTGGCAGGCCTCGCGGGAACGATCGCGTTGCTTGTGGGTGACCTTGCGGCGTCTCTGTCGACTCCTGACTACAGCTTAGCCCGTGACTCCATCAGCAGTCTGGCGTTAACTCCCATAGGCTGGCTCCAGACAATCGGTTTCCTCGCTTTGGGCCTGCTGCTGGAGGTCTTCGTGGTGGGGCTTCTCGTCAACGTCGGAAGGGCACGGGGATTCAACCTCGGTATCGGGCTGCTTGCTTTGTGCGGCTTCGGGTTGCTGATGATTGGTGCTTTTCCTATGGATCCCGCCGGTGCGACGCGCACTACTCAAGGCCTGATTCACTCGGTAACAGCCTACACCATCGCCCTGTTGTTCCCCATTTCCCTTATGCTGCTTACACCCAGCCTCAAGAGCGATCCTCGTTGGGAAAAGCTGTTTGCCTATACGCTCGTTGCCGCTGTGTCAGGTCTGGCCATGGTGCCGGGACTGTTCTTCCTGCCGAACATCGAGAGGTGGTTCGGCCTATATGAGCGCATCATGGTGGCCAACGTCATGGTCTGGGTGGCGGTAGCTGCGGTTCACCTTCTGCGCCTGTCACGGAGAAGGCAGCGGCAACCAGGAGCGTGCTGATACTCCTGCAGCCTGCAAATCCCTATTTCTGACATACTTCACGGGCGATCCCGTCTGTGCGCCGCCACAACCAGACCAACCCGCTGCTGCCAACAATCCCGCTGCCCGGCGACCCAGCAATTCCCCCCCCAACCTGCGTGTAGCAAGGCCGGCTTTTTCAAAACCCGGCCGATTGCTTTATACTAGTCGACTACTGATGTGAGGATACTTATATGACTGACCCGGGATGGTTATTTTGGACGATAGGGATTTAGAACTCCTTGAATTCAACAAGATCAGGGAGATACTCGCTGGCTTCACCTCGTTTTCCGCCAGCGGGCAGCTTGCCCGTGAGCTTGCCCCCCTCTCCGATGAGGAAGAGGTCTGCTTGCGTCTTAGGCAGTCAGCCGAAGCACGCCGCCTGCTCGACCTGAACCCGGACATCACCATAGGCGATGTTCTTGATATCCGCGAAGCCGTGAGGTTGGCCGCCCGTGGCAAAGTTCTCGAGCCTCAAGCCCTGCTGGAGATTCAGCAGACGCTAAGTGCGGGCGGCCAGTTGCGAAGGACGCTCATGGACCACTCCGATGAACTCCCCTTGCTCAGCAGTCTGGCCCGACGTATTGACGAATTGGACCACCTGCGAAAGGACATCTCACGTTGTCTCACTCCAACAGCCGAATTGCTGGACAGTGCTTCGCCCAGGCTGGCGTCGGTAAGGCATAGACTGCGGGAAGTACGCCAGCAATTGCTCGCCCGCCTGGAAGCCATAATCAGGTCACCCCGGCGACAGAAGATAATTCAGGAGCCCATTATCACCGAAAGGGAAGGCCGGTATGTGATTCCGGTCAAGGTAGAATGCCGGCGCGAGATAAAGGGCATCGTGCACGACGTCTCCAACACCGGTGCCACGCTGTTCATTGAGCCGTGGACAACCCTTGACATGGGGAATGAGATGCGTGAACTGGTCATGGAGGAGAAGCATGAGATAGAAAGGATACTGGCCAGGCTCAGTTCTGGAGCAGGGGCACACGAGAGCGACATAGCAAACAACATAAAGCTCGTCGCCGAGATCGACCTGGCCCTGGCCAAGGCAAGATATGCCACGGCCAGCAATGCCACCGAACCCGCTGTGGTTGCGGCCGGCAGGCGCTCCGGAGCCGAGGGTGACGAGCCGGCCGGCGTGCTCACGCTGGTCGAAGCCAGGCATCCGCTCCTCACTAGGAAGGCCGTGCCCCTATCCCTCCAGATTGGCCGCGACTTCTCCACTCTTATCATCACTGGTCCCAACACCGGTGGCAAGACGGTGGCGCTCAAGACAATAGGACTTCTGAGCCTGATGGCACAGGCCGGCCTACCCATCCCCGCCCGCGCCGAGAGCCACATCCCGCTTTTCGATGGTGTATTCGCTGACATCGGTGACGAGCAGAGCATTGAGCAGACCCTATCTACCTTTAGCTGGCACATAGGTAATATCGTGCGCATCATCAACATCGCTACGACAAGGAGCCTTGTGCTTCTCGATGAATTGGGCACCAACACCGACCCGGGCGAGGGTGCGGCTCTGGCCCGCTCCATACTGCTTCATTTCACGTCGCAGCGGACGCTGACGGTGGCTACGACTCACTACACCGAATTGAAGGCACTGGCACACGCAACTGAAGGCCTGCAGAACGCTGCTCTCGATGTCAACCCGGTCACCATGGCTCCCACCTATCACCTCACGGTGGGGATCCCGGGCGGCAGCAATGCTCTGGCCACCGCATCCCGCCTGGGACTGCCCACACACATTGTCAGCCGCGCCAGAGAAATGCTCTCCACAGGAACTCAGGAACTCGAGACCCTGCTTGCTGACCTGACGACGGAGCAGAAGACGGCCGAGGCCCTTCGTCACAGCCTAGAGAACGACAGGAATGAGGCACAGCGACGGAACTCCGAACTGGAAAGCAGGCTGCGCCGATTAGAGGAAGAGAGGCGACAGGTCATCCAGGCGACGCGCGACCGGGTAGTACGGGAGGCCGCTGAATTGCAGAGGGAAATCCGGGAGGCCGCATCTGAGCTGCGGAAGGAGAAATCTAGGGAGAGAATCGAGCAGGCAAAGAAGGCCCTGGCAGAGATCCAGGCACGGCTGAAGACCGAGGCGTGGCAGCCACCGGCGCCGTCAGAAACAGGTGCCCAGGAAGACCAGGAAGGACCGATCGCCGTGGGTGATACGGTCTGGTTAAGAGAGGTGGGCTCGCCGGCAACGGTGCTGTCAGTATCTGAGGAACGCCGGCTACTCGAAGTCCGAGTGGGGAGAGCCAAGCTGACCGTCAGCCTAGACAGCGCTGAGAAGAGGGCGCCCGCAGGTGGAGGCGCACAGCGCAGAGCAGCGAGCATAGTCAGGGGGTTGAGCAGCCGAATGGTCCCCTTCGAGCTTGACCTGCGCGGCAAGAGGGCAGAGGGTGTTGAGCCGGTCCTCGAGGACTACCTTAACCAGGCATCTCTGGCCAACTTGACACAGGTCCGCATCATCCACGGCGTCGGCACGGGCACGGTGCGACAGATCGTGAGGGAAATGTTGGCATCTCACCCGCTGGTCACTTCCTTTCGAGCCGGCGAGCAGGGCGAGGGTGGCGACGGCGTCACCGTAGTCACTATGTAGTAGCATTTGCAGGTCAGACAGAGGCGCAAGTATCATGCTCATAGCAAGGAGGTTCCGCCTCAGCAGGCAGGGCATGCTCACCTTTCTGGGCGAACTGGCCGCCACGGAAGGCAGCGCGCTATCCTTATATCTGCCGCCAAGTACGCCGCCGCCAGGGATTGAAGACTCCCTGCAGGACCTGCTCGGCCCGGACGATATCCCGCCGGGAATGCACGAGGCCATCGGCGGCTCGGAAACAGGGGCAGTCCTTTTCTGGGGCGAGGCGACCAGGTGCCTGGTCCTGCCCCCCTTCCCCATCCCGGAGAGATTCGTCTCCGAGGGCTATGACATCGGGCCTTTGCTCTCCCTACTCAGCCATGACTTTCTGGTCGCCCTGGTCCTGGTGCGGCTGGGGGCGTACAGCATCGGCATCTGTAAGGGTGCAGAGCTCATGGATAGCAAGACGGGAACAGGGCTGGTGCACGCCCGTCACAAGAAGGGTGGTTCTTCGCAGGCTCGGTTCGCCCGCCACAGGGAAAAGCAGGTAGAGTACTTCCTGGACCGGGTCTGCACCCACGCCCGAGAGCATATTGAGCCCTATGTCGGGTCGCTCGACTACCTGGTATATGGTGGAGCAAGGGGCACAATACTCTCACTGCGAAAGCAATGCCCATTCCTGCGCCGGTTTGAGGATCGTACGCTCCGCATGTTGCTGGATATTCCTCAGCCACGTAGGACAGTGCTGGAGAAGTCCGTAGGTAGCATATGGTCAAGCACCGTCATTGAGTGGCGCGAGGCCGCCCTGTAATCACATCTCCTGCCTGAGCCAGCTCCTGTTACACAATCCACTTCCGGTTGATATTGCGCAAGCTCAAGGCAAACAGGGCGATGCAGAATGCCCCCAGAACCAGGAAGTCCGTGGCAAACGACATTATGTTTCCGCCATTCACCGCACCATGCAGTATGTCCACACCGTAGGTTAGCGGCAGCGCAAACGAGAGAGGCCGGATATACACGGGAAGATTCATGATGGGAAAGAAAAGCCCGCACAGGAATATCATGGGAAAGCGGAAGAAGTTGGAAAATGTCTGGGCTTCGAATACCTGGCTCACAGAGACGGCAATGAACAGCCCCAGAAAGGTTGACACGATAGCGATCAGGAAAATGGCCGGCACGATCAGAGACCACGCAACTCCCGAGAGATCCGCCAGAAACGACGCGATGAGTATGGGCACAAAGGGGCTAACTATCCCGAAGACGATAGCTCCACCGGTCTTGGCCAGCATGAGGATCTCCAGAGAGATGGGAGCCAGCAGCAGCCTGTCGAAAGAGCGCTGCCTCTTCTCGAAGGTGACGGTTACCGCCAGCACCGATGTGGTGCCGAAGAGAATGGAGATGGTTACAATGCCGGGCAGAAGCTCGGGAACGCTTTCCAGCCCGCGGCCAGCCCGCATAAAAAACATCCCTGTCCACGCCAGAGGAAATATGATGCCCCAGCTGATGTTGGGGGGCTTGAGATAGTAGGTCCGCACATCCTTCATGAAGATGCTCCAGAACGCAATCCACCGTTTCATTGCTTGCCTCCTCCTCGTCCTCCACCTCTCTCCTTCTCCTTCTTCATCAAATCCGCCTCAATACCCGTAACCTCCACGAAAACGTCCTCCAGCGAAGGCAGGTGGCGGCGGGCTTCGGTCACCTGGACGCCGCGTTCTTCCAGAAGCCGTGCTAGAGGTGTGATGTTGATAGGTCTTTCCGATTCGACCCGGATCTGCCCCGTGGACGCGGAACTGAACTTATATGTCGGGAAAGCCGCGTTCACCTCTTCACACAGATCTGCCGGCGAGGCCGAGACAGTGAGAATGAGCACATTCCTGCCCTGTACGGGTTGCAGGAGCTCCGCCATGCTTGCCGCCCTCACAATCCGCCCGTTAACGATGAAGGCGATTCGCTCACATAGCCTTTCGGCTTCCTCAATGTAGTGGGTGGTGAAGAAGATGGTTATACCCTGGCGGTGGAGATCGGAGATTATCTGCCTCACCTGTCGGGCGCTGGCAACGTCGATCCCTGTGGTCGGCTCGTCGAGAAAGAGAATCGGGGGCTGGTGTATGATACCGGCGGCGAACGTCAGCTTGCGCTTCATCCCCTTGGAATACGTCTCGAAGGTGCGGTCGCCGGCATCGGCGAGGCTGAAGGCCTTGAGAAGCTCCCGTGCCCTGCTCTGTCGCTCATTCCTTCGCATACCGTAAAGCGCCCCGCAGAAGCACAGGTTCTCAAAGCCCGTCAACTCGGGATAGAGGTTGCTTTCATCAGGCACTATACCCACCAGATGCTGGGCGGCCTTGGGATTGTGCGTGCATGCGATGCCGTCGATGCGAATTGTCCCCCCGTCGGGGCGACCCAAGCCTGTGAGCACGTTTATGGTTGTGGTCTTGCCCGCGCCGTTGGGGCCCAGGAACCCAAACACTTCGCCCTTGACAACATCAAAACTGATATCATCCACGGCAAGCACATCGCCGTACCTTTTCGTAAGCCCGGCTACCTGTATAATCGCATCATCCAACGGCGGCATTTCTATTGCGACTGGCCGCCTGTCTTGAGTTCAGCGATGCGTTTTTCCAACCTCCCTATCTCCGTGCTCAGGTGCTTGAGGCGCCCCTCAATCTCTTCCACTGTCTCCTCCCGAGCGGGAATTCCCTGCGCCGCATGCCCCGTACCACAGCATTGACCGGCATGATGGTACTCCACCGGTGGGGGATGGTGAGAATGGTGCTCGCAGCTACAATCAGAGTAGTGACACATTCTGGCTCCTCCTTCTGGCACAATGTTGCCTCTAGAATCGCTCCTCGTCGGGCTTTTTCATGCCCAAAACTGCTAAGGTAAAGCCGCAATACTTATCCAGCGCATCCTGGTTGATGAAGTAGTGGATATGATAACCTCGTCGCTCTGCTCTCACCAGCCTGATGCTCTTCAGCACGCGCAGGTGCTGGGACACCGCCGACTGGGACACCTCCAGAAGATGCGCCAGAGCACTAACACAGAGGGCATGTCGGTCGCCCTGGCGCTGAAGCTGCTTGATAAGCTTGAGCCGCGTGGGATCGGCCAGCGCATTGAAAAACGCCGCCTGCTCCTCAACATCCGGCTGCACCTCTTTCTGAGCCTCGCCCGCTACATAAGTATGCACTAATATGCTAATATACTTGTTGGACTGACATTTGTCAAGGGCCGTGACACACAAAGGGATGAGAGCAGTGTTCCCTTCCCGGAAATTCCTGCACTGGATGCCTGCAATGCAGAAATGACTGGCGTGGCTGGCAACTGGTGCTCAGCCGAAAAAAGGAGTAGTATTGCGCCACAACATACGGACCAACGTAGGGCTAGCCCTGGTGCTGGCTTTGGTGGCGAGCACAGCCGACTTCACAGCCCGCAACCAAGCTCGGATGCAGGTAAGGTCAGCTATGGCAAAGATCGGGCTCACCCGCAGGCCGTAGCAGGACCAAACAGCGTAGGCAACAACAGGAGGCAAGAGCTATGTGCGAATTCTGTCATAAGCACGGAGAGGGTAAGAAATGGTACCTGAGAGCGGAGAACTATTCCGAGGACATGCTGAGTGACTTCAACCGGCGAAAGTTCATTGCCGATTTCTTTTCGCTTGCCGAGCATGACTCCGGAGTCCTTGACAAGCTCGGCCAAATCCGGGCAATGCCGGGCTTTGTCAGGAGGACACTGGTATCACACAGGGTGGCCAGGCAGAAGCAGCTACATTTCGGGCAGGTCCTGCCTATCGAGGATGTTGAGAGCATCTTCGGGTTTGTCACCAGCGTGGTGCGTCTTCCCTGTTACTGCCGCCACATTAACCTGGGTACGGAACAGCGCTACTGCTACGGGATAAGCCTGGCTCCGCAAGGGGGCGAGATGCGCAAGATAATAGAGGAAATCGATATGGCCTACCTCACCGGTCCCGATGCTGCTGGCCTCGAGGACATCACTAAGGAAGAAGCCCTGGGCAACTTCCGGCAGTATGAGAAGGAAGGCCTCTGCCATAGCGTCTGGACCTTTGTGACACCCTTTATTGGGGGGATCTGTAACTGCGATCGCTCCGACTGCCTCGCCATGCAGGCGACGGTAACACATGGTTTCCCCGTCATGTTCCGTGCCGAGTACGTGGCCGAGGTAGACCCGGACCTCTGCAACGGCTGCCGGCAGTGTATGCGGGTCTGCCAGTTCGGTGCTATAGGATACAGCGCCGCCACTAAGAAGGTCTTTATAGACCCCCTGCGCTGCTACGGCTGCGGTATCTGTCGGGCCAGCTGTACCAAAGATGCCATTGAGCTCCATGACCGGGCCAGCCTCCCTGCGGTAGCCAACCTCTGGTAGTACGCTGGCCGGTCGTCACGGCAATGGCTGCCGTGGCTTCTGGGCTGCCGTCACGGCGAAACACTGGCCCAGCCTACCGGTGTTGCGGCAACATAGTAATTGACCGACCCTGACCTGTATCAATCAAACGTGGCCGAGCGGGCCGGCAGCGCCTCGGTCACTGGCGCCTCGTCCCAAATGCCTCTGCGCCTCTGCAGCCTGTACTCACGGTAGAGCCACAGCCCGGCTACGATGGTGCCGCCGACGTCAGAGATCGGAATGGCCAGCCAGGCGCCCGTGAGACCCAGAAAGCGCGGTAGAACCAGCAGAGCCGGCAGCAGGAAGAATAGCTGGCGCGCCAGGGAAAGCAGGGTCGCCGTCCATCCCCTGGAAAGCCCCTGAAAGGTGATGATGAACATAATGGCCGGACCGACAAGCACGAAGGCCGAGACGAAGATGCGCATCCCCGGTACGGCGATGGCCAACAACTCAGGATTATCATTGAAGATGGCGATCACCTCTGGCGTGAAAACGGCCAGACAGACGCTGGCCACGCCCAACAGCCCCGCAACAACCAGCGCACCCTGTCTGACGGCCGTCCACAACCGCTCCCAGAGACGAGCCCCCAGACAGAAGCCCACAATCGGCAGCAGGGCATGGGCCAGACCAACTACGGGGATGAAGGCCAGATCGGCGACCGCGAATGCGATTCCCAGGGCCGCCAGCGCCACAGACCCGAAACCGGCCACGATCCGGTTGAGAACCAGAAAGACCCCGGCCTCGGTCAGGTCCATCAATGTCGAGGGTAGCCCTACACGATAGATCTGCGTGATGACCCGGAAATCAGGCCTGACATGATGCAGTCTCACACGGTAAACCGATTTACTCCGCAGCAGATAATAACAACTTAGCGCACAGGCGATAGCGCCGGATATGGTTGTCGCCAGCCCAGCACCACCGATACCCATGGCAGTAAAGGGCCCCCACCCGAAGATCAGAACCGGGTCTAGCACAGCGTTGGCCACGCAGCCGGCGACAGTGAAGATCATAGGCTTCATCGCATCGCCGGCAGCCTGGAAAATGTTCCGCGTCATCACGCGAAACAGGATGAAGGGCACTCCCCAGCCAAAGAAGAACAGATACTCCGACGTCAAGTCGATAATGCTAGCAGGAGCTCCCAGCAGACCAGCCACCTGCCTCGAGAACCCCACAATTACCACAATCATGATGGCCCCGAATACAGCAGTCAGGGGAAAAACCTGGCCGGCCACCTGGTTGGTCTCTTCGATGTTCCCTTCGCCGAATCGTCGCGATGCCAGCGCATTGGCACCGACCCCGGAGCCATAGCCTATGGCGAACACCACTATATAGAAGGGAAATGTAATGGTTATGGCTGCGATCGCCTCATAGCTCAGCCGGCCCAGCCAGAAGGTATCAGCCAGCAGATAGAGCGACATCGCCAGCATCGAGGCCATGCTCGGCGCACTCAGGCGCAGGAACAGCCTGCTGAGCTTTTCCGTGCCAAGACGCGCCGTGGTCTCGTTAAGCTGACCAGATTTGTTTGTATCCATCTTCCTTGAGGGCAACCGCGCTCATAAACGGGGCCGCCACGCGCAGCAGACCGCTACAAGCACAAACCACGTGAGAATGCTACAGCGGGGGAGCCCGGTTGGTAGCGCCACATTTTACTTCCGCCCGCGCCTACATGCAAGTTCCGCCGGTCTTAGCTTCCGCAGCAACCATTGACCGGCCACCACAACAACCTCTGCAGAAATACTGACACCGCCAACCACGACCCTAACCAAAGGCGGGGATGCACCGGGCTGCTAACGGGTTTCCCCCCTCGGACTCGCCCCACCGTAGTGCCGCCGCCCACTCAAATGGCGTCACAAGCATCCTACCCAGGCGTAGTCCGCCTCAGCTCGAATACCACCGGGTTCTCCGCATCGGGGCAGGCAACAGTAGCCTTGTTCGGGTCCTGCTCCCAGGGAAAAGACCCACTGAACTGCAGGACCTGTGCAAAGGGGAAAAGGGTGTAGAAGGCCCAGGAACAAAGGCCGGCTGGAGTCTCCTGTCCGATGGGGAACTCATCGCCAACCTTGTGCTGAGCAGTGCAGGTGCCCTTCTGAGATATCACCTTAGCTATAACATGAGACATATGAACCTCCTATCTGGCCGTCGACCGGACTGAAACGTTCCGGTCGCGCCCCTGACCAGCTAAACCTGACGCAGACATACCATACATTGTACCCCCTTGATGCAGTCGAGAGCCACAACATGCGCCCTGTTTCAGGACTTGACAGGGACAACATAAGTGATGTATAAGGTACACGGTGGTTCTTAGTTTGGGTTATCGCATACTTGGCCAATCAACTCGTCAATTCACCAGAGTCCGCTCAAGCGCTTGGATGACCAGAACTGCAACCAACTACTAGAAGAAAGGAGGTCATCCAATGAGCTTTGAGGACAAGTCGCTCCAGTGCTCCGATTGCGGGCAAGAATTCATCTTTACTGCCGGCGAGCAAGAGTTCTATGCATCCCGTGGCTTGCAGAACGAGCCCAAACGCTGTCCCGAGTGCCGCCGGGCCCGCAAGTCAGAGCGCCAGGCAGGTAATGGTTACAGGGCCCCCCGTCAGATGTTCCCCGCTGTATGCGCCGCATGTGGCTGCGACACCGAAGTACCATTTGAGCCCCGTGAAGAGAGGCCGGTGTATTGTAGCGAATGCTACAACAAAGTCAGACTGAGCAGCTAACGCTGCTTCGGTCCTAGAGAACAGAGGGGCCGCTACCCCACATCCACGGGTAGTGGCCCTTCTGCCTATACCGCACTACCAGCACGGAGCCGGCTCCGGGTCTCATCGACCCCTCTCCCCTATGCCCTGTCGACGCATGGTGTTCCCATCCCGGACACGGAAGCCCCACACTCCCACCACGCCAACCACTGAGTCGATCCACTTCGTGGGTCGACCCTGAGCTGCTGAGAGTACAACTCCTATTGCCAGTGATGAGTGGGCCACGCGCCATCAGTACTGACCGCCCCAATAGGAGCTATTGACAATGCACTTGCACAACGTGCTATCATAGCAGAGAGAATTTCATATGAGGCTGGTGGTCGAATGCCTGCATCAGAGGTTTGTCGTAATTGGGTGGACGCTCGGGCGAATGTATACAAGCATGTGAACCCGGTTCCTCCTCCCTGCCGCGGCAGAATCCCGGCACCACTCCAAAATCGATTCCCGTCTGCTAACGTTGCTGACCGCCTTTCACCCTCATTAGTGTGGGGAGAGACGAGACCGTGTGTGGGCCCTATAACCGGACCTCGCACGGGCGTTTCGGCGCTGGAACATTGCGCATATAGAGCAGCGACAAGAGCAGAGGCAACGGTGAGAAGAGGAGGTTGAAGGGCACGACCCTTACCCTGCGCCTGCATCGCAGCCGGTTTGAGACAACACTCAGAGGCAAAGCATCGAGATTTCGGGAGGTGACGAATCATGAACTGAGAACGAGGAAGAGCTAGGCTGATGCATGTAATTCTGCAACTGCAGAACCAAAAACTGACAGAAAGGAGGTGTAACAGGAATGGACTGGGGTAGCGTACTGCAATCTTTCCAGCAGTTCTTTGGAACCATAATAGCTTTCCTGCCCACCATCGTGGCCGTACTGATCCTACTGCTCGTAGCCTGGATACTGGCCAAGGTCCTCAGGGCTGGCGTCAGAAGACTCCTGCGGGCCAGTGGTATCGACAAGAGAATGGGTAAGGGCGGAGACCCTGCAGACGAAAGCCAGTATCCCATTGCCCACGGTGCGGGCACAGCAGTGTTCTGGATCGTATGGATATTGTTCCTACTGGCCATACTACAGGTCCTCGGTGTGGAGGGTATCTTTGATTCAATTGTGGTCGTATTTCAGAAGATGTTTGCCGCCATTCCACACATAGTCGGCGCCCTGGTAATCCTCGGCATCTTTTACCTAGTGGGCCGGCTTGTGGTCAAGCTGGTCACCAAGTTCCTGACCAGTATTCACTTTGACGAGCTTCCGGTCAAGGTCGGCTTGGCCAAGACACCTACTGAAGGCCACGGCTCTCCCTCCAACGTAGTAGGGTACATCATCATGGTCTTCATAATGCTTTTCGCCCTCATGATGGCAGCAGACTTGCTCGGTTTTGCCATCGTCAACGAGCTCATCGCAGTCTTGACCCAATTCCTGGGTCTGGTCCTGCTAGGTGTTATCATTATCGGCGTCGGCATTTTCGTGGCCGGTTTCGTGGCCAATATCCTGCGGGCAGGCGGAAGATCTGAATCGATGATCGCTTTCTTCAGGATTGCCATCATCGTGCTAAGTGTCATCCTAGGAATACGCGCAATGGGGTTTGCTGATGACCTTATCCTGTTGGGCTTCGGGCTGATCCTGGGCGCCGCAGCAATAGCAACTGCTATCGCCTTTGGACTCGGTGGCCGCAAGGTTGCCGGTGAGCTACTGGCCCGCTGGACCAAGACCGACGATAAGTCCGGCAAGTAGGCCCCAAGGAACAGACGGAGTTGACCTGTCAACTGACAGGTGGACATGCTACAAGCTAGCAAGGGACCGGGTAGCCTGGCGTGGCTGCCCGGCCCCCTCCCCTCCCTTTCCACGCCGCGAAGGCGCCGGCAATGGACCACGTCTGGATGATTTCCAGGGGCCAGATCGTGAATATCGCCCTCACATAGCACGACAGCAGACTTGATCCAAAATAGCATGGCAGTCATAAACACAATAGCTCGGGAGATACCAAGTACGCCGCGCGTCGCCCGCCAGACAACCTGGAAGACCAGGCTGCGCCTCTAACGAGGCTACGAGCAATGAGGACACGCAGTTATGGGAAAAGAAATGCCCCGAGTAACCTTACTCTCCTACCAGCTTTCGTCCGGCTCCGCTTCCGCCCACCTTACACTGGTCTTCACTAGGAGTTCTCAGCTTCCAACAAACCCAACTATGCTAGGTGCCCGCTCGGCTACTCGGGACACTTAGAAGTCTACCAGATCCGGTAGGCCCTTGTCAAGTTTCGTGCGGGGCCCCATTGACTTGCGACAAACCGCAGCGCTGACTTTGCTATAATGTATGTGCACAGTTCCGCAGGAGGTGAGTCCATGACAGAGATGCAGATTTTTGATGCCAGACAGAATCGGATAGTCACGGTAGAGAGAGTTGACAAATCGAACGCCGAATGGGAACAAGTATTGACCAGAGAGCAATACCAGATCACCGCCATGAAAGGGACAGAGGTCCCGGGCACCTGCACATTTGACCAGGTGCATAAACCGGGCATTTTCCGGTGCGTGCGGTGTGCGACCGATCTTTTTCGCAGCTCAACCAAGTTTGATTCGGGCACAGGGTGGCCCAGTTACTACGAACCGGTATCACCGCTAAACCTGCAGGAGCAGCCCGATACGAGCCTGGCCAGGCTAAGGACCGAAGTCCTCTGCGCCAGGTGTGGCGCCCATCTGGGACACGTCTTTGATGACGGCCCGCCACCTACAGGCAGACGATACTGCATAAACGGCATCGCCCTGCAATTCATGCCACAGAGCGAGCTATGACAGGAAACACCGCCCTGGAAACTGCAACGCTTGCCGGAGGCTGTTTCTGGTGCATCGAGGCAATCTTCCGCGAGATACAGGGAGTCGCCAGCGTGGTCCCAGGCTATACAGGCGGGAACACCGTGAATCCCAGCTACGAGGAAGTCTGCACCGGGACCACCGGCCATGCAGAGGCGGTCCGGGTTACGTTCGACCCAACCAAGATTTCGTACAGGACAGTGCTGGAAGTCTTCTTCTCCGTCCATGATCCGACGTCGCTCAACCGACAGGGGCCAGACACAGGTACTCAGTACCGTTCGGCCATCTTCTACAACAGTGAAGAGCAGAAGGCCCTGGCAGAGCAAGTGATCGGAGAACTCAGCACAGCCCGCCTGTGGCAGAAGCCCATTGTGACTCAAATCGCCCCGGCCCGCCAGTTCTACACCGCAGAAGACTACCACGTGGAGTACTTTTCACGGCACCCGCAGCAGCCATACTGCCAGATGGTGATATCGCCCAAGGTCGACAAACTCCGCAAGAAGTGGGCCAATCTGGCAAAGAGAGAAGTCCTATGAGCATTCCCATCTATCAAGTTGATGCCTTTACGTCTGAGCTTTTCTCAGGCAACCCCGCAGCCGTGTGTATATTGGACGAATGGCCTGACGATGCTCTGTTGCAGGCCATTGCCGCTGAGAACAATTTATCGGAAACGGCCTTCCTGGTGAAGCGTGACCAACGGTTCGAAATCAGATGGTTTACTCCTGTAACCGAAGTAGCGCTGTGCGGCCACGCAACCCTGGCCAGCTCCTTTGTCATATTCAACTGCCTGCAATGGACAGGGGATCTCGTCAGCTTCCACAGTTTCAAGAGCGGAGAGCTCCGCGTTACACGTAATGGGGATCTCCTCAGCATGGACTTCCCGGCAAGATACCCAACCAGGTGCGATATCCCCGACCTGTTGCCCGAGGCCCTCAACCACCGCCCCGTGGAAGTGCTTGACACAGCGGAGGACCTGCTGGCGGTGCTCGAAGACGAACGGGCGGTGAGAGCACTGAAGCCAAATCTCTCTCTGCTGATGCAGATCGAGCAACGCCGAGGCATCATCGTCTCGGCACCTGGCGAGCTGTGTGACTTCGTCTCACGGTTCTTCGCCCCACATGTCGGTATTCCGGAGGACCCGGTGACCGGTTCAGCCCACTGCGTCCTGGCACCTTACTGGGCAAGAAAGTTGGGCAAGAAACAGTTACGGGCCCGACAGCTCTCCAGGAGGGGCGGTGAGTTATTGTGCGAGGACCGGGGAGACCGCGTGATTATCTCCGGCAAAGCAGCCCTCTATCTTGAGGGCACGATAACGGTCTAGGGAACTACTGGACACCGGGAGCCCTTTCCCCATCCTCTCCACCTGTGCAGACGTCGTCCGCGTTAGTGCCCGGCGCCTCCTCCCTTCCTCCCGAACCGTCCGCAACTTGCCTGAGCCGCCGCTGGCTGCCGCCGGATTTGACAGTCCTTGCATGGTCGGCTATAATAATTGTTGACATAGGTTCATTATTTGTATGCAAAAGGGGGCTACTTACTGATGGCGAGGCCAGCAAAACTGAGGTGCATTGCTCAGTTGCCGGCAATAGGCTCTTTCAGGCCGGTAGGAATACCGGCAAGTACCCTGCAGGAGGTTTGCCTCTCTCTTGAGGAATTCGAGTCTATCCGGCTCCGAGACCTGAAAGGACTGGAGCAAGAGGAGTGTGCCCAGCAGATGCGGATTTCCAGGCCCACATTTCACCGGATACTGGAGTCCGCCCGGAAGAAGCTGGCCGATGCTCTCATCAACGGCAAGGCAATCCACATCCAGGGTGGCAACTTCGAGCTTCCCCGCCGCGTTTTCAGATGCGGGAATGATGGACATGAGTGGAATGTGCCTTTCGAGGCCATGGCAGAGAAGCTTCCTCTGTCCTGTCCGGTCTGCCTCAGCGACAACATCCAGCCCATACCTTTACCTGCCTTTGGTGCGGGCAGAGGTTACGGCAGGAGATTTCGCGGTGGCAGACGGAGGCGATGAATAGAAACCGAGAAGAAAGGAGGTGATAGCAATGCCATTCGGAGATGGAACTGGACCCATGGGAATGGGACCTATGACCGGCAGGGGTGCTGGCTATTGTGCCGGTTATGTCAGGGCAGGCTTCGCCAGCTCAGTGCCCGGCTACGGTTACGGTCCCTGGGCGCCGGTACGGCCGGGCTGGGGCTTCGGCTTCCGTCGAGGCTTCGGTCGAGGGTTTGGCCGCGGCTTCGGGCGTCGCTGGGGCAGGTGGGGTGCTTACGGGTACCCCTGCTGGTAAGCATTTCATTTTGTTAAGGAGGTGAATCATGCCAGGATTTGATGGAACGGGACCACGCGGCATGGGTCCCATGACAGGTGGGGGGAGAGGTTTCTGCAGTCCCTGGGGTATAGGCCGCGGATACGGCTTCGGCAGGGGATATGGTTTTGGGCGAGGTTATGGCTTTGGAAGAGGATACAGGTTTGGAATGGGCACGCCTTATGCGGGGCCTGTACCATATCCCTATCCCGGGACGCCAATGGGAGGAGCGCCAGGAGCATGGCCCTATGCTCCGCAGATGACCCGCGAGCAGGAAGTGGACTTCCTGAGGAGTGAGGCTGAGGCAGTAAAGGAGCAGTTAGAACAGATTGATGCTAGAATAAGGCAGTTAGAGTTAGAGTCAGAATCTGAGCCAGAATAAGAAAGGTGTAATATGAAGATTGCTATATCAGCCACAAGCCCCGGCCTAGATGCCGAAGTCGAACCTCGTTTCGGGAGGTGCGAATACTTCGTCATTGTCGACCCACAGACCATGGAAGTAGAGACGTTGGAGAACTCCAGCGCCATGGCTGCCGGTGGAGCAGGGATCAGCACCGCTCAGATGATTGCCAGCAAAGGCGCAGGGGTCGTACTCACGGGTAACTGCGGCCCGAACGCCTACCAGACCCTTTCAGCAGCAGGCATTCAGATAGTCACCGGCGTTTCAGGAAGGATCAGGGATGCTGTTGAAGCCTACAAGGCAGGTAGTCTCCAGCCAAACACCCAACCAAGTGTAGGCAGCCATTACGGTATGGGGATGGGACCCGGCATGGGCCGAGGTATGGGCATGGGCCGAGGTATGGGTCGAGGAATGGGCATGGGGCCGGGGGCAATGCCGCCAGGACCGCCCCAGGCTATGAGTCCTGAGCAAGAGATCGAAAGCCTCAAGAACCAGGCTCAGATGATGGCACAGCAGCTAAACGAGATTCAACGTCGCATAGACGAACTGATTAAGGGGAGCTAAGCAATGCCGATCTATGAATATCAATGTAAGCAGTGTGGTCAGAGATTCGAGGTTCGCCAGGCTGTCGGGGAAGACGGCTCCAGTCTGAACTGCCCCAAATGTAAGGCTGTCAACCCCAACAGGCTCTTTTCGTCATTCTTCAGCCGCGGCACGAGCGGAACTGAAGATTCGGACGTAAGCTGTCCCACCTGCAGTTCCGGGGTCTGCGGTCTGCCGCCAATGGGGTAGAAGCAACCTGGACCTGGAGCGGAGCACTTGCGCCTGCTCGAGAATAAGCCGGCAGAGAGGCAGCGGAGGAATCGCTCGGGAGGATAATAGGGGTCTGCCTGCAGTGTGGCGAGGAACAGGACACTGCTGATTGTCCGCCCTTCGTCATGGCCCTGAGCGCGGAGCCGGATACTTCAATAGAACTGAAGGACAAGAGACAGATAGGGAGGTGATTTATGCCTAGAGGAGACGGAACAGGACCTTTTGGTCAGGGGCCCGCCACAGGCAGAGGCTTGGGACGTGGCAGTGGCAAGGGTATGGGAAGAATGGGTGGCAATCGACCCGGGGCAGGGCCCAGCGGAACGTGTGTTTGCCCCAGCTGTGGAGCAAGTATCCCGCATCCGACGGGTGTTCCCTGCTACGACCTAACGTGCCCACAGTGCGGCGCCAGGATGGCCAGGGAATAGAATGATAATATCTGTTGCCAGCGGCAAAGGCGGCACGGGCAAGACGCTCATCGCTATCAGCCTGGCTCTTTCGCTAAGTCATGACTATAAGGTCCAACTCCTCGACTGCGACGTGGAGGAGCCAAACGATCATGTCTTTCTGAGGCCGGAAATCGCCGGCAGCAGCGCCGTATCGATCCCGGTCCCCAGGGTAGATGAGGAGAAGTGCACGTACTGCGGCAAGTGTGCCCAGGTGTGTGCCTATAATGCCATTGCCGTCCTGGGCGGACACGTGTTGACCTTCCCTCAACTCTGCCACGGGTGTGGTGCCTGCTCCTACCTCTGTCCGGAGAAGGCTATTACCGAGGAGAGGCGCGAGACCGGAGTTATTGAGTGGGGCGGCTCCAACGGTGTGGGCTTCGTCCACGGCAAACTCACGGTGGGTGAGGCAATGGCGCCACCGATTATCAAAGAGGTGAAAGAGCGCACCGATAGCGATCATATAGTCATCATAGATGTCCCACCGGGCACGTCCTGTCCGGTAGTTGAGGCGATTAAGGGCAGCGATTTCTGCATTCTGGTGACAGAGCCAACTCCCTTCGGGCTGAATGACCTAACCCTAGCCGTAGATACTGTGAGGGAACTGGACATCCCCTGTGGCGTTGTACTCAACCGTGCCGGCGTGGGTGACGGCAAAGTAGACGAGTATTGCCGGCAACAGAACCTGCCCATCCTCCTTACCATCCCATTGGATACGGAGATCGCCCGTATGTACTCACGTGGCATCGCGCTGGTCGATGGCATGCCACAGTGGAAGAGCAGTTTCCTTCAACTTTTCGACAGGATCACCGAGATAGTAGATGAAAGAGATCGTAGTCCTCAGCGGTAAAGGGGGCACCGGAAAGACCAGCATCGTCGGTTCGCTGGCAGCCCTGGTACAAAGGAAGGTACTCGCTGACTGTGACGTTGATGCGGCAGACCTTCACCTGCTGCTCAATCCTGAAGAGAAAACGAGAAACGAGTTCTGGAGCGGCCAATTGGCCCACATAGATGAAGACAAGTGCACCGAGTGCGGCCTGTGTCAGGAACTCTGTCGCTTCGACGCTATCAGACATTTTCAGGTTGACGCAGTATCATGTGAAGGCTGCGGCTTCTGTTCCCACATATGCCCCAGTGAAGCCGTAACAATGAGGGAATGTATGGCCGGCTACTGGTTCATTTCCGACACACGGTTTGGGCCTCTTGTTCATGCCCGGCTGGGAATAGCCCAGGAGAACTCAGGGAAACTGGTCTCAGTGGTGAGGCAGCAGGCGAGGCAAATTGCCGAAGAGCAAGATTTGAACTATATTATCAGCGATGGACCACCCGGCATTGGCTGTCCGGTTATCTCGTCCCTGTCCGGAGCAGAGTTAGCCCTGCTAGTTACTGAACCCAGCCTTTCCGGGCTGCACGATCTGGACAGAGTGCTTGGCGTCTGCCGCCACTTCAATGTCCCGGCCCTGGTCTGCATCAACAAGTATGATCTGAACGAGGATAACACAAGGCAGATCGAGAGCCAGTGTCTGAGCCAGGGAATCGAGGTAGTGGGAAGAGTGCCTTTTGACAATGTTGTTACTGAATCCATTGTTCAAGGAGTGCCGGTAGTGGAATACTCCAGGGGTGTCGTCACCCAGGAGATAGAGAAAATGTGGCACAAGCTCTCGTCGATATTGACAGACGACAGCAAGGGCTGACCTGTAACGGCAATCTATTAGAATGAGTTTCCTGACTGTTATCAGGCTCAGAAAGGAGTTAGTGTATTAGATGCCAATTCACGACTTCAAGTGTCTCCAGTGCGGCAGGGTGATGGAGGCGTTTATCCGGGACGCCGGCGAGACCCCGCACTGCCCTGATTGCGGTAGCGCTAACCTGGAGAGACTTATGTCCTCATCATATGTACTCAAGACGAGCAGCCACATCCCGGGCACCACCTGCTGTGGCCGGGCCGAACGTTGTACTACGCCACCCTGCTCAACCGGTGACGGCTGCCGCAGGGATTGAGGGCCTGAGCATACAGGAACAGCAAACGGAGGTTACCATGAGATACGCAGTACCAGTCAGCGGCGGAATGGTATCGCCGCACTTCGGCCATTGCGAGTATTTCGCCTTGATCGATGCTGATGACAACAAGCGGGAAATAATCAGGAAGGAGCTCGTCCCATCGCCGGCGCACCAGCCGGGGTTGCTTCCCCAGTGGCTGGCAGAGCAAGGTGTCTCCCTTGTGATTGCCAGCGGCATGGGGTCTCGTGCCCAGAGCCTTTTCCAACAGCATCGCATAGGGGTCGTTGTCGGCACCATGGAAACTGACCCTGAGAAGGCCGTTCTGGGCCACATAAATGGCCAGCTAGCAACGGGGGACAATATCTGTGATCACTAGTAGACGTAAACGGAGGCAAACCTATGGCAAGTGAAGAACAAATCAGGGAGAGCCTGGAAGCGGTGCCGGTGCCCACTATTAAACGAAGCATAGTGGGGATGAACCTGGTGCGCGGCATCACCGCCTCCAATGGGAAGGTAAGTGTTACTCTGGCATCAACCGGACTAGCGCCGGGAGCGCAGGACTGGATCAGGGACAGGGCCAAGGAAGTCATCGCCAAACTGCCAGAAGTTGATGATGCGAGCATTGAATATACCGATGCCAAGGCAAAGGACCTGAACGAGATCGATCACATCATTGCTGTGATGAGCGGCAAAGGAGGTGTGGGCAAGTCCCTGGTATCAAGCCTGCTTGCCATAGCTCTGAAGCGCAACGGCTATGAGGTGGGCATCCTGGATGCCGATATTACCGGGCCGAGCATACCCAAGATGTTCGGCATTAGCGAACGGCCCAGCGGCAACGAAAACGGTATGCTGCCGGTACTGACCAAGTTGGGTATCGAGGTAATGTCCATCAACCTCCTCCTGCCAAATGAGGATGATGCCGTCATCTGGCGCGGCCCCCTGATTGGGAATACCATCAAGCAGTTCGGTGAAGATGTGCTCTGGGGTAAGTTGGATTACCTGATCGTTGACCTGCCACCGGGGACTGCCGATGCACCACTCACCCTGATGCAGTCCTTTCCCGTTTCGGGGGTAGTCGTTGTTTTCACTCCTCAGGACTTGGTGGAGATGATTGTCCGCAAAGCGGTGAACATGGCCCGCAAGATGGGAAAGCGGGTTCTCGGTGTAGTTGAAAACATGAGTTACCTGTATGTCCCGGAGATAGACAAGAGGATCGAGATCTTTGGCCCGAGTCGAGGAGAGGAGATGGCCCACGCCGTGGATGCCCCCCTCCTCGGGCAGTTGCCCATAGACCCGACACTGGCCAAACTCTGCGACGAGGGCAATATTGAACGATATGACGACCAAATCGTGACCAGTCTGGGTGACTCGCTAGTCAGGGTGGTGCCGGCTATCGGCAAATAGATAGGAGGCGACAGAGTGTCCACTGAATTCGACGAACTCCAGAGACTGATTCTGGATGATGCCCGCAGTATCTACTCTGAGACAGTTGTCGACCATGCCATGGCACCCAGAAACCTGGGCATTATGCAAGACCCTGACGGCTTCGCTCGAGTAACAGGTCCCTGCGGTGACACAATGCAGATCTGGCTCAAGGTCAGAAACGATGTCATAACCGGCGCCGCCTTTATGACCGATGGCTGCGGTCCCAGCATCGCCTCCGGCAGCATGGTTACCGAGATGGTCAAGGGCAGAAGCATCAGCGAAGCCAGGAGAACAACACAGCGTGATGTGCTCGATGCACTGGGCGGACTGCCTGACGAAAGCGAGCATTGTGCCCTGCTGGCCGCCAACACCATCAAGGCGGCCATCAGAGACTACATCACCATGAAACGAGAGCCCTGGAAGAGGACATACCGCAGGTATTGATGAGCATAAGGCAATGCCCCCACCTCATTTTACGGCTGGAAAATCCCACTCCCGTGGGACTTATGCCCAAGCAAACTCCAGAGGTTAGGCACTGAAATGGCGATTATCTATGGCCCTGTCCCTTCATGGCGACTGGGCAGGTCACTGGGTATAGACCTCCTGAACACGCGGCGGAAGGTCTGCAGCTTCAGCTGTATCTATTGCCAGCTGGGTGACACAAGCCGCTTCGCCATTGAGCCCGAGCAGTTCACCAGCTTAGAAGAGCTGCGTAACGAGATGAGGGCACTGGGCCGTGTGGAGGCTGATTACGCCACTTTCTCTGGCATGGGTGAGCCCACTTTGTCCATCGATCTCGGTGAGGCAATTGATCTGGCGAGGTCTGTTCTGGCACTGCCGGTAGCCGTGCTGACCAACGCCTCTCTCATGTCACGCCAAGATGTGAGGCAGCGTCTCGCCCGGGCCGATATGGTAGCGGCCAAGCTGGATATACCCAATGAAGAGCTTTTCTCCCTTATCAATAGACCGGCCCCCGGTCTAGGCTTTCGGAATATGCTTGATGGCATGATGCAATTCAGAAGCACATACAGGGGCAAACTAGCCCTTCAGGTAATGTTTGTTCAGGCTAATGAGGGTCATGCACAACAGATAGCAGAACTCGCCCGCAGCATTTCACCCGACGAGGTCCAGATAAACACGCCGCTGCGCCCGTCCAAGGTAAAGCCGCTGCCACCTGAGAATATAGCCAGAATACGAGCCAGATTCAGTGATCTCCGGAATGTAGTCACCGTGTATGAGGCGCCGAGCACTGAAGCTACGCCCCTTGATGCTGCAGAGACGCTTCGCCGCCGCCCGAGACCTAATCGCAACCCGGGTCCTTCCGGACTGCCTGAGAGGTAAGTTGAGAGTCGAATTGACCAAGAATAGATAAGAAATGAAGCCTGACGAAGCGGCGACCATTACCATCGTCTACGATAACAATCGCTATGATGGACGGCTCACCCCAGCCTGGGGCTTCTCCTGCGTAGTCAGGGTCGCCGACAGGACGATCCTGTTTGATACTGGAGGGGATGGCGACATCTTGCTGGACAACATGACCAGGCTGGCTATTAGCCCTGCCCAGATAGATACCATAGTGTTATCCCACATACATGGTGACCATACGGGAGGACTGAAGAGGTTTCTCTCAAACCATAGCGAGGTCACCATTTACCTGCCCCAATCATTCCCCATACAGGTGAGGCGTGATATCGGATCCTATGGAGCAAAGGTTGAGTCCGTACATGGACCGGAGGAATTATCTGAGGGCGTCTTTACCACCGGGGAGTTGGATGCGGGGATAGAGGAGCAATCCCTGCTGGTCCGGTCGTCAGACCTGATGGTCATTGTAACCGGCTGCGCCCACCCCGGCATAGTGAACATCACGAGGAAGGCAGGAGAGGTTACAGGCAACACGGCCTATCTCGCGGTGGGAGGTTTCCATTTGGGTGGGGCTTCCGAGTCGCAGATCAGCCAGGTAGCCGGAAGCCTGCTCCAGTTGGGAGTGAGGACAGTAGCGCCCTGCCATTGCACAGGCGATGAGGCGAGAAGAATCTTCAAGGATTGCTTCGGTAGCGAGAGCTATATTGATGCGGGCGTAGGAAGCCGAATAATAATCGAGTAGGAGTCTTTATATGAGCGTAGCACGAGCACTAGCTGAGCTTAAGACAATTCTGGGAAGAGGCCTGTACCCTGCGGCCATCCCCAAAGTAGAGGAGATACTAATCAGACTCAAGGACGGAGATGTCCACAGCGCCCGGGGGTCGTCTAACCCCCAGCCCAGATGATATGGTCATTGTTAGCACGACTGCGCTGGCTTCAGCGCCGGACGAGAATAAGAGCGTGCGGCAAAAGGCAAGTCGAATTGGAGCATGTAGACAGGACAAGGCAGATCAGTGAAGCATTGCCCAAGCTCAATTGCGGCCTGTGCGGGTATGACAATTGCGGGGAGTTTGCTCGAGCGGTGGCCCAGGGCAGAGCTTCGCCCTTTGGTTGCAAGCAGGACCCCTTGTCCGGCTACAAGATAAGCCGGATCATGGGAGTTAAAGCTCCAGCACACCATTACAGCTTGCCGCCTGTTTCCGCCTCCAGACCGGGAGGCAGTCCTTCGCCGCGGGAGCTCAGAACAGAGATCAGCGGACTAGCCCGGAGAGTGGATGGCGTTCTAGCTCGGATTGAGGACTTGAAAGCCAGATGAGGGCAGGAATATCGTTGCCGCGGCCGAAAACAAGCCCCTTGGAAAGGCGCTCCCGTGCTTCCGACTGGTCAAGCATGCTCGTGACACCAGATGTCAGGGATAGCTGGGGGCTTGCTGGGAACACCAAGGCCGCAGATAGAGCGGCTTATGCTGCATTCTGCGCCAACGGGACCGGTTTTGCGATAAGTGGTATTTGGGCATTCCCCGAGCCAGCATGCCGAACGCAGTGGAACAATGATGACCAAACATGAGGAGGCCATATGGCTTACAAGATCACCGACGACTGCATCGCTTGCAGTGCCTGCCAGGCGGAGTGCCAGAATCGGGCGATTTCGGAGGGCGAGGAGATCTACGTAATCGACCCTGATAGGTGCACCGAGTGCGTGGGCAATTTCGAATCACCGAAGTGCGCCGAAGTGTGCCCTGTGGAAGCTGCTGTGCCTGATCCGGAGCACGTGGAAAGGCGAGATGAACTACTTGCAAAGTGGCACAGGTTACATCCAGGCGAGACTTCCACACTGGGATAAACCACAAGGGTAGGACGGCTAATGGCAAAATACGAAGTAATCATCATAGGAGGTGGCCCTGCGGGGCTCACCGCTGGGCTCTATACCTCCAGGGCTGGGCTGAAGAGCCTGCTGATAGAGCGTGGCATATTTGGAGGGCAGATGGTAAATGCCACACTAATCGAGAACTATCCTGGATTTCCTCAAGGAATACCTGGCATGGCGCTTGGTGACCTAATGCGTCAGCAGGCAGTCAAGTATGGCCTAGAAGTTGTAGCCGCTGAGGCTAAAGGCGTTGCTCACGGACAGCTTCATCGCGTCCCCACTGCTGAGGGGGACTTTGAAGCTACAGCCATAATCATATCGGCCGGCTCAGAGTATCGCAAGCTAGGGGTCGCTGGTGAGGAGAGGCTCCTAGGCCATGGTGTTTCCTACTGCGCCACCTGTGATGGCTTCCTCTTCCGAGATCAGGAGGTGGCGGTAGTTGGGGGAGGTGACACTGCTATCACTGATGCCCTGGAGTTAAGCCGGCATGCAAAGAAGGTCTACGTGATTCATAGACGAGACCAGCTCAGGGCGGGGCAAGTCCTGCAGCATCGAGCTTTCGCCGAGCCTAAGTTGGAGTTCATCTGGAGCACCGTCATAGAAGAAGTGCTGGGAGACAAGGCGCTGGAGGGGGTTAGACTACGCAACGTGATGACAGATCAGCACACTATCTTGGAGCTTGCAGGTGTTTTTGTTGCAGTTGGACTCATGCCCAATAGCCGGAGCTTTTTCCCCATTCTGGATCTTGACGATGCTGGATATATCATCACCGATGAGACGATGGCCACTTCCTCTCTTGGCATTTTCGCTGCCGGCGACATACGCAGGAATTCACCACGCCAGGTCTCTGCTGCTGTTGGGGATGGCGCTATTGCCGCCATGTCCGCCTTCAAGTACATCCAAGACCATATGAATGAAGCTAGAATCACGAGTCCTTGAAGTGTTGCAGGAAATAGGAATCAGAAGCGGTCAGACGGTTCATGATTTCGGGTCTTACTTGGGTATGTCCACCGTACCAGCGGCAGGAGTAGTGGGCCGGGGACGAAGAGTGTACGCGCTGGACAATGACAAGGAAGCCCTGGATGAACTTGCGCAAAGAGCTAAGTCAGCCGCTTTGAGGAAGATCAGGAGAATGGAGACATCGGGGAAACTGGGAATCGACTTGGCTGATGAGTCTGTGGCTGTAGTTCTCCTATTCGATGTCTTTCATTCCTTCTATTTCCCTCACGAAGGCGACAGACATAAGCTGCTGGATGGAATTCGCAGAATCATGAAACCTTCCGCCTGTCTCTGGACTTCAGTCTGGCCAAACTTGATAGAGCCACGGGCCGAAATCGAGATAGAAAATAGAGGCTCTTGCCTTGCGAACAAGGCCTCCGAGACTCTTGATCTTCACGATAGGAATCTACGAAAGCGCAGCGTTCCGGATTTCCGCAAAGGATAATATGGCCTGCCATGGTGCAGTCCGATAATCACCCACAAGGAGGAGATATGAGCAAGGTAATAGAAGTCACGGATCAAAATTTCGAGGAGGAGGTTCTGGAGTCAGACCTTCCCACAGAGGTCGATTTCTGGGCTCCCTGGTGCGGCCCATGCCGAATGGTTTCACCCATATATGACACATTGTCAGAGGAGTACGATGGCAAGTTCAAGTTCTGCAAGGTAAATGTGGATGAAAACCCGCAGGCGGCCCAGAGATACCAGATTATGAGCATACCGATGCAAATGTTCTTCAGCAATGGGCAAAAGGTTGACGAAATCCTGGGGGCTGTTCCTGAGCAGGCAATCCGGTCAAAAGTCGAGGATATGATTGGGAGATACCCAACCGATGAAAGAGGCAGGCTTAACATGATTCTAACCTCTTGGGTAGAGCACAACAAACAAGATAGCGAAAGATTCAGGAAATGGTCACACACAGTCAAGGACGCAGAAAGCGACGCAATATATGCTGGTTTGCTACAGGCAGCCACAGAGATGGAAGCGGCAAGCCAGAGGCTGGCTCAGCTTTCGCGGGAACTGCAGCGAAGCAGCTAGAAAGCTGAGACCTGGGGGGACGAAACAAAGGAGTGACTATGAGAGTCTGTATCATCGGTGCCGGAGATGCCGGGGCAATAGCCGCGCTACAGGTCCGCCGCCTGGACCCCGATGCGCAGATTGACGTTTTTAGTGACAGACAGGAACTGGGATGTAATCCCTGCGAGATCCCACTGGTTTTAAGTGGGGCGGTCACCACGTGGGAGGACCTATATCGCGGCTATCGCGTCATGTCCTTCTACGAAAAGAGGAATATTCACCTCCACCTGAACACTGAAGTCAGCGAAATCCTTGGCGAACAGAAGAAAATCGTGGCTAGTGGAAAAGCATACCGCTATGACAAGGCAGTCTTGGCCCTGGGCGCTGTCCCGATCGTTCCGGACATTTCCCAGCTGGACAACAGAAGCGAATTCGCACTGAGCACAGATATAGAGGATGGCAGAGCCCTGGGCCATGCCATAGACGATCATAGTAGCGCAGCTATCGTTGGAGGAGGCTTCATTGCCCTTGAGTTAGCCGATGCCCTCACAGCAAGGGGATATGACAAGGTGTACCTCCTGGTCAGACGGGATATCATGCGTGCCCGTCTGGACGAAGATATTACGGACAGGCTGAAGGAGGTCTTAACCGAAAGGGGCGTAGACCTGATTCTGCCTGCCAGAATTGAGAGCATAAGCAGCAGGAATGGGAGGACATGTGTCACTCTTGCCGATAGAGAGCTAGAGACAGATTTTGTCTTCTTCGGCACCGGCGTCGAATCCAATGTGCAGTTGGCGCGGAAGGCCGGGCTCGAAATAGGCGAGACAGGAGGCATAGCTGTGAACCAGTACCTGCAGACAAGCCAGCCAGACATTTACGCCGTCGGCGATTGTATGGAGAACTGGGACATGATTACAGGTTCCAGGCGAGGTCATCAGTCAGCTACCAATGCAATCCGAACCGGGTACATAGCTGGAAGAAACGCCATCCTGGGCAATCGAATCCCTTATGAGGGCACCGTCATGCCGCTCGTGACCAAGATATTCAACCACCAGGTGGGCGCCGTGGGTCTTACCGAGAGGGAAGCGCAGGGGAAAGGCATAGCGACGGCATCAACCCTGGCCAATACGCCACGTCTGAGAGAGCCAAGGGACGGTAAGCCCGCCTGGTATAAGCTTGTTGCCGACCGAACAACCCAGACGTTGGTAGGGGCTCAGGTGATATCCGAGGAGATAGTATCCGGAACAATTGACAAGCTTGCGGTCGCCATAGCCAGTAGGATGCCACTAATAAAGCTGGTTCAAATTGATAGCTGCTATTCGCCCTACGTCCAGGAGGACCAGATAGCAGTGCCTATCCAGCGGTTGTTGGACAAACTCAGCTGACAAAGCGAGAAGGGCAGGACACTCCGTAGCAGGCCAGGGAAGAGGCCAGAAGACACGCATGAGGGCCCGTCCCGGTTCTTATGGGACTATCATCAATAAAGTACGAGGTTGACAGTACCGCCACCGTGTTGTGTAACTACGGGAAGCGTTGTAGCGGGTAGGATCATGAGTGACAACGCGCAGAGGACAAACATATTCACAAAGGCAATAATAGAGCCCTTCGAGCTGCATCACGCGGAGTACGAGAAGTGGTTTGAGAAGAATACCTCTGCCTATCAGTCAGAACTGGCCGCCTTAAGATGGTTCGTTCCCATGCAGGGAAGGGGAATCGAAATAGGCGTGGGCAGCGGAAGGTTTGCCTCCCCACTGGGAATTGATATTGGAATCGATCCCTCACCCAAAATGGGGAGGATGGCGAGGAGCCGTGGACTTGAGGTTCTGGACGCTATCGCAGAAGCCCTTCCCTTTAGAAATGGCTCCTTCGCTTTCGCATTGATGGTGACGACAGTCTGTTTCCTGCGTGATGTGGAGGCTGCCCTCAAAGAGGCATACAGGGTGCTGAAGCCTTCCGGCTCTGTCATAATCGGATTCATCGATAAGGACGGCCCTCTTGGTATATCGTATCGGGACCGGAAGAACGAAAGCGCATTCTATAGCCTGGCCACTTTTTATTCGGTCAGTGACATGGTTGCCCGGCTAGAGAAGGCAGGTTTCAAACATTTCAGTCTTGTTCAAACGCTATTCCATAGTCTGACCGAGCTAACCGACATTGAACCCGTAAGAGCCGGCTATGGTCAAGGGGCATTTGTTGTGATCAGGGCAAGGAAGTGACCGTCGACGGAAGCCAAGGGCAGATAGATAAGGAATATGCCAACAGATTGACCTGGAAAACCGGACAGGAAGATGCTCATGAAGCGCGTGCCATCGATAGATTTCCATAAGTGTCATCCACAGCGATGCCATGGTGGGATTTGCGCCGCCATTGATGCCTGTCCACATAGGGCCTTCACCCAGGAGCAACCATATGACTTTCCCATGCATATTGCAGCTATGTGTGTAGGCTGTGGCTCCTGCGCAACTGCCTGTGGTCTCAAGGCGATACGCATGATATGAACCTGTGAGGCTCTCACAATATCAGCAATCGAAGGAAGCAATCAGCGATGGATAGCAGAGATATCAAAACAGGGACAATGATAGCCGGCCAATTCCTGCCCCAATTGGCTGACGGGAGTTGAAATGGACCCTGCTGGACGAGATCCCAGAGACATGACCGATGAGGAAGCAATCAAATGGATGCAGGAACTGGTCGATAGGCTGACGGCAGAGAAGGGCCACACAGGAGGCGCCTGTTCGCTAGAGGCCCTGAGAAACCCTGTTCGAAGACGTATTCTCGACTTGCTTGAGGAAAGACCTTCAGAAATGGATGAAATATCCCGCCAAACCGGGGTCACAGGTTCGGCACTCAGATACCATTTAAGCCTGCTCAAAAGCTCCTATTTCATAGAGATAAAAGGCGACACGGTCGATCTCACGCCGGGAGGCGTGTCAGTTGTACGGAGCCACAGGCGGACCTAGAAAGACCGAGGCTTTGCACCGCCCCTTCATCCTAGCCCCAGGTCTATTGCTTCCTGCAATGCCAATGCGCTAGACTTAACATCCATCATCTGTTTTGATGACAAAAGAGAATCAGCAGGAGGCTCCAACAAATGGAAGAACACGAACTGGTCATCATAGGGGGTAGCGCCGGCGGGATACAGGCAGCGATGTGCGCTCAGAAGCACCACGGCCTGAAGGATATCCTCGTCATCCGCATGGAAGAGAAGGTCATGGTTCCCTGTGGCATTCCATACATCTACGGCACACTTGGTGCAGTAGAAAAGAACATCATGCCCGATAAGCTCCTTGGACAGGCCAAGTTAAAGATCAGCGAAGCCGTAGGAATCGACCGACAGAGGAAGACTGTGAAGCTGAATGGTGACGGACAGGTTGGCTACAACAAGCTGGTTCTGGCTACCGGATCGAACCCACTCAAACCGCCAATCCCGGGTCTGGACAAGGCAAACGTCTGGTTTGCCTGGAAGGATGCCGATTATCTCGGGAAGCTAGCCAAGGCCGTCAGCGCTCAGGGTAATGTGGTGATCATCGGCGGCGGCTTCATTGGAGTGGAGTTTGCCGATGAGTGCCGTAAACGCGGTCACAACGTCACCATCGTAGAAATACTGGAGCACTGTCTTCAACTTGTATGCCCTACAGACCTTGCCCTCAGGGCAGAAGAAGCCCTCCAAGCGAATGGCGTAACCATAATGACCAGTAACCGGGTCAAGGCTATAGAGGGCGGCGAGAAAGCCCAATCCGTGTTACTGGACAGCGGTGAGCGTGTGCAGTGCGATATGGTGCTTGCAGGCATCGGCGTCACCCCTAACGTAAAGCTGGCAAGCGAGGCCGGGCTGGAAATAGGCCCCACGGGCGGCATCAAGGTAGACGAGTTTCAGAGGACCAGTGACCCGGATATCTTTGCCGTGGGCGACTGCGCTGAGAAGTACTCATTCTTCAACGGGGCACCGGTGACGGTACGGTTGGCCTCAGTGGCAACCCGAGAGGCCAAGATCGCTGCGGCCAACATCTTTCAGCCGCAGTGGCGCAATATAGGCACCATCGGTGCATTTTCCACCGTGGTAGGAGACCTGGCTTTCGCCATGGTAGGACTAATGGATGCCAGGGCACAGGAGATCGGCTATTCAGTGGTGCTGGGGGAAGCTGAAGCTGTCTCCAAGCACCCAGGAACCATGCCCGATGCCCATCCCATGAGGGTGAGACTGGTCTTCGACCGCAGGTCGGGCAAGGTGATTGGCGGGTGCGCGTGCTGTACTCACGCCGTTGCAGAAGTAGGTAACCTGATTGCCGCTGCCATCGTTAATGGAATGACCATGGAGCAGATAGCCATGTTCCCAATGGGTACTCATCCCTGGCTAACTGCCTCACCACTGGCCTATCAACTCACCGATGCTGCCAGTAATGCCCTACATAGCACTAAGGCTGTCGCTAAGTCGTGACTGAGCATGAATTCCATTCCGGGACTCGCCCGATTGGCAAGCAGGAAGTCGGGACGAGGGACCGTGCCGCTAGCCATCATTATATGGCTCCTGCCTCACATCATACCGACATCGCCCGGGCCGGCGGATTACCCGACAGCTCAAAGGCCAGCCCAACAATTCTCCCATCCCTGGTGTTTTCCTCTGAGCCATAGAATCGTGGTACAATGCAGTGTGCCGATACTAAGCCCTGTGTGATAGTGTAGTGCACCGCCTGGAGGATGATCATTGCGGTCATCGGAGATTCAGCCTGTTCTGCTGACGAAGCAAATCTGTCAGAGACCGTTGGCGAGTTGTTGGCGCAGCGAGGCGTCACCGTAGTCTGCGGCGGCCTGGGCGGGGTGAAGGAGGCGGTCTGGCGCGGCGCAAAATCCGAAGGTGGGTTGACCGTTGGTATCCTGCCCGGGCACGATAGAAGCATGGCAAACCGGTGGGTCGATATCCCGGTGATCGGCCTTAATACGTGGTCGCTGTCCCGCAAGGGCCGACAGGATGACTCCATAATCAGAGACGAGAGCGCTATCGGAGCGGTGGATACAGCGGTTGAGGCAGCCAGCAAAGCCAGGCATCATGAAACTGCGCTGTGACATTTGTAATGACGGCAACAGGGCCCAAATGGCAGATATCAGGACTGTAAAGGCCAGAGAGATTCTCGATTCCAGGGGAAATCCTACTGTAGAAGTGGAGGTGGTACTGACTGATGGCACGGTAGGCGTTGCCGCTGTGCCGTCGGGAGCGAGTACGGGCAAACACGAGGCCGTTGAGCTTCGCGACGGTGACAAGACCAGATACAGGGGACTGGGCGTTCTGAAAGCCGTAGAGCACGCCAATGGTGAGATTGCTTCGGCAATACAGCATATGTCCGCTCTGGACCAGGAGACTATCGACCGGCGCCTGGTCGAACTTGACGGCACCGCCGATAAGAGCCGACTGGGGGCCAATGCTATACTGGGGGCCTCCCTTGCTGTAGCTAAGGCCGCAGCCAGGTTCAAGCATGTTCCTCTGTACCGCTACCTCGGGGAAGAGCAGGCCGACCTCCTGCCCGTACCCATGCTCAACATCCTGAATGGCGGCAAGCATGGGTCAGGTTCCGTTGACTTCCAGGAATTCATGATAGTGCCGACCGGCGCAGCCGACTTCAGCAAGGCCATGCAGATGGCCAGTGAGGTCTACCACTCCCTGCACGAGGTGCTTAAAGACAATCGGCTGGGCACTAGCGTGGGAGACGAAGGTGGCTTTGCTCCCCGGCTTCCCACCAATAAAGACGCGTTACAACTGATAATGACAGCCATTGACATGGCCGGCTATCAAGCCGGTCGGGATATCTGGATCGCACTGGACCCGGCCGCCAGCGAACTCTATCGGGACGGGGAATACGCCCTGTCACGGGAAGGTGCTAGCTTAAGTCCAGAGGCGATGATTGACTATTATGTCCAGTTAGTCGCTGCTTACCCCGTAGTTAGCATTGAGGATGGACTTGATGAGGATGACTGGGAAGGCTGGTCATTGCTCACTGCCCGGCTCGGAGGGAAGGTTCGAATTGTGGGCGATGACCTCTATGCCACGAACCTGCAGCGACTGCACAAGGGCATATCGCAGAAAGCTTCCAATTCAATCCTTATCAAGCCCAACCAAATAGGCACGCTCAGCGAGACAATGGCTGTCATCAGAAGCGCACACCAGGCCGGGTGGACCGCCATCATCAGCCACAGGTCCGGTGAGACAGAAGACACAACCATTGCCGACCTGGCAGTAGCCAGCAGAGCCGGATTCATCAAAGCCGGCGCCCCCTGTCGCAGCGAGAGACTGGCCAAGTATAACCGGCTCCTCCGAATAGAGGAGGAATTAGGAACAGCTGCGCAATACGCCGGCAGAGGAGCCTTGCACGGCCTGGAGGGGATCGAATAATGCAGATATTCAACGGAGTCCATCAGTTGAAGATTCCCGCCCCGGGAAACACATCATGGCAGACCAATGCCTATGTACTGGAAGGCAGTAACGGCCACATTCTGGTTGACAGCGGCTGGGACAGCCAGGAGTCCCTGTGGGCCCTCCAGGAAGGGATAAAGGGGGCAAACCTCAAGCTTCGAGACGTAACAAAAGTGGTCATCACGCACATACATCCCGACCATTACGGGTTGGCAAGCAAGATAAAACAGGTATGCGGGGCCCAGATAGCTCTACACAGGAGTGATGCAGCTTTCATCTTCCCCAGGTACAGCGACTTCGCCGACCTCGTCAAGAACATTGAAGCGCTCCTTCGACAGAACGGGGTCCCCGAGGATGAGTTGCCTCAGCTAAAGGAGGCTTCCCTGTGGATGAACAAGTACGTGACCCCGGACCTGCCGGAGCTTATGCCGGAGGATGGCGAGGTGATCTCCAACGGCTCCTTTGAACTGGAGGTGTTATGGACTCCGGGCCACTCCCCGGGACATATCTGCCTCTATGAGCGGAACAGGAGGTTCATGTTGACCGGTGACCATGTGCTATATGATACCACCCCCCATGTTGGCTTCAACCCCCAGTCCGGCGATAATCCCCTGGGTGACTATGTCTCTTCCCTCAAGAAGCTGGACCGCTTTAAAGTCAATTTCGTGCTTCCCGGGCACGGGCCCGTATTCAACGCGCTGGGGCTAAGGACAGAAAGGATAATGCAGCACCACGAGGAAAGGAAGAGGCTCATTATGCAGTCCCTCAATAGCGGCCTGAAGACGGCCTACGAGATAGCGCAGCAGATCCCCTGGATGGTCGACCAGGGCGGCGTTCCTTTTCAGAACCTGGCAGTCTGGGACAAACGCATGGCTGTTACTGAGACACTGGCCCATCTCAAGCTGCTGATAGCAGAAAACAGGGTGGGTAACGTCGACATGGAGGGTGCTTCCCTATATATATCCAAGGAGTAGCCTGGCCTGCCTCTGCCTTCCGGAGGAAGGCGCTGAGTTGAGGCCTAGAATCAAGGAAAAGGAGGACATAATGATGGCGACAAGACTGGGGATCAACGGTTTCGGGCGTATCGGGCGGTTGGCTCTTAAGGCGATTATCGAGCGGTGCGGCGATAACGTCGAAGTCGTGGCGGTAAACGACCTCACAGATGCCAGCACCAACGCCCATCTCTTCAAGTATGACAGCAACTACGGCATCTATCCCGGGCAGGTGGAGGCCAAGGGTGATGCTATTCTGGTTGACGGCAAAGAGGTAAAGGTCCTGGCCGAGCGTGACCCGGCCAAAATCCCTTGGCGGGACTACGGTGCAGACATCGTGATCGAATCTACCGGGCTCTTCACCCACGCCAGCAAGGCCGCTGCCCATCTCCAGGGCGGTGCCAAGAAGGTGATCATCTCGGCCCCGGCCCAGGACGAAGATATATCGATCGTCCTGGGTGTCAATGAAGTGCAGTATGATCCGGCTGGCCATCGCATCATATCCAACGGCTCCTGCACCACCAACTGCATCGCCCCTGTGGTTAAGATTCTCCACCAGAACTTCGGCATCGTTCACGGTTTGATGACCACTGTCCACGCTTATACCAACGACCAGAAGATACTGGATGTTTTTCACCGTGACCTGCGCAGGGCCAGGTCTGCCGGCACCAACATCATACCCACCACCACCGGCGCTGCGCGTACCGTAACTGTAGTCATGCCCGAGCTCAAGGGCAAGCTCCACGGCATCGCCATAAGGGTGCCCGTGTCCATAGTATCTCTGGTCGACTTCGTAGCTGATCTGAGCAAAGAGGCAGACGCCGAAGAGATAAACGCCGCCTTCCGCAAAGCTGCAGAAGGTGAGCTCAAGGGGATTCTGGAGTACTGCGACCATCCGCTCGTCAGTTCAGACTTCAAGGGCAACCCGGCCAGCGCTGTCTTCGACGCGCTGAGCACCATGGTCATTGATGGCAAATTCGTAAAGGTACTGGCCTGGTATGACAACGAGTGGGGCTATAGCTGTCGGCTTGCCGACCTCGTGCTTTACATTGCGAAGAAGGGACTATGAGTTCCCAGGCTATCCCGTGAACATTACCGGCGTGGATAGGCCTCGGTCCACCAGCGGAAGGGCTTTCAAACGGCTGGATGTGAACGGAGACCCATAGCCTGCAGCCTCGACAGTCGCATACCGGACAGAATAGGGAGACCGCAGAAATGAATGTCAGCGTCTGCCAAGTAGAGCTTCGCCTGCCTGAGAACCACTCGCTCAAAGGCAAGAGGCAGGTGATCCACTCCATCATTGCCCGGATACAGAACAGGTACAAGGTGGCGGTAGCCGAGGTGGACAACCAGGGCCTGTGGCAGATGGCCACCCTGGGCATCGCCTGCGTGAGCAACAACAGAAGGCACTCCGAGGAAACGCTGTCCAATGTCGTGCAGTTTATCATCCGCAACTACCCTGACGTGGAATTACTGGGTTCGGAAACAGAAACCTTCCCCTGATGGACATCTCCTCCTTTCTCCATCACCTTGTGAGCCTGCCTGACTATAGTGAACAGATAGCACATATCGAACGCATTCCCCCTCGGAAGCCAGCCCCTGGCAAACTGGATGCGCCCCTCCATCCCAGCCTCCAGGCATGTTTGGAATCCCTGCATATACCAGTCCTTTACAGCCACCAGGCCGATGCCCTCAACGCCATCCTGGCGGGCAGAAATGTGGTGATAGCCACGCCCAGCGCGAGCGGCAAGACCCTATGCTACCACCTGGCCACGCTCGATGCCCTCTTACGCGACGGGAATAGCCGTGCCCTTTATATCTTCCCCACCAAGGCTCTGGCCCAGGACCAGCTACGCAGCATAAGGCAGATCCTGGGCCAGACGATGGAACTTCAACAGCTTCTTGCGCCGCAGGCTGTGGCCACCTTCGACGGCGATACACCCTACAACGAAAGGGCCGAAATAAGAAGGCAGGCCAGGATAGTGCTCACCAACCCGGATATGCTTCATCTGGGCATTTTGCCTAACCACCACTCATGGTCCAGGCTGTTTCGCAACCTCAAGTATGTGGTAGTAGACGAGACCCACATATACCGGGGTGTCTTCGGTTCCCATGTAGCCGCTGTGCTACGGAGACTGCGGCGGCTTTGCGCTTCCTATGGCTCCAGCCCTAAGTTCATCTGCTGCTCGGCCACCATTGCCAATCCCGAAGAGCATGCCCGGAACCTCGCAGGCGTGCCCTTTGAGGCGATCACTGACGACGGTTCACCGCATGGCGAGAAGTACTTCGCCTTCTGGAATCCGCCTTTCCTCGATGATGCCATGACCAGCCGGCGCAGCTCCAACAGCGAGGCGGCTTTCCTTCTTAGAGAGCTTGTTCAGAAGCGTATCCGCAGCCTGGTGTTTGCCCGCACCCGTAAGCTTACGGAACTCATCTATATCTATGCCCGGGGCCAGCTGTCTCCTTCGCTGCGGGAAAAGATCAGCCCTTACAGGGCAGGGTATCTTGCCCAGGACAGACGCCGCATTGAGCGCCAGTTCTTCGAAGGCGAACTCCTGGGGCTGGTGGCAACAACTGCCCTGGAGCTGGGAATAAACATCGGGGACCTGGAGGCAACGGTGCTTACTGGCTATCCGGGCAGCATTGCCAGTGCCTGGCAGCAGGCCGGCCGGAGCGGTCGCTCTGCCGAAAGCTCCCTGAGCCTGCTCATCGCGCAGGAGAGTCCTCTTGACCAGTACCTGATGCGCAACCCGGACTTTTTCTTCAGCAAGAACTTCGACCACGCCATAACCAACCCGGCCAACCCTTATATCCTGAAGCCGCACCTCCTGTGCGCCGCCTGGGAGAAGCCCTGGTGCGATGAGGACGACCAGTTCTGGGGGGTCAGCACCGCCTCTGTGCTCACCGAGTTGGAACAAGAAGGTAGGCTAAGAAGACGCCACGCTAAATGGTATCCCGCTCCTTCCATATCCTATCCCGCTCAAGATACAAACATAAGGGCGGCATCGGGACAGAGCTACGCCGTCATTGACCACACGCAGGGCTGTCTGCTGGAGACTGTGGAAGCCAGCGTCGCCTTCTTCCAGGTACACCCCGGCGCCATCTATCTCCACCAAGGCGAGTCCTATCTTATAACGGACCTCGATTTGCCGAGACATATTGCCTGGGCGGAGGCAAGCCCGGTGGACTACTATACCCAGAGTATGGACATAACCGAAGTCCGGGTCAGAAAGCTGCTCCAGGAAAAGGACTGCCGTACGGTGAAGGTGCACCTCGGAGATGTCGACGTCACCACCACGGTGGTCGGCTTCAGGCGGAAGAGGCAGTTCACGGAAGAGGTCATTGGAGAGGAGCCCCTTGATTTGCCGGCGCAGAACTTCCCCACCAGGGCCCTGTGGTTTGACATGCCCCAGAAGGCAGTGGATAGGATAGCCGCCGCCGGACTCGACTTGCCTGGCGGTCTACATGCTTGTGAACACGCGGCCATCGGCATGCTTCCCCTATTTGCCCTCTGTGACCGCAATGACATCGGAGGCGTTTCCACCGCCTTTCATCCCGATACCGGCCGGGCACAGGTCTTCCTCTACGATGCCTACCCCGGAGGCATCGGCATCGCTGAAAAGGGATTCGAGACGATAACCGGGCTGTGGCAGGCTACCTTGAAGGCCGTGGAGGCATGTCCCTGCACCGACGGCTGTCCCTCTTGCGTGCAATCGCCCAAGTGCGGCAACAATAACCAACCGCTGGATAAGAGGGCCGCCATAGTGCTGCTTCAGGAACTGCTGGCCTGAAGCGAAAAGGCTGCGATAGAAAGGCGACCATCTGCAGCAGGTAATTGCAATAACGTTGCATTTGTGCCTTGGGCCGTGTAGAATGATGCCATGGTCCAGGACTCAATTCGCACCTTGCGTGCTCGGGGGCACAGGGCGACCAGGCCGCGCAGGCTGGTGCTGGAGGTGCTGGACGAGGTCGACAGACCGGTTTCGCCTTACGACATACAGGGTATCTTGCTCGGCCGGGGCAAATACCTGAACCATGTCACCATCTACCGCGTGCTCGATTTGCTTTGCAGCCTCAACCTGGCCCACAAGATGCTATCAAGCGGCGGATTCATCAAATGCAGCCTGGACGCCGTGCAGGGCTGTCATCGCTTCCTGGTCTGCCAGCACTGCGGGGCAATTCGAGAATTCGCCGATGAAGAGTTGTGTCACGAGGAGAACGAATTCGCCCGCAACCTGGGCTTCCATACAGAACATCATCTTTCTGAATTCTGTGGACTCTGTTCCCGCTGCTACAACAGTTGGCTTCGCGGCGCCGAAAGCGAGACAGGCGATAAATGATCAAGCGTATAGCCTCAGAACTCAAAGAGCATATGCCCTTCACGGCGCTCGGCGCCCTTGCCGGGATTGTGGTCATGGCAGTAGCGGTCCTGACCAACGTGCCTCACGACATCTCGCACGGCGTATTCCACACTCTACACCCGGTCCATGTGTTATTGAGTGCGCTTGTGACCACAGCCATGTACATGCGATACAAGAAGGGCAGGATATGGATGGCGGTGCTGATTGGCTGGACGGGGTCAATCGGTATAGCCACGATAAGCGATGCCGTGATTCCTTATCTCGGCGGAGTGCTGCTCAAGGCCAACATGGAATTCCACGTCCCCTTTATTGAGCACTGGTGGATCAATCTGGTGGCCCTAGCCGGTATTGGGATCGGCTACCGGAGGCAAACAACCAAGATCCCGCACTTCGGCCACGTGTTACTGAGCACCTGGGCATCGCTGTTCTACATCATAACGTTTGGACAGGCCGACTGGATTCCCCGGCTTCCCTTCATCTTCTTGATCCTGTTTCTGGCGGTCTGGCTGCCCTGCTGTATGAGCGACATAGTATATCCCCTGTTATTCGTGAAAAGGGAGCCCCAGGTACCCCTACCGGAAACAGGGGAAACGACCCACTAAGACATCGGCCGCGCTTGTGTTATTATGTGCCAGCACCCTTGGTTACGGAGGCAGCTTGTTTGATTTGCTCAAGAAGACTGAACCGGCAGTAAGAAGAAGCAGGGAAACCTGGTTCGGAAAGATAGCCAGCGTTTTCAACCGGGACGCCTTCGGGGACGAGGTCTGGGACGAACTGGAGGAGTTGCTCGTCTCGGCGGACGTCGGTGTCGAGACCACCCGCAAGCTCCTCACCGAAACTAGACGGAAAGTGAAGGCGGATCGGCTTGCAGAGGTATCTCAGGTACGGGAGGCCCTGAAAGAAGGGATGATAGACCTGTTGAGCGTTCCGTCACCGGGTCCGCCGGCTTCGCCGGGAGCGACACCCCCGCGTTTTGGTCCTGACGAAGGACCTGGGCGGGCCCAGGCTGAATTCCGCGGAGCACCTCATGATGAGGGCGTCAAGCTTCCTGAAGTAGACAAGCCGCCCTGGATCATCCTCGTGGTCGGCGTGAACGGTGCGGGCAAGACCACCAGCATTGCCAAGCTAGCCCATGCCTTCACTTCACAGGGCAACCGCATCATCCTGGCGGCAGCCGACACCTTCAGGGCGGCAGCCATTGAGCAGCTCAAACACTGGGGTGCCAAAGCAGGCGCCGAGGTGATTGCCCACCAGCCAGGAGGAGACCCCGGAGCAGTGGCCTTTGACGCGGTCCAGGCCGGCTATAGCCGTCATGCCCAGGCAGTGATTATCGACACTGCCGGCCGCCTCCATACCAAATTCAACCTCATGGAGGAGCTCAAGAAGATCAGGAGGGTTGTAGCTAAGCAAAACCATTCGGCCCCTCACGAAGTCCTGCTGGTAATGGATGCAGCTACAGGGCAGAACGGCCTGGCACAGGCCAGATACTTCACCGAAGCCGTAGATGTCACCGGCATTTTCCTGGCTAAGCTGGACGGTACAGCCAGAGGCGGCATAGTATTTGCCATCTGCGACCAACTGAAGATACCCATTTCGTACATCGGCACCGGAGAGAAACTGCAGGATATGACCCCCTTCAACGCTCGAGTCTTTGTCGACGCTATCCTGTGAAAGGCACAAACATGGTACAGGAGTTGAACGGCCCCGCGGTCTGGGCTATTATTGGAACGGCGGATTTGTGATGTTGACCATAAGCGTAGACCCCGTTGCCTTTACCATCGGCTCCCATGACGTGCGGTGGTACGGGATCATGGTCGCGATAGCGGTTGGCTCCCTGCTGGCCGTGACGGTAAGGGAGGCTAAGAGGATAGGCATCGCCACCGATATTTACAGCATATTCCTTTGCGGCATTATCGGCGGCGTCATTGGCGGCCGGCTGGCGCATGTGATCCAATTCTGGGACGTCTACATACAGAATCCGCTCAGCATTCTCAACCTGTCCGGTCTTGCCCAGAACGGGAGTATTATTGGCGTCATTGTGGCCGCCCTCATCTATATGGCAGTCACCAGAATGCGCTTCTCGGAGCTACTCAGGATCGGTGATGCCGTTGCCGTGGGAACGCCCCTGGCTATAGCCATAGCCAGGATCGGTTGCACCCTCAACGGCTGCTGCCACGGAAAGCCCAGCCCTTTTGAGCATTTCCCGGGGGCAATCCTCTACACCGCCCGCGATACGATCCCGCGATTCTGGGATGGCATCCCGCTCTACCAGAACGGTATCACTATTCCGTTATACCCCACGCAGATCTACGGCATATGGCTGAATATGATAGTTTTCGCCATCGTGTGGCGATTCCGGGACAAATTCAGGGTTCCAGGCGGTCTGGCCTTCTTCTACTTCTCCCTTCACTCCGCTGCCGATTTCGGCTTCAGGTTCTTCCGCGCCACTGAGACATTTCTCTTCGGTCTTCATCAGGCCCAGGTTATCGACCTGGCCATGCTGGCGATATTCTTGCCCTGGCTCATCATCAGAATGAGAAGGTCCCGATCTTCCACGCCAGAGGCCGAAATCTCGTGAGAAGCGCCTGTTGCTAACTTGAAGCGAAGTCCTGAAGATTGAGGCTCAGCACCTGTTCCCCATTCCAGCGGCTCTGTTCCAGCTTATACACGATATCTATACGGGAAGGGACTTCGTCCCTTTTTCTCTGAGACTGAAAGTCCACAGCCCGCCAGGCCACGTTGCCTTGTTTGAGCGTCAGGCCCAGCCACTCCCCCCGGCTCCCGAAGTTACGACAATCTACTACCCGTACCTGCCGCGTGAGAAAGGTGGGCTGCGGGTTACCCCGACCAAAAGGACCCAATTCCCCAATCAGGCTATAGGCGTCACCGGCAAGCACGGCCAGAGGAATCTCGGCATCAATCTCCAGTTCCGGTCGTAGGTCAAGATGACCCAGTTGCTCCGTAGCTAGCTCCACAAGCCTTTGCTCCAGCTGCAACAGGTTTTGCCGCGGCACGGTGAAGCCAGCAGCCATGGGGTGACCGCCGAAGGCGGTAACCAGGTCGTGACAATTCTCCAGAGCGGACATGATGTTGAACTCGGGTATGCTGCGGCAGCTACCCCTGCATAGCTCAGAGCCGATGCTGATAACGATGGCCGGCTTGTAGAACTCATCCACCAATTTGCTGGCAACCAGCCCGATAACCCCCACAGAATAGCTTTCATCACCCTCTATGAGTGCCGGCAGATGTAGTTTGGCGACCAGTTTCTCCCTAGCCCGACTCAGTCCTTGATGGCTCAGCCTCTGCCTCTCGGCATTGCTTTCCTCCAACTCCACAGCCAGGAGACGGGCTTCCTCTGCCGACTGAGTGGTGAGTACCCGGTAGCTGGTGGAGGCGTTGTTCATCCTGCCGGCGGAGTTCAGCCGCGGTCCCAGCGACCATGAGATATCCTCAATACCGAGTTCGCCCAGCTTCAGCCCGGCCACACTGGCCACCGCGTGAATCCCCGCGCGCGAGCTCTTGTTCAGTTCCCTCAGCCCTTCCTTTACCAGATAGCGATTCTCGCCGATCATGGGCGACAAATCGGTAACCGTGGCCAGAGCCACCAGATCCAGGAACCGGGCCAGCGATGTCTCCCTGCTATTCCCGCGGAATACTGCCTGCAGGAGTTTGTAAGCCACACCGGCACCCGCCAGGTCAGGATGCGGATACGTTGAGTCCTTTCTCTTCGGGTCTACTATAGCTACAGCCTGAGGTAGCCTCTCCAACGGGAGGTGATGGTCGGTGACGATCACATCCATCCCCAGTTCTCGAGCCCTTCCTACCTCAGCCACATCGGTGACGCCGCAATCGGTGGTGATAACCAGATCTACGCCCCGCGCCCTGAGCCCTTCCAGCGCTGAGACCTTCAGTCCGTGACCTTCGCTGAAGCGGTCAGGCAGATAGAGGGTGACATCAGCACCCAGACTCGACAAGCCCTCGACCAGAATAGCCGTAGCTGTAACGCCATCGACATCAAAGTCCCCATAGATGGCGATCTTCTCGCGCGAAAGGAGCGCCTTATAGACCCTGCTTACAGCCTGTGATATGTCAGGCAGCAGGAATGGACTGGCCTCCAACCTGCGGTCGGCGGCCAGAAAAGGTGGGACTTCCTCCGGCTTGAGACCGCGGTTGTAGAGGAGCTGGCCAAGCAGAGGAGGGAGGTGAGTAGCGCTCAAATAGCCATCGGGCGCAGGAGGCAGAATCTTCCATCGAGCTCGTCGGTTCAGTTTCGCTGCCATGCTAATGCCCCCGGCCGGGTTGATAACTATATCACAGAACACTGCCTAGCGTGGACAACCATGATTTGACCCTCTGGCCGAGCAGCAAATATAATCCCCGTCGATGAGGGTGGCTTTCTACACACTGGGGTGCAAGCTCAATCAGGCCGAGACCGAGACGCTGGTCAATCGGTTCGCCCAATCGGGATTTCAAGTGGTATCCCCGACTGATACAGCCGATATCTGTATCGCCAACACCTGCACGGTGACCCACGTGGCCGACCGCAAATCGCGGCACTGGCTCAGGCTGGCCAGGCGAACAAACCCCCGGGCCCTGATTATCGCCACCGGCTGCTATGCCCAGAGAAGAGCCCAGGACCTGGCCCGGCTAGCCGACCTCGTAGTGGACAACAGAGAGAAAGAGCACCTGCTTGACCTGGTGCAAGCCCTCTCCCTTGAGCAGGGAGGGCCGATCGACGGCAAGACGAAGCAGTCCCAGATTCCCTCTGCCGCCGGCAGGACTCGCAGCCTGGCAAAGGTCCAGGACGGTTGTCATAGCCCATGCGCATACTGCATCGTACCCAAGGTAAGACCTGTCGAGTACTGCCGGCCGGTCGCGGCCGTGGTTGAGGAGGTCAAGCAAAAGGTGGCCCTGGGTTACAAGGAAGTTGTCCTCACAGGGACAAAGGTCGGTTCCTATAGAAACGGACGTAGCCGACTCAGTGACCTGGTACAGCTTATTCTCGGCAGCACGGGTATACAGAGGCTACACGTCTCATCCTTACAGCCTTCAGAAATATCGCCTGAATTCCTCGCCCTGTGGCAGGATGAAAGGCTGTGCCGGCATCTCCACCTGGCGCTGCAGAGCGGCAGCGAAGCTCTGTTGCGAAGGATGATGAGGAGCTACTCTCTGGAACAATACGAGAGGGCGCTCGATCTGATCAGAAGCATGATACCGGCGGTGGCCATCACCACGGACATCATGACCGGATTCCCCGGCGAAAGCGATCAGGAGTTCGAACAGAGCTACTCCTTCTGCCGGCAGGCCGATTTCGCCAACATCCACGTCTTCCCTTTCTCGCCCCGCCCCGGGACGACAGCCGCCACCATGTCCCATCAGGTGGAAGACAGTCTCAAGGAGGAACGTACCCAGCGCATGCTGGAGCTGTCGCGAAGCTCGCGACGCAGCTTCTGTGAGCGATTCCTGGGAGGGACCATGCCCGTACTGTGGGAGAAGGAGACCCCTCCCAGAAGCGGTACATACTCGGGACTGACCTCCAACTACATCAGGGTCTTCGCACATAGTGAAAGGCCTCTCAGTAACGAGATAAGACAAGCCAGGCTGGTGAAGCTCCATGCCCAGGGCCTATGGGGAGAGGTGCTAGATGAGAATCCAGGTGAAGGTTAAGTCCAATTGCCGGACCGAAGAGATCAGCCGCCAGGGCGATGTCTTCATAGTCAAGGTCAAGGAGCCTCCCAGGGAAGGCAGGGCCAACCGGGCAGTCATCAAATTGCTGGCAGAGCATCTCGGTCTACCTCAGAGCAGTGTCAAGATCGTCAGCGGCTTGAGGAGCAGAAGCAAGCTCATAGACGTTGCTGAGCACTAGTATATAGCCAGGCAGGCCAGAGGGTCCATGGTCGCATCCAGCCCCATAGCATAGATTTCCGCGCCCGGCGTGAATACTATATGAGCAGCCCCAGGACCAAGGCCAGGGCATCGTCGATGCTGGGGTCCATATCCCAGACCACTTTGTGCATCGAACTTCAGGGCATACACTATCACAGGCCCCGACCAAGATGAAGCCATTTGCATGGACCACGGTGCGAAATTCCGGGCGCCTTTGCACTGAGAACCCCCACCATGCTATTTTTCGCCCGTGGAGATCGAAAAGATCATCGAGCTCCTAGAACAGCACTACGGTTCCCGAGAGTGGCACCCGGACAGAGACCCCATTGAGGTGCTCATAGGAACCATACTATCCCAGAATACATCGGACACGAATTCGGGCAGAGCTCTGGCCTCTCTCAAAGCCAGCTTCGGTAGCTGGGAAGCCGCCGCCGGCACCCCGACACAGCATATCGCTCAGGCCATTCGCTGCGGAGGGCTCTCGCAGATCAAAGCGCGGAGGATCAAGCAGGTGCTTAGGCAGATCCAGCAGGAGCAGGGTCGTATCAGCCTCGATGCCCTGAGGTCGATGAGCATGGCCGAAGCCGAGCGATACTTAATGCGTCTGCCCGGAGTAGGACATAAGACCGCCAGTTGCGTGCTGCTCTTTTCGCTGGGCAAGCCGTCTCTGCCCGTCGACACCCACGTCTTACGAGTGGCCAAACGGCTGGGCCTGATCGACTCCACGGCCTCTGCAGAGAAGGCACACAGCCTGCTGCAGGAACTGGTCCCACGCGCCAGGGTATATCAATTCCACGTCCATTTGATAGAGCACGGCCGACTGATATGCCACGCCCGGCGACCCACGTGCATAAGTTGCATACTGAGCGGCGCCTGCCCCAACTCCCTTTCCTAATGGGACCTTCCGCCCGGGTGGTATAATGTATGGCATGACTGAGATACTGAAGAGCAAGAGGCTGGCCACCAAGTTTCAGATTATGCTGGAGATAGCGGCCAACCAGCCCAACGTTCAGCAGAAGGACATCGCCCCGAGGTTGGGCATTACCTCCCAGGCCGTCTCCGAGTACGTAAGGGAATTGATAAAGGACGGCTGGCTGAGCTCCCAGGGTCGTTCCCGCTACAGGGTTACCAGGGAAGGTGTGGACTGGATCTTGCAGATGTCCCGGCAATTGCACAGCTATGCCTGGTTTGTGAGCAAGGTCGTGGCCGACATATCGACTTCCACGGCCATAGCCGACAGCGACCTGTCCATCGGTCAGCAAGTATCGCTCTATATGAGGGATGGCCTTTTTTTTGCCTCCGGCACCGTCACCGACCAAGGGGCTACAGGAATGACCACAACCGAGGCCAGGAAAGGCCAGGATGTCGGTATCCGCAGCATTGAAGGAGTAATAAGGCTCGAGCCTGCTGACCTGACCGTAGGCAAAGTGCCCAATGTGCAGGATGGAGGTTCCAGGAGCACCGACCTTGCCCGCCTGAAAAGAGAGGTGGGAAAGGCAAGGCTGCTTGGAGCAATGGGCGCAGAAGCCCTCATCGCCCTAACGAAGATAGGGGTTAAGCCCGACTACTTCTACGGTGTTCGTGAGGCGGCCATAGAGGCAGTCTATTGCGGCCTGCCCTTCCTGGTTGCTTGCAGTGAGGACAAGGTCCCACTCCTGGTGCAGAGATTCCAGGAGGAAAACCTGCACTATGTGGTCGTTGACCTAGGCCTGGATTCGTCCCAGCCATCTCTTGGCTAGCGGCCTGTCGGCCGATCCCTAGGGAACCGACAGGACCGTATCCCTATGTCGGCCCTCCTCACGGACTTCCACAACCACGCTCCTAACAAGCCTTGACATCGCCTCAGGTTCCCCTTTATAATGGCGGTTATCAAGCATACTTGTATATAATACAATTTTCTTTCACGAAAGGAGAGAGATGACCAACATGAAACACCCCACCGAGCAGATTCCCGCCCGGAAGACAAGCTGGCTGCTACCACTTCTGAGCGTGGCTCTGGCCATGGCTCTTGTCCTGGCATCCTGTGTCCCCGTCGACACACCACGACCGGAAGCCCCGGAATACGTGGTCGACGATCTGGGGAGGCTCGTGGCCATTGAGGCAACGCCGCAGAGAATCGTCTCCCTGGCCCCCGCCAACACGGAGGTCCTGTTTGCCCTGGGGCTGGGTGAAAGGATAGTGGGCGTGACTGAGTTCTGCGATTATCCACCGGAGGCCCTGGACAAGGAAACAGTGGGGGGGTTCTACCCGCCGGATATAGAGAAGATAATCGCCTTGCAACCCGACCTGATACTGGCCGGTGATATTCACAGACACGATGTTATTCCGGCCCTGGAAGAGAGGGGCTTCACGGTATTCGCCCTGGCGCCACAAACGCTAGATGAAATACTGGGAAGCATTGAGGCCGTCGGTACGATAACCGGGCAGGAGCAAGAGGCATCCGCACTCGTCGGCAGCATGCAGAGCAAGCTCGACGAAGTGCAGGGGCTGACTGCCGAACTGGAGGAAAGACCGCGCGTACTTTATGTTACCTGGCACGAACCCCTGTGGACGGTAGGCAGGAACACCTGGATTGATGACCTGATTGCAGCGGCCGGCGGAGAGAACATCTTCTCCCCTTACTTCGAGAGCGGCGCCATGGTGGAGATCGAATGGGCCATCGTGCTCGATCCTGAAGTGATAATAACCTGCACCGGGCACGGAGAAGCCAAGGACTGGCCGTTCGAGTGGGCCAGGACCCATCCCTTGCTCGAGGACACCGAGGCCAGAAAGAACAACAGGATCTATCAGGTCGATGCGGACTTCGTTTCCCGCTACGGGCCCAGGCTCATCGATGCATTGGAGTGGTTTGCCTATTTCATCCACCCCGAGATATTTGAAGAGCCTGAGGGTCATTGAAATGTCACACGAATCTGCTAGACGGATACACCTCAACCCTGGCGGGAGGATAGAAAGGGAGTGACATGAAAGAGAGAGGCCTGATTCAGGTTTACACCGGCAACGGCAAGGGAAAGTCCACGGCCGCCATCGGCCAGGCCGTACGCGCTGCCGGGCACGGCTTCAAGGTGGCCTTCATCTCCTTCTTCAAGGACCCCGACGTATTCGGCTACGGGGAGTACAAGTCCCTGGAGCAGCTAGGGGTGAGGACGTTCCTTTTCGCCAGGAAACACCCGCATTTCTACAGAGAACTGGATCCCGAAGAGGTCTGCAAACAATGCGGTGAAGCACTGGAGTCCATCAAGGAGTTGCTCCGGGACCCCTCATGGGACATGGTGGTCCTGGATGAGATCATCATCGCAGTGCGCGACGGCTTCTTAAGCGAGGAACAGATCATCTCGCTTCTGGAAGCGAAGCCCGAAAGGGTGGAGCTGATCGTAACCGGCCGGGGCGCCACCGAGGGGATTATCGGCAAGGCAGACCTGGTCAGCGAGGTGAGGGAGGTGAAGCATCCCTATAACCAGGGGATAAGGGCCAGGGAAGGCATTGAATACTGAGTAGACCCTGCAGATGGCACGAACCGTCTCTGAAGCATTTGTCGGACCAGCTATTCCTCATATTGTTCGCCCGCAGAGGAGGGTTTACTCGCTGCTGGGGCTTGCCGGACTGCTTCTGGTGGTAGTCGTGGTGGCCACTACACTGGGAAGTGTCCCCATACCCTTTACAACCACCATACGAGTCCTTCTCTCACATCTCCCCTTCATTGACATTACCCCTTCTTCCACCGAGGCCATCGGAGGTTCCCTGAGCCGGGAGATTCTGGAAACGATAGTCCTGGATATCAGGCTGCCGCGTATTGTCCTGGCCGGCCTGGTAGGAGCAGCCCTGGCAGTGGCTGGCGCCACCTATCAAGGCCTGTTCCGCAATCCTCTGGCCGACCCTTACCTGCTGGGTGTGGCCTCCGGAGCCGGGCTGGGAGCTACAGTGGCCATGCTCATTCCCTTTGCACTGCCGTGGATGGCTTTTGGCGCTGTGCCATTACTTGCCTTTGCCGGTGCCTCGGGTGCGGTGGCCGTAGTCTACATGCTGGCCCGTGTGGGCAGGACCCTACCTGCCACGACGCTCATTCTGGCAGGAGTAGCTCTGGCTGCCTTTCTATCCTCCATCACGTCCTATCTCATGATAATCTCCGGCGAGGACCTGCTGGGGATCGTGTTCTGGCTGCTGGGCGGCCTTTACCTGGCTCGATGGTCTGAGGTGTGGGTCGTGCTACCCTGCGTACTGGCAGGATTCCTGGTGATATGGATCCACGCCCGACCCCTCAATGTAATGCAGCTCGACGAAGACCAGGCTCAGCAGCTGGGCATCAATGTGGAAAGGGTCAAACTCATACTGCTGATCACCGCTACCCTGATCACCTCGTCAGCCATCTGTTTCACCGGCCCTATCGGTTTTGTGGGCATTATCATCCCTCATGCGGTGAGGCTCATCTGGGGCCCAGACCACCGGTTCCTGCTGCCCCTATCGACTGTCGTCGGTGCTGTCTTTCTCATCGTAGCCGACACCCTGGCCCGTACCTTGATTCCTCCTACCGGAATTCCAGTGGGGATAATCACAGCCTTCTGTGGCGCACCCTTCTTCCTCTACCTGTTACGCAGAAGGAAGGGGCTCGCCTTCTTCTGAGAGGATAAGACACCATGATTGAGCTTGATAATGTCAGCCTGGGCTACGACCACAAGCCTATTCTTCACAATGTGACCATGAGGTCCAGGCCGGGCCAGATACTGGGGCTGGTCGGCCCCAACGGGTCAGGAAAATCAACGTTGATTAAGAGCATGGCCCGGCTAGTAGAGCCATTCTCGGGGCGCATCTTCATCGATGGTCGCGATATAAGTACCATCAGGCGGGACGAACTGGCCCGCCTCGTGGCCACGGTGCCACAGAGCCCGGCTTTGCCCGGAGCCTTCACCGCTTTTGAAGTGGTGCTCATGGGGAGGACGCCTCACCTGGGCCTTCTCCGCTACGAGGGAGGCAGGGACCTGGCCATAGCCTGGCAGGCCATGGGGGCAACCCACACACAGCCTCTGGTTTCGCGCAGACTGAGCGAGCTCTCAGGAGGAGAAAGGCAGAGGCTCATAATCGCCCGGGCACTGGCCCAGCAGTCAAAGATACTACTGCTTGACGAGCCCACAGCCAATCTGGACATAAATCACCAGGTGGAGATCCTCAACCTGGTGAGAAGCCTATGTCTGGAGCGCAGCCTGACCGTGATTGTGGCGCTACATGACTTGAACCTGGCTGCCCAATACTGCGATTGGATGGTCATGCTGGACGAGGGAAAAGTCTTCGCTGAAGGCACACCGTCCGACGTACTCACTGAATCGAATATTGCGAAGGCCTACGGAACCGAGGTATGTGTTTATCCACACCCCGTTAACAAGCTGCCGACCACCCTTATCACAGCCTGTCCATCGCACACCTACCGCCGGCAGACAGGCGGAAATGGCGGGCCCGGCTGACAGGATTCCTCTCTCAGCCTTGAGGAGAGGCTGGAGACAGGCCTCATGCCTGCCCGTTGCCGCGCCAGCACCGCTGTCTTCGGCAGGCTATAGCCGCTGGACGAGTACACCCGCTTGACATGATGGCCTTCATCTTGCTAGAATATACTCGTTAGGCAACACAGGTCGATGCCTAACAAGGAGGTGAGGCATGACGCGAACAGAGGCCTGGTTATGCCGATGGGTGTTCCCTCATCGGAGCTCTCTGGCGACGTAGTGCGGAGTTAACCTCCCAGTTTGGTTATGTTGTCGGAGAGCAAGCTGGAAGCCCCGAGCTCTTCGTCTGACAGGGCTCCAGAAGTGCGGAGCGACGGCAGCACAGCCCGAAGCTGAAGTGGAAGAGTAGGGGTGATAGGAAACTGAATAGCGATATTCAGGAGCGGGTTCCAGAGTACGGGGCCCGCTCTGTTTACTGTCCTTATGCCCCTGTGCCTAGGAGATCTGGCCAATCGGAGACCAGATCCAGGACCGCGCAGCGCAGATAACTAGGACGTCCGGTTCAGGGATCGTAGCCCGGCAGGAAGCCGCGAGATAGCATGATCATGCAGGAGGGTCTGCGCTGCAGGGCCAATACGTATCAGGAGGATAGGCTGTGCGCAGACTAGCGATTGCTGTTGTGCTTACTGCCCTGGTGGCGGCCAGCACAGGCACTGGTTGTCAGGCTCTCCAATACCAGCAAATGGCAGATGCCGTGAAGCCCCATGGCATTGAGGTCACAGGCGTAGAGGTGAGGGGGAGTTCCCTGATTCCCACCAGCGTGGTGCTGCACCTTAACGCCATCATCTGGAACGGAAGTGATTATGTTCTTGAGATTGAGAAGGCTGAGTATACAGTGTACATCAGGGAACGCAAGGTACATGAAGACACCATTTATGGGCTTGAGCTGGAGCCTGAGATGTTCACTCATGTCCCCGTGTCCGTAAACATATCGATTGCGGAGCTTGGCATATGGGTCTGGGACTACCTTACTGAGGGAGTAGAAATGCGAGTTGTGGGAACCCTGCACATTCCCTTGAGGATCTGGGGGTTCAAAATCACCGCAATCCAGGTACCATTTGATGAGTCGACCTACTATTCACTGAGCCAGCCACAGGGGCTGATTATACCGGGGGTGCCTTCGACCCCACCAGCCAAGGCGCTGTCACCCGTCACAAAACGCGTGGAACAGCCCTGCCATACATGGTAGAATAAAGCCGCGCACAACGTACCATGAAGAAGATCGGCGTCCTGACCAGCGGCGGTGATGCTCCGGGGATGAATGCCTGTATCAGGGCCATAGTCCGCTACGGCGTTAACCTTGGTCTGGAGGTAGTGGGAGTCCGCCGGGGATTCTGCGGCTTGCTGGAGAAGGATCTGATGAGGCTGGGCAGCAGGTCGGTATCCAATATTATCCACCGTGGGGGCACCATTCTGGAGACAGCCCGCTGCGAGGAGATGAAGACAGAGGCGGGCATAGACAAGGCGCGCAACACTCTGCAGCGCGAAGGCATTGAGGGACTGATAACTATAGGCGGGGATGGCACCTTTCGCGGTGCGGTAGCCCTGGCTGAAAACGGCGACGTGAAGGTGGTTGGCATTCCCGGCACTATAGATAACGATGTCTATGGCACCGACTACGCCATTGGCTTCGACACTGCCGTGACCACAGCCCTGAGTGCCATAGATAAGATTAGAGATACTGCTAGCTCGCTACAACGCCCCTTCTTCGTAGAGGTCATGGGTAAGAGCAGGGGATTCATTGCGCTGGAGGTAGGGATCGCTGGGGGAGCCGAGGAAATCCTGATACCGGAACTGGAGACGAGCATAGAACAGCTCTGCTGTGACATAGAGAGAAGCTTCAGAAAAGGCAAGAAATCATCTATCGTGGTGGTCGCCGAAGGAGACGATGCCGGCGGCGCGTTTTCCATTGCTCAGCAGGTCTGGGAGAAGCTAAAAATGGAGTACCGCATCTGCGTCCTGGGTCATATCCAGAGGGGCGGTTGTCCCACAGCCAAGGACAGGGTCCTGGCCAGCAAGCTGGGAGCAGCGGCCATAGATGCTCTGATTGGAGAGAGGGCGGGCTGCATGGTAGGTGAACTGAACGGGGACATAGTCCTGACTCCTCTCAAGGACACATGGGAGAACAAGAAGGAACTGGACCGCAACTCGCTACGTTTGATCAAGCCCCTGGCCACGTAGCGAGGCAGGGCAGCACCTGATCTAGCCTCTGATCAGTTCTGCCATCCTCAGTCAGAGACAACTGCCAGTTAGATTTCGGTACACCTCACGATATCGCCTTGACGTCCCCTCTATCACCTCCGCCGGCAGCATAGGTGGAGGTGAGCCCTGGTCCCACTCTGAGCTCAACAACCAGTCCCGAACAGGTTGCTTATCGAAACTGGGCTGAGAGCGGCCAACCTCGTATTGGCTGGCATCCCAGAAGCGACTTGAATCCGGCGTCAGTAGCTCATCGATGAGGGCCAGTTTGCCATCAACAAAGCCGAACTCGAACTTGGTATCAGCGATTATTATGCCCCTCTGACCGGCATAGTCCCGAGCATAGCCATAGATAATCAGGCTCTTCTCCTCGAGTTCACCGAGGACCGTCCCGATGCCGAGGTCTTCGATATCGCCAGCAGTCAAAGGGCGGTCATGGCCCGTGTCGCTCTTGGTAGTAGGAGTAAAGATGGGCCGCGGCAGTTCCTGGCTCTCCTCCATCTTTGCGGGCAGATGAATACCGCCAACCCTGCCCGTCTCCCTATACTCGGCCCACGCCGAGCCAGAGAGGTAGCCCCGGACTACGCATTCCACAGGTATGCGCTCAGCCTTGACGACCAGCATGGAGCAGCCGACAAGGCTGCTTCCCTGTTTGAGCGACAGGTCTGCTCCACGCCGGGACTGCCCTCCATCCCCAAACCTGGCGATGAGCTCCCGAAGCGTATCCACGCTATCGATCACTTTGATAAGATGATTGGGCAGGATATGAGCCGTCTTATCGAACCAGAAGGCAGAGAGCTGTGTAAGGACCCTGCCCTTGCCAGGAATGCCGCAGGGCAAAACTACGTCGAACGCAGAGATGCGGTCCGTAGATATGATGAGTAGTCTATCCGCCAGGTCGTAGACATCTCTGACCTTGCCGCGCCGATACAAGGGTAGTGGCAGGTCTGTGCTCATCACGACTTCTGGATTGTCGCTCATGGTTACCTCCCAAAGGATTATGGTGCTTCCGGGTACGGTTCAGGACGTAGCTCCGCCAACAATCGTCAACTAGGACTGGATGCCGCACAACCGCTTGGCGTTGTCCTTCATTCTCCCTATATTGGCACGTCTCCCAATCATGATCTTCTGCGCCATAGGAGACCCTGCGCCATGCATCGATTCCGCCAGATAACATGCCGCTCCCGGACCCACCGTCAGATTCTCGATCAACCGCAATACACGAACGCGGTCTTCTACCGCAAGTCCATCAACACCCTTGAGGTACTTGGCAACATGCCTGCCTATCTCAGGATGCCTGAGATCCTTCTCGGAGGGCATGGTTACCATAATGCCGCCCGCAATGTCCTGCGCCAGCCTGGCTATATCATACGGGAATCGCGTCACATTCAGCTTAGATACATTGGCCCTCAAAGTGTCCACCAGGTAAGTGCCGGAATCCTCTCTGTGGCCTTCGTAGGCACAGGCCAGGCTACAGGACATCATGGTCTCGTTGAGCTGAATCATGTCGATGATCTTGTCTCTAATGTGGGAAGCATTGGCTGTGCCCTGATATTCGGCGATCAACTGACTGGCGCCGATCAGAACATCGCCCATACCCGACTTGCAGGCATAGCTCTGGCGGTGATAGGCAGCGAACTTCTCAACCAGGTCGAAGGCAAAGTCATATTCCTTGTACATGAACACCCGTTCCCAAGGCACAAACACGTCGTCAAAGACGACCATGCATTCTTGCCCGCCATAACGAACGTTACCAACATCCAGGTTCGGGCTGTCTATTTTCCTGGTGTCGCATGGCTGTCTTCCGTAAATGTATACGATGCCCGCACTATCGCTGGGCAGGGCAAAGGATACGGCATAGTCCTTATCCTGTTCATGCATGGCCCTGGTAGGCATGCAGATGATCTCATGCGAATTCACAGCTCCTGTCTGGTGCATCTTTGCTCCACGCACCACGATACCCTCTGCCCGCTCCTCCACAACATGAAGATACTGGTCCGGATCAGCCTGTTCGGTCGGGCGGCGACTCCTGTCACCCTTGGCATCGGTCATGGCCCCACAACAGACCAGATCTTCATCCTGCACGTACCTCAGATATTTCAGAAAGCGCCTGTTGTATTGAGTGCCATGTTTGCAGTCTATGTCATAAGTCACCATGGACAGAGCATTCAGCGTGTCCATGCCGACGCAACGCTGAAAGCAGGAGCCGGTATAGGCACCCAGCACCCTGCCCATCTTAGACTTATAGACCAGGTCCTCAACACTTTGGTGAATGTGGCAGAAACGGTTGATCTCTCTCCCGGTAAGATGAGAGGTGGCCGTCATGAGCTTCTGATACTGCGGAAATCTCGACTCCTCCGCAAGTTCATAGGTGGCAGCCACACAGTCCCGCGTGGGCCTTATAATGGGGTTCTCCGCATGATCGACAACTCGCTCCCCAAACATGTAGAGCTCAAAACGCATGCTCCTTATGCTGTCAAGGTATTCTTGCGCAGTTTTCACCTCATTATCCTCCTCAAGCCATTCAAGACTGGTCCGGCCTTAAGCAACATCGTTGCTTATCGCCGGAATCCGGCATCGTTGCGCCGTCATCAGGCTGCTCAGGTGGCCGGGCCGCTCTGCTCTTCCCCTATTCCTGCGCTCAGGCCCAACCGTTCAAAGACTTCCTCCACGTATCTCAGGTAGTAATCGTAGTCGAAAAGAGACTCCAGCTCATTTCGGGACAGGCGCCCTGTTATTCGCTCATCCGCCCCGAGCAGAGCCAGAAAGCTGGCTTCGCCCTGCCACGCTGCCGTAGCATTGTCCTGGACTATCTTGTAAGCCTCGTCCCGACCTAGACCACCATTTATCAGGGCCAGGAGTACTCTCTGCGAGAAGACCAATCCCCTGGTCAGCTCCATGTTACGACGCATGTTCTCAGGATAGACACTCAGGCCCTTCATTACATACGTGAATATGGAAAGCATGTAGTCCAGCGCCAGACAGGAATCGGGGAGAGCAATCCGTTCTGCTGAGGAGTGACTGATGTCGCGTTCATGCCACAGGGCCATGCTCTCCAGAGAGGCTAGGGCATAGCCCCTAAGCAGTCTGGCTAGCCCGCAGATACGCTCGCAAAGCTCGGGATTCCTCTTATGCGGCATTGCCGAGGAACCCGTCTGTCCCTCGGCAAAAGGCTCCTCGACCTCCCGCACTTCGGTTCGCTGGAGGCTCCTGATCTCGGTGGCGAATCTCTCCAGAGAGCCACCAATAATGGCCAGCGTAGTCAGGAACTGTGCATGGCGGTCACGCTGGACTATCTGGCTTGATATGGGATCAGGAGCAAGGCCTAGTCTGGCACAGGCGTCCTTCTCCACCTGCGGAGGCACAGTGGCATAAGTGCCTACCGCACCCGATATTTTACCTACGGAGACACTGGCCCTGGCCTGGGCCAACCTCTCAGCACCACGTTTCAACTCTTCGCTCCACAGGGCCAGCTTCAAGCCCAGAGTGGTCGGCTCGGCATGGACCCCATGGGTCCGTCCCATCATGATAGTGTGTTTGTGCTCCACGGCCCTGCTCTGCACGACGGATATTAGCTCGGCAACATCTCTGGCCAGTATATCTGTTGCCCGCGTCAACTGCAGCGCCAGGGCGGTATCCATAATATCCGAAGACGTCAGACCAAGATGTATGAAGCGCGACTCCTCGCCAAGACTCTCGGCCACCGAGTTAAGAAAGGCAGTCATGTCGTGACGGGTCACCATCAGCCAATCGGCAATGCGGTCTAAACTGTAACTGGCCCTTCTTATCCTGGCTATGGCATCCTGGGGGATTGCGCCTAGTTCAGCCCAGCCCTCACAGACCGCTATCTCCACCTCGAGCCATCGCTCAAACTTGCCTTCATCAGACCAAACCCTCTTCATCTCCGGCCTAGAGTACCGCTCAATCATGCTATCCCTTCGCCAACTCCTGCCTGTACTTGCGGTAGGCCTCTCTCAGTTCCTCGCGCCCAGCTCCAAGTATCTGGACGGCAAGCAGGGCAGCGTTTTTTGCGCCGCTCTTCCCGATGCCAACACAGGCTACCGGCACTCCTGCCGGCATCTGGCTTATGGAGAACATGGCATCGATGCCTTTCAAATCGCTGGTAGGCAAGGGGACGCCGATCACCGGCAACGTCGTCCAGCCAGCCAGGACGCCGGGCAGATGAGCAGCATAACCGGCAGCGGCAATGATGACCTTAAGCCCTCTGCTCTCCGCCTCCAACCCATACTCCCTTGCCTTATCCGCATTCCTGTGGGCAGAGATAACTGAGAACTCATAGTCAATGCCCAGTTGTTCCAGCACATCCAGGGCCGGCTGTACGAGTTCGGTATCCGTCTTGCTGCCTACGACTATGCCTATCAGTGCCATCGAAAAGCAAATCCTCGGTCTTGCTATCTAAGTTCCAGGCAAGGTCGAGATCCCAGGTCCAAGAAACCCATATTCTGTTGAGTCTCGCTCATTAGTGTCTCGGTATTACCCGGGCCTGCGAATTTTGTGCCTGGGACTTGCCATACTCTGTCCTGTCATTTTACCTTCTTCACTCTTGTCGTTCTTCTGCTACGCGGTGCTCCGGGTGCAGAGTTTATCTTATCTATCTCCCTCAAGGCAATATCTTTACGATAGTAGCAGCTCTGGAAATGAACGCTGGAGATGTTGCGGTAGACCTTTTCCCTGGCCTCAGCCACATCCCTCCCCACACCCACAACACACAATACCCTGCCACCATCCGTGTAGACGACACCATCCTCCCCCAACCTGGTCCCGGCATGGAAGACCAGCACATCCTGCTCCACATCACCCAACCCACGAATCGGAAAGCCGCTGTTATAGTTCCCAGGATAGCCACCCGAAGCCATGACTACTCCAACGCAAGCTTCGGGACGCCACTCCACCTTCGTCTCCTCCAGGGTACCTCGGAGTACCGCCATGATCATGTCCACGAGGTCGGTCCTGAGACGAGGCAGGATAACCTGAGTCTCCGGGTCGCCAAAGCGGGCATTGAACTCCAGTACTACAGGTCTTCCGTTGACGATCATCAGGCCGGCGTAGAGCACCCCTCTATAGGGCATGCCCTCCCTGGCCATAGCCTGCACAGTCGGCAGCAGGATATTGCCGGTCACCTCTTCCGTCATTTCGGCGGAGAAGAAGCCGGGCGGGCTGTAGCTCCCCATGCCACCGGTGTTGGGCCCCTGGTCATAGTCCCCGATCTTCTTGTAATCGCACGCGGGCACCATGGGCGAGACTGTCTTACCATCGGTGAAGGCTATGAGGCTGACTTCCGGACCAGTAAGATATTCATCGATCACCACCTTGTTTCCAGCGGCCCCGAAAAGCTTCCTCTCCATGATATCGGCCAGGGCCCCATCGGCCTCTGCCACAGAACTGGCGATAATCACACCCTTGCCGGCCGCCAGCCCATCCGCCTTGATGACAACAGGCAGATGCTGGCTGCGAACGTATTCACGGGCGTTGGAGTAAGACGAGAAGACCGCACCCCGGGGACAGGGAATGCCATGCTTTTCTATCAGCTCCCGGGCAAAGGCTTTGCTCGACTCTATCTGAGCGGCAGCCTGGCTGGGACCGAAAACGGGAATCCCCAGACCATCGAAGTAGTCCACTATGCCCGAAGCCAGAGGAGCCTCAGGGCCGACAACGACAAGGTCGATGCCTTTGTCCCTGGAGGCCCTGGAGAGCCCTTCAACATCGGCAGGATGAAGATCCAGGTTCTCTGCGATGGTCGCTGTGCCGGCATTGCCCGGGGCCACGAAGACCTTCTCCACCCTGGGACTGCGGGCAATCTTCCAGACTAGAGTATGCTCCCTGCCACCGCCGCCAACAACCAGAATCCTCAAAGCTCACACTCGCGCTTCAGTCTTCGACACGCAACCGTGCCACATCCCCGACGCCCCCCTTCAACGCCAACCTTCTCAGACACGGCACCAGCTATGCCGTGCCGTCACAGGACCCTCTTCAGTTTCTCGGCCTGGACGGGATCAAGCTTCTGGATCAGTCTCAGCAATTCTGCGACGTGCTCCTTCTCTTCTTCGATGATGTGTTCCAGTCTAGTCACAGCATCTTCGTTCTCCAGGCTCAAGACATGCTCCTCATACTGGTTGATGGCCTGCAGCTCACTTATCAAGTCATCTCGCAGCATCTCCAGATCATCCAGTATGGCCAGTTGTTCGTCGGTGATTTCTTCAGAACCAGAAGAATAACTCACATTTCCCTCCTTGCTTGCTTATTCCCATTCTATAGTTGCTGGCGGCTTGCTGGTGATATCATAGACCACCCTGTTGACGCCCGGCACCTCGTTAATAATGCGGTGAGATATCTCGGCAAGGAGATCATGGGGTAGACGGGCCCAGTCGGCCGTCATGGCATCCTCACTGGTTATAGCTCTGATAGCTATCAAGTAGCCATACGTTCTGTAGTCACCCATGACTCCAACGCTCTTGACATCGGTGAGTACGGCAAAGCTCTGCCATAGCTGCCGATAGAGTTTGGCCCTCTTGATCTCGCTCATCAGAATCCAGTCGGCTGCCCGAAGTATCTCCAACTTCTCCTTCGTCACCTCGCCGATAATGCGAATGGACAATCCCGGTCCGGGGAATGGTTGCCGCCACACCATATCCTCCGGCAAACCTAAGGCGAGCCCCACCTCCCGCACCTCATCCTTGAACAAATATCTCAGGGGCTCGATAAGCTTGAATTTCATCTTGGCCGGCAGCCCACCGACATTGTGGTGGCTCTTTATCTTGACCGCGGCTTTGGTCTCCGCAGATGTGCTCTCGATGACATCGGGATAGAGCGTGCCCTGGGCCAGAAACTCAACCATCCCCAGTTTGGCCGCTTCTTCCTCGAAAACCCGGATAAACTCGTTCCCCACCAATTGCCGCTTCTTTTCCGGATCGTTGACGCCCTGGAGTCGCTCCAAGAATCTGTCGCTAGCATCTACATAGACTACATCCATCTTAAGGTTACGCTTAAACGTATTGAGCGCTCTTTCAGGCTCATCGCGCCGCAACAGACCGTTGTTGATAAAGATACAGGTCAGCTTATTGCCGATGGCTCGGTCGATAAGGGTAGCAGTCACTGCCGAATCGACACCTCCCGAAAGAGCACAGACAACTCTGCCGCTGTCCACCTGCGTCCTTATCTTGCCTATACTCTCCGATATGAAATTGGCCGGTGTCCAGCTACCCTGGCAGCCGCATATCCGAAGTACGAAGTTCTGGAATATGGTCTTGCCGTAAGCCGTGTGGACCACCTCGGGGTGAAACTGCAGGCCATAGATACCGTTGTCGTTGCCTATCACAGCAAATGGTGAATTCTCAGTATAGGCGAGGCTCTTGAAGCCGGGGGGCAACTCCATTATCTGGTCGCCGTGGCTCATCCACACCGGGAGAGATGCAGGAAGGCCGGAAAAAAGGGGGCAATCTTCATCAGCCAGGTGAAGGATTGTGTGCCCGTACTCGTGTTTTGTGCCCCGAGCTATATGGCCCCCTAGGTCATAGGCAGTTGCCAGCATGCCATAGCAAATGCCCATGATAGGTAAGTGTCTCTCATAGATATAGGGTAAAGGCAGAGGAGCACCGGCATCGTAGACGCTGGCCGGACCTCCCGAGAGTATGAATCCCTGCGGGTTAAGGGGAGCTATCTTCTCCCAGGGCGTGTCGTAGGGCACAAGCTCGCAGTAAACACGGCATTCGCGCACCCGCCTGGCAATAAGCATGCTGTACTGGGAGCCGAAGTCCAGGACTACTATAGTTTCACGTTCGCCCGGCGGCGGCTCGCGCTCAACCACAGGTTGCTCGCCGTGCAGTTCCTTGGCCAATTCCAGATAGGCAGAGACCTCGATATCATCGCTGGTGGCGATTCTGTGGCTCTGGGGCTTCTTCTTCATTACCAGGTCTGCGGCGCAGGATGCGCGTAGCTTATCACCATCCCTCCCCATTATCAAATCAGACTGGCCAAACTCCGCTAGCACGAGCCACAGCCCCTCACACCCAATAACACCTCGGGGCAGGCTCCGCCATAAGCCAGCAAACGCACTTCTGATCCAGGAAGGCGCCGTGCTATACTACGTTTAGCAACATGGAGAATCTTCGACCACAGATCGAAAAAGGAGTCGAGATCCTCAGACAGGGTGGGGTGATCGCGTTCCCCACCGATACGGTCTACGGACTGGGAGCTGATGCCTTCAACCCGGCAGCGGTGGAAAAGATCTATGACATTAAGGGCCGGGCCCGGGATAGGCAACTCCCCTTGCTTATCGCTGATGCAGAGACATTGGCCACTCTGGCCAGCCCCATGCCAAGACTGGCCTGGTTCCTGGCCAGGCGCTTCTGGCCCGGCGGACTAACCCTGGTGCTACACAAGGCGGACTCGTTGCCCGCTCACCTGGCTCACGGCCCCACCATAGCGGTGCGCGTTCCCAACCACCACGTCCCCCTGGCCCTCATCGAACGCCTGAAGGGCCCCATAACCGGAACCAGCGCCAATGCCAGTGGCCAGCCGGCCGTGCTCACTGCCGATCAAGTGCGGCGGCAACTGGGAGGAAGGATCGACCTTATCGTCGATGGAGGCAGATGCCGCGGCGGCACGGAGTCCACAGTCGTGGATCTCAGCGGCGGATCGCCCGCAGTCCTGCGTCAGGGGATTATACCCGCACATGAGATCGAGAAGTCCTACCGAGAATATCTGGAACTGGACGGACCCCGTGGAGTCCTGCCACGCCGGGCCGGTCCCTTATAGATGTGATAATATGGTCTTGAACGGTCGGCACAGAGATCAAAGGGTTGTCGCAGTCGTGTTAACATGGTGAAGCGGATTGCTATAGGTTGCGATCACCGGGGCCTTGCCCTTAAGGCACTGGTCATGTCCTTTCTGCAGGGCTCGGGCCACAGCTATCACGATTTCGGGTGCTACAGCACTGATCCAGTGGACTATCCAGACATCGCCCGCGAAGTCGGCCAGGCCGTGGCCTCGGGCAGTTTCGACCGGGGCATTCTCATATGCAGCACCGGCATCGGGATGAGCATAGCCGCCAACAAGATACGGGGAATAAGGGCGGCCCTGTGCCATGATATATTCGCAGCGCAACGGGCCCGCGGGCATAACGACGCTAATGTCCTCTGTCTCAGGGGAGAGCCTATCGACGCTGAGTCGGCCCCCGACATCGTAAGAACCTTCCTGGCCATGGATTTTGAAGGCGGTCGACACACAGCCAGGCTGAACAAGATAAGCGCCCTGGAAGGGGATGCGCAGGACGATAGGCTTCGCCGCTGAGGGCTACAACCTGATGGCAGGCTGTTACGCTAGGCTTAGGCCGCATACCGCCTTCGCAAGGCATGAGACAAATCAGCCGTGAGTTCCAGGGCTCGGGTGGCCGCATCGGGCGACAGGCCGGCCAGACCACAGGAAGGAGTCACCAGTCCCTGCGCTAAGATCCGCCTGAACTTGGCTCCGTCCCTGGTGAACGAAGCCATGGCTTCTTCCAGTCGGTCACGGAGACTGGGCAGCGACTCTTTTGCCAAGGAGTCTTCATCACTGGGAACGATCCCCCAGGCAATGCTGCCCCCTCGCTCAAGAAAGGACTTCACCTTGTGAGAGTAGGTGCTCAAAGAAGAGGCGTAGTTGTAAGCGTCAAAGCTGAGAATGTCGATTTCGGTGTCCAGAAGTACCGACCAATCGGTGTTGCCACAGCAGTGTAGTCCCTTCGTCCCTTTTATCCCCCTGAACACTTCCTGCAGCAGAAAGGGCACTCTGTGTTCAGGAATAGGAGCAAACACCGAACCTAGGGACACGAGCCCGGGCTCGTCGACAAAGACGATAGTGTTAGATGAGATCTCTCTCAATCTCTTCTCCTGCCACGAAGCCTTCAGCCGTAAGAACTTGGCCGCCGTTTCAGCCAGAGTGTCATCATACAGGACCCCAAGGCCATCCTGGCGCGTAACCGTCAGGCCCCAGGTGATGGGACCCGTTACCTGCCCCTTCACGGTTCTGCTGCCCCTGGCTCTGGAAAGGAAGTCATGAAGACCGGCGGCATATTCGCTGGAAATGCCGTATTCATGCTCATTGTCCAGTTCAGCATCAACATGGACTTGCTCCAGCTCGCCCTCAAAATCGGCTGATGGCTCTACGCGCACCCTGTCACCATCTACGACCAACCCCGGGAAACCTCCGCTGTACTGGATGACCATGTTCTCCGAGGACGAGCGTCCGGGTAATTGAGGCCAAGCCGGGATGTCCGGCAGGTACTTCATAACAATAGAGCACGCCTCAGCAGGATCTGTATGAGGCATGCTGCCGATGGCAGTAGGCAGGCATCCGAACTCAAACCTGGTGGACATCTCCCTCCCTGCCCAGACACCTGCCGATTATCAGTCCAAGCTCTTTCTTCCTCTTCTCCGGTATGCACTTCGGATCGGTGGCTATGGCACCTTGGAGCGCGCTGGCACAGGCGCAGTCTCGTCCGCGCGGTATGGAAGGCAACAGCTCTTTCAGGATGCCCCTAACAGTATCAACGCCCTTCTGCAGATTGGTCAGAATCATCTCCGTGGTCACCGATTCACAAGTCAGGTGCCAGCAGTCGTAGTCGGTGACGAAGGCAACTGTGACATAGCATATCTCCGCCTCTCTGGCCAACTTAGCTTCAGGCAAAGCGGTCATGGCAATAATGTCGGCACCCCATAAGCGGTAAAGACTTGATTCAGCCTTGGTGGAGAACTGCGGCCCTTCCATAACCAGGTAGGTCCCACCTCTGTGTACCCTGGCTCCCACCTTCCTGCCCGCCTGGAAAGAGAGCTGACTCAAGACAGGGCAGAAAGGCTCAGCAAGAGAAACATGTCCTACTATCCCATCCCCAAAGAAGGTGCTGCTTCTGCCCCTGGTCCAGTCTATCAGCTGGTCAGGAATAACCACGTCCAGAGGTTCTATTCCCTCCCTGAGGCTGCCAACGGCGCTCACAGAGATGATCCTCTCCACCCCCAGCGATTTCAGGGCATAGATATTGGCCTTCGCAGGGAGTTCGCCGGGGCTGATTCTATGCCCTTCCCCATGCCTGGGAAGAAAGGCAACGCTTACTCCCTCCACATTCCCCAGGACAATCGCGTCGCTTGGAGCACCGAAGGGAGTGCTCACCTCTATGGTGCGCACTCCCGTCATCCCCTCCAGCTCATACAGTCCCGTCCCGCCGATGACGCCGACTTGTGCTTCAGGCATTCGATCCCTCTGCTCTCAGTTTGAGACAGCGATTATAGCACAAGAAAATGATCTGACCTGGCGGGGACAGCATGCCGCCATTGGGATGCAGCTTCCATAGAGATTCGTCACGCCCTGCCTGGTACCGTCGGCATTCACCTTAGGGCAACGAGCGATTAGCTTTGCTGCCGAACTGGTAGAGGATTCTGTCCGTCCCTGCTATAATCCCTGCGGCGAGTAACCGGGAGCAACTACAGACCTGAGACTCCGGTCCGGACCGGTCTGACCCCTTATGCAGGATCTCAGCCGCCGGTTCCCAGGCACCGTTGCTCTGTGCTGTAGTTCCCCGCACTGTGCTGCGAATATGAGAAGGGAGGAAAAGATGGAACTTCTGAAGAGGCTTTCTGAGGCCCCCGGAATCCCGGGGAGGGAGGAGGCGATCCGGACCATTGTCAAGGAGGCGCTGGATACCCATGTGGACGAGATTACAGTAGACCGCCTGGGGAATGTCATCGCCCACAAGAAGGGCGGCGGTCCCAAGGTAGCGGTGGCGGCACATATGGACGAGATCGGGTTTCTGGTGTCGCACTTGGACGAGGAAACAGGGTTCCTGCGCATAGACCCGGTCGGTGGATTTGACCCCCGCACACTCATTGCTCAGCGGGTCATGGTCCATGCCCGGGGCGGCGCCACCTACGGTCTGATCGGCATCAAGCCCGTTCATGTCCTCACCGATGAAGAGCGAAAGAAGGCACCCGAGATGAAGAACCTGTTCGTTGATATTGGCCTGTCCGGCAAGGAAGCCAAAGAACAGGTGTGCGTTGGCGATCCGGTAACCCTCGTGCAGAGATTCGATGACCTGGGCAAGCTCGTCACGGGCAAGGCGCTCGATGACCGGCTGGGCGTCTATGTGGCGATTGAGGCAGCCAAAAGGCTGGCAAAGCACGAAGCCGACATCTACTTCGTGGCCACGGTCCAGGAGGAGGTGGGTCTGCGGGGAGCCAGGACATCCGCCTTTGCCGTGGCCCCCGATATCGGGGTGGCACTGGATACGACCATCGCCTGCGACATACCCGGCATAGAGGCCCATGAGCAGATAACGCGCCTGGGCAAAGGTGTAGCCATCAAGGTGAAGGACTCGGCTTCCATCTCGCATCCCGGCCTCGTGCAGTTTCTGGTCAGCCTGGCCAAAGAGCGAAAGATCCAGTATCAGCTTGAGATATTGCCGCGGGGCGGCACCGATGCCGGCGCAATCCAGCCTGCGCGGGAGGGAGCAGCGGTAGTCACAATCTCAATTCCGACCCGCTACGTCCACACCGTGGTGGAGGCCGCCCATAGGGACGACATCGAAGCTGCGATCAACCTTCTGGTCGGCTTCCTGGAGACCTGCCATAAGGCCGACCTGCGTCTATAGGGCCAGGGCCACATGCTGCAGCGCCGTGTTACACGCCATACACTACACGGCATGAGATACCACATTGGTCGCTGTGTGTCCGTCAGCCTCTGACGCGCTGGAGACGGACAGGCGCCAGTTGGTGGCACGTGCACCTCGGCTGCCTGATATGCGCCTGCAGATATGCCTGTCGCTCCCACGAACAGCCTGTGCCGCAGGCGCCTTCCATGAGTCGCCACCCTTAGGCCGGGACCTGTTCAGGAGGCCGCACCTCCACGAGCTTGATAGAATCCGACTCACAACCCACCACACAGACTCCACAGCCAAAACACCCTTCAGCGTCTACCTGTGCCTTGAGCTTCTTCTCGCCGGGGACCTTCACCATCTCTATGGCCCCGAACGGGCACCTCTCCACACAAGTCTGGCAGCCCATGCACGTGGCCTGGTCCACCTCTGCCCGGAACCTGCTCTTGGCCACCCCCTTTTCCAAACCGCCATACCTGCTAAGGGGATAGTAAAAGACGCAGCAGTCTGTACAGCAGTTGCAGATCACATTGATGGCCTGGGAAAGGTTATACACGCTATGTATGAGACCAGCGCCAACCGCTCCGTCCAGAACATCCATCGCCTCCTCTCGAGTAAGCTCTCTGCCCGTCCCTCTGGCCACGACGTATTCTGCTCCCCGGTTGAGCTGAAGGCAGACCTCAAGCGGAAGGTCACACCTTGCGGCCGCTCTTCGGCAGGCACAGTGCACTACCGCAAACTTGGTGGACCGATCAAGTATACTCTCCAGGTCTTCGGCGGGAAGTAGGCTTGCCCCTTCCGGCACAGCCTTCCTGGCCGGGATTATCCTCCATGCCGGTACATTTAGGGTCTGGATGCCCTTGGCCCAGTCAGGGTACCATTCGGCCTGGCAGAAATCCTCCCACAGGTCGAGCAGTTCGCGACCCCAGATGTCGTCCAACCTCACATCGCTGGCCGTGGCATCATGTAGCTGCAACAGGTCCCTGGCGAACTGGTAACCCCTGGAAGTCATGAACACAACCCCTCTCCCAGAGAGCTCCTCGAGCTTCCCGGTTATGTCCTCCTCTTTCTTGCTCAGCTTCTGCGCAAGCTCAGGCACAGGACAAGGAAGCGAAGCCGCAATCTGCGCTCCATCCTCATCCATGAGCCTACTCAGTATCTTCCTGAACCGCTCCGAACCTCCATGACCGAGCTTGTCAGCCAACAATGTGTAGGCATCTTTCATTTTTGCGCCTCCTTGCCCTGTTTCGTAATGAAAAACGCTACTCCCCGTCCGTCCCTTTGCTGTCCCACCTTCCCCTCCTCCTCCAGGTATTTCAGGTGAGCCAGGGCCTCGCCAAAGGCAAACAGCTTCTGCGCCGGAGGAAACAGCTCCCAGTCCCCGCAGTTTATGTCCCAGCTCATCTGTGATGCAATCTTAAAGGCACTCTGCCGGCCGTTTTGTAGAATAGAGGTGACCTCATTAAGCCTGGCGCGGTGGTGCTCCTTCAGCTGTCGGATTCTCTCCCGGTGATTTCTGAAAACGCTCCTGTGACCGGGCAGTACCAGTTCAACATCCAGATCATACACCTTGTCCAGACTCATCAGGTATTCGTTCAAGGGGTTCCGCTCCTGCGAGGAGAGGGTGATATTGGGCGTTATGTCCACCAGAATATGGTCACCGCATATGAGTATCTTCTTCCCCGGTTCGTATAGGCAGATATGACCTTCGGTGTGCCCCGGGGTCTCAACACACTCAAATGAGTACTGCCCGACGCTTATCTTGTCAGAATCCTTCAGGGTACATAGATCTGAGGAAGGGTCCGTGCTATACCTGCGACCGGGATGGGCTCCGATAGCCTTCTCCAGGTCCTCCCGGGGAAAGCCGTGCTCAAGGGCAGACGCCATCTGCTCCTGCCAGTGCTCAGGCGTGGTAAACTTCATCACCTGGGCATCCGCCCAACCAAAATACACTCGGGATCCCTCACAGGCCAGCGTCGACACCAGTCCGGAGTGGTCTGCGTGCATGTGGGTGACGAAAAAATCGGCCTGTCTGGGGTCTACTCCGCACTCTTCCAGGCCGGAGACCAGCGCCGCCAGGCAGTCCTCTCGATTCCAACCGGTATCAACGACCAGGGAGCGCTCTGCTCCCTTTATGACGTAAGAGTTGGTGGCTCTCAGAGGGCTTCCGGGCAGAGGAACCTCAATCCTGTACAGACCTGGTAAGATCCCCTCCAGCAATATTGCTTCAGACCTCCACTCTTGTATTGCTCACGAATATCTTGCGACTTTAATAGCGTTACGGGAGCTTCGGCCCAAACCTAGCATATTTCGATCCAGTTGTCCACCTATCGCGATCAGCATTTACTTCCACGTTTGATACCTGCCCGCAGCCCTTGACAATGGAAACTGCCGGTTGTAGCATTCCGGCGTAGGCCGCACGAGCAGATATGATTGAAGCGAATCAAGATGTGGCCTAGTGAGAGGGAAGCACATGGACGATGTAGAACGGCTACTGAAGGAACTTACGGAAGCCAGTGGCGTATCTGGACACGAGGCGGAGGTGCGGCGGCTGGTCCAGAAGCACTTCAGCCCATTGGGCGAGGTCAGCTACGATAAACTGGGTAGTGTCATCTGCAAGAGATGCGGTGAAGCGCCGGAACCGAAGATAATGTTGGCCGCCCACATGGACGAGATAGGCTTTGTGGTAAGCCATATTACAAAGGAGGGCTTCATCAGATTTGCGGCGCTGGGAGGATGGTGGGACCATGTCCTGCTGGCACAGAGAGTAGCAATCAAGACGATGCAGGGGGATGTTATCGGCACCATTGGCGCTAAGCCGCCTCACCTGCTATCAGATGAAGAACGCAAGAAGTTGCTCGACAAGAACGACATGTATATCGACATCGGCGCTTCCTCAAGGGAAGGAGCTGAAAGGGCGGGGGTGCGGATTGCAGACCCCATCGTACCCGTTAGCCAATTCGCAGTGCTGGCCGGTGGCAAGACCTATCTGGCCAAGGCCTTTGATGACCGGGGAGGCTGCGCTCTGGCCATAACCGTAATGCAGAGGACAGCCGGCATCAATCACCCCAACACGGTTTTTGCCGTGGCCACGGTCCAGGAGGAGGTCGGTTTAAGAGGAGCAAAGACAAGCGTCAAGGTAGTCGACCCCGATGTGGCCATTGTACTGGAGGGGACGGGGGTCAATGAGGTACCGGGCGCCAGTGATGCCAACCACCAAGTATTGAGAATTGGAGCGGGGCCTGTGGTGACCTTTTACCGCCAGGATATGATCCCCAATCACCGCTTGCGTAGCCTGCTCATAGATAGGGCGAAGAGGAATGGCATCCCGGTGCAGATTCGGGCAGACGGCAGGGTCAGGGGAGGAACGGATGGTGCTGCTATCCATCTGCACGGGAGCGGTGTCCCAACTGTGGTGCTCAGCCTGCCGGTGCGCTATGTACATAGTCACGGCGGGATTTTGCATCGGGACGACTTCGAGGCTGCTGCCCAGCTCCTGACGGCAGTGGTCCAGGAGTTGGACAAGAAGACTGTCACTGACCTGACAGCATGGTAACCCCGCTGCCCGGACCAGGCATCTCGACGTAATCGACATACTGCTGCTCAGTTGTCGCAGGACGTCCCCTATAACCGAAGGCATGGGCCCGTCGTTGTGCCAATCGTAGCGTTTGACAAAAACCGGAGAAAGCTGTACGATTCTCGTGCCAGTCATCTGTGCCCCAATCACTGAGCTGGTGCGTGGAAGCAGCTATCAGGATGGCGAGTAGATGGGCAGAGGCTGGAATGCTCCGACATGCTGTTCGATAAGTCACGAAGAACACGGTCTGTCTTCAACACCCCCATTTCCCGTTTGATACTTACAGCGCCACTCCATTGTATGGGCCGCTGTAGAAACAATATGCGAAACCGAAAGGAGGCACTCAAGAAGTGGACATGACAAGCACAGCAATGATCAACGAGATCTTCCCCTGGCACCCTGATGAGATTTCAGGTGCCAAGCCGGCCAGGCTGAGGAATTTCATCGACGGGAACTGGGTAGAGGCCAAGAAATACAGAGAGATTGTGGACCCAGTCTCAGGTGAGCCGTTTATCCAGATGCCTGATACAAGTGAAGAGGAGTTGGCACCCTTCATTGAATCCCTGGCCAAATGTCCCCCGTATGGCCTGCACAACCCCTTAAGAAATATCGATAGATACGTCCTGTACGGACGGATCACCGAAAAGCTGGCCGATTTCCTCAGGAGCAGCGACGGCGAGAGATACTTCACCAGGTTGATCCAGCGGGTCATGCCCAAGGATACCGAGCAGTGCCGGGGCGAGGTGACCGTCTCGGCCACCTTTCTGGAGAACTTCTCGGGAGACCAGGTCAGATTCTTGGCCAAGGGCCAAACGACTCCTGGTGACCACCTGGGACAAGAGGCCACCGACTACCGGTGGCCCCACGGCGCCGTGGCTGTGATCACACCTTTCAATTTCCCTCTCGAGATAATGACGCTGCAGGTCATGGGTGCCCTGTATATGGGCAACAAGCCAGTTGTCAAACAGGCCTCACTCACCTCCATTGTGGCTGAGGCTTTTGTCAGGCTGCTCCTTCATTGCGGAGTGCCTGAGCACGACCTGCTCTTGATTCACTGCGGTGGCCCCGTAATGGAGAAGCTGGTAGCCAACCCTGCTATCCAGTTCGCCCAGTTCACTGGCAGTACCGAGGTGGCCCACAGACTGCTGCAGTTGACCCGCGGCAAGTGCCGAATCGAGGATGCCGGCTTCGATTGGAAGATAATCGGACCCAACGTCATCCCCTCCATGGTGGATTCTGTGGCAGCACAGTGTGACAGGGATGCCTATGCGGCGAGCGGGCAGAAGTGCTCAGCACAGAGCATGCTGGCCGTGCACGAGAACTGGGTCAAGGCAGGCCTGCTGGAGAAGATGGCGGAGCTGGCCGGCAAACGTAGCCTCAAGGACCTCACGATTGGTCCAGTCCTGACCTGGGACAATCAGAAGATCGAGGGGCACATCAAGAAGCTGCTGGGCATCAAGGGTGCCAAAATACAGTTTGGCGGAAACCCCTTGACCGAGCACTCGATACCTCGGTGTTACGGCAGCTTTGAACCGACAGCGGTCTACGTACCACTGGACCAAATCCCGCCCAACATCGATGCGGTGACAACCGAGCTTTTCGGCCCGTTCCAGGTGATAACAACTTGGAAATCGAAGGATGACCTGAAAGTGCTGCCGCGTATATTCAATAACATGACGCATCACCTGACTGCCGGGATTGTCGACAATGACCCCGACTTCCTCAACTACATGCTGGGCCAGACCATTAATGGCACCACCTATGCTGGCATAAGGGCGCGAACCACAGGTGCGCCTCAGTGGCACTTCTTTGGTCCATGCGGTCATCCAGCCGGAGCCGGTATTGGGACGATCGAGGCCATCAGGAATGTCTGGTCACAGAATAGGACCATCATAAGGGATACTAATGCCCTCACTTATACCGAGTAATCTGCTCCGCAAGAACCGCGAATCAGAGGCCGGGCCGACCTGGGCCCTAACCGACGCTCCGCCCACCGGCCTCATGGTTGTGGCCAGGAGACCGACGGGCGTACCCCTGGCCCTCAGATACACTGCCGGGGCAGTATCATATGAAGACGATTGAGGTCTATCAGGCCTGGTGCAAGAAATGTGGCATCTGCGTTGCCTTTTGCCCGCAACAGGTCCTGCAGCTGGGTCCCAGGTCATATCCGGTTGCCGTATATCCTGAAAGGTGCACGGCATGCCACCTCTGCGAACTGAGGTGCCCTGATTTCGCAATTGTCGTACATGAAGATGAGGACAACGTCGATGGAAGCAGTTCTTCTTCAGGGTAATGAAGCCTGCGCCAAGGGTGCACTGGCGGCCGGTTGTCGCTTCTACGCCGGCTACCCCATAACTCCTTCAACGGAGATTATGGAGTTCATGGCCCGGGAGCTCCCCAGAGTGGGAGGGGTGTTCATACAGATGGAAGACGAGAGTGCCTCCCTGGGTGCCGTCATCGGGGCGTCGCTAGCCGGTGTCAAGAGCATGACGGCCACAAGCGGACCGGGATTTTCCCTCATGCAGGAGCATATCGGGTTTGCCGGCATGGCTGAGGTTCCCTGTGTAATCGTGCATGTCATGCGCGGCGGACCCAGTACGGGTCTGCCTACCCAGCCATCCCAGGCCGACATAATGCAGACCCGCTGGGGAACGCACGGTGACCACCCTATCATTGTATTGGCTCCTTCGTCAGTGTGGGAATCCTTTGAGCTTACCGTGAAGGCGTTCAACCTGGCAGAGAGATACCGCACGCCGGTCATAGTAGCCACAGATGCAGTAGTGGCCCACACCAGAGAGCCGGTGGCACTTTCTGACATGGATATGGAAATCGAGGAGCGCCAGCAACCGACGGTCACTCCCCAGGAGTTCCTGGCATATGCCGACCCGGGAAACGGCGTACCTCCCATGCCCGCCTTCGGAGAAGGGTATCGTCACCATGTGACGGGCCTATGTCATGATGTGCGGGGCTTTCCCACGATTAGAAGCGACGAGGTGGATTTCCTGCTGCGGCGTCTCCTGTTCAAGATCCCGCGGGACGCCCATCGGCTGCAGTGGTTCGACTGCTGGCATGAGAATGCTGAGACGATGGTCATAGCCTACGGCTGCGTTGCCCGTGCGGCGCTCAGGGCGGTAAGAGAAGCCAGAGAGAAAGGCCTTGACGTAGGACTGGTCAAGCTTAAGGTGCTATGGCCTTTCATGGACCCCATCATCGACAGAGTGCTTGGTAGCTGTCGCAGAGTGCTTGTGCCGGAACTGAACTTCGGGCAGATTTCCCGGGAGGTGGAAAGAGTCAACCAAGGCAGATGTGAGATCGTCACTCTCAACAAGGTGAACGGCATGGCCATGACTCCTCCCGAGATAGTCCAGAGGCTTGAGGAGATGCACTCATGAAACACAACGAACCGGTAATTCGCAAGTACCTGCGTGCCGATAAGAAACTGCCCACCATCTGGTGCCCCGGGTGTGGCATCGGTATCTTCATGCAGTCCCTGGTCAGAGCCATTGATCGCATCGGATACAGCAAAGACGAAGTGGTCATGGTCTCAGGCATCGGGTGTGCAAGTCGGGTGCCCATCTATCTCGATTTCAACACGCTACATACCACTCATGGCAGGGCCCTGACCTTCGCCACAGGAATAAAGCTGTCCAAACCTCGCCTCAAGGTAATCACCATCATGGGCGACGGTGACGCCGTGGCCATTGGGGGCAACCACATCATCCATGCCGCCAAGAGAAATGTGGACATTACGGCCTTTGTCATCAACAACCAGGTCTACGGCATGACCGGTGGACAGTGTTCGCCCACCAGTCCCTATGGCATGAGGACAGTCACGTCACCGTACGGCAACCTTGAGGGTTCTTTCGACCTGTCCCGGCTGGTGGAGACAGCGGGGGCAGTGTTTGCCGCCAGAGCAACCGTTTACCATACACCGTTAATGGACCAGTTGATTGAAAGGGCCCTTCGAAAGAAGGGGTTCAGCATTGTGGAGGTCATTGCCCAGTGCGTAACTTATTCCGGACGCTGGTTGGGGCTGACTTCCGCTGCCGAGATGATGCAGTGGCAGAGGGACAACTCGGTGAGAGCAGAAAAGGCGGAGCAGATGAGCGAACAGGAGCTCGCAGGCAAGCTATTGATCGGCGTGCTGAGCGATCGAGAAAGGCCGACATACGATGACGAGTACTGGAGGCTTTGCGCCCAGGAGTCCAAGGTATGACATCAAGGTACGAGATTCGGATCGCCGGGGCCGGGGGGCAGGGTATAGTCCTGGCCGGGATAGTCTTGGCCGAGGCTGCGCTGCTGGACGGCAGGTACGTCGCCCACAGCCAGAACTATGGCCCCGAGGCCAGAGGAGGGAACTCGGTTTCCGAGGTGGTCGTCAGCGACACAGAGATTGACTATCCTCTGGCCGTGCAGTTGGACCTCCTGGTCGCCCTCACGCAGGAGGCGTGTGACCGCAACCTCTGCGACGTCAAGGAACGAGGCTCGGTCATCGTAGACTCAGACCTGGTCACCACAGTCCCGTGGCAGGCGGTGGCCTGTCTCCCGTTCGGAGAAATCGCCAGGCAAGCGGGTGACGGCAGGGCCATTAACATGGCAGCTCTCGGTGCGCTGGCTGCGTTCTGTCCGGTGGTCTCTGCCGATTCCCTGCTCACGGTCATGGCAAAGAGACTCCCGCCGACAAAGGTGGAGATCAACCGCCAGGCCTTCAATGAAGCGCTTCAGTCGGCCAGCAATCTGACAGCAGAGCCTCAGGCATCTCAAGACGAGAACCTCGTCTGAAATGCCGCTGACATACCGGACGACCCTCACGAATGGCCCAATGGAGTTCTCCCCGACAGCCTGCTCTCCCAATAGCTTCACGTTATGTCGCTCCTTCATGGGCGCGTTGTCAGCCACATATCCTGGCTCCCGTGCAACACGCTGACAATCGGAGCAATCAGCCCCACCCGGACCGCTGCTCTCAGAACTCCACATCGAGAGATAAGGGCAGCTACGGGAGGACCCGCCCTGTAATAGAGGGATACCAGCCTGGAGGCCACTCTGTTGGTCAGCAGGACTGCGTTCCTGAACTCCTTCAACACACCTATCTCGGCAGCACTCTCAGTGCCATAGGCTGCAGTGGCGATGAAACACCCACAGGGAACAGGAATAGGCGGCGGAGAGCCATAGCCACCAAACGGCGTCCCGTCGAGGTTGGCCAGCGAGGGGCTGGTACCCCTGCCTATGCTTGCCGAGATATAAGGGTCAGCGGCAGTCATATCTAAATCTGTGTCCGAGCATTCTACCCACTGGGTGCCATCCCACCAGAACAGCCGCAGGTACTTCTCATATGCGCTGAGGTCTCCCAACTCGTCACCAGTGTAGTAGAGCTTTATCTCAAGTTCTTCCACTTCCGAAACATCGGTAACAGAAACATCGATCCATTTACCCATAGGATAGATGCCGGCATATTCGCCCTGTGTGGCGAAGGGAACAGTGATATCGGCACCGGCACCGGGGTCAGTCAGATATCTGGTAACAGTCACCATAGCCTTGCCCTTCACCTCGACCTCGGTGTCAGCCTCAGCCCTGGCGTTGACGATGCCGTTCTCTACGGTCACCGTAACTACACGCGCTGCCGCCCATGGCCAGAAATCCACATCGCTGCTGACAGCGTTGCCCTTTGGGCCAAATGGGCCCTCGGAGTCACCCCACCAGTTATGGAGGGCATCCACCCTCTGCCCTCCGTCGTTGAGCACACCCAAGGCAGCATTGCCGACAATGTTATTGAAGTGGGCCTCCACGACGGAGCCATCGCAGACATAGATACCGATATCCTCGTTATCGGAGATGGTAGACCCCCTGACCTTAACAGTAGATGGGCCATGCCAGGCGACCCCCGGTATGCCAACCACTATACCTACTCCTCTATCCATGATGTCGAAGCCACCGCCGGGGCGCATCCCGGTAATCACACAGCCGTCAAGATCGGCCTCGGCATCCCACACAATGACTCCCACCATTGAGTTCTCGATACTCACGCCTGCCAGGTCCACCACAGAGGCGCCGGCATGGCCTGTTACGGCCACCCCCACACCCAGTTCCGCACCCATAGTGTTCTCCACTGACAGGTCAGCAACCACGCCCGTGCTGTCAACGTAGGCGATGCCCACGACCACTTCCCGGTGAACTTCAAGCTCGCTGAGTGCGCCACCGGCAAAGTCAATGCCCTGAATCCTGATGTCTTGTGAGTCCTTTACCGCAGCCATCGTCCATGCATCGGCTATTGGCCCGCGATCGACCGAGAACCAGTCGCCCGCCGCAACAACCGCTCCCTCATCGCCGATTATGCTTATGCTGGCCTTTCCTATCACCGAGAAGGCACCGTAGTTGCCCGCTGCCACCCTGATGGTGTCGCCGGGCCGGGCAGCATCAACGGCGTCCTGAACATCGGCAAAAGCCTCAGCCCAGCTCACACCGGTCTCATCGCCACCGCCGCCTTCAACCACATACCAGGTCACGGTGCTGGCGGCTGCCGGCAGAGCCGTGATCACCCGGCCCAACACCAGTGCCACGACAAATAAGATAGTAACTACCTTCTTCATGTTCCTCTCCTTATGCTTTCTTGCTGCTGCACTATCACCCCTCGAGCAGGAGCATAGCAGTCTATCTGTCGCTCAGTTCTCACGTTTACCATAGGCATCACCCCCGATAAAAGCAAAGGGCCGACCTCTCGAAGGCCGGCCCCTCCGCAGACTGCTGCATGTCCGGGACGCTACGCGCAGCGGGCGTCCTGTAGCTCTCGGTCAGCTTTCCTACGCTCAACTCCATGACTGCTGCTCCTCAATGACCGATCGGCACACAGCATAAGCAAAGCTCCAGTTGCTGCACAGTTCCGGTCAGTCCATAGCAAACATTGTAACGCCCCTCTGTTAAGATTTTGTTAAGGTGTGAGAAAATCCTGCAAAATCCTCGCGCCTTCTTGCGAATCTCGCTCGTCCCCCGGGGCCTCGAATGTGATGGCCGCTGACAGGATAATTGGGGACGAGGGCATTACTAGGGCAGGAGGCACATAAACCAGGGGACAGGCTGCCCCTCGGCTACGGCGTCGTTTCTGCTTACTGCCGGTGCCTTACGCCATGCCAGAGCTTGCGACCAGGCTCACCAGCCTCCGTCCGCCCACCAATCCTGGCTGCAATTCAGCACCGCAACGATCGGGGCAACAAGACCCACCCTCACCACCGACCTGACCATCTCATGTCCGGAGATGAATCCGGCCACGGCGGGACTCGTCCTGTAGTAGAGGGACACAAGCCCTGCCCCTAAAGTGGTCGGCATCAGTGCCGTATCTCTGAACTCTCTCAGGATGTCTATCTCCTCTCCTGTATCGGCCCCGTAGGCTGCGGTAGCGATGAAACACGGGAGCGGGCCGGGGGCAGTGATGGTAATCGACAGCTGGGCACTGGCCGCAGCTAGGGCAGCATCGGTCACTGACACGGTGAACTCGAAGCTACTGGCTGCAGTCGGCGTGCCCGATATTATGCCTGTACCGCCATTAAGCTCCAGCCCATGCGGCAGGGTGCCTTCCGCGACTGCCCAGTTGTAGGGCTCCTGGCCACCGCAGGCTTCGAGTGCCGCCTCATAAGCTGACCCTACCTCGCCAGCGGGTAGCTCGGCCGTGGCAACGTAGGGAACTGGAGGGGGCACCTCATAACCGGCAAACGGCGTGCCTACCAGCTGCGCCAGACTTGGGACTGTATCGTGTGCCAGCCTTGCCCAGATATAACCACTGTACCCGCCCGTGCCGCCGGTATTGACTCCGCTGTCCGAACACTGTACCCACTCGGTGCCGTCCCACCAAAAGAGCCACAATGATTCCTCGTCCACTCCTGCCACACCGGCTTCAGCATCGGAGTAATGGAGCCTTATCTCAATCTCGTCCACACTGCCTGTGTCGGCAATGTAGGCATCAATGTACTTGCCCAGTGCAGTCAAGCACCTGGGCACTGCACCGGGATTGTCGCCGTATCTGGCAAGCGTTACCGTAGCCGTGCCTATTACCTCAATCTCAGTGTCAGACCCGTCTCTGCCATCAACGATTCCATCGGCGACAGTCTCTGTCTGCACGTCTACAACAGGAGCGCCCAGCCAAGGCCTGAAATCGACCTTGGCGCTGACCGAATTGCCTTTCCCATCGCGATTCGCCGTCGCATTGTACGGCCCGCTGGCGTCGCCCCACCAGTTCTTGCGGGCATCCAGAGCCTGGCCTCCCTCGTTCTGAACCCCAGGCCCCGTGTTATCAAAGATGTTGTTGAAGTTGACGACGATTCCTTTCAGATCTGTCTGATCGCAGAAAACCTGTATGCCGCGGCGGTTCTTGGTGAAAGTATTGCCTTCAACCTTAACGTTCTCCGAAATGCCCCGCCCGTAGTGCCAGGCAAAGCTCATGCCCGCCCCATCAGCATAACCGCTGACACTGTTACTCCTGACCTCAGTGTCAAAGAACTGCCCACTGATGCCGGTGCCCTCGCTAACATCCTTGTCCTTGACTGTGCACCGCACTACATTCCCTTCGATCAGCGAGTCTTGGAGGTACCCGGTGAAGCCAAACTTCACGTTAACCAGTTCGTTGTTCCGGAAGGTCGCCACCGTCGCGGGATACGGCACAAGGGCGCCCGCGTTGATGCCTATTCTGGCGTTCTCGACATAGCAGTATTCAACTATTAATTCTTCAGTGAACGTGAGGCTGATCCCGAAGTCACCGCTGTTCAACACACGCAGGTTTCTAACCTCAATGTGGGCGGCCATGACTCCCGCCTCCGGCGTGGACATCGCGTGCAGGGCGTTCTGCACCGTCAAACCGTCAATGACCACGACACACCCCTCACTGGTCAGTATGCTGATCCCGATATCATCCTCAACTGCCTCGATGATCGCCTCGTCGCCGCTGCGGCTCCTGGCATCGACGCCGGCCTGCTCACCCTTCAGAGTCAACGACTTGTCAATGACGACGCTTTCCTCATACAATCCCGCCGCCACCATGATAGTGTCGCCGTGCGATGCGGCATCTATGGCTCCTTGAATAGTAGAATAGTCGCCGGGCACATTGATGATACCGTCCTCTCCCACGACAGGCGCCGCCCACCACAAGCCCACACCCACCAACAGCCCAAATACCGTCAGCAAAATCAATATTCTGTTCACCTTATTCTCCTCGACTGCTCCTTCTGTCGCCCTGTAAGCCCTCGACCGGGCATGCCAACACCCCTTCTGCCATAACCATCACGCCCAACAAGCAAAAGACCAACCTTTCGAAGGTCGGTCACATCATAGACAGCGCGTGTCTCCGTGGCCCCTGCAGGAAGCACCCCACTCTCCCATAATCCCTCTTCCCGATAACTCCATCATGACTGTTCCTCGTCCTCAAGCCGACGCAGCCAATCAGCCCGCCCGCTGATCCAGAACTCTGACAGGTCGGTGGAGAATAGTGACCATCCTAACATCCGACTGTTAAGATTCTGTTAAGCTTTTCGTGGCACAGGCAGGAGATCGGGCACGCAACTCGTCATCAGCCTTTTCGCCGTGACGGCACTTACCTGGGCATACCGCCTCAGTCGCCGCCAGCCCGAAAAGGGTTTGCAGAGCGAACTCCGGTTCTCGTCAATCCATTGTCCAGCCTGCGGCGATTTTTCCCCTGGCGGAGGTTGCTTTTTACTACATCTAGTGGTAGAATGGTGCTTTACCACAATCATTGGGAGGGAATGGTGCACTGTCCCAATTGCGGCAGGCAGGAACTAAGGGTGATAGACTCCCGCAGCTCAGACGAGGTCGTGAGGCGGCGAAGGAAATGCCTGGCCTGCGGTGCCCGCTTCACCACTTATGAACGCATACATTTGCATGACTTGTTCGTCATCAAGCAGGACGGCAGGCGTGAGGAATTCAACCGGGACAAGCTCTCTCTGGGCATTCACAGGGCCTGCGAGAAACGGCCCCTTCCTACGGGCACCATCGAGAAGTTCGTGGACAGCCTCGAGGCAGAGCTCTACAGGGCGGGCAGGAGCGAGATCCCCAGTTCCTATATCGGCGATCTGGTCATGGAAGGACTGAAGAAACTGGACCAAATTGCCTATATTCGCTTCGCCAGCATATACCGTAGATTTGCCGACATCGGCGACCTCAAACAGGAAGTGGACAGTCTGGCAGCCAGGGGAGAACTAGCGCCGGTCAACCAGCTGCCGCTGCTTTGCCCGCCGGCTGCCGAGCCCGCCATTGGTCATAGGAGAAGGCAATATGCCCAAGAACCGCAGGAAGGATAACCATAAGACCATCGGCCGAGATAGGGTAGCTCGAGCTGTCTTCGCCGCTGCCGAGTCAATGGGCATCAGCGACAGGAGCCTGCTGGAGAAGTTCACGGAGCAGGTGAGCGAGCGTCTACAGGTGGCACAGCCGTTACCGGGCATGGAGGAATTTGTCCCCCAGCAGGCCAAACAGCCTATGTCCCCATCCCGCATCCGGGCCATGGTGAAGGAGATGATGACTGCCGACGAGTTCTCTCCTCAAGCCAGAAGCCAGGTAATCTCCGGAATTGAGCTCAGTGAGAATGCCCTGAGGGTCCTGGAAAGAAGATACCTGACGAAGGACGGAGAGGGGAAAGTCAGTGAGACTCCACAGGAACTGTTCCGCCGGGTGGCCCGGCACATCGCCTCACCCGAGTCCATGTTCGATACCGGTGCTGACGTTTCGACGTACGAAGAGGCATTCTATCAGCTGATGGAAAGCCTGGACTTTCTGCCCAACTCGCCCACCTTGATGAACGCCGGCCGCGAACTCGGACAGCTATCAGCCTGCTTTGTCCTGCCGATTGACGATTCCATGGAGTCCATCTTCGATGCCGTCAAATATACGGCCTTGATCCATAAGAGCGGTGGAGGTACCGGCTTCTCCTTTTCCCGGCTTCGACCGGAGCGGGATAGAGTGGGGTCCACGGGTGGCATTGCCAGCGGTCCGGTTTCTTTCATGCGAGCCTTTGACGTCACTACCGATGTCATAAAACAGGGCGGAATGCGACGCGGCGCCAACATGGCAATACTCCGGGTCGACCACCCCGACATACTGAGGTTCATCGAAGCCAAGGACGACCCTGAGGCTCTAACCAATTTCAACCTGTCCATAGCGGTGACCGACGGCTTTATGGAAGCTGTGGAAAAAGGCAGCGATTACTATCTGATCAACACGCGAACAGGAGAGGCGACAGGCAAGCTTAATGCCAAGGATGTGTTCGACAGGATAGTCGACATGGCCTGGCGCACCGGTGACCCCGGCGTCGTGTTCATTGACGAGATAAACAGGCATAATCCCACGCCCCAATTAGGCAGAATCGAAAGCACGAACCCCTGTGGAGAACAGCCGTTGCTTCCCTTCGAGTCCTGCAACCTGGGCTCCATAAACCTGTCCAAGATGGTGTCATATAAGGGCGGTGAGCCATACATCGACTACGACAAGCTAGCTCAAACGGTCAAGCTGGCAGTCCGCTTCCTGGACGACGTCATCGAAGTGAACCAATTTCCTCTGCCGGAGATCGAGGAGATGACAAAGACCACCAGGAAGATAGGACTGGGCGTGATGGGCTTTGCCGACATGCTGATCCAGCTTGGCATCCCCTACGATAACGAACAGGGGCTTGCTACAGCGGAGGAAATCGCGCGTTTCATATCTGAAGAGGCCGATAAGGCATCAATGGAACTGGCCGAAGACAGGGGGGTGTTCCCTGCCTTCCAGGGCAGCATTTACGACATGCCTGATGGGCCCCGCTTTCGAAATGCCTCCCGGACTACCATCGCTCCCACGGGTAGCCTTAGCATCATAGCCAACTGCTCCAGCGGCATCGAACCATTGTTTGCCTTGAGCTATGTGCGTCATATCCTCGAGGGTGAGGAGTTCGTAGAGGTGAACCCCTATTTCGAGGAGGCGGCCAGGAGCGGAGGTTTCTATTCTCCCGAACTGATGAGGCAACTTGCTGAAGGAAAGGCATTGAGGGACTTGGAAGGGGTTCCTGAAGAGACAAAGAGGCTCTTTGTCACCGCCCACGACATAACTCCCGAGTGGCATGTCAAGATGCAGGCCGCATTCCAGAGATTCACCGACAGCGCTGTATCCAAGACGGTCAACTTTCCCCATGAAGCCACGCCCGAGGACGTAGCCAAGGTATATATGTTGGCCTACCAGGAGGGACTGAAGGGGATAACCATCTACCGCGACAGGAGCCGTGCCAGCCAGGTCCTCACTGTGGGAGAGGGGACAAGGAAGACCGAAGGCAAGCTGGCTCCCAGGAAGAGGCCAAAGGTCACCAAGGGTGTAACCGAGAGGGTCAACACCGGCTGTGGCTATATCTACGTGACAGTGAACTTCGATAGCCGGGGGATATCCGAGGTCTTCTCCGCCTTAGGAAAGGCCGGAGGCTGTGCCGCAGCGCAACTGGAGGCAATCAGCCGCCTGACATCCCTGGCCCTGAGGTCCGGAATAGACGTAGATTCAATAGTAAAGCATCTGCGCGGCATCAGGTGTCCCGCGATTGCCTGGGAGCAGGGACACGCTGTCCTGTCGTGTGCAGATGCCATCGCCAGCGTGCTGGAGAAGTATATTAGAGACAGGAGCGCCTCCGATACGGATGCGCCAGCCCAGAACCCCGAGATGGTCAAGAGTTGGGCCGGCCAATGCCCCGATTGTGGTGGTCCCTTAATCTACCAGGAAGGGTGCAATATATGCCTGGCCTGTGGCTTCACAAAATGTGGATAGGGTGCCAGAAAAGTGGCTAGGGCGAGAGGTAGTTACTATTCAGCTCTGCGGCGAATAACTAAGGTCGCCAGTTCGTCTCTCAGTCTGAGGAAGACCTGCAACTCCATAGCTAAGAACGTGGCCAGGGCAACACAGGCGAACGGGTGTCGCATTCTATCCCTCAATTCCCGAAAGGAGTATCTTATCACTGCCGGCACCTATGGTCTGAGCGACCTCTACCTGAAGAAAGGTCCTCTTGACGCCCGTAAGAGCCTGCCCGACATCCTTGACGGAAAGGCGGTATTCATTGCCGATGCTGCCACAGACGAGAGAATACAGCATCCTCAGATGGCACGAGCGCAGGGAATATCCTCCATACTGGGGGTTCCTGTACTCGGCAAAGGAGAGGCCATAGGCGAGATCCGGGTCTACTCCCGTGAGCCTCGCCAGTTCTCAGAGGCCGATAAGAACTTCCTGCTCAGCGTAGCTGATATATGCACAGTCATCCTCGAAAGGGCAGAGCTTCATCAGCTGCTTGAGCAGGACTACAAGGCAAGCGAGAGCCAGAGAAGGTCATCTCAAGTGTCTCCCATGCCTGCTACTACTCTAAAGCCAACCACTTTCGCCCATCCCAGCGAGGAGGATTTTGCCAGGCTGCTGGACTTCTACTGCATTGAATGGCTCTATGAGCCTCGTTCATTCCCTCTGAGGTGGGAGGGCGAAAAGCTAGCAGAGATGTTCACACCCGATTTCTATCTGCCGGAGCTAGACCTTTACGTAGAACTAACTACCCTCAAACAGAACCTGCTCACCGAGAAAAACCGCAAGCTGCGCCAGCTAAGGGAACTCCATCCTGAAATCAACGTCAGGCTGCTTACCAAGAGCGATTTTCTCAAGCTATTGGCCAAGTACGGTTACGGCCCTTTGAGCAAGGCCAAGGTGGAAGGGGTCGATCGCGTCCTGTACAGCCATGCCCAAGTTCAAAGGAGGATAAGGACCCTGGCCAGACGCATCTCCAGTGACTACGCCGGCGAACGACTAAGGCTGATAGGCATACTTAAAGGCGTTGTCTGCTTTATGGCTGACCTGATGCAGCATCTCTCGCTGCCGGTTACCATGGACTTCATGGCTATCTCATACTACGGCGGCGACGATCAGGTAGTCAAAATAACCAGAGACCTGGATAGCAGCATAACAGGGCAACACGTGCTCATGGTTGAGGATATCGTAGATACGGGCATGACACTGAACTACATTCTCGGCCACCTGTCAGCTCACAACCCAGCCAGCCTCCGTGTTTGCACCCTGCTTGATAAGAGAGCACGGCGACTGGTGAATGTCCCTCTTGACTATGTAGGCTTCGAAATCCCCGATGAGTTCGTGGTCGGGTACGGCCTGGACTACAAGGGCGAATACCGCAATCTGCCCTTTATCGGAATCCTCCGGCCTGAGCTGATCAAGGGCGACGTGACACAATAGCCTCGCGGAGAGCATTCGCCCTTTTTGTTCTCGTAATGGTTGGCCAAAATCACCGGCGGACAAGCCTACAGTCAGCGCACGAACGAGACTTCCGGCAGTACCCATGACTGACTTTAACTGTCTACTGGTCACGCAGCTATGCCTGCACAGGCTCAACGGCAGCAAGAGCAAGAACCGGCAATAACAAAAGCCCCAAGTAACCTCCCGTTCCTTGGCACTGCACCACCTCCCTTTCTGCTTCCGCTTACCTTGCGCCGGGGCTCTTACCTCCCAGTGCCTTTCAGCTTCCGCCTACTCGGTTCCCAGCTCCGCACGTGCCAGGTCGTTGTTCGATTACTTGGAGCATGGTTATCCTACCACACGGCCGATTTTCTGTCAAGTTTTCGCGGCGGCGGGTGTGTCGGTGCCGTACGATTTTTTTCTCTCCAGCTATCAAGCACAGGAGTAAGCCCTTTTTCTTGGCCGGGCTCTCAGCGTCCACCAACACAGCCGTCGCCCTTTCGCGACATGTCCCGGGGCATATCCTATCGACTCCTTCTCCAACATGCCTCAGGACAGAGCATGCCGAAGGACCCGCACGGACACTACCACCGGCTCAACCCCTATATTTCCGCGTCCTCCTGTGCTCTGCGGTATTCGAGCTTCAGCCGCTCTGCCTCTGAAGTAAGCCCCTCCCATTCTGCAGTCAGCTGTGCCACCTTTTCTCTCAGCGAGGAATACTCACGGTTCACAGCCACCACATTCTGGGAGTCCTCATAGTGAGCAGGGTCAGCCATAATGTCTTGCAGTTGGTTGATTCGCTCCGTAGTCACTGCCACCTCCTGCTCTATCTCTGCAATGCGTTCCTTCACTGGCGATAGCACGCGGTAGTATTCATTCCGCAGGCGGCCTTCGAGTGCCTTACGCCGGCGCTTTTCCGTGGCGCTTGATGACCGCTGCACCTGCCGCACAGCGGACAGCGTTTCCGTTATCTCCGTCTCGCCTTCCGACGACCTAATCTGCCATAGATAATCGTCGTAACTGCCCGGGAACACCGTCACCTGGCCGTCCCGCACGTGGATAATCTTATTGGCGATCTCCCGGATGAGGGTGCGGTCGTGGGTGATGAAACACAAGGTTCCTCTGTAGGCATCCAGAGCATCGGTCAGGACCTCGCGGGACGCAATGTCCAGGTGGTTGGTCGGCTCATCCATGAGAAGGAGGTTAGCCGGTCTTACGAGCATCTTGGCGATTGCCACGCGTGTCTTCTCTCCGCCCGAGAGCACCCATATCCTCTTGGTCACATCATCGCCGCTGAAGAGAAATGCTCCTGCCAGGCCCCGCAAGCGCTGTTCGGGCTCGTCCGGTGCTGCGCTCTGTAGTTCTTCGATGATGGTGTTGCCAGGATTGAGAGACTCTATGTAGTACTGGGCGAAGTACGCGGCCGTCACATTATGGCCCAGCACACGCTCCCCGCCCTCAAAGGGCAGAACGCCCGCCAATATGCGCAGAAGGGTTGTCTTGCCCGCTCCGTTCACGCCGACCAGGGCGGCGCGGTCACCGCGCTCAAGTGCTAGGTTAAGGTCCCGGTAGACAACATGCTGTCCATAAGACTTGGCAACGTGCTTAAGTTGGATTACGATACGGCCACTCCGCGAAGGCTCGACGAAATCGAAATGTATCTTCTTTGTTGAGCGCGGAACAGTGACCCGCTCCATTTTCTCAAGCTGCTTGATGCGGCTCTGGACCTGGGAAGCCTTGGTGTTCTTGGCCCGGAATCGCTCGATGAAGCGCATCTGCCGGTTGATCTCCCGTTCCTGCCGCCGGGCGTTTGCCTGGCGTGTCACAATATGCTTCTGTCGGGCCGCAACATAGCTATCGTAATCTCCGCGGTGCAAGATGACACCATCGTCCTCGAGGGCTATGACTCTGCTGACAACGTTATTGAGAAAGGCGCGGTCATGGGAAGTAACCAGAACAGCGCCCTGATAGCGCTTCAGGTAGTTCTCGAACCAGCGCTGGGTCTCCAGGTCCAGGTAGTTTGTCGGTTCGTCAAGCAACAGGATGTCGGGATTGAGGAAAAGCAGTCTGGCCAACTCGATACGTGTCTGCCAGCCTCCGCTGAACTCAGAGAGCGGACGCCCCAAATCCGACTCAGCGAAACCCAGCCCGGTAAGGACGATCCTCGCCTCATGCTCCGAATCATAACCGCCCTTCGCCTCGTAGAGGCTCTGCAGCTCGCCCAGCTTCCTCAGCAAGCCGTTGATGGTTTCCTCATCGTTTTCCTCGGCCAGGTCCTCCTGTACCAGGCGGACCTTATGAGCGAGGTCGCTCACGACATCGGACGAACTGGACACGTATTCCAACAGGGTCCGCTCAGACGACGGTTGGACATCCTGGCGAAGATAACCGATTGTGGTGTCCCGTCGGAGAGATACGCTACCGGAATCCGGCACGATGTTACCGGCTATGATTTCGAAAAGGGTTGTCTTCCCCGTGCCGTTCCGTCCGATAACCGCAATGCGGTCGCTCATGCCGACCGTGACACTGACCCCGCTGAACAACCCGTGGTCGTTGTACGATTTGGAGATGCCATTGATGCTGAGCATATTTCCTCACCTCTATCATTATAGTCGGAAAGGCGACGTTGACGAAAGGAAGGGCTAAGGCATGGCCCAGCAGACCTGCGAATCCCGTGAACAACGGGCAAGTTTTGTATGATAAGTGCTACAATAGACTACGGTGACCGTCGCAGCAATAGAATGCTGCAACTGCCCAAACACTCTATTGCGCAGGAGGCAGATTCATGAGAGTCCTGATTCTAGCTGACCTGGAAGGGGTCTCCGGGCTGGGCAATTATCGTCTCCTTATCCCTGCGGGCCCGGTATTCCAGAAAGCCTGCCACAATCTAACTCAAGACATCAACGCGGCAGTTAGAGGATTGAGGAGAGCGGGGGCAACTGAAATCGATGTTGTCGACAGCCACAGCACCGTCTGGCCAACCCGTACAGGCCCGCGTAACCTCGTCATGGACAGGCTGGATCCCGATGTCAGCAAGGTGATGGGCGGCTGGGACATGCTCATGCTGACCCGGTCTGAAGAAAACGGACTGGGGTCATACGACGCCCAGGTCATTGTGGGCGAGCACGCCATGGCCGGCACCCCGGACGGCTTTCTGAGCCATACACATTCCGATAACACCGCCCTCAAGGTTAACGGGCAGTTCATAGGCGAGGTAGAATGGCACACATGGTTGCTGGGCCATTACGGCGTTCCCACGATAATGGTCACAGGTGATGCAGCCACAATAAGAGAGGCAGGGGCGTTCTTCCCGGAGATGGAAGGGGTCTGCGTTAAGACCGCCCGGTCTCGAGACAAGGCTGACTGCCTGCCCGTAGGTAAGGCGAGGAAGATTATCGAGGAAACGGCCGCCAGGGCACTGCATGGCTTGCACGCTTTCGAGGCCCAGATACCGCGCCCACCGGTCAAGATAGACATAATCTTCACGACATCTGAGCCGGCGCGCTTCGGGTCTTACATGCCAGGGGCAACCCAGATCGGGGACAGTACGGTCTCATACACGGCAGCGGACTTCCTGCAGGCCGCGTGGGCACACATGTCACTGGTGATGCTCGGCGCGCTCCACGGCTTCTCCCAGGATTTCGAGAGGCTCTGGAAGCTGCTCCCCCAAAGCGACCGCAAGAGCTTCAATAATGAATATGAACAGAGAATGCGCAAATGGGCAAAGGAGCCCTCTCCATTTCAGCCTCCCGAATTCGGTCACGGCACACAGCGGAAGAATCTATGACCCTGCGAACGGGGTCAAAACACAGAGCTGCCGTAGCACAAGAAACAGCTAAGGAATGCGACTTCAGGAAAAAAGGAGCGGTGGTGGGGCCGACACGAAGTTCTGTGGCTCTGGACTCCTGATGCATGGCCGCTGTTAGCAGGGTGCGGCAAAGGAGCGGACCAGCGGTGACAGGAACGGCACCAAACATCACAGTAACGCCTATAGACTCCAACAACCTCGCCGACAGGATCAGGCTTTGCTGGGGGCATCTCAAGGACTGGGAGCAGCTGCCGATCGTCAAGAAGAGCAGGGAGTGGCTGGAAATAGCAAATACATTATTCTCACCAACAACTTTCATCGCATACGTAGATGAAACGCCCGCCGGCATGATGGAGTCCGTCTCACAGAAATTGATGAGGGATGTCGGGTTGTGTCCTTGCAGAGCAAACCCGGAGACAAGCGAGGTGGAAAAGCGATATGTTCTGGGAAAGGACTTCGCGACCTGGCTATTCATATCCTGTCTATGGGTTGGCAAGGACTACCAGGGCAGAGGCGTCGGCAAAGCTCTTCTGAATCGCTTTCTGGGAAGCGCAGCATTTAAGAGTGCCGATGGTGCTCTGGTCTACGTTACAGAACGGGACCCGAGCTGGGACACGTACATCCACTGGCCCGCGGGGCCCAGGGAGTTCTACCTCAGAGCCGGCTTTTCGCTGCTGGAAGAGCTTGGCGCGCCCGCAGGATACGTTCTGTACCGCGCAAATGCCGGCGCACAGCCAGCGACAGCACCCTCCTGACACTACAAGACGGTACCCCCATGAAGGAGATACCGAATCTACGTGCGACAGAGCACCATCTTTGCGCTCGACTGGACACAGAAGCACGGGGCGCCGTCCGCTGGGCCCAATTCCACAACCCGGATACACCGATCGCACACTGACTGAGGAAGGTCAGGAAGGGAGCTGTCACCCCTTCATCCAACCCGGTCCGACAGCCTTCTTAACTCGTCTACAATCCGTATCATCCCCTCCGTGTCCAGCTTGCAGTACTGGAGCAAGTCCGCCCGTAGCTGGGCAACCTCCTCTTCACCAGCACCGCGGGACACTATTCTCGCGTAAGCAACTCTGGCCTCCAACCCGGAACCAATGCTCATCCCTTCATAGCCTTTACCCGTAATCGCCGCAAGGACCCTGTTCAGTGAAGCCGTATCCTTCTGCGAAGCATGGTAATAATGGAAGTTCGTGAACGGAGAGAGCAAATCAACCACCCTTGCCAGAATACCCTGCAGCCAGTCACCATACCGGGGGACCGATTCAACCAACTCCCTCAACACTCCTTACTCAAAGCCAGCATTAATTGCCACGATGCTCCCATGATAGCCGAGTAACCTTTGCAGTTCACTGAGAATCTGGGGCCTGGGGTCCTCGGCGCCCTCGGCCAGGAACGAGTGCTATATCGCCTCCGACCCGGGGGTCTCCACGATGTGCAGGGAAAACTGAAAAGGTACTGTCCCATAAGGCCTCATGCCATCGTATGCCGGTATGGCCGGCTCCACCGTCTCAAAATCCAGGTAGTAGAGGGGGTGCTTCAGCCGGTCCAGAAGCAGGCGGATCGCCTCCTCAACGCGGTCCGAGATGTCTTCCAACACAAACAACTCCCTGGCCTCTATTCCACCATCCTTCACATACTGGCTGTTCACTAAGCCCAACTTCCAGCTTCCTATCTTCAGTCCTGTCTTCTCACAGCAGTACTTCTGGAAAGCCACATCATCTATATGCACGTCCTTGACGGATATGCTGGATTTCATCTCAACCATGTCCCACTCATCCTCGTTGGTCGGGTCCAGTATGTCCACCCTGCAGTAGGTCCTCCCGTGGAGCATCCCGGCCTCGAGCAAAGGCCGCCGTTCTGCGATCAGCCTCCTGGTTGCCCATATGCCCTCCATGAAACCTTCCCGTCCAATGCCGATGCCACCCTGAAACATCTGGTTGGCGAATTCGCCAACCAGATATCCCTGGTCAAACATATACTGCATGACAGCATCCGGCGCGGGAATAGCCTCGGGCCGGTTCACCTGTGTCCAGACCAGCCTGGGGCACTGCAGGCCGGCCAGGTATCTGGACTTCGATAACAGCTATGCCATTCTTCTCCATCGAGTTCCCTCGGGTTCGGTCTAGAGCGCGGCCGGTTCAGGCCCACACCCCATGACCGGCTGCCTGATTAGCAGATTCTATCATGGGGGCATCCCGGCTGTGCGGACCGTCAGTCGTCCTTCGTCGGCCACCGGAACCAGGCACACAATCGAGTCTGGACCCTAAGGCAAAATCCCATCCAAGAGCTTGAACCATCTTCACCATGCCATGCTACTTTTTCTGAAAGCCACCGTTCAACAGCTCTGACGCTGCTCTGGCCCAGCCTACGGGGCCAACGCCGGCCACGCGTTTCAGTTTCTTGAGGTCTAGCTTGTTCCAGTGCCTGTCTGCAGTCTGCACCAGTATGGGTAGGTCCATGGCAGCCAGCATCTCGATATCGTTCAGGCTATCGCCGATGCCGACCGTGTATGCATCCCCGAAGTTGAGCTTGAAAAGCTCCACCAGGATCCTAACTGCCCTGCCCCTATCAGCACCGATAGACACCTCCCAGAACTTCCCCCCAAAGGTGTAATTCAGCCCCGCCTCCCTTATGGCGGTTAAGACTGATTCTAGTTGCTTCCTGCCTCCTTCTATAATGATGGTCTCACTGTAATCGCGCTGCTTAGCGAGCGACGCCATGAACAGGTTGAGTCCTGTCACCTTGGATACTTCTTCGGTGGTGAGGTCACCAAAGCAAGTGACCTTCCCTGCATGTTTTCCACGTACCTCATTCAGTCTATTCCTTACCTCCTCGTAGGGCGCTCCGAGCTCAATAACGAAGTAGTCATCGACCATTCTGGTGAAAGAGAAAGAAAACCGGAAATAGTCCTTCGATACTACAACGGCCGCCCCGTTCTCGGTAATAAACGGATCGGCGATTCCCAGTTCCTGCCGGTAGACCTGCTGTTCGGCCATCGTCTTGGCGGAGCAGAATACTATGGGGATTCCCGCCTCCTGTAACTTGCGCACCGAATCGAGGGCCGCAGCGTACGAGTAGCTGACCGAGTGCAGCAACGTGCCATCAAGGTCGGTGAATACCAGTTTCGCGGCCTCCTTCGACTTGCGGACGCCCGGTGACGAGGCTGCTCGCACCGGCCACCCCTTGGGTACGGCGTAATCGGTGAGGTGTCTGTCCACCAAACCGGCGAGTTTAGCGGCGTCGGCGGTCTCCGGCGGTGGTAGCAGCAACAACCGGGGCACTTCCCCGTCAGGCGGAATGCATTCCAGATCTCTCAGGTGTTGCGTGATAAGGTGTCTCGTCGTCTCCTCACACAGCGGGTTGTGGTAGATCACCGACAGACTGGGCACAAGCATATCCTCAATAAGATGCTGTTCACCTCTCTCCTCGTGGAGATGTGGATTTATCGTCTCAGTCTGGATGATGTCTACTCCCTGCTCCGCAACTGTCCTGTCACCGGCGGATGACAGGCCTGAGAAACGCTCAAAGACTGACATCAACTCCTGCGTTTCCACGCCGTAGCCTGTGGCATAGGTGAGTTTCTTTGCCAACTGCAGGCTCATAGCATGTTCGCCCGCATTGGCGGTCTTGATGACATCGGTCTCGAATCTGCCCTTGGTGGAGATGAAATGGTTCACATATCTGTTGGTTGTTTCGGACACCCGTCCCCACTTCCTGAAGTATAGCTCACCGGAGAGCTTGGGCTTGTATCTCCACAGAAGCCGGGCCATGACATGCGGTGAATCACATAGACTGAAGCCTGCAGCATAATGCTGGACATACTCCCACACGGCGCCGGGAATGTAGTTATCGGTATCAATAAACCCCACGTATTCCTTGCCCAGCACCATAGCCAGCAGAATACCGATTATCATTCCCTCTGCCTTGCCGTTTCGCACCAGGCCCTCACCATCAAGCACCTGGCCGTACCGGCAATCAGCCATTATCTCTCCCAGGCGCGGGTCTCTCTGATGTACAATGAGGGCATTTCTACTGGTGGCAGCACAGAATCTGTCCAGGACCTCCCGTTCCCTCTTGAAGTTGTCAATCTCTCCCCTCTGGCTATTGGATATGACAATCATCGTGCAATCGTGAGGGATGCCGCTCAACACGCCTTCGAAGACCCTTACATCCTCATCCCTTATAGGAAGCACAATGGCCAGTTTCTGCTGAATGCCGGCAATGACCTCGCGGTCGATTCTCTCCGGTTCGACACTGCCCCTAGTGGGGGATGCGGTCCTGGTGCCCGAATCAAGCTCCAACATCCGGCGCACCGGGTGCAGCCTCACAGCTCCCACATGCTCAACTTGCTTGCCGCTTTCAATACGCATTTTCTTGTCCGCGCCTACCCGACTTAACCGACTCGATCTCTCGCATTATAGCTGATCACCAATCCCGGTAACCACGAATGAAATAATAGACCAGAACCTGTAACACGGCCGTGATGAAGGCGTGACTATGGCACGTCCCTCGAGCAGAAATCAAACGGAGTCGTAGCCACGCGCAGCAGGAGCCGAGCAGAATGTCGATCTTCTCTCACGCCAGCGGCACGCATGGATCACATACACAGTGGATCAAGCAGACCCTGTGCACTATCTCTCTGGTGTCGACCGCAGCCTTACCGCCCCAGCTGTCTCCTCAAATTGCTGGCTTTGCGTCCATGACGGGTCGCCGCCGTCATAAACGCCACTCCCAGGCAAACAAGCACGATCCCGAAAAGCCCGATAGGGTCCGACGAAATGCACAGGGCACCACCGCCCGCTAGTCCCAGCGTCACCAGAACTATGGTAATGATCGTGTAGATGTTCGCCCTGTGCTCCGCCTGGTCAACTGCCTCCTGAACCTGCACCTCTTGCCATCGTGCGTCCTCCACCGCTGTGCTCTCACCGCACCAATGGCAGAAGGCCGCTTCTTCATCCACTTTTCTGCCGCAGTATCGACAGTATGCCATGACCGTATCTCCAGGTTACCGTTCAGTAAGCTCAGCAAGGGCCATTATAATACAAGGCGGGCCAAAATTCACCATGTTGTGCCGACGCACGCACCGGACGATCACCAGAGGGTGCCTCTGGCCCTCTTTATGACCGATAGGTGCATGATGGTTCCCAGCATGGCGGAGCCCCTCCCCGTTTGTATCAGGGGCCGATTTGCACTAAAATACGGAGGCCATGTGTTTAGCAGTGCCAGTGAAGATCGTCTCCATAGATGGAGATGCGGCGGAAACAGAAATCGCCGGTGTCAGGCGTAGGGTGAGCCTTGTCCTTACTCCGGAGGCCAAGGTAGGGGACTACGTGTTGCTTCATACGGGATACGCTATAGGTGTTGTGGACGAGGCCGAGGCTGAGGAGACCCTGAAACTCCTGGAAGAGATAGCAAGCCTAAGTGAAGTTCATTGATGAGTACCAGGACAGCAAGCTAGCCAGGCAGCTAGCAAGCAAGATCGCCAAGCGCTCCACCAGGGCAATAAAGCTAATGGAATTCTGTGGCGGGCACACGCATGCCATAATGCGCTACGGGATTCGGCAGCTCCTCCCCCAGACCGTGGAGATGAGGTCGGGGCCGGGCTGCCCGGTCTGCGTCACAGCGACCGCCGACCTGGACAAAGCCATCGCCCTGGCCCACTTGCCCAACGTTATCATCACAACTTTTGGGGACATGATAAGAGTCCCCGGCAGTTACTCGAGCCTACAAAACGCTAAGGCCGAGGGGGCAGACATACGAGTGGTCTACTCCACAATAGATGCCGTAGAGATAGCCAGAGCCAACCCCGCAAAATCAGTCATCTTCATCGGCATCGGCTTTGAGACTACTGCGCCGACGATAGCTGCTTCTATACTCAAGGCACAGGGGGAGCAGATCGAGAACTTCTACGTTCTCTCGCTGAGTAAGCTCACGCCACCCGTTATGAAGGCCCTGCTGGATTCAGGCGAGATAAGGCTCGATGGCATCGTCTGTCCCGGACATGTCAGTGTCGTAATCGGCTCTTATCCCTATGACTTCATCCCGCGGGCCTATGGAGTTGCCTGCGTCATATCAGGCTTTGAGCCGCTGGACGTCCTGTTGTGTATAGATAAGCTGGTGGAACAAGTCGAAGCGGAACAGCCCAGGGTTGAGGTGGCCTACGCTCGGGGAGTAAAGCCCGACGGCAATAAGAGAGCCCGGCAGTTGCTGGAAGAGGTCTTTGAGGTCGGCGACGCCAACTGGCGCGGCATCGGAACCGTGCCTAAAAGCGGACTGGTGGTGAGAGCGCGATACGAGCGATTTGACGCCGACAGGGCTTTCTCGGTGAACCCGGGACCTGCCAGAGAGCCCAAGGGATGCCGCTGCGGTGACATAATCCGCGGCGCGGCTGCACCCCCTGAGTGCAAACTCTTCGGTAAGGCCTGTACTACGGAGAGTCCCGTCGGCCCCTGCATGGTCTCCAGTGAAGGCGCCTGCGCAGCTTACTATCAATACGGCACCGAAGAGGAGCTGGCGCGCGTCCAGAGCGGGGCTTGAACAGTCCTATGGGTGATAGTATTCTTCTAGCCCATGGCAGTGGCGGCAGATTGAGCCACGAGCTGGTTGCGAAGACCTTCCTCCCTTTCCTCGCCAATCCTGCTTTGAACAAGCTGGATGATTCAGCCATCTTCGAAGCCAGCGGGCGACTGGCTTTCACTACCGACGGCTACGTGGTGAACCCCATCTTTTTTCCGGGCGGGGACATAGGCAGGCTGGCCGTCTGCGGCACCGTGAACGATCTGGCTATGAGCGGGGCCAGGCCCTTATATCTCAGTCTCTCGGCCATCATAGAAGAAGGCCTCCTCTTAAGTGAGCTCAAGCAGATAGTGCAGTCGACAAAGAGCGCGGCCGAAGAAGCCGACGTGAACATAATCGCCGGGGACACCAAGGTGGTGAATAGAGGACAGGCCGATAAGTTATTCATCACCACCTCAGGAATAGGCATAATCCCTCCCGGGGTCGACATCGCAGGTGCCAACGCCAGAGCCGGGGACAAGGTCCTGCTCAGCGGCACCATCGGCGACCACGGCATGGCCATAATGAGTCAACGCGAGGGACTGAAGTTCTCCATGGCCCTGGAAAGCGACTGCGCCCCGCTCAACGGGCTGGTGTCGCAGATGCTGGAAACATCGGCCAGGATCCATTGCCTCCGCGACCCTACCAGGGGTGGACTGGCAACCACGCTTAACGAGCTAGCCCAACAATCGAATGCCGGCATTGTGGTAGAGGAGGCCGAGATACCGGTCAAGGAAGAGGTCAAGGCCGCCTGTGAGCTCCTGGGCCTCGACCCCGTCTATGTGGCCAATGAGGGAAAGCTGGTAGCTATAGTTGACCCCGGCGATGCAGAGAGGATCCTGGCACGGATGAGGCAGACGGGCTACGGCAGAGACGCCGCCCTCATCGGCGAGGTCACCGACAGACACCCGGGCAAGGTGGTGATGAAGACAAAGCTGGGCCCTTCCCGAATCGTGGATATGCTATCTGGAGAGCTCCTGCCCCGTATTTGCTAGATTGTTTGACAGCCAGAATTCGCCGATGCTAGACTGCGTCCAGCTGTGAAGCGTGTCGGTGTTCTCTATCACCCGCTGCGGGAGAAGGCCCGAGACCTAGCTGAGAAACTGGAACACTTCTTGTCATCCCGAGGAGTTTGCTTGTGGCGATGCTCAACCTTGGAGGAGGACGAGGCTAGAGCCCAGCTGGACGGTACCGACTTAGTCCTCAGTATTGGCGGGGATGGCACCATCCTCCGCGCTGCCCGAATCGTCACTCCCTCGTCGGTTCCCATTCTAGGCATAAACCTGGGAAGGCTGGGGTTTATCACGGAGCTAGACAGCAATGAGGTCCTGTCTCAGCTGCCCGGTCTGCTTGAGGGCAAGGGCTGGATTGAGGAAAGGGCCATGCTCATGGCCCAGCTTGGGGGCAAGAGCCTTCATGCCCTGAACGATGTCGTGCTGCGCAGTGTTGCCGTTCGCCTGGTCAACATAGAGGCGGAGGTCGATAGCACAGCGCTAACCACCTACCGAGCCGACGGCATTATCGTCGCCACAGCTACCGGGAGTACCAGCTATTCACTGGCATCCGGCGGGCCGATCCTTCATCCTCAATCCAGCAATATCGTCCTCCAGCCAATATCCTGCCACCTGGGACTGAGTCATGCCCTGGTACTGCCTTCCCAGAGCACAATCACGGTGAGGGTGGCCCGCGGAGAGAAGGTCCTCCTCAGCATCGATGGACAGGTTGAACTGCCGTTATCAGACGGCCAGAACATCACGACCAAGCTCAGCCCTCACGTAGCCCGCTTCTTAAGAATTCATGAGCCGGGCTATTTCTACGGCTCCTTGTGGCAGAAACTGGGAGGAAGAGGAGAAACCGGCTGAACGGGCGGCGAGACAGTGCGCTTCCAGGCAGATGGTGAAACTATGCTGAAGCCGGAAAAGAGACTAGCTACCGAGCAGATTTACGAAGGGCGTGCGGTAAGTCTCCGCGTGGAGACAGTAGAGAAAAGCGGCGGCACAAAAGCCACTAGGGAGGTGGTGGAACACAGCGACTGCGTGGCCGTGGTGGTCATAGATGGCAGGGATAACGTGCTCCTGGTCCGCCAGTTCCGCCATCCGGTGGGCAAGTCTCTCCTCGAAATACCTGCCGGCGGGATAGACCCCGGCGAAGAGCCCCTTGACTCCGTGCGTCGCGAATTGCAGGAGGAGATCGGCTATCTGCCCCGGGAAATACACCAGCTTGGGGGTTTCTACTCCATCCCTGGCTACGGGACGGAGTACCTCCATTGCTTTCTGGCCACCGACCTCGTGCCCGGCCGCCTCATAGCCGAGGATACTGAAAGCATCGAGCTCGTCCGGGTTCCGGCAGATGAGATACCCCGCCTTATTGCCTGGGGCGAAATCTGCGATGCCAAGACCATCGCTGCCCTGCTCATGTTCCTCCTTAGGAAGCGAAACTGGCAATGACCGCCTGGCCCAGGGAGATGCCGCCGTCATTGCAGGGCACCTGCCTATGGGCAAAGACCTGGAAACCGCTGCCTTGCAGCAAACCAACGACCCTTCTCAGCAGCAGCCGGTTCTGAAAAACTCCGCCGCTTAAGACTACTTGAGTGATACCTGTCTCATCAGCTATCAACTGACACATCTCATTTGCCATCTGAGCTACGGTATTGTGGAACCTAGCTGATATCAAACCTACCGCGATACCTTTGCGCCGGTCCTCTATTACCGCTGACAGGAGTTCGCCCAGCCGCACGATCTTGCTTTCACCGCCACTTGCGATCAGGTAGGGGTATGTTTCATTATTGTCGGAGATTGCTTCGCCGCTTACGCCGCTCGCCATGACGGAGGAGTGGCCGGCCATCTCCAGTTCCACCGCCGCCTGTCCCTCATAGTCTATTTCGCCCCTTATGCCCAGCAGGGCCGATACGGCGTCAAACAGTCGCCCCATGCTCGAGGTAAGAGGAGAGTTTACCCCTCTTTCCATCTGGCGCTTAATAACCTCTATCTCAGTAGTGCCAAGCTGCGTCACAGAAGCCAGCCGCGAGTGCTTCGCCCCGATGCCATCGTGGCTATCAACGACATTGTCGCGGCTTGCGGCGATGACAGCATCCATGGCGTCTTCCCCCAGCAGCGTGAGGATATAGGCGATGGCCGTGCGGTAGGGCCTCTTTGTGGCTGCATCCCCCCCGGGCAGCGGCAGGTATTCCAGATGCCCCGCACGGTGAAAACCACCGTAGTCGGCTACCAGAAACTCCCCTCCCCACATTCTTCCGTCTGCACCCATACCCGTGCCGTCGAAGGCAACGCCGATGACCGGGAAATCCAGTCCGTTATCAGCCATGCAGCTAGCGACATGGGCATGATGGTGCTGCACGGAAACAAGCTTCACCCCGGGCTCACCCAGTTCTTGAGCATACCTGGTTGCCAGGTAGTCAGGATGAAGGTCATGGGCGATAATCTCAGGCTCAATATGGAAAAGCCTCTTATACAGGGAGACAGTGCCCTCAAAATGCTCCAGGGTCTCCATGTTCTCCATCTCGCCGATGTGCTGCGATACGAAGGCGTAGTGGTCCCTTGTCAGACAGAACGTGTTCCTCTTCTCAGCGCCGCAGCCGAGCACCTTCTTGCTCTCGAACGGAAGGTGGACAGGATAGGGAGCGTAGCCGCGCGCCCGCCTGACAATCCGCTCCGCACCCAGTTCCACCACAGCCACGCTGTCATCGTAGCCCGAGTAGATATCCCGGTTGTGGAGCAGGAAATGGTCGGCAATCCCGGCCAGCCTGGACAGGGCTTCCTCATTGTCCGTGGCAATGGGCTCCTCGCTGAGGTTGCCGCTGGTCATTACTAAAGGCCGACGCGTATCTCTGAGCAATACATGATGAAGCGGCGTATAGGGCAGCATAATCCCCATGAATTGCAGACCCGGCGCCACCTCCCGGGATATGGATGAGTCCTCGCGCCATCTTACCAGTACAATCGGGTTCTGAGGCGAGGTGAGGAGCCGCTCCTCCTCTTCTGAGACATAGCCATGCCTCCTCGCTTCCTCTATGGTGGCAACCATTACCGCAAAGGGCTTGGAGGGACGCCTCTTCCTGTGCCGCAGTATCCTGACCACCGTATCATTCGTCGCATCGCAGGCCAGCAGGAAACCGCCCAGGCCTTTGACGGCTACAATCTTCCCCTCGCCAAGCAACCCGCCGGCCGCGCCTATGGCGTCCGTCGCTGCTACTCGATTCCCCCGGTTATCAACCAGCGCAACCCGTGGGCCGCATTCCGGGCAGGCATTTGGCTGAGCATGGAAGCGGCGGTCCAAAGGATCGTCATATTCTGCCTGGCACCGGGGACACATCCGGAAGTGACGCATGGTCGTCTTGCTACGGTCATAGGGCATGCCTTCAATAATGGTGAACCGCGGTCCGCAATTGGTGCAGTTCGTGAAGGGATAGCGGTAGCGCCGGTCCCCGGCATCTAGCAGTTCGTTAAGGCAGGCCGGACAGGTAGCGACATCGGGGGATATGAGCTGGTACTTCCCCTCCACAGTCCTGCTACCCCTGATCTCAAAGGTTTCATAGCCAACAGGCGGGTAATAGTCGACGGTCACGCCCTCGATGCGAGCCAACGTGGGGGCTTCTGTACAGAGTTCCTGCTCAAACCGCTCAACGGCCTCAGCTTCCCCTTCCACCTCAATCCGGACGTCCTCGGAAGTATTGTAGACCCGGCCCCTAAGGTCATGTCTGACAGCCAGTCCGTAGACAAACGGCCTGAAACCAACACCCTGTACGACGCCGCGGACGCTAATGTGAGCGAGTTTGACAGACTGTCCTGCTGCTTGTGACATATCACGCAGTTCCTGGGCAATCCGACAATCCGCCGGCGATCATATGGGTATTCCCCTAACCCTGAGGTAACCTCAATGCTCCTATAGCTTACCGGCCTTCTTGAGAGACTCCTCGACCTTGGCCACCAGTTCCCGCGGCTTGATAGGCTTCATGATATACTCCGATACGTCGAAGGGAAAGGGCTGGCCCAGCGATTCTGAAAAGCCTGTCAACGCCAGAACGGGAACGTCGGCGAGGGCGGGATCCTTCCGGAACTGGTCGGCAAAGGTAAACCCGTCCGCTATCGGCATCAGGATGTCCAGAACCACCAGGTCCGGCTTCTCTCTCTTGGCCTTTTCCAGACCGTCCAGTCCGTTGTAAGCCACAATCACTTCATAAGCCTTGCTCTCCAGAGCTCCGCTCATGACCTTCACGAGGTCAACATCATCGTCGACAAGTAAGATCTTCGGCCTCGGTTTCATGTGCAATCACCTCCTTAGTTACTCCGTGTGGGACGTTCGACGTGTTTCTGCTAGCTCAGTTCCTGGCTCCAACGCCTGCATTGTGGGCAGAGTAATAGTGAATCTGCTTCCCTTACCGGTCTCAGGGCAGGGACTCTCAGCCCAGATCTTCCCTCCATGAGCCTCGATTATCCTCTTCGATATCGACAGCCCCAGTCCCGTCCCTTTCCTGGTAACGTTACTCCCTCTGAAAAAATCATCGAAGACGTGGGGTAATTCGTCAGCCGATATGCCGATCCCCGTATCCGTGACCTCCACTGCTATCTCATAATCGTGTTCCTTCACCCTGACGAGCGCCGTCCCTTCGCGAGTGTAGTTGACCGCGTTGCTGACCAGGTTATTGAGTACCTGCTGTAGCCGGCGGCTTGATGCATACACCCGGGGCGAGGTTCCAGGCAGCTCAGTCTGCAGCTCTATCCCCTTCTGCCTCGCCAGACTATCAAGGCCTTCAACCGTTTGTTTGACCAACTCATTGAGAGACAGTTCCGCCATCTCACGCTTGAGTTGCCCCGCCTCGATACGGGGTATGTCCAGTAAATCTGTAATCAGTGCCAGCAGCTCTTCAATCCTCCTGATGCCCCGCTGCAGCAAGTCCTGCTGCCCGTCCGTTATCTCTCCCGTGTATCCGTCCAATATATAGGACAACAAGCTCTGGGTGGCAACCAGGGGTGACTGCAAGTCATGAGCGATGACCCCCAGAAACTGGACAAATCGGCGCCTCTCCTCCTCCAGCTTGTCCACCTCGGTAAAGCACTGCTCGAGCTCCCTCGCATTCTCCAAGGCAATAGCGCCCAGATTGGCAACCGCCTGCACGAAGTATATCTCTTCAGATGTGAACTCGTGCTGCTTCCCGGTATAGACCCTTATTACTCCCACTATGTCCTCTCTCAGCAGCATCGGTACGGAGAGCATGGACGCGATACCCTCCTCCTTAGCCTGTTCTCTATACTGGACTCTCTCATCCGCGGTTGCGTCCGGTATGGCAACCGGCTTCCCCTCGAGCGCCTGAGAAACGCTCCTGTCGGTGGAGACCGGACCCTTCCGGACATACCAGTCGCTTAGTCCGTAGGCTGCCGTGTGAATCAAGGCTTCCCGGTCGGGCGTCAGCAGCATTATTGAGCACCCCTTAGCCTTCAGCGCCTCTGCAACGGTCTCCACAACGGTATCGAGCACCCTGTCACGACTGCGAGCCGAATTAACGGCAGCCGCTATCTGGTAAAGGCTGTGGTAGTATCTCTTCGTCAGACTCGCCATTGTACTATGCGCTGGCACATGCCATCCTCACAGTGAAAGTAAGGCCCATACAGTGCCCCACCATTATACTACGAAGGACGCCCGATGCCCATTGCAGTACCGCACTCAATCCGAAGACGGGCCTGCTCGGGTGGACCGCTCGCGGTCACGGCCTCTGAACCGTCTGTATCAAGCCGCCGCTGCTGTCCCTTATATTGACTATCAGGGGCATTTGGCCTGGCAGCGCATGAGTAGCACAAGCCAGGCACGGATCATAGGCCCGGAAGGCCATTTCCACCATATTAAGGAGTCCCTCCTTGACCGCGGATCCTTTCACAAATCCTGCCGCTGCTCTTTTCACCGACAGGCAGATGGGCGCCGCATTGTGCTGCGTAGCCACGATAAGGTTCACCTTGGTAGCCCTTCCTTGATCATCAGCTTCGTAATGGTGGATCAGGGTTCCCCGCGCCGCCTCAACACAGCCAATGCCGACTTTATCCAACCTAAGGTCCATGTTGCGTATATCCTTGCTTGTCAGAAGAGGATCGTTGGCAATTCTCTGAGCATGCTCTGCAGCCTGGAGAGCTTCGATAAGCCTTGCCCAGTGATAAGCCAGAGTGTGGTGGCTGGGCTTGCCTCCCAGTGTGTCAAACATAGCCTCATATTCCTTCTGCGCCAGAGGGGTCAACATGCTATCAGCTACATTCAGTCTTGCCAGTGGCCCTACACGATACAGAGACGTTGCTTCACCATCGGTCAGCCCTCTCCAGCCCAGCTTCCGCAAGTGAGTTAGCTTTACGTATGTCCAGGGCTCAACCCACTCTCCTATGTAATCAGCATAGTCGTGATAGTCAAAAAGGGCGTGCTCCTTACCCGCTGGATCAACCACCCTGCACTTACCTTCGTACAGGTTCACCCGGCAATTGTCGTCGACCAGTCCCATGTAATAGGTATTCAGCTTGTAAGCGTCATCCAGAACGAGATCCAGATACTCCTTGTTGTCCAACACAACCTGTTTGAACAGCTGCAGGGAGAACTGGCAGAACTCGACGCAGAAATCGGTGCTCTCACGTATCCATTTTCTGTCCTCCTCGCCAATCCTCATGGATACTCCACCGGGCAGGCCACCCTCGGGATGAGGAGCCTTGCTGGCAATGTGCCTGATTATCTCCCGGCATCTTTTCCTCGCCTCTATGAACTTGCCACCAATTTCCGACCCAACCTTCTGCACCACGCCCAGGATGTTCCTTTCTGCCGGGTCGGCGGTCGGCCCGAGCACAAAGTCGGGAGATGAGAGTATGTAGAAGTGCAGCAAATGGTCTTCCACTATGAAGGCATTGTAATGCAGCTGCCGTATCAGTTTGGCAGTGGGCGTTGGCTCCACCCCGTACAGGTCATCCAGTGCTTTCACCGACGCCATATTGTGGGGCGTCGGGCAGACCCCGCACACATTGGGCATGATGCGAGGCAACTCCTCCACTGGCCGACCGAGGCAAAAAGACTCAAAACCCCTGAGCTCTACCACCTGCCAGTAGGCATCTTCAACATCGCCCTTATCATCCAGGAAGATCTCGATTTTGCCGTGTCCTTCCAGCCTGGTTATGGGGTTTATAGTTATCTTCTCGCTCACATTGAACCTCTTTCCTATGGGATTCTGCTTTGGGCCCGTTTTTTCTGCAGTAACGAAGAGGGAAATGAGAACCGATAAAGATATCCCGCAGGGTCTAGAAACTGGTTCACAACTGCGGCTATCTCCTCATCGCTCTCGGCATCGAAAATCGCCGCTAGGGCGGAGATGAACTTAGTTCCGGAATCTTCGACTCCTTCCACAGGTCCGAAACAGCCGCGGCACGGGAGGTTGATATTCATACACGCCTCTCCACACCCGTCGCGGGTGGCAGGGCCCAAACAGACTATCCCTTGAGCCAGAAAACAAGTATCCGGATCAGCCTCCACTTCGTGTATCCTCTTTATTTCCTTGATTGAGATCCTCTCCGGCTTTGATTTGTTACGCTTGCAGCTATCGCACAGGGCCCTATGGGGTGCCAGGGTCGAGCCTCTGGGAGGTAGTTTGTCCTCCAGAAATGCGCTCACCGCATACATAACCGAATATGAGGGAGGGGGGCAGCCAGGCAGATAATAGTCGACATCGATGACGTCATTCAATGCGTACACTCGGTCATAGAACTCGGGCAGGGTAAGCTCCTTTCCATTGACACGAGAGACTGCCTGAGGAAAGACACCATTGGGGTTAACCACGGTCGGGGAATCACGATAGACACAGTTGAAGATGTTCTCCCTGGTAGTGAGGTTAGCCAACCCCGGTGTTCCGCCCAGGCAGGCACAGGCACCAAAGGCAAGCACTACCTGGGACTTCTCCCTCAGCAGCTTTGCTATCTCCTCTTGCTCGGAATTCCTGACATGTCCGTTGATCACGCTCAGGGCAATCTCACGGTCGCTCATCCGTTTGACGCCGTCATACTTGAAGTCCATGGCCACGGGCCACAGGACAATGTCAACAACAGCCGCCGCCCGAAGGAGTACTTCATCTATGTCAACCACCGCCTCATCACAACCCCCACATGACCCCAGCCAGCAGATCGCTATCTTCGGCTTGGCCATCTCACTTCCCTCCTCTGGATCTGGCTGTCTCTAGTGGCTTCTTCTCCGTCACCGCAATCTTCTTCGCCGGACCCAGTCTCGCCAACTCGTCTCTCATCTCTTCTACCAGCTTAACGATTCTCTCGCCCCTGGGGTCAATTGATAGTTCCATCCTAATCCTTTCCTTCTCTATACCGACAGACTCCAGCAGCCTGCGGACCAGATACACTCTCTTTTTTGCCTCATAGTTGCCGTCCTGGTAATGACAGTCCCCTTCGGGGCAGCCAAGTATTAAGATCCCGTCAGCACCCGCTCTGAACGCCTCCAGCATATGCGTGGCATCAATCTTCCCCGTGCAAATAAGCGGCACCCAGTTGTCTATCTTGCCGGCCAGAGACTCCTCGTCTGTCAGGTAACCCCAACTGAATTTGCAGGAAAAACAAATCAGTTTCGGTTCATATTCGTCCAATTCTGTCCTCCTGAACACGGTTGTAGTCGGAACGTTATGTCAGACATGAGTATACTGCCTGAATCCTCTCCTCCGTGCCATCATCGACCATGCTCCTTGCCTGCGACGGACAAGCCGCCACGCACATGCCGCAGGACTTGCACCTGAACATATCCGTTCCCGATACGATCTTGCCACCGGAGCTAACCAGGTGAGCGGAATAATAGTTGCAGACATAAACACAATGGCCACAGCCGCTGCACCTTGCCACATCTACCTCAACCGGGGACAGAGACTTCTGAAAACCGATCGAGACGCAGGCCTTGCACGACAGGCAGGGGCCACAGGTAACGCATCTTTTCGCTTCCTCTATGGCCTCTTGAAGAGTGAAGCCCTTCTCGAACATCTTGAAGTGCATCCTGTCCTCTGGGGGCATCCACGGCACCTCAGGCTCGAGCTTGTAGTCCCTCCTGACTGGAATGCCATAGGGCTCATAGTCCCTTCTTCGTCCCTCCTTCATGTCCATCCCTCGCAGATACCTGTCGATGGATTCAGCGGCCGTGAGTCCCTCACCCATAGCTTCGACCATAAAGCCGACTCTCCTCACGTCACCGCCCACAAATACCCGGGGCTTGCTCATGTTCTGCAATGTCAGGAGGTCAACATCAAGCCTACCATGTTCATCGAGAAGTCCTTCCTTCTGAAGAAGGGACCTATCAGGAGCCTGCCCTACCGTGATGATGAGCACGTCGCCATACAGGTCTATACAGTCAGCGCAGTCGAACCTTGGATTAAACCCTTTATCGTCAAACACGGAGACACAGGCCGGGCAGTTGATGCCCCTGAACCTGCCGTCCTGTGCCACAATCTTCCGCACACCCCGGCTATAGACTGTTCTTATACCCTCCTCCCAGGCCCCGCGTATCTCCTCTTCATCGGCAGGTATACCATCCCTGTGGTCCTTATCCTCACGCTCAAGGGCTACCACGGTTACTTCTGCGCCATGCCTCCTGGCTGACCTCGCCACGTCAAACGCCACATTTCCACCTCCTGTAACTATCACCTTCTTACCCTTGAAGTAATCAGCCCCAATATTGCTGTGGCTCACTTCATACAGATATGTATGCCCATACATCACACCTGACAGGTCCTGCCCCTCCACAGTCTTCCCCTCAAAGGTCAGGATTCGGGGATACGGTAGCCCCGTTGCCAGAAACACTGCCCTGAAGCCTTCCTCCTCCAGTCCCTTCAGCGTCAAGTCCTCCGACCCAAGCCGGCTGTTATACCTGACATCTATGCTGGCGACCCTCACCAGATTGTCAACTGTGGTCTGAAGAACACGCTTGGGCAAGCGATAGTCGGGCACCAGCCATAGCGCCCCACCGAGCCGGCCTGAGGCTTCGAGTATCGTTACGCTGTATCCTCTCTTGCTTAGATGGTAGGCACACATCAGCCCACCGGGCCCTCCACCTATGACAGCCACCTTCTCCTTATCCTTGGCTATCTTGCATTCCTTCAGTCGGGCAAGATGTTCAGTATACACATCCGACAGGAATCTCTTGAGCAACCTCCTCTTGATGGCGCCGCCCTTCTTCAGGTAGTTGCACTCCAGTTCACAGATCCCGCAGATATAACCACAGATGTTGAAAAAGGGATTCTTGCCGTACAGGTAATCACCGATCTGAAGTATGCCTTCTCTTGCCGACTCCATATCTTGGGGAAGCAGAGAGATAAGCACATTTGTCCGCTGTATGTCCTCGTTTATGGGGCACTTGATCTGGCAGGGAGGCAGACACTGCCTTACTGCTGCTTCCACATGTGCCATCCCCGTGGCTTCAGTTTTCCACATATCTGACCTCCTCCTATCGACTGAGAATGTGATCCGGATGCCCCCTCACTAGCCAGCCACCGCCGGGATTGCACGGGCCTGCGATTGCACGTTCGCTACTTGTATGGCTAGAGGGCACACAGGCCAGCACGAACAACCGAGGCGATTGTAGCAGTTTTCTCCTAGATAGACAAACAAGCTATAGCCCCTTCTCACGCAGCAAGTCTGGCGTCACGCCATAGTGAGGCCTGCAACCGACGCTAGGCGCACCACCAGCATCGGACTGGGTGGCAGCCACAGGCAAGAAGATGTTAGGGCATCTGCCACCGCCATAGCAGGTCAGCACCGCCTGTTTGCAGGCCCTAAAGCTGGGTGCTATAATTGGGCGGTTTCGCGAACTCCCTTCACCTTAACGATATGTCTGGATCTTGCCCTCGGGCCAAAAGCCCCCGGAAGCCGGGGTCACGACCGAAGGCGCATCCCTTAGCTCACACCTGCAGGAGGATTGCATGAATACGAGTCGGCCGCGTCCCAGGAGGTGATATTGAAGCAGTCAGCAGAGACCGAACGGAACGGAAGAAGCAAGCAAAAGTCGATTGACAGTGCCACATGGCGGCAGATTACAGAGATAATCAGGGATACCTATGGCCAGGCGGGCGCGACAATCAGGGTATTGCAGAAGGTGCAGGCGCTTATTGGCTACCTGCCGCGCGAGGTCCTAGAGGCAATATCCGGTGAGATGAGGATCCCCCCCAGTGAGTTATATGGCATCACGAGCTTCTATTCGTTTTTCTCAATGGTGCCCAAGGGCAAGTATGTGATCCAGGTGTGCCTGGGCACCAGTTGCTACGTTAAGGGTGGACAGAAGATTATCGATACCCTGCGCAAAGACCTGGGCCTTGAGTCGGGTGCGACCACAGAAGACGGCAGATTCTCTTTGGAGACGGTCAGGTGCATCGGTTGTTGCGGTCTGTCACCCGTGTTGGCCATCAATGAGGATATACACCGCAGGGTCAAGCCCAGCCAGCTGAAAGATATACTGAGTTCGTATCGATAGGAGCGTACGATGAAACGACTGGCGTCGGTAGAAGAGTTCATCAAGCTTAGACAGCAGATCCGCAAGAGACTCTCCCAACGGGATAAGACGACCAGGGTGAGGGTCCATCTTGGAACGTGCGGCATATCTTCAGGCGCCAATGAGGTCCTTGAGGCGTTTGAGCGAGAGGTCGAAAATGCCAAGCTAGCGGACGTCACGGTACTCAAAGCAGCCTGCATTGGCCTGTGCGATCGAGAACCCGTAGTCACAATTGCCCATCCCAAAACGGGCGAGACCATCTATCACGACCTGTCCGAGGATAAGGTTCCCAGGGTCGTTGAGGAGCACCTTGTCCGAAATGAGATAGTCGAGGAATGGAAGCTCGACCCCGATGAGCCCCTGCTCAAGCTGCAGGAGATTCGGGTGATGCATAACCAGGACCTCGACCCGATGAGCATCGAAGAGTACATCGCCAGAGATGGCTATCAAGCACTGGTCAAGGCCTTGACTCAGATGAGGCCGGAGGAGGTTATCTCAGAGATAGGAAAGGCGGGCCTGAGGGGCCGGGGAGGGGCGGGCTTCCCCACGGCCACGAAGTGGTCTTTTGTCCGCAACGCCCAGGGCGATGAGAAGTACGTAGTCTGCAACGGCGACGAAGGTGACCCGGGTGCCTATATGAACCGCGCCGTGCTCGAAGGCAACCCGCACTCAATAGTCGAGGGCATGGCCATAGGAGCTTACGCCATAGGCAGTGTCCGCCAGGGCTATGCCTATGTGCGCGCCGAGTATCCTCTGGCCATCGAGACATTGAGGCATGCCATAGACCAGGCCAGAGAGTACGGTTTCTTGGGCAAGAACATCCTGGGGACCGGCTTTGAGTTTGACCTGGACATATTCCCCGGCGCCGGTGCCTTTGTCTGCGGCGAAGAGACAGCCCTCCTTATATCCATAGAAGGGAAACGAGGCAGCCCCCGCCAGCGTCCACCCTTCCCGGCAAACAAAGGCCTTTTCGATAGGCCAACGACGCTAAACAACGTGGAGACCTGGTCCAACGTGCCCCGGATAATATGGGAAGGGGCTGAATGGTTCGCCAGCGTGGGGACAGCAAGCAGCAAGGGCACAAAGACCCTGTGCCTGGTAGGCAAAGTTAACAACACCGGGTTGGTGGAGGTCCCGTTGGGCACGACTCTGGGTCAGATCGTCTTCGATATCGGTGGCGGCATACCGGATGGAAAGAGGTACAAGGCAGTACAGATAGGTGGGCCGTCGGGCGGCGTCATCCCTATCGAACACCTGAATACGCCTGTCGACTACGAGGCTGTCACGGCACTGGGAGCCATCATGGGCTCCGGTGGACTGGTGGTGATGGATGAGGATAGCTGCATGGTCGACGTGGCCAAGTTCTTTCTCCAATTCACCAGAGATGAGTCCTGTGGCAAGTGCACTCCCTGCCGCGCCGGAATACCCAAGATGCTTGAGATTCTGACCAAGATCACAGATGGAAAAGGCACCATCGAAGACCTCGCCACACTGCAGGAGCTGGGCGAGATGGTCGGCTCAGCCTCTATCTGCGGCCTGGGCCAGACAGCGCCCAATCCGGTGCTGACCACGCTCCGGCATTTCAGGGATGAATATGAGGCGCATATCATAGACAAGAGGTGCCCGGCCGTGGTCTGCCAGGCCCTCTTCAGGGCACCATGTCAGCATACCTGTCCCGTCGGCCTGGACGTCCCGGGATATGTGGCCCTCATAAAGGCGGGCCAGTTTGATAAAGCCTACAACATCATCATGCAACGGCTCCCCTTCCCCTTGAGTGTTGGACGAGTGTGCCACCATCCCTGTGAAGGCAAGTGCCGGAGGACTCAAATCGACGAGCCCATCGCCATCAGGCACCTGAAGAGGTTTGCCGCCGACTATGCGTTTGAGCACGGACTGGAGTACAGTCCCGAGATAAGAGAGAAGAGGAAAGAGAAGGTAGCGATTATCGGGGCCGGTCCCGCAGGACTATCAGCCGCCTGGGACCTTGCCAGAGAGGGCTTTCGTGTTACGGTGTTCGAGGCCCTGCCCGTGGCCGGTGGAATGCTCGCAGTAGGCATACCGGAATACCGGTTGCCCAAGAGTGCCCTCAAGAGGGAGATCGAAACGGTGCAGAAGCTCGGGGTCGACATAAGGCTTAACACGCCGGTAAATGACGTCGAGTTGCTGCTCAAAGACGGTTACCAGGCGGTGCTCATCTCCACCGGCGCCCACAAGAGTGACAGAATGGGCATTCCAGGTGAAGACCTGCCTGGAGTATATGACGCCATTGATTTTTTGAGGGAAACAAATCTGGGTAAAGACACCGAGGTTGGGGGGAGGGTAGCTGTGGTGGGGGGCGGCAACTCGGCCATCGATGCCTCAAGAGTGGCGCTGAGAAAGGGGGCGCAGGAGGTGCATATTCTCTACCGCAGAGAGCGGAGAGATATGCCGGCAATAGACGAGGAGATCAAGGCTGCCGAAGAGGAGGGCATCCATTTCCACTTCCTGACGGCGCCGGTGAGGATGCTGGGCAGCCGCGGCAGGGTGGAGGGCATCGAGTGCATCCGCATGGAGCCAAAGGAGTTTGACAGGAGCGGCAGAAAGACGCCCTACCCGATCAACGGCTCCGAGTATACTATGAATGTCGACATGGTTATCGAGGCTACGGGACAGAGGCCCGACACCTCGTTCCTGAGCGGTGACGGGATAGGCACAACAAGAGGAGGGACGATAGTAGCCGATCCCAGGACACTGGCCACAGGGCGCAAGGGAGTCTTCGCCGGTGGGGACGCGGTTACAGGTGGAGCCACCGTAATCGAAGCAATAGCCGCAGGGCAGAGAGCAGCCAGCTCAATAAGACGATACCTGCAGGGACAGGAGCTCACGCCATTGGTGGAACGGAATGGATATGAGCCCATAGATGTGCCCCCTGTGATGCCCACTGATGAGGAGCTTGCCGAAAAGCGCAGGCTAACGATCGCCGAGATCCCGACCGGTGATAGGAGGACCTCGTTCAAGGAGGCAGTCCTGCCTTATAGTGCCAGGGAAGCAAGAGAGGAGGCCGGCCGGTGTCTGAGATGCGACCTTGAGGCAGGAGAATAGACATGAAAGAGATAACTCTTACCATCAACGGCAGGCAGGTCAAAGGCAGAGAAGGTGCTACCGTCCTTCAGGTGTGTGAGGCCAACGGCATATACGTACCGACTCTGTGCCACCTGAGAGGGCTCAGTGACGTAGGCGCCTGCCGCATGTGCGTGGTTGATATTGAGAAGGAGAGGCGTCCTGTACCCGCATGCACCTATCCAGCACGGGATGGCCTGGTAGTGCAAACGCACAATGAGAAACTGGAGAAGCACCGCCGGCTGATACTGGAGCTGATGTTTACCGAACGCAACCACCTCTGCGCTCAATGCGTAGCCAGCGGCGATTGTGAACTCCAGAGCCTTGCCTACGAATACCAGATGGACAACGTCCGCTATCCTTATTCCTGGCCTGCCCTGCCGCTGGACTCGGTAAACGACTATCTTGTCATTGACCATAATCGCTGTATTCTGTGCGGGAGATGCATCAGGATCTGCGACGAGCTGGTGGGCGTCCACACGCTTGATTTCGGAAACCGGGGCTGGAAGGATGCAGTCATTGCCGACCTGAACCAACCGCTGGGGGCATCATCGTGCATCTCCTGCGGGGCCTGTTTCCAGGTCTGCCCTACCGGGGCCATCTTCTCCAAGGACAGCGCCTATAAGGGAAGACCTGATGCCTGCCGGGAGATAGACAGCGTGTGCCCGATATGCGGGATTGGCTGCAAGATTAGAGTGCTGGTCAAGGACAACAGGCTGGTGAGGATCGACAGCGCCAATCTCAGTGCCCGGCGCGGCATCCTCTGTCACAAGGGACGCTTTGCCCCCCTGCAAAAAGATGGCCAACGCGTCACCACGTCGCTGGTGAGAGACAACCGCGGCAGACCCAAGGCACGACCTTTGGCTGAAGCCATAGATATAGTGGCGCAGAGGCTTGCCCAGTTGAAGACACAATATGGGAGCAACAGCATAGCCGGAATAGCGTCCAGTCAGGCCAGCAACGACTCCCTGAGGGCTTTCAAGGAATTCATAACCGGCACCATCGGAAGCGAGTTAATCGACACGCTCGATGGAGATGTCTACCGGACCATTGCCAGGGGCATACACGCTTATGACCATGACGGTGGCCTGGACATCGAGAGTTCGCTGGAAGATATACTGAAGGCCGACTGCATAGTGGTGGCGGGAGCCAATCCTCTTGAGAGCCACCCTGTGGCCGGTTCCTACATCGCCAGGGCGGCGAGACACAATGGGGCGTCGCTAATCGTGATCGACGCATCACAGAATGCCTTCCCCTACCATGCCAGGCTGTGGTTGAAACCAAGAAAGGGCAAAGAGTTGCTGGCCCTGCAGGTCCTATCTAAGGCCATCACCGATAAGGGCGGCAAGAAGGGCAGCGCCCGGGCACAGGAAATGGCAGCCGCCCTCAAGGACATAACGGTACAGCGGGCCGCTAAGCAGGCCGAGATAGACCCCGGTGACGTTATGGCGGCTGCTGACATGCTCCATAGAGCCAGGCACAGCATGATCATCTACGGTGACGGTATCCTGCAGCACAGGAATCCGGCACTGATAACCTCTCTTATCAACCTGGCGGCTGTCACGGTCAGTCAGAAGCGACTAAAGCCCAAGGTCATCTCTCTAAAGCCAAAGGGGAATAGCCGTGGAGCATGGGATATGGGCATAGCCAATCCCTCACAATCCATCATGGACAACCTCACCGGTAACAACATCAAGGCCTTATACATCCTGCTGGGCGATGACCGTGTCAGCCCTTCGCAACTGGCCAGCCTGGGCAAAGGACTGGAATTCATAGTAATCCAGTCAAGCCATCTCCCACCCGCAAGGACAAAGGCCGATGTGGTACTGCCGTCACCGGACTGGGCTGAGGTGGCAGCGAAATACACCATGCTGGACGGCCTGACCAGGTCCACCTCTCGCCTGGTGAAACCGCCCCCTGGCGTCAGGACAGATTGGGAGATATTGGGCGAGATTACAGACCGCATCAAGAAACAACACTCGAGATAAGGAGTCGCTAGCATGGCAAAGATCAAGGTCGCTACAGTCTGGTTGGAAGGCTGTTCCGGTTGCCACATGTCATTTCTGGACATCGACGAGGCGATAATCGAGCTGGCCAAGGTCGTAGAATTCTCCCGGAGCCCTATAACGGATATCAAGGAGTTCGTGCCGGTGGACGTCGGGATTGTGGAAGGATCCGTGGGCAATACCGAAGAGGAAGAGATACTGAAGGAGCTGAGGGCCCACTGCAAGGTCCTCATGGCCTGGGGTGATTGCGCCTGCTTTGGAGGCGTATGTGCCATGCGCAGCACCTTCGACAAGGACGAGGTGCTGAGACGAGGATATATCCAGACTGAGAGCACCCACGAGGGCAAGATACCCGGCCCGCCCGGTGTTCCTGCGCTTCTGGAGCAGGTCAAACCGGCGAATCAGGTAGTAAAGGTAGACTGCTATGTCCCGGGCTGCCCGCCGGAAGCCGGAGCCATCCTCTATGCATTGAAGGAATTGCTGGCCGGCAGAATCCCGGTCCTGCCCAGCGACATGATGCGGTTTGATTGAAAGAGGTGATGAATGGTTACCAAAGTTGGAAAGACTATCGAGATAAACCCGGTCAGCAGGATCGAAGGACACGGCAAAGTAACCATCCAGCTGGATGACGCTGGCAACGCGGCCAATGCCAGGTTCCATGTAACCCAGTTCCGGGGTTTCGAGAAATTCTGCGAGGGCAGGGTATTCTGGGAGATGCCGGTGATAACGCCCAGAATCTGCGGCATCTGCCCGGTGAGCCATCACCTGGCCGCAGCCAAGGCCTGCGATGCTATCCTGGGAGTTGAGCTGACCCGCCCGGCCAGACTACTGCGCGAGCTATTGCACATGGGCCAGGTAATGCAGTCCCATGCGCTTCACTTCTTCCATCTGGCCAGCCCCGACCTCCTGCTGGGCATGGATGCCGACCCGGCCAGGAGAAATGTGATCGGCCTTATTGCCGAGAACCCCGAACTGGCCGTCAAGGGCGTAAAGCTTCGCAGCTTCGGGCAGACCATAATCCAGATCCTGGGCGGCAAGAAGGTCCATCCCAACTGTGCTGTGCCTGGCGGCATGAATGCCGCCCTCTCCAAAGCCGACCGGGACCAGCTCCTCAAGCAGATAGACTGGGCCATCGCCGATGCGCAGGCTGCCATTGCCGTAATCAAGGGCTACTATGAAAAGGAAGGTGACTTCGTGTGCACCTGTGCCAGTTTCCCCACGGGCTATCTGGGGCTGGTGGATGAACACAACAACCTGGAACTCTACGATGGCAGACTGAGATTGATCGATCAGAAAGGGAAGGTCCTGGAAGACCAGTTCAATCCCTCGGACTACCTCGATATCATCAGCGAGCATGTGGAGGACTGGTCCTACCTCAAGTTCCCGTTCTACAAGAAGATGGGCTATCCCAAAGGTACCTACCGGGTCGGGCCGTTGGGAAGGCTTAACGTCAGCCAGGGAATATCAACTCCCCTGGCCAACGCTGAACTCAAGAACTTCAGGAAGCTGGGCACCAACGGCATCGTAGAGGGGTCCCTGTACTATCATTATGCGCGCCTCATAGAACTGCTCTATACCATCGAAAGAACACAGCAGCTACTGAAGGACAGTGACATATGCTCGACCGACCTGATAGTCACCTCAAGCAAATACAACGAGCAGGGAGTGGGGGTAATCGAAGCACCGCGCGGTACTCTGTTCCATCACTATTGGGTGGACAGGACCGGCAAGATCAGAAAGGTCAACCTCATAGTAGCCACCGGCAACAACAATGCTGCCATGAACAGGGCGGTATATGAGGTAGCCAAGACTCACATAAAGAACAACAGGATAACCGAAGGCATACTCAACCGGGTTGAAGTGGCCATTCGCTGCTATGACCCTTGCCTGTCATGCTCGACACATGCCCTGGGCCAGATGCCCTTCCACATCCAGGTCCTCTCGCCGGGCGGTGAAATAGTTGAAGAGGTAACGAGATAGGGGTACGGCCCGGCTGCTCCGCGACGAGGCCAAGGGGGTCACACCAGCCTGTGTACTTGCATATTGAGCCATTTACCCGTAAAATGCCTCACGCTGCCCCCATCGTCTAGAGGCCCAGGACATCAGCCTTTCAAGCTGAAGATCAGGGGTTCGAATCCCCTTGGGGGCACTTGCCAACACCTACAGGTCTCTCTCGAAGATAACATCCTTCTTCTTGACCTCAAATCCCACCTTCTGGTAGAGCATTATGGCTCTGGTGGGATTAGAATCGTCGACACCCAGAATCGCTGTGGTCATGCCCCTGGCCTTCAGCGTTTCCAGGCCGTGCAGGATAAGCCTGGCCCCCACGCCCTTCCTCCTGTAGTCCTTCAACACCCCGATAGTGAAGATCTCCCCAGCCCTGGCGTTTTTCTCCAGGTTGTACTTCTCATCTATGCCGACGCCGACATAGCCGACGCTCCGGCCATCGAGCACGGCGAAGAAGACCTCCTGTTCCATGAAGTGGGGGCTGGATAGCAAGCCATGCCGTGTCTCTTCGACCGTGTCGGGACGATAGTTGAAGTGCTCCTTAAAGCTTTCATTACCAAGCCAGTTATAGAGCTTTATGTCATCTTCCAGCTGCCTGTCCAGAGCTCTAATCGTCGCCTGTGTATTCTCACCGATGTTCTCCGAGAGGTCGGTCAGGTCCATCTCCATGAGACTGAACACCCGAACACGTTTGAAGCCGAGTCCTTCGAACAGCTCTATGCGCTCCTGTTCGGCGAACTCCGCCCACGACTGTGCGCTTGTCATGGCGCGGGCCTTGAGCTCGCCAAGGGCCGCCTCTACCAGTTGGCGCTCGATCTGGCCCCGAAACTCCGGCACGACCTCAAGACGAATGAAGCCTTTCCTGTCATCCCGGAACCTGTCCACATTGGCGTGTGCCACAGCGGCGGGCTTTCCATCAATCTCTGCGATAAACCTCCCCTCGAGATCGAAGCTAGGGCGCTTCTGCTCCAGGAGAAACTCCTCGGCCGTAATGGCCCTCCAGTATGCACGCTCACGGTTGGCTTGGTTCAACACCTCAACCCAGACGGGTTCGTCCACTCCCTGCACAAAACGTCGTATACATGGCACCATAGTTCACCTCCGAAGTCCACATGTTCATGCGCGTCGCAGGCCCGAACTCTGTCACCCTCAGGTGTCCCGAATCGACAAACTTGCTTCCGTGAACAAGGTGGGTCTCAGGCGCAGCCTGTAGCTGCATGCGACGGGCCATTATAGCAGCGGCAGAGGGCTTCTTCCACTCCGGGCAGGGGAACTGGCATCGAGAGAGAGCCGGCGGGACCGCCGGTGCCATCGGTCAGAAGCCGTGCCAGGTGCAAATGGTGTCCAGCGATTCCCGCTCCGAACGCAGCTGGTTTACGGGGTCATCCCAGTCAGGATAGCCCACAGCTATCCCCAGCACTATGAGTTTGGAATCCGGTATTCCCAATACCTGCCTCAGGACCTCGGGATACATCACGGCCTGTATTTGGGCAATCGTCCCCAATCCATGCTCGGTAGCCAGCAGCATGATGTTCTCGGCTACCAGGCCGCAGTCGAATACGGGCCAGATATTCAGCCCCTCTCCCTGCGCATACAGGGAACGATCCACGCAGATATAGACGGCACAGGGAGCCTCAAACAGCCTCAAGCCCTGCAGCAGCCACCACTTCCTCCTGGCTCTATCATCCCTGCTTATTCCCTTCAGTTCCAGGACCTTTCTGCCCAGAACACGACGCCGGCTATCGTAAGGGTCGGGAAATCCCCGGGGAGGTGGGATGTCTGGCCTGCCCGGCTCGTCGACCTTGTCGGCAAACGCGCGCCTTATCTTATCCAGCTTTTTGCCGGTCACTACTGCGAACTCCCAGGGCTGGGTATTCCCCCACGAGGGAGCCCGCAACGCCAGCTCCAGTATGTCCTGCAAAACCTTCCGCGGTACCGGCTGCGACTTGAAGGCCCTGATGCTCTTCCTGTGGTCGATAGTGGCGATGGTTTCCATTTGCTGCCTTGTCTCCTTCCTTTCTGCGCTTCACGATGCCGCGGATTCCCCCCTCCGGCTCACTCCTGCCAGGCCTCTTCTCCAACAAGCGGCACGAAATAGCACCCACCCAGGCTCTCCACTTCATTCCTTGTCCTGAGTTTGGTGACCCTCAGCAGTTCCTGCTGCCACCGGGAGCCTACGGGTATCACCAGCCGCCCGTTGAGAGCCAGCTGGTCTAACAGGCTTTGAGGCACCCTAGGGGCACCCGCAGAGACGATAATGGCGTCGTAAGGTGCTTGCTGCGGCCAGCCGAGCTCTGTGCCGGCTACCTGGACTTCGATGTTGGAGTAGCCCAGCCTGTCCAGAATCTCCTTAGCTGACGCTGCCAGCTCAGGGATATACTCCGCGGTAATCACCCTCTCTGCCAGTTCCGCCAATACGGCAGCCTCGTAACCGCTGCCGGTGCCCAGCTCCAGCACCTTCTCATCGCCCCGCAGTACCAGGGCCTGCACCATCAGGGCTACAATGAAGGGCTGCGAGATGGTCTGCCCGAACCCGATACCCAGCGGTCTGTCGTCATAAGCAGCATGAGATAGCTCGGGCGGCACGAAGAGCTCACGGGGAACACGCTCCATAGCCTCAACCACGCGCCTATCGACGATCTCCCGTTCGAGATGTCTGAATAGATGCTGTCTGGCCTGCTGTAGATCCACCGCAATTCACCAGCCAGGGGTGTCAACCAAGTGTGAAGGACAGGATGATGAGGACCAGAATGATGGCTCCGGCAATGATGCCGATGCGCCTCAGTTCCGGCATGACATACTCATAGCGACTGGCCGAGTCCTGGGCCCTGGGTGGCACCCGGGTTGGCGATTGCGGCGCAGCCGGCGTTGCCCCTCGCTCGGGGGAAGGCCGGTCCGCTGCCGGCCTTGCCGCCGTAGTCCGCTGTTTGGCTCTAGCACGTCGTGATTTCTTTGCCATTATCCTTGCCTCAATGCAGATTGCCTATAGATCCTTGTGCTCGAGATATATGCGTGGCCCAGCAGGTGCTGGACCTGACGCAGGTCGGTACCACTCTGCAGCCTATGTCTGGCAAAGCTGTGACGCAGCGTTTGCGGTGTGACCTTGCCGCCGAGATCAGCCTTTGCGGCATAGCCCTTGATGATCTGCCAAAACCCCTGTCGCGTCAATCTGCCGCCCCGCCGGTTAAGAAACAGGGCTTCCTCGCCCTCGTCATACAGCAGGTCCAGCCTATCATTTCTCAGGAAATTGGCCAGAAGCTGGCTCAGGCGATGATCGAAGGGGACCCGCCTCTTGTTGGCAACATGAACGCAGTGCTCCCCCAGATCGATATCCTTGACATTCAGCGACACGAGTTCACTTATGCGCAGGCCGGTGGCGTACAGCACTTCCAGCATCACCACATCCCTTCTGGCCTCCGGAGTGGAAAGCTTCGTGGCCTCGGCCAGCAGTTTCTGGAACTCGGGTGAAGTCAGGAAGCTGAGTGAATGCCTGCTGACCTGGGGAGAAGGCAGATTCTGTGTCGGATTCCCCTTCATCCTCCCGGTATCGACCATGAACTTGAAAAACGACCTGGCCGATGCCACCTTGCGGGCCGTGGTCGCCACGGAGTACCCCCTCTCCCTGAGCTTCAGCAAGTAGCTCTTGAGAAGATCATCATAGGACCTGATTATGCCCTTCGCCCGCTCCGCCGAAATGAAGCTCGCCATCTGAGTGAGATCATTGCGATAAGCGGCCACAGTGTTCTGGGAACAGCCCTTTGTGTGAGTGAGGTGCTGAAGGAAGGCTTCGATGTCCGAATTCATCACGGTTATTGTAACACAACCCTGCTGGTCTTTGCCTCTACACAAGCCGCTTGCTACAATAAATTCGTGTTACAAGCGGAGCAACTGAGGTCCTTGCCCGCCGGGCCGGGAGTGTACCTGTTCAAGGACAAAGAGGGCAAGGTCGTCTATGTGGGCAAGGCCGCCAACCTCAACAGCCGAATCAGGAGCTATTTCGGCACCGCCTCCAACATGTCATCCAAGACCCAGAAACTGGCGGCAGTAATAGAGGATGTCGAATTCGTAGTGACCGCTTCCGAGCAGGAGGCGCTCATCCTGGAATGCAACCTGATCAAGAAATACGTCCCCAGGTTCAATGTGCGGCTCAAGGATAGCAAGACCTTCCCCTACCTGAGGATAGATGTCGACGAGGACTGGCCCACCGTTCGTATCACCCGGCGGGTGCAGAAGGACGGGGCCAGGTATTTCGGACCCTTTGCCAGCGCCGGCTCAGTACGCAAGACCTTAAGGTTGATAGACAAGATCTTCCCCTACCGCAGCTGCAGCAAACACATCGATGGCACAGACAGGCGTCCCTGTCTCGATTACTATATCCACCGCTGTCTGGGACCATGCATCGGGGCCGCAGACAGGCAGGAATACCGTGAAGTCATCGACCAGGTCATCCTGTTTCTGGAGGGAAAGCAGGAGGTCATCCTCCGGGAATTGAACACCAGGATGAAGAAGGCAGCTCAGCAGCTTCAATTCGAGAAGGCAGCCCTGCTGCGCGACCAGATCGAGGCCATAGAGAGAATCATAGAGGGCCAGAGAATCGCCGTAAGACTGCAGGGGGAGAAGGATGTCATCGGCCTGGCACAGGACAACGGGCAGGCCTATGTCGAGATCTTCTTTATTCGCAACAACAGGCTCATCGGCCGGGACTATTTCGTCATGGAAGGCGCTCAGGGCGAGCTTCCTGTCCAGGTAATCACCGGTTTTGTTAAACAATACTACGCCTCGGCTTCCAGCATCCCGCCCCTGATACTGCTGCAGCACCCGGTGGAGGAGCCTGCGGTCCTATCCGAATGGCTGAGAGGCCAGAGGGGGAGCAGGGTGGTGCTGCAGGTGCCGCAGCGAGGCGCCAAGAAGAAGCTCATGGACATAGTGGCCGAGAATGCCGCCAGGGGCCTGGATCTGGTCCGGGCCAGGCAGATGAATCCCGAGACCATAGGCTCCGGGCTGCGAGAACTGGAGGACAGGCTGCACCTCCCTGCGATGCCTCTGAGGATAGAGTGTTATGACGTCTCCAATATTCAGGGGAGCCTGGCCGTGGGCAGCATGGTTGTGCTGGACAACGGCCTGCCCAACCCGTCGCACTATCGCCGTTTCCGCATCAAGACTGTGACCGGGGCCGACGATTACGCGATGATCCGGGAGACGCTGAGGCGCAGGTTCAAACGGGGCCCGGCCAGCCGAGGTGACTGGGCGGCCATCCCCGACCTTGTGCTCATCGACGGCGGCAGGGGGCAACTCAATGCCGCACTGGAGTTAAGGAGAGAGCTAGGCCTGGACTCCATCCCCATGGCCAGCCTGGCCAAAGAGAACGAGGAGGTATTCATACCGGGCGAACGCGGACCGGTCCTTATCGCCAGGGACTCTCCTGCCCTGCACATATTGCAGAGGGCCAGAGATGAAGCCCATCGCTTTGCCATAAGCTACCACCTGAAGCTGCGTCACAGGCAGGCCGTTGTTTCCGCCCTGGATGGCATTCCCGGCATCGGGCCCAAGCGGAAGAGAGCCCTGCTCAAGAAGTTCGGCTCGGTGAAGGCCATCAGAGAGGCCTCACTGCAGGAGATCGGCCACACAGAGGGCATAACTCCCGCCCTGGCGCGAAGAATCAAGGAAGGGCTAGGAGGTCCCTCAATGTGATGGCGTTCTTGACGGCAAATGCTTGAGCATCATTATTGAAGTAGATATAGCAGGCCTTGATGTCCTGTCCGAGGCCGGCGATCCTCCGTGCCCATTGCGCAAGCTCTTCCTCCGAGTAACAGCTCGAGTACAGGCCCTGGCTGCCGTGGAAACGCACATAGACGAAATCAGCGGTAGCTACCAGGGGGCAGCTAGACGCGGGCATATCAAAGACGCACAGGCCAACATTGTGCTCACGCAGAATATCGAATACGGCATCATCGATCCACGACTGGTGGCGAAACTCCATTACATGCTGATATGCGGGCGGCAACGATGATAGGAAGGCGCGCAATAGCCCGTCGTCGCGTTTGAGGTTGGGAGGCAGCTGATACAGCAAAGGACCCAGCTTCTCTTGCAGGAGGCGGGCCCCTGACAGAAAGGTCTGTACCGCCGAGCCCAGGTCCTTCAGCCCCTTGACATGCGTGATGAACCTGCTTACCTTAACGGCAAACATGAAGCCCTCGGGCGTGGACTCCCGCCAGCTATTGAAGGCCTTCTCCGAGGGCAGACGATAGAAGCTGTTGTTCAGTTCCACCGTGGCGAACTGCCGGGCGTAAAATGACAACCACCTGGTCCTGGGGAGTTCCCGGGGATAGTACAGGCCGCGCCAGTGATCATAGTGCCAGCCGCTGCAACCGACGTAGTATTTCGCCGACATGTTGCGCTCCACCCTCAGTTGTTGCCGCTGCCGCCCCCTGAGGAATAACCACCCCGGGCCCCTGGCAACCACATTACCATATTATTGTTATGCCGGTCTGCTGTCCAGCCTCACAGGAGGCACTGCCCGCCCCACCCAACCATCACCGGCAGCTCACCCGGCAATCATACCTGCCGGGTATTGACTTCGGGCCCGCAATATGCCCACAATACGTACCGTGGAGATAGCGGGCACAATCCTGTTTGCCCTTCTGGGCCTGACGGTAGGTAGTTTCCTCAATGTCTGCATCGACCGTCTGCCGGAGAACAAGTCGATCATAAGTCCGCCCTCCAGTTGCGATGCCTGTCAGCACAAGCTGGCCGCCAAGGACCTCATACCCATATTCAGCTATCTACGCCTTCGCGGGCGGTGCCGCTATTGCCAGGCCCCGGTACCCCGCAAGCTGCTATGGGTGGAGCTTGCCACCGGCCTGCTGTTTGCTCTCCTGTACTGGCACTACGGCCTCAGTCCGGAGCTGGGCGTCATGGCGTTCTACACCTGTCTGTTGGTGGTGGTTTTCGTCATAGACCTGGAGCGGGGACTCATCCTCAATAAGGTGATCTATCCCGGCATGGTTGTGGCCCTGCTCCTGGCCCTGTATCCCTGGCCCTGGCTTATTCAGCAGATGAGGCCTGCGATTGCCAGTGCTGCCCTGGGCGGAGCCATCGGTTTCGGCATATTCCTCCTGATGGCGATAGTCTCCCGGGGCGGCATGGGCTGGGGGGATGTCAAGCTGGCGGGCCTGATAGGCCTGGCCACCGGCTTTCCCCTGGTCTTTTTCTCCATCGTTCTGGCGGCCATCCTGGGCGGCGTGGTGGCCGTGGCCATGGTCATAGCCAGGAAGAGGACTTTCCAGCAGACGCTGCCTTTCGGCCCCTTCCTGGCCGCGGCGGCCCTGATAACACTGGTGTGGGGAGCCGACATCCTGCACTGGTACCTGGGTCGGCTGTAGGGTGGGGCGAGTATGGGCCCGGTCACTTCCTTCTGAACAGAGCGAAGAAACGGTCCTGATATTCCGGGAAGAGGCCCCAGCGGCTCAGCTCAACCACCAGCTCCGGGGCCCGGGCAAGATTGTGGCTGACCTGCTCGAAAAGCTCTTCGATGTAGTTCCGGGCGCCCTGGGGCACTCCGCTGGCGTCCATGTCCAGGAAGCCTCTGCGATCGAACTCCGATATGTTGGTGCGCAGCGACCTATTGGTCAGCTCATAGATAAACATGAGCAGAGATACATCCCATAGCTCCTCCACCCCCTTGATTATGGTGCTGAGCGGGTTGCGCTGCTCGTCTATCTGGGCGCTGATCTTGTTTATCACCTGGCCAATGGGCTCTGAGACGACATTCATGCCCCTGGGCTCATTCTTGTACCGGTAGAAGATGCCAGATTCGTGAGGGCGCGCGCCGGCCATCATGGCGATATACCTCTTTGCCTGCTCGCTGAAGCCTTCCACGTTGACCAGGTAGGCAGGAGTAACTATCCTCGGCCTCTCGGCCAGGACCCTGCCGTCCCTGACCACACTCACATTTCCCACCAGCTCGGTGACAACGTAGTAATCTATGACGGAACTGCCAAACGTATCCAGCTCCCGCCGCGGCGCCCGTACCAGCTCCGTATGTTCCAGAGCATACCTGGTCCTGTCATCCAGTTCCATCAGAGTAGCACCTGCTCGTTGTCGGGGTGTTGCCCGTTCATAGGAACATCTTCACCGCGTAAAAGTTGCGCCTGACCTCGTCCTTACCGGCGATTATGCTGCCCGCCTCGGTGCTGTGGCCGGGAACGAGATATTCCACATCAAGCCTGGACAGATCGTCAATGCTCTTGCGGAGCAGCGAAGGACTGCCGCCGGGGAAGTCGGTCCTGCCTATGCTGCCGGCGAACACCACGTCGCCCGTAATCAGGACCTTGTCCTCCTCCAGGTACAGGGAGACAGAGCCGGGAGAATGTCCGGGGGTAAGGAAGACCCTGACCGCCAGCTTACCATCCTTCGCCCCCAGGGACAGCTCGCCCTCCTGGAGATAGAAGGAGGGCTCGACCTGCGGAGGCCTGCTGCCGAACGCCTGGAAGAACATCTTCCCCATCGTGCGATAGAACTCGTCCTCTTCACGGGAGAGAGCGAGCAAAGCGCCGCTCCGTTCTATCACCGGTTCAGCCGCCTCGATATGGTCGGGATGGCTATGGGTGCCGATCACCAGTCCGATGCTCTCCATCCTGAAGCCGTCCCTGTCCATGGCCCCGGCCAGCGAATCGAGGCAGGGCTCCCCCAGTTCATTCGCGACATGACCGGGGTCGACCAGCACGTGGGGATGCTCGCCTCTCAGAGCCGATGCCAAGAGGACTACATTGCAGTTGTTTCCCCGCCCCTGCCAGACATAGCAGTAGCAGTCCTTCGTCAGCTTCACAGACTCATGATAGACCATAACCGTAACCTCAAGCCAGGGGCCGCTTAACCACCTCATACCGGTACAGCATGTTCCTGCGATGCCCGCTTCCTTGAGCTTGTACAGTATTATAGGCTAAAATGCGGTGCCGATGCCAACAAGCAGCGATCACAGCCCCGGGGGCAAGGGCCGGGGCAGTCCCTGCCAGAAGTTCGGGAGGGTACAAGACCCTCCCCTACGGTTCCGCCCGGCGATCCTACCCGGCATCCTTGAGAGACCCGTGATAAGGGTCGAGACCCCGACGACGGAAAGGAGCGGTCTTGCTATGCAGGCATCCGGCTCTCGATTGGTATTTGGCCATTGGAGTTTGCTCAGGATCTAGAGCTCAGGATTCGGGATTTGGCTGTATGGACGAAATGAAGAGTGCCTGGGAAATCGCCCAACAGAGGGTGGAGAGGCTGGGCAAGCTCTCATCCGAGGAGAGAGAACAGCAGGAACGGGAGAGGTATCGGCAAATCGGCCAGGCCCTGGCACAGAAATGGCTTGACAGTCCCCGGCGACCGGACACAACGGCGGACCTGGGCGAGCAGGAGGCGAAGGGCAGGGACGTAATAAGGCGGGCCGCCGTCGTGCACCTGGCGGAGTCCATCGATCTTACAGCTGCCGGGGCCGTAGACAGGGCGGGGAGGGCCATCGATGTCATAAGCAGCCTGGCCCCCGAATTGCAGCGGAGGATAGATGAACTGGCCGGACTGGTGCAGGAACATGAAGAGGCAGAACGGAGGCTGAGGCAGGAGGTAGAGGGGGAATGCCGGGAGGCTTTGCACCGGATGCGGATCTCGGGGACGGCGGTGGGCGATATCAACGTCGAAGCCAGCCGCCAGTGGCAGACGGCCCGCAGCGAGCTTGCCGGCGCCTATAGCGCGAGGCTGGATGATGCCAGGCGGAAGATGATGGGGTGAGGGGGGGCGGCCCACGTTACCTCGCTATCATAGGTATTGACAAACTGTGATTACCTGCTACAATAGCCACCGGCTACTTGCCAGATTACTAATCGCCTATTGACAAAATAGACTGCCCAGTTTATAGTGTATGGAAGGCAAGAAGGGCTTGATGCCTGACTATGCCTTTTTGGCAAATAGCAGTTTGTGTGAACTTTAATAGCTGAATACGGCTCAGGGACAACTACCGGTCATACTGCGCGGCGGGACCACCCGAGCGATCGGGCAGCCGCTGGCGCAGGGTGACGTTAGCGAACGAAAAGGAAAGGAGGTGATGCCTATGGTAGATTCCCAAAGCGAATCGGCTCTCCTGGCCCTCTTACGATAAGACGCACCGAATCCCCATCTTAGGATAAGAGGGGCCAGGGGAGTTACGGAATTCGATCACGGGATTCGCCGAGGGGAAACAGTAAGGATGCCTGGCCCGGGCATGAGACAAGTACGGAATCCCAGCCTCAATCTCAGAGCAGGTTTGGAATTTGGAGCTTGGGATTTGGGAGTTCCGCAAGGCAATGGGTAGCCTGGCGATGAGGCAGGCTCAAAACAAGGTTTACTGAATAAGAATGTTTCCAATTACTCGAGCCCGGAGTGGTCGACCCCGGGCGAGAGTGGAATTAGATTGGATACCTATATAAGGAGGAACAATGATTAATACGAGAGTGTGGCCCGTGCGGGCGATGTATATGCTCGTCGCCCTGGCACTGGTCATCAGTCTTATGATTACGGCGGCCCCCGCTCAAAGCGTGAGCGCCCAGAACGGCATGGTATATGCCGAGTGGGACAGGGTCGACACCCCCACCATGGAGGACTGGGTGCTGGCACCCGGTTCCGAGATTATCGACTATGCCGTCCCCGACGGGGGAGAGACGGCCTACGCCATCGTCACGACCGACTTCCACTGCGAGGACGGTAAGGGTGAGTCGCTTCCAGTTGCGGATGAGGAGTATGTGGATGTGCAGGACAATGGAGACTACTCCTACCTGCTGAAGTCCACCGACCACGCCGCCACCTGGAAGGACATCACCAAGGCCATCATCAAAGAGATCGCTCGGGCGGAGAAGGTCGAGGAAGAAGACGCTGAGGCCGACCTATGGAAGGTGGCTACGGACCCCCTTGACCCAGACTTCGTGGCCGTCGTTCTCGAGGTGTACGTCTGGGAGGAAGTGGGAGTCCTCGACTGGGAGTCCCACGGCGTGCACGTGTTCATCTCCAACAACGGCGGAACCAGCTTCCGCGACACAGGCGAAGTGGGCGAGGAGCTGGACAGAGACCATGTACTGGTCTTCGCAGTGGCACCCGAGGTCAAGGGCATGCGCAACATCGCCATCGGGGGTACCGACGGAATGGAATCCATGCTGTTCCGCTGTCTGGCCATCGGAGACATCGGCACCGGCTGGACGGACGCCACGGCCTACGACGGCTGGGATGACGAAGGCCTGCCTACGGCATTCGATTCTGCGGCGGTGGTCGACTTCCAATTCGCACCCAGCTGGGAAGCCGACAACACGGTGCTGGCGGCAACGGTCACCGATTGGGGAACCAACCAGTCGGCAGTCCACCTGCAGTCCGGCACCTGGGGCACGGTAGAGGCCTGGAACGCCGAGGCCGGCTTCGAGGATGCCGTGCCCATAGTAGAGAATGTATACATCCCCAGCTTCCTTCAGCAGTGGACGGCGGGCATCAACACGCCTTCCGACTACACCAGGCACACCACCAAGAGGTACGCCTGGGTCAACGTGAACTGGTGGGATGGTGTCAACAAGAAGACAGTAGGCACGATATTCCGCGTCATCAACGCCAGTGTCAACGCCATCGACACGCAGGTGGCGGGAGAGCCGTGGCTGAGCAAGGTCTCCTACCTGGGCACCATTGCCTCGGGCAAGGCCATCGCCAGCCTGTTCGGCAGAGGCACGTTTAGCGGGGAAGAACCCCCGGGGTGCGGAGCAGACCTCAAGGCCGGGTGCTGTGAGGGAGTAGACGTGCACAGCAACCACGACATCGCGGACATGGAGATCTGCTGTCTGGCATGGAAGCCTTCCTGCAAGCCACCCACCGGCAAGACCGCCATGGATGTCATGTACGTGACTCCCGACAAGGCCTATGCCGTTGCCCTGTGGGGCAGCTGGTGGTGTGACGAGGGCGCCTGGTCCTGGACCTTCGACGACGGAGAGACCTGGAACCAGCTCAGCCTGATCGACACGCGTATCGACTACCTGTCGGACGTAGCCGTATCACCCAACTGCAACAAGACGATGCTGGTCAGCATCAACTACGGCAGCTACTGCGGGTGCGACAGCGTATGGTACAAGGCGACCACCCCCACCTACGGCCCGGAATACAGCGGCCAGTGGATGCGCACCTGGTGCGGCAGGTTCGAGTATGGCTGGGGCCTGCTGAGGCTGGCCCCCGAGGAGGTGAACGGCGAGACCGTCTATCTCGTCGACTACGAAAATAGCACAGTGTACTGGAATGACGTGCAGACCCTGGGTTGCTGGGAAGACGGCACGTCCACGGTGGACGGAATCGTGGACCTGGCGGTCAAGGACAAGGACACCATCTATGCCCTGGGCTACAATGGCGAGGTTGCCATGTCCGCCGGCCATGGTGACACAGCCACCTGGGAAGACCCGGTGGAGAGCAAGGTCGATTACGGCTACACCATCGCCGTTTGGGGCAACCACGTACTGGTCGGCGGCGAGGGCGGAGATGTCTCCTACTCATCAAGTGGCGGCGGGAACTTCACCGAGATCACCGAGCCGCAGGAGGCCAAGCTGCCCGATGGCTATGTCACCGTGGCCTTCGACAGCTACTTCGACGCCAACGGCGTGATCTATGCCGCCCTGTACGACTGGGACGGCTGGGACTACAGCGGTGGCATCTACCGCTGGATGCTGGACGAGAGCACGGAGTGGTACGACCTGAAGGCCAATCCCACGGAGTGGCTGGCAACCTACCAACCCGAGGCCACCGACGACACCTTCAAGGTAGCCTACACCGGACTGGTAGTGGACAACGCCGACGGCAACCTCATGACCGATGCCAGCACGGGCGGCGTCCTGTACGCCAGCTACGTCGGCAACATAGGTGACTACTGGGTGACGGGCGTGGCCCGCCAGCTTACCCCGGCCCTGGACTTCTGCTGCGACGAGACCGACTGGGACTACCTCCACGTCGGCCTTACCCAGTGCGAAGAAAATGGAGATTGCTGCGAGGGTGGTTTCCAGGAGGGCTTCGAGGCCTGGCCCGATGCACTGAAGATCTGCGGCTGCCTGACTCCAGACAGCAACAGCCACCTGTTCGCCA
>JBKHJG010000025.1:0-3051 GCA_046538235.1 Dehalococcoidia bacterium | reverse complement strand
CAAGCCGGGAAAGCAGAGCAGGCCTGGTACTTACCTTGCCTTCGTTGAGTTATCATCCATCGACGGCAATCTTCAGCTTTATGATGCTATCCGTTGCCTCGACCACGTCCTCTGCTGCCAGGAAAAGGTCCTTGTCAGGTGGCGTACGGTTAATGATGAATTTCTTGACCTCGCCGCTCCAACCGTCACGCGCCAGGTGGGTCACCGAGCCCAGCTCTCTGCCATTCTTATCGACTACCGGAACTCCGGGCTTTATGTCCATTGCTCTCTCGCGAGCGGAGCCTTTCTGACGCTCAACAGGCGGTGGCACCTGACGCATCCATACAGCGCCGATCGACGTGCCCTGGCATCAGATGAGACCTGCAGTTCTCGTTCCGCCCGCTGTTCCTATCACCTAGGCTGATTGTTCCTGAGAGGGCTTGCTGCGCATCATCAGCTGCGGCCCGTCCGGCCTATCCTCCACGTCGATGAGCACGTCGCCAACTTCCTCCTCGGTGTCCTGGTCGAACATCAATACAATGGCCCCTTCACGCGTGACCACTCTATCATCCTCACCCGGGCTGTCGATTTCCAGCGCGAACCTCTGCTCCTGCTTCGTCAGCCGGAACCCCTTGTCGGGCTCCACACCACTCATATGCAGACTCTGCACCAACGCATCGGCTGCCAGCTCACTTACTTCAATCATTTCTGCCTCCTTCTGCCTGGTACCTTAGAAACCCTCGCCTGCCTCAGGCCTAACTCAGGCACGGTTCCACACAAGTCTAGTATAGTCAGGAACATCACCGCATCGCCTGTTCGGCTAAATCCGTGGCACCGGAAGGAGTACCGCTGTGTAATCCCTTAGGCCATCAACTGAGGAGGCTATTCAGGAAGCGGGCAGGAGCCATCTTCGGACTTGACTTCCGTCACCAGGCCCTCTTGAACTGCATAGGCGGCAACCTGCTGGCGGTTACGGAGGTTCAATTTGCTCAGGATGTTGCGCAGGTGGACCTTTACGGTGTGCTCCGATACAATGAGTCTCTCGGCGATCTCGCGGTTGGTGGCACCCTGGCAAACCAGTTGTAGCACTTCACGCTCGCGCCCGCTTATGTCATCTTTTCCCTTCTGGACACGCTCGGCAGCCAGCTCTACCTTGACTCCATTGGCCATCTCCTGGGAGATAACGATGTCCCCCTTGGCCAGCATACGCAGAGCTTGCACGAACTCCTGCGCTGAAAGGTTCATGGACAGGTAGCCCCGCGCTCCAGCCTCCAGGATCGGCAGAAGAGCTTCTGTTGACTGCGGCTGGGTGAGGACAACCACAGCAGTATGCGGCAGCTTTCCGGTCAGCTCCCGGATTGGGTCCGGTGCAACCTCCGAAAGCTCCCAGTCCACCAGCATGATATCGGGCCTATGCTGGACCGCCAGACGGAAGAGGCTGTGCCCGGTGTCGGCCTGCCCCACAACATCAAATCCGCCTTCCTGCAGAATCCTGGCCAGCCCTTCACAGATAAGTGCATGATGGTGAGCAACGATTATGGATTCGGGCCCTGTTGGGCTCCGCGTGGCTGAATGTGTCACTGCTACATGATAGCACACGCCAATATCCCCAACAATCGGGAGCGGCAGGCGGAAGCCTCATCTTGAGATCACATCTCGCTCGACACAAAAAGAGAGGCAGGACGACTCTCACAGCCGTCCTGCCTGCTTTAACTGCTTGGTGGCGGGGGCAGGATTTGAACCTGCGACCTCCGGGTTATGAGCCCGACGAGCTACCACTGCTCTACCCCGCGTCGACTAACCATTGCATAGGTTTTGCGCTCGGCCTGGCATGGGTCAAGGCCTCGGCCATTAGTACGGCTTAGCTCAACGGATTACTCCGCTTACACATGCCGCCTATCAAGCAAGTAGTCTACTTGCGGCCTTACCTCCGATAAATCGGAGTGGGAGATCTCATCTTGGGGTGGGCTTCGCGCTTAGATGCTTTCAGCACTTATCCCTTCCAGACATAGCTACCCAGCACTGCTCCTGGCGGAACAACTGGCACACCAGAGGTCTGTCCCTCCTAATCCTCTCGTACTAAGGAGAGCTCCCCTCAAATCTCCGGCGCCCACGACGGATAGAGACCGACCTGTCTCACGACGGTCTGAACCCAGCTCGCGTGCCGCTTTAATGGGCGAACAGCCCAACCCTTGGGACCTTCTCCAGCCCCAGGATGCGACGAGCCGACATCGAGGTGCCAAACCTTGCCGTCGATGTGAACTCTTGGGCAAGATAAGCCTGTTTTCCCTAGCGTAGCTTTTAGCCGATAAGCCACGGCCTTTCCACACAGTGCCGTAGGATCACTTTGCCCGACTTTCGTCCCTGATCGACTTGTGTGTCTCACAGTCAAGCTCCCTTATGCCAATGCACTCTACACACGGTTTCCATTCGTGCTGAGGGAACCTTTGGACGCCTCCGTTACCTTTTAGGAGGCAACCGCCCCAGTCAAACTACCCACCAGACATTGTCCCCCGATTAAATCGGGGTTAGAACCAAAACCAAGTAAGAGTGGTATTTCACCGTCGGCTCCACCGAGGCTGACGCCCCAGTTTCTCAGCCTCCCACCTATCCTACACATACTTGGCCTAAGCTCAGTGCCAGGCTATAGTAAAGCTGCTAGGGTCTTTTTGTCCTGTCGCGGGTAGAGGGCATCTTCACCCCCAGTTCAATTTCACCGAGTCCCTCGTTGAGACAGCGCCCAGAACGTTACACCTTTCGTGCGGGTCGGAACTTACCCGACAAGGGATTTCGCTACCTTAGGACCGTTATAGTTACGGCCGCCGTTCACCAGGGCTTCGGTTCAAAGCTTCTCCCGACAAGTCGGGATGACCTCTCCCCTTAACCTTCTGGCACCGGGCAGGTATCAGCCTCTATATTTCAGCTTTTTCGCTTTAGCAGAGACCTGTGTTTTTGTTAAACAGTCGCCTGGGCCAATTCTGTGCCCCCCCGATACAATCGGGGGCCCCCTTCTCCCTAAGTTACGGGGTTAGATTGCCGAGTTCCTTAACGAGGGTTCTCTCGAACACCTTG
>JBKHJG010000009.1:0-52835 GCA_046538235.1 Dehalococcoidia bacterium | reverse complement strand
TCTTATCACAGGGGGACTCTAAGAGCAACTGGCCTGGTTTCCGGGGGTAAGGTCACGAGCTGGAAAAGCTGTATGAACTCTCCAAACAGACCTATCAAGGCGTAAAACGCTATGCACAGGCCCTGAGGCCAGGCATTCTCGATGATCTGGGACTGGTGCCGGCCATAAACTGGCTGGCCCAGGAAGCAACCAGCCTTACCGGGATGGAGGTGGAGGTCAGCATTGGTGCCATTCCATCATTGCTTCCGGAAACACAACTGGTCCTGTTCCGCGTCGCCCAGGAAGCCCTCAATAATGTTCAGCGGCATTCAGGGGCATCCAGGGCCAGCATCACAGTGGAGAGCAACGGGGCCGAAGTCAGGGTGACGATTAGCGATAATGGCAGAGGCTTCAAGCTACCGCGGCAGCTAAGCGATTTCGCCGCTCAAGGCAAGCTGGGCCTTACGGGCATGGCTGAACGTGTCCGACTGGTGGGTGGCCAACTCGATGTTAGTTCCCAGCTGGACAGGGGTACTAAACTCACAGTGAGAGCGCCGATCAGCCTTGGCAACCAGGGGCCGGCTAGTCCGGCTCAGTAGCTTACTCTCCTCGGGGTGCAGGGGCCTTTGCACCGTGTCAGCATGACATGACGCAGAAGCTGTCGGGCTTTACTCCACCATGCTCCGATGCGGCCGCAGTGCTCAGACCTTCTCCACCCTGACTGCCGCCACCTTGAATTCGGGGATCTTGGCCACCGGATCCAGCTCGGGATTGGTGAGGACATTGGCAGCGCTTTCCGCAAAATGGAAGGTCATGAAAACGACTCCCGTGGACAATGCCTGAGTCACTTTGGCCCTGGCAGTGATGCTGCCCCGTCGGGAGGTAATTCTGACTCTGTCCCCCTGAACTATACCCAGTCGGGAGGCATCCTCAGGACTGATTTCTACCTCGCCCTCTGGCTGAATGCTATGTAACCCTGCCACCCTGCGGGTCATCGTGCCCGTGTGGAAGTGGTACAGGCTCCGCCCCGTGGTCAGAATCAGCGGATACTCTTCGTCCGGTAATTCACCCGGGGCGACATATTTTAGTGGTACGAACCTGCCTTTGCCGCGAACGAAAATACTGCTATGGAGTATCGGCGTACCCGGATGGTCATCCAGAGGACAGGGCCACTGCAGTCCTCCGTTGTCCAACCTGGGGTAACTTATGCCGCCATAGCTGGGCGTGAGACCGCAGATCTCCTCCATTATCTCGGACGGATGGCCGTACTCAAACCCTACTACCCCCAGCCTCTGGGCCACCTGGCAGATAATAGACCAATCGGGTCTGGAATCGCCAACGGGTTCCACAGCCTTCCTCACCCTCTGCACGCGACGCTCCGTATTGGTAAAGGTGCCGTCCTTTTCAGCGAAGCTTGCCGCCGGCAGTACGACATGGGCGAACTCCGCCGTCTCAGACAGGAAGATGTCCTGGACGACGAGGAACTCCAGCCGGGACAGCGCTTCGCGGACATGCTGGACATCGGGATCGCTCAAAGCCGGGTTTTCACCGACCAAATACAGGCCCTTTATGTCTCCCCGGTGGGCAGCCTGGATCATCTCAACCAGAGTTAAGCCCGGGGAGGGAGGCAACGAACACCCCCATGCATTCTCGAACTTCTCCCTGATAGACGGGTCGCTCACGGATTGATAGCCAGGGTACACGTTAGGGAGAGCACCCATATCACAGGCACCCTGCACATTATTCTGACCTCTCAGCGGATTGACACCGGTTGAGGGCTTGCCAATGTTCCCTGTGAGCATTGCCAGGTTGGCGGTGGCCAGCACATTGTCGGTACCATGGGAATGTTGTGTGATGCCCATAGCATAGAGGATTGTGGCAGGACTGCTGCCAGCAAACATCCGTGCGGCTTGCACTATCTTGTCCTGCGGCACCTTAGTGACATGCTCCACAAATGCAAGGTCGAAGTCACCCAATGATTGCTTGAAAGCATCGAAATCCTGGCATCTTTCCTGGATGAAGGCTGTGTCGAATAGCCCTTCATCCACTATGACACGCATCATGCCCATGAGCAAAGCAACGTCTGTGCCGGGACTGTGCCGCAGCCAGAGGTCGGCAAAGCCGCACAGGTCGATCTCCCTGGGGTTAGCTACAATGAGCTTGCCCCCATTCTTTGCTGCCTTTATTACCTCAAGCCCGATCACAGGATGGGCCTCTGTGGTATTGGTGCCTATCGCAAGAATACAGGCAGCCCCGCTTATCTCGCAGATGGAATTAGTCATTGCCCCGCTGCCGAAGCTCTGCGCCAGACCGGCCACCGTTGGCGCGTGGCAGAGCCTCGCGCAGTGATCGATATTGTTGGTCCCCAGCACTGCCCGGGCGAATTTCTGCATAACATAGTTCTCTTCATTGGTACACTTGGCTGAAGCGATCATGGCCAGCTCGTGGGGCCTATAGCCCTGCAACTTGCCTGCCACAGTGCCCAGCGCCTCCTCCCAGGACGCCTTCCTTAGCTCCCCGCTTCTCCTTATCAAAGGAGTGGTCAACCTCTCAGGATGATGGACGAACTCGGCGATTCCGAACCTGCCCTTGACACACGCCTGCCCATGATTGGCGGCACCGTTCGGATCGGGTACACAAGCTATGATGCGCTCATCCTTAACATCCAGCCCCAGTTGACAGCCAACACCACAGTAAGGGCAGATCGTGGTAACTACACGGCTGGGCTTGCCCAGTCCACGGGTAGCAAGGTCAGTCAGGGCACCGGTGGGGCAGGAATCAACACACGCACCGCAGAACTTGCAGTCAACCTCTGGGAGGGTCTGCCCTTCGAGGGGCGCGATAACATGGCATTGGAGGCAGCGTCGTGCCTCGGCAATCGCCGTCTCGCGCGACCAACCACGCTCCACCTCGCCAAGGCTACTGACCCGTGTTTCCGGTGAAAGGTGCAACAGCGTAGCCAGTCTTTCACCCGCGACTGAGTCTCCTGACCAAGCCATTGCCTCCTCGCTGGCAACCAGATGTTCCGTAATATCTCCTTTGCCGCCAAGATGCCGGTCAATGGCCTGAGCTGCCTTCCTTCCCGCCGCAATAGCGTTGATTACCAAGGCAGGGCCGGTCACGCAGTCGCCTCCAGCAAAGATGCCCTCCCTGCTTGTGCTCATATCATCGTTCACCACCAATGCGTTGCCCCGTCCTACCTCGACCCCAAATCCGGGAGGCACCTCTGGCCGTTCGCCGATGGCCGCAACCAGAGTATCAAGTCCCGCAAAGAACTCGCTTCCCTTGATGGGGACGGGTCGCCGTCTGCCGCTGGCATCGGGCTCCCCCAGCTCCATGCGCACCAGTTCCAGCTTCAGGCCCTCTTCTTCCCCGAAGACCCTTGAAGGAGCAACCAAAAATATGATCTCCACTCCTTCTTCCAGGGCCTGTTCCACCTCTTCCGATTGAGCCGGCATTTCAATCTTAGTCCGACGGTAGAAGACGGTCACCCTCCTGGCACCCAGCCGCAAAGCAGCACGTGCAGAATCTATGGCCACGTTTCCACCACCGATCACTCCTACCCTCTCACCCACCTCCATCTTGTCGCCGAGGTTAAAGCGACGAAGGAATTCCACACATCCGACTACGCCGGGCAATTGTTCGCCCTCAACCCCCAGCTTCATCTCTTCATGGGCCCCCACGGCAAGAAACACCGAATCGTATCCTTGTCCCAAGAGCGAATCCACCGACTCAACCCGAGTGTTGACTTTGATCTCCACGCCCTGCTCCTCGATTTCCCGGATCTCGTCGCGGAGCACACTCCGTGGAAGGCGGTATTCGGGAATGCCCACTCTCATCATTCCGCCGGCTTCGGGCAGGGCCTCAAATACGGTCACCCTGTGCCCCAGCTTGGCCAGATAGTAGGCACATGTGAGCCCTGCCGGCCCCGCACCAACTACCGCCACACTTCTCCCGGTTGGCGGAAGCAGCTTCGCCTGCTTCTTCCAGCCGTCATCACCATTGTCAGCAGCAAAGCGCTTGAGCATTCTGATGTGCAAGGCCTTGTCCACGTCCAGGCCGCGCCGGCATTCGTCCTCGCACGGTGCGGCACACACTCTGCCCAATACGCCAGGAAAGGGGACCCTTTCTCTTATCACCGCCAGCGCCTCGCTGGGCCTCCCCCTGGCAATAAGTCGAATATAACGGGGAACATCTATGCCGGCGGGGCAGGCCTTGTAACAGGGAAACGCAATCTCAATGACACCGTTGCCCCTTATTTCGTCACAGACACGGAGGCAGCGATAACATAGAATGCAAAAGCTAGAATCACGCATGAAGAAGGGGTTATCCTCCAGACAGGGCAGGGACCTCGAAACATGGACCGGTGTTTCCTTCAACCCGAGATACTGGACCACCTGCTGAAGCTCGCAGTCTCTTCCCTCGAAGCAAACGTCGGCGGGCTGTCGGCTGAGGATCTCAAGAACCTGTCTGCGCCTGATTTCCTGTATCGCGGGTGTCTCAGTTCTGACCATCATCCCATCACTGGCATAGGTACTACAGGAAAGGACCATTCTGCCATCTGCCTCTACCACACAAAGCCGGCACGCCCGGTCAGGTATCACTTGAGGAAGCGGCTTGAGACCCGGGTAGTAGCAGAGACTGGGAATATATACTCCGGCATCCGTGGCAGCCTGCAATATGGTCTGTCCCCGCCTGGCCTCCACATCTTTCCCGTCGATATTCAGTATGAGCATCCCATGCTCAACCATTGCCGACTCCTTTCCATAACTCCTGGCAGACCGTTCAACCTCGTGACCGAAGTGGCTCAGGGAATCACGCGGCTGATGTCTGTCTAACCAGTCTCCAGATTATGGTTTCGCTGACCACAGTGACATCCTCGGTAGGAAGATAATCCGAAATATTCCCATCAAACAATACGTTGCCGTTGGGAGCAACCTCGTCATCCCCTCTCCACAAGACCAGGGTTATCGGCACGCGCTCGAAAGGCCTAACGGTTACAGCCGCGTCGCCATACCTTGCCTCATGCCCCCCTAGCTTCGCTCCCCTCTCTATCAGCAACTCGGGGTTCCTGCCGAAGTGCCTCACAAGGGGAGCCACCGCCCTCTGCGAAAACGCTGCCAGGTAACTGACGCCTCCCGGCAGCTGCCTATAGGTGATCAACCTGCCCGATGGCGGCGTGCCCCTAGCCATGGTAAAGTAATGCAGTATTAAGATCTTCTCCTTCAGCGGAACGTCCGGCTTACCGCCTCCCAACCAAATCTCTGCGTCAGGAATCGAGATATGGTAGGGCTGGCCCAGGAAGTTGACGACGACGTCATTGGTTCCCTCCAATCGCGAGCCGCTTTTGCGACACTGCCCCTCGATATCCTCGATCTGGCGCAGCTGCTCTCGGGCAAGTTCAAAGGAGCGCGCAAAGGGCTGTTCGCGCGGACCGGGTGGCGGAGAATGGTGATTCCTGGTCATGGCGCAGACCTGGGGCGGGGCAACAGGCCAGCCGCCTCTATTATCTCGGGAACAACCTCCTCCCACTCAATTGCCATAAGGTGTATTCCCGCCACCCCCTCGATCTGGCGAACCTGCTTGATAATGTCAACGCAGAGCTTGATACCCTCCTTTGGCACCTCCTCCTTAGGCACTCCCTGAAGCCGCGCAACGACATCATCAGGCACGTCCATTCCGGGAACCCTGGTCTTCATATATCTGGCTGCACCCACCGACTTTATGGGGGCCACGCCGGCCAGTATCTTAACGCGCTCGTGAAGTCCCCTGTCACGTACGCGCTTCATCCACTCGGCAAACTTGTCCACATTATAGATGATCTGGGTCTGGATGAAATCGGCCCCGGCCGCAACCTTCTTGGCAAGACGTGGCACTCTGATCTCGAAAGGGTCGGCAAACGGGTTCTCGGCGGCCCCGATGAAAAGAGAGGGCCCGACTGCCATCTCCTCTCCACACTGGAACTTCCTGTCGTCCCGCATGTCCTTGACCATCTTCACCAGCTGGATGGAATCAAGATCGTAGACGCCTCTGGCCATAGGGTGATTACCGAACTTCTGGTGGTCGCCCGTGAGGCACAACATGTTGTTCATCCCCAGCGCTGCAATGCCGAGCACATCCATCTGCAGGGCAATGCGGTTGCGGTCACGACAGGTCATCTGGACAATATGGTCCAGCCCCTCCTCCTTGCCTATGACGCAAGCAGCCCAGGACGACATGCGTACTACCGCGGTCTGACCATCGGTGACGTTCACGGCATCTACATACCCCTTCAGTATCTTTGCTTTCCTTCTGATTACCTCAGCATCAGCGCTCTGCGGCGGGCCCAGTTCACCTGTGACCGCAAACTGCCCGGCCTCCAGCACACGTTCCAGATTACTCTTAGTCTTCATTGCGCCTCCTGATGTTGGTCCTCATGTTGATAAACACCCGCGGTTCTGCCCGATTCACAGTCGCCGCGCAACTCATTTAACATCACCAGGGATCAGGCCCGCCTGTGCCAGGACCTTTCTGACCGAACGTAACGCAGGCGAGTCGTGGGGCAATTCCAAGAGCGGCCTCCCTCTCAGATTGAATTCCCGGACGTTGACGTCATATTCTATCTTCCCCAGATAGCTCTCTCCGCTGCTGCGCAAAGCCCTTTCTGACTCCTCGCTGAACCTGTAATTGCCCAAAAGGTAGAGATGACGGTAATTCACCCTCAGGTTCCTGGTGATCCCCAGGACCCTTTCTATATGCTTCATCGATTTCTCGGATGGATCCAGAAGCACAAATAACTCATCTATGTCTACCACTATCTTGCGATTGAAATGCTCCAGTCCGGCAGGAGAATCTATTATCACTTCCTCATAGTCTTGAACTATATGCGGTATGAAGTCCTTGAGCACAGCATCTGGAGCACAATAACAGCCCACGACAAACTTCGTGCCCAGGCTCAGGAAGTCGAAGCCCTTACCTTTATATAGGCAATCGCCGGGAATTCGAGAGAGCACATCTGCAAACAGGTTATAGTCTGAGCGGCCAGCCTTTCCTCCGGTCAATTCATGAAGCATGGCTGAAACAGTCTTCTTTCCCTTCTCCTCCAGGTCTATTCCCAGCATGTCGGCCAGGCTTTCATCGGGGTCCAGGTCTATGAGGAGCTGAGGAGAACCGAGACACCTGCTAACCAGAACTGCAAAGGTCGACTTCCCTGTGCCTCCCCTTCCGGTGCAAAGGATTACCCTACCCATGTTACTATGCCTCTTTATCTGGCCCGTCTGCGCCGGCCTGCCTCAATCCACCCTGTAAGTCCTCTACCTCCGACGCGAGGGGCAGAGATGCTCGCCATCTACTTGCTATCCATATCCGTACATAGCGACCACCGGAATTCGCCCCTCATCTCTGCTCGATCTGATATCCTGCATTGGTCAGAATCTCCCTCATCGACACCAGGGCAGGTGACTCCTCGGGCAATGTCAGCAACGATTTGCCCTCAATGTTGTATTCCTGCACCTCAGGGTCGTATGCAATTCTGCCCAGGTAACTCTCGCCGCTGTCCTTCAGATACCTTTCCGTCTCCTGGTCAAACTCCTGATTCCCCACCAGGTAGAAATGGCTATACTGGGTCCCCACTTCCTGCATGATTCTCCTTATTCTCGCTATGTGCTTCAGCGACTTCTCAGAGGGATCGCATATAACGAACAGGTCATTTATGACAGGCACGATATTTCGATTCAGGTGCTCTACTCCCGCCGGCGAGTCCACCACTATATTAGTGTAGTTCTTGATCAGGGTGGCCATGGTCTTCCTCACCAACTCGTCCGGAAAGCAAAGACAGCCTTCTGTGAACTTCGTTCCCAACGTAATCAGGTCAAAGCCGGCATGCTCGTACAGACACTCGGCCCAAACCCGCGACTCCATCATATCTCGTGTCGTAATCAAAGGGCTGCTCTCGCCGGTCCTTCTCTTCCCTACCACGTCATGAAGGACCTCACAGACGGTCCTCTTCCCTTCCTTCTGGAAATCGAATCCCAGCATATCAGCAAGGCTGAGGTCGGGGTCGAGGTCAATGAGCAGAGAGGGAGGCTTCAGATATCTGGCCATCAGGGCCACAAAAGTTGACTTCCCTACACCTCCCCTTCCGGTACAAACAATGCTTCGGGCCATCATGCCACCTTCTCCGCCTGTTGAGCTATGCCCCTCTCCTTGGCCGGCAAGTCCTCGGCAGGGAGCTCCGTTATAGGCGCAAGCTTTATCACAGCATTATACTCGGGAGGACAAACGTCCATACAGGTACCGCAATTGACGCATTTCTCCTGATCAATATGCTTTATCTCTCCCTGGCCTCCTTTGATCGCCTCCGTAGGACAGGTCAAAACACAGTGCTCACATGACCTCTCGCATCTATCGGGGACAATGTAGTAGGCGGTAAGGTTGGGACACACCTTGGCGGGGCAACGCTTCTCCAAAATATGAGCCTCGTATTCATCCCGGAAGTAACGCAGAGTTGTAAGGACAGGATTGGGAGATGTTCTGCCCAGGCCACAAAGTGAACCCGCTTTAACATCCTCAGCTAATGCCTGCAGAAGATCGATATCCTCCACCCGGCCTCTACCGGCTGCGATATCCTCCAGGATCCGCAGCATCTGCAGGGTTCCCAAGCGACACATTGCACATTTCCCACAGGACTCCTTGGTGGAGAAATCGAGAAAAAACCTGGCAGCATCGACCATGCAGTTGTCCTCATCCATGACAATCATACCACCCGACCCCATCATCGAGCCGGCCTCCCGGAGCGAATCATAATCGATAGGAATGTCGAGCGAAGTCTCGGGGAGACACCCACCCGACGGTCCTCCTATCTGCACGGCCTTGAACTGCTTGTCCTTAGCGATTCCGCCTCCGATGTCATAGATAAGCTTACGGAGCGTTGTTCCCATAGGCACTTCAGCCAATCCGGAATTGGCTACCTTACCCGCCAGGGTAAACACGGCTGTACCCTTGCTTCCCTCAGTGCCGATGGAAGCAAACCAGTCTCCCCCACGGTCGATTATCCACGGCACATTGGCGAAAGTTTTGACGTTGTTCAGCAGGGTAGGGCTTGACCACAGGCCCGACTCAGCAGGATAAGGGGGCCTGGGCCTGGGCGTGCTCATCCTACCCTCGACCGCCGCCATCAGGGCCGTCTCCTCACCAGAGACGAAAGCACCCGCCCCACTTGCTATCTCAATGTCGAACGAAAAATCGCTGCCCAGTATGGCATCTCCCAACAGGCCCAGCTCCCTTGCTTGCTCCAAGGCGATGCCGATACGCTCAATGGCCAGAGGATATTCCGCACGTGCATAGATATAGCCTTGCGCAGCACCTATGGCCCACCCCGCAATAATCATACCCTCGATGACCTCATGCGGGTCGCTTTCCAAGATGACGCGGTCCATGAAAGCGCCGGGGTCGCCTTCATCAGCATTACATACGACATATTTCGCCCTGCCTTTAGCCTTACGGCATAGCTCCCACTTCCTATACGCAGGGAATCCCGCTCCTCCGCGTCCCCGCAATCCGGACTTCTGCAGCTCCCCTATTATTCCGCCCGGCGACATATGCAGTGCCCTGGCCAGGCCATTGTAGCCGCCATTCGCGATGTAATGGTTTATATTCTCAGGGTCGATGTAGCCACAACGACCCAGTATGAGCCGGAGCTCGTGTTCGAACCTAGGGAGCTCCGGAATGTAGACCCCTTCTTCACCACCCGCCTCAAGGGTGCCCAGGGCCAGCTCAAAACAGGGATCATCGCCGGCCACATAACCCTCCACCAAGCGGGGGACCATCTCCGGGGCTAAGTTGTGATACACGACCCGATAGGAATCAGGCTTGCATATGCTGACCATGGGATCGGCATAGCATAACTCCATGCAGCCAACCTCAATGATCGGGACCTCCAGCCCGCGCCGCTTCAGCTCCTTGTTCAGGGCATCAACTATGTCCAGGGCACCAGCGGCCCTGCCACACGTAGCTGTGCCTACAAGTATATGCTTGCTCCCCTGCAGCGCATCCCATTCCGATTTCGCTCTATTCCTGATATCCTCGAAAGTCATGTTAGACACAAGTCACAGACAGGGCGAGGAAGAGTCTGTCAGCCCTTCCCACTCTGAGTCTCTTGCTTGTATTGACCCAGGACCTCTTCGACCTTAAAAGGGGTCATCCTCGGATAGATTCTATCCTTTATCACCGCGACGGGAGCCAGCATACAACACCCGATGCAGGCAACCCTTTCCAGGCTGAATTTGCCGTCATCGCTGGTCTGGCCGACCTTGATATCCAGCTCACGCTCCAGGGCCTCCAAAATTAGCTTGCCGCCTGCCAGGTGACAGGCAGTCCCCATGCAGACCATGCTATGGTATTTCCCCAGCGGAACCAGGCGAAACTGATTATAAAAGGTGGCTACGCCCCAGACCTCAACCTCCGGCATCCCCAAGGAATCGGCGATCTCCTGCATCGCCTTCTTGGGCAGATACCCCAGCCTTTTCTGAACCTCCTGCAACAGCGGGATTAGGTTCTTCTTCTCTCTCTTATGACTACCTAGTATCTCAGCTATTGCCTGGCTAACCTGCTCATCTGTAATCATCCTTTGAGCTGCTTGGCAAACCCGGGCAAGAAAGCTCCTATGCCGGTCGTCTCCCGGGGGCCGATCACCACCTCCCACTTGAGGTCCAGAGCATCTTCCAGTTCACCCTTGATCCTGGCCACCTTTCCCGGGATAACCAGCTTTCTATGTTTGACCTTATCCTCGATGCCGCATTTCTTGACCAGTGCGCCCACCGAATCACCGCTGAACTTGCCAGCCGCCCAGGCAGTAAGGACGCCAAGCCCTTCCGCATCCTTAACACAGATGTAGGCGGGGACCTTCGTTGCCTCAACAGCTGATGACACAAGGAAGTACGTCAGGGCCCAGTTTGAGGTGACAAGCACCGGCGAAGACTCATCAGGTTCTCCTACTTCGTAATACTTCTCCTCTACCGCCATGGGGAACCGCGGATCGGTGTAGATATTCAGCCGCTGCACCAGAAGAGGAAGCAGAGAATGCTGATCGAAATCAGAGAAGACGATGATGCTGGCCCACTTACTTATGAATGCCGAGCCCACCAGCAACTCCTTCAGGCCGCCTTCACCCATGAAGCAGGGAAAAGCGATGGTGGGGTAGCCGAGATGCCTGAAACCCTGCTTCAGCGCTGCCCTTCTGATGAAAGTCTGGTCCCTTATCGCCTCCAGCAGGTTCTTAGAACCCGGATCCAGGACCAGTTCCTCAATCCCGGCATCTTTCAGCCTGGCAGTCAGCGGCACGAGTTCCTCAACGCTGCTCGCGCGGACGCCGATAGGAGTAGGGTTCTCCTTGATCCTGGGAATGGCCTCATCGATGTTGTCCTTCGTTATAGGGTAGAGAAGCGGGCGCTTGTCCGCGCATATGTCACGTGCAGCAAACAATGCGTCAACGTCTTCAGAGATCAGCACCATGCCCAGGTCTGTTGAACCATGGACTTTCTTTACCAAGGACCGGAACTTGTCCCTGTCTCCCGATTCAAAACGGAGTGCTACGAGGTCTGCCTCAAGGTCCACGCCGACCCAGGGGAACTGCAGCTCCTTTATCTTCTTCACCTTCTTCTCGATTGTGCCGTCGTCTTCCTTGTCCGAAATAAGCAGCGCAATGCCCGGCGAGTGGACAAATGTCTTCTCATGCCGGTATATCACCTCTTCATTCCCCACCTTGAGCGCGTTCTCCCCGGAGCCAATGGTAACCAGCTTTATCGGCGGCGCCAGCATGTCCAGCAGCTTTTCCTTCGCCTCTGCAGAGAGGTAAGGGCACTTATCAACAGTAGCCCCACCCGATGCAAGTTTCATGGCAAAGGCAAAGCAGGTAGGAAAACCACATTCCCTACACGGCTTCCTCCCGGGAAGCATCTTTACGATCTCGGAACCTGCAATAGGCATAACAGACCCTCCTTCTCCGTGGAACTCTAAGTCCTAAGCTAGAAAGCATGCATACTACGAAATTCCAGCCCACGAAGCCCAGGATAATCTGAATCCTGGGCCTCGGCCATCCGAATTCGCGTGGTCTCTAGCACCCGGATTTAGCTGTTTCCTCGCTTTACGTTGGGAGCTCTACCTCCCCCTTTATCCAGGGATGCCCCACCTTGTCCAGGAACTCCAGAAGCTCGTCCACGTTCTTCACATCTTCCTCAGTAGCTATCTTGTCGTAGAGCCCCTTCGCCTCCAGGGCATCTTTGAACCTTTCCTTTATTTCCTTGGGCAGCCACACTATTCTGGCCAGACCACCGTCAGCCTGGATGAACTTGGGAGACCTCAGCTGCTCCAGCCCCGTTCCCAGTCTTCCTTCTATCTGCTTTCCACCCGAAGTCTCACCGGCCATGTGAGAAAACGTCTCCCCGATCACCGTCTCGCCCTTGAATTCTCTATGCACTACCCCAAAGGCATCGGTCTCCGGGATGTAGTACACAATTGCTTCAAAGCAGCCGCAAGAGGTATGAGGGTGCTCGAATGCACTGTAGAGATAAACCCTATCATAGGTCCCCAGGGACTTCTCGGCTTCGATTGCATTCGCTCCTGAATATTCGCCCTTTATGGTGTCTATTACCTCTCCCTTGGGTATGGCAAATATGGGCCCATCAGGGTCAATCTTGGCAGCAGCCCTACCGTCAAACCAGTTGATGGCCCCGCAGTTGGCAATCCTGTTTGGGGTTATGATAGAGATGTGAGTGGGAGCGAAGCTCTGGCATAGAACGCAGCCGTAGAAAGTATCCACATCCTCATCATTCAACGTCCTCGCCCGTTCGTCCCTGGCGGCATAGACCTCCAGAGCCTTGGGCAGGAGTTCCTCCACCTTCTTCTCATCGGTGATAATGGTGACCTGAATGCTCTCGATGATGGGCATCTCCGACGTGTAAAGCAGGATATAGATCTCTCCCAGTTCGCGTAGAGAGGTAAAGCCCTTCTTGTAGCAGTCCTTGTTTATCCGCATCCACACGTCCTGCCTCTGGTTCATGTGATACCAGCCCTCAATCATGTTGGTGAACATATGGATTCGTCTTTCGATGATGGCTTCCGCATCCTTGTCCAGTTCGGACCCGGCGACGTCCACCAGAACGGCGATAGGATAGCTACCGCCGCCTTTCTCCTCATCGTAGGGCTTCAAATCGGGTATGTCCGGGCCGATGACCTCTACTTTCTCATTCTCTATTTCATCAGCACTCTTGACCGTTGCCAACTCGAATTTGTGTGCTATCTTGGGCCCACCGAACTCGATATACAGGTCTTCTTTCCTTATCACCTCGCCTTCATACTGGGGCCCTATATCTGCATGAAATTCGCCTTCCATTCTCGCCTAATCTCCTTTCTTTAGATTGTCTATCAAGCCTTCCAGAAACTCCTGCCACTTCGCATCCTTCTTGAAATTGGGCAGCGAGTAGTTGGCATGAGGGAAGTAATGCTTGCACAGCGTCATGGTCTTCAGATGCGGTGCGAAATGTTTCAGTGTGGAAAGCCCCTGGTTTCCAAGGTCAGACCTTATGCCCAGAAACATCACCAGGTCATGGTTTCCTTCCTTCTTGACTCCCTGCCAGTCAGGGTCCTTAAGGGCATTCACTATCTCCACGACGTCGTAGACGCAGTCCGGCTGCATTCCCAGTTCCTCGATCTTCCCTTTGGTCTGGGCCGTGGCACATATCGGTATGCTGCCGGCCTTGGCAATATCCAGTGCGTACTCCATGAGCAGCTTGCCATCGGGCAGAGATTCCAGCAACAGAGGACCAACTACCAGAAGAGGTCTTTTGGCCTTCTTAATGAGGCTGGCGTACTCTGCGGGGTCTTCGATGAGCTTGGCCGACTTAATCCCCGTCAGGACATTCACCCTGTGGCGTGGTATTACTGCACTCATTTTATCCTCCTTTTGGGCCGTTTACCCCTATCAGTGTATCACGGCATCCACAGGAACCTTGGTGGGATAGGTGCCGATAAGGGTCGGCAGTCCAATGGGCTCCCGTGGCTGCCAGCCGATCTCCTGCAGGTGGGCTCGCACTTCCTTCTTATAGACCAGCGGGATATCTGCATCCCTGCGAACAAAGAGGTGAATATCCTCGGGAAGACCGGCTGCAATGTACTTCTTGTACAGAGAAATGTAGTGGTTCAATTTTATCGCCCTTCCCTGGGGCGTATCATTTCTTCTTATGCAGAGCTTGGCTATCATGGGCATAGCCTTCTCCTTCGTTTCACACACATATGCCAGGTGCTCAGGCGCTGGCTCAACAGTATCCACGATCTCCTTCTTCCTGGCATCCATGACCTTCCAATCGTCCTCCTCCTTGCGGGAGAGGTATAGCCTTCTGTATTTGGAGGAGTGAGGCCCCAGCACCACAGGAACACCTAGCCTGTTGAATCCCGTGCCGATGGAAGCCGCCTTTTGAGACATTGCCCCCCAGGCTACTCCACAAGCACCTACCCGGTTAAGAACATAGTCAGCCATCACTTCATAATTTCCTCTTAGAGGCAAGGCGGCGAAGATGTTGGCTATCTTTATTGCCGCGCCGGATATATGGCTGTTGGAAACACAGGAGCCGATGTTCACTACGCCGCCGCCATCGAAGTCGGGCGGATATTTCTCGTACACCGTCAAGCCATCCTTGTCCTTCTTCATTCCGGCGACCATGGCAGCACAACCCGTAAGGACCACGATGTACTTCCTCTTGGCAAACTCATCAACCATGTCAGCAATATCATCTATATTGGGGTAGTTGGAACAGCCCACCAGGGCGATGACCCCAGGAATGGTGCCCAGGGTAAGGGGCGCACCGACGTTTCTTATCTCGGTGTCCATCACCGGGCCGCGTCCAGTCCGGCACTTCCAGGTCTCCATGCTGGCTGCCGTCTGCATAATCTTGAAGATGGGAACATCATTGGGACACTCCTCCTCGCATTTGCCGCAGCCAATACAGCGCAGGAACTGCTCCCTGATCAGATCGAAATTGCCTTTGGCGACCTCGGTGATGCCACCACCTATATTGAAGAGGTTGGGACATACCTGCTCACACATCTTGCAGTTAGTGCACTTCTTGGCCAGCTCCACGGCTTGCTCTTCCGTTACCCATTCCTTCTTCCTCTGGGGAGCGATCTCCATGGCCACTTTGACCGCCACCTCAGCCGCCTTGGGCGAGTCCAGGATGGCGAATTGCTCCTTATTGTCCACCATCCGCCTCACTATCTCATCCGCATCCATCTCCGTGGCGTCCTCAAGTCCATACATAGCCTTGTCCAGGCAGGCAATCATTGCTGAACCCACCTTGGCTGCCTCCTGAGGGGTATCTGTCCGGATGCATTGCTCGTCGGTCATTATCACGTCGGCAATGCCTGCCCTCATGAAGAAAAGCTGGCGAGACAGCGGACCAACTATCTTGGCCTTGTCCGAATACCTGGTTGTCTCCAGGGCAGTGCAGCACAGGCCGCAGACTTCTACCTGGTCCTCAAGGTTATGCTCCCTGAGGTAATCAATCACTACCGTCGAAGTAGCGGGGTTGTGCCCCGATACCAGGATCACAGGCTTGCTCTTGTCTATCGCGCCCCAGCCCATGTCAACCAGCGGCGTATCAGCAACAGACGTGGGATAGTTGAATCCCACTATCTGAGCGATGTCAGCCACCTCCATGCCCACATGATCAAGCATGCTGGCGTGTAAGGCCTTGGACTCATAGTCCAGGGCACTTCCTTCCTGCCCCGTATGGCAGGAATCAAGAAGATGGGCGATCTCCTTAAAGACATACTCCAGAGCGATCTGCAGGTCTCCCAGAGTCTCAGGCTTTAGACCCACAACCGTCCTTATGTTCGGCGCTTCGATATCGATTGATCCGCCCAAATCTATCTTCTTATCAGGACCGTGCCTTTCAATCAAGAACTCCAGAATATGGCCGCCGTGGGCGGCGTGAGCAGAGCAACCCATCAAGCAGGCAAGAAGCACAAACCTTGCCTGCTGGGTAGCTATGTCGATACCGCAGGCGCCCCTCCTTCCCTCCGTGAGGTCACACTTGCCATAGGTACAGAAGCAACACAAATCGCAGAATGGCGCATAAAAAGGCTCATATGTTTTCAGTAACCTCATATCCCACTGCCTGAGGTCAGGGATCTCCGGCATCGGCGTAGGACCTACCGGCTCCCAGGGCAGCTCAGCCTTGATCCGTTCGTGAATCTCCTCCAGTTTCCTTGATAGCGTCTTTTCCTCTACTGCCATTGTTACTTTACCTCCGTTGTTTCTTTGACCAGAGTCATGGTGTCGGGATGCCTCAACACAAGAATATTGGCGCCCGCCATCAGCAGCGATAACGCCGTGATCCCTTCCCACAGCAATCCCCGCTCCTTGTTCTCCTTGGCCTGCTTTGTCTTCCAGCACTCCGCCCCCAGGTCGGCGATGATAGGCATCATCGTCATGTTGTCCTTGGTGATTATGCCTATCTGCTTCACCCTTTCCATCAGAGAGAAGCTGTATTCCATGCCGTAGCCCAATGCTGCCGATTCAGGGTCGATGACTATCTTCTCAGCAGGGAAGAACTTCGACAGCTTGACATTCAGTTCCTTCAGCAGATTGATGTCCAGAGGACTGAGAGCACTGGCGTTGTGCTCGTGCTCCAGCAGGGCCCTCCCCACGACCTCATAGTTTTCCTTCTGCACCGGTCCTATGAGGAGATTCATGCCGTGACAAGCCTCGGCAACCATGGGCAGCACCTCGGCATCCTTCTTATCATCTCCAGAGCCATATACGATGAGGGGAATGTTTATGGCCTCGGCCACCTTCCTGGCCACGTCTGCCGCTCCCTCGGCAGGACTATCCTTCACCGCCGGATCTGTGCTTACCAGACGAAGAAACGCCGCGTCTGCCCCCAGTTCCTCACACCTCTTGGCCCACTTAACAGGGTCGGCCAGCACATCCTTGAAAGGCTGGCTCAGGTGTTCCGGCCAGTCCTGAGGCTCCATGTCAAGGACCTCAAGGGCATACTTTGGCGGATTGGGATTCGAGCCCTCATCAAAAAAGTGACGGGGGAGAATGCTCTCTCCCCCAATCTTCATGCTCTTGGCTCCCTTGCCAACGGTCACCACTCTAACTGCCCCAGTATAGGCTTCGACTGGTGCTTTATACTCCATTCTTTACCCTCCTTAACTATCAAGCCAGGCATCGGAGTACAAGGTCTCTCCCATAAGAACCTTGGCTGTCTTAGCGTACTCGACTTCCTTCTGAGATAGGCCGGAAAGCTCCACATCTTCCCCGTCCATCACCTTATGGATCAGTTCCACGATTTGCGGCATCTCTCCTTTGTTCAGGCGCACAAGCTCCTCATCCAGGGGATCAGCGATCGCCGAATACAGCCCATTCCGTCCCAGCATGACCATATAGGTACGGTTGATGATAGGCCTCAGTTCCACAGGCGCTCCGTTAGATGTGTTGGAAAGCCCCACCGTTGACTTGATCTCTGGCAGGACATCCTCCAGTATCTTGATGAACTCCAGGCACACCACGGCGAACCTCTGCCCCTCGCCGGCGGTGCTCACCGGCAAGAGTATGGGATCAACCCAAATAGCCTCGTTAGGGATTCCCACGTCATTGGCATAAGCCACCGTATCCATGATGCTCTCAATCTTGGAATCAACATCGGGAGGCATCCCCTTGTCCGTCATCACGGATATCACAACATCGCAGCTGTACTTCTTGGCCAGGGGAAGCATATTCTCCTTGGAGTCGGTCTTTCCTGAAGCCGAATTGAGCAAGGGCCTCTTCCGGCAGGCTTTCAGACCTGCCTCCATGGCTACGGGATTCATGGTGTCTATGGACAGAGGAAGATCGGTAGCTTCCTGAACCGCACCCACGAGCCACTCCATAGTCGCTTCAGGGTCTTTCTTCATGGGGCCGACATTGAGGTCAATGTAGTCCGCTCCGGCCTCAGTTTGGGCTCTGGCTAGATCCTGGATCACGGCGGCGTCCCTCTCTTTCACTGCGCTGGAGACCGCCTGGGCTATGACATGTATGTTCTCGCCGATGATGAGCATATGGAGCACCTCCGATGTGTCCGTTCAGTGCCGTGCGTAAATCACCGCAATATAGCAGGGAAAGTGCCCTTTGTCAAACTTCGCATGCTGCCCTCACCACAGTGCCGGCAGCCCTGCCAACATGCCGCGCGCTTCTCTGCTATAATTCCTCACATGATTCCCGGGCAGCAGACCACAAGGTACTCGCCGACCTAGGCCGGCTGCTATTTGTCGAGGCTGCTCAAAGTCGCCGTTGTCAGACAGATGGGCGATCACGGCTGTCAGGTATGGCAAGGCCGCCCGACGCCATGTGCCGCGCCCGGGCACCGACGCGGCGGCCGGCTTCATTCCCACCCCTGATCGCGCCGGCGTAACCACGGGCAGCGTGGTGAGGTTACGAAGTGCCCGCCGCATCTGCGAAGCTCTGCCGGGAGATATATTGATCGAGGTCATAGTCAGATAGGCCCGTAGCGGGCCGGAGCACGGTCTGCTGAGCGGCAGGGACGCCGATAAGGCATCCAAGCACGGCATGCGGCTCACGCAGCAGACACTCAGAAATCTGAGGGAGCAGACATATGGACGAGAGACGACTAACATTCCGGTCAGGCCAGCTTCACCTGGAGGGAATCCTGGCTCTGCCCAGAGGCGCCGGGCCTTTCCCGGCGGTGGTGGTTTGCCACCCCCACCCCCTCCACGGCGGCAGCATGGACAACAATGTTGTCCGTAGTCTATGCCTGGCACTTACACGGGTATCGCTTGCCTCATTCAGGTTCAACTTCCGCGGAGTAGGCGACAGCGAGGGACAGTTCGATCACGGCATAGGTGAGCAGGAAGATGTGAAAGCAGCCGTTTCTTTCGTAAGCGGGCTGAAGGAAGTCGATCCCAGCAGAATGGGGCTGGCCGGCTATTCAGCCGGGGCCGCCTTCGCTCTCCCCGTGGGCTCCCGTGACGAACGAATCAGGGCACTGGCCGCCGTTTCGCCTCCACTGACCATGTTCGATTTCGCTTTCCTCCAGGGCTGCCGCCAACCTAAGTTCCTCATCTCAGGGACGGAGGACGATTTCACGCCCTTGGACCGGTTCCTCGAGCTCTGCGGCAATCTTCCTGAACCGAGGGAGTACCAGACCATTGACGGAGCGGACCACTTCTGGTGGGGACACGAGTCCAGCCTGGCCTCAGAAGTCGCCGACTTCTTCACACAATCACTCTGATTCCCGGCCTGGCCCCCTATAGAGCTCCCCGTCACAAAGCGGGACGCCATGGCCAGCCACAAGGCCGGTTTTACACACGACATACATCGATGATAATATTGGGCGTTTCATCAGTGCACCTACACCTGAAGCGCTTAACCCCGGGTAACTCCCCTTCCCAGCCGACGCAGATAGGAACCTGCACGCCATGCCCTTGAGGTTGGATCCGAAGGCACCCAGGGTATTCTACGGGTGGTGGATCGTCGGTGCCTGTTTCCTCATTTCCCTGTACTCGGGTGGCGTCATCTTCTACGGGTTCACCGCCATCATTGAACCGCTGGCCCAGGAATTCGGCTGGACCTATGCCCAGATCTCGCTTGCCGCTTCGCTTCGCGGCCTGGAAATGGGCCTGCTGGCCCCGCTGGTGGGCATGCTTGTTGACCGCCTGGGACCGAGAAGACTGCTCATCAGCGGAGTGTTTGTCACCACCCTGGGTCTGACAGTTCTGAGTCGCACCACCTCCCTGGGCATGTTCTACGGGGCGTTCGTACTGCTGGCCATAGGCATGAGCACCTGCAGCAGCACGGTACTCATGACCGCGGTTGCCAATTGGTTCCGCAGAAAGATAGGTCTGGCCATGGGCATCATGGTCTGCGGCTATGGGTTCAGCGGACTGCTGGTCCCGGTAATAGCCGATCTCATAGATGCCTACGAGTGGCGGATGGCTATCGCCATCCTGGCGGCGGGCATGCTGGCCCTATGCCTCCCGCTGGCTCTGCTGGTCAGGCACAAGCCTGAGCAATATGGCTACCAGCCGGACGGGGAAGCGCGAACAACAGCATACTCAGTTAACGGTCTCGCCCAGTTCGAAACCGCCGAAGCCGAGATGGGAACGAAGGAGGCCCTCAAGAGCCGCACCTTCTGGCACATCACGCTGACGCTGCTGTGCCAGGCCATGATAGTAAGCGCCGTAGTTACGCATGTAATGCCCTATCTCAGCAGCATCGGAATCGCCAGGGCGAAGTCCAGCTTGATAGCTATGGCCATCCCCCTGACCAGCATTGCCGGCCGCCTGGGCCTGGGATGGCTTGGAGACAGGATTGATAAGAGGCGCATCATCGCTGCTGCCTTTGCCATGATGTGCGTAGGACTGCTCTTCTTCGGATCTGCCTCATCCGGATCCCTGTGGCTCCTTGTGCCCTTCATCATTCTTTTCAGCGCCGGCTACGGAGGTAACAATACGCTGAGGGCCTCCGTGATAAGAGAGTTCTTCGGCAGGGGACACTTCGGAGCCATCCACGGCTTCATGATAGGCATGATGGCACTGGGAGGTATAGCGGGCCCGCCCCTGGCCGGATGGGTGTTTGACACCTGCAAGAACTACCAGCCGATCTGGTTTGCGTTTACCGGCCTCGCCGTTGTCGCTATAGCGGTCGTGATAACCACTCCACCGACTGCTGCCCCGGTAGGGCCGGCTGATAGACCCTGACCATGGATATGCCCTGAGCCTTATGTCAGGCAGAGGCTATGCCTGCGCCCGGCGCCGCACTCTGTCGCAGACCGTTTCGATGCGCGTAAGAGCCTCGTCGATATCCGACGGGGAGACCATATAGTGAGTGACCGCCCGGAACGGGCGGCCGTTGCGCAACCCTATCTTCACACCTGCCTGTTCCAACCCTTTCATGAATTCGCCGAGCGGCAACTCCGGAGAGAGTTCGAACATCACGATATTCGTAGGCACACTGTCCTGGGCCAGCGCTATTCCCCTGATTCTTGCCAGTCCCTGTGCCAGACGGCCCGCATTGGCGTGGTCCTCGGCCAGGCGATCGACCATCGTTTGCAGTGCCACGATGCCGGCGGCGGCGATAATCCCGGCCTGCCGCATCCCCCCGCCCAGCATCTTGCGGACCTTCCGGGCCCGCTCGATGAAGTCCTTGCTCCCGCAGATTACCGATCCAACCGGCGCACCGAGTCCCTTGGAAAGGCAGAACGATACCGAATCGGCATTCCGGGCCAACGCCGTTGCCGGCACCCCCAGGGCGATCGCCGCATTGAAAATGCGGGCCCCGTCTAGATGTACGTCTAGGCCCCGTGTGTGAGCCAGATTACAGATTTCATCTGTGTACTCTGCAGTCAGCACCGTCCCCCCGCAGCGATTATGTGTGTTCTCCAGACAGAGCAGCGTGGTCTCCGGGTAGTGGATATCCCGGTTCCGGATTGCCCGTTCGATGTTCTCCGGGTTGAGGCAGCCCACCTTGTCGTTGGGAATGGTACGTATATTCACGCCGCCAAGGGCGGCAGCCCCGCCCACTTCATACCAGAACATGTGGGCCTCATCGCCTACGATGATCTCGTCACCCCGCTTACAGTGCGTGAGCGTGGCCACGAGATTGCCCTGCGTGCCGGAGGTGACCAGTAGTGCCGCTTCCTTGCCCATTCTGGCCGCCGACATCATCTCAAGGCTGTTCACCGTGGGGTCCTCACCGTAGACATCGTCACCTACCTCCGCCTCAAATATGGACCGCCGCATCTCGGGCGTGGGATGGGTAAACGTGTCGCTGCGCAAGTCGATTACTTTCATGGGCCATCACCTCGAACAGTCAATCAATGGTATTATCGTCGAGATGGGCACAGAAATCAACGGGCGGCGGCCTGACCCTCCCGTCCCGCACCTTCCTTGAGGCGGGCATGCTGGCACTGCTAAAATAGTCCTCGCGGGTCAGCTTCAAAGCGACCGGCATACTGCATAGCGGACCCAGACATGACCTTTACCAGACCTCATATCATCCGGCCGCCCAGCGAATGGAAGAGCTACTTCCTGCCGCTGACCAGCGGGTGCTCCAACAACACCTGCACATTCTGCGGATATTACGGTTCGAAGCTCCAGATACGTGAGGCCGACGAGGTCAAGAGCGAGATAGACGCTCTGGCCCTGTTCATCCGCAGGGGCATGTGGCTTGGGGACGTGCCGGAGGTTGTATATGCCGTAGCTCAAGGCTGGGATGGCAGGAGGGTGTTTCTCCAGGACGGCGATGCCCTCGTCTATCCGTTTCCCAGACTCACGGAAGTGCTCCGGCACCTGAATGACAAACTGCCCTCAATCGAAAGGATCGCCACATATGCCACGCCACAGGACATCCTGCGCAGGAGTCCTGATGAACTCAAGGAGCTGAGACGGCTCAAGGTGGGCATTCTCTACACGGGACTCGAGACCGGCGATGATGAACTGCTAAGGAAGATACGAAAGGGTGTGAACTCGGACGATATGATCGAGGCGGGGCGGAGAGTGAAGCGGGCCGGCATAAGCTTCTCCGTGACCGTAATTCTGGGACTGGGCGGTGTCGAGGGGAGCGGGAGACACGCGCCTGAGACGGCCAGGGTGCTCACCGGGATCGACCCGGACTATGCCGGAGCCCTAACTCTGACCCTCATCCCCGGCACACCACTATATGACGAGTGGCAGCGGGATGAGTTTCATGCTCTCTCGCCATTCCAGTCGCTGGAGGAGCTCAAGTTGATCATAGAGACCTCCAGCTTCACCGACTGCTTCTTCAGTTCCATGCATGCCTCAAACTACCTTTCGGTGCGGGGCAGACTGCCACAGGACAGAGCTAGGATGCTCAGACAACTGGAAGAGGTCCTGGCGGCACGCGACCCTGCGCTGCTTCGCCCCGAGTTCCTCAGGGGCCTGTGATGGTGCCGCCAATCATGATCGGCTTTGGAGAAAGGAGGCGAGGAGAGGGGAGGGGGCCGGTAATGTAGCACTGACCTGACTCCACCCACTTCTGCCGAGTCACTACCGGCGGAGGGCCTAGGCCTTCAGGATCTCCTTGTGCTTCAATGCCCGCTCCAACCAGGGCTGCATATTCATGTCGCGGAACTCGCGGATACAGAAGGCCAGATGCTCAGTCGCTTCCTTCTTCTCATCGGGGTAGTGGCCCAGCAGCAGCTCGGCAAGCTGGAGGCGGGTCAGGGCCAGCTCCGGGCGGAACCTCATCTCCGTGCAGACCTTGATGGCCTCCCTGTAATGCTTGCGGGCTTCGTCATATCTGCCCAGCAGAGCAGCTGCCCCACCCAGATGGCGAGCCACGCAGGTCAGGTATGTGCGTCCGCTTGTACGGGTGGTGGTATCAGCCAACCACCGTAATAGCAGCTCGGCCGCCTCACGGTGCTTGGCCAGCACAGCAGCTTCCAGCAATATGACGCCCATTGACACCGGGGTCCTGTCCTCTGCAGTACCGATGCCCCGGCGGCTAACCACCAGTTCATCCAGTATTGCTCTCGCCTCAGCCTCACGGCCGACATACGCCAGGCATAGCAGCTTGCTGCCAGGCAATCTCGTGTCACCCAGGTCTCCCGACTCCAGAGCCTGGTCAGCTTGGCCCAGGTAGACCCGTGGTCTCAGCCCGGCAGTCACCGCCAACAGGGAACCCATTGCAACGAGACGCAATTCTGCACCCCGAATCCTGATGCCGTGAGCGATGTCCATCGCCTCCTCCAGACGCCCATCCATGCACGCTGCCAGGCAGTCCCAGGCCATCACCACCAGCAGCACGTATGGCTGACCGGTGCGTTCGCCCCCGGCCCTCATTTCGTCGAATACCTGCTGCCACCGCTGGCGCTCACCCAATTGGAGGAAGAGCATGCCTATGCTGGTCAATGCCGGGCCGACCGCCAACAAACTCACACCAGCGCGTGAGCTTCCCAGTAATTCCTCCGCCAGGTTCAGTTGCTGTTCGTGATGTCGTGGCTCTGCAACCCGAAAACTGGCAACGTGCCACAGCGTCTGCCTGTCCCCCAGGCGCCGAGCTAGCTCAAGAGCCCTCTCGTCAAGGGCAATACCTTCACCGACATGGCCAGTGGCGACCTTAACGTCTGCCAGAGCATGATCGGCGACTGCACGCTCTATGGTCGCCGGCCCGGCATAGTGATTTGCCAGTTCTGCCCACCGGGCATTCTCAGGAGTGCTGAGTTGATCCCCACTTGCTGAATATCTCAGCCCTTCCAACGCCAGGATACAGACCCGGGCAGCGCGTGCCGTGTCGCACAGGTCCTCAGCCAGCGACAGAGCCGCCGGCGCCGCTATCTCAACAACGTGCTGGGGTTCCCCGGCAAGGACCAGGGCTTCGCACAATGCAAGCAGCATGTCACACCGCCTGGCCTTGTCCTCGGGGGCAACTATTCCCTGCACCTGGATTGCCCGCTCCAGCAGCCTCGCCGCCTCACCATAGGCATACACTGATACCGCTCTCCTGGCGGCCATCTCCCCGTAGGTGACCGCCTTCTCCAGGTCAGCTGTATCTGACGAGTTAGAGAAGTGCTCGGCCAGCTCGGCCGCATGCTCCTCCAGCCTGTTCCTGTATACCTCCTCCAGAGCCAGCGCCACCTGCCGGTGCAGTCTTATCCGCTTGGGAGCGATTGTCTCTTCATATAGCGTCCGCCGGAAGAAGGCATGGGCAAAACGGTAGCTTACCCTGGCGCCTATCCCCGTCCTCTCCTCGACCACCGCCATCTTCCTGGCCTCCTCCAGCGCCGCGAATAGCTCGTCATCACCTACCCCGGCCACACGCTGCAATACCTCCAGCTGAAAGTCCCTGCCGATCACAGCAGCCACCGAGAGTATCTGATTGCAGGACTCACTAAGCCGGGAAAGACGCTTGCCTATGACGTCCCTCAGCCCGTCCGGTATCCGCATCTCCACAGGTGTATCGCTAATGGCACGCCATTGTCCTCCCTCCCGTGTAAACACCCCTTCCTCAGCCAGGTAGCGTACGACCTCCTGCACGAATAGAGGGTTGCCTTCCGTCTGCCGGTGCACCACTTCCGCCAGCCCCCAGGGCACTTCCTGCCCGGCAATGCTGGACAGCAGCCTCCTCACCTCGTCAGCATTCAGCCCCCTCAGCAGTAGACGGGCAAACCGGGGCAGCCGCCTAAGCTCGGCCAGCGCTGCCGACAGGGGATGCGTACGGTCTACTTCAACATCCCGGTAGGTACCCACTATGAGCAGTCTCTTGTCTGCTACGTTGCGGCCCACATGCTCCAGCATCTCTAGTGTCCCCTTGTCCGCACTGTGCAGGTCCTCAAGCACTATCAGTAAGGGCTGCGCCATGGCAGCACTGCCCAGAAATTCCGTTACTGCCTGCATTAACTGGTATCTCTCCTCCTCCGGATTCACCTGCGGCGCCGGCTCTATTCTCAGCCTCTCCCTGACCTCCGACACTACCCGCGCCACGCTCCTCGCTCCCGTGCCCAGCTCCTTCCTCAGGTGGCTGACATCCCGGGCCTGGGCATAGCTCCTCAGCACCTCCACAAAGGCCAGGTAGGGCAGCGACAGCGAGCCCTCTTCATAGCAGTGGCCCACCAGCACCCGCCCGTTCCGAAGTGAAACATAGGTGCCTAACTGCTCCGTCAGGGCCGTCTTGCCGATCCCCGGCTCTCCCACCACCATGGTCAGCGAGCCCTGCCCCGACGCCGCAGCATCGAAGGCCGACTGGAGCTGCCGCAGCTCAGCCTCCCTGCCTACGAATACCCGCCGGTACAGCGGGCTCTCTGCCAGCACCCTGGATGCGTCGGCGGACAGCTCTTCCGCCTTCCCTGCCTCGATAGCCTCCAGCACGTCAAGTACCTCCGTGGCTGAGGCAGGCCTCTTCTGGGGGTCCTTCTCCAACAGTCTCATGATCAGCGCCGCCAGCGGTGGAGGCAGGTCAGGCCGGTGCCAGTTGGGCGACACCGGTGGTGTATTTATGTGCTGTCCGATAACCGCCACCACATCATCACCCGCGAAGGGCGGCCTGCCGGTCACCATCTCGTACAGCATTGCCCCCACCGAATAGAGGTCCGCCCTCGGTGTCATCTCACCTCCCATGGCCTGCTCGGGCGGCATGTAGTAATAGGTGCCCACCATCATGCCCTCGCCGGTCAGGCGGGATACGTCTACCGCCAGCGCCAGGCCGAAATCGCCCACCTTCGCCGTGCCATCTCCACTCAGCCAGACATTGCCCGGCTTGATATCACGGTGGATGATCCCCTTGGCGTGGGCATGCTCCAGACCCCTGCACACCTCACGGACTATCTTCATGGCCTGCTCGATAGGCAGCCTGTGCTCGGGAGCTTTCTCAATCAGGCCCTCCACATCCCCACCCGGCATCAGAGGCAGAACAACATAGGGCTGATCCCCCTCCTGTCCGATATCATAGATGGTTACTATATTGGGGTGGTCGCCCAGCTTGCCCATGGCCTTGGCTTCTCGGCTGATCCGAACTCGGGAGGCGTCGTCCAGCTTCTCGGTCTTGATCAGCGCAAACGCCACATCACGGTCCAGCAGCGTATCGTACGCCAGGTAGACCTTCTTCTTGCCGCCCTCACCCAGGAACTTCTTGACCGTGTAACGGCCGCTGGCAAAGGACGTGGGCCTGGGGGTTGAGGGTGGGGGCGGGGCAACTTCGGCTGGATCTTGTGATGATGTCAGAGCGCGACCGCAGTGATTACAGAACCTGCTACCAGGAATATTGACGTGGCGGCACCGGCCGCAGACTAGATCAAACTCTAGAGATTGTCCGCAACCGCGACAGAACGCTGAATCCTCTGGATTCTCGGTCTGGCATTTCGGGCAGTTCACCATGGGCACCTCTCGCGAGAGCCTACTCCCAAGTATACGCCGGCGTTACAGAAGCGTCAACGAATACCCCACCTGCAGCATACCGGCTCATCGGCTGGCCATGTCATCTGCTCAGCTTGCTGAGCAGGAAGGCCATGTTCTTACCGAAGTTCCAGGCCGTTCGCAGTCCTTCCTCGTCCTGCTCCACGTCCCCCTTGTCCCGGGCGATAGCCACGTTCCAGTAGGTGGAGCCGGGGATGAAGAAACCGAGGATCTGGAACCAGTAGGTAAGCTGAGCAAACGTGAAGTTCTTGCCGGCGCGCCGTGCCACCACCAGCGCCCCGCCCACCTTCCCGCTGAAGGGCCTGCCGTGCGGCCCGGAGATATACCCCACACGTTCCATCAATGCCTTGATCAGCGCGGTAGCCGATCCGAAATACACCGGTGAGGCCAGGATGATACCATCGGCTTCCTTCATCCTGAGGTATATGGGAAAGAGGTCATCCTCAATTGGGCAGCTCTCCTTCTCTCTGCAGGCCATGCAGGCATTGCAGGGCCTTATGTCCAGCCCGGCCAGCCGTATCAGTTCTGTATCCAACCCTTCTTCGGATACCGCCTTGAGCGTATGGCCGGTCAGCAGCTCCGTATTGCCATTGATCCTTGGACTCCCGACTATGCCTATCACTTTCATCTCGCTACTCCTCATTTCCTGACGGTTGAGCGATGCGGGCTATCCCCTGAGGCAGAAGAGGTGCCGGTGTGATGGCCGGATATAGCCTGACAGTTGGCGACCCACAGATCCTGTCACATGGCACTGGCAAGACACCACCTGCTCCCTAACACCTCATGTTCCCACAAAATCGATCGACGGGTACCCACCCCCCTCTTGGGCCTTCTGGAAGAGAAGCCTGGCCACAGCTATGTCTGCGATGGCGATTCCAGTCGAATCGAACACGGTGATATCCTGATTGTCTGTTCTTCCCCTCTTCTTGCCGGAGACCAGTTCGGCCAGATTCCCGTAAATCTTACCGGCACTGTAGATACCGTCTCGTATAGGGACATTGACCTCGCCGCTGTGGACCGCCTGCTCCATGTCATCGACGACGACAACCGCCTCCTTCAATATTGAAGGCTCAAGCTCCTGCTTACCTTCAGCATCGGCGCCCACGGCGTTAATGTGGGTCCCGCGGGCTATCCACTCTCTCTTGACAACAGGCTTACGGGAAGGGGTCAGGGTGCACAGGATGTCCGATGCCGCCGCCTCCTCTGCTGAGCACTTTCTGATAGAGAACTCAGGCAGAGAGCTGATCAGCCTATCCGCTGCAGCCTCAGAAACGTCAAACGCATTCACCGAGATGGGGCTGAACAGCTCGGCATGTGCCAGTATCTGTGTGTATGCCTGGTGGCCGGCACCGATGACTCCAATAGTACGTGAACCCCGTCGCGCCAGATATTTGGAGGCTATGGCCGCAGTAGCGCCGGTCCGATAGGCTGTGACCTCGGTGGCGTCCATAATCGCCAGCGGGTATCCGGTTTCCGGGTCGTTGTACACTATGATGGCCATGACCGAAGGTAGGCTGCGGGACGGGTTTCCAGGATGTACGTTGACCCATTTCATGCCGGCAGCCCCCGGCAGGGCAGCGGGCATGGCCCGGAAGTCACCGTGCTCAACGGAAAGGTACACTTTGGCCGGCATATTGGCCCTGCCTTCACCGCATATCCTGAAGACATCCTCGACCACTTTGACAACGTCCGACATCTTCATCAGGGTGCTGACCACTGACCTATCTAGCAGAAGCGTAGACATAAGCTCATAACCCTCCATCACGATCGCAGGAATTCGCCGTCCAGTTTACTCGCCTTTGCGAACACCGTCAAGGCAAGAAAGGCTTCCGGTGCGCACCCTTCAGGCAGGACATGAGCCGAATGCAATGAACACGGCGCGGCTCCGGGTAACCCGGAAAAGACGGCCCGCCAAAAGCTGGCGCCCGAGTGTGAAACGCGCCTGTCGATATTGCCGGACGCCACCGGCAGGCCCCTGCTGACAATCCGTATCCGGTGCAGACGTCGTGAGAAGTGGTCGGTTCAGCGATGGGCTGCGTCATGGCGGTTCACCTGCGGAGTATAGACAACACAGCTCGTGGAAGTCCCAGGAACCAATGCGTTGCTCAAGGCCATGAGCTGATGTATGATGCCACCACCCGTGTCGACACAAGACGGCGCAAGGTGGCAATAGAGCCGATGTCACGTGTGCAAAGGAGGCTCAGAATATGATAGAGGAGTTATCAACCAGCCGAGAGAACACGGCCGTGGTCATCATGGATTACCAGAACCGCCAGCTGAGTCACTTCTCGGAGGAGTTTCAGAGAGAACTGCTGGAGAGGGCGAACAAGGTTTTGGAGAGAGCCCGCTACAAAGGTATCCCCGTTATTAATGTGGAGGTGATCCGCGGGGAGCGAACGCCAGAGACCCAGATTCATCCGGCCATAGCTCCCAGACCTGGAGAAACGCTGCTAACCAAGCGCCGCGTGGGGCCTTTCTCAACTACTAACCTGGATAAGGTACTGAAAACGCATGGGATAGATACACTGGTCCTACTGGGGATTTCGACCAGCGGCTGTGTGCTCTCAACGGTACGATGTGGGGCCGACATGGACTACAGGATCATAGTTCTGTCTGACTGCTGTGCTGACCGGGACGATGAGGTTCAGCGGGTTCTAATGGAGAAGGTGTTCCCACGGCAGGCCAGGGTCATCACTTCACAGCAGTTCCTTCAAGCATTGGAGAAGTCGTAGAGCGAAGACACGTAGATCTGGCAAGTGCCATCGCGTTCTTGACAGAACGGTTCCATGTTGGGTGCTGATGACCTACGACCCGGGTTGACAATGTGCGAAGATCGAATAGCCCCTAGCCGCTCCTGCCCTCCTTCAGGCTCAGGAAGTCGGAGTTGTACGCGTCGATGAGGCCGGAATCGGCAAAGCTGAAGTAGCGGTTCTCGCCTATTATGATGTGGTCCAGGACCTTGATCTGCATTATGTTCCCGGCAAAGACCAGGTCCTGCGTTATCTGTCTATCATTATCACTGGGTTGAGGATTGCCGGCAGGGTGATTGTGGACGAAGATCAAGGCAGCAGCGTTATGCCTGACAGCACTCTGGATGATCTCCCGGGGATAAACAACGCTGGCGTTCAATGTACCTTCGAAGAGGTCTGCCACCTCCACAACATGATTCTGGGAATCGAGGAACATGACTTTGAACACCTCTTTCTTCAGGTCCCGCATAGAGTGGTACAGGTAGTCGAAGACCTCCTTAGAGGACCGGCAGTAGGGCTTGTCGAGGAGTTGTTCCTTGAGAAACTGCCTGGCTACCTCCTGCATGAATTTGATCACAAAGATGTTGTAGGAAGTAATCCGGTCGATCTTTTGCAGTTCCTCAGGTGGCGCCTCCAGAACACCCCGCAACGTCTTGAACCTGTCGATGGCTTCCTTGGCCTGCGGCTTGCAGTCCTTGCGGGGTGTGCCCAGTGTCAGCAAGAGCTCCACGATTTCGTAGTCAAGGAACGCTGCCAGTCCCGACCTGTTGAACCTTTGCCGCAGCCTTCTCCTGTGCCCTTCCTGGTCTTTGGCCTCCATACTTCCGGCCTTCCTTATTATATGCTATGAAAACAGGGCCGCACGACGCTAAACGAAGTGCTGCTATAATACTAATACAATGAACCTGGCCCGGCAAATGGAGCGATGTCTGCCCCGGCAACTCCTCGATTTTGTCAACGACATCAGTGCACGGGCCGCCGGTCGAGGGGAAAGGGTCTACCTCGTCGGTGGCATAGTACGAGGGCTGCTCCTGAGCGGTCCTGCAACACATTCACACCTGCGCTTCGACCTTGACCTTGTAGTCGAGGGCGACGCAGTGGGGCTGGCTGAGCAGGTGGCTGTCGCCGGTGGGGCCAAGCTGCTGGCCCGCCACCGCTTTGGCACCGCCAAGCTCAAATACCAGGACTTCACGCTGGACCTGGCCACAGCACGGAAGGAGACCTATGCCAGACCCGGTGCACTGCCTACGGTTACTCCCGGCACGCTCAAGGATGACCTCATGCGCAGGGACTTCTCCATCAATGCCATGGCTATATCCCTCGCAAGGGAGGGCTACGGCGAGTTGATCGACCCCCATCAGGGCAAGAGAGATATGGAGCACCGCCTGATTCGCGTGCTACATCCAGCCAGCTTCAGTGACGACGCCACCAGGATCCTGAGGGGCGTCCGCTATGAACAAAGATTGGGCTTTGAGTTTGAAGCCCAGACCCGTCGCCTGCTGATACGGAATATCCCCATGCTGGACACGATAAGCGGGGACCGCATCCGGCATGAGGTAGAACTGATCCTGAAGGAAGTCAGGCCAGAGTTCGCCATCCGGCGGCTGGGTGAACTGGGTGTCCTGCAGAGAATCGGCGCCTGCCTCAGAGGTGATGCCTGGATAGCCGAGAGATTCGATAGAGCTCGTGGTGAGAAGAAGTCCGGCCAGTTGCCCTCGCTCTATTTCTGTCTTCTCGTCTATTCATGCGATGAAGCCGAAGTCGAGCAACTTCTCGCGCGTCTTAACATGCCGGTCAAATTGTCCCGCGCGATGCGCGACACCCTCCGCATCAAGGCCAGCTCTTCCCTGTTTGAGAAACCCTGCCTGAAAGCCAGCGAGATATACTATCTGCTCCACGAATATGATCCGCTGGCAATACAGACAAATGCCATAGCTTCGGAATCCGCCCTGATACGTAGCCGCCTTCAGTTATTTCTGACGAAGCTGCGCTACGTAAGGACTTCGCTCAACGGAGAGGAACTCAAGAGGCTGGACATACCGGCCGGACCGAAGATGGGAAGGATCATCCGGATATTGCATGGTGCCAAGCTCGATGGAGAGGTGCGCACGGCATCAGAGGAAAAAAGCCTGGCACTCTCCTTGAAAGAAGTCAATCTACCTGCTAGCTCCGAAGACTCGCAGGAGTAAACGCAGACGAGCAGCCGGATTGCGACAAGGTAGGACGTCGAACGTTCAGCACAGCGGACGGCTCCGGCCGGCCCTTCGTTCCCCGAACTAGATTGGCAGGCGAGGTAAGAGGTACAAAACCGCCCCACCGAAGTAGCAGACGAACAGGTACTTAAGAAACTTGGCCGGCCAGCAAGGTAAGAGGAATTTCCACAGGGGCAGTTTGGAGACTCCGGCAAGGAGGCCGGCTATGTCACTCAGAGGCTGAAGAGAAATGAGGAAAATGCCCAGAGGGCCATAACGCTTCATCCAGCGTACAAGCCTGTCATATCCCGGGGCGCTCTCCAGATGCACGATTCTCTTTCCCAGGTAGCCTGCATAGTAGCCAGTTATCTCCCCCAGGGTGCCGCCTACGCTGGCTACCAGAACTACCAAGAAAATGTCACAGCCACAGTATTCAACTGCCCACATCATTATGGAAACGTGCAGCGCCACTGGGATCAGGATAGCGGCGTTACACGCCAGGGCAACTCCAAAGACGATCAGATAAGCTACGGGGGCCAGTGTTTCCGCCGGGATGCTGAGATAGCTGATCAGATGTCCCAGCAAATAGGCAAAGCCGAAACTCAGAAGAGTCAGAAGGACAAGGTACAGCGCGAGCCTGAGCCATCGCTTGGATCTTTCTGTTGCCATCAAGTCACCTAGCTATCATCCAAAACAAGATGCCAGGTAGCACGTCAGCCCCTGCCTCCTCAGGCGTGAATACAGCTCGCCGGCCTCCCTCTGGCCGGGGAAGAAAGCAAAAAGGCATGGCCCCGAGCCGGCCAGACCAACTCCTGGGGCGCCGGCTTGCTCCAGGGCGTTCCTGTAGTTGATCAACTCCGGAAAGAAATCGAAGGCCACCTTCTGGAACACGTTGAACATGAGGCCCGGCCCTATCATCCTCCCCTGCCTGAGGACCGATACGGCCGCCTCCACAAACTGACCCTCTGTGTAGTAGATGGCGTTCAGTCTACCATACATCTGCTTCGTCTTATCGGGCACCCGGACCAGGGGAGGCACGAGCAACACAAACCAGCTTGCAGGCAAAGGAGGCAGCGGAGTAACCTTCTCTCCCTTGCCCTCCACCAGGGCTGTGCCCTTATGGAGGAAGAAGGGAACATCGGAGCCCAGGTCAGCCGCCAGATCGCTCAGTTCAAAAAGCGATAGCCCCAATCCCCAGAGCTGATTGAGTCCCAGCAGAGTGGCAGCAGCGTCGCTGCTGCCACCTCCCAGCCCCGCATCCCATGGTATACGCTTGCGCAGTTCGATTCGCGCCCCCAGACTGCATCTGCTGCTCTCCTTAAGCAGAGCGGCCGCTTCCATCACAAGGTTATCACGCTCCAGGGTGGCCTCGTCGCAAGCGAAGAGCAGCCCGGCGTCTAACTCGAACTCGACCACGTCGCACAGGTCTACCGCCTGAACAATACTGGAGATGCGGTGGTAGGCACCCTCCTTACCCAGCACTTCGAGGACGAGGTTCACCTTAGCCGGCGCATAGACAGTGATCATGACAGTCCCCGCCTGAAGGGGCCAAAGGCCTTCCATAGCTCTGCCCACTCCTCCAGACTGAGGGTCTCAGCCCTGCGCCTGGAGTCTATCCCGGCCTGCTCCAGCAGCTCAGAGACCTGTGCCGGCGGCATCCCCAGAGAGTGGGACAACACATTGCGAAGCTGTTTGCGAGGCGAGCTGAAACCATGCATCACCATCTCGAAGAAGCCAGCTACGTCGGACACTCCGATAGGAGGCTGCCGGTAAACCTCCAGGCGCAAGACAACGGAATCGACCTTCGGAGGCGGATAGAAGCTCGCCGCAGGCACATAGGACACAATGGCCGGCCTGCCATAGAACTGGGCCTTGACGCTGATCATGCTCATCCTGCCAGGGGCAGCAGCAATGGCCTCACCAACTTCCTTCTGCAGCATTACTACCATCTCAGAAGGTCTGGGCTCTCCTTCCAAGAAATGCCACAACACCGGCGAGGCGATATAGTAAGGGAGATTCGCTATGACTTTGTATTCACGGCCAACTGTGGAGCCAGCCAAGCCCTCTTCCAGAAGCTGCCGGGGCGTAATCTGCAGTATATCCGCGTGGACAATCCTGACATCCGGATAGGAGGCCAGCCGCTTTCTCAGCAGGCCCACCAGTCTGGGATCCACTTCAACGGCAATGACCCTGGCCCCCCGCCTGGCCAGCCCCTCGGTCAGTATGCCCAGGCCGGGACCTGCCTCAACGACAACGTCGCCAGGCCTGAGTTCGGTGGCAGATAAGATATGCTCCAGTACAGCCTCATCAACAAGGAAATGCTGTCCCAGGCGCTTCTTCGGTCTGAAGCCAAGCTGATGGAGGACTTGCCGGTGCAAAAGCGTCAGCCTTGTGCAAACAGTTGGTAGAAGCCCTTGCCCGCCTTCCGCCCGGTATAGCCGATCTCGACCATCCGCTTCAGCAGTGGAGCAGGCTTGTATCTCTCCCATCCGGTCTGCTGGTAAATCCCTTCCAGCAGGTCTACCACGACATCTATGCCAACCAGATCCGCCAGTTCGAATGGACCCATGGGCCAGTTGTGCGACAGCTTCTCTATCTTATCTATATCCTCCACGCTTGCCAGGTTCTCTTCCAGCAGTTTGGCCGCCTCATTGAAGACCAGAGTCACGATCCTGTTGGTCACAAATCCCGGTGAATCCTTTACCACCACCGTCTCCTTACCAAGGGAGCCGACAAAGTCAAGGCTAACCTTCACAGTCTCCTCGGAGGTCAGCAGAGATCTCACTATCTCAACTCCCTTCATCAAAGGTACGGGGTTCATGAAATGCGTACCGATGACCTTGTCCGGACGATTGGTGGCAGATGCCAGCAGACTTACCGGTATGCCCGATGTATTGGAAGCGAGGATGGTCTCTCCGGGGCAGATCTCTTCCAGTTGAGCGAATATAGGCAGCTTTACTTCAGCCCTCTCGAAAACCGCCTCTATTACGTAGTCAGCGTCGCCAGCAGCGTCCTTCATGTCAATCGAGGTGCGTAGTCCGGCCAGAGTTTTGTCCACCACCTCCTGCCTGACTCTCCCCTTCTCCAGGAACCTGGTCAGGCTCGCCTTTATCTTGGCCATACCCCGGTCAAGAAACTCCTGCTTGATGTCAACCATGGTCGTCTCATATCCTGCTTGTGCTGATACCTGGGCTATTCCGCAGCCCATAGTCCCTGAACCAACGACGCATACTTTCTTTATCGCCATATCCTTAGCCTCCCCAGTTTCTATGAGCCGTGCACCCGTCCTCGATTCCTAAACCGGAGAGCCGCCTTTGCCAGCTAGCTCCAGCCAGGCAACTCTATGTCACACTGGAAATACCACTTACCGCTGCTTCCTTCCGGACCTGACGGGGTTCATGGCTTCCAGCTGCATAGAACCCAACTATCAACACCGCTCAGCAAAAACCAATCTCGCCAGCCGTAAACCTCAAACAGGAATTCGGCCCCGCTATAGCGGTTTTCGGGTACAGGGCACCGCTGACTCCCCGCCTAGCACGGCTCACTGCATGATGTTATCAACAAGGCTTTATCAAGTCAACATATCCGTTGCCCTACAACACTGCCTTGACAGCTTCGGACCACTGATATACTATGCAGCAACGAACTCGGCCCAACGAGACCGCCACCCGTAAGGCTCCGGCTCAAGGTATTCTGTATCGAGAACGACTTATGGGATACACACAGATACGCTACGAGATCTCGGACGCAGTCCTGACCATCACGCTCAACAGGCCGGACAAGCTGAACGCTTACACGCCGGAGATGGACATTGAACTGATGGACGCTCTGAACAGGGCTGACGAAGACGACAACGTCAGGGTGGTGATTGTGACCGGGGCCGGTCGTGCTTTCTGTGCCGGAGCCGATTTGAGCCGGCGCGATGAGACGTTTGACTACATAGCCAGAGGACTGGAGGAGAGCGAGGAGACGCATAGAGACAGGGGCGGCCTTGTCGCCCTCAGGCTCTACGATATGAAGAAGCCGCTAATTGCCGCCATCAACGGTCCGGCGGTAGGATTCGGTATTACGATGACGCTGCCCATGGATATTCGTCTGGCATCCGACAACGCACGGATGGGATTCGTTTTCGTCAGGCGTGGAATAGTGCCCGAGGCATGCAGCAGCTGGTTTCTACCCCGCATTGTCGGTATAAGCCAGGCTCTGGAGTGGGTCCTCAGCGGGAGGGTCTTCGACGCACGGGAGGCGCTTGCTCAGGGACTGGTCAGTGAACTGCTGACGCTGGATGCCCTCATTACCAGGGCACGCGAAATCGCCGCCGAGATCGCCCGCAATACCTCCGCAGTTTCGGTTGCCCTCTCTCGCCAGCTGCTCTGGAGATCGCTGGGCGCGGACCATCCTCTGGAGGCTCACAGGGCCGAGTCGAGGTGTATCTTCTGGACAGGTGCCCAGCCCGATGCCAGTGAAGGCATCCTCTCCTTCCTTGAGAAGAGGCCGCCCAGATTCACGATGAGACCCAGCTGCCAGATGCCACCGTTCTATCCCTGGTGGACCGACAGGCCATTCAGGCAGTGACAGGTCCGCTCATGGGGACGCGCTCGGCCAACCGTGCCGGATTAGTCTCATCTCTTTGAGCTGCCTTCTCTCTATCTTGCCTGAGGCGGTCTTGGGGATGCTGTCCACAAACTCGATCCGCTTGGGGACCTTGAAGTCAGCCAAATTCTGCCAGCAAAGGTGGGATAGCTCCTCGGCAGTGGCCCGCTGCCCCTCCTTAAGGACCACGAAAGCCGTGGGCGTCTGTCCTCTGTAACCATCGTCGACGCCTACGTACGCTGCCTCGGCTACGCTCGGGTGGCGCAGGAGCACGAATTCAACCTCTGAGGGCCCAATCTTAAGACCCGAAGAGGTGACTATTATGAACGATTTCTTCTCTATGTACTCCACATACCCCTCATCATCCATCCTGACCAGGTCCCCGGTATAGAACCAGCCGTCCCTGAGGACGCGGGCCGTCAGTTCAGGCGCTTTGTAGTAGCCCTTCATCGCCCACGGCGCATTGAAAACGGCCTCTCCTATCTCCCCGAGCCGAACTTCCCTGCCCTCATCATCCAGTATCTTGAGCTGGCAAATCGGCTTCCCCACAGTCCCCAGCCTGCGGTCCTTGAACGAGCTTACGCAGACCGCCGAGATCTCCGTAAGTCCGTATACCTCGTACAGGGACAGACCGAACTTGCGCTCCAGGGCCTTCATCAGCTCAGGAAATGACTTCGCTCCGGCGGTAACAGCCAGGCGCAAAGAACTGAGGTCATGCCTTCTCAGAATCCCCTCGCGCACCATAGCCAGGGCATTGTACATGGCCGGGACCCCGAAGATGATGGTCCCTCTTTCCCTCTTTATAGCTTTGAGTACTGCTCTGGGCGTGAAGTCGGGGACGAGCACAATGGTGGCGCCATCAATAATGGAACCGAGCATAACTTCACACAGGCCAAAAAGATGAGAAAAGCGAACAAGGTCTATGACCGTATCTTCCCTCATCCGCTGTATGCTTCCTGACACAATGGGAGGAGTTCCTAAAAGGGAAGCATTTGTATGTACGGCCCCCTTCTGTCTCCCCAGAACGCCGGAAGTGTATATTATGCTGGCCTCATCGTTGTCTCTCACATCGATTGCCGGCGACGCCGGTGAACTGTCGGCTACAATCCCCGCGTAAGAATCTGTATCTACTTCAATGACATGTTCGAGGGAAGGAATGCGCGGCAACATGGAGGAGAGCATGTGCGAGAACTCCCTGACCGTAATCAGCACTCTGGAGTCGGAGTCCCGTAGCAAAGCATCCAGCTCCGGTGCCTTGAGCGCAGTGTTGAGCAGCACAGCCACGCCTCCACCCTTGACTACGCCAAAATAGCTGATGACCCACTCAGGACCGTGCGGCACCAGAATAGCTACATGGCCACCCTTGTGCATCCCCAGGGCCAGAAGGGCATTGGCTACCCTGTTTGAAGCCTCATCCAGCTCTCCATACGTAACCCTCTTGCTGCCACAAACGATGGCGTCCTTGTGCGGTATCTCTGAGGCCGTCTTCTCCAGGACCTGCTTGATAGTCATCTCAGTCACCGGAAGACACTCGTGGAGGCATGCGATGGCGAAGAGTATATCGTAATAAGAGGTATGTGACAAGGGCCAACGATGCCCTGAGCTGCGACGACTCGCAACAGGCTACTCGGTAGAGGCCGGCGCCCACGCACGATACAGGGACGCCAAGCGAGCATGACCCGTGGATGCCGTTCGCCTGAAACACGCGCGATTGCCTAAGGCGCGCCTACGGGTCGATATTAGATTAAGGCTTCCGCGTCGGCGGCGGTGACGGTTGCAGTTGCTGCGGTTGCTGAGCCTGCTGCTGAAACTGTATGGCTATTACCTCGCTCCCCGCTTCAAACAGCTCCGACTTGATCTCATGCACCAGACCCCAGGCCTTCGCCTCCTCAGGATACAGCATCATGCGCTCAATCATGGCATTGGTGACATCCGTGGTGTCCTTGCCCGTATTCGCTGCAATCACCCTGGCGATGTTCTCCACATCGGTCCTAAGGCCCCTCAACCGCTCCTCCAGCACCTTCTCTTCCAGGTTCTGCTCCCCTCGGAACTGGACGTTTACGCCGTGGAACAGGAATCGGGCCTGCGGTACCGACAGCCTTCTCGAACCTGCGCAGTACAACACAATGCCTATGGAGTCCACGCTGCCGAAGTTGTGGGTGGTTATGGACACGGGCAGCCCTTTCAGGTAGTTGTAGGCGCTCAAGCCATGGATGACAGATCCGCCGGGCGAAGAGACCAGGAGGATGAATCTGTCTATGCCTTGCTTCATCCTCTGGTCCACAGCGCTCATCAGGGCATTGACGGTAGCATCGATCACCGGGGCAAAGAACCTGATTACGACTTGCTTCATTGCGCCCGTATTCTAGCAGATATGCCAGAATGGCGAAAGGGCCTGCTTTGCCGGCGTAGCGCTTCTGCTATACTATGAACAGGCACAAGCCATATGAAGGATTCGAACAAGGTCAGTCAGAGGATACAGGAACTGCGACGGGCAATCAATCACCACAACTACCGTTACTACGTGCTGGACAGCCCTGAGATCAGCGACGCAGAGTACGACGAGCTGATGAAGGAACTGAAACAGCTCGAGGCCGACCATCCTGAGCTTGTCACTCCCGACTCACCGACACAAAGGATCGGAGCACCGCCTGTGGAGGCGTTCGGTGTCGTCGAACACCCTCAGCCTCTGCTGAGCCTGGCCAATGCCTTTTCCTATGAAGAGGTGGCAGCCTGGCACAAGAGGGCGAGCAATCTCCTGGGCGGACGCCGGTTCGACCTGGTGTGCGAGCCGAAGATCGATGGACTGGCAGTGGCCCTGACCTACAACGATGGACTGCTTGTCACAGGGGCAACCAGGGGCGACGGATACCGGGGTGAGGAGATCACTCAGAACCTGAAGACCATCAGGAGTATTCCTCTTTCTGTTGCCGGAGAAGCCCCGTCCAGGTTTGAAGTCAGGGGCGAGGTCTATCTTCCCAAGGCCGGCTTCAAGAAGCTCAACGAGCAAAGGGCCAGAGACGGGCTGCCGCTTTTCGCCAATCCCAGAAATGCCGCGGCCGGCTCGGTAAGACAGCTCGACTCCAGCGTCACTGCCAAGCGCCCTCTGGACATATTCATCTATGGACTGGGCTGGGCCGAAGGCAGGGCGGTGCCCGACACCCACTGGGAAATCATGCACTACCTTAAGTCGTTGGGCTTCAAGATAAACCCCGATATTGCCCTGTGCCACTCCCTCGATGAAGTCCAGCAAAACTACCAAGGGTGGCTGGAAAGCCGGGAGGGACTTCCCTACGAAGTTGACGGCATGGTAGCAAAGGTCAATTCGGTGGCTCTTCAGAGACAGCTAGGAACAGTGGCCCATGAACCCAGATGGGCCATTGCCTATAAGTTCCCTGCCCTTCAGGGCAATACCAGGCTGCTTGACATTGGCATACATGTCGGACGGACGGGGAGCCTTAACCCATACGCCCTTCTGGAGCCCGTCCGGGTGGGCGGGGTAGTCATAAGCCAGGCAGCTCTGCACAATGAGGAAGACATTCACCGCAAGGATATCCGCATAGGAGACTGGGTCATTGTGCAGCGGGCTGGCGAGGTCATACCTGAGGTCGTGGGACCAGTAGTCAGCCGACGCACGGGAGAGGAGAGAGTCTTCTCCATGCCCGCTCAGTGCCCTGTCTGCGGAAGCGAAGTCATAAAGCCCGAAGGCGAGGCCATGCATCGCTGCACCAATGCTGCCTGCCCAGCTCAGGCCCTGGAGAAGATCAAGCACTTTGTAAGCCGTGGGGCAATGGATATTGATGGCGTGGGTGAGAAGCTGTGCGAGGCAATGTTCCGGGCCGGGCTGGTCAAGGATGCTGGCGATTTGTACTTCCTTAACAGGGAACAGCTTTTGGGGCTGGAAAAGATGGCTGAAAAGAGCGTCACCAATGTGCTGAACTCCATCGAGAGCAGCAAGACCAGGCCCCTGGCCAGAGTTATCTTCGCCCTGGGAATCCTGCATGTCGGCGATCAATACGCCGAACTGCTGGCAGAGCACTTCCCGAGTATCGACAGGCTGGCCGCAGCCAGCAAGCAAGACCTTTCAGCCCTGCCGTCCATTGGACCAAAGATAGCTGACAGCATCGTGGCCTTTTTCAGGCAGGAAGGCAACAGTCAGATCATAGAAAAGCTGAGAAAGGCCGGGGTCAGGCTGCAAAGGGGGGATACTGAGAAAGCCAGGCCAGAGGAGCTTCCCCTCCAAGGAATGCAGTTCGTTCTGACCGGTAAGCTGGATTCTCTCTCGCGCTCAGAGGCGGAAGAGAGGATCAAGGCTCTCGGCGGCAGGACTGGCTCGGATGTCAGCAGCAAGACTTCCTACCTGGTGGTGGGTGCCGACCCGGGGTCCAAGCTGGACAAAGCCAAAAAGGCCGAGGTGAAAATGCTCAGCGAGGCCGAGTTCCTAGAACTCCTGGACCAGGGGCAGGAGGGCTCAGTTAGCGACTGAGACCCTGCCGGTTCCACCGCAACTCAGGCTCTGTCTCCCAACAGCTCCTTAACTGCGGCTTTCATGGTGTCGGCGGCCGCTGAATAATCTCCGCGGTTCTGTTGCTCTATAGCAGCATCCCTCAATTTCACCGCTGCCTCCGGCTCGCCATATTTCCTACGCAGAATGACATACTCCGAAATCGTCTGGCATAACTGCCACTTATCTGCATGCCCCAACAAGAACACGACCCGGTTTTCCCGCTCGAGGTCTGATATACAGCCGGGACACGTCACGTGGCTGAAGAACCCTTTCCCGCTTTGGACCTGCCAGATGCCTTGACCGATTGGTATCTGGCTGACCGCAAGAAAACAGATGGCGCTATTGAGCGGGTTGCTGAGCCTCATGCCTTCGATCTGAAACTCGTCAGTCAGCTTCAGACCGACGGGACAGGTACCCACTATCTCCACAGGCTTAACGTTGATGGTTCTCATGGCCTTCCTCCTCACAGAGCCTGAAGATCACATTTCCACCTTCCCCGGCGCCTGGATCGGGGCAGGATACGCAGACTCCGCCCTCGCGTAGCATCCAGCGGGACGCGCAGGCAATTATGGATGCCAGGGCAACGCTGCACATCTTATCGGCGTTGCCAGAAATAATGCGCCATTTATGCAACAGAAACGTATCGCCCACAGCCAGCCCGGCGTTGCATTTGCCTCTTACAGCAATGACCTCGATCTTCGTGACGCCCAATGTCTTACTCCGTTAGCACAGCCTCACACCTCCCCACGCCGCACATCTCTCCGCACAGCATGGTTTTCGCTCAGACCGCTGACATACTAAGCTGCTCGACTCAAACAATATTCATGCAACTTTGACGTCTGTCTGTCAAGTATTTGACGTTGTGCCATCGGAGCATCCGGCGGCGTATCCCGCCCCTCGTTAGTGGACCGTCACCGAGGCTTCGCTTGACTGGGGGCGCATCAAGGTATAGACTCTTCACTCAGGTCCGACCAGGCATAGCCTGACAACCATGAACATGGCTGCCGCAATACTCAATCGTCTGCTCAAGAATAGCCGCCCACTGCAACAGATCCCGGAACGAGCCTGGCCACAGGCACCCAACACCCCCAGCAATAATGGACACAGCGGCCAACCGGGGTCCTGCCGCCAGACACCTTTACTGCTTACTCCGCCTCGATGCTAGGGACTATGAAGCTGCGACCATATCGCGATAGTGACATACCGGAGCTTGTCAGCCTCCTCAACGAGGCTGGCCGCGGATCGTACGAGTTTATCCCCCGTACTGACGAGGACGTGCGAGCAAGGCTGGCGGGGGCGAGCTGCATATTGCTGGCGGCAGACGACCAAGACCGTATCGCCGGCTTCACCTATCTGCGCCAGGACTGGTACGGCGAGACGCTGGGTTTCTCTGTGCGTCCCGGTGTGGGTCAAGAAGAAGTCGCCGATCTGCTGCTCCCCGTGATCGAACCTGAGAACAGGACCGGCAGAGTCAGCACGTCCATCGAGCCCCAGGACCAGGCAAGGCTGGCCCTCTTTACTGCCAGACGATACACCAGGGAGAGCAGCCTGTACCAACTGGTTGCCCAGCTTGACCGGCCCCGGCCACTGCCTCAGGTACCCCCAACCTACCTGATACGGAGCCTCAGGCCCGATGAGGAGGACGCGCTCATCGCGCTGGCAAATGCCGCCTACCAGGGAGAGCGACTCCGGCCCGGGATCGTGGCCCGGTGGGCAGAGGAAGACGCAGCTTTCGGTCCCGACTGGATTCAGGTGGCGGAATACGAGGGCCAACCGGTTGCCCTGGTGGTCGCCCGGTCGGATAAGGCCTACAATGAGCATTACCATACGAGGCGGGGCTACCTGGGGCCTGCAGGCACACTCCCAGCCCACCGGGGAAACAACCTGGGCAAGGCACTCACCGCCCGGGCCATGAACGTATTGCGGGCGCAGGGCATGCAAACAGCCTGCCTGCACACATGGGACGGCAATCCCTCAGCCCTGGCAGTTACCAGAAGCCTTGGTTTCCAGCTAGACCACGAGTGGATAATCCTGCGCAAGACGGTGCGCTGAGCATCGCGGGCGTTGCCTTTGGGTAGAGGTGATGCTTCATTCGGAGCCGTTCCGTCAACCAAGGCTAAGGTCAATAATAGTAGGAACATGAGACTGCAGCCCTACCGTGATCGCGACATATCTGCACTTGTGAGCCTGGTAAATGAGAGGGACATCCTATGCTATGAGTTCATCCCCTATAGTGAAGAGAAACTCCGGGTAGAACTGAAGGAGGCAAGTTACGCACTCCTCGCCGTGGATGAACAAGACAGAGTCCACGGACTTGCCTATCTCTGGCCAGAATGGTGGGGAGAAATCGTGATCCTCTACGCGCCCGCTGGGCCGGACCAGCCAGATGCAGGCAAGCAATTGCTCTCAGCTGTTGAGCAGCAGAGCCGCACCGGCGGCCTTATCGCCTTGATAGACCCCGCAGATCAAGAGAGGCTGGCTGCTTTCAGCGCCAGCGGATACAGAAGCGAGACTATCTCCTACCACATGGTGGCGCAACTCGGCCAAATGCGGCCATTACCGCAGGTGCCTGAAGGCTATATCATACGCAGTCTCAGGTCCGACGAGGAGCAGGCCCTCATCCGGCTGGCAGAGGCCACCTACGGCATGCAGCGACTAGAGCCGGCAATTCTGGGCAAATGGAAGACCGAAGACCCTGCTTTCAGTCTGGATTGTATCAAGGTCGCTCAATACGGAGAGCAGCTGGTCGCCCTGGTTGTAGCCCGCTCCGATCGAGAGTACAACAGGCATTACCACGCAAAGCGGGGCTATCTGGGACCGGCAGGCACACTCCCATTACACCGCGGCAAAGGCCTCACTAAGGCCCTCACTGCCGAAGCCATGAATTCGCTGCGCGAGCGCGGCATGGACACGGTCTGTCTGCACACCTTGCAGAGGAACCAGCCCGCCCTGGCAGTAGCGAGGGACCTGGGCTTCTGCCCTGTGCATGAGTGGATAATACTGCGCAAGACTCTGCATTAACAATGCGAACGGCACCAATTGATTGCTCCAGTGCGTGGTTTCACTTGTCGCAGTGGTGGCTGGCCCCAACAGAGTTGTCGCCGCAGGACTTCTCATCTGACGGCCTATTGGCCATCGAGTCCGCCTCGAGCAGCCGCTGCCCCTATAGCATCCATAACGCCGCCAGACTAGAACAGGTCATCGCCAGACTTCCTGAGGAGTATCGCATACGTGTGCGTCACTATCCACACCTGATCGACACTCACCAAGATGCCGTCCGATGGTCAACCGCCCCCTGGAACTGGGAATGGGTATTCGTTAACGGCATGGAAACGCCCATTTTTCAGGTCAGCTCTGACGATCTACAAGGGATGATCATGGGCAGGGTTGCCCGATGCCAGCAGATTCGGATTCGGGAGCCCGATGTAGACCAAACCTAGCAGGGGCTGCTACGCTAAAACAGCTGGAAGAATCTTCAAGGGATATCGACAGAGACCATGTCTTCAGGGCACAGAGTTGTCTTCGAAACCGAGCGACTGATCGTTAGGCTCGCAACAGAGAGGGATGTCGATCTGTACTACAGTCTGTGGACCGATCCCTACGTGATGAGATACGCGGGATTTCCGCACGGGCTGCCTGTTACACGACGCGGCCTGGAGCAGAGACTTTCCAGACAGGTGCAGTGTGAATTCGAACGACTGCTGGTTGTAGAACTGAAGGCCACGGGCCAGTCCATTGGCGAGTGCAAACTGTCCTACCCAAATGGGGAAGGCATAGCTGAACCTGATGTGAAGTTGCTCCCCGAGTTCTGGGGCCACAAGTATGGGACCGAGGTCTGGCGCGCATTGGTGGCCTACGAGTTCACGCACACCTGCTGTGATAGCGTGCAGGCAACTCCCAACGTGGAGAACGTAGCGTCAATCAAGATGCAGGAGGCGGTGGGTGGGGTGTGCCTTGGCGAAGATGTGTGAGACTCCCCAAACTGGATGTGGGCCTACACCGCACCCATACACCACTACATCTACCGCGTGATGCGCGAGGACTGGGAAAGAAAGCGGCCGAAGCCGGACCGGACCGGCTCATCCTAGTCGTTCCGAGGTAGCACAGCCGGCTACGGCAGAACCACGCTGGAGGGGCTCACACAGTGAAGCACCAGCTCTGACTCGACGCGGCTACTCCTTCTGAACGCCCGTGAAGGTGAAGTCCTTGATATAGACAGCGGGCATGACGGCAAACCCCACTCCGCCCCGCGGAATGACCTCCCTTTCCTTAGAGATAGCCTGCACGTTGGACAGGGCCCGCAACATGCTCTCCGTCCAGCGCAGGTTCTTCACGGCGTGCTTGATCTTGCCACCCTCAACAAGGAAGGTCCCGTACCGGGTCATGCCGGTCATCAGTGCTTTCTTGGGGTCAAGGAAGCCATTCACATAGTGGAACTGGCTGACCAGCAGGCCCTTGCGGCAGGAGGCGATCATGTCCTCTACGGAGGAGTCGCCGGGTTCCAGACAGATGTTCAACGGGATTGCGCCGGCAGGGCTGCCCGGAGGTAGGCCATGGCCCGTAGGCTCCGTCTTAGCCTGATTAGCGCTGATGCAGTCGAAGACTACCCCGCGGTTGATTCCCCGCTCAATGAGCGTCACCTTCTGCTTGGGAAAGCCCTGCAAATCAAACGGCAGCCCCTGTGCCTCCGGCTCATGGACGCTATCATAGATGGTGATGTTCTCTCCCATAGAACGCTCGCCCAGCTTCCCCGATAGGAAGCTCCTCCCCTCTATGAATGAGTTGGACCCGAAGGCAATGAAGCTCAGCCACATCATGACCTCGGCCAGACAGCCCGGCTCCAGGATCACGTCATACTGTCCGATGGGCACCTCCTGCTGGTCCCTGTTCTGTGCGCAGCGCTCCAGCCCCTTACCCGCCACACGATCGAAGTCGATGCTCCTCACATCATGAGAGAAGGCACTGGAGTAGCTCATTCCCTCATTGGACATCGGTACGATGGTGATCTCCGCCTGCGTTAGCGGCTGGTAGGCAGACACGCCATTTGAGTTCGCAATCGCGATCTCTGCCTCGCCGCTGCTGAAAGCTCCGGCCACGTCAAACCCCATACGCTCAGCCCGGGCAAAAACAGCCTTCACTGTCTCCGCTCGAGCAGCCGGTGTGAACTCCGCCGTGGCCTGGAAATAAGTCTCCGTCTTCTGGTAGTCGTCCGGTCTGGGAAAGTCCTCGAAGTAAGGATTCTCCGGCTGGCGCCGTGCCAGCTCCAGAGCTTGTGTCGCCGCCTTGAGCAGTTCTTCCTCCTCCAGCTTATTGACCGTGACTACTCCCAGCCGCTTCCCTTCAGCGACCCGAACATACACGCGGGCATTGTCCTCGGACACATTCTGGTGGATAGCCGACTTAGTGTAGCGCGTGAGGTCACTCCGCCCACCCATGTACACCACCTCCGTCTTCTCCGCTGGAGAACGTGCGATAACACGCTTCAGTATCTCTGAAATCTGCTGCTCGCCTCTCATTTCTTTACCCCCACTTCGATATTCTTGAACCTGGCCGGTGCCGCCCCGTGGGCCACGTGCATGGTCTGAGGTGGCTCGCCTTTGCCACAGTTCGGGAGTCCCCAGATCCGCCACTCGCTCCTGCCGCAGATTGCATCGCAGGAGTTCCAGAACTGGGGTGTGATCCCTGTATACACCGGATTCTTGAGCATCCGTACACGCTTGCCGTTCTTGATCTCCCAGGCGATCTCACAGCCGAATTGGAAGTTCAGCCTCAGGTCATCAATGGACCAGGACTTGTTAGTAGCCATCAACACCCCATCCTTGGTATCGGCTATCAAGTCCTCCAGACTGCAGTCCTGCTCGCCCGGCTCCAAGTTGACGTTGATCATCCTGATGAGAGGTATATGGTGCCAGCTCTCAGCTCGCATCGCCCCGCTGCTTCGCTTACCCACAACATGTGCGGTCTCCCTGGAAGTCAAGTAACCAGCGAAGATCCCGCCCTCGATTATGGGGAAACGCTGGGCTGCCACGCCCTCATCGTCATAGCCGAAAGACCCAATTGAATTGGGAATCGTGGCGTCCCCGTAGATATTGACGATCTTAGAGCCATAGCGGAATTTTCCCAGTTTGTCAGGCGTCAGGAAACTCCCGCCGGCATAGCTGATCTCCGTTCCCAAAGCCCTGTCAAGCTCCGTCGGGTGTCCGCACGACTCGTGAACCTGGAGCCCCAGCTGCGAGGAGTTAATGATCAGGTCTCTATTGCCCGCCGGGCAAGGCTCAGCCGCAAGCAGGGCCAGCGCCTCCTCGCGCACCTGCTCGGCATTCTCCACAAACTTCAGTGATTCCACAAACTCGTAGCCGCGGGCGGCAAAGTCTCCCCCCAGACTGTCGGGGTAAGACCTGCGCTGCATATCGCCATCATGCATCGCCGTGGCCTCCAGACCACCGCCGCTTTCCAGGATGCTCTGCGTAATCTCAGCACCTTCAGTGCTCAAGAAGAGCTTCTCCGTCCGGTAGAAGTTCATCTCGCCTTCGGCCACTGCGATCCGTTTGTCCTGCCTTAAGATCTTGAGGGCAGCAAACAGCAGCTCCAGCTTCCTGTCCAGCGCCACTGAAAACGGGTCGACCTCAAAACGGGTCTTGTAGCTTCCGACCTGTGGCGGCGAGTCGTCCAGTTTGACCGGTTCCCGCTGAGTCAGATAGCTGGCCTTGGCCACCTCCAGCGCATGACTGGCAGTCTTCATCACATCCCCCTCCGTAATCCGTGCCGACGCGGCGAAGCCCCATGAGCCGTTGTAGAGGACGCGGATGCCGAAGCCGCAGTCGGTGCTGCGCGACAGTCCCGCCACCTGCTCGTTCCTGACCGTTATATGTTCGGTCTCGCGATCCAGGTAGCGTGCGTCAGCGTAGCCGACACCGACTCCGCTCAAATAGCCCAGGGCCGCTTTCAGCCATTCCTTCTTCTCCATTAAGCCTCCTTTCACAGTGAGTTTAGCAGAACACGCGCCCCCAGGCCAAGCGTCATTCATTGAAAGCATCGACGCCCGAACCGCCAACACCAGCACCTGGCCAAGGTTTTGACGAAATCTCGAGGACAGCGTATATTGTCGGTGCCCGTACATTAGGCTGGGCACGTTTGACGCGGACTTCAACAAGCACGTCGCTGACCGAAGTCAGCAGTTCAGCCAGGCACATACTGCAGGCAGCCCTAATGCAATGAAGGTCATAGTCGGTCTGGGGAATCCGGGCAAGGCCTATGCCCATAACCGCCACAACGTTGGCTTCCGGTGCCTCGATTACTTCGCCAGGCTTCACAGTATTCGCCTTGACCGCAGACAATGTCAGGCTAAGGTGGGCCTTACTGAGGTAAGCGGCCACAAGTTGTTGCTGGCCAGGCCCAGGACATTCATGAACTCGAGCGGCGACTCAGTTGCCTGCCTGGTGCGGAGGCAGGATGTCCCACTCAGCCACCTCCTGGTAATATACGACGATCTCGACCTGCCACTGGGAAAGATCCGCCTGCGCCAGAGGGGAGGCTCAGGAGGACACAAGGGCATGAGATCCATTATCTCGGCTCTTGGGAGCGAAGACTTTCCCAGGATCAGGGTCGGTATTGGCCGCCCCCAGGTGGCAGAGCGTCCCCTCAGCGAGGATGCGATAGTCGCTTACGTCCTGAGCGATTTCTCTGCCGACGAAGATAAACTGATAATGCCGGTGATCGTCAAGGTAGGAGACGCTATTGAGTCCTTTCTCACACAGCCTGTAGAAGCTGCAATGAGCCAGTTCAACTAGGCCAGGTGCCTGAACTTCGACAAGCGAGATTGAGCTGTTGACAATTCCTCCGCCGATGATAAAATAGCGCCTCAGGGCTTAACCTGCGCTCGCATAAGTTGCTCGACACAGTCCGTTGATGCGCAGCCGAGCAGGTATAACCCCGGGATATCTCAAGGTTGGCCCGGCACTATCGGCAGCCTGGTGGCACAGCACCGAATGGCTAAGGAACAGCGGCGCAAGGTTGCAGTCTGCTGGCGTCCACGCAGCGTGAAGATACCGGCCGACCACAGGATATGACCTGACGACACCGGCGGTGCCGGGTGGTGCCAACCCAAGAGACCCGTGCAGAAGGAGAGAGCATGACGAGAAGAGTGATTCTACCTCTGGTGGCGGTGGTAGCTATTGTAATCATAGTGGTCGTGATAGTCTCGATGCGTGGTGAATCCCCTACACCTCCCACACCCCCGGAAACTCGCACGACGGGACCCTGGGTGGATTCCATAGTCATCACCACAGAGACGAGCCCCAGCGCGGCTGTGCTGAAGATGGGAGCCGGCGATATAGACATCTGGTGGATGCTCGCCATCACAGACCCCGACCTCTTCGAGACCATTCTACAGCACCCCGACATCGAGTATGATCTTAGCTATGGCCACTTCACTGAGCTAATGTTCAATGTTGCCGGGCCGCGTTTTCACGATGGAACCTTGAACCCGTTCCACGATGCGGAAATCCGCGAGGCCTTCAACTGGCTCATAGACCGCGAGTACTTCGTTGGGGAGCTGCTCGGAGGCATGGGGATGCCGATATACGCCCTCGACGGCAAAGCATTCCCCGAGTACGACAGATATCCAGACATCCTGGCCGCCATAGAGGCCTACTACGCCCACGATCCCGACAAGGCCAGCGACATCATACATGACAGGATGGTAGCACTCGGTGCCGAGCTCGTGGACGAAACATGGCATTATGACGGTGCCGAGGTAACCATCAAGTTCATCATCCGCACGGACCTGTATCACCCTCTGTACCCCGCAGGTGGGGAATACATAGCCGATCTGATGGAATGGGTGGGCTTCGAAGTCGATAGAATGCTGCTGCCTTTATCCTCGGCGTTAAGCATCTGGCAACATGATGACCCTTACACGGGCACCTACCATGCGGCCACACTGGGGTGGAGCATAACAGAGATTTCTCGGGACAAAGGATACCGCTTCTATACCAGCGATACCAAGTTCGTGAGGCCGTGGCCGCGCTGGCAGTCTCTGGAACCGCCTGCGGAGTACCTGGAGGTGGCCAAGAGGCTCTACGACCGCGACTACGAGACTATGGATGAACGCAGAGAGTTGTTCGAGGAGGCCCTGTGGATGCGCATGGAGTTCTCGCCGCAAATCTTGCTGGCCGACATTGCTGGAGCCAATCCTTACAGGAGTACGCTGGCCGTGCGGACCGACCTCTCCTCCGGTTTCGGCTGGGGCGTGCCACAGACCATACACTTCATTGGTGAAGACGGCGAACCCGTAATCGGCGGAACCGTCAGGGGAGAGCAGTACCTCGCGCTCGTTGATCCGTGGAATCCAGTCGATGGGTCGGCTGCGGTGGCTGACCTGAACATCTTTCGCAATATGCTCCAGGAACGCGGGCTGATGCCCGATGGGCGTGACGGCCTCCTTCACCCCTGGCGCATTGACTCGGCAGCGATCACTGTCAAGCAAGGCCTGCCGGTAATCAAGACCTACGACTGGGTCACACTCGACTTCACAGCCGATATCCAGGCACCGTCCGACGCCTGGGTGGACTGGGATGCCGTTGCACAGAAGTTCATCGCCGTGGGGGAGAAGATGGACCCGGAGTCTCCCTACTATGACGAGGACTTTGACCCCGCCGCCCATGTGAAGTCCGTCGTCTATTACCCGGCCGATTTCTATGACGTGCCAATGCACGATGGCAGCACGCTTTCTCTGGCAGACGTTATCATGAGCTGGATTATGAGGTTCGACCGTGCCAAGGAGGAGAGCTCTGTCTACGACGAGGGAGAGGTGCCCAGGCTTGAGGCCTTCATGGCGAACTTCAGGGGCGTAAAGGTGGTCTCCGAAGATCCGCTGGTTATCGAGAGCTACTCGAAGCAATGGTTCCTCGACGCCGAGGCCAACGTCTCCACCTGGTTTCCCAGCTACGGCGTGTACAGCCAGTTCGCTCCTTGGCATGTCATCGCCATAGGCAAGCTGGCCGAGAAAGACCTGGCTCTGGCCTGGAGTACAGACAAGTCTGCCACGCTGCTGGTGGAGTGGATGGACTACACCAAGGGACCGAGCTTGGACATCCTCAGGGGCTACCTCGACGCCGCGATTGCCGACACATACATCCCTTACCAGCCGACACTGGGCGACTACATCACCCCTGACGAGGCAGCAGAACGCTACGCTAATCTCAAGGCATGGAACGACCAAGTAGGTCATTTCTGGACGACTACAGCGCCATTCTACCTGCACGCCGTTTACCCCGTGCAGAAAATCATCGAGCTGAGACGATTTGAGGGTCACCCAGACCCCATAGACAGGTGGATGTTTTTGCTGGGTGACCTATAGGCGCAGGGAGTGCCGAGATGAAACACAAAGCCAGGATGCTGCACAGCCTCATTTCCTTTACTATCATCTGCAGCTTAGCGCTGTGGACCTCTGCGGCAGTGGTGGGAGCACCTACGGCTATAGAGATCCGGGATTGGTATGATCTGCATGCCGTGAGAGAGAATCTGAACGGCCACTACCGTCTCATGAATCATCTCGATGCCACCACTTCCGGCTACGCAGAGCTGGCCGGCCCTACAGCCAACCAGGGCCAGGGTTGGCAGCCAATCGGAACCCGCCTTTCCACGTTCACAGGGAGCTTCGATGGCCAGGGATACGAGATAAGAGATCTATCTGCCGAGCGATCCGCAGAAGAGGGTGTAGGGCTCTTTGGCTTCGTTGGTGAACAAGGGGTCATCGAATATCTCGGTGTTGTGCAGACCACGGTGACTGGCCACTCGTATGTTGGCGCCGTAGCAGGATGGAGCGCTGGTACGGTGAGCAATTGCCATTCCGCCGGTGTGGTTATGGGCAGCATTAGCGTCGGCGGCCTCGTAGGATTGGGCAGTCAGGGCGCTGTTAGCAACTCCTATTCCGCAACCACCGTCATTGGCGATGGGTCGGTTGGTGGTCTGGTGGGATGGAATGCTGGCAACGTAAACAACTCCTATTCTACAGGCGACGTGTCTGGCAACATGAGCGTCGGCGGCCTGGTAGGGCACAACGTCGGCAGCCCCCAGGGGGGCACAGTGAGCAACTCCTATTCTACTGGCAGCGTAACTGGCGAGCAGCGTGTTGGCGGCTTGATCGGCTACAATCTCGGGGGTACGATCAGGAGCTCCTTCTGGGACATGATTACGTCGGCCACGGAATTCAGCGACGGCGGAATCGGCAAGACAAGTGCCGAGATGAAGGCTCTGGACACATTCTCACAGGCAGCCTGGGACATAGCGGCAGTCGCCTCTGGCGCGATGGACTCCAGTTATGTCTGGAACATAGTTAAGGGCGAGACGTACCCCTTCCTGACTGACAAACAACTCGTCCAGTGCGACCTCACTCTCTCCAGTACGCACGGCGGCCAGGTAGTTACACCAGGGGAGTCAAGTTTCGTCTATGCTGCTGGCACAGTGGTTACCCTGGTGGCCGAGCCTGAGGATGGCTACCGCTTTGTGGCCTGGTCCGGGAACACCGACACCATCGGCGAAGTCAATGCGGTCCACACCACGATCACAATGCATGGCGACTGTGACATAGTGGCTGTCTTCGAAGAAGTGCCGCCGGAACGGGTCAACCGGCTGCTCATCGGCCTCCTTGCAGCAGTGGCAGCGATTGCAGCAATGACGGCTTTATGGGTGCGTAGGAAGAGAGCGCCCCGGGCCAGGAGACGGTGAATCATGCTTGCCACAGAACCGTCGACCCGCAGCTAGCAGCAATTGCAGCACCGCTTGACGCAGGTTCTGCCGGTCTACAGATCGGTATTGTCTCAGGTAGGTGGCCGGTATACTACCTGTTCGTCTCCCCTTTTGGAGAGCGCTTCCAACCTAGACCGGTGATTCTTCCAGCGTGGCATA
>JBKHJG010000004.1:0-143250 GCA_046538235.1 Dehalococcoidia bacterium | reverse complement strand
ACACTGCACCCGTAAGGATAACCTTGTCGCCCAGCTTTCTATGCTCCACCACCTTTGAGAGATAGTTCTTGGCTATGGAATTGGCCAGGCTGGCCGTGATTATCTCCAGGGGCACACCCTCCTGCTGTGCCGACGCCACTGCCTGCCCCATAAACGCAGCACATCTCGTCCCCAGATCAATGGTATGCGGGGCGGCAAATGCCAGGTCTGCAAACTGACCGTTGGTCACCGAGACGCCCAGCATTTCGGCCAGTTCGTCGATGAAGCTTCCCGTTCCCGCAGCACAGGCTTTGTTCATGTGATAGTCCACAACAACGCCGTTTCTCTTGATAACCAGCTTTGAGTCCTGGCCGCCAATCTCAATGACGTCCGCCTCGGGGTCCAACTCCGCGGCGGCTCTGGTCTGTGCCGTGATCTCATTCTTAATCAGGTCCGCCCCGATGAAGCCTCCCACAAGGTATCTGCCGGAGCCGGTAACACCCACACCGCCTATCTTGACTCTGTTTGCGCCGTCTTGCAGCAGGTTCCTGAAGACCTGTCTGACAGCTTCAACCGGCCGGCCTGCAGTCATCAAATAGCTCTTCGCCAGCACACGTGTGCCCGACTCATCCATTATCACCGCCTTGGTGCTGGTGGAGCCGACATCGACCCCGACGTAGCCCACGCATGCCTCATCTATCCTCAGGCTATGCTTGCCATCCTGCACAGTTACGGCTTCCAGTCTGGGCATTTCAAAGTAGCGCTGCCTGGCATCTGCACCCGAAACCATAACTCCCTGAGAAGTCTTACCTATGGAAAGCAATGCCGAACCCAGAGACTCCATGTGTAGATAGTCCTGGGGGACGATCACCTCCACCGGATGGCCGTTCCTGGCAGAGATCATATCGTTGAGCGATTTTGCTACTGCAGGATTGGCAGCAACGCCGCCCACAAAATAGACCGGCTCCTGTAGAATGCCTTTCTTGAGGGAGGCGACCATCCGGGCCACGCTCTCACAGAGCGCATAGAGCATGGCGTCCAGTGGGGCTCCCTTCTGCTGGAGGTGGATGAGGTCGGTCTTGGCAAATACGCTGCAGCGGGCAGCTATCCTAGGCGGGATGCCTTTACATTGCAGGGCCAGCCTGGCGAAGTCCTCCATGCTGATGCCGAGCCTGTATGCCTGTTGCTCCAGGAACCTTCCCGTGCCCGCAGCACAGAGGGGATTGGATGCTACCTTCCACGGCTTCTTGAGGCCATCTTCCAGCTCTATTACCAGGGTGCTCTGGCCACCGATCTGTATGATGGTCTTAACGTCGGGATGCCGTTGAAGCAGACCTGAGGCAATGGCCAGCGAACTGCTGTATTCCTTCCAGCCCAGCTCCTTGGGAATGACACCTTTGCCCGAGCCAGATACGCCTGTGGCGATAATATCTTCTAGAGCATATTTCTCGCCCAGCTTGGCGATGAGTGAACTGACGGCTGTTCTGGGGCTGGAAGTCACCTTCTGGGTATCAAACTGAACGACACTGCCATTCTCGTCTATGAGCGCCAGCTTAGCATTAACAGAGCCGACATCTACGCCCAGAAAGTAGCCCATCGCTCGGTGCTGGATTATAGCAGAAAAGCAGACCCTTTCCAAAAGAGGGATACGCCAGTTGCTGTTCCGGTGATGTAGCACTGATCGGGCCTATGACGGACCTGAAGTCACATCACGGATTCGGGCTGGCAAGTTCCGTCACCAGGAGCTCCAGGGCCAGCTTATCGCTATATTCGCCGGTCTTGATGGCCAGGTCGGTCTCCAAGAGCTTACCGTATGCCCGCCTCACACCGGCGAAGTCATACATTCTGGCCTGGGCAAGCGTCTTGTCCAGTGCATAGCTTGCCTTGAGCCCCAGTCTCTCCTGGATCTGCTCCCGGGACAGCCCCGGCTTCAGGTCCCGGGCCTGAGCTATCAAACGGAATTGCCTGGTAATCATGGTCAGGATATGGGTTGGCGCCATACCCTCACGGAGTAGTCGGTGAAGTACGCGCTGAGCCATCTCGATCCGGCGCTCGGCTACTGCATCCACCAGGGCAAAGATGCTAGCCTCCTGGGCATGGCTCACCAGCTGCCTGACCTGGTCTTCATTGATGGGGCAGCCCTGACCATAGAGAAGCAGTTTCTGGATCTCACCATTCATCGCCCACAGGTCTCCGCCTATGAGGTCAGCGAGCAGGTCCACAGCTTGTGGAGCAATATGGCCGCCTTCCTCCTCTACTCGTTGCTGTATCCACGCCTTCAGGGCTCTGCCTCGCAGCGAGGGGAAAGCCCTCACCGCGGCCAAGGGCGAAAGCTGCCTTAGTAAGGGATTATGACCCTTCACCTCTCCATCCACCAGCACCAGCACGGTGGTCTCGGGCATCTCCCTGACATAAGAGGCCAGGCCTTCCCATTCACCCAGCCCATCTCCAGACTTGCCTCTCCCGGAGCGCGGCCTGCCCTGTTTTGACTCAAAGCGTCCCAGCAGCCCATCGACTATGACCAGACGGTGCAGGGACAGGAAGGGAAGGGCACCGCATTTGGCCCTTAGCTCGCTGAGGGTCAGGTGTTGACCCTCCAGCAGGGTGGTGTTGGTCTCCACAGTCTCAGGATCGCCCAGGTCGGCCTTGATTCGCCCCAGGGCTTGATTGAGAGAGAAATCGTCCTGGCCATGCAGAAGATGGAGCATTTGGGCGATATTCTACCACAGCATCAGCTTTCACCGACAAAAGCTCAAGGCCACGTTATGTTAGGATATGGTCATGAAGATTGCCATCATCGGCATGCCCAACAGCGGCAAGACGACCGTCTTCAATGCCCTGACCAAGGGCAGGGCTGAGGTTGCCGCCTACTCACCTAAGCTGGCGCCCCATACGGGCGTGGCCAAAGTGCCCGATCCTCGACTATCCGCTCTGGAAAGTATCTTCCAGCCCAAGAAGACAGTAGCCGCAGAAGTGCGCTACACGGACATTGCCGCTCCCCTGAAGAGCTTCGGAAGAGAAGATGTGGGGGGCGAGTTCCTGAGCTATCTGACCACTGCCGATGCCCTGCTCCAGGTTGCCCGGGCTTTCGAAGATGAGGAGGTGCCCCGCGCCGCTGGAAGCGTAGGCCCAAAACGGGACATAGCTTCGCTGGACCTGGAGCTCGCCATCTCCGACCTGGCCATTATGGAGAGAAGGCTGGACAAGCTGGAGACAGGCCTCAAGGCGGCTAAGCCGGCAGAGCGCGACTCCCACCTAAAGGAGCAGCTTCTCCTTCAGAAGGTGAAGGCGGAGTTGGAGAAAGATATACCGATAAGGCTGCAGGGCCTGTCTGAAGAGGAACTCGGTCTGCTGTCCAACTACCAGTTTCTCACCGCCAAGCCCATGCTGGCAGTACTCAACATAGGAGAAGACCAGATACCCCATGCCGCGCAACTAGAGAGTGAGATAAGTGCCCTGTATCCGCAGTTTGCCGTGGTGGCTCTGTGCGGCAAGCTGGAGATGGAGCTGGCCCAGCTCAGCGATGACGAGGCGGGCGAATTCCGCGAATCACTGGGGCTGGGCAAGCCGGCACTGGAACGTGTTATCGACCTCTCCTACAGCCTTCTGGGGCTGGTCTCGTTCTTCACCACGGTTTCCGGCGAACTCAAGGCCTGGACGACCGCGGCGGGAACTCCGGCGCCGAAGGCAGCAGGCAAGGTCCATTCCGACATGGAGAGGGGCTTTATCCGGGCTGAGGTCATCAGCTATAGCGACCTGCAGGCCTCCGGCAGCCTGGCCGAGGCCCGAAAAAGAGGCCTGCTCAGGACAGAGGGCAAGAACTACATCATCCAGGACGGGGACATAGTTACATTCCTGTTTAACGTGTAGCCTTGTGCGTGTCTTACCTCCCGGGCAGGTCCCAAATGCCGGAATCCAGGCTCTCAGATACCGGCATGTCCGCGGCTATAAGCGAGCCGATGGGGTGAGGATAGGCCTTGCATGGACCTGAAGGCGCGTACTGCGAAGCGCATGTGCGGCAGCTCCCGGTACAACACCACCTCACATGAGCCCGGCCGAGGGAGACAAGAGCAGAGCCCAAGCCAGGTCGTCAGAACGAAATCGTGCCGGCCTCGATAGTCCTGCCCGGCCAGACCCTGATTCCATTACACAGCCTATTGCCTTTCCCGATCTGCACATCATCGCCCAGAACGCAGCCGTCCAGGACTTCGCTTTCCTCCGCGATGCAGCAGTTGGAGCCCAGCAGGCAGTTTCTGAGCCTGGCCCCCCTTCCAATGGTACACTTCTGCCACAGTACGGCCCCTTCTATTGTAGCGCCTTCTTCTACGTGGCACCCTGCTCCCAGCACAGCAGGGCCCCTGACCACGCAGTCCCTGTCAATAAAGCAGCCTTCGCCGATCAGGGCCGGGCCCTCGATGTGAGCTGAAGCGTGAACAGAATATTGGCCGTCGAATCCGGCCTGCCTATCGCCTGCACGATGCCGCAGCAGATCGTGCTGCAATCTCAGGTACTTATCGGGAGTGCCTATATCTATCCAGTAATCCCGGGACGCATAGCCAAATACGGCCTCCCCCTTGTCCAGGAGCAGCGGGAAAACATCGCGCTCAAACATAGAGAAGGCATGGCGACCAACATAACTCAGCGCATCGAGCTCCAGGATGTAGATGCCAGCATTGATCATGTTGGTAGTCACCTCTTCCCGGCGGGGCTTTTCGGTGAAACGCGTGACCCTGCCCCGGCTGTCGGTCTCCACTACCCCATAGATAGTGGGGTCCTCTACCGCTGTCAAAGCCAAGGTGGCTATGGCCTTGTTCCGGCCGTGATATCGCATCATCGCACTCAGATCGATATCAGTGAAAATATCTCCATTGAAGACAAGGAACGGACCGTCAAGGAACCTTTCAGCGTTTCTAACCGCTCCTGCCGTCCCCAGGGGAGAGTCCTCCGTAGAGTAGGTTATGCTGACACCGAGCTCGCTGCCCCCCAGATAATCACGGACCTGGTCGGGCAGCCGTCCTATGGCGAGAACTATATCAATAACATCGTGCTTCTTGAGATACTCGACGAGGTGCTCCAGATAGGGGCGATTCAGCACGGGGACCATCATCTTGGGAGTGTTACAGGTAAGGGGTCGCAACCTGGTCGCCTCTCCACCGGCCAGAACGACAGCCTTCATGCCTGTAAATCTACCCCACGGCAAGCAGAGGCGTCAATCCTCATGTCTCCATGGCGCCTAACAGAAGAGATAGAGTCGGGCCTGCCCTTATTGCTATAATTGGCCGTGCGAAATCATATCAGAAGCAAGTTGCTGGAGGTCGTCACGGCGATTCTGCCGCTGGTGCTGGCGGTGGTCATTCTGCAGTTTGCCGTTATCCGCATGCCAACTCACCTCTTTCTCCAGTTCATCATAGGGGCAGCCATGGTCATCGGCGGTATGATTCTGTTTCTGCTGGGAGTTGAGATGGGAATCCTGCCCATGGGCAAAGCACTGGGGGCTGAACTCCCCAGACTCAGGCCGGTGTTCCTGGTTATAGGCATTGCTTTCGTGGTCGGCTTTGCTGCCACAGTGGCCGAGCCCGACGTCATCGTCCTGACCAGGCAGGTTGATGAGGCCTCCCAGGGTACTATTGCGAGGAACGTCCTCATCTACGCCATCGCCATCGGAGTTGGCTTTTTTGTGGCCATGGCAATGCTCCGCATCTTGCTCAATCTTCCTATCGCTTATCTGCTGGCAGCCGGGTATGCCGTCATCATGGTCCTGGCTTTCTTCACTCCGGCAGAATTCGTCCCGGTGGCCTTTGACTCGGGAGGTGTCACCACCGGGCCGATGGCTGTGCCCATAATCCTGTCGCTGGGACTGGGATTCAGTTCGGTGTTAGGGGGTAGGTCTGCCCTCTCAGATGGCTTCGGCCTGATCGGGTTGGCCTCAATGGGACCGATAATTGCTGTAATGATCCTGGGGATGGTGCTGAGGTGAGTCAGATAGCGGTCTGGCAGGGAATCGGCGGTACTTTCGTGGGCGTCATCACCGCTCTGCTGCCTCTCCTGGGGCTGTTCATCATATTTCAGCTCCTGATATTGAAGCTGCCCAGGAGCTACGTGTTCAATCTTCTTAAGGGATCTCTGCTGGCCATAGTAGGGCTGGCACTGTTCCTGCAGGGTGTGAAGACGGGCTTTCTGCCAGCGGGTGAGGCCATGGGCCAGGTCCTGGGTACTATCAGGGCGCAATGGCTCCTCATACCGTTCGGCTTGATGATGGGTTTCCTGGCTACCTGGGGCGAGCCTGCAGTGCGCATCCTCAGCGACCAGATTGAAGAAGCCTCAGGTGGTTCTATACGCAAGAATCTCGTGCTATATGGGATATCTGCCGGCGTCGCCTTGTTCGTGGCTCTGGGAATGGCCAGAATTGTGTTCGGAGTGCCCCTGCTCTGGATAGTCATACCCGGTTACCTGCTCGCCATAGCCATGCTCTGGTTCAGTGAAAGGAGTGTCATCGCCATCGCCTTTGATGCCGGCGGGGTGGCTACTGGCCCGATGGTGGTGACTTTCGTCCTGGCCATAGCTGTAGGCATGGCTTCTGTGATGGAAGGGCGGGATCCGATTGTGGAAGGTTTCGGCCTGATAGCTTTGATAGCCCTGGCGCCTATCTTGACAATCATGCTCTTCGGGCTGATACTACGTATCAAACTGCGCAGAAAGGAGGAATAGATATGCCGCAAATATCTCTCGTCATAAGCATCGTCAGAAACGGATGGGGCGATAGAGTTCTTGAGGCCTCCTGCAAAGCCGGGGCGGAAGGGTGTACCATTATGCTGGGTCGGGGGATCGGAGTCCATGAGAAACAGAGAATCCTAGGGATTCCCATTGAGCCGGAGAAGGAGATCGTGCTGTCGCTAACCTATCCGGACAAGAAGGAGGCTATACTTGAAGCAATCGTCACCGCCGCCGAACTGGATAAGCCGGGAACCGGGATAGCTTTCGTGGTTCCTGTAGAGAAGATAGCAGGCGTGGTTCATCGGCGCGACGAGAGCTATGCAGAGTAGGTGACAGGACAGGGAGTCCCTGTGTCACACAAGCTCTGGAGGGTCCTGCAGGCTGCCTTTGTCCGTCAGGAAGGCATATTTAACATCGCTGGACATGCTGTCCAGGCTATCGTAGACGCCGCAAACGCCAGCTTGATCTTTAATTGCTTCGGCCACCTCTGGCGTCGCAGTGACGGAAGTGGGCGATACCGAGGAAGACGGATTTGGCCCCTATCGGGTGAAGAACCCCTGAGGGTCGAACAGCCGTAGCAACGTCAGGTCCTCGCCGGTAACTGGGCGGGCTTCTTTCAAGTCAGGGCTGATGGTGAGTTCCCAGCCGACTTTTTCCCTTATGTCAGCTATCGCTTCTTCCACCGTCTGCTCCGGTCGGGACCGAACATAATTGGTCAGCGAAAATGCTTCTCTGCCGCCAGCCTTCTCAAAAACGCCGACCTCCGTTACCAGCATCGTCACGTTCTGCCCGCTGAAGGTGGTATAGGGCACCTTATCCACTAATCGGTGGCTGCCCGAGCTCATTACCACTATGGTCTCCCGGTTGCCATTAGCTATGTCGTTGGCCCCTCCCGAGCCGACCAGATGTGTTACGCCGGGGAGCATGGTGGAGTTGACATTCCCACACTTATCTATCTGCCCGCCCGCCAGAACGCCCAGGCATCGACTTGACGAGCCGCCGACCAGGACTCCCAGCGCGGTCTCGACATTGCTCAGCATCTTACACGTGTGCATATTATGGTAGCTGAATATGAACGGGTCTGAGGCCCTGGGCAGGTGGCCGTACATCCCTATCTCCGCAATCAGGTCCACGTCATGGCCTTTTTCCTTCAGTTTGTAGGTTGCCAGCCAGGCCGCCAGGTTCGACAGCCCTGCGCCGGCCAGCATGGTCTTGTACCCACAGGCGACGAATCTGTCGATTATCACCTGCGCCGCAGTAACCACCATCCGCTCCAACGGGTTCGCTCCCTCAGTGAAATCCTGGTTCGATATGCCGGTCATTGCTTCCTCTTTCCACGCATCGGGACCGGCCTTCGCCCTGAGGTGTCCAAGCCTCTTTGCGCCAAGCTTGGAAAGATATGCCTCATGGTCCCTGCAATCCAGGATCCAGTATTGTATCCACTCCGAAAACCTTTGCTCGTCTCTTGATGCCTCCCTGACGTCGATGAGGAAGTCATAGTCTTCGAAGTAATGCTCGAATTCAGGCAGGCCACAGTTAGGCATTCCGGCGGGATGCGCTCCATAAGGTGCTTCGCAGACAGCATTGACCATATAAGACGGAATTCGGACCAGATGCGCGTGACGGCGTATATATTCGGTGGGAACTATTCTCTCCGCGCTGACGATGACACCGTGCTTGGCCGCCCATGCCCCGAAGACATCGGCCCCCAAGGGGTAGGTCAGGATAGTGTTTCCACTGCGGTCTGCAGCAGCGCCGTGCACCAGCGCAACATCCGGTGTCAATGCTTTCATGAGCCCTATCCTCCCCTCCGGGACAAAGGGGTCATCGATGACCGCGAACGAGCTGTTGTTCTCCTCTTCCATGGAGCTTCCCAAGATCGACCTGGTGGGGATTGCGCTCCATCCCATCGCTCCAGCCAGAAGCCTCAGCGGGATGGTGAGCATAGTCCAGTTTTCGAACTCCACCTCACCCGCCAGATAGGCCTTGTGGACCAGGGGATTCGGTCCCGGCGAGGGGTATACGTCACCGATGAAACTGGCGACGATTTTGCTGGCCAATCTCCCGTGAAGCAGAGCTAGAAGTGTGGCGGTGATGCCATTGTTGATTACGGTAAATCGCGGGTTTTTGCCCCAGAACTCTCGTATCAGTTGGTGGAATAGGGCCCCTCCTCTTCCGGCGAAGCTGATGGACATGCCTGCCTTCACGTGCTTTCCTATGGCTTCGTGAAGCGGGCAGACCTTGTCTTCTCCTTCCACTGCGGGAAGTCGGAACCTGGAGTCTATAAGAGACCTCAGTTCTTGTGTCTCCATCACCGCGCCTTTGTGCCGATTGCAGCAAGCGGTCTTCGATATCTCAGGCAGGCTGTTGCCCTGTCCCGGATGGTAGCTGAGCCTTGTCAGCAGCTTGAGCTCATAGTATACCACCCCCACGCCACCAAGGCTGCTGTCCGGATTCTTGCCCCACCCGTGAGGGGGGCGGCGATGATGACCGCCGTTCAGGCATACGTTGCTACCGGTGCCGAGCAGGTGCTCATGTGCAGGGACCCGTCATGGTAGCCACTGGGGTCATCAACTGGACCACCCCGACAGAGTCCAGCAAACTACCGCGGAGGAACCTTCTGCAGCAGTCCCTGCAGTTTCTGGTGTTCGCCCTCGAGCATGCGGTAGCAGTGCTTCTCCTCCGGGAATTTGCCGGTCCTTACCTCTTCAGCGAATTCGCGGAAAGCCTTATCGATGACTTCAGCCAGGTTGGCATATTGCTTGACGAACTTGGGGGTAAAAGCCTCGAAGTAGCCCAGCATATCACCGACGATGAGCAACTGGCCGTCCGTGTACATGCCAGCCCCGATGCTAAGCACCGGTACCCTGAGCATATCGGTGATGATCTTGCCCACCTCGGGAGGGACCGCTTCTACCAGCAGGGCGAAGGCACCCGCCTTCTCAATGGCCAGCGCGTCCTCTATCAACTCCATGGCCGCATCTGCGGTGCGCCCCTGGGCACGGAAGCCGCCGAGCTGGCCCGAGCTCTGTGGAGTGAGGCCGATATGCCCCATCACCGACATCCCTCCTTCAACTATTCCCTCAATCTGCCTGATGACGCGTCGGCCCCCCTCCAGCTTGATAGCGTCAACGCCGGCCTCCTTGAAGAAGCGGCCGGCGTTCTCGATGGCGCTTTCCCTGGACACCTGGTAGGAAAGGAACGGCATATCGCCGATGACAAAGGTATCGGGAGCGCCCCGCCTCACCGTCTGGGAATGCTGAATCATCTGGTCCATGGTCATGGGCAGCGTTCCCGACAGGCCATGCACCACCATGGCAGCGCTATCCCCCACCAGTACCATATCGATGCCGGCTTTCTCACAGAAACTGGCCATGGGGAAATCATAGGCAGTAAGAAAGGTGATCTTGTCAGCATGTCTCTTCATCTCCATGAAGTCGAGCACAGTCTTCTTAGGCATATCCTTATCAACCTCCCTGGTTACTTGGTCAGCGGCACCCTGAGGTCCTCCGGCCCCTGCTTTGATAGCTTGAGTCCGGGCTCTATCTCTCCGATCAGTTCGATGATGTTCTTGACCGAACGGACCTTGTCTCTTGCCAGCTCTGCCAGCCCGTCTTCAGAGGTGCCCCACGGCATGTACATAGTCAGCCCCGGCCCCGGCTCCATCTTGAAGTAGCAGGGGGAGGCCACGCGTGCTATTTCCGGCGTCTCATACATCCGGTTGTAGCCGCCCATGGAGGCCCACAGCTGAATGTGGATGTCGAGCGGCAGGCTCGCGGCCTTCCTGATAGAAGCAAGCTGAGGAAGGGTCAGATCGGCCACCGGGTTGCAGCTTCCTGCGCCCAACGATTCTACCAGCTTCACGCCGGCAGCATTGGCATGCCCGGCAAATATGGAGACCTTCAACACTATATCCTGAGGAAGATCACCGTTCTGCTTCATCGTGTTGAGCAGGGACAGCACCCCCTCGTCCCACACCAGGAAGCCCCGGAACCCCATGTCAATGCACTGCTGGACCTCCATGAGGTAATGCCGCACCATGTCCATGCCCCTCAATCTCAACCCCGATATTGCCCCCTCGGGGGTGGCAATCTGCCGACCGGTATACCATGTAGGCCTGGGCCCGGGAGTCATGATAACCTCCACCCGGTTGTCATGGGCGATTCGGGCAAACTCCTTGAGTTGCTCCCTGGTCAGCATGGAGGCACCGCGCACCACTGAGATCGAGCGGTGAAAGGGCACCCCCTGCTTCCTGGCTTCATCAATAGTGGCTTCCAGGATCCTGGGAGTTTCCACCCCAGAGATCTCCACGCGGTAGTGAGCGCCGTCGGGGAAGGTCCTGGCAGAGGCAGGCAGGTCGTAGCTGTCGCTGCTGGGGAATCCGGCCCTCTCCATGGCCTGGGCAATCTTGTCCATAGTCCCTCCTTCAGAATTCTAAGCTGCCGCGTGGCGCGACAGCGTGACTCTCCCGGAATCCCAGGCTATACTATATTACCCCCCTCGTACTGTCAAGCGCTGCCAGGTTCATCCATGATCGCGCACCGCGCAGGGCAACCTGTTGACGGTGCCGGCAACACCCCATCAACCCGGCTTGCGCGCGCAGGGTAAAGATGAGAGGCAGCATACCTGCGTACTGCGGCAGCTTATACCAGCGCCCATCATCCGACGTCATGCTGGGAAACAGGCGGAAGAACAGCCGGTCGTATTCGTTCAGGAACTCAAGCCCTAGTCCCGCCCTGAGCAGAGCATTCACCACATCACTCAGCGGCCAGGTCCACTCGTAGGAGGGGTGCTGGAGGTGATAGGTGGGATCGGCATAGTCCAGTCCGCCCGATTCCCAACACACGGCTCAGGGCTATGGAAATAGCGGCTGGCAAACGAGATAAGGTCGGGAGACTCCTCCTCCAGCGCATGCACGATGGGATGCGATTCCATGAGATAGAATATTCCGCCCGGCATTAGAAGGCGGTTGATGATCCTGGCCCACTCGTCGAGATCGTGCAGCCAGCACAGGACGCCGCGCGACGAATACACGATGTCGAATTGCTCAGTCAGCAGCAAGGGCAGATCGTAGACGCTGGACTGGATGAACCTAGCCTCAAGCCTCAGTTCATCGCGCAGGCGCTGTGCACAGGCGATCGCCTCAGCCGAGAAATCCACTCCTGTGACGATGGCGCCGCGCCGGGCCCAGCCCAGAGTGTCCGTGCCGATGTGACACTGTAGGTGCAGGAGGCGCTTGCCATCCACATCCCCAACCTCACGGAGTTCGATCCCGTCGAGAACCTCCTTGACATCGCGAAGGATCTCGACCTCCTTGTAGGCCCGGAAGTGGACCCGGGCCATCTCATCCCAGAGCACGCGATTGGAATCTTCAGCCTGCTTATGTCTTTCGGCGTCCGTCATGGCTTCCACCTGAGACGTAAGGCAGTTGGTAGAGCAGGGGGACCTTCACCAGCCGGGTGCTCACTGATGCTGAGACCTGCCCGGCCGGTCACCCAGTGCTGGGGTCGGCATCGACGCCTCTGTCCATCTCCAGGACCTCATTCAGGGCCGCTATGGCAGCCTCAATCTGGGTGTCATCAGGTTCCCTGGCCGTTATCTTCTGTAGCATCAACCCCGGCGCCAGGAGAACGCGTACCAGGGGGTTCTCGGCATGGCCGGCTCCGAATTTCATGATCTCGTAGGAGATGACCGCAATCACTGGGATGAGGACTATCCGGGAGAGCATCCTCACCCACAGGACAGGCCCGCCAAGCAGGACGTCAACCAGGCCGAAGACCAGGATGGCTATGATTAGAACGATGAAGATAAAGGCCGTGCCGCAGCGAGCGTGCGCGGTAGAATAATCCTTAACTGACTTGACATCCAGCGGGACCCCGGCCTCATAGGCATTCACTACCTTGTGCTCCGCCCCATGGTAGGCAAAGACCCTCTTGATGTCGGGCATCAGCCCTATCAATCTGATGTACGCAATGAAAATGGCGATACGGATCAGCCCCTCGAAGAAGACACTCAACATTGGAGAATCCACATAAGGGGCAATGAGGTAGCGGGTGGTGAAGAGGGGAATCATGACGAAGAGAGCTATACCCAAAGCAAGGCTTACGGCCACGGTCCCCCACAAGACGGCGCCGGGTATCTTCTCTCCTTCTTCTTCCGCTGCCACCTGAGCAGAGTGAAGCAGTGCTCTAGTACCCAGGACCAGGGTCTCAACAAGAACGATGACTCCTCTAACCAGGGGCATTTCCCTGAGACGCCCCTTATAGATGCTGGCCAGGGGCTGCTTTATTATGCTTAATGCGCCGCTGGGTTGGCGCACAGATATGGCTATGCCTTCCCTGCCCCGCATCATCACTCCCTCGATTACTGCCTGACCACCGTAATGAAAAGGCTTTGACATCAATGCCTCATTCTCCCTGACTGCTTAAGCCGAAGGCCGCCGCACCTCGCCATGAAGTCTCCCATAGCCGCACTATGGCAGGCATGGTTCGACATACGGAATTGCTCTCTCAAAGCAACAGCGATGGACGGTTTCTCGTTTCTCAAGGTAGGGTCAGCAGCAAAGACCCGATGTCCTGTCTTCAGAGGGAACGGGAAACGCCGGATCTCCGGGTCTTAGACCTGACGTAAGCGAAGGGGAACAGAATGGCGGCGGACTCCATCCCATCATTTCATCTTGTAGCGTTTCTTGAAGCGCTCCACCCTTCCCATGGAGTCGACTATCCTCTGCTCGCCGGTGAAAAACGGGTGGCATCTACTACACACCTCTACCCTTATCTCATCTTTGGTTGAGCCGGCAGTGAAGGTACTGCCACACAGGCAGGAGATCTTGGCCTCATTGTTATACTTGGGATGAATCTTGTCCTTCATTGGTAAACGCTCGCCTTCTTTTTGTACCTGTTGGCCGGCTCATACTTGACATAGCCGTCTATCAGGGCAAACAGCGTATGGTCTCTGCCCAGGCCAACATTGTTCCCCGGCAGTATCCGAGTACCGCGTTGCCGGACCAGGATAGTTCCGGCGCGGACCTGTTCTCCCCCATACCTCTTCACTCCCAATCGCTTGGCCTCGCTGTCCCGCCCGTAAGCCGTGCTGCCGCCGCCCTTCTTATGTGCCATGCTTATTCTCCTTCACCCTTAATGATCTCATCTACGCGCAGTCTACTGTAGGTCTGGCGGTGCCCTCTCTTGCTCCGGTAGCGGACTTTAGGCTTGTACCTGAACACGATCACCTTTTCTCCCTTCGCTTCCCCCAATGCAGTAGCCCTAACCCTGGCCCCCCTTATAACAGGACTTCCTACCAGGGCGTCTTGCCCGTCGCCGATGAACAACACCTTGTCAAGTTCCACCGTATCGCCCTCGGCGACATCCAAACGCTCTACTTCTACCGTCTGGTTCGGGGCCACCTTGTACTGCTTGCCGCCCGCTTCGATAATAGCGTAAATCTTGTCACCTCCAAAGAAGGGAATTCTAGCACCCTGCAGGAAGGCTGTCAAACGAGCCGGCTAACCACGCGCCCAAAGTGAGACACGGCTATGCAGGCTCACTACTCGACGACGGCCTTCCGGCCGATAACTTCATGGCCGATGTACCACCTTCGAATAGCCTCAACCACCTCGTCAGGGCGGTCCAGGACCCTCAGCAACTCGAAATCATGCTCAGATATATACTTGCGGAACAGGACGGAACTCCGCAGCCAGTCCAGAAATCCCTGCCAGAACTCGCTCTTAAACAGCACTACAGGAAAAGGTTTGATCTTATGTGTCTGCATCAGGGTTAATACCTCCGTCAGTTCATCCAGGGTGCCCAGGCCACCTGGCATTATGACAAAGGCACTGGCGTACTTCACCAGCATAACCTTGCGGGTGAAGAAGTGGCTAAACGTTATCGACTTTGTGGCGTACGTGTTGGCGGCCTGCTCTTCTGGAAGCAGGATATTGAGGCCCACCGATTTGACCCCAGCCTTCAGAGCGCCCTTGTTGGCTGCCTCCATCACGCCGGGCCCACCACCGGTTACAATTGAGAATCCCAACTGCCCCAGCCGATAGGCTATTTCTTCTGTCTCACCATACAACCTGTCATCCGCCCGCAACTTGGCGGAACCGTATATGGTCACCGCCGGCTCGATACCGGAAAGGTTGTCAAAGCCCTCAACGAACTCACCTATTATGCGAAACATGCGCCATGACTCTTCCTTGGCCAGCTCATTTATCTCGTATTCGTACGCCATCTCACGCTCCTTCACAAGGCCTGCCCGCACACGAGTAGTCCAGCATCTTCCACACATGCCCTCTTGAATCTAGCGCTGGCCCTTCGTGATCTGCCCCTAAACCAACCCCAGCCTTCATGCCATCTCTCCTCTTTTCCCAACCTTCAGAGGGGAGAGTGTGCAACCTCTTCCTCCATACAGTGACACAGGGCCAGGCCCGGTGGGCCCTCCGATATGACCACGCCCCGGCATCTTATCACCGCGGCCTGTCATGGGCAAGCTATGCATGACCTGGAGGCGTTCACCGGTAGCTCCCCTCCACGCTAGACGACGGGCGGCGGCCAGATAAGGACCTGCCCTAGCAAGGAAGGTGTATCGCCCGACAGTATATGAGATAGCTTCACCAGCGATTCTCAGCAGGGAAACCCATATGCGCGATGAAATACTGGTTGAAGTCCGAGCGCCAGGAAAGCTCCAGGTGCTCAATCAACCCGGTGAGTTCGGCGGCAGTCTGCCAGTAATGCTTCATCAGCAGCACCAGTGAGGCGCCGGTACTGGCGGCGTTCCCCAACGACTTAACGATCTCGGGGCTGACCCCGGGGATTAGTCCCGTGCGTATCGCGCTATAGGTATCGACATAATTCCCCAGTGCCCCGGCCAGATATACTCGCTGGATATCCGACACCGCGATGCCAAGCTCATCCATCAGCGTCCTGATGCCGGCCGCGATTGCTCCCTTGGCAAGCTGGAACTCCCGGACATCTCGTTGCGTAAGAAATATGGGCTTGTCATGGAAACTCTCCTCGGCCGAGGCGACCAGAAAGCTGTTGATCCCGGAACGGGCGATGATGCGGGCGTTCAAGTGCCGGAGCTTTCGTTGACGGGACGGCCGAATCAACCCATCTTCATCGATGATGCCGCACTGCAGCAGGGCAGCGACCAGGTCGACCAGTCCGCTTCCGCAAATCCCTTGGGGCTTGACATTGCCGATAACCCGGTAATTGAGGCTGCCGTCCTCCAGGCGCACACCATCTATAGCTCCTGTCTTTGCGATCATACCATGGGTGATTCTCGCCCCCTCCAGAGCAGGACCGGCCGCCGCAGAGCAGGTCAGCAGCCGTCTGGCGCTGCCCAAGAAGACCTCTCCATTCGTGCCCAGGTCCAGCCCCAATACGATCTCGTCCTCCTGCTCCGCTACCCCCGAAGCCATGATGAAGGCAAGCAGGTCCCCGCCGATGTAACCGGACTTCATGGGCAAGGTATAGAGCAGCGCGGCCGGATGCAACTGAAGGCCAACATCCGCAGCATTGACTACCAGCCCGTCGGTCAAGATGGGAGCGAAAGGGGCCTGAGCTATTCCAACTGGCGAGAGGCCGAGCAGGACATGCTGCATGGTGGTGTTTCCTGCAGCCACAGCAACAAAGATGTCTTCTGGCTCGATACCGGCCGTTGCCAGCAGATTCGCTGTGATCTGATTCAGGTCCTGAACAAGCCGTGCCTGCAGCCTTTTCAATCCTCGAGGATGTTCCTGGCAGTACTGGAGACGGCTGATTACGTCCGGGCCATACCTCTTCTGGCTGTTGAGGCAAGAACTAACGGCAACCTCGCTGCCGTCTACCAGGCTGAAAAGCTTACTTACCAGCGTACTGGTACCGAGATCAAAAACGAGTCCATGCTTGCGGTCTATACGCCCATCATCCTGCCAGTCCAGCAGGCAGTGCTCGTGGAGCACTGCCACCCCTCGGAACCGTTTCTCGCCCGCGTTGTTGGGGAGCGTGCGGAGACAATGAAGCGATGCTGTCAGCTCTTTATATTCGGGGCCCAGCCCCATCTTAATCAGGTCGAGATTCGAGAGTCCTTCATTTTCCAGGCTGAACGGCACGGTAACAGCACGCTTATCTATCAGCGGCTCAAGCTGCGCCGGCGGTACATATCTGCCCCCGTCAAAATGGCTGGTAGTGAGTATATTGAAATACTCTGTGACCTCCTCCACTTCCCCAATGGAGATCGTCAGGTCCTGATGTATCCTGGTGCGACAGGCAAGGCGGACCCCTTGCTCCAACTCGCCTTCACTAAGTAGGACCTTTTCTTCCTCCGACGGCTCTCCTATCTCGGAAAGGACCTTGACCTTACACTTGCCGCAGCGCCCCAGCCCACCACACTCCCCTTCCAATTCCACATCTGTCGGCTGTAGAGCCCCCCAGATAGTCTGGCCCTGACGAACACGGAACCACTTGTCATCCGGCAGGACATGCAGCCAGACATACCTTGTTCTCCGCTTCCTCTTCTCCATTGTCGTGCCCGACAAAATCGTCACCTTGACGGCTGAACTCGAGGCATCGTCAGGCTCCGCGGTGTACAACACACTTCCATGTACGCCAGATCGCCCATGTTCACACTCTCCACTTGCTTCGATTCTGGATACCGCACATCCGGCTCTAGAGCAGGTAGGTCAGTATCTTATCAAAGTACGAATAGTCTGCGTCTCCAATCTCCAGAGATAGCCCCAGAAATCCGGCTACTTCTTCTGCACGCCGCCTGAGGTCCGGATCCGACGGCTGTCGTATATACAGGAGTTTCTGATAATGCCCGAAGCAGCATCTCCTCATTTCCTCGTCCTCAAGCTCCAGGGGTTTCACACAATACTCCTCGAAGTTGAGCAGGAAGTCCTTCTCAGCGAAATAAGTCCCGGGCGTAGCCTGGACAAGCTGCTGGAACGTCTCTCTCCCCAGCAGCATCTCGTAGCAGTAATGTCCCGTTACCTTAGGCACATGCTTTTGCCGGCAGAAGACATCTATGTCCGGGAAGCACTGTCCGTAGACACAGACTATGCGTTCGTCGCTTCTCCTTGCCTCTGCAATCGCTTTCCTCAAACGGCTCTTTAGCTCTTGCGGCCGCAAGTGGAGATAGGATGGCAAGAACGTCACATGAATGTCGGGATACCTTGCCCCCACTTCAAGACTATCGAAGGCAGGCCTGAAGACAGTACATGCAATGATCCGTGTGATTGTTGCCGTCTTACCGGGCGTTACCATCTTAGATGCTCTGTATGCCGGGACTGGTTCTCACTATCTCGGAGGCCAGACCTGGGTCAAGAATGCCGTCTCTATGCTCTCGCAGGATACCCCCAACCGCCTTGCTGGCACGGCTCAGCATGTTGGGGCGGCCCCTTTCTTCCCACACATCGAAGTTATAGCGTACACTCAACTCGGGATAGAAGAACTCTTCCATCATGTGCTCAACGGTGTGGTCCTCGGTGACATAGTTCCCGCCAGGACCGACCTTCTGGACTACATCGAAGCCTAGGGTCTGTTCGTCAACCCGGATACCTGCCAATAGCCTGTGGACTATGGCGATGATCTCGTTGTCTATGACATACTGCTCGTAGGAAATGGAGTTCCCCGAATCCAGGATCCCCGCCGCCAGGCGAACACAGTCTGCTCCAGCCATAGCCACGGTTAGGCTGGACACGCTCTTCTCAACACCGGCCTGTATGTCAGGCCGCTTCGCCTCGGTGAGCCCCCCTGCCGCGTAGACGGGCAGACCATAGCGTTTCCCCAATTGGACTGTGGCAGCATTCATCATTGCCATCTCCACCGAGCCCACCGCTAACTCCATCTTCCGCAGATCCATGGTCATGGGTATCCCGCTGTATATTACCTTGGCTCCTGGACTCAGCACCTGGGCTATGGCGACGCCGGTCAGTGCCTCGGCATGCATCTGGGCAAGCGTGCCGGCAAGACTGGCCGGCGCAGTAGCTCCGGCGATAGGGGCCGGCGCACAGGTAGCTGGAATGCCGTGTGTTGCGCAGAAATCGAGAACGTTCAGCGTGTTGAGCTCAATGGTGAGGGGGCTTATCGGGTTCGTGATTACGGAAACGAAGGGCTTTCCCCTGAGTCTGTCTTCTCCGCCGGCGATCGCGCTGGCCACCTCCCACATCTGCCTTACACCTTCCAGGTTATCGCAGCCCCCCATCACATGCTTCGTTGTATGGTTGAAGGCATGATAGAAGTCGTTCAAATGGTAGTTCTGAGGCTCCAGATCGTGAACCTGGCAGGCAATGACGTAGAAACGAATGCGGTCCAGGTGTTCCACCAGGGTGGCAGTGTTCGCTATATCCCTGAGCATGGTAAGACGGTACCCGCCTGTTCTCATATCCAGGATACGGAACACACGGCCCCCATTGGCGAAGTAGACCCCACCTTCCCCTAAATCCAGGTCGTTTCTGCCGTCCCGTGAATAGAGCGTGAAGCGGCGCGGCGCTCGATTCAGTACTGCATCGAGCCAGTCCCCGGAAAACCGCACCCTCTGTTCTTCATAATCGACGCTGGCCCCCGCCTTCTTCAATGTGTCCAGGTAGGCGCTGTCATTGACCCTGATACCAACGCATTCCAGTATCCGGCGTGCTGTCTGGTCGATGGCCTCTACGTCCGTATGCGTCAGCGGTCTGTAATAAGGCAGCGCTATTCCCATGGTCGAACTCCGGTCACTTGGCGTGAAGAATTCGTTCGATTTGCCCCAGCACGTCTTCTGACTTGGCGCTCACCTGATGCCCCGAGATGATCCTTTTTGCCTCAGCGTTACAGCGTTGATACAGCTCCGTCGCCCCCGCCTGCTCCCACGAGTCATAGCGGGAGCGGTCCAGTAGCCTGGGCAGGAACTGGGCTTCCATGAAGTGCTGGAAGGTGTGGTCATCCATAAGAAAGATAGAGCCAGGCCCACCCTTCGCCACTCTTGCTATCGCTTCGAGCGCCAGCGTTGCCTCATTGACCGGAATCCCCCGGCTGAAGAAGCGACTCATCGCCACCAGCTCATCGGCCATGGTCACCATCTCCAGCGAAGAGGTGTTCCCGTATTCCAGGAAACCCACATCGTGAATCAGGTTAGCTCCGGAGAGCATGGCCGTGATGATGGAAAACATGGCCTCAGCTCCGGCTTGGGCATCCATAACCTTGGCATCCGAGGCCCCGGCGAACGCCCATATCGGCAAACCGTAGATCTCATCACGCATGTCGGCAAGCGCTGCCTGCGTGAGACTCCATTCAGGACAGCCATACGAGACAACAGCGGACTTCATGTCCAGGACACTGGCGTTGGGGCCAAACAGGAAGGGGGCGCCTTTCCCGGCCAACTGGTGCACAGTGAGTCCCACCAGATTCTCGGCAATTCCCATTGCCATGGCCCCGGCAGGTGTGACCGGGGCTCCGCCACCGGCATTGGATCCCGAGGGAAGGCAAATGGGTACTCTGTGCTCGGCACAGAAAATGAGCTTCTCCATGACGTTCTGCGGGAAACGCAGCGGACTTATGGCCTCCGAGTAGTTGAGCAGAAACGGCCTGCGTTGAAGGTTCTCCCCACCTGCCGCTACCTGGCAGGCAATATCATATATCCTGGCAATGTCCCGGCCGCTATCGGCAATGAATACGATCGGTTTGCTGGTGTTCTTGACCATCTCGGCAAAGACATAGATGTAGATATCCTCGATGGGGACGTCCTCGGGATTACCCATGGACATGGCAAATGCCATGTTCTGCAGTCCGTCCACCAGCCGGGCGAAGTTGGCCACATCCCCCAGGACGGCCCGCCTGCGCTGGCCAGTTTCCAGGTCGTGGGTGAAGGTGGCATCAGAGCCGGTTCCATAGAATGAGTTGCCGTTCGCAAGACACATTGCCGGATTACCATGCTGGTCGTAGAGGTCGATCTGCCGAGGGGCCGATTTCATAGCCTCTTCCACTACGGCGGCAGGGAGCTTGACCCAGCCGCCATCGGCAACCTGAGCCCCTGCATCGACCAGCATGCCCAATGCCCCGGTGTGCTCCATCTTGAAGCCGGTATTTTGCAGAATCTCTAACGCGGCCTCGTGGATTGCCCATGCCTGTTCACGGTTCAGGACTTTGAGCCGGGGTTGAAAGGTGAAAGCTTCAGATCTTTTCATGCCACACTCCTTGACTAGTGTCAGCTAATGCCCAGCAGTGCCTTGGCCTTGCTCACAGCAGAGCCAGCATCAGATGCGTAAGAGTCGGCGCCTATCTTCTGGGCATACTTCTCCGTAACCGGTGCCCCTCCAATCATCACCTTGACCTTTCTCCTCACTCTGGCTTGCTGCAGGGCCTGGATAGTATCGGCCATAGCTGGCATGGTAGTAGAAAGCAGCGCCGACATACCCACTATATCTGGTTTCACCTCTTTCACCTTATCAACGAAGTGCTCCGGAGGAACATCTACGCCAAGGTCTACGATTGTGAATCCAGCACCCTCCATCATCATGGAAACGAGGTTCTTGCCGATATCGTGCAAATCGCCCTTGACAGTTCCTATGAGCACTTTCCCCTTGGAGACCACGTCACCCTCCTGGAAGTAGGGCTTGAGTAGCTTCGTGCATTCCTGCATTGCCCTAGCAGAGCGCAGCATCTGGGGGACGAATATCAGTCCGCTGGAAAACCTATCGCCCACTTCATTCATGGTAGCGATAAGCCCCTCGTTCAGGATTTCCTGCGCACCTACGCCTTCATCCAGAGCGCGCTGTGTCTCGGCCACGGCCATGTTGATGTCGCCTTTGCCAATCGCTTCAGATAATGCCTTGAAATCGCTCATTCTCACCCTCCTTACGCTGGCTGCAGATGCAGACATTGATGCCGGACTAACCGCCGGCTATACGACCATCCTGATAGGCGTCAATGAAATTCCCGCAATACTCATCCCGTCCCAGGAGCATCTCCACGGCAAACAGGGTGGCCATGAGCTGCCGGTCAGTCGGGTCCAATATCACCGCGGACAAACCGTGGGCAATACAGAGAGCCAGGAAGTTGCGGTTGATCAGACGGCGCTGCGGAAGACCGAAGGAGATGTTGGACAGGCCACAAATGGTGTTTACGCCCGGGAATTCATCCATTATTCTCCTGATGGCGCCCAGGGCGGCAACCCCCATGTTCGTATTCACAGATACGGGCTGTATCAGGGGGTCTACGTAGATCTTCTCACGGGGAAATCCTTTGCCGGTGAGCTTATTGATAAGCTCCGCACCCACCTCAACCCTCTCCTCGGTGGTAACGGGCATCGCAGTTCTAGCCATGCAAAGGGCCACTACAGAGCAAGGTTGACTGGTGATCACCGGCAGAAGTGATTCAAATCGCTCCTCCTCGAGGGAGACGGAGTTGATCATCGGCTCGCCCTTGTGAAGCTTCATCGCCCGGGATAGGGCTTCGGGACTGGGGCTATCCAGGCTCAACGGCAGAGACACTTCCTTTTGCACCGTCTCGGTCAGCCAGCAGAGGCAATCGGTTTCCTGGTCGACGAAAGTCCCGGCGTTGACATCAATGTAATGAGCTCCAGCCTCAGCCTGCTCCCGCGCCATCGCGGCAATGAACGCCTCATCACGCCTCGTGACGGCGTCTTCAATGCTCTGTCGACTGGTGTTGATCTTCTCACCCACGATAATCATCGCCAACTTATCCCCCTGGAAACCGGCCCGGCCATCCGCGCTATCTGGCCCCGCCTGGCCCACGCCACTTCACAGTATAAACGACACCAAACAGCCGACCTAATTGTACCAATACAAGCATGGGCCAGGCAATGATAGCAAATAACGGCTGCTGAAACGCTTCGGTAGAGCGCGGCTGAAAAAGGCACTACACAATCACAGGGTGCCGGCAGGAAAGGCGGGAGCATTCCACATGCAGCGAGAGCCTCATGACCCCGTCAGAACGCAGTCTCCACCCTCACCCCTCGCGGGGTCACCCTCCTCTCCACGTATCCCAATACCGTACTGAGAATGATGGCCAGGGCTGCCGTGGGAGCAGCTCCCTGCAGTGTCAGTAATGGCACCCTGTTAACCACGCCTGCCATTATGATGCGACCCAGGCCTGCGGCGCCGACCACGGCGGCCAGGGCTGCCGTGCCTACGAGTATGACGGTAGTGACCCTTATTCCGGCCATTATTACAGGCAGGGCCAGAGGCAATTCTATCCTTCGAGCGATTTGCCCCCGGGTCATTCCCATCCCCTGGGCGGCTTCCAGGACTCCCGGCCTGATGTTGTTGATACCGGCATATGTATTACGCAGGATGGGAAGCACGCCCCAAACGACCAGGGCGATCAGCGCGGGATCGGTGCCGAAGGGCCTAAGGCCCAGAGACCTGAAAAAGGGGGTAGCAAGAATAGGGACCATAATGGCCAATACAGCCATGCTGGGGACGGCCATGGCCGCGCTGACGATGCCCATTATCGGTGCGGCCAGCCCCTTAAGACCGGAACGAGTGATCAGGACTCCTAAGGCTACGGCAATGAGGGTGGCTATGAGCACCGACGGGAACACCAAGTTCAGGAGATGGATCCGGGTTTCCCTCAGGATGTCCGCATATGTCCGCATATGGTGGATCCCTATCATCTCCATCTCCGTGACCCAGATTGTAAGCCCGACAGCAACAACCATGAAGGAAATGAAGATAATCCATCTCCTCATTCGCCTTCTCCCCTCTGACCGATACTGGCCAATGCCTCACGTATGGCGTCAAAGCTCAACACGCCCACCAGCCTGTTGTCGCGGTCTACCACAGCCAGGTTATTCAGCCCGCTGCTCAACATGAGGGAGATGGCTTCATTTAGGACGGCATCCACCGGCGCCGTGACAGAGGGGCTGATAACCTCCCTGACGCTGGCCTGCCCAATCAGGTCCGGCTGGCTAAGGCCACCCAGCAACCTTCCACTGCTATCAACCATCGGCAACCAGTCCATTCCCTCGCGGTCCATCCTGGCTCGAACAGCTTCTGCCGTCTCGTCCTCCCTTGCGATGGGCGCGGAGTCCGTCATGATCTCCCTCACACGCAGCAACTGTAGTCCTTTAAGAGCACGGTCGGCGCCCACGAAATTTTCTACGAACTCGTTTTCAGGTCTGTAAAGCATCTCGGCGGGGGTACTATACTGCACCAGGCGTCCCTGGTTCATCAAGGCTATCTTGTCCCCCATCTTGATCGCCTCATAGATGTCATGGGTCACGAATATGATGGTCTTCTTTAGCACATCCTGTATCTTCAGGAACTCTCCCTGGAGTCTCATCCTGGTTATGGGGTCAATAGCTCCAAAGGGCTCATCCATCAGCAGAATTGCAGGGTCGGCCCCCAGGCATCGGGCCACTCCCACCCGCTGGCGCTGGCCACCGGAGAGCTCGCTGGGGTATTTGTCCTTAAACTCCCCCGGGGCCATTCCCATCAGCTCGAGTAGTTCCTGCGCCCTCTTCGCCCGCTCCGCTTTGGACCAGCCCTTTAGCACAGGCACCGTCTCTATGTTCTGCTGCACAGTCATATGGGGGAAGAGGCCTATATCCTGAATGGCATAGCCAATACTCCTTCGCAACTCGTTCTCGTCTATCTCACTGGTATTTCTGCCATCGATATATATCTCCCCGGCGGTAACGGGGATAAGGCGGTTTATCATCTTCATGGTGGTGGTCTTGCCGCAACCCGAGGGACCCAGCAGTACACACAGTTCGCCGTCAGTCACCTCAAAGCTAACCTCTGTCACCGCCCGGGTCCCGTCGGGATAGACCTTGCTCACCCTGTCCAGCTTTATCATGACTTCGTCCTCCTCCTCAAACCCTTGGGGGTAACCCATCTCTCCACCCGGTGCATGAGAACGTCGAACGCGATGCCCATGATGGCGACGGTAACCGCGCCCACAATGATGAGGCCCATTCGGGTCTGTCTCAGGCCCCACCATATGAACCACCCCAATCCACCCGCGCCGATAAGAGCGGCAATAGCGGCAATGGCAATGGTCGCTACGACCGACGTTCTCAAACCGGCCATTATAACCGGAAAGGCCAGGGGCAACTTGACCTTAAGGAGGAGCTGTGTTTCGCTCATTCCCATACCGCGCCCCGCCTCAATTATGGCCGGGTCGACACTGCGAATAGCGGTGTAGGTGTTGCGCAGTATAGGTAGCTGGGCATAGACGATGAGCGCAATGATGGCCGGAAGGAAGCCCAGAACAGGCAAATTCAGACTGCTAAGAATGGCCATCAGAAACCCGAACAGGGCTATGCTGGGAACGGTCATGGCTATCTCGGCGACATAAAGGACGGCATCGGCAATGGCCTCCTTACGTCTGCCCTTACCGCTGATGTAGATTCCCAGCGGCACACCGACAGCCACTGCTATGGCACAGGCAATACCGACCATCTGAAGGTGTTGGAGGGTCCTGTCCAGTACCACATCCGGCCGTGTGACCAGGATTTGCCAGGCATCTCTCATCCTAATATTCCTGAGGAAGGGGGTCGATCAGGCCTGCCACGGATACTCAGAGTAGCGCCCTACCCAACCGGCGCACTGCTCCTAGATCAGTCCGTTCTGCTGCAACCACCACTCAGCAACTTCATCGGGCCACATCTCCTCGAAGTCCACCTTGTGATTGAGGTCCTGCCACACTGCCTGTGCCTCACCCACCAGCTCGGGCGTTGCCGACTGGCCACCGCCGGGGAAGGTCGCCACCAGCTCGTTGAGGATAGTAGCAATCTCGGGCAATTCATCCAGGACCTCTTTCCTCACCGAGGGCGTCATATCGTAGGGCGGGAAGAAAGACAGGTCGTCCTGATATACGTGCCAGCCGAGCTCGGCCATCCAGGAATCGGTGGCAAACACCATCCCCACGTCAACCTCCTCCTCTTTCAGAGCTGACAGGGTCAGCCCTGCCGTCACCACAACCAAGTACTCGGGATCGTACGTGAAGTCATAATGCTCCTCAAACGCCGCTCGCCCGTCAGGACGAACATCCCATTCGTCGGTAATGGACGTGTAGATCTTCCCCTCCATCTCCCGGTAGAGCGCGGCCAGGTCGGAGAGCGTCACAAGTTCGTGCTCTCCCACGAACTCGGGCCACGAGGCAAAGGCATAGGTGTTGTTGTTCCAGATGGGGTCCAGCCAGATTATGTCGTGTTCTTCCTCGTCTCTCTCCTTCACGAATTCGTAGATGTCGCCATTGTCCCACCCCGGCACATATTCCTCGCCGAAATGAACCATCCAGGCCGTCCCGGTATACTCGGCAATGACATCAAGCTCACCGGACTCAATGCCGTCCCTGAGCGTTGCACTGGTGAGACCGTCTCTCAACTCGACCTCGATGCCCTCCAGACGGGCCTCCAGAAGCTGGGCCATCATCTCACCGATAAGAAACTGCTCCGTGAATTCCTTGCATCCTACCGTGATCTTGGTTATTCCAGGTTCGGGTACCTCATCCTCCGGGCACCCCAACCCCGCCAGCCCGAGGGCAAGGACCAGGGCTATTGCCAGACAACTAAGGATTGATTTGCGCATCTCTTCACCTCCTTCTCTTCAGCGTTCATTAGATAGGAAATCGGCAGGCCTGTTCACAACCCCCTCCCCCGCCATGCTGTCCCTACAGTCTAACTGCTCACCTCATATATCACCCCCGCTTCTGATGGTTGAGGGATGCTCCTTCCAGGAACTGCAGCCCATAGCACATGGTATCTTAACCACCCCCCGTACTGTCAAGGCCACAAGCGCTTTGACCCGTCCGACCAGCTGCCCACGGCGTTCGTGCGCAGTCACCTGTAAGACATTTTCTGACCGCCGGTTGATTTGCATCCTCAACATAAGTTACAATTCCTCGCTCTGGAATGAAAATCGCCGTTAGCGGTAAGGGAGGGGTAGGCAAGACCATGCTGGTGGCGCTCCTTTCCAGAATACTTAGCGACTCTGGCTACACCGTTCTAGCCATAGATGCAGACCCCAATGCTACCCTGGCAGGCGCTCTGGGATTTCCCGACCCGGAGCGGATAACCCCCATATCTGAGATGGGAGACCTCATTGAAGAGAGGACAGGGGTGCGTCCTGGCCAGGCAGCCCCTTACTTCAAATTGAACCCCAGGGTTGATGACGTACCGGAAAAGCACTGGGCGGAGCATGATGGAATCAGGCTAATGGTGATGGGCCGGCTGAAGAAGGGCGGTAGTGGCTGTTATTGTCCCGAGAACGCCTTACTGGAAGCCCTCGTCGCCCACATACTCCTGCGGAGGGACGAGGTGGTCATAATGGATATGGAAGCCGGAGTAGAGCATTTGGGGCGTGCCACGGCAAAGGCCGTGGACGAGCTGATCGTGGTGGTGGAGCCCGGTAAGGGGAGTGTGGACACAGCCTACAGGATAAGACAACTGGCAAACGATATAGGCCTGCAGCGCATCAAAGTTGTGGCTAACAAGGTCCGCGGCCACCAGGACCAAGAATTCCTGCTGGCGGCCATGCCGGATTTCGAGTTTGTGGGCTTTATTCCCTACGACCACACCGTGATAGAGGCTGGCCTGGGCAATATTCCTCTCAGCAGTTCAAGCCAAGCGGTCATCGGTGCCGTTAAGGACCTTGCGGCCCGCATTAGCGCCGGTGAACCGGGAGCTATCATCGACCCGCAACCGCCGAATTGAGAAAGGAGGTCTAGATGACGGCAAAGATCATATCTGGAACCGAGGTAGCGAAGGAGATCAGGGCTGAGCTTGCGGAGCGCGTGGCCAGGCTAAAGCAAAAAGGGGTAACACCCGGCCTGGTCATGATTCGCGTGGGAGAAGACCCTGCATCTGTTTCCTATGTCTCAGGCAAGGAGAAGGCGGCAGACGAGATAGGCGTGTGGTCGGAAACTGTAGTCCTGATTGAGAGCGCCTCTGAGAAAGAACTGATATCCAAAGTGGAGGAGATGAACAGAGCAGAACACGTCGACGGCATACTGGTACAACTACCGCTGCCCAAGCACATCGATGGCAGTAAGGTGCTCAATCTCATCGACCCAGCCAAGGATGTGGACGGTTTCCACCCTGTCAACGTGGGCAAGATGCTCATCGGGGATCCGTATTTCATGCCCTGCACGCCTCACGGTGCAGTGGAGTTGATGATCCGGAGCGGCAACCCCCCCGACGGCAAACACGTTGTCATATGTGGCAGGAGCAACATAGTGGGCAAACCGCTCATGGCCATGCTGGTGCAGAAGAACAAGCGGGCCAATGCCACCGTGACCGTGGTCCACACCGGAACTAAGAACATGGGCGAGATCACCAGGCAGGCAGACATTCTAGTTGCCGCCATGGGATCTCCGGAGGTCATTAAGGCGGACATGGTAAGGGAAGGTGCCGTTGTCATCGATGTGGGCGTGAACCGAGTGGGGTGGAAGCCCAGCAAGGCTGACCCCAACAAGCAGGTCCCTGATCTCAGAGGCGACGTGGAGTTCGAGACGGTCAAGGAGAAAGCCAGCGCCATTACCCCGGTGCCGGGAGGTGTAGGCCCCATGACCATCACCATGCTTATGGTCAACACGGTGGTAGCAGCTGAGCGCAGGGCCGAGCGTATGGGAAAATAGCAGAGCGAGAAATCGAAAGGGAGGACATTATGGCTTATGACGCCACAAAGATGAAGGACTGGCAGATCTCAGAAGCCGCCGAGGAAAACATGCCCACCCCTGATGAGTGGCGGGAAAGGCTGAACCTGCAAAAGGACGAGGTTATTCCGCACGGGAGGCTGTGCAGGCTTGATTTCCTGAAGGTTATCGAGCGCCTCAAGGGTAGGCCGGACGGCAAGTACATCGAGGTAACAGCGATTACGCCCACTCCTCTGGGCGAGGGAAAGACGACGACCACCATGGGTATCCTGGAAGGCATGGGCAAGCGGGGTTGGAATGTGGGCGGATGCATACGTCAGCCTTCCGGTGGCCCGAGTATGAACATCAAGGGTACCGCTGCCGGTGGAGGCAATGCGCTGCTCATTCCCATGACCGAGTTCTCTCTGGGACTCACCGGTGACATCAACGACATAATGAATGCCCACAATCTGGCCATGGTGGCGCTGACTTCCAGGATGCAGCACGAGCGCAACTACGATGACGAAGAGCTGGCCAAGCGCACGAGGATGCGCCGCCTCAACATTGACCCGACAAGGGTGGAGATGGGCTGGATAATAGACTTCTGTGCCCAGAGCTTGAGGAACATCGTAATAGGCCTTGGCGGGCGCATGGACGGCTACACAATGCAGTCCAAGTTCGGTATCGCCGTGAGTTCAGAGCTTATGGCCATGCTCTCCATCGTCACTGACCTGGCAGACCTGCGTCGAAGGATGGATGACATCACCGTGGCATTTGATAGGGACGGTAAGCCCATCACTACCGGCGATCTCGAAGTAGGAGGCGCCATGACGGCCTGGATGCGCAACACCATCAACCCCACCTTGATGTGCACGGCGGAGTATCAGCCTTGCCTCGTGCATGCCGGTCCCTTTGCCAACATAGCCGTAGGACAGTCTTCCATCATCGGCGACCGCATGGCGCTGAAGATGTTTGACTATCATGTCACCGAGAGCGGCTTTGCGGCAGATATCGGGTTTGAGAAGTTCTGGAATGTCAAATGCCGCCTCAGCGGTCTCAAGCCGCATGTCTCGGTACTGACCACCACGGTCAGGGCCTTGAAGATGCACGGTGGCGGACCGACTGTGGTAGCTGGCCGGCCCCTCCCCGAGTCCTATACCAAGGAAGACCTGGGGCTACTTGAGAAGGGCATCCCCAATATGCTGCACCACATCAATACTATCAGGACCTCAGGCATCAACCCGGTGGTATGTATCAACTCCTTCCACACCGATACCAAGGAAGAGATTGCCATGGTGCGCAAGGCAGCCGAGGCGGCTGGGGCACGCTGCGCCCTCAGCGAGCACTGGCTTAAGGGCGGTGACGGTGCCTTAGAACTGGCCGACACGGTCAAGGAGGCGTGCGAGGAGAAGAACGACTTCAAGTTCCTTTACCCCTCCGAAATGAAGCTGCGAGAGCGGGTGGACAAGATTGCCAAAGTAGTCTACGGAGCAGACGGCGTGGCATGGACTCCCGACGCTGAAGCCAAGGCCAAGATGCTTGAGGCCGACTCCAAATACAACGATTACGCTACCATGATGGTCAAGACCCATCTGAGTTTGACGCACGATCCGACGCTTAAGGGCGTCCCCAAAGGCTGGATCCTGCCCATTCGCGACGTGCTGATCTATTCCGGGGCCAAATTCCTCTGCCCCTGCGCGGGGACAATCAGCCTCATGCCGGGGACCAGCTCCGATCCGGCCTTCAGAAGGGTAGATGTCGACACCAGGACCGGAAAAGTGGAGGGGCTGTTCTAGGGAACAATAGGACCGGGAAGACGACCTCTCCGGTAGGTCTGCCTCTCTCTGAGCGAGAGAATAAAGGGGAAGGCACTGGCAAAACCTAAGACCGTCTCTTTGACCATTGATGGTAAGACAGTACGGGCTGCCCGGCAACAAAAGATCCTGTGGGCAGCCTTGGATAACGGCGTTTACATCCCCAACCTCTGCGCCATCAGGGAGAAGAGCGAGCCTTCTGCTGCCTGTCGCCTCTGCTTTGTGGAGATAGAAGGCAAGGACATACCGGTTACAGCCTGTACAACGCCTGTGGCGGAAGGAATGGTGGTCAATACCAGAGGTGCAGAGGCGCTGAGGCTATCCCGCACCGCCCTGGAATTGCTGCTGGCCAGCCACCCCGTGGATTGCCAGCACTGTCCCAAGAGCGGTTCCTGCGAACTCCAGAGGATAGCCAAGCACCTCGGCGTGAAGCTCAACACAAAACGGTTCAGGAAGATACTGCCTGAGTTACCCGTCGATTCCAGCAGTCCTCTGTTCGTCTATGATCCCAATAAATGTGTTCTCTGCGGCAAGTGCGTGTGGGTATGTCAGGAGAAGCTGGGCAAGGGGGTTATTGGCTTTGCTTACCGTGGTTTCCACAGGATAGTTACCACGTTTGGAGATGAGCCCATAGGCAGGTCCAGTTGTCAGGACTGTGCCGAGTGCGTGGCCATTTGCCCTGTTGGCGCCCTGGTGCTTGTGAGCCCGGAAAGGAGGGAGCAATGCTAGAGGTTTTTCTAACTGAAGAGCGCAGGAAGCTCAGAAAGGAGGCCCAGGAGCTGGTCAAGAGCATACCCCGGCAGCTCATACTGGACATGGATGCCGATAAGGTCGAGTTCCCTTACGAATTCGTAAGAGAAGCCGGCAGGAGAAACCTGCTGGGCATCCGGTTCCCTGAGAAATACGGCGGCAGAGGCCTGAAATGGGTTGATGAGATCATCGAGATTGGAGAGGTGAACAAGCTGGGAGTACCTTTTGCCTGCCTGGTATCAGTTACCTCCATCGTTGGGGAAGGCCTCAACGTGTTTGGAACCGAGGCTCAGAAAGAGAGGTACCTGAGGCCACTGATCGCCGGCACAAAGTGGGCTGGCGAGGCACTCACCGAGCCAAGAGGCGGCTCCGACTTCTTCGGCGCCACGACCGTGGCTCGAAAGAGGGGAGACCGCTATTACTTGACCGGACAGAAGAGATTTGTCGTCGGTTCGGAAGGCGCCGACTTCTTCCTTGTCTTTGCCGTGACCAACCCGGGAGCCGGTCGCGACTCCCTCAGCGCCTTCATCGTTGAAAGGGACATGGGCGTGGAGGTCAAGCATGTGTACGGCCTGATGGGTTGCCGAGGCACAGGCACAGGTAGACTGGTCTTCCGAGATGTGCCGGTGCCGGAGGAGAACCTCCTGGGCAAGGAGAACGAAGGGTCAAAGATATTCTATAAGCTGATGGTGCCGGAAAGGCTGCTCTCCGGCGGAGTGGGTGGCTCCCGGGCCATTCTGGAACTGGCCGCCCGTTATGCCAACAAGAGGAAGGCCTTCGGCCAGACCATCAGGAGTTTCGAAGGAGTGAGCTTTAAGATCGCCGACTGCATTACCAAGCTCGATGCCGCCAGCGCTTTTGCATACGCCGTGGCCAGGACCATAGATGACGGGGTAGGTACTGCAGGCTATCAAAGAAGACTGGTCTCGGAGGTGAAGAAGTTTTCCACCCAGACGTTCTGGGAGGTAGTGAACGATGCCATGCAGATTCTGGGCGGTATTGGTTACACTCACGTCTACCCGGTGGAACGGGCACTCAGGGAAGCCAGGCTTATCATGATCTGGACCGGCAGCAACGAGATCATGAACCTGATCATACAGCATGAATACTATAAGGAGATCCTGGCCAGGGGCATCGAGGGCAGGGATATTGAAGGCGATGTTTCGCTCACGGAGGCAGAGCTGGCGGAGGAAAGGATTTACGAATCAGACCCCATTTAACCAGCCCGTACGACCGAAAGGCCAGGTGGAGTTGCATGCTGGACTCAGGCCTTGGCCATCACAACAACGCCTGCCCACCCCGGGAGCCAGAATCCGATAGCCTGACAGTGCGGTGCCGGATCGCGCTGTAACGGAAAGGAGCAAACTCATGGACCTCATCGAAGCAGTAAGAAAGCGCAAGAGCATAAGGTGCTACAAGCCTGACCCTGTGCCCAGACAGGTCCTGGAGCAAGTCCTGGAACTGGCCTGCCGCGCTCCGTCAGCGATGAACACGCAACCCTGGGAGTTCACCGTACTCACGGGTGATGTCCTGGAGAATATCAAACGGGGCAATGTCGAACTACTCAGTTCCGGAGTGTCTCCCGATCCCGAGCATACTGTTGTTAGCTGGCCGATGGACAGCGTCTACCGGCAGCGCCAGATAACCCTCGCCAAGCAGCTTTTCCAGCTCATGGACATACCGAGGGAGGACAAAGAGAAAAGGGCAAAATGGATGGAGCGAGGATTCCGTTACTTCGATGCGCCAGGGGTGATTATCGTCTGCTGCGACCGCTCCCTGAGCGAAAGCGGGCCACTCCTTGATATCGGCGCTGTAATACAGACTATCTGCCTCGCGGCGCTGCACTTCGGCCTGGGTACCTGCATTGAAGACCAGGGTGTAGCCTATCCTCAGGTGCTGAGAAGCCATGCCAGCATAGAGGAGTCCAAGCGCATAATAGCTGCCATCGCTATTGGCTACCCCGACTGGGATTTCCCGGCCAACAGGCTAGAAACCGGGCGTGAGCCTGTGGACGCCATCACTACCTGGCTCGGTTTCCACTAGCCCCTCAACGCTATTCAGGCCGATATGCGCCGGGCCGGTGCCTTTGCCATGGCGAATTCAACGGCGTATAATCTGGCACTAGGCATGCGGCAAACCCTGAGGCGACGGTCTTCGAGCAGCCGCTCAGACCCAGAGACACCTGGTCCCGGTTCATACTTCCAGGCAGGTGGACATCGGAGGAGCCAGGTTTCCGCAAACCTTCGTATCGCTTATGTACAAGCACCCGCTGATCGCATGAGTAAGGGGCGCTGAAATGTTGAGCCCATCCCTGGCCCTGCTGGCCTCGATCGCTGGCATTCTAGTCCTCCTGCGGCTCAAGGTCCATCCCGGTCCGGCTATCTTCGCAGGAAGCCTCACCGTTTCACTGCTGCTGATGCCGGTTCAGTCCGTACCCCAGCATATGTGGCACACCTTGCTGGATTACCAGACTCTCAGATTGTTGGCGGTTGTTGCCAGTGCCCTGACCTTGAGCCGACTGATGGAAGTTAAGGGCCTGCTTGCCAGCCTGGCTGGCACGATGGAGAAGCTCAGTCCCAGACTTGCCCTGCATCTCGTCCCTGCCACTATAGGCCTGGTGCCAATGCCGGCCGGAGCCCTCGTCTCAGCTACTGCTCTCAAGGACCTGGCTGACAGGATGGGCCTTACCCCAGAACGGATCACGTTCATAAACTACTGGTTCAGGCATATATGGGAGACTTCCATGCCACTGTATCCGGCCATCATAGCCACAAGCATAATACTTTCCGTCCCGCTTTCTGCGGTGACGCTCACACTGCTCCCCATCACAGCCCTGGTCACTGCACTGGGAACTGTGTACAGCTTCCGGATGCTCAAGCCAAACAAAGGGGGCGAACCGGCAGAGAGGATTCCCAAGAAAACGGTAATGCGTCACCTTCTGCAGGCCTCCTGGCCGATCCTGTTGGTGGTGACGCTGGTCCTGGTGGGGCTGGATGCAGTGATAGCCTTTCCCGTTGCGTTAGCCCTGCTGGCCTGCCAGCAGAAACCCGGATGGCCGGAGATGAAACTGGCACTCAGGTACGGCCTAGACCTCAAGATCCTTTTCCTGCTCTATGCCCTAATGCTCTACAAGGCAACAATAGAAGGCTCGCAGGCCGCCTACATCCTTTTCTCCGACATGCAAAGCATAGGGCTGCCCACGACTGCGCTCTTGGCCACCCTACCCTTCCTGATGGGTTTCGCCACAGGGATCAGCATGGGATTTGTGGGCATCAGCCTGCCGCTGCTGGTTCCCTTCTTAGCCCTCAGTTCGGAAGTCAATAGCTATGCCTTGCTGCTGGCCTATACAAGCGGATATGTGGGGGTCCTGCTTTCGCCGGTACACCTCTGCCTGATACTGTCGACGCAATACTTCGAAGCCAGCCTGGCTAAGGTGTACAAGTACATTCTACCTCCCCTGCTGGCCGTACAGGCCGTCGCCATACTCATCTACCGCCTGGCATCTTAGCGATCCTTAGGTCCCACACTGCGCACAACTTGGCGCTTGACACCTTGTGACTAACAACAGGAGAATCCTGCTGGTGACGCAAGTACTGCGGCACTAAGAGAAGGACCTCGCCGTCGTACCCGGTTCATTTCGGAATGCCCTCACAGTAACCGCAGGCAACCGCGGTTACCTGCGCCCCAGGACTGAGCCCAGGAAATCCCTACGCCCGTGCACGAAGTCAGGTGCCCGCATATCCCGCCTTCCCTCCAACTGAACTCGACAAAGACCGAGGACACCTTGCCCGGTTACGACACCGACTCCCGGCCGCTCGTCTAAGGCTATGACTTCCCCTACCGCGCCCCCCGCTGCCTTAGCGAGAGGGACAGCTTCGTGAATCTTGAGTCGCTTCTGCCCCCACCACGTATAACAGCCCGGCCAGGGCCTTAACGCCCTTATCCTCCGCCAGATCTCAAGCGCAGAGAGACACCAATCAACTTCTCCGTCCTCGCTGGTTATCAACTTGCTGTAAGTAGCCTGGGACTCATCCTGGGACTGCGGTCTGATCTCGCCCGCAACCCACGCTGGCATAATTCGCACCAGAAGCTCGGCACCCACCATGCCCAGCTTAGAGCTAAGCGATCCCGTGTCATCCGTGGATGAAATGCCCACCTGCTCCTGAGCCAGAATGGGGCCGGTATCAAGCCCGGCATCCATCAGCATTATGGTCACGCCGGTAAATACGTCACCACACAGAATGGCACTGGCTACCGGAGAGGGGCCCCGGTGCCGTGGCAGTAACGAAGCGTGGACGTTCAGGCAGCCAAATGCGGGCAGGGCAAGGACTTCCGGCGGCAGAATATAACCGAAGGCTGCCACGACTATCAGCTCCGGCTGAAAGCTGCGCAGCTTCTCGACCACCTCGCCTGACCTGAAGGTCCCGGGTTGGATAACTGGTATTCCTCTCTCCAAGGCGAGTTTCTTCACCGGAGGAATGGCAGCCTGACGCTTCCTGCCGGCCGTTTTGTCGGGCTGAGTACAAACGGCTAGTAGCTGGCAGGAACTCCTGAGCAGGGCTTCCAGAACGGTCACGGCAAATTGAGGAGTGCCCATGAAAATGGTCCGCACCTTCATAGCCGGATTATTTTCTGGTAATCCTCTGGTTATGTCAAACATTGCCTAGCGAAGGTTGCGCCCGACTTGGTATCCTATATGCGGGGAGTTTTGACCTTCTGGGCCTCACCCCACCACTCTTCTCAGCCGCGTGTGTGGTTGGCTACTGCCGGGAGCCGGGATACATTGGAATCAGCGAAAGAGATCTGGAAGACAGCTTTGGGCAAACTGCAGATCCAGATCAGCAAGCCTAATTACACTACCTGGCTCAGCGATAGCCAGGGTCTCGCCTACCAGGACAGCACCTTTATTATCGGTGTCCCTAACATCTTTGTAGCAGAATGGCTATCCAAGCGCCTTTACCCTCTGGTAAGGAAAACCCTGGTCGATATCATCGGTGAGGATGCCGATGTCAAGTTCGTGGTCGGGAATGGTGAGCAAGCAGCGGCCAGGCCTGTGACCCATCAGACCGACGGCGGCACCAGCAGCAAGGCGACGCAGCACAGATTCAATCCCCGATATACCTTCGATGATTTCGTTGTCAGCGATTCCAACCGCCTGGCTTATGCCGCCGCCGTGGAGGTAGCCGAACGGCCGGCAAACAGCTACAACCCTCTCTTCATTCACAGCAGCACCGGACAAGGGAAGACCCACTTGCTGCACGCCATCGGGCATTTGACGGCAAACAGCGGGCTGCGGGCGGCTTACGTTACCGCCGAGCAGTTTGCTAATGAATTCGTGCTGGCCCTGAGAGACAAGAAGGTCGACGCGTTCCGCACCAAATTCAGAAGTATCGACGTCTTCTTAGTCGACGATATGCACTTCCTGATCGACAAGAAACAGACCCTGCAATGCTTCTTTCACACCTTCAACGAGCTATACAACAATGGCCGTCAGATAGTCATCACTGGCGACTGTGCTCCCAAAGACATGCAGCCACTTAGCAACAAGCTGAAGTCGCGCCTTGAAGGAGGCCTCGTCGCTGAGATACAGCCACCCGATTTCGAGACCCGTCTCAGCATTCTACGGGCTAAAGCAGAGGCAGCGATGACCCCAGAACTGGAAGCAGTGCTGCACATTGTGGCCGAGAAAGCATGCGAGAATGTGCGCCAGCTTGAGGGTGCACTAGTGTATCTAACCGCTCACGCCACATTGAGCGGATCCAGGATTACCCCCCAGACAGTCAACAGGTTATTGACAAGTGCGACCCATCAACGAGACATAAGGCTGCTCTTACACACAGTGGCCCACCATTTCAATCTGTCGGCGGAAGAGCTAATCAGCAGGAGAAGGGACAGGATGACCACCCTTGCGCGACACGTCGCCATGTATCTTATGCGCGAGGAACAGAAATGCCCGCTAACCGAGATCGGCAGAGCTCTGGGCGGCAGAAACCATGCTACCATTCTTCATGGCTACGAGAAAATAGCCAGCGAGCTAAGGGTTGACCCCAAGCTTTGCAGCCACATAGCGGACATAAGAGAGAAGCTTCACGCACAGCAAGCTTCTGGAGCAGCATACCAGGCTGTGTAGAAACACCCTTCATCTGTGGATAGGTTGTTGCTTATCCTGTGCACAACCGCCTCTCGACCCTGGTCAGTGCCACTCCTCACCCGGCCCACGACAGGACTGGCCATAATAGTTACTAATAATGCTTAATCAATAGAATTAAGAATATGTTAAATGTTAGATTATGGAGTTATGCTAGATAGAGCACACGTCATAGTTAGAGGTGGGCGTGGTGGGGATGGCTGTATCAGCTTTCGGAGGGAGAAGTATGTTCCTTTTGGTGGCCCTGATGGCGGGGATGGTGGAGATGGCGGGAGTGTCGTGATGGCGGCGAGCAGCGATGTAGCTGACCTGAGCATGATGGCGCGGCAGCACGAGCTTGTGGCGGAGGATGGCCATCGAGGGGAGGGTTGGCGGAGGCGTGGCAGAGGAGGGGAGGACCTGGTTATTGTAGTGCCTGTGGGCACCATGGTACTTGACCGGCGTGATTCGGGTGAGGAGGTGCTCATGGCTGACCTGACGACTCCGAAACAGACCTGCGTTGTGGCCAGGGGCGGTCGTGGCGGGCCGGGTAATACGCATTTCGCCACTGCGGTCAATCAGGCTCCTGAGATAGCCGGCAAGGGGAAACTCGGAGAGGAGCGCCGCATCCTCCTTGAGCTGAAACTAATGACCGACATCTGTATAGTTGGTCCTCCCAATTCAGGGAGATCTACTCTGCTGTCTGCCGTATCGAGAGCCAAGCCCGAGATAGCCGATTACCCCTTTACTACCCGCCGCCCGGTGCTGGGAGTTGTGACGGACGATAGGAGAGACTACGTTGTGGCGGAGATTCCCGGGCTTGTCAAAGACGCGCACCTGGGCAAGGGGCTGGGAAACTCCTTCCTACGCCATGTGGAGAGGACCAGGCTCCTGATTTATCTGCTTGATGGCAGTTCGGCGACAGTTGTCGAGGACTTCAGCAGCGTGGAGGAGGAGATAGCGTTGCACGGAGACTTATCGCGGAAGCCCAGGGTGCTGGCTGTGAGTAAGACAGACTTGCCTGAGGTTCAAGGTCGCCTACCCGAGGTCAAGCAGGCCTTGGTCCCAATCCTGTCGCGGCTGGGGGTGCCGGTCTTCTACATATCTGCAGTTAGCGGCCAGGCTGTGTTAGAATTGCTTGCGAAGGCCAAGGCCATAGTAGAGGAGGCGGGCCAGAGCAACGATACTAGTGCACAGTCTCAGGGAGCCGTGTTCCGTCCCCGGCCAATAAAGTAGACTAGTGAAGATAGGTGTTCTTGGCGGCACGTTTGACCCCATTCACCTAGGGCATCTCATCCTCGCGGAGGAGGCGCGAATAACGGTGGGCTTCCACGAGGTTCTCTTTGTGCCTGCGGGCCAGCCATGGCTTAAGCTAAACCGTGATATCAGTCCAGCGACTCACAGGGTGGAGATCGTGCGCCGCGCCATAGTTGATAACCCCCACTTCAAGCTCTGTAAGCTGGAAGTGGAACGCCCCGGCCCCTCCTACACTGTGGACACCATCACCGCCCTGCGCGAGCAAATGGGCAGCGAAGCAGACTTCTTCTTCATCCTGGGACGTGATACACTGGCCGACCTCCCTCTGTGGAAGGAACCGAGGCGCTTAGTTCAACTATGTAGTCTGGTAGTTGCACCCAGACCTGCCGCTGGTGAAGCCGACGAATCGGGCTCAAGGGACTTGAGACACTTAGAGAAGTCGATACCGGGGCTGCTGGATAGGGTTATTGAGCTGGATATGCCTGTGATCGGTATCAGCTCTTCAGGCATTCGCCGGCGGATGGCCCGGGGGTTGTCGATTCGTTACCTGGTGCCGGCTGCGGTGGAAGAATACGCAAGAGAACAGCAGATGTATCTGACGGCTGGCACGTGACGGCACCCGTGGGATCTAGCCGGAGGGTATTCGGCGCAGCGTCTGCTGCGGTCGGCGGCTAGATATCGAGGTTCTTTACGCTCTGAGCGTGGGCCTGGATGAACCTCTTGCGCGGAAGGACTTCGTCGCCCATCAGCATATGAAAAGCCTGGTCGGCGGCTATGGCGTCCTCTATCTGGACCTGGAGCAGGGTCCTCCTGGCGGGATCCATGGTTGTCTCCCATAGCTGTTCAGGGCTCATCTCCCCCAGTCCTTTGTACCTCTGGATCTCTACCTTGTCTTCTCTCAGGCCCTTGAGCCTTTCTTCCTTCTCCTGGTCGGAGTAGAGCCAGAACTCCTGTTTGCCGGACTTGAGGCGATACAGGGGTGGCTGAGCAATGTAGAGGTAGCCCTGGCTAATCAACTCCATCATATGGCGATAAAAGAATGTGAGCAGTAAGGTGCGGATATGTGAGCCATCAACATCGGCATCCGTCATAATGATCACCTTATGGTAGCGCAGTTTGGAGGCGTCAAACTGATCGTCGGTATTGGCTCTTAACGCTGTGACAATGGCTCTCAGCTCGTCATGGGCCATGATCTTGTCTTTGGCAGCCTTCTCCACATTAAGTATCTTGCCCTTCAGGGGAAGAATGGCCTGAAAGCCGCGGTCTCGGCCCTGTTTGGCTGAACCGCCGGCGGAGGGGCCCTCCACGAGGTAAAGCTCGCACTTTGCCGGATCCTTATCGGAGCATTCGGCCAGTTTGCCGGGCAGGGTCGATGCCTCGAAACCGGTCCTCTTCAGTACGAGGTCGCGAGCTTTACGTGCGGCCTCTCTGGCCCTGGCAGCAGTCATGCACTTCTCTATGATTGACTTGGCTTCGTTGGGGTGCTGCTCCAGGTAGAGCGTCAGGCTGCTGGCTACGGCCGATTCAACCTGGCTCTTAACTTCGGGATTCCCCAACCTTGCCTTTGTCTGCCCCTCAAACTGAGGTTGGGGCAGCTTTACACTAATGATGGCCACTGCCCCCTCGCGTACATCTTCGCCGGTCAAGTTGGGGTCGGTATCCTTTAAGGACTTGATGTTCCGTGCGTAATCATTGAAGACCCGGGTCAACGCTGAGCGGAAGCCGGTAAGGTGGCTACCGCCGTCTCTTGTATTCACGCAATTGGCGAAGGAAATGGTCGACTCAGAGAAGGTAGCGTTGTATTGTAGAGCTGCTTCAATGATGGTGCTGTTCATCATACTGGAGATATAGATGGGATAGGGATGGATGACGGGCCTGTTTCTATTCAGCCGGCGGACAAAGCTTGCTATTCCGCCATCGAAGTAGAATGCCTTCTCCTGATCGGTCCGCTTGTCCCTGATAGCTATTGCCACGCCCTTGTTCAGGTAGGCCAGCTCGCGCAGTCTCTGACAAGCCATGTCGAAGTCGTAGTCAATATCCTCGAAGATCTCCGTGTCGGCCAGAAAGGTAATCGAGGTGCCTGTGTCCGTGGAATCGCCGGCGATCTCTACATCGCCTTTGGGCAGTCCTCGCTCGTACTCCTGGCGGTAGATGTTCCCCTGGCGTTTGACCTCAACATTCAGCCATGAAGACAAGGCATTTACCACGGAAGCGCCCACGCCGTGCAGGCCGCTCGATACGCCATAGACATGATTGCTGAACTTGGCTCCGGCATGCAGGCGGGTCATCACTGCCTGCAGAGCTGTGATGCCTTCTCCGGGGATCGTATCTGTGGGAATGCCGCGTCCGTTATCGGTTACGGTAACGCTGTTGTCCTGGTGGATGGTTATGTCTATGATGTCACAGCAGCCAGCCATGGCTTCGTCTATGCTGTTGTATACGATCTCATAGAGGATCTGGTGTAAGCCGTGGCGATCGGTACCCCCGATATACATGCCAGGACGTAGGCGCACGGCTCTGATTTCATCTAAGATCTGGATGTCTTTGGCACTATAATCCTGGCGCACGTGGGCGTTCATATCATTCTATGTCAGAAGGTGACGGTACAACTGGTGACAGGCGGGAAGGACCAGTTCCACTTGTCATTGATGGTGCAGGCACTGGCTGTATTATACCATATACGGCACTGCCTGTGCTACTCTGGGCGCCGGTTCCGTGATGATGTCAGCATCGTCGCCGCTTCAGCTAGAGGAATGGTCTTCTGGTCTCCGCTGCCCATATCGCGCACCATGACGGTGCCATCTGTTATCTCTTGCTTTCCCAGTATCAGGGCGTAGCGGCTGCCTGAGGAATCGGCCTGTCTCATCTGCGCCTTCAAACTCTTGTCGCCTGTGGCCATGACGGTGGCAATGCCGGCTTTGCGAAGCTCGGCGGCAAGCTTAAGGGCCTCAACTCTGGCGTCTTCCCCTAGGTGGGCGACAAAGGCGACAGGCTTCGGTAAAGGGGGAATATGCATGTCCCCCTTCTTCAAATTCAGTATTATCCTCTCCAGCCCGGCCGCAAAGCCCACTCCCGGAGTAGGGTTGCCCCCCAGTGATTCGATGAGGTCGTCGTAACGCCCCCCTCCGCCCAGTGTGCTTTGCCCGCCCCTGTACTGGGGTTCCACCTCGAACACCGTCCGGGTGTAGTAGTCCAGGCCACGGACTAGCCTGTGGTTAAGTCGAAAAGGAACGCGTAACGCCCCAAGGAACTCCTGAACGCTTCGGAAGTGGAGCTGACACTCAGGGCATAGATGGTCTGCCGGTCTCGGTGCGGTCTCAGCTATGGCCTGGCAGGACGCCTTCTTGCAGTCGAGCAGGCGTAGCGGGTTCTTGGTCAGCCTGCCTTGGCAGTCGGGACAGATACGGTCTGTAAAGCTTGCATAGTGTTGCCTCAACACTTCCAGATAGCCTGGTCGGCAAAGCTTACAGCCGATGCTGTTAAGCTGGATGGAGACGCGGTCTAGCCCTAAAGAGAGGAAGAACCGGTAGGCCATTTCTATTACTTCGGCATCCAGAACAGGATCGGCCTCGCCCAGGGCCTCAAAGCCGAACTGGTGATGCTGCCGGTATCTTCCAGACTGAGGACGCTCATACCTGAAGACCGGCCCGATATAGTAGAGCTTCACGGGCTGGGGCAGGTTGAACAGGCCGTGCTCCAGGTAAGCACGGCACACCGGGGCTGTTCCCTCTGCCCGCAAAGCTAATTCATGCCCGCTCTTGTCGCGGAAGATGTACATTTCCTTGTCAACGATATCGGTCCCCCCGCCCACGGTTCTGGCGAAGAGCTGTGCATCCTCGAATATGGGCATGCGCAATGGTTGGTAACCCTGCAGCCGGCACAGGTAAGCGGCCCTTTCCTCTACGTGTTCCCAGTAGGCGTACTCATCGGGCAGAATATCGAAGGTCCCTCGAGGTGCCTTATACAAAGAGATCCCCCTTGCAGGTCCTTAGTTTACCATACTTATGTTAGCGATTGGCAGGTATGGCAAAGCGGCGAGAACGGCGATGACCGCAAGGGACTGACTGGCAAAGCTGGCCCGAATTGAGGCCTCAAGCGACCTACCCTGATTTGCGTTACTAGTGTCGTTGCAGTATCATGAATCGGATGGATGCTAGCCCGCTCATAGATAAGAGCAGCGCTTACCTGACTGATGATAAGGTAGCGCTGGTCAGGGACGCTTACGAATTCGCTGCCAGAGCTCACGAAGGACAACTGCGCAAGACAGGAGAGCCCTTCCTCGAACATCCCTTGAGTACGGCGCTGATCCTGGTCGATTTTCATCTTGATGCCGAGACCCTGGCTGCCGCTTTGCTTCACGATGTTCTCGAGGACTGCGGTGTGCCATTGAACGAGGTCGAGTCCAGCTTCGGCCCGGAAGTAGCCAGACTGGTTGACGGAGTTACCAAGCTGAACAGGCTGACAAGCCGGAGTCGCACCCGGGAAGCAAAGTCGAAGGTCCAGGCTGAGAATCTCAGGAAGATGCTGCTGGCTACGGCTGAGGACCTGCGGGTGGTCCTCATCAAACTGGCGGACAGGCTGCACAATATGCGTACCTTGGGGGCTTTGCCAACGGATAGGCGACGGGCCATAGCTCAGGAGACCCTGGAGATATATGCTCCGCTGGCACACCGTTTGGGGGTCAGGCAGGCCAAATGGCAGCTGGAGGACTTGGCCTTTCGCTATCTGGAGCCGCGTGCATACCATCGGGTTGCACGCCTGGTGGCAGGGAAGCGGGCCGAGCGGGAGGGCTACATAAATGAGGTCAGTGAGAAACTGCGGCAGGAACTGGATTCAGCCGGCATAGAAGCCAGGGTTTCAGGCCGGCCAAAGCATATCTACAGCATATATCAGAAGATGGGCAAGTATGACGCGCAGGGCAAGGATTTCGGTGATATCCATGACCTCTTCGCCCTGCGAGTGCTGGTGAACTCGGTCTCAGACTGCTATAAGGCATTGGGGGTTATTCACAGTCTGTGGCGACCCCTACCGGAGGAGTTCGACGACTTCATTGCTAACCCCAAGGACAACGGCTATCAGGCTCTGCATACCACTGTGATGTGTCAGGGTACCACGCCGCTAGAGATACAGATCCGGACCCATGACATGCATCGCGTAAATGAGTATGGTGTAGCTGCGCACTGGCTGTACAAGGAAGGGAAGGCCGGCCGCCAGTTCTATGATGAAGTAGCCTGGCTGCGTCAGCTTGGGGGCTGGAAGGAAGAGCTTGACAGCGAGGAGTTCCTGGAGTCGGTCAAGACCGATGTCCTTGTCGACCGCGTTTTTGTCTATACTCCCAAAGGGGAGATAAAGGAGTTGCCCCGGGGTGCCACGCCCCTGGATTTTGCTTTTCGGATTCACACGGACCTGGGATACAGGTGTATTGGGGCGAAGGTGAATGGGAAGCTGGAACCCTTGAATTACACTCTCAGGAATGGTGATGTGGTGGAGATCATGGCGAGCAAGGCAGATAAGGGGCCCAGCCTGGACTGGCTCAATCCCGAACTTGGCTATGTTAAGACGTCCCATGCGCGGAACAAGGTGCGACAATGGTTTAAGAGGCAGGAGCGGAGCCAGTCTATTGAAGCCGGCAAGCAGATTTGGGACAGGGAGCTCAAGAGGCTGGGCATCGGTTTGCCCGGCGTTGACAAGGTGGCGCATCTGCTTGGCTATGAAGATGCAGACGACCTGTTTGCTGCCCTGGGCAGCGGCAGTATCAACTCCGCTCAAATATCACTCAGACTCAGCGGAGAACTGGAGCCTGCGCGGGAGAGGGTTCAAGTCCTGCCTCCGCGCAAGGTAAGCCCTGCCAGTATCAAGGTTCTGGGTGTGGGTGACCTGCTTACTCGCATGGCCAACTGCTGTCACCCCCTGCCCGGGGACAAGATCATCGGATATATCACTCAAGGCCGAGGTATCACGGTGCACCGAAACGATTGCCCCAATATTATCCATGAGGAGGAGAGAGAGAGGCTGATAAAGGTGGAGTGGGGTGATGTGACGCAGGTCTATCCCGTGGCGGTCCAGGTGGACGCCTGGGATAGAGTTGGCCTTGTTCGGGATATTAGTGCTATCATAGCCGAGGAAGGCGTGAACCTTAGCGAGGTTAGCACGAACAGCCACCATGATGACACTGTCAGGCTTTACTTCACCCTGGATGTGAAAAACGCCGCTCAACTGAGCAAAATCATATCCAGAATCCACTCGGTGTGGAACGTAGTGAGCGTAATGAGAAAGGAGGAATAGATGCCAACTGGTAAGCGCGATAGCAAGGCAGCCAGGGCAGCTGAGAGGAAACGGCTTCGGAACCGCCTGGTGCGCCGTAGTGTTAAGACATATATAGCTAAAGCGAGAAGCTCCGCTGAGGCTGGAGAAGAGTCGGCACAGGATAAGGCGGCGCTGGCTGTAAGCAGCATAGACAGAGCAGTGAGTAAGGGGGTCATTCATCGCAACAAAGGGGCCAGAATCAAGTCCCGCCTGACCGCCAAGGTGATCAAGACGTAGGTCAACTGGTAACCGATGGCTGTTGAGTTGCCTCCCGTGGCGGTAGTCAGGGCGTGGGTCTTGGCTGCGCCGGCAACTTAAGTGTTGGAAATGCTGTCTCAGTTTCAGGCCATAGGACAGGGGCTGTTTGCCCAGGGACTGGTCGCTGCCCAGGGTGGCAACCTCAGCGTCAAGATGGGCGAACATCTGGTTATTACTCATCGAGGCAGCCCCTTGGGCTCCATCCAGCAGGGTGACCTGGTGGAGACGGGCATAAACAAGAACAACAGGGCTACACCGCTGGCTTCTACTGAACTGGAAGTGCATCGGTGTATCTACAAGAACACCTCAGCACTGGCAGTGGTCCATGCTCATCCGCCGTATGCTATTGCCCTGTCTTTCACGGAAGAAGAGATTGTGCCCCGTGATGTAGAAGGGCAGACTCTGTTGCCCAGGGTGCCTGTCTTAAGTGCCGAGACAGCGGTGAAGCTTGAAGAACTTGCCGATGACATAGCCAGGCTGATACGAGAGCACAGTGTGATCCTGATACGCGGTCACGGGAGCTTTGCTGTGAGCCAGCTGCTGGAAGAAGCCTATTACTACACCGTCGTCCTGGAGCAAAGCTGCCGCCTCCTGTACCTGCTCAAGGCCTTACAGGTAAATCCCGGGCAACTCCCGTTTAAGTGATCCGGCCATGTCCCGATCGTATCGGGGCTCTGGGGGATAGCAGATAATACCAGTGAGGGTACTTAGGATTCTTACCCAGCGTCACTGCGGTGAACAGCTTCTGTAATCTGGCGGTCATCTGGCCGATCGTGCCCCCGCCTATGAGGCGATGGTCAATCTCCAGGATGGGGGCCACGTTGGCTGCAGTTCCCGTGAAGAAACATTCGTCGGCTACGTAGAGCTCGCTTCTGTCTACCTGTCTTTCTACAGTATCCACACCCAGCTCGTCTTTGGCCAGTTGGATGACCGTGTCTCTGGTGATGCCCATAAGTATGTTGTCGGATGATGGAGGGGTTATCAGCTTGCCCTTTAGGACAAGAAAGAGGTTCTCACCGCTGCCTTCGGACACATGTCCGTCCTGAGTTAGCACTATCGCCTCATCAAAGCCGTTCTCCTGGGCCTCGGTCTTGGCTAACGCGCTGTTCACGTAGATGCCGCAGATCTTGCCCCGAGGGGGGACCATGGTGTCATCAACACGGCGCCACGATGAGACGCAGCAGCGGACGCCGTTCTCAGCGTCCAGGTAGGGAGGGAAGGTTGTCACAGCGATGAAGAAATCATCGTCCACTTCGTGGACACGGATGCCCAGGGTTGCCGAGCTCTTGTAGGCTAAGGGACGGATATATACGTTTTCTCGGTAGCCGCTGTGCTCCACCAGTTCACCGGTCAGGCGGCAAAGCTCGTCAACAGTGTAGGGGACCTTTATCTTAATGATATGACAGCCTTCAAGCATACGCTTATAGTGGTCTTCCATCCGGAAAAGGCAGAACCGGTTCTGTTCGCTGTCCCAGTTACCGCGGATACCCTCGAAACAGGCGGTACCGTAGTGGAGGGCGTGCGTCATGATTCCGATCTTGGCTTCGGGCAATGGCATAAAACGCCCGTTGAAGAACGCGTAGTCCGGCATGTTGTCCTCCCGCCCTGCTTACAAGCAGAGCCAGTCAATTATACTTGGTAGTCCGAATCTTAGGCAAGCTTGGTTTACAACCGCGAGCCTTTCACCTGCTGTCGGTGCCTGCGTTCGCTGGTTTCTGCTGTGAACTCGGAGCCGAGGATCCCATCTACGCTCAGGATGACGTCTGAGGCCGGCCGTGGGCAATGCCGTTGCCTGTCCTTATCGCTCCCCTGCCGTACTTGCTGCGGATTCTATCTATGGCTTTGTCCAGATGCTCCGGTTTTTCCATCGGGGAGTTAAACAGGGGGAGTTGTCTGTCCTGGCCAAGCAGGCCTGACACTCGAATACCTATCAGGCGTATCGGTTTTTCTTCTCCTGCTATGGCTTGAGTCAGTAACTGCCCAGCTGCGGCAGAAACCACCTGCGTAACACTGCTGGCCTCCTCTAAGGTGGTCTGCCGGCTAATGGTCCTGAAATCAGCGTATCTCAGCCGTATAGCTACGCATCTTGCCCTCATGTTCTTGCTGCGGAGTTGCCGACAGACCTCCTCGCATAGTCCGTCAAGCGTGGCCTCAAGAAAGCGGCGGTCCAGAGTATCGCGTGCAAAAGTGAGCTCCTGACTGATGGACCTGGCTTCGCCTGGCGCCTCTATCTTCCTGAGGTCTATTCCTCTGGCATGGCTGTGGATTGCCACCCCGGACATTCCGAGACGTGTCTGCACAAGGTGCACAGGCAGCGCAGCCAACTCTCCTATGGTAGCTATCCCCATCTCTCTCAGTGTCTGCTCTGTCTTCGGGCCTACTCCCGGCAATCTGGCTATGGGTATCGGACTGAGAGAGACCTGTTCCTGTCCCGGTGCTATTTCCAGGAGCCCATCGGGCTTGCACAGGGCTGAAGCGATCTTGGCCACAACCTTGCATGTAGCTATGCCCGCCGAAGCTGTGTGCTTGAGTTCTTCATGCACTCTTGCTTTGAGAGCCAGGGCCAGCTGATGGCTAGAGCCGTAAGGCCCTTCGCATCCAGTAACATCGAGGTAGGCTTCATCGAGGCTCAGCGGTTCGATAGCGGGAGAGAAATCGCCCAGGACTTGCATGAACCTGGAGGAGGCATCTTGGTAGCGGGAGTAGTTGCCCCGTATGAAGATTGCCCGGGGACAGAGGCGGCGTGCCCTGGACAGGGGCATGCCCGCGTGAACTCCGAAAGGCCGCGCTTCATAGGAAGCGGAGGTAACCACGCCCCGGCCGTCGGGGTCGCCTCCGACGATGACGGGCTTTCCCTTCAGCTCCGGATCAAGCGCCTGCTCCACGGATACGAAGAAGGCATCCAGGTCGACATGCATGATGCAGCGGTCCATGTGACAGAAGATAAACTAGCATATGCAGTCGACAAAGCCAACTTCCCCATCTCCAGAGCGGCTCTTTGTGGCATTAGTCGGCAGGCCGGAGCATGCCGTTGACGCATCGATAGCTGTGTGGCATAATCTGCACTGGTCGATTTTGCTGGTTCTCGTGGTGTGACCAGCAGGGACGGTTGCTTCGATGACTAAGTTCCGAATACTTGCCTTACTGATCACGGTTGCGTTGCTCATTTCGCTCGGGATAGGACTATTTCCACCGGGCATAGTTCTCGGTGCCTGTCCCACCACACTGAGCCTGACGCTCCTCAACGACCCTTATCTCCTGGTGGATTCTAACGACCCGGGGAGCGGCCCACAGGTAGCCGTGGCGTATGCCACAATCGCGAACACGGGTGCCGCCACGGCCAGCAATATGTATATGTATGTCGGTGACGGTACCACTCCGGGCACATTCGCTGCGGGAAGCGATGGGCAGAGACTGTCCATGCTCGGTAGTGTGGCCGATGCCACCAGGTTTATCGTCGATCTAGCCCCGGGCGAATCGAGGACTGTGTACTGGATGTTGAAATACCCGCTTACGGATGGACAGACCTATCCTATGACGATATGGGCGGGCAATGCAGATGGTTGCTCTGTGCAGGGTAGCCACATCTACACCACGCAGAGCACCATCAGCGCCTCTGCCAACAGGATGTTAGGGACAGTGACCCTTGATCCTGCCAACGGCCAGGTACATGTCGGCAATATACTGACGGTAACGGTGGCTGGCTTCAATTTCGGTACGATTGGGCAGAACGGTGGTGCCTGGGTTCAGCCGGTGGGGAATGCGGACTTCGATCCAGATCAGTTCCGGCTTATCAGGACAGAGACATATATTCACAGCATTGCCGGTCAGTGCGGTTACGGTTCAATGCCAATCTATGATCAGCTGTACTTCCCGGGGATAAGAAGCTGTTATTCCTTCAACGCAGCCGACTACGTCAAGTATTACTTCGTGGCGACCAGCGAAGGCACGTCCACGGCCCAGATCTACCAGCAAGCGGCTTCGGGTGCGCAGGAGAAGTACAGCCGAGACTACGGCACGCCGGGAGCCACAGTGACATTGACAGGCCACTGCGGCGGCGTCACACTCTGGAAGTCTGTCGATCCGCGAACGGCAACGGCCAATACCACACTGACCTGGACTATCACCTACAGGAACGACACCGACCTGCCCATTGGCGACCCGGGTACCGGCAACGGCTTGACTATACACGATGATGACATACCCACAAACACGACCTATGTGGCGGGCAGCGCCAACTGCAGCGGCAGCTGTATCATCTACTATTCCACAGATAGTGGTGCGACCTGGACAACGACCGAACCCGCGCCCAGCCAGTTGACCGGCATCAAGTGGTTCATCGACCAGCCCATCCCTGCTCACTCGACCGGAACGGTGAGTTTCCAGAGCAGAGTTGACTCAGACGTTATCGGCACACCGCTCATTTGCAACACCGCTTCTGCTGGAGTGGGGGATTGCCCCTATGAAGCGATTGATGCTGTGTGCGCCAACGGCGGTGCCGACCTTAGTCTGATAAAGGTTGTCAATGACCACAGTCCCTGCGAAGGTCATGAGATCACCTACACAGTGATGGTATCCAACCGCAGCACGACCAACGCAACGGGGGTAGAGGTCACCGACCTGCTACCTCCGGAGTTGACCTATATCGGCAGCAGCACGAGCCAGGGCACATACAATCACGTCACAGGCCTGTGGGATGTCGGCAGCTTGAACGTTTCCGCCAACGCCACGCTTACCCTCAGCACAAGCGTCAAGACGGGTACTGCGGGTACAACAATAGAGAATTGGGCCAGCATCACGCATATGGACCAGATAGATCCGGTCGACATAAACAACTCCGACCACGATGGCATTACGGTCCATGCCCCTGCTGCCCATCCAGCAAGCAATTCGCCACTCTGTGAGGGCGCTACTATATACCTGTTTGGTGGGCCGGGTGGGATGACGTCATACAACTGGACAGGGCCTGGAGGCTTCATCAGCCATGAGGAAAACCCCGCGATATTAAATGCAACGTCCGTCATGGCCGGCAACTATACCCTGACCATTACTGATCCCATCTGCAGCACTGCCAGCGCCAGCACCGATGTGGTAGTTTACGCGAGGCCCACGGCCACTGCCTCTAGTAACTCACCTGTGCCAGAGGGAGAAATAGTGCGATTATATGGTGGCCCCGATGGCATGGCGTCATATAACTGGACGGGACCGGGCGGGTACGTCAGCGATGGGCAAAACCCTGTCATACAAAACGCAACGGCCGCCATGGCTGGTACATATATCCTGACTGTAACCAACAGCTACAACTGCACAGACAGCGACAGCGTGGTGGTGGCCCTCGCTTCTGAGAATGGCCAGAGCGGTCCCCTGGCGCCGCCCCTTACTGTAGGTTTGGAGACCTACCCCATAGACAAGCTGGCCGTCCTCGCTCCGTGGATTGCGTTGTTGGCAACCGTTATCGTCGGTGCAGGCCTGCTGCTGGCAAGGCGTCGTCGGCCACAGGGCTAGGCGGGCTGAGCCGATCGGTGGCAGGGGCTGATTCTGTCTTTCGGCCTCGGCCGGGACAAGCGGCCATCCCGGCTTCCCTGCCCTGTTGCGCGGCAAGATGTTCTCACTCGCTCTTTGAGCGAGAAGCCAGATAAGAGTTGACCTGCTTGCGGATATCCTCAGCCACGGCCCTGGCCGCCTCGGCGAAGTCCCCTCCCTTGGAAGCGTAGAGAATCTGCCTGGACACGTTTATGATGGCCTTCTCGTCCCGGGCATCCCGGCCATAGCTTACGGCTGAAGCCAGATCTCCTCCCTGGGCGCCTACGCCGGGAATGAGCAAGCACATGTTGGGGCAAATGGAGCGCACCCTTCGCAATTCTTGAGGAGAGGTAGCCCCCACCACCAGGCCGATGTTGCCGTGAGTATTCCATTCCCGGGCCTTGCGGGCCACCACTTCGTATAGTGGCCGGCCACCGGTCTGAAGGCTTTGGAAGTCCGCGGCTCCCGGGTTCGATGTCCGGCACAGGACAAAAACGCCTCTGTCCTGGTAGCTCAGGAAAGGCTCTATGGAATCGAGGCCCAGGTAGGGATTGACCGTAGCGGCATCGAATCCGAGGACCGAGAACAGAGCCCTGGCATAGGCCCTGGCGGTGTGACCGATATCGCTGCGCTTGGCATCAGCGATTACCGGAATGCCATCAGGTATGTAGGTCACCGTCTTCTCTAGGATGCTGAACCCTTCGGTTCCCAGGGCCTCGTAGAAGGCTAGGTTGGGCTTATAGGCGCAGACCAGGTCGCTGGTGGCGTCGATGATGGCCTTGTTGAACCGCAGGACGTCCACTACAGGCATGAGATCCGGGTCGGGGTCAAGTCCAATACAGAGCCAGCTCTTGTTCTTGCGACTAATACTGACCAGCCTATCAGTGAATCCCATTGCCGTGGCACAGATGATATCAGGAGACGGGCCCGAATGAAAGCCGGTGATGGCAATGTTGCCGGTCTATTGCTGTTGCTGCGGGGTCGTGTTGCCGGAGAGACTTATGCGAAGCTTCTTTGGCCCTTTGGCTTGTTCCCCGTTGGTCGAATCTGCATCGGCCATCACCTCTTCGACATAGGCCACTCCTGGCGTCGTGCGCAGCACGTCAACGAAGTTCGTCTCCTCGCGCAGAAAGACGAGGATGGCCGGCATATCGACGCGGGGTATGATCTCGGTATTCTCGACTTCCGGCAATTCGTCGAGGTAGGCCACGACCTCCATCATCTTGCGCATATGGACGGGAGGCAGGATTTCCACTTCGAATTGAGGCTCGCCGAGCTCAGCGTGGTCTTCAATCTCGAGCAGTCTTGAGAGGTCAAAGCTCTTCTCCTGCTGTTGTGCGACCTGCGTCGGCTGAGGGTATTCGTCCACTGCCTTGGCCTGTTTGGTCGGTGCGGCGCTCAGTTCCTCCTGCAGTTGCATGATGGCGGCACCCGGGGCCTCTTGAGCCTCCATCCTCTGGCCACCCCCGTAACCTTCCCATCCTACGGCCACAGCACTGCTCTTCTCCGCCGAGCGGGACGAGTCGCTCTCGAAATCCGCCTGTGCCGCTGCAGCCTGCTGCTTAAGGCGTTCTAGTTCATCCAGCAAGTATCCGAAGTGCTGACTTACGGTGTTGCGGACCGCATCCCGGACATTTGCTGTCTCTTTCTCCAACAGCGAGGCTGCCTCCCTTTCGGCTTCAGCCCGGATAGCACTGGCCTGTTGATTGGCTGCCTCCAGGACTTCAGCCTGCTTCTCCTGGGCCATCTGTTGAGCTTGCTCCTTAGCCTTGTCGATGATCGCGGTGCTCTCAGCCTTGGCTTGCTCCGCTGCGTCTGTCTTGATCTGATTAGCCAGCCTATCGGCCTCAACTATGGTTGTCTCGGCAAGCTTGGTCAGAGACGCAATGTGGTGCTGGGATTTGGCCAAGCTGTCGCGCTCTCTGATCAGTTCCTCGATGAAGGCCGCTATCTGAGCCTCATCTAATCCGGACTTTGTCCGCTTGAACTGACGTCCCCCCAGCGTAACGACACTATCTTTACCGCTGCTGCTCATAATGTTGCTCCCTCTTTCATTTATCGCTCAATGATGCTAGGCGCGGCACCAAGATACGGGGATCGGGCTTGGCTCCGCGATGCCCCAGCATACCGCTACGTCTCCATCTCGCCTTGGAAGATCTGCCAGATTCTCTGTGAAGTCCCACTGGTGTCGGCCCAGGCTCTGTCGACGGTCTCCTTCCTTACTGTCAATGCCTCGCGCAAGGTCTCCCTGTACACCTGCTCGGCCTTCTTTTTCGCCTCCTTGTATGCTTCCTCGGCTTCCTGCTCGGCCGTGCGAAGGGCCTGGGCAGCTTCTTCTATAGCCTGCGCACACTTGTTCGTGGCTTGCTCTTCGATCTCCTTGAAGGCCTTCTCGCCCTGGCGTTGCCGTTCCTGATATGCCGCCGCTACCTTTCTCTGGGCCTGAAGATAAGAGGCGTAGGCGGCCTGGGCCTCGTTCATCAACTCATTCAGAGGGTCCTTGGCCTCCTCCGGTGACTCGGGCGTAGTCCCCACGATCTCTTTCTCACCTCTGCTTACTGCCCTCCTGCCTTGCTGATGCTTCGTCATGGTAGTCGCCATACTTGCACCTCCTTCGATTGGGTTACTGCTATCCAGGGCTCTCAGCAACACGAGCTGTGTCTATATCGATACGCCACACCACGGCCTCTGCTTGACACCGGTGTCTGAGAAACACCCTAACCTCATTCATGAACGTCAACCTGCTCTGCCGGCCTACCTCAAAGCCGGTGCTCTCGCTGGTCTCTCTGCCAGGTGGTTCCTCTGGATTCTGCCGGTCTCCTCCGTGATGCTGCGCAGCTCCTCCTCCGTGAATAGTCTCCACCCCTTCCTGTCCCTGTACTGCGCTTCCTTGACTACATTCTGCCTCATCCAGCGAAACAAGGTGCTCTTCGCTATGCCGACCAGCTGGCACACTTCGGCAGTCCTGTAATAGACGCGGCCGTTTATCTCTACGGACATATCCAACAACCTCTAACACTATTTGGATATAGCTTAAGCCTTTGGGCGTATTCTGTAAATCACCTGTTAGTAACCGTACTTCCGTCAGGGAAGTCGAAGGCTGCCATACCCCAATGGATTGCGGTGCGCAGCTCAACCCGCCTCTGTCAATGTGCTACACCGAGCTTGGCGGCACTGCTATCTATTGGCGCCTTTTGCGTTTGTTGGCCCTAAGGGCTAGAATATGACCGTCTTCCCGGCCCTGGGAATGTATCAGAACCTGCCCGGTCAACTGCACTGCATACGTGTATCAGTGGCAAAGAAGAGGAGCCAGCATAGAGATGAGAGACGTAATAAGGCTTTATAAGCAGCCCCGGCCCAAGAACTGCTCCATGCTCGCCTCCTGGCCAGGTATCGGTGACGTATCATTGACGGCTGCCAAGTACCTGGTGGAGAAGCTGAATGCTGCGGAGATAGGGGAAATCGACCCTGTGGAGTTTTTCGAGCCAGTGGGAGTCGCAGTCAAAGACAACGTGGTTGAAAGTCCCCGTTTTCCTGAGAGCAAGTTCTATTACTGGCAGTCTGCCAGTAGGGACAAGAGCCTGTTGATTTTCATTGGGGAGGAGCAGCCCGCCTTCAAAGGATATGAACTCGTCAACTGCGTTCTGGATGTTGCGCAGAGACTGAGAGTGGCCAGAGTATACAGCTGTGCTGCAGCGGTGACACGGATCCATCACAGCGAAGAGATGAAGGTTTGGGGCGCGGCCACAGCTCCCGGCCTTGTGGAGGAGTTAGGCAAGCACAATGTGGTGCTTAGAGGCGACCTTCGCATCGCTGGATTGAACGGCCTGGTATTGGGGATGGCCAAGGAGAGGGCGATGGAAGGCATTTGTCTCCTGGGTGAGGTGCCGGCCTATGCTACGCAGATAGCCAATCCCAAGGCTTCCCTGGCAGTGCTGCATATCTTTACCAATATCCTGGGCATCACGGTTGACTTCACCGAGCTCGATCATCTGGCTGAGCAGGTAGACAAGGAAATGGACACCATAGCCAAGCGCATTACGGCCGAGTTCATCGACCAGTTCACTGAGCCGATTTGGGAACAGGACGAGGATGAGGATGAGAGCGAGGATGACGAATGAACCGCTGCAGTTAGCTAGGACTTCAATTGACCGTCAAGAGCGGATATGGTACCATCGAATTAGATGTCAGCTTTAGCTGAGCTATGTCAGGAGATCCTAGCTTGCTATGATTGTGAGTTAAGCAGGCATCGCACCAATGTGGTGCCTGGTGAGGGGGCTGAGGATGCAGCCCTTCTCTTTATTGGCGAAGCGCCGGGGTGGCACGAAGACCAGCAGGGGCGTCCTTTTGTGGGGCCGGCAGGCCAGTTCCTGGACCAGTTGCTGGCCTCGATTGGCTTGCGGCGGGAGGAAGTCTATATTGCTAACGTAATCAAGTGCCGTCCTCCCCAGAACCGTGAGCCGCTCCCGGCCGAGATACAGAGCTGCCGCAGATGGCTTGACCGCCAGATAGAGATCATCCAGCCTCGGATGATTATCACCCTGGGAAGGTACTCGCTGGCGAGGTATTTCCCCAATGAGAGCATAAGCAAGATCCATGGAAAGCCGCGAAAGATAGAGGACGTCATCTGCTATCCTATGTATCATCCCGCGGCTGCCCTACATCAGGGCTCTCTGCGCCCGATAGTCGAAGCCGATATGCTGAGGATCCCGCAGGTCCTGGCTCAAGGCCGGGAGCTGCCTGAACATATAACTGAGTCTCAACAACTGAGCCTGTTCTAGCACCGTGTCCCGAACGAAATGAAGAGGAAGCGCCATGCCCAAACATAAACTGAGAGTCATCCCTTTAGGCGGACTGGGAGAAATCGGCAAGAACATGATGGCACTGGAGTATGGCAATGACATCGTTGTCATTGATGCCGGGCTCATGTTCCCCAGTGAGGAGACACCGGGGGTCGACCTTCTTGTACCGGATATCAGTTATCTCCTGGAGCGACGGCAGAAGGTGAGGGGGATAGTCATCACTCACGGACACGAAGATCACATCGGTGCGCTCCCTTACGTCCTATCCCATCTCACCGTTCCTGTATATGCCACCAAGTTCACCCGGGAGCTGGTTCAGGTTGAACTGAAGCAACGAGGGGTGAAGACCGACGCCAAATTGAATCTGGTTGGGCCGGGCAGCAGGGTCAAACTTGGCGATTTCACAGTGGAGTTCTTCTCTGTCTGCCACAGTATTCCTGATTGTGTGGGGCTGATAATACATACCCCGCAGGGCATTGTGGTCCACAGCGGTGATTTCAAGGTGGACTATACACCGGTCATCAGCGAACCCACCAGCTTCAATCAGTTAGCTGCGCTGGGGGCCAAAGGCGTCCTGCTCCTTCTTTCTGACTCTACCTATGTTGAACTTCCCGGCTACACCCCCTCGGAGGGGGCCGTTTCCGATACGCTGGACCGAATTGTAGGCCAGGCCAAGGGAAGGGTCATCGTAACGACGTTTGCATCCCTAATATCCCGCGTACAGCAGGTGTTTGATGTTGCGGTCAAACACGAACGCAGCGTATTCATCATCGGGCGGAGCATGAAGGAGATAGTGAATATGGCCCTCAAGACAGGTTATCTTACTGCTCCGCCCGGCACGATTCGTACGCTGGATGAGCTGAGAAACTTGCCTCACAACCGGGTTATGGTGTTGAGCACGGGGAGCCAGGGTGAGCCCACCTCTGCGCTGGTCCGCATGGCTAATCGCGACCCCAAGAGCCGGATTCAGATATTCCCCGGGGACACGGTGGTGATTTCAGCGACTCCCATTCCCGGCAATGAGACACTGGTCAGCAGGACTACAGACAGCCTGTTCCGCCAGGGTGCCGACGTGATCTATAGCAAGCTGGCTCAGGTTCATGTACACGGACATGGCAGTCAGGAGGAACTGAAGCTCATACTCAGCTTGGTGAAGCCCAAGTTCTTCGTCCCGGTTCATGGGGAGTATCGTCATTTGGTGCTGCATGCCGCCCTGGCTCAAACCATGGGTGTAGCTAAGGAAAATGCCTTTGTCCTCGAGAATGGGGACGTGCTCGAGCTGGGCCAGGACTCGGGTAGGGTGGTGGCCCAGGCCCGTGCGGGAGCCATTTACGTAAGCGGTCTGGTGGCAGGCGAACTCGATGAGGATGTGCTGCGAGATCGCAGGGCGCTTGCGCGGGAAGGGGTTGTGGTGGTGAGCGTGGCCATCGATGCTAAGAGCGGCGGGCTGGCAGGAAGGCCCCGTATCATGACGCGGGGATTTGTCGATGCCGGAGAGGAACGGAGCCTGATCGAGAAGGGCCGAGAAGTGGTGCAGGCAGCGCTGGACCATGATAGGAGGCGGCTGGACGATGTGGACTTCATTGATGCCAGGGTGAAGGACTCGCTGAGTAAGTTCTTCTATGAACGAATTCATCGTCGTCCCACCATTATTCCCGTGGTCGTGGAGGTAGGGAGCACACAGGCAAAAGCAGCCAGCTAGGAGCATCACTGCGTGTCGAAAGCAAAGAGCAGGTCCAGGTCGAAGCGGAGGGCGGAAGAGAGGCGGCCGGCAGGGAATGGTCGTCTCCTCGGCTTTGTTGCAGCCCCCGTAGTGCGCAGGCTTCTATTGGTGATCGTGGTGGTGGTCCTGCTGTATGTATTATGGGAAGGCATGCTGAGGCTCTTCGGCTATGGACTGGTCATAATGGCCGTCGCTGCGGGCTGGCTCATCTGGGCTGCTTGGCAGCGGCGGCTCTCCGCTGTCAAACACAGGTGGAACTGGGTTGTGGGCGGCATTAGCCTGGCTTTTGCCGTGTGGGGGATACTCTCTTTCTTCCCGGGGGAAGGAGTGTTGCGTCAAGCCACATTGGGGGGCACATTGGGGCAAAGGATAATAGGCGCCCCTGATGCCATTGGAGGGCTCCGGGTAGCTGGCCTTGTCCTCCTGGGGGTTGTCTTTATCATTCCCAGGCAGGTACTGAGCGTGCTCAGAAAGCTCTGGCGTGCTGCTAAGGGCGGCTGGCAGCGCTTGGTCCGAGGCTTGCACCGTCCTGGAGCCGGTGTTGCCCACCTCGCTCCCGATGAGACCGTCTCCCTTAGAGCTACGCCATCTGAAGCAGGAGCAGTTATTGAAGGCGAGTCCCGAAGTGTGGGGACTGCGCAGCTTACTGCTCCTCCAGCGTGGCAATCTCAGCATGAACCGATTCTCACGCCTGGTGGGTGGCAACTGCCCCCAATAGACATCCTGGAAAAGCCGGTCGAGGTACAGCTGGACAAAGCCGATATCGACCAACGGGCGCGGTTGATCGAGCAAGCTCTGGCGAGCTACGGCGTGGAAGCCAGAGTTGTAGAGGCAAACATAGGGCCTACTGTGACTCAGTTCGGAGTTGAGCCGGGATGGGACAAGAAGTACAAGGAAGTGAGGGAAAGAGGCAAGGATGGCAGCTATGAAACGAGACTGGAAGAAGTATCAAGGATCAGGGTAAGGGTAGACCGCATTACCTCCCTATCCAATGACTTATCTCTGGCCCTGGCCGCACCCAGCATCAGGATTGAGGCTCCTGTTCCCGGGGCTTCGGTGGTAGGCATTGAGGTCCCTAACAGCGTGTTCGGCTCGGTCTCGCTGCGCAGCGTGATAGAGACAGCTGCGTTCCAGAAGATCAAGGCCCGCTCTAAGCTGGCTCTTGCCTTGGGCAAAGGTGCTGGCGGCGAGGCGATGGCAGCGGATTTGACCAGGATGCCCCATCTGCTTATCGCTGGAGCTACCGGTAGCGGCAAGACTGTCTGTCTCAACTCGGCCATATGTTGCCTGCTGCTGCACAACAGCCCCGATGACGTGCAATTCATCATGATTGACCCTAAGCGGGTGGAGCTGGTCACCTTTAATGGGCTGCCGCACCTACTGGCCCCGGTGGTTGTTGATGCCGATAGGGCAGTCAAGGCCCTGAGGTGGCTGACTTACCAGATGGATAACAGGTACCGTCAATTCGCTCAGGCTGGGGCTCGGAGCATTGAGGGTTACAACAAGGACAGACCACCCGGCGAGGAATTGCCGTATCTGGTGCTGATCATAGATGAGCTGGCTGACTTGATGCTGGTAGCTGCCGATGAAGTGGAACATACGCTTTGTCGGTTAGCTCAACTGGCCCGGGCTACAGGCATTCACCTCATCGTAGCCACGCAGCGGCCTTCTGTAGACGTGGTCACCGGGCTCATAAAGGCTAACTTCCCCACCCGTGTCAGCTTCGCCGTCACTTCCCAGGTGGATTCCAGGACGATCCTCGACATGGTGGGTGCTGAGAAACTGCTCGGTCGGGGCGATATGCTCTACATGCCTACCGAAGCAAGCAAGCCCAAACGCCTTCAGGGGACCTTCGTTGCCGATGCGGAGATCGATAGACTGGTATATTTCTGGGGAAACCAGAAGCAGATTGACGTGAGGGCCGTTGACTTCGACGAGGTGGCCGAGCGTCCTTCAGGCGGCCCGGCTGCCGGGCCGCCTGACCCTCTTCTGGAGGACGCAAAGCGGCTGGCACAGGAACACAAGCATATCTCAGCTTCCTTTCTGCAGCGCCGTCTTCATATCGGGTATCCCCGGGCTGCTCGCCTTATGGAATCGCTCGAGCAGGCCGGCTTGGTCGAGACATCTCAGTCTGGACGGCAGAGTTAGGCCCGCCCAACGGGCGATACGAATACATGCTGTATTCCGGCCAGAGGTGCTTCACATTGCCTGTCTAGGCACCAAACTTGTCCAGTTTCAAGGCGTTGGCCATGGCCAGGGGCATGATTTCAGTGGCAGGGAAGCGCCCCATGCCACCGCCAAGGCAGGCCCGTTCCGAGAAGTCAGCCACGTTGTCGGGGCGACACCACATGGACCTCAGCAGGAAGGGAACCGGGTGCCAGCTGTGCCTGGCCAGGGTAGCGGGGGTAGAGTGGTCCCCCGTGATAATCAGGACGTCGGGCTCTAAGCTGAATAAGTCCGGCAGGGCACCATCCAGGTCCTCGATGGCCTGGACTTTGGCCTGGAAGTTGCCATCCTCGCCTCTGGCATCCGTGCTTTTGAAGTGGACAAAGAAGAAATCGTAGTCTGCGTAGTAGTGCCGTAGATTGCAGATCTGCTCTGTGATGCTCTCTCCGCTGGGCAGCACGTCCATACCCACCAATCTGGCCAGGCCGCGGTACATCGGATAAGTGGCGATGGCTGCCGGTTTCAGCTTGTAGATTGCAGGTATGGTGGGCATGGTGGGACGGCGGGAAAACCCACGCAGAAGTACCATGTTGGCGGCCGGTTCGTGCTGCAATCGGCTACCAGCTTGCGACACGAACTCGTTGGCGATGTCGGCAGTTCTTCGTGCCTGGGGGGCTAGGGCCTCTACGGGCCTGGGTGCCAGCCCGGCCTGTTGCGGGTCGGAGTCCGCCAGCTCCGGAGATAGGCCGTCGCCTCGCAGGATGAGCACAAACCTGTGCTCCTTCACCGGCAGCACTGAGATCTCAGCCCCCTCCACGTTGATATCGCTCAGGAGGCGGCACAGCTCGGCATTCATATCGGTGGAGATCCGTCCTGCCCTCCTGTCAAGGATGACTCCATTATCATCCACAGTACAGAAGTTGCCTCGGGCTGCTATGTCGTCTGGCTTCAGCTCACAACCTATGCCCAGAGCCTCGACCACGCCGCGCCCGATGTTATATTCCACAGGGTCGTAGCCGAAGAGCGCAAGGTGTCCGGGCGCACTCCCGGGGGTGATTCCCGGACCAATAGGATCGATCAGTCCGCACAGGGACTCCCTGGCCAGGCGATTCAGATTCGGCCTCCTGGCTGATTCGAGTTCTGTCTTACCGGTCTCCGCATGAGGCAGGCCGCCTAGGCCGTCTATCACCAGAAGTACTATCTTGGAAGGAGATGGCTGGGACAGCCTCTTCATGTGGTCGAAGCCGATCATGGCATTTGCCATTTTACCGACAAGTAGAGCCGAGTTCAAGCTCGCCCAATACGATGGAGAGTCCCAGCTACGTGGCGGCGAAGACCACGCCTATTGCAGAAATACCTGCTGCCGTGGCATACTGAATCAAGCAATCACAGGAGGTGATAAGCTATGCTACAAGCCAAAATCCTGTTGCTCGGGGGGATAATCAGCCTCATCTTCGGCATCGTGATCATGATCTTCCCCAAGATCCTGAACTACCTGGTGGGCATCTTCCTGATACTGTGCGGAGTGATAGCACTCATTCTTCATTTCACCTAGTCCCGGGCTCCGTATACGGCTTATTCCTTGTGCTCACCGGTCTCAAGCAGGCGAGGGCCCGGTCGGCCGGGCAGCGCCTGGATGGCCTATGCCGGTCGGCCTGCCGAGGCACCGGGCAGTCACATGAGGGGCGGCCGTCCGAGCGGCACCTATTGCCTCCTCGTGGCATAGATGGCGACGCTCTTGGGGCAAACGTGGTTCAGCAGGCCTTCCAGCCAGCCGAAGGCCCTGTGCTTGGAGCGCAGGTCCCAGGTCAGGAGCTTGTTGTACAGCCGGGGGATAAGGGCGTGCTCCTTCTTGATGCCGAAGACACAGCGCATAATCCAATAGAAGGAGTGCAAGGCATGCTTGTAACGGACAGCGTAAATGGAGAGGCCGCTGGAATCGGCAAGTGCCAGCAGGTCACGGGTCCTGTATCTTCTGATGTGTCCGCCCGGGAATCCGTAGTAGTCTCTGGACAGCTTCCAGCAGATGGACTCAGCCAGGTAATGAGGCACGCTGATTCCCATGGTGCCGTCCTTGCTCATCACTCTGATCAACTCCTTAACCGCGCTCTTGTCTTCGGGGATATGCTCCAGGACTTCCGAACAGATGATCCTGTTGAAGCGACCGGCCTTGAAGGGTAACCTTGTCACATCTGCTATGAGCAGATGATAGCTGCTCTTGATGCTTCTTTCCTGCCTCAACGACTGCAGGACGTACCAGTTCTTCTTGATGGACACCGTATCGACGTCAAGCGCGATGACCGAGGAATGGTTGTTGTAGACCTCCCAGGAGTGCCGTCCGTTACCACAGCCGGCATCCAGGATTATATCCCCATCCTTTATGCCCAGAAGGGCAGGCTCTACGGTAATCATCTTCCCGCCAGCACCTCTTGATAGATCTCGAGCGTCCGTGTGGCCGCTTGCCCCCAGTCGAATTTCTCCTTCACCCTTTTCATCCCTGCTTGGCTCATTCGCTGCTGCGCCTGCTCATCATTGAGCAGCTGCCTGATCGCGTTCGCCAGAGCGTCGGCTCTTCCGGGAGGGACCAGAACGCCGGCGCCGCCTACAACCTCGGGCAGGGCTCCTCCCGTGCTGGCTATGACTGGCGTGCCGCAGGCCATGGCCTCAGCGGCGGGCAATCCGAAGCCCTCATACAATGATGGCACTATCGCTATGCGGGCATTCGCGTAATGCTGCGCTAGCTCCTCCCGTGTCAGCCGGCCGGTGAAGCGCACCATCCCGTCCAGACTGAGCTTCTTTACCAGATGAGAGCCATAAGAGGGCAGCGGTCCCACATCATCTGCGTATGAGGAGTGCCGGTCGGCGTCGTCGACAATGGTCAGCTTCACTCCGTCCTCTCTCAGCATCTGTAGCGCCTTGAGCAGATAGACCACCCCTTTCTTCCTGTCGTCAGTGTTGCCGACCATGATCAGGCCTTCTCGATTCTGGCCCAAGTGCTCATTCTTGCTGTAGACTTGGGTATCTATGCCGTTGTACACTACGCTGATCCTGTCAGTCGGCACCCCGAAAAAGAGCTGTGTTTGGTGGGCGGCGCTTTCAGATACTGTGATTATGCGCTCTAACCGCCGCGATACAAAGGCCTGCATTCGGATGAAGGAGTAGAACTTCCGGATTCTCCATCGCTGTCTCAGGCCATTCGCTTGCTCGAGGTCAGCTTGCCTGTCTATAGGGAGTGGGTGGTGTATGGTGGCGATCACAGGTATGTTCAACCTCTTCATCATAAGGAGTCCATAGCCCAGGCCTTGATTGTCATGGATAATGTCGAAAGGGCGCCGTTTGCAGAGCTCTCGTAGCTTGGCATAGGCCCTGAGGCTGAAGGTCAGGGGCTCGACGAACAGCCCCTGGCGGGTGGCGCACAGCTCATATAGGTCGATGGGGGTTCTCACTTTGCGCAGGTTGGTCCTCAGAGAGCTTTGAGGATGGTATATGCTCAGGCTCTTGAGGCAGTGCATGGTCACGCCGTCAGTTACTTCAGGGACAGGTGGGCTGGCTATGACCTCGATTTCATGCCCCATCCGCCGGAATTCGCGAGCTAGATAGTGAACGTATATACCTTGCCCGCCGCTGTAAGGATTTCCCCTATAGGTGAGCAGGCAGATTCTCATATTTCCTAGTCGGACGGCACTCTAGGGCCGGACAATTATAGCATGTTCAACAGCCATGCACGGGCTGACCTGACCCTGACACAGAGCGCCGGCAGCCGCGCTTGCAAGATTGAAAGCGGAGGGCGCTGTGAAGTATAATGCTCGGGATTGTGGTGAGCGTAGCCCAGCGGTTAAGGCGCCAGGTTGTGGCCCTGGAGATCGTGGGTTCGAATCCCACCGTTCACCCCAGCTTCCTCCCGCGCCTATAGCTCAGCGGACAAGAGCACCGGTCTTCGGAACCGGGGGTCGTGGGTTCGAATCCCTCTAGGCGCGCTATCTGAACCGGCCTGTCCTCCAGATCTCTTGTCAGCATCGTCCGCTTGCCCGGGCCCATGTACCGCGGACCTTGGAGGAAACCTTGGGATAGACATGGCCTCCCCTGAAAACCAAGAAAAAACGACCAACCTATTGATATTGTGACAAGGGCGCTGTAACATTAATGACACAGAACAATCATAGGAGGAAACGACAATGTTACAGGACTTCAAGGCGTTCATAATGAGAGGCAGCGTGATCGACATGGCGGTAGGCATTATCATCGGTATCGCCTTCGGTGCGGTCGTGAACTCGCTGGTGAACGACGTTATTATGCCGCCTATCGGGCTGGCCCTGGGCGACGTTGATTTCGCCAACCTCTTCGTCGTGCTGAAGGAAGGTCTGGTCCCTGGGCCGTACCCCACTGTGGCCGACGCGCGAGCTGCCGGAGCAGTAACCATCAACTACGGGCTGTTTGTGAATGCAGTTGTCTACTTGCTGATAATAGCGGCAGTCGTCTTCTTCTTGATCGTACGTCCGGTGGCCAGGATGCAGGCCCGCAAGAAGGCAGAGGAACCGGCCCCGACGACGAAAGAGTGCCCTTTCTGCATTACCGCTATTCCCATCAAGGCCACTCGCTGCCCGAACTGCACTTCGGAACTGAAAATGGCATAGCCGGGCAAGCGGGCATCGTTAGTAATCGTCATACCGGCGTGTTCGCGGACCTGTCGGCATGCCTCCGGACCCTGTGAACATGGCCGCGCCTACCTTTGCGAGGGAGGTCCTGGCACGTTCCGGATAATCTGTGGCGAGCCCCGGTTTTGAGAGTGGCGATTGTTTGACTTATGCTCATTGATTAGTTAGGATGGTAGAAGTAGGATAGGACTATTAAGGAGGCGTAGCATGATAGAGATGGCGATTGATAGCATCCGGGTTAGCATGATGAACTACCAGAGGGTGGTGATTTTGAGGGAGAAGGGGACCAATCGTTATCTACCCATTTGGATCGGTCCTGCTGAGGCAGATGCTATAGCCGTGAAGCTACAGAACGTCGAGCTATCGCGCCCCCTGACTCATGATTTGCTGCACTCTGTGATCTCTACGCTAGGGGCTTCGGTTGACTATGTGGTCGTATGTGGACTCAAGGAAGATACTTTCTACGCCAAGCTTGCTCTTAGTGTTGATGGTGTCAAGCTGGATATCGATTCCCGACCCAGCGATGCACTGGCTTTAGCAGTAAGGGTCAGCGCACCGATATACGCCGAGGAATCGGTGTTGGAGAAGGCGGGCATCATACTTGAAGAGGAGTCTGGCAAGTCTGTCCTTGAGGGCAGGGTTGATGAGCAGGAGCTGAAAGGGCTATCTGCATATAAGGATTTCATAAATACGCTCGATCTGGAGGACTTCAACAAGCGCCGCTCCTGAGATCGTAAGCTGAAACGCCTTTCGCTGTCTCTGGCAACTGAAGGCTCGTGCCCGCCAGTATCTTGGCCTTAAGGCTGGTTTGCCAGTTCGCCAACCAGGGCCTGCAGAGCAGCAACGTATCCTCTCCAGCCTAAGCCGCTTATCTGTCCTTGAGCTATAGGAGCAAATACAGACCTGGCGCGCCATTCCTCTCGGCGGTAGATGTTAGATAGATGGACTTCGATGACGGGCAGCTTGCTATCAACCAGGGCATCGCGCAGGGAGTACCCGTAGTGGGTGAGGGCACCGGGGTTGATCACTATGCCCTGCGCCGACTCTGCCTGCTCCTGCACAAAGTCCACCAGCGCCCCTTCGTGATTGGACTGAAATGTCAGCACTTCGACATTGAGGGCCCTGGCCTCTTTCTTTAGCAGGGCATCGATCTCGTGCAGGGTCCTATCTCCGTATATTGACTTATCCCTTCCGCCCAGCATGTTCAGGTTCGGTCCGTTGATAGCCAGGATTCTCATGGAGCTTCCTCCTCTTTCTGCGTGTCGGGTGCAGAGATTCTTACTCTGCGCCGGCAGGACAGGCATTTGGCCCAATCTCCACCGGATTGTACCATAAGCTTGCCACAGCTAGGGCAGGGTTGCGCTACTGGCTTGCGATTGACAGCAAATGTACACTGGGGGTACCTGCTACATCCGTAGAATACCTTCTTCTTCTTGCTAATCCTTCTCACGAGTTCACCGCCGCACTCGGGACAGGAGACACCTGTCTTGACTACGTAGGGCATGGTCGTCTTGCAGTCCGGATAGCCGCTGCAGGCGAGGAACTTGCCAAAGCGGCCGACCTTTATCACCATGGGGCGACCGCAATTGGGACACGTCTCCTCGCTGACCTGGGCCATGCTCACCTTCTCCAGATTTGCCCAGGCCTTGTCCAGCGTATCCTGGAAGGGAGGATAGAACTGCTGCAAGGCGGTGACCCATTCATGTTTGCCCTGAGCTATCCCGTCCAGCTGTTCTTCCATCCTGGCTGTGAAGCCGGGGTCAACGATTCTGGGGAAGTGCTCGGTCAGTATCCTGTTGACAATAATCCCCAGCTCGGTGGGATGGAACTTGCCATCAGGCTTGTTTACGTAATCTCTCTCCTGAATGGTAGATAAGATGGGGGCATAAGTGCTGGGGCGTCCAATGCCTTGCTGCTCCAGTGCTTTTATCAATGTGGCCTCCGTGTAGCGGGGCGGTGCCTGGGTGAAGCATTGCTCGGGAAAGGTCCCCAGATAGTTCAACTCGTCTCCAATTCTCAGCTTGGGCAGGGAGACCTGGGTCTCGCCGAGTTCATCTTCATCCCTGCTCTCAGTGTAGACAGCCATGAAACCGGGGAACTTGACAGTAGAGCTGCTTGCTCTGAGCAGATACCCCCGGGTCTGCTCTTGTCTGTCAGTCCTGCTTGTTTCGACTTCCACGTTGGTTGTGTCGTATACCGCCACCGACATCTGGCTGGCCACCATGCGCTTCCAGATAAGCTCGTATAGCTTTAGCTGCGCTGTGTTGAGAAACGGCTTCAGCTGCTCCGGTTGGCGGTGAACCCTGGTTGGGCGAATTGCCTCATGGGCTTCCTGTGCCCATTTCGCTTTCCTGGCGAAGCTCCGCGGCTTGGGCGGAACGAACCGCGCTCCGTACTTCTCGCCGATGAACTCCCTGGCCTCGGCTACCGCAGATGCAGCCACATGGGTGGAGTCTGTGCGCATATACGTAATAAGGCCAATCGAGCCTTCCTCGCCCAGCGGCAAACCTTCGTATAGTTGCTGGGCGATGGCCATAGTGCGCCCGGCGGTGAAGCGCAACTTGCGCCAGGCTTCTTGCTGCAGGGTGCTGGTGATGAAAGGCGGGGCAGGCTGACGTGATACCTGCTTCGTTGCCGTAGCCTTGACTGCATACCGGGCCTTTTCTAGGTCGCCGACTACCCTGTCGGCGTCCTCTTTGGTGCCCATGTCCAGCTTGGTGCCATCAGCCAGGGCGGACAGCCTGGCCCTGAAACGTGCCTTCTCTTCCTGGGGCGGCGCGAGCTCGACTTCGATGGTCCAGTACTCCTGGGGAATGAATCCCTCAATCTCCCGCTCACGGTCGACGATCAACCTCACTGCCACCGATTGTACCCTCCCTGCCGAAAGCCCCCTCTGTACCTTCCTCCACAGCAGCGGGCTCAACTTGTAGCCCACAAGTCTATCGAGGATGCGCCTGGCCTGCTGGGCGTTCACCAGGTTCATATTGATGGAGCGAGGATTGCGGAATGCCTCTTGAACTGCCTCTCTGGTTATCTCCTGAAAGATCACTCGCTGAACGGGTGGCGCGTCCTTGTCCAGTTTGGCTGCCTGCACCAGGTGCCAGGAAATGGCCTCTCCCTCGCGGTCAGGGTCAGTAGCCAGATATATGGCACTAGACTTGCCGGCCACCTTCTTGATTTCCCCCACTATCTTCTTCTTCTCCGCCGGAATCACATACTTGGGGGTGAAATCATCATCTATGTCCACTCCGAGGCTAGACCTGGGCAGGTCGCGGACATGCCCCAGAGATGCCTTCACGCTATAGCTGCGCCCCAGTATGGTGCCAAGCGTTCTTGCTTTGGCCGGAGACTCGACAACAACCAGCTTACCTGCCATCGTGTGCCTTGCGCCGATTCCTGCGGGCCAGGACATAGTTCATGTTTCCCACTTGCCTGGCCACGCCCTTCAACTCCAGCATGGCCAGGGTGCTGCTGACCTCCGGCATTGCCAGACCGCTGCGGCGGCAGATTTCATCTATATGGTCGGGCTGGGAGCCCAATTGCTGTAGTATGGCAGTTTCCATTTCGTCGGCCGGGGCGAACTCCTTGATCTCCGCCTGGTGTGCCACCAGCGTCAGGTTAAGTTCCTGAAGAATATCAGAGCAATCCCGCACTAGCTTCGCTCCGTCTTGAATGAGACGGTTGGTTCCCTGGCTGGCCGGGGAGAGGATGCTGCCAGGGATGGCAAAGACCTCCCGGTTTTGATCCAACGCCTGGCGGGCGGTGATGAGAGCTCCGCTCCTTTCTCCAGCTTCCACTACCAGTACGCCCAAGCTCAAGCCGCTCATTATGCGGTTGCGGAGCGGAAAGTTCTCAGGCTTAGGCTTGATGCCCAGAGGATGCTCACTGACTAGGGCGCCCTGTTCCATAATCGCTTGCGCCAGTCTGGCGTTCTCCCCAGGATAGACTATGTCCAGGCCAGAGGCGAACACAGCTACGGTCCTGGTCCCGGCATCCAGTGCCGCGCGATGGGCTACGGAGTCGATCCCTCGGGCCAATCCGCTGACAGCGGTGATTCCGCTTCGGGCCAAGTCGCCCACTATCTCCTCGGTGACCTGTCTTCCGTAGATGGTGGGACGACGCGTACCGACTATCGCCACGCAGGGCTCATCCTGCGCCGGAAGGGTGCCTCTCACATAGAGCACCGGGGGATAGTCATAGATCTCTCTCAGCCTGGAGGGATAAAGGGGGTCTTCACAGGTGACCACCTTTACGCTGTGACGCTCCAGCTTCTCCATCTCCGCGTCCAGCGAGATCCTGGGACGCAGGTCCATCAGGGCAGCGATGCTGCGCGAGTCCAGTCCGGCCTGCTTTAGCTTTCCCTGGGGGGCCTTCCAGGCATCCTGCAGTCTGCCGAAGTGCGCGCGGAGCTGCGAAATGCGTACCCGGCCAATGCCGGCTATACCTGAGAAAGCGACCCAGTACTTGAGTTCGTCGCCACTTGTCATATTGGCCTCTCACCGATTTTAGCACAACCGTCCCCGACGCTCGAGTTATTGACACTATGCAGTAGCTATGCTACGCTACAATTAGTGAGGCTCGCTTGGTAGGAGGCCTCTCGCTGTCCGCGAGTGTGGCGGCGAAGGCCCCCAGGACGGTTCGCGTACGCGAGCCGATTTCAGGATGAGAGAGCGGATTGCCAGACGGACCTGGTGTAAGAAAGGAGGTGGGACATGGAGATAGTTGACCCCGGTCTAGCTATCATGGTGCTGATCTTGGGGCTGTTCTTGGTGATTGTGGGCATAATCGTAGCAGGTGTTGTCTATCGGGAGGCGCGTGAGTGGAAAAGGCTGATACTCCCAATGTTTGACAAGGAGTCTGCCGCCTCCGCAACCGAATCATCTGGGGAGTCGGCAGGGATGACGCCCGAGCAGGCTGCCCTGCGCAAGCGTATTTTCGGGAGAGTGTTCACTCATATGGACGTCGCGGGCCTGCTAGGCGGCGGCGCGACTGTCGTCGTGGGCATACTTATAGTCTTGATAGGACTCGCGCTCTACAGTTAGTCCCTTCCTTAATACCTTTCTCACACCCTTGACAAACTCGGTCGCCCATATACGGTCAATTATGGTACTGATGATATGGGCTATCAGCATAATGAAGAACAGTGCCGCCGCCGCAACCCATTTGAGCGGCGGTTCATATAGGAGCCAGCCTATGGGCAGCATGATCAGCCGCGTGAGGAAGAGGCCGGCGTGTGCTAACTGCTTCAGTGGCGGGTTGTACAGCAGCCAGCCTACGGCTGCTGAGATCCCTCTCAGGTAGAACAGCAGGGTTGCTACCAGCCAGCGTAAAGGGGGAAGGTAGAACAGGCCAACTAAGCCCAGAGGAATCCCCACCAGTATTCTCCAGCACAGGGCAACAAAGCGGAAACATAGGTCCCAGAAGACATTTCTGACGCGGGGCCACCCGTAGCGCCACAACCTTACTAGCCAGACTACTATCGCCAGCAGGAGCAGGAACAGGGCCAGCAGCAGCAAACCCAGACCTATGATTGTGACTTCCCATCCCAGCACCGGAAGCGGTATGATCGGGACCGAGACACCTGCCTGATCTAGAACGTACCTCAGTACGAGCTCTGCCACCACCACCACGATGAACAGAAAGATGATGTTCAGCGGCCGAGCCGCCCACCTCCCCATCCGCACCAGCCACGGATAGATGTTGCGCCAGGCGAAGATGATGACTGCCAGTATCAGCAGCAGGGCCAGCAGGAAACCTGCTAGGGCCAGCGGTATCAACGCCAGGATCAGCAGGGCCCCCACCAGAATAATGGCTGTCGCTACGGCGACCAACCCAGCACATGTCATCATATTGTCTGGTTCTCCTTAGGGCAGCGGCGAGAACCTACCTCGCCCTCTCGAATGGTGCCTCTATAATTCTGACTTTCATATCAGCACCAGTATGAGGGCTATGAGGGAGGTCACCGATGTGACCCAGCTGGCGGCCAGGCCCATGAAGAGGGCCGTCAACGTACTGATGCCCAGTCCTAGGGCCAGCACAACGCCTGTTAACCCTACCATCATCAGGCAACCCATATGGCCTTATCCCCGCGAGGATGCCGGGCAAAACCGGCACGGCTATTCCTCATGGCATCACGCATACTCGAATCCTCGTTCATATTAGCAGCACCAGGGCGAGCAGAGCAATCAGTGATGTAGCGATGGCCGTCAGACAAGCCAGGAAAAACCCCATCAGGGTGCTAATGATTAAGGCCACGGTTGTGATGGCCGCCGTCAACGGGATGATCATCAACAGCACCATAGCTCATTGTCTCCTGTGCGGGGGGCGGTAGACTCTTTCTTCCCAGGTTCGGTAGCGTTCAACATATCGTTTTCAGGCCCGGCGTAGAACCCGCCACAACTCGCAAGCGGCCTGTGAATCACAGATCCCAAGCTTACCATCTTTCAGGGTGCGCATCGCATTGCGGAATCAGGGGATGGTGCTTGAGGGGTAGCCTTACTCCACTACCTTGAATTTTGTCTCTCGATAGGCCACGACCATGAGGATGATAAGGATCACCACACCCACCAGCACCCATACCCAGACCGGCACAGCCCACACTCTGAACGAGCTACGACTCGACCACTCGCTCTGATTGCCGAACTCATCCACAGCTTTGACACGCCAGTAATAGGTCCCCTGGGGTAGGTCATCCCCGGGCACCTCGTAACTCAGTTCGTCGATATCTGACTTCGACCAGACAACGTTGCCCGGCTCGTTGCTTATCTCGAGGGTGTAACTGATGCTATTGCTGTCCGTTATGCCGCCCCAGCGAAAAGCTATGTCCCCCGGCCTGAATCTGCTCTCGTCTGGAGGTAGCATAGGCGCTGGTGCCGGCAGGGTCTTCTCCTTGACGGTGAAGGTAACCTGGTCGCTGGCTCCGCTTGCGTCGCTCACCGCCACGGATTGCAGTCCCGGGGTGCTTGCCGGTACCCGAACAGTGACGAGGACGTTGCCATTGGCCTCAGTCGTGGGCTTATCCGGCGAGGGATTGCCCCCGAAAAGTACCGTCAGCGTCTGACTACTGCCGAAACCGCTGCCGGTGATGGTAACGGAGTCACCGGGAGACCCCTCATCGGGGCTGATGCTGTCTATCCTGGCCTTGATGTTGATGGTTCCCGTAACGGCCGCGGTTGCGTCACCAAGAGCCGTAACAGTATTATCTCCATAGGGGCTGGGTGGCACGTCAAAGGACTCCGTCCAGGCGCCGTACCTATCGGCAGTGATACCTGAAACAGGCGTTTGGCCTCGGAAGGTGACCCTGATGCCGGTCTCCGCCGGCAGGAAACCGCCTCCGCTAACCGTAACCGTATCGCCCACATGGACCGAACCGGGCTCAACCAGTATTCCAGCGCTCACAATGAACTCGATGGTATCCACATCGCGTGCTGGCGTCCATGGCCCTGAGGCACCTAGAATGGAGGAGCCGCTCGGGCGGGGGGGAACCGTGACCACGGCATCCCAGGAGCCATTCTCGTTGGCAGGGATATCCTTCTTCACCACCTCCCCATCGAAAGTAACCTGGATGCCCGTTTCGTTCTCGCGAAACCCTGTACCGCTCACTCGAACGGGCTGCCCCACCTTTCCCGTAGCGGGTTCGACGGTGATCTGCGGTATGACCCTGAAGTCCCTGGTCATCCACACCACCCACACTCCACCTTCCTGGACCTCGATTTCGAAGACCCGACCGCCGCCCGGGGCATCAGTAATGGTATAGGGCGCTGTCCAGCTGCCGTTGGCGTCGGCTTTAGCTGTTTGTGGGGCGGAATCATTGAACACGATGCGGAGGTCCTGGTTGGCCGTAAACCCATAGCCGTTGATAGCTACCTCGGTACCCACCGATCCGGCCGTGGGGTCAACCTTTACCGAAGGGTAGACCACAAAAGCAGCCTTGGCCAGTTCGTCATAGGTCTCGGTGGTGAGGAAAACATCGTGCGGGCCCTTCGTGGCCTCGCGCACGTAGAACGGGACGGTGCGGTTTCCGGCCATGGTTGCTGTGAATATCCCCACGATGCCTTCCTCTGTGCGGGATCCCCAGCAAACATAATAGCGGCCGGACGCGGTAACGCTTACCGTGGCTTCGACCAGGTCACCGGTGCGTCCGGAGTCCGGGGAAAGACTGATGGAATATCCGGTGGGCTGCGCCAGAACCGGCTGGGGCATTATCACCATCAATAGCAGGAGGCCGGCTATGACGATAGCCTGCATTCTCCTTGCGGACACACTCATTGCTCGTAACATGCACATCTTTCCGAAAAGCGTCTTCGGCCGAACCTGCGGGGGTTGACGGATCATACGTATGTTCTGGAAAAGCTAGACTGCTATTACCTCTTTTCTACCCAAACAGAGGCTGTTTAGTTCTGATTCTCCGTGCGGGTCGCTTTCGGAGGCGTCTGTAACGGCTCGATACATCAAACACCGTCGCTCAGCTAATTGGGCAAGGCTATTCTTAGCCAGCTTCACTCAGACATAATATACACAGCGTGCTTGGTTTGTCAAGGCATTGTACGTTTTGCCGGGTATCGGTCAGCCTCTCCGCAGTAAGCACCCTGCAATGAGGGCTCTGGGTCTTCATCCAACCTTGACGCGGTCAGACTCCGCACGCGTTCGCATTGACGGATTGTGCCCGATAAAGTATATTGGTGAGCCAGCGATAGACTTGCCGGGGGCTATAGCGGCTTCATCACTTGGCGCATTGTCAGTCCTCCCAGTTAGGCACCGGGAGGGATCCTCAGTTATGAGTCCCCTGGGGCGGACGCCGGATTGCTGGCTGTGTACTACCATGGTACCGGGTAGGCTACCATATGCTCAGATCCATACTCGTCGCTAACAGGGGGGAGATTGCCCGGCGCATAGTCAGGACCGCCAGATTGCTGGATGTCGAGACCATAGCGATATACTCCGATATAGATGAGCAGTGCTTGTTTGTTGCCGAAGCCGACAGGGCGCTGAGGATCGGAGGTATCAGACCTGCCGACAGCTATCTCAACATCGAGAGGATCATTTCTGCGGCCAAAGAGGCAGGCGCAAGCGCGGTACATCCCGGCTACGGCTTCTTAGCCGAACGATGGGAATTCGCCCGGAGATGCGAGGCTGAGGGGCTGATATTCATCGGGCCGGATTGGGACGTCATTCGTACGATGGGGGACAAGGCCCGCTCTCGCAGGATAGCCACCGGCCTGGGTATACCGATTCCGCCGGGCAGCGGCATACTGCAGAGCGGCGAAGAAGCTGCGCTGTGGGCAGTCGAACTCTCCTTGCCGGTCATCTTCAAGGCATCGGCTGGTGGCGGCGGGATCGGCATGATGAAGGTGGAGAAGATGGGTGAGGTTGCAGAAGCCTTTGATGCGACCACGAACCGGGCCAGAGCGGCTTTCGGTGATGACAGAGTCTACGCCGAGAAATATCTGGAATCGCCCCACCACGTGGAGATCCAGATCCTGGGAGACAGCAGCGGCAGTGTGGTCGCTTTCCCGGAGCGAGAATGCTCGGTGCAGAGACGACACCAAAAAGTGATTGAAGAATCGCCCTCTCCTTTCACCACACCTGAGTTGAGGCGTGAATTGCGACAGGCGGCCAGGACCCTGGCTCAAGAAATCGGCTACACGAATGCCGGGACCGTTGAGTTCGTCGTTGACGCACATCGGGATTTCTACTTTCTGGAGATAAACACCAGGCTTCAGGTAGAGCACGCCATCACCGAGATGATAACCGGCATTGACCTGGTTGAGCAGCAGATCAGGATTGCCTCAGGCCAACTCCTATCGCTTACGGAAGACGGCTTACAGTGGAGCGGCTGGTCCATCGAGTCCCGCATCTATGCCGAGGACCCTCATAGCTTTTACCCGTCGCCGGGCAAGCTTGCTTCATATGTCGAGCCGGCTGGCGAGGGCATAAGGGTGGACTCCGGGTATCGGGCTGGAGACACGGTGAGCCAGTTCTATGACCCCTTGATTGCCAAGCTGGTCGTCTGGGGCGAAGATAGAAACGCAGCCATAACGAGGATGGAACACGGCCTCGAGAACTACGAGATTACAGGTGTTAAGCACAACATTCCTTTCCTCAGAAGGGCCTTTGGTTCTCAGCTATTCAAATCAGGGAACTACGACACGCATTTCATATCCAGTCTAAAGGAGGGGGAAAATGAGTGACACAATGAGACGGGAGGTCGAAGCTCTGGAGCAGCTCCGCGGCGAAATCAAGCAGATGGGTGGGGAGGAGGCTGTCAGGAAGCAACATGAACGGGGGAAACTGACTGCCAGGGAGAGGCTTGCTCTCTTGATTGAGAAGGGGACTTTTGTTGAGATCGGCATGCTCGGCGGGGAGGTTGGTGTTGACAAGCTGGTGCCGGCTGATGGAGTCATCACCGGTTATGGCAAACTGGATGACGGAGTCTGCCTAAGAGACGTAGCCGTGGCAGCCTACGATTTTACGGTCAGGGGTGGCTCCATGGGCGTGGTCAACGAGTCCAAGGTGACCCGGCTGCGCGAGATCGCTTTGAGGGAAAAGATACCCATGATATGGCTCAACGATTCTGGGGGCGCCCGGGTCAGCGGCGGTGGTCTCAGCGGCGAAAGAGTGGCATTGTTTGCCGATTCGGGCTATCTGTTCAAGGAGGAGTCTCTGATGTCAGGGGTCATCCCGCAGATTGCGGCTATGATGGGACCGGGCTATGCGGGTACGGCCTATATACCCGGGCTTTCCGATTTCGTGCCCATGGTCAAGGGCAGAAGTTTCATGGGGTTGGGAGGGCCGGCCCTCGTGGAATCGGTGATACGGGAGAAACTGACTGAAGATGAGCTCGGCGGTTCCAAGGTTCACTGTGAGATCAGCGGCTGTGGGGACCTGGAGGTGAACTCAGATGAGGAGTGCATTAAAGCTGTGAAGGAGTATATATCCTTCTTTCCCCAGCACTGCGGTGAGAAGCCCCGAAGAAAGGAGTGGTCGGGCGACCCTATGGCCTTGATTGATGATGGCATACTGAATGTCATCCCCGACAATCCGCGGGAAGCCTACGATATGCACGACCTGGTGAGGTACATAGTGGACGATGGCTACTTCTTTGAGATGAAGCCAAAATGGGGGAGGAACATAATTGTCGGTCTCGGGCGCCTGGCGGGTTACTCGGTCGGAATCGTAGCCAATAACCCGCTGTATTATGGGGGCGTCATCGATATTGATGCTGCTGATAAGGCTGCCCGCTTCATATGGCTCTGCGATGCCTTCAATATACCGCTCCTTTTCCTCTCCGATGTCCCCGGCTTCATGGTCGGTTCCAAGGCAGAAAAATCAGGCATAATAAGGCATGGAGCCAAGATGATTCATGCTGTCGCCGAGGCCACGGTGCCGAAATTCACCCTGATAGCCAGGAAGTCCTACGGTGCCGGGTATTACGCCATGTGCGGCAGGTCCTTTGACCCCGACCTGCTGATCGCCTATCCTGGTGCGGAGATATCGGTGATGGGTCCGGAGGGCATGATATCCATCTTTGCCAGGAAGCAGCTTGCAGAGGCTGAAAACAGGCAGGAGATGTTACAACGCCTGGCCGAGGAGATAAGGCCGCAGATCAACATATTCAAGACCGCCAGGTTCGGCGTAATCGATGATGTCATCGATCCCAGGGAAACAAGGAGGACATTGATCAGGGCTCTTGAGTTCACCAAGGACAAGCAGATACTGAGGCATCCCAGAAAACACGGAGTCTACCCGGTCTGAGGAGAAGGCAGATGTACCAGACTATAAAGATTCAAGAAGCAGACAGGGTAGCTACAATCACGCTATCCCGCGAAGACCGGAGAAATGCCATATCACGGGCCATGATCACGGAGCTCTGCGAGTCCTTGAAGAGATATGATGATGACCCCGGCATTATGGCCATTGTGCTGACCGGTGCTGGCGACAGGGTGTTCTGTGCGGGGGCTGACTTTGGTGACGCCATGGATGCGCCGGCGAGCTTGGTTGAACGCCACGAAGAACAGAGGAGATTCGCCGATCTCTTCAAACTGATCAAGGACTTAGGTAAGCCCCTGTTGGGAAGGATCAACGGGCATGCCCTGGGAGGTGGGCTGGGGCTGGCCTGCGCCTGCGACATAGTGGTTGCTGCCCAAGACTGCCGTTTTGGCACCCCGGAGATAAACGTCGGGCTGTTTCCCTACGTGATTATGGCAACCTTGCTCCGCGCCACTTCCGCTCCCAAGAGACTTCTGGAATTGATGCTCACCGGAGAGCGCATCGATGCTCAACAGGCATGGCAATTCGGCCTGGTGAACTACGTCGTTCCCAGAGAGCAACTGGATGCTAAGGTCGGCGAGATCGCCGGGAAGATAACTGCCAAGAGCCCGGTTGTTCTAAGGCTGGGCAGGAGGGCCTTCTACACCATGCGTGATATGGAGTATGAGAAGGCGCTGGAATATCTGGCGTCAGTGCTGGCCATCAACACGATGGCTGAGGATGTCGCCGAGGGAGTATCCGCCTTCCTGGAGAAGCGTGAGCCGCAGTGGAAGGGAAAATAAGCAAGGGAGGGAAGCCATCATGCGAACAGCAGATAAGGTTGTGATAACGGCGGCCTTGACGGGCGTCGCGGCAAACAGAGACCAGTGCCAGTGGATTCCCTACACTCCTGAGGAGATCGCCGAGGAGGCACTGAGAGCCTACAATGCCGGAGCTGCCATAGTACATATTCATGGCCGGGAATATGACGGGACGCCGTCCTGGCGCGTAGAGATATTCCGCGAAATCATGCACGAGGTGAGGAAAAGGTGCCCCATCGTGATAAACTTCTCTACGGGAGCGGTGGGTGTGGACAGGGAAGCCAGGATAGGGCATATTCGAGAGCTCAGACCTGAAATCGCCGCCCTGAATATGGGGACGATGAACTATGCCAAGTATAGCAGGAGGCGGAAGGAGTTCGTCTTCTCCGTGGTGTTCCAGAACCCCTTTGAGGACATTGCCTTCTTCCTGGATACTATGAGCCGAAGTGGCGTGAAGCCCGAATGTGAGTGCTTTGATCTCGGCCATGTGGAGAGCATCTTGCCTTTGATGGATATGGGGCTGCTTGAGAGCTTTCAGGTGAGCCTGATAATGGGCGTGGTGGGGGGCATGGGTGCCACAGCCAGGAACCTGGCGCATGTTTCCAGTGTAGTGCCCCCCGGAGTCGCCTGGCAGGTCATAGGACTGAGTCAGGAGCAGTGGTTACTGGTAGGCACCGCGCTGGCCCTGGGAGGCAATATCAGAGTTGGCCTCGAGGACAATTTCTATATGTCGAAGGGCGAAATGGCCCAGGGAAACGGGCCGCTGGTTGAAAAAGCGGTCAAAATGGCCCGGGATATCGGCCGGGAGCCGGCGACCGTGGAGGAAGCTAAGGCCATTCTGAAGCTGAATTAGCTAGAGGGAAGCAGGAAAGAGATAGGACAAGCCAGACATGACAGAAGTGCTATCACCGATTACCGGCAGTGTCTGGAGAATTGTGGCAGGAGGCGGAACGACAGTGAGCGAAGGCGAGACTATTGTGATCCTCGAGTCCATGAAAATGGAGATCCGGGTTAAGGCTCCGCATAGCGGGACGGTGGTCGAAATCCGGGCACAGGAAGGCGATTCCATTCTGGAAGATGACGTGATCGCCATAATCCAGTAGCGGCCAGCATGATTTCGGGATTGTAGGTCAGGCATTATGGACTTCAGATTCAGCGCAGACGAGGAGGCATTCAGGCAAGAAGCCCGGCAGTGGCTTAAGCAGAAGATCCCCCAGAGATGGATTGAGCTGGATCCCGGCATCTGGGAGGAAACCGAGGAGTCCTGGTCCATTGCGCGTGAGTTCCAGCGCAAATTGGGACAGAGAGGCTGGCTGGCATCGGCCTTTCCCAGAGAATACGGAGGCCTGGAGCTCAGCCACATGAAACGACTTATACTTGCGGAGGAACTGGCATACAGCAGGGCTCCGGTGAGCATAGAGGTGGAGATCACGGTGAACTGGGTGGCGCCTTCCATCCTGCTCTTTGGAACCGAGAAACAGAAGAAGGATTATGTCGCCAGAATAGCGAGGGGCGATATAGTCTTCTGTCTGGGATACAGCGAGCCCGATGCCGGTTCCGACCTTGCCTCGCTTCAAACACGCGCGGTGGAGGTCGGCGACGAGTATGTGATCGATGGTCAGAAGACATGGTGTAGCTATGGCCACCTTGCCGATTATTGCTGGCTGGCTGCCAGGACGGATCCTGATGCCGCCAAGCACAAGGGGATAAGCATGTTCATCGTAGATATGAGGACTCCGGGAATCACTGTGCGTCCCCTGATAAATATTCTCAACCGTCATTCCTTCAACGAGGTGTTCTTCGATGGCGTGAGGGTTCCCAAAGAGAACCTGGTAGGCGAGAAGAACAATGGGTGGTATCAACTGGTGATAGCCCTGGATTTCGAGCGCTCTTCGATAGGCTATGCTGCAGCCAATCAGCGGATTATCGAAGAACTGGTCCGATATGGCAAGGGGGCCACCAGGAACGGGAAGCCCCTGGCTGCCGATCCCCTGATCAGGAATGAGCTGGCGCAGTTGGCCGTGGAGAACGAAGTCGCCCGCATGATGGCTTATCGCATCGCCTGGATGTACGCTAAGGGCCTTCATCCCAGCTATGAATCGTCCATGTCGATGGTCTTTGTGAGCGAAGTCAGCCGGCGTACCGCCAGTGCCGGAATGCGAATTCTGGGGCATTATGGGGAACTGGCCGGCGATTCCAAATGGGCAGTCATGAATGCACGGATAATGCGCATGTGTCTGAGTGCGCTGTCGATAGGTGTTGGCGGCGGCTCCAACGAAATTCAGCGCAACATCATCGCTATGAGAGGGCTCGGGTTGCCGCGCAAGTAAGCGGGCCCGGTTATGTGAAATAGAGCCGCGGATACAGGGGAGAAGATGGAACTCGGTCTGAGCGAAGAGCAGGAGATGCTGAAGGCGTCGGCCCGTGATTTCCTGCGCAGAGAATGTCCTAAGAAGCAGGTCAGGCAACTCCAGGAAAGCGACGAAGGCTATTCCGCCGAGCTATGGCAGAAAATGGCCAGGCAGGGCTGGATGGGGCTGGCATTTCCTGAGAGATACGGAGGTGGCGGTGGTAGCTTCTTGGACTTGGCAATCCTGCTGGAAGAGATGGGATACAATATCGTGCCCGGCCCTTTTTTCTCTACCGTAGTCCTGGGCGGACTGACCGTCTTGCTGGGAGGAAGCGAACAACAGAAGACGGAGATCCTGCCCCAGGTCGCCAATGGCAGCCTGATCCTCAGCCTGGCCTTAACGGAACCCACAGCCAGCTACGATCCGGCATCCCTCAGGGCCAGAGCTGTGGCTCATAATGGCGAGTACGTCATAACCGGCACTAAGCTGTTTGTACCCGATGCCAACGTCGCTGACTGCATTCTGTGTGTTGCGAGAACCGAAGAGACCGAAAATCCGGAGGACGGCATCAGCATTCTTGCAGTCGATGCCAGGAGTCCCAAGGTCAAGTGCACTCTCCTCAAAACCCTGGCGCGTGACAAGCAATGTGAAGTCATATTCGATGATGTGAGCATCCCGAGCGATAACATTGTGGGCAGGCTGGGGGAGGGGTGGCCGCTGGTGAAGGATGTCCTCGAGAAAGCCACGGTGGCAAAGTGCGCCGAGATGGTCGGCGGTATGCAGGCGGCATTTGAGATGGCCGTCGACTATGCCAAGGAACGGGTTCAGTTCGGCAGGCCCATTGGCAGCTTCCAGGCCATCCAGCATTACTGCGCGGACATGGCGATGGACGTCGCTGGGTCACGGTTTATCACATACAAGGCAGCCTGGAAGTTAAGCGAGGGACTTCCGGCCGCGGCCGATGTAGCTATGGCCAAGGCCTGGACAGGCGAGGCGTATGGGCGTGTGGCCCTGCTGGCCCACCAGATATTCGGAGCCATCGGCTTCACCATGGACCATGACATACACCTGTATTACAGACAGGCAAAGGCTGGTGAGATCGTATTCGGCGATGCGGATTTTCAGCGAGCTATTGTGGCCCGGGAACTGGGTCTGTGACCCATGCCTGCCAGGCCGTTTTCATCTGCTTTGCCGGCCATGAAGCGCCGTCGATCTGTGGGCGGCTGCCCTCGGTCACACAGACGGAAGGGCCGCCGGTCTTGCCGACGAGGTAAGCTCGACAGCAGACCATCGGTCGTCAGCTTCCCTGTAACACAGCTCGAATAATCGGCCTGCCTGGGTAACAACTCTGAATAGCCTGGTACCCGGTCCCTGCCACGCTTTCTCTAACAGCTTCACCTTTTGCTCCTCTTCTTCCCAGACAAAGGAGCGCGGTTCCTGGCCATAGATGTATCCGCAATAGCATGTCACGTTTATGTCCACATTGCCCTCTTTTTCACGATAAGACTTCTGACAGAATGACCGGGCCGATCGGTGCCGGCCCATGGTCGGCCTGGTGTCGACACCGCGGCGTCCTGAACGTAGGGCGGACGGCCTATCGCCTCCATTGTAGCAGATCTATCGCGCTCGCCGGGTTTGCAGAGTGCGTTGCTGTGAGGATAGGCCTGGCTGCCATCGCTATTCCGTTGCTCAAGTTGACAAAGCTAATGGCGTGAAGTAGTATCACAATAGAGGCAACGTATGAAAAAGGATTTGCTTTCAATATCCGATCTGGACCGCAACGAAACCGAAGACCTCATACAGCAAGCGTGCCGTATGAAGCAACAGGTTATGCAACCGATCCTTGCCGGGAAGACCTTATCCCTTCTGTTTGAGAAGCCTTCCTTGCGTACCAAGGTCAGCTTCGACATGGCTATGCACCAACTAGGCGGACACAGCATCTACCTCTCTCCTGAGGAGGTCGGCCTGGGCAAGCGGGAGCCGGTGGGCGACGTGGCTCGAGTGCTCAGCCGCTATGTGGACGGCATTGCCTGCCGCACGTTTTCTCAGGAGACTCTGCGCATTCTGGCCGAGAACTCGGCTGCACCCGTTATCAATGCCCTGTCCGACCTGGAGCACCCCTGCCAGGCTCTGTCCGACCTTCTGACCATCTATGAGAAGAAAGGGATCCTCCGTGGCCTGACCTTAGCATACATTGGCGACGGCAATAACGTAGCCAACAGCCTCTTGCTCTCTGCCTGTCTTGTGGGCATGCATGTTGGTCTGGCCTCTCCACCGGACTACCGCGTTAAGGAGGAGATGCTGGACCAGGGAAGGGCCCTTGCCGCTTTAAGCGGCAGCCAGATCCGGCTGACCGGCGAGCCCTACCAGGCAGCTGAGGGCGCCGACATCATATACACCGACGTGTGGGTCAGCATGGGGCAGGAGACTGAGATGGAGAGACGCCGGCTTGCCTTCTCCGGCTATCAGGTGGATGATAGGTTATTGGGCGCCGCCAAGGGAGATGTCTTGTTCATGCATCCCCTGCCGGCACACCATGGAGAGGAGGTTTCGGCCGGTCTGTTGAACGACCCAAGGTCGGTGGTGTTTGACCAGGCAGAGAACCGGCTTCACATGCAAAAGGCGCTGCTGGCCAAGCTATTGTCGAAGCCACGGGCGTAAGACACATGAGCCGGCCAATTGTAGCCATTGTGGGCAGACCTAACGTGGGCAAGTCCACCTTGCTCAACCGCCTGGCGGGCAGCCGGATAGCGGTCGTTGCGGATCTGCCGGGGACTACCAGAGACCGTGTATTCGCTCCTGTGTCCTGGCAGGGGCGGGAGCTAACTGTCGTTGACACAGGTGGCTGGCAGACCAGGCCATCTACGCCTTTGGGGCAGAAGGTCAGGCAGCAGGTCGAAGCGGCGATTGTCCGGGCGGATGTCATTATCTTCCTGACGGATGTCAAAGATGGAGCCATTGCCGCCGACGAGGAGATCGCTGATATGCTCCGGGCAGCCGACAAGCCTGTCATCCTGGCCATAAACAAGGTAGATTCTGCCAAACAGGCCAATCAGGTGGCCGATTTCTACCGTTTGGGTATGCGTGAGCCCAGGCCTATCAGCGCTCATCATAATCGGGGGATGGACGATCTGATGGATGAGGTGCTGGCCTCCTTGCCGCCGCAGCCTGTCAGCATCGGGGAGCACGAACAGGCCGGGCTGGCTATTGTTGGCCGACCTAATGTGGGCAAATCGACCCTGCTGAATAAATTGCTTGGAGATGAAAGGGCCATTGTCCACGAGGCACCGGGGACAACTCGCGACTCGCTTGATGCCAGGATTCGCTGGCAGGGCAGGCAAATCCTGCTGGTGGATACCGCCGGCATCAAGAGGCGGGGGAGAGTCGAGGCCGGCGTGGACTACTATAGTCTACTTCGTTCTCTCCAGGCTATTAACCGGTGCGATGTGGCCTTATTGCTGAGCGACGCCTCTGAGTTCATTACCGCCCAGGATATGCATATCGCGGGCTATATCATGGAGGCCGGCAAGGGCATGGTCCTGGTAGTCAACAAGTGGGACGTTATTCCCCGGGAGCAGAGACAGGAATTCAAGCGCAGCGCCGAGCAACGGCTCAGATTTGGCCGGTATATACCTATCATGTACGTATCCGCGCAGCTGGGGCAGGGGACAAGCAACATTCTGCCCCGGGCCTGGGAGGTCTGGCAGGAGAGACGGAAAATGGTGCCTCAAGCGGAGCTCGAAGAGGTGGTGCAACAGGCAATCGCTAGCCATCCTCCACCCCGTGTCGGGTCCAGACGGTTGCGCGTCTTTCGGACGCATCAGGACGAGTCTCAACCGGCAACGTTTGTTCTGAAGGTCAACGACCCGCGCCTGGTCCATTTCTCCTATGAGCGGTACCTGGAGAACAAGCTTCGCCAGGCCTTTCGTTTTCGCGGTGTTCCTCTGAGGTTGATTTTCGTGAGACCTGCCTCTAAAATAGGCAAAAGGATGGAGGCGAGAACATGGTAGCGGACTTCGTCGCTATAGTGCTTATGGCCTATCTGCTGGGTTCGATTCCCTTCGGTCTGATAATAGCCAAGCTCAAGAGCGGCCTTGATGTCAGGGATCAGGGGAGCGGCAAGACTGGGGCCACCAATGTGATGAGGGCCGCAGGGACCAAGCTCGGCATTCTGACTATAGCGCTCGACGTGGCTAAGGCTACCGGGGCCGTAATGCTGGCTACAGTGATCCTGGGTGGTGGCAGAGGTGCCGTCACGGTTGTCGGCGTGTCTGTTGCGTGGCAGCAGATAGGCCAGGTTGTGGCCGGCATGGCGGCAGTGATCGGACATAACTGGCCCGTATTCGCCAAGTTCCGGGGTGGCAGGGGGGTAACTGCCTATTTCGGCACGTTGTTTGCCATCTATCCTCCGGCCGGCATATTCGGTGCTCAAATTGTGGCCATCACAGCATTGCGCAGTCGGCATATGTCGCTGGGCTCTATTTTGGGAGCCTTGGCCGCGTTATCATTGATGATACCCCTGGCCATCGCCTACAATTTCCCCGTCATCTATCTAGCCTATAGTTCGGCAGTCATCGGCCTGATCGTCTACCAGCACCACGACAACATAAAGCGCTTGCGACAGGGCACGGAACGCCGATTGTGGTGAAGCAGCATGAGAGGTCATGCCTAAGGTCGCGATTATAGGGAATACTTCCTGGGGCAATACTCTGGCTGCTTTGCTCGGTGCTACGGGAGCAGGCGTAACGCTATGGGCACGAAGCGATGCCGAGGCCGGCCAGTTAAACGAGAGCCGGCGCAGCTATTCCTCTACCAGTGACATAAGGCAAGCTCTGGATGGTGCCGATCTGGCGGTCTGGGCAGTTCCCTCACAGAAGCTGAGGGAGAACGTCGGTCAGGCCCGGGACCATCTCAACTCTTCGACGCTGCTGATTAGTGCCGCCAAAGGACTGGAGGTGAGCAGCGGCAAGAGGATGTCACAGGTGCTGGCAGAGGAGGTTGCCCCTCGGTTAAGAGGTCAGATCTGCGTCCTCTCCGGCCCCAATCTTGCCAAGGAGATCGCCCAGGGACTCCCTGCTGCTTCGGTAATCGCTGCCACCGATATAGCTTTGGCTGAAAGAGCCAGAGAGTTGATGGAGTCACCCAGACTGGCCCTATCTACCAGCGGCGATGTTATCGGGGTCGAGTTGGGTGGAGCTCTGAAGAACACCATTGCCCTGGGCGCAGGCGTTATAGACGGACTGGAGCTGGGGGACAACGCCAAGGGCGCCTTCATCGCCTGGGGGTGGAGCGAGGTTGTTTCACTGGGCGTGGACCTGGGAGCCAGGGCCAGCACCTTCTATGGGCTGGCCGGTCTGGGCGACTTGATAGCCACTTGCTCCAGCGCTCTCAGTCGCAATCATCATGTCGGCTATGAGCTGGCCAGGGGCAGGTCCCTATCTGAGATATCTGCTTCCATGCTGCATGTAGCCGAGGGAGTAGCCACCACGGAGGCAGTGCACCGCCTGGCCACCAGCCTTGGCCTCAAGCTGCCCGTCATCGGCCTTGTATACCGGATTCTTCATGCGGAGTTGCCCTTGAGCCGGGCATCGGTCGAATTCAGCCGACTGGCAGCAGCCCATCGCTGACCCGGATCACTCATCGGCCGGTGGCTCTGTGCGGGGCAATGTCTTGGCCAGTTCTTCGAACAGACGGCGCTGGTTCCTGTCCAGACGCTCAGGGGTTATTATGTCTACCCGGACCAGCAGGTCTCCCCTGCCCTTGCGTTCAACATGGGGAACGCCCTTGCCCTTGAAGCGAAAAGTCGTACCATCTTGAGTGCCGGGCGGTATCTTGAATTCCACCTTTCCATCCAGAGATGCGACTGTCACTTTGTCGCCCAAGGCAGCTTGGGCGAAATTCGTGGGCAACTGGTAGATAATGTCGCTGCCTTCTCTGTGAAACACAGTGTCAGGCGTCACTGAAAGGGCGACATAGAGGTCGCCCGAAGGACCACCGTACAGGCCAGCGCTGCCTTCTCCGTCCAGGCGCAATCTATAACCGTCGTCCACGCCAGCGGGAATATCAACCTTTGTCTTGCGTCTGGTCTTTATTCTCCCCCTTCCCCGGCATTGGGCACAGGGACTTGTTATCACGGTGCCGCTACCCGCACAGCGAGAACAGGTTGTTATATGGGCAAAGCGCCCGAAAATGCTCTGCTGAAGCCTCTTCACCTGCCCTGTGCCCCGGCAATCGGGACACGTCTGGGGACTAGTCCCCGGCTCACTGCCGGTGCCGCGGCAGGAAGGGCAGAACTCGATGCGTTGCACTTCAGCTTCCTTGCTGCAGCCGAAGACCGCCTCTCTGAAGGAAAGGGTGAGATGACACTGCAGACTGTCTCCCTTCTGTGGAACACGCTGCGCAGTCCGCCCGAAGGGGGTGTCAAAGCCGCCGAAGAAGGACTCGAAAATATCTCCCAGCCCACCGAAGCCAAAATCAGGAAGGCCTGCCTCGACGTCCACCCGGCCGTAGCGATCATACCGACTCCTCTTCTCGGGGTCGGAGAGCACCTGGTAGGCCTCATTTATCTCCTTGAATCTGGCCTCGGCGCCCAGGTCGTGATTGCGGTCAGGATGGTACTGGAAGGCCAGTTTGCGAAACGCCCTCTTGATCTCCTCGTCGCTGGCGTTTCGTGGCACTCCCAGCACTTCATAGTAGTCCTGTCTTATGGCCATAACCTTTAAGTATAACGCTTATGTGGCCGTGTCACAACTTCTACGCACTGAAGCTAGAGCAATATGGCAGGCCAGGCGGTGCTATAATTCGGGCACAGTGAAACGGCGAATTGCAGCAATCCTCCGTGACCGCGAGAAGAAAACGATCGACGACGCAAATCTGAGGACTTCGGCGGTGCTCATGCCTCTCTTCTGTGACCGGGGGCAGTATCATGTTCTGTTCACTGAAAGGAGCACCGAGGTAAGCTTCCACAAGGGACAGGTCTGCTTTCCCGGAGGGGCCCAGGAGCCTTCCGATTCCGGCTTGCTGGACACTGCCCTCAGGGAAGCTGAAGAGGAGATGGGCTTAAAGGCTGAAGACGTTGAAGTCCTGGGAGAGCTTGATGACATTACAACCTTCACCAGTAACCACGTCATTTCGCCCTTTGTAGCCTTCATCCCTCACCCTTACCCCTTCGAGGCCGATGGTAGAGAAATCAAGGAGATCTTCTCCGTCCCCCTGTCGTTCTTGACCAACGAGGCCAACTTCAGGGAAGATCGTTACGCCTGGGAATACGGGGGACATGTCATCTGGGGGGCTACGGCAGAGATCTTGAGACAGTTCATCGATCTGTTAAAGACCGAGAGCGGGGCCAGCTGATTATCATTTCTTCTCTTTGGCTTTAACGCTGATCGCTTTGGGCTTTACTTCCTCGGCTTTGGGTATAGTGAGGGTCAGAACGCCGTCCTCCATGCTTGCTTCGGCCTTGTCGGCCTTAAGCCCGCTGGGAAGGACCACGCTGCGGGCGAAGGCGCCGTAGCGCCTTTCCTGATAGAGGTAGTCCTCTTTCTTGACCTCTTGCTCTGTCTTGCTCTCTCCCTTGATGGTCAAGGTGTCACCGGTGATATCAATGCTGACATCCTCCGGCTTCAATCCGGGCAGAGCTGCCTTCACCACTACATCGTTGGCGGTCTGGTAAACATCCAGCGCCGGCGCAGCTAGCTCGCCCAGCGTGGCCAGGGAACGAGAAGGTCGCACGAAACTGTCCTCGAACAACCTGTCCATGGCCTGCCTCAGGCTCATCAGGTCGGTAAAAGGATGCCATCTCTCTATAGCCATCTATGTTACCTCCTTTTTCTACTCTGTACTGAGCCCCACTCTCAGTCTGGCCAACATTATAGAGATTCTAAACAATGTTGTCAAGTCTTTTCACGTACTGTATGAGGATACTTGACAAAAACTGTTAACAAGCTTATAATGCATGGGATTCGTGGAGAAATGAAGGGCAAGGATTACTATCAGGTTCTGGGCGTAAGCAGGAATGCTTCCGACAAGGAGATTAAGCAGGCCTATCGGCGCTTGGCTCGCAAGCATCATCCCGATCTCAACCCCGGGGATAAGTCCGCTGAGGCCACTTTCAAGGAGATAAACGCGGCCTACCAGGTCCTTTCCGATCCAGAAAAACGCAAGAAATACGACCAGTTTGGCGACCAGTGGGAGTATGCTGAGCAATTCGCCAAGTCCGGGGCACAGGACCGGGTACGATGGGATTTCGGCAGGGGTGGTACGACCTTCGAATATGGTGACGTCGGGGATTTCGGAGATATTCTATCTAGCTTGTTCGGCGATACCGGCGCCGGCCCCAGGGTTAGGCGCGGACCGCGGCGTGGTCAGGATATAGAGTCCACCGTTGAGGTAAGCCTGGAGGAGGCCTACCATGGTTCTACTCGCGTCCTCCAGCTTCAAACCCAAGAGCCATGTGCGGCTTGTGGCGGCACAGGCAGAGTGGGCAATCGGGTCTGTACTGCCTGCAACGGGGCCGGTGGCAGGGCAACGCCCAGGCGCCTGGAGGTCAAGATTCCTGCCGGAGTGAGAGACGGTTCGCGAGTTCGTATAGCAGGGCAGGGCGGCCCGGGCCTTGCTGGGGGCAGGCAGGGTGACCTTTATCTTATCGTTAAGGTCATGCCTCATAGGATCTTCGAGCGTAAGGGAGATGACATCCACACTGAAGTGCCCGTTCCCCTGGCCACCGCCATGCTGGGTGGAGAGGTGGCAGTACCCACTCTGAATGGCAGCCTGTCTCTCAAGATTCCGCCGGAGACGCAGAACGGCAGGGTCTTCCGCCTGGCAGGAAAGGGTATGCCGATGCTTAACAGCAGCAGATATGGCAACATGTTCGCCAAGGCAAGGGTGGTCCTGCCCACCAACTTGACTGAGGAGGAGAGGAGACTGTTCGAGAAGTTGCGGTCACTGCGGCCGGCGTGAAGCGAGGTGATATGATGGCATATTGGCGATCCAAGTCCAGATATGTGATTAGCGTAGCCGCTAGAATTGTGGGCACGCAGGCCCACACGTTGCGCTATTATGAAAGGTTGGGGCTGGTACAGCCAGAGCGCTCAAGTGGCAACATCCGTCTGTATTCGGAGGAGGATATCGAGCGGCTGCGCTATATTAAGGCTCTGATGAGCGATTGCGGCGTTAACCTCGCCGGTGTGGAAGTGGCGTTGAAGCTGATGGAAAGGATGAAGGAGATGGCACGGCAACTCGAGGAATTGGAGAGCAAGGCCAGGCAAATAGACCAGGCCGGGACAGAAGACGAGACAAAGGAAACCATAGAAGGCGTAGAATGGAAGGAGGTATAGCGAATTGAGACCAGAAAGGTTTACCGAACAGGCACAGGAAGTCCTGGCTGCCTCCCAGGAGTTAGTTCGTCGCTATCGTCACAACCAGTGGGATGTGGAGCATGTCCTGATGGCGTTGTTGGAGCAGACGAAGGGCATAACGGCTGACATATTGCAGATGCTGGGCGTGGATGTGGATGTTATCAGGAACAAGACAGACGCAACTCTGGAGAGATTCCCCAAGATAGCTTATGAGGCGGGACAGATCTACGCTACGCCACGGACGTCTGCCCTCTTGGAGAATGCCGGCCGTGAAGCTGACAGGCTTAAGGATGAATTTGTGAGCACCGAGCATTTGCTCATTGCCATTGCCGGCGAGACCAAAGGTGAAGCGGCGGCGATCCTGGCCGAACATGGTGTCAACCAGGAGAGCATTTACCAGGCCCTGCAGAAGATCCGGGGCGGGCACCGGGTGACCGACCGCCAGGCGGAGAGCAAGTACCGCTCCCTCGAAAAATACGGGCATGACCTCACGGAGATGGCCCGTCAGGGCAAACTCGACCCTGTTATCGGACGGGAGAAAGAGATAAAGCGCGTCATTCAAATACTATCTCGGCGCGGCAAGAACAACCCCGTGATTATCGGTGATGCCGGCGTGGGCAAGACGGCTATTGCTGAAGGACTGGCCCAGAAGATAACTGCTGAGGATGTTCCTGATTCCTTGAAGGGCAAGAAGGTGGTGGCTCTCGACATGGGAGCACTGGTGGCTGGCAGCAAGTTCCGCGGTGAGTTTGAGGAACGGCTGAAGGCAGTCTTGGACGAAGTCAGGCAGGCGGCTGGCGAAGTTATTATGTTCATCGATGAGCTCCACACGGTGGTGGGAGCGGGAGCCGCCGAAGGTGCCATCGATGCCAGCAATATGCTGAAGCCGGCATTGGCCCGTGGCGAAATGCAGTGTATCGGGGCCACCACACTGGACGAATATCGCAAACATATAGAGAAGGACAAAGCGCTGGAGCGACGTTTCCAGCCGGTGTACCTCAACGAGCCCAGTGTGGGATCCACTATCGAGATGCTCCGGGGCCTACGGCCTCGATATGAGAAGCACCATAAGATAAAGATTGACGACTCTGCCTTAGTGGCTGCTGCCAAGTTGAGCCAGCGCTACATATCCGATAGGTTCCTGCCCGACAAGGCAATTGACCTAATCGACGAAGCAGCCAGCAAGATACGTATCGACATGGAGAGTGCGCCCGAGGAAGTTAAAGCTCTCGATCAGGGCATGAAGCACCTGCGTGACGAAGAGGAGGCTGCTTCGCAACGGGAGGACTATCAGAAGGCTACCGAGCTGAAGGCAGAGAGGATGCGTCTCGAACAGCGGTATAACGAGGCCAAGCTGCGGTGGCAGCAGGACAAGAAACTGGACGGCATGGTCGATGAAGAGAGCATCGCCGAACTGATCGCCCAGTGGACGGGCATACCTGTGTCACGGATGCTGGAGACGGAGACCGACAAACTGGTCCACATGGAGGAAAGGATTCACCAGCGGATAGTGAACCAGGAAGAGGCCGTGGCTGCCGTCTCTGAGGCCATCAAGCGGGGCCGGGCTGGGCTAAAGGATCCCAAGCGCCCGTTCGGCAGCTTCATCTTCCTGGGACCGACCGGCGTGGGGAAAACCGAGCTCGCGCGAGCGCTGGCCGAGTTCCTGTTCGATGACGAAGATACGATGGTGAGGCTGGACATGTCCGAATACATGGAGAAACACACCGTATCCCGTCTTATCGGGGCGCCCCCGGGATATGTGGGATATGAGGAGGGTGGCCAGCTGACCGAGGCAGTGCGCCGCCGGCCCTATCGGGTCATTCTTCTCGACGAGGTAGAAAAGGCCCACCCTGACGTCTTCAACATACTGCTGCAGCTGCTGGACGACGGCAGGCTTACCGATGGGCACGGCAGAACGGTCGATTTCAAGAACACAGTCATAATCATGACCAGCAACCTGGGTACCGAGGAATTCCAGCGTGCCGATATCGGTCTCCATCGCAAGGAGGGAAACGGAGAAGAGAAGATGAGGACCGCCATAGAGCATGCGTTGAAGCGCACGTTCCGGCCCGAGCTCCTGAACAGGCTGGATGATGTCATCATATTCCATCCGCTGACCGAGGAGCACCTCAAGAAAATCGTCGACCTGCTCGTCCGCGAGGTGGAGCGAAGGCTGGCGGAACGCCGTATCAAGCTCGAGATAGATGACGAAGCCAGAGCCTGGTTAGCCCACAGGGGCTATGATCCTGTGTACGGTGCCCGTCCCTTGCGCCGGGCTATCCAGAGGTATGTGGAGAATCCTATTTCGACCAGAATACTGGAGGGTGAGTTTAAGGAGGGAGACACCATAACCATCGGCCTGCAGGACGATAACCTGACCTTCGCTGCCCTGAAGGCCAGCAGCAAGAGGAGGAGACAGGATACGTAGCTTGCCCCCGCATGATGTGGGCTACGCCAGACAGAGCACATGGTTGTCACATTCCTCTGGGCACGGCAGCGGCCCACGCAGGCAGTGCGGCACCCTCGTAGTGAGCTGCATTTGCACCGCAGAGTGGCCATCAAGTAGCCTGCGGCCCCGTGGTGCTTGAGATCAAGGGGCAAACTGCCAACGTTGCGCACCAGGGCGTTGTGCTTGTGCAGCAGCTTCCCGCTCCCGTCCCGGCCTTCAGTTCCGTGTCATCGCCGTTGACGCCTTTCAGGCAAAGCTGATAAGCTAGCATGCTCCAAGGAGACGAGGATATGCCGGCCAAAGGTGACATGGAAAAGATCGTTTCTCTATGCAAGCGGAGAGGACTTGTCTTCCCCAGCAGCGAGATATACGGCGGTCTGGCCAGCTGCTGGGACTATGGTCCCATGGGGGCGGAGCTAAAGCGCAATGTCAAAGATGCCTGGTGGAAGGCAGTGGTCCATGAGCGGGATGACGTGGTAGGTCTCGATACATCTATCATGATGCACCCCCGGGTCTGGGTGGCCAGCGGCCACGTCGACGGTTTCACCGATCCCCTCGTCGAGTGCAAGTCCTGTCACCTGCGGTGGCGGGCCGATGAGGTGGGTAAGGGGAGCTGCCCCAGGTGCGATGGTGAGCTAACCGAGCCGCGCATGTTCAACCTGATGTTCAGGACCTTTATGGGGCCGCTGGAGGCAGAGGCAAGCATCGTCTATCTCCGCCCCGAGACCGCCCAGGGAATATTCGTCAACTTCGAGAATGTGGTCACCACTTCCCGAAAGAAGCTGCCCTTGGGCATTGCCCAGATAGGGAAGTCCTTCCGCAACGAAATCACCACAGGCAACTTCATATTCAGGACCAGGGAGTTTGAGCAGTTCGAGCTGGAGTACTTCGTAAAGCCCGGGACCGATGAGCAATGGCTTGACTACTGGGTCAAGGAGAGGTTCAACTGGTATATGAAACTGGGCATCAGGCAGGAGAACCTGCGCCTGCGGCAGCATGCAAAGGATGAGCTTGCCCACTACGCCAGGGCTTGTTATGACATCGAGTATCTTTTTCCCATGGGCTGGTCGGAGCTGGAGGGCATCGCCAACAGGGGCGATTTCGACCTTACTCAGCATGCGGGGGCCAGCGGCAGAGAACTGAGCTACTATGATGCCGAGGCCAACGACAGGTATGTGCCTTATGTAATTGAGCCTTCAGGCGGTGTCGATCGCTCCGTCCTGGCTTTCCTCATTGATGCCTATGATGAAGAGGAGGTTGAAGGGGAGAAGAGAACGGTGCTACATCTGAGTCCTTCCCTGGCTCCCATCAAAGTGGCTGTCCTGCCGTTAAGCAGAAATGAGAGGCTCACGCCGCTGGCCAAGGAGGTCAACAGACAGCTCTCTTCCAGCTTCGTGACCGATTACGATGATTCCCAGAGCATAGGACGTAGATACAGGCGTCAGGATGAGATCGGCACCCCGTTCTGCGTCACCGTGGATTTTGAGTCGTTAGACGACAAGCAGGTCACGGTCCGGGATAGGGACAGCCTAGCGCAGATCCGGGTGCCTGTACAGGAGCTGAACGGGGTCCTGGAGGCCAAGCTGAGAGGCGAGGCCTTCGAAGCTTCGTCGCTGTGGGCCACGAGGAAGAAGTAGCATTTCGGCGCCTTCGTGACCTTCACCTGGATGTGGAGGTGGGTGGTGTTCTCGGTTGCGGGGGGAAATCCTATGCGCCATAATGATGGCGTATAGAAGGCACAGGGCACGGACGTTGGGCCGCTGTTCTGCTCCCGGACGGAGGAACCTGTGAAAAGCCCGGCAGATGGCTGTGGCTACGAGAAGGCAGCTCACCTCTACGATCTCTTCGACCAGAAGGCCAACATTGAGTTCTTCTACCACTATGCCTCCCAGGCAGATGACGTCCTGGATATTGGCGCTGGGACAGGTCGTATCGCCCTTCCGCTGGCAAGACGTGGCATACGGGTGGTCTGTGTCGAGCCATCACCGGCCATGAGGCGTGAGCTTGAGAGGAAGCTCGGCCAGCAACCTGACCTGTCAGCTTCGATAGATATCGTAGCTGGCAGGGCCGCCTCCTTCAATATCCTGCGTACCTTTCGTGTGGCAATTCTGTCAGGCAGCTTTGACCACTTCCTGGACGACGCAGAACGCCTATCGTCTTTGCTCAACATCGGGCGACATCTGGAGAAAGGTGGTACACTCGTATTCGATGTGTTTCTGGGGCTGATGCAGGCCTCTCCGCTGTCCCCGGTGGGGACTGTGAAGACAGGTACCAGGGAGTATCGGCGTTTCGTCGGGGGATGGGTGTTGCCTGGCGGCAGAAAGGAAACGCATCTGGTCTTCGAGGTCTACCAGCATGGCAGGTTGGCGGAGCGGATTGAGGAACGGAGCCTGGTGGGCATAACCAGCCGACAGGCCATCCATCAAGTGCTGGCAGAAGCAGGACTTGATGTCAGAAGTGAATGGAGCAACTACGATTTCACGCCCTATCGAGAGGGGGACAACCTGTTAATAGTGGAGGCTGTGAAGAGGACCTGACGGCGGCGTTCAACAGCTTGCTATCGTGGACACCGCCTTCGATTCTGCCGTGTCGCAGCCTCCTGGTTGCCGGTGATACCAGCGCGCCCTGAGTAGCGATGTCTTTGACAGGTCACATCGCATCGTTATACAGTACATCCTCTTGGAAGAGCCTAGAAGGCGGATGAAGAAGCACGTGCCATATGGAAGAACAGCGAGATGGAGTGCCACAGAGGACGGCACGGGAGCCGTCCTTCGGCGCGCACACGCCGGTCCACGGTAGAAATGTCTTCACCAAGAACACGGTTAGCGAACTCGATCTGCTGCTTGAGGAGCTGCGCAAATGGCAGAGACCATAGACTACGGGACGTTTGAAGCCACTGTTGAACGGAGCAATAGGCTTGAACAGGAACTGCAGGCCGACCCAACCCGGTTCCTGGTGCTCACGGGCGACCGTCCTACGGGAAGGCTGCACATCGGCCATCTGTTCGGTTCACTTGAGAACCGGGTCCGCCTGCAGAACATAGGCGTTCCCATCTTCATCGTAATCGCCGACTATCAGGTCCTTACCGATAGGGACTGCGCAGACAACATAGCGGAGAACGTTCATCACATCGTCCTGGACTACGTGGCTGCCGGGCTCGACCCTGACTGCGGCGGAACTTTCATCTTTCCCCACAGTCATGTGCCCGAGCTGAATCAACTGCTGGTCCCGTTTCTCACTCTGGTGACCAATGCCGAGCTCAATCGAAATCCAACGGTGAAGGAGGAGATCCAGGCATCGGGTCGGCAGCAGGTCAACGTCGGCATGTATACCTATCCCGTCCATCAGGCGGCCGACATTCTGTTCTGCAAGGCCTCGGTCGTTCCGGTGGGCAAGGACCAGCTCCCCCACCTTGAGCTGACCCGCACGATAGCACGCCGTTTCAATGCTCGCTTTGGAGTCGACAGACCCGTCTTCCCCGAGCCGCAGCCTCTGCTCAGCACCGCCCCTGCCATTCTGGGCCTGGACGGTTCGGCCAAGATGAGCAAGAGCCGGAACAATGCCATTGAGCTCTCGTTCTCAGAGGACGAGACCGCTGCGCACATCAAGACGGCGAAGACTGACGTGGACCGTCTCATCACTTATGATCCCGTCAGGAGGCCCGAGGTTGCCAATCTCCTCCTGCTCCTCTCCCTATGCAGCGGTAAGGCGCCGGAAGCTCTGGCCTCGGAGATCGGAGATTCCGGAGCATTCCGGCTCAAGTCGCTTCTCACCGAGGCGCTAAATGATTATCTGCGGCCCCTCCGTCGCCGCAGAAGAGAGTTGGGAAAGGAACCGGCATTTGTTGGTCGTGTGCTGAAGGAGGGAACTGCCCGCGCCAGAGAGGCCGCCCAGGAGACCCTGGCCGAGGTCAGGGAAGCCATGGGCATGGCTTACGGAGTAGAACGCTGGCCTGGGGAAAAAGATGATGGCTGAGTGTGTGTTCTGTCAGATAATTGCCGGTGAAAGCCCGGCCAGCATCTTCTATGAAGATGATGCTGTGCTGGGGTTCATGGATATTGATCCTGTGACCAGGGGGCATGCTCTCGTCATTCCCAAACGGCATGCGGCCTACCTTGCGGACCTGGATGAAGAGACGGGCCGGCGTCTATGGACAGTCACCCAGCGCGCTGCCGCCGCCATTCGCCGATCGGGCGTGAAATGCGAGGGCATCAACCTCTTTCTTGCTGACGGCGAAGCGGCGCTGCAAGAGATATTGCATGTGCACATGCATGTATTTCCCCGATATAGGGGTGACCCGTTCAAGTTGGTGGTGGATAGGGATGTGAGGCCATCGAGGGATGAACTGGACCGGACGGCACGGGAGATCAAGTCGGCATACGAGGGGTTGTGGGGTGGCACAAGGGATGACCGACCAGGCACATGACCGCCCGCCTCTTGCATTCAGGCTTGCTTATAGCCCGGACATGCCATGGGGGGCGCAGGTCATGTCTGGCGTCACGGTTGACTGCCCGCCTTCGGTGTGTATTGAAAGGTGACGATCACGTATATCAACAGACTTGAATCACTGACCGCAGTGAATCTGCGCGGGTTCTTCGCCGGTTGGCCTGCCCATCCCGACCCGCAGACACATCTGGAAATCCTTCGGCGCAGTCACATCGTGTGGTTAGCCTTCGACCATGACCGGTGCGTCGGATTCGTGAACGCCCTCTCCGATGGAGCATTCTGCGCTTCTATTCCGCTTCTGGAGGTACTGCCCGGCTACCAGGGCAGAGGCATTGGCAAGGAGCTAATGACGCGCATGCTGGAGAGCCTGAGCGATATGTATGCCATTGATGTCGTGTGTGACGAGGCAGTTGCACCATTCTATGATAAGCTGGGATTCTCCCGCTGCGTGGGGATGGTCAAACGGGATTATGGAAATCAGAACGTTGCCAACCCCTGCCACCTCACACCCGCGTCAACAGAGCAGCCGGGCGCAGGCCGATAAAGGGACCACGGAAACATGGATGATAGAACAAGGTTCGCAGTGTGCGGCATAGACTGCATGAGCTGCAGCATTCATCTCAGGACGGAGCAGGAGCTGAGCTATTGGCGGGACCAGAACGTCGACCTGGACAGGATTGCCTGCGACGGCTGCAGGTCGGACAGGAATGCCTGCCACTGGTCAGGAGACTGTGCTCTGCTGAACTGCTGTCTTTACGAGAAGAAGCTGGAGTTCTGTGGGGAATGCCCGGACTTTCCCTGCAGCAAGGTCTCGGAATGGGCCGGCGAATGGGGGCACCACAGGAGAGCGGTCGAGAAGATGAGAGAGATAAAAGCAACGGGAAAGGACAACTGGATAAGACAGAGGTTAGCCGGATCTGGCCCTGAGGCGTGACCCCGGACAGAGTCATCCGCACAATCTAGGAGGAAGACATGATAACCAATGACACAATACAGATACTGATGAACAGGAGGTCCGTAAGGAAGTACACCGACCGTAAGCTGAGCACTGACGAGTTGGAGACTATTGTTCGAGCGGGCCAACAGGCTCCCTTTGCCTCCCAGCTCTACAGCGTCATCTACAGCACAGAGGGGCCGATAGCGTTTGGGGCTCCTATGTGGTTTGTCATCTGTGTTGATGTTCACAGACTGGAGCGCTTTATGCGATTACGTGGCTGGGACATCGTCACCAATGATCTGACTCTATTGTTGCTGGGAATGCAGGACGCTGCCTATATGGCACAGAACATGGTCATAGCGGCCGAGAGCCTTGGCATCGGCTCCTGCTTTCTGGGAGCAGCCAGTTTCAGTGCGCCAAGACTGAAGGCACTAAGCGGAAGTTTCGAATTGCCTGAGCGGGTCCTGCCCATGGTGGAACTGGTCATGGGCTATCCCGACGAGGACTTCCCTCCGCGCCCCAGGTATCCGCTGGCCTTCACTCTGTTTGAAAACAGGTATCCCGAATTAAGCGATGAAGATGTGAGAGAGTCAATGAAGGTAATGGACGATGGATACCTGGAACAGGAGTATTATAGGAGATATGGCGCAAAGATCGAAGTCGAAGAGGGAAGGAAAGACGATTATACTCTCGACAACTACAGCTGGACTGAACATATATCGAGAAAATGGGGACAGTGGGCGAAATCGCCCGATGAACTGCTGGCTGCGCTGAAAGAACGAGGTTTTTCTCTGTGCAAGGATGAGGATTAAGGAGGTGATCTCCGAAGGCGGATTCTTGCTCGACCTTTCCTCGGTGAATCGAGAGGTGCCGGCCAGCCCTGCTGGTGGCGGTGCGCGTCAGATAGCGGCTGAGATTCATAATCAACTGCAATCTCTACCGGTGGACAGTGCCGCGAATAGGCGTCGTGTTCGGCGTGCGTTCTCACACGCTCTTCGAAGAGAGGACGGTAGTTTTCTTCTCCAGGTAGCGAGGGAGCTCCGCCGCCAGTACGGCTACCGGGGATTTCCCTACGAGTTGATACTTGCGCATAAGGGTGCCTTTGGTCTCCTCGGGGAGCAAGAACTGGAGGAACTTGGCCAGGGACTCGACAGCTGGTGGTCCGCGGACAGCTTTGCCCGCATTCTATCGGGACCGGCCTGGCTCAAGGGGCTGATAGGAGATGAGGTCATCCTCAAGTGGGCGCACAGCACTGACAGGTGGTGGCGACGGGCAGCCCTGGTCAGCACCGTGGCGTTGAACGTCAGGTCACAGGGTGGAAGGGGTGATGTGCCCCGGACGCTGGAGATCTGCAACCTGCTCGTCGACGACCACGACGACATGGTGGAGAAGGTCTTATCGTGGGCGTTGCGCGAGCTGGTAGTGCACGATGCTAACGCGGTGGCGGGCTTCATCAACGAGCATGAGGATAGACTGGGTTCACGTGTCAGGCGCGAGGTCCGGAATAAGCTCACGACGGGGCTGAAGTCACCGAGAAGGATGGCCAGCTAGCGAGGATCGGTCGAGATGCGCCCAGAGATGTGTGGGTGGAAGCAGGTGGTCGGCACACGCAAGCTCGCGCTATGGTGCTTTAGCTGTGTCCCGTGCATGAAAGGAGTGGTGCAGCAATGAGAGGCTGTGAGGGGCCTGGGTATTGAGCGCATGATCGGTATGCCGGTCATGACACCATCCGTGATGCCTTATCGCGCTTTCGCCCGTGCCCAGCAAGGAGTAGACTCGAGATACCTGCCACTCACTCCTTGTAAGCTCCAGGGCCGTTCCAATTTGCCCCCAGTGGTGCCTTGAAGCATGGGCATTGTGAATCATATTCACGTTGTCCTGGTGGCTCCTGTCTGATTTGTCGATGAGGTCCCACGTAGCATTGAAGCACTTGATAGCCTCTTCTTTGTGGTGTTCTGAAATAGTTGCTCCTGCTTTCAGTTGGCGTCAGCAGTAGCGAGCCTCGTGTTCCTTCGGCGAAATCATACAGCCACTTTACCGGCCGGTCAACGCGGAGCGGCGGAACGGTGATGGTGCCGGTGCTGTGGCAGCATCGCTGTAGATTGTGAAGCTGCTGTTCACGATGCAGGTGGGCAGGGCTGTTGCTGGCATGATCGTGGATGCAGTAGAATAGCCGGTGTAGCAGTGCAATTTTCGGGCCTCATAGGTCGGGGGATGAGACTGCACGGGCTCTCCGTTGACGGCTAGGTAAGCTATGGATAACTACCGAGAGGATACCTACGGAGAACGCATCGCCGGCGTGTATGACGCCTGGTATGACGAATATGATGAAGCCACGGTGGCGGCTCTGCTCGAACTCGCTGGGGGCGGACGGGCTCTGGAACTGGGGATCGGCACGGGACGCTTGGCACTGCCGCTACAGCGGTCAGGCGTGGTGGTGGAGGGCATTGATTCTTCCCAGGCTATGACCGCCAGGCTCCGCAGCAAGCCCGGTGGCGACAGGATACCGGTGGCGATTGGCGACTTCGCCGATGTGGGCGTGGAAGGGCAGTACTCTCTGGTCTACGTCCTGGTCAACACTTTCTTTGCCCTGCTGAGCCAGGAGGAGCAGGTGCGCTGCTTTCGTAACGTGGCTCAGCATATCAGCCCGGAGGGCAGCTTCGTGATCGAGGCCTTTGTCCCGGATCTGAGCCGGTTAAGCGCCCGCCAGACTGTCCGGGTGGCGGACATCACTGACAACGAGATCCATCTGGACATTTCACGGATCGATCCTGTCAGCCAGCAGATCACGGCTCAGCAAGTGGTACTGACCGAGCAGGGCATTCGTCGCTACCCGGTGAAGCTCCGCTATGCGTGGCCTTCTGAGCTGGACCTTATGGCCCGTCTAAGCGGACTGGAGCTGAAGCAGCGGTGGGGTGACTGGCGGAAGGGTGCCTTCTCAGCGGATAGCCACATGCACATCTCGGTCTATGGGCACTTACCACAGGAGTGACCGTATACCGGCGCCCGGCAAACAGGCTTATGCCAGTGTGGTCTGAATGGAGAGCGAACTCAGATTCACTTCGACTCTCGGCCAGCACGGCGGGCTCATCGCCTCCATGCTGAAGCGCAGCTATGCCGAGCTTATCAGGGCCGATCCGGAACACTGGGGCCGGGAGGTGCCCGAGTGGGAGCAGTTCGACCATGAGGTGTTCGAGCACCCTGATACGGTCGACAGATGCGTGTTTCTCAGCTGGTCGCGCGGTCAACTCGTCGGTTTCGCATCGTATGATCCACGGCAAGGTCCGAAACTGGGAATAGTGGGGCACAATTGCGTTCTGCCCGAGTTCCGTGGCAACGGCTTCGGCAACCAGCAGATTGAGGAGATCATCAGACGATTTCGAGCCGAGGGAATCAGGCTGGCCCGAGCCTCAACCGGCGAGAGTCACTTCTTCGCCCCCGCCCGGCGCATGTACGCCGCCTGTGGATTTCGCGAGGCCGGCCGACGTCCGTGGCATGGCGATCCGTCTCAGAATACTATCGAGTACGAGTTGACACTGGACAAGCAGGACTCCCGGGCGACGCGGTTATCCGCACCATAACTGGTGTCGTCGGCGCGCACCCGTGAACAGACACGCAAAGCAATAAGCTTCAAACGGAGGTGTGAGATGGCATTTACACTGATACGAAACGGCACGCTCATCGATGGCAGGGGCGGTGCGCCGCTGCCCGACGCCGCTGTGCTCATCACCGACAACCGTGTTCAGGCAGTAGGGCCACTCGATAGGCTCAGCTTGCCCGATTATCCGGTCAGCGAGATCGACGCCGGCGGAGGGTACATCCTGCCGGGCTTCATCGACGCTCATGTTCATCTTGTGTTTGAAGGCATTGACATCGCGCGCGACATGGCGACACCGTTCTCTCTGCGGTTCTACAACTCCGTGGAGTACATGCGCCGAACGCTAGACGCCGGAATCACCAGCGTGCGCGACGCAGGCGGTGCCGATGCCGGGATGAAGCAGGCCGTCGAGGACGGAATCATATCGGGTCCTCGTATGCAGATCAGCATTACGCCGCTCTCCATCACGGGCGGACACGGCGATCCCTGGATGCGATCGGGCAACGAGTTTCATCTCTTTCAGGCCCACCCCGGTCTCCCGGACGGTCGCTGCGATGGTGTGGAAGGGGTGCGTTTGAAGGTACGGGAGGTGCTGCGCGCCGGCGCCGAGGTGGTCAAGATCTGCGCAACGGGAGGAGTCCTCAGTCCAACCGACCATCCCGCCTTCACCCAGTTCTCGCCTGAGGAACTGGAGGTGATAGTGCGTGAGGCTGCCTACAGGCGGGGGATTAAGGTCATGGCCCATGCCCAGGGGACTGAAGGAATCAAGAACGCGGTACGTGCCGGTATACACTCCATCGAGCACGGCATCTACCTCGATGAGGAAGCGATCGAGCTTATGCTGGAGCGAGGCACGTTTCTGGTGCCGACCATGGTCGCGCCACTGGCAGTGCTGGAGAGCGGAGAGGAAGGCGGAATGCCGGACTACGCGGTCCGCAAGGCGCGCGAGGTGGTGGATGCCCAGAGCGACAACTTCAATCGGGCATACAGGGCCGGCGTCAAGATTGCCATGGGCACCGATGCGGGTGTGCTGCGCCACGGCAAGAATCTGCGTGAGCTAGGCCTGATGGTCAAGGCGGGCATGACGCCCATGGAGGCTATCGTAGCCACAACCAGGACCGCCGCGGAATGCCTGGGCTGGCAGGACCAGATAGGAACGCTTGAGGCCGGCAAGCTGGCGGACATCGTCATCGCGAGAAGAGACCCTATCCAGGACATCCGCTCGCTCGAGGATTCGGATAATATCCTTTTCGTCATGAAGGATGGCAGGGCCATTAAGGACCGCACGAGCGTCCCAAAGCTGTCGCCTGGCTCCTGATGAGGGAGCCCTTGACGGGTCATGCCTCATCGTAATACAGTGCATGGTTGCAGTACAGGCATAGAGAAAGACTCTGATAGGTGCCGGCCAACTTAGGAGAGCCTGTTCTCGGAGGCACAAGCCTGCGTATTACCGCAGGACGGTTTGGTCGGCCCTGAAGGGATGCCAGCAATGGTCAGTAGAGGGAACATCCCACCAGTCAGCTGTAATGCAGTCGAGATCCTGCAGAGGCTGATCCAGTTCAATACGACCAACCCGCCGGGCAACGAGGCGGAATGCGTCGCATTCATCAACGATCTGCTCACCAGTGCCGGGATCGAGACCAGGCTTCTTGCCAGGTCCTCTTCGCGTCCCAATCTGGTAGCGCGTCTGCATGGCCTGGGAAAGGCCGCACCGCTCCTTCTCTATGGACACGTTGACGTGGTGCCGGCCGATACCCGGAACTGGCAGCACCCTCCCTTCTCAGGTGTGCTGGCGGACGGCTGCGTCTGGGGAAGGGGTGCGTTGGATATGAAGGGCGGTGTGGCGATGATGGTGGCTGCCTTACTGCGGGCGAAAACAGAGAACACCACGCTGCCCGGTGATGTGGTTCTGGCTATTCTTGCGGACGAGGAGACCCTGGGAGAGTTCGGCGCCGGGTTCCTGGTGGAATCGTACCCGGAGCTATTTTCGGGCATTCGCTATGCGCTGGGGGAGTTCGGGGGGTTCTCACTTTCCATAGGCAAACGGCGCTTCTACCCCATCCAGGTCAGCGAGAAGCAGGTATGCTGGTTGAAGGTCCGGTTTCAGGGGGTGGGAGGTCACGGCTCAATGCCGGTGAGGGGAGGTGCCATGGCAAAGCTGGCCCGTTTCCTGCAGCGGTTGGATTCCCACCATCTGCCACTGCATGTAACTCCGCCAGCGCGGCTGATGTTTGAAGCTGTTGCCTCTGGCCTGGGAGGCCTCAGCGGCCTGGTGATGAGGCAGATGCTCAATCCGGTGCTGAGCGTTTCCGTGCTCAGGCTCCTGGGGGAACGCCAGCGCTTGTTTGCACCCCTGCTCAGAAATACGGTCAGCCCGACCATGCTGCAGGGCAGTGGCAATTTCAACGTGATACCAGGCGAGGTGACCCTAGACCTTGACGGCCGTCTGCTGCCCGGCTTCGGACCTGACGACCTGATCAGGGAGATACGCGCCATCGGAGGGAATGAGGGGGAGGTTGAAGTCGTACGCTTCAACCCTGGGCCTTCCGGTCTGAATATGGGCCTCTTCGACACGCTGGCAAACATCCTCAAGGAAACCGATCCGGAAGGTATACCCTGTCCGCTGCTGCTCAGCGGCGTGACCGATGCGCGCTTTTTCTCGAAGCTGGGGATCCAGACCTACGGTTTCCTGCCCATGTCCCTGCCGCAGGATTTCGACTTCATGCGGATGGTGCACGGGGTTGATGAACACATCCCGGCCGAGGCAGTGGAATTCGGCACGCATGCCATCTATCAGGCCCTGCAGCGGTTTGGTGACTGAATACAATGCTGTGAGTACAGGGAAAGCGGGCGAGAAATGCGGCAGATCAACACTAAGTATCACGAGACGACAATCGGGCAGCTTGTCCTTGGTTCTTTCCGTGGCAGGCTGTGCTTTGTGGAGATCAGAAGAGACCCGCCGACAGGAGCAGCCAATGATAGGCTCCAGAGGCTACTAGATGCCGACTTCGTCGAGCAGGATGATGACGTCCTGGAAGAAACGCGAAGGCAGCTTGATGAGTATCTCAGCGGAACCAGAGAGGACTTCGACATACCTCTGTTGCTGGTGGGGACGGACTTCCAGAAGCGCGTCTGGGAAGCCTTGCTGGCAGTGCCTTATGGAACTACCGCAACATATGGCCAGATAGCACGAGACGTAGGCAACGAAAAGGCCGTCCGCGCCGTGGGCAATGCCTGCAGGGCTAACCCTATCGGCATAATCGTGCCCTGCCATCGCATAGTCGGCAGCGATGGAAGCCTGGTTGGATACTACGGGGGGCTGTCGGTGAAAGAACGACTGCTCAAGCTGGAGCAAGGGGCTGATCAACTTGTTGGTTGAGGGCATCTGGCCGTGGCCCTCTACCAAGTGTCGTGCTATGATGCCAGTATTCCCGGCAGGGCCGTGGGCACATCAGCCGCGCCATCTATGGACGAGGAGGATCAATGGAACACCCGCCTGTTCTTGAGACAGAGAGGCTGATACTGCGGCCCTTCCAGATCGATGATGCTCCCAGGGTCAAGAAGCTGGTCGGGGCCTTCGAAATATACAGGTTCACCCTCGCCATCCCGCACCCGTATGAGGATGGGATGGCTGAGAAGTGGATCTCCACGCATGCTTCTCGATTCTATGAGGGTGCCGGGGTGGATCTGGCAATCACGCTGAAGGCCGATGGCATTCTGGTCGGCGCAATAGGGTTGGAGGCAACTCCCGGGCACCAGCGTGCGGAGCTTGGTTACTGGATCGGTGTGCCATACTGGGGCAATGGCTATTGCACAGAGGCTGCGATTGTGGCAGTCAGATATGGTTTTGAAGTACTGCGCTTCCACAAGATCACTTCAATGCACATGGAATCCAATCCCGCATCCGGTCGTGTCATGCAGAAGGCCGGCATGAGTAGAGAAGGCGCCTTGACTGATCATGTGCTCAAGGATGGCAGATACCACACCATGATTGTCTATGCCATAATCAACAGTAGGCAGCGGCAGGCAGCCGGCGGCAGGGACCCGGCCGCTGGCGCTTGACGCCACAAGCCACATCGAGTTCGCTGCATGGGGACAGCAAGACTCGAGTCCCGGTACATGGGGCTGCCCTGGAGGTAACAGCTCAGCCAGAGGCAGAACTACGTTGAAGAAGCCCATCATGACCTCGCTCTCCCGTCTCTGACGCGTGAATCCGTAGGCAGAGTTAGTCAATAGGAGTGCTCACTGGCTGAGCACTGGCATGCCGATGGGCTGTGATCTCTGGCTTAGAAGGGCGCTGTCCTCGGCGGTCTTGCGTGGTCCCTCCTGATTCGTTAGACTCATAGCGGGTAAAGACAGTGTCATGGAATATCGCGTTCACCGCGGAGAGAAACTGTCGGCAATAGGCGTTGGTACGTATGGCGTGGGTGGGGCCTATGGAGCAAAGGATCCAGAGCGATATATCGATGTGCTGCGCCGGGCGGCGGAACTGGGCGTGACCTTTTTCGACACAGCCGACGTGTACGGTCCGGCTGAGGAGGTGCTGGGGAGGGCGCTGGCCCCATTTCGCGATCGTGTGTGGATTGCCACCAAGGTCGGCGCCAGCCGGAACGGCAAGCCGGACTGCTCTCGCTCTCACATCATGGCTTCATGCGACCGGAGCCTGCGGCGGCTTGGTGTCGACCGGATCGATCTCTACCAGGTGCACTTCGACGACGCCCGTACGCCGGTGGCGGAGACGGTCGGCGCGCTGGACGACCTGGTAACAGCGGGCAGGGTCCGCCGCTACGGCATTGGCCACCTGTCGCCGGCCCGCGTCTGCGAGTACCTGGGGGCGGGTGATATCTTCTCGATTCTGACTGAGCTGAGCGCCGTTGCCCGCAAGGCCCTCGACCGGACCGCTCCTCTCTGCCAGGCGCATTGCGCGGCCATGATTGCCTTCAGTGTGACCGGCCGGGGCATGCTAACCGGCAGGATCGGTCCAGATACGGTGTTCGGGCCGGACGACATCCGGCGGCTCGACCCGCTCTTTCAGCGGGCGCGCCGGACAAGCGGCCTGCGTGTCGCTGAGTATCTGCGCCGGCTCGGCGACAGGTACAGCAAGTCGCCAGCCCAGGTCGCCATTGCATGGGTGTTGGCCCAGCCGGGGGTCATCTGTGCCCTGACCGGACCGTCGACAATCGCCCATCTGGAAGAGGACCTGGGCGGCGCAGGCTGGGGAATCGCCCCCGGCGACCTCAGGGCGCTGGACCGCCTCCTGGATGCCGAAGATGAGCGCCTGCGCGGCGAGCAGATTGTCGAACTGCGCTCGATCCTGGAGTCCCAGGCGCAGTCTGGTCGGGAGTTCACCGATCTCGTCTATGCTCTGGAGACGCTTGTTGAGCTGGGCGTGGCGGAGGAGGGACAGGTACTGCCGGCCTTTCAGCAGCTGTGGGCGCTCCGTAACGGCTCCCACCCGGCCGAGATAGCCCGCCTGCGGGCAAGCCTGCGTGAGCAGTTCCTCCCCGTGTTGAGTGATCCCGGCAGGCCAGACCCGTTATAGTGACGGGTCTGGCAGTGTTCGTAGCTCGCGGGCTAGGCATTCGGTGCCTAGGCGGCGTCGTAGTCGGGAATGCGGGCTTCCACCTGACGAATCGCCGGAACGAGGTATCCCGATACGCCAACGATCACTCCCAGGATGCCTGCGAATACGAACAACAGCGACATGCCGGACCCCGGTCCGGAGCCCACAAGCGGCTGGAAGAGCCGGGCAAATGTACCGCCGGCGGCCATGGCAGGCTCGAACGCGACGTCCGCCAGGCGTCCGCCCAGGATCATAGCTACTGGCAGGCCCATCTGCGCGATGAGACGTCGGGTGGCGAACACCTTGCCCTGGATATCAGGAGGCACTTTCGCCTGCCAGATCCCCTGGCTCGAGCCATTGATCAGCGGCATGAAGAACATCGCCAGGAATGCGCCCAGTCCCCATACGCGGATGTCCTGCCCCAGTCCGATGATCACCTGTCCGCAGAGGCTGGAGAGGATGAGGCCCAGCAAGACACCGTGGATTCGCCTCTTGAAACCTCCCCAGGCGGCAATCACCAGGCCGCCGACGACTCCGCCCACGCCGAATAGCATCTGGGTCGTTCCCAGTATGACGGTGTTGTCTGCAGTGCGCGCCAGGATCATGGGGGCCAGCAGGACCATGGCCAGCCCGAAGGTCATATTGGTGGAGAAGAAAATGAGCAACAAGCCCAGCAGGCCCCGGTTGGCGAAGATGTAGCGAAAGCCGAACAGCGATTCCTGGAGCAGGCTGCCCCGGCTGGCGCGCCCGGCCTCGCTCTCTGCCGGATCGGGAATGAGGACGACTATCAGCGTGCCTACCGCGAACAGGAAGGTGACGATGTCGATGAGCATGATGCCACTGATTCCGAGGAGCGGCAACAAAGCGCCCGCCAGCCCGGGCGCAATGATGATTGAGGCCGATCCCACCATGCTGACCATGGCATTGGCGCGCGTGTAGTGCTTCTTGTCGATCATGGTCGTGATTGCGGAGGAGTATGCTGGAAACTGGAATGACTCGAATGCGCTGGCAAAGAAGCCGGTTGCCCAGAGATGCCATATCTCCAGGTGGCCCGTTGCATAGAGGATGAGGATTGCCACCGTTGACAGGCCCGCTGCCAGATCGCTGGCGATCAGGATGGACTTTCGGCTCACCCTGTCGACGATGACGCCGGCGATCGGACTGAGGATAATACCGGGTGCGAACGAGAATATGGCAACTACGGCCAGAGCCGTTGCCTCTCCGGTCTCCTGCCAGACCCAGATCGTGAGCGCGAACCGCGTCATGCCGGACCCGATCATGGAGACGAGCTGCCCGAACCACACGATCGAGAATCCGAACATTCCAGAGGGCCGGTGTCTCGCTTTGCCTGTCATGGGGCATAGCAGTATACGCTGCCTGAGGGCACTGAGCAAAGTGGTGGAGGTTGCTGCGCTCAATCGGCGCCCCTTTACTGCCGAGGTCTCCCGAGGTATCATGCCGACGGGAAGTATGATGAGCACGACCCCCGACATCCACTTCATGCGCATAACGGCGACCACCATGAACCGGATCTGCGATCTGAGCGAAACGCTGTTGCCTGCCCAACGAAAGATGGTGGCTGATAACGTGCGCTCGATTGCCGAAGCGCATTTCTCGCCCGTCGCCTGGATGCGGGCCATCTACGCAGATGAGACTCCTGTCGGCTTCATCATGACCCACACGGGCTCCGATTATGAGGACGGCATCGACTGTCCCGGTGTATTCCTGTGGCGGTTCATGATTGCCGGGCCTTATCAGGGCAAGGGCTACGGCAAGCGCGCCCTCGAGAAGCTGATCCGGCACTTGAAGACCATGGGGATCCCTCTGCTTTACACCAGCTGTGGGCAGGGTGAGGGGAGTCCCGAAGGGTTCTACCGCAGGCTGGGCTTCATCGCAACTGGCGACCACTATGGCGGTGAGACCGAGCTGGTACTGGATTTGCAGATCTACCCCATCGGTTGATGGAACACCGCGTACGGAATTGAGAGTATGGTCTTCCCCCTCTCCGCGTTGAGCAAGCCAACTGGAATGCTCAGGGGGCGGCCGTCAGGGAGGTGAGTTTGAGAATCCAATCCCGCCCATACGACCGCAACAGCGACTACCAGCGTGTGAGCGACTTCCTCATCCAGCACCACCGACCAGGCAACTTGGACGGTAACTGGCTGGAACCTGCCTGGGAGTACATGCACTTCCATCCCTTGCTGGATAACTCATCGTTGCGTAAGATCGGGATCTGGGAGGCCGGGGGTGAGATCGTGGCCGTTGTGCATTATGAGACAAGTCTGGGGGAGGCCTTCTTCGAGTTCCACCCCGACTATCGCCACCTGCGCACGGCCATGCTCGACTATGCTGAAGCCAATCTGGCAGGAGCGTCGCGCAGGGACGGTCGCAAATACCTGTGCGCCTTCGTAAACGACAACGACACGGATTTCCAGCGCCTGGTGGAGGCGCGCGGCTATGAGAAGAACCTCGAGGGCACTCGTCCCCAGTATCGCTTCGACATCCCCGACCCCTTCGCGCCCATCGCACTGGCCCAAGGTTTCCGCCTCACCAGCCTGGCGGAGGATTGCGACTGGGCGGAGGTGCATCGCGTCATGTGGCGGGGCTTCGACCATGGCCATGATGTGCCGATGAACGACGAGGAACTGGAAAGCCGCCGCCGGATGTTCGATACCCCCAAAGGACGGCGCGACCTGAAGATTGTGGTCGTAACCCCGAACGGGGATTTTGTCTCCTTCTGCGGCATGTTCTACGAATCGCAACATCGCTTCGCCATGATTGAGCCGGTCGCCACCGATCCGGCCTACCGCCGTGTGGGGCTGGGCAAAGCCGCGGTTCTGGAGGGCATCCGCCGCTGTGCCGCCCTTGGGGCCACGATGGCCTACGTGGGGTCCGACCAGCAGTTCTACCAGGCCATCGGCTTCACTGAAGTCTACAACACCGAGTGCTGGGTCAAGTACTTCGGCACACAAGAACGGTGAACATTGAGGGCCAGGCGGAGGCATACGCTGCGTCTCAACGTGGAGCAGAGGCCGCGTCCTTGACACCTGGTCTTGCGTCATTATACAGTGCATGCTTGGGAAACAGGTACAGAAGCCGGCAATGGCCGGCACTGCACGAATAAGACACGCCTGATCACACTGGATAATGCAGTGAACAATCAGCGATTGAGCCATCTCTTTTCAGAAGTCTCGACTCCGCTCTTGGCTGATGCCTGTCTGCGCCTGAAGTTGCCTCTCCGCATTGCTCCGGCTGGCATTCGTGCGGTAATCGCGGAGACTTCAGTCGCCGGTCGAGCCCTGCCGGTGAAGCACTATGGTAGCGTAGACATCTTCCTGGAAGTCATGGAAGATGCACAACAGGGAGATATTCTTGTCGTCGATAACGGGGGACGAACAGATGAGGGCTGTATAGGTGATTTGATAGCCCTGGAAGCCCAGGCCTGTGGGCTGAAGGGGATAGTGGTCTGGGGCTGCCATCGAGACACGCGGGAGCTTGTACAGATTGCATTCCCCATCTTCAGTTACGGTGTATATCCGGCAGGGCCACGACGGCTCGACTTACGCGATCCGGAGGCGCTGAGCGCAGCTCGTTTCGGCGATTTCGCGGTGACAAAAGATGATGTCGTTTTCGCCGACGCCACCTACACATTCCGCCGGCATCTGCGCACCATAGGTGGCGCGATTGAGGAGTAGTTATCGGGGGATGGAACAGTGGTTGGCATTGAGGGGTGCCAGGACATATTCAAGGGGAGCGATTGGAGGCACATCATGCACTCTCCGGGCGCAGTTGAGGAGGTGGGCAATTCCTGGAATCAGGTATAGCACTCACGAGATGCTCCTGCGATTAGCAGCCATAGCGGTCATCGTTTCGCCCGGGCACTAAATCGCAGGCAGGAGGATATTGCGGATCGAATCATCGCTCAGATCCCAGTGTGGCCTCGGCGGAGGAACTCTGGCACTGCGCAGTGGCGAAGCTTAGAGGTATCAGATGCGGCCAGCTCCTGGCAGTCGGCGATGACGTCAGCGGGAGTGAATGGGGCCCCCGGCGCAGCCATGAGCACCAGTCCCTTCCGGAGACCCTGTTCTGGTTGTCCGTCGAAGCCTGTTGAGGCTATAGTAGCGAGGGGCTGGTGAAGCCTATCAGGAGCGGGGCAGCAATCGCTGTCCTGAGGGTGATGAGTGCCATGCCGATCACCAGCAGTGTCTCAACAGCAGATAGGTTCGGGATCTCGACGATTCAGCTCACACAGGAATACAGTACATACCCGACAACAAGGCTGTTAGGTGGCCTTGAGGACGCATCTACGGCGACGTCACGCAGATGACAGCATCGGGAGGATGACATGCCTGACGATCTGAGCGATATTGCCGCCTACTACGACGGTGATCCAGAAAGAGAGCACAATCGGCTGAAGCAGCACCAGCTTGAGTATGATCTGACCTGGCGTTACCTGGATCAGTATCTGCCTTCTCGGGGATCCATACTGGAGGTTGGAGCCGGCACGGGAAAATATACGTTGGAGTTGGCCAGACGGGGCTATTCTCTCACGTGTGTCGACTTGTCAGCACACCTCCTTGATGAATGCCGCAGAAATCTGGCCAACGAAGGGTTGCAAGGGCAGGTGCAGCTTGCTGTAGGCGATGCCCGCGATCTCAGGGGAATGAGCGACACCGAATTCGATGCTGTTCTCTTGATGGGTCCGCTCTATCACCTGGTGGAAGAAGCGGACCGGACGGCCGCATTGAAGGAAGCATTCGCCCAACTAAGGGAAGGCGGCATAATATTCTCGTCCTTTATCAGTCGTTTCGGCATAATGGGCGATGTGCTGAGGAATATGCCGGACTGGATTGACGATCAAACACACGTGCGATCCCTGCTGGAGAGAGGGAGGAGGCCCGATGAATATCCTCGAGGCGGGTTTCGTGGATACTTCGCCGGGGCCTCCGAGATAGAGCCGTTCCATGAGGCAATTGGCTTCGAAACCCTGGTCCTGGCCGCAGTAGAACCTGCGATATCGGCAGATGACGAGAGCTATAACATGCTTCAGGGAAAGCGGCGAGAGCTGTGGCTTGACTTGCTGTATGAGATAAGCAGTGAAAGGTCACTCATTGCAGCATCAAGGCATATCTTGTATATTGGCAAGAAGGGGCACAAGCGACAGCAATATGACGCAGGACGATGACAATTCGCGGCGGAAGTATGCAGCCGCGGCTGAGATGATACAGCGGGCCTGTGGCAGACGCAGGCGGGAGGAGCGGATCCAGGCACAAGTATGAGCAACAATGAAGGCACCTGAATATCTGCTGCCCAGGCCGCCTATGGACCTGTCCCCGGAAAAGCGGAAGACCTTTGATGATCTGTGGGAATCAAGACCTGAGGGGGACTACATCGATTATCACCTGTCATATTCCAAATGGCAGTTCTTGTCCTACCTGTGTGAGACCAGAGAATTGGTCCTGCACGGTTCACAGAGTCAACTGATTGACATTGTTGAGCCCCGTCAGGCGAATGATATGAAGGCTTTCAGCAACCAGCGGGCCATCTATGCCACCACGGATGGCATCTGGGTTATCTATTTTGCCATACTCGACCGGCAGAAGTATCGTGGGCTGTCACTATTCAATTCCTGCTTTCAGGCCCGGGTCTCAGCCGACCAACTGAGCGATCCCCTGTACTTCTTCTCAATCACGCATTCGGCCTTGCTTCAGAAGCCGTGGTGTGAGGGGGCAGTGTATATGCTGCCCCGTCGGTCCTTCCAAAGGGAAGCCTCGCAGCAGGTGCAGGGAGTGGAAATCGTCTTTCCCCACTGGATCAACTCATCGCCTGCCCGTCCCCTGTGCAAGCTACAGGTCGATCCGGCTGACTTCCCGTTCCTGTCTCAGACTCATGGACACAATGATGAGAAGCTGGTTGAGCTGGCCACGGCCGATCCCAACGGCTTTCCTTGGCCGGAGGCCCTCGAGAGTTAGCTCTGCTGCTGCGGCTGTTTATGATTGTGAGAAAGAGAAGTATTTCACATGGATGAAGCACTGATGGCGATGTGCGGCGCATACTGCGGAAGCTGTGAGTGGAAGGAGAAGACCCGGTGCCCGGGATGTCTTGCCGCTGGCAGCAGGATGTTCTGGGGAGTGTGCGATGTGGCTAACTGTGCGATTTCCCGGGGCTTTGGGCATTGTGGCTTGTGTCCCGAAGTGCCCTGCGCCACTCTCCAGGGGTTTTTCGATGACCCGGAACACGGCGACAACGGCGAGCGCCTGGCCAATCTAAGAGCTTGGGCACGCGGCGAACGCATTTACAGGGAACTGACCAGGAAGACGAATGGCTAGACTAGTTTGAACTCCGCTACGTCCACCAGGCCTAAGTCGGTCAGCCTGAGCTCGGGGATCACGGGCAGGGCCAGGAACGAAAGCAGGGCAAATGGCGCCGGCGGCAGGCTGCCCAGGCCCGCGGCCGCCTTCTCCAGCCTCTCATGCTGCGAGACCACTGCCTCCACCGGCTCGGGAGAGAGCAGGCCGGCGATGGGCAGGGGCAGAGAAGCCAGGATCTGCTGGCTGGCACAGACGACCAGCCCCCCCTGTAACCTCTCGATCTCCTTGATTGCGCTGAGGATGTCAAGGTCGTCGACGCCTACTGCTATGATGTTGTGCGAGTCGTGAGCGATTGACGAGGCCAGCGCTCCCCTTTTCAGGCCAAAGCCCTTGACCAGCCCCACGCCTACATTTCCGGTGGCCTTGTGTCTCTCCACCACCACCAGCTTCAGGATGTCCCTTTCCAGGTCGGGCATCACCACATCATTTACGACTCTCATCTCCTCGATCACCTTCCTGGTAACTATCTGGCCGGGGATGATCTCGATGACGGGGCAGGTCTCGTGGCTGAGATTGCTTCGCTTCGTTCGCAAGGACAGCGAGTCCAGCGTGAGGGGCTTGATGCGTACGCTGTCCGCTAGCTCTGGAGTAACGGCAGACGGGGAGAACAGGGGCCTGCCTTGCCTGGCCACTATAGCTCCGCGGTGGAGGACCATGTCTACCTCCAGTTCTGCCAGGTCAGTGATGGCTATGAGGTCGGCCACGTAGCCCGGGGCGATGGCTCCCCTGTCGTACAGTCTGAAATACTCTGCAGTGTTGAGCGTCGCCATCTGAATTGCCCGGACGGGCTCCAGCCCTCTGCTAATCGCCTTGCGCACGACGGCATCGATGTCGCCTTCATAAAGGAGATCACGGCAACTGCGGTCATCCACCACGAAGAAGCACCTCTTGTATGTATCGTCGCTAACCAGAGGCAGGAGGGCATCCAGGTTCTTCTCCGCAGTGCCCTCCCTGATCATGAGATACATCCCCCGGCGCAGCTTCTCTCTTCCTTCCTCCAGGGTGGTTGATTCATGATCCGAACGAACCCCGGCTGAAACGTATGCATTCAACTGCTTGCCGCTGAGTCCCGGCGCATGTCCGTCGATAGCCTTCCCCTGTGCAGCATCTATTTTCTTCAGCACCTCCTCGTCCCCACTAACGACGCCGGGAAAGTTCATCACCTCTCCCAGGCCGATTACGTTGGGAAGGGCCAGCAGCTCCGCAATCTCGGCGGAGCTGATGCGGGCTCGCGTTGTCTCCAGATTAGTTGCCGGCACGCATGAGGGAGCCATGAAGAGCATATCCAGTGGCAGTCTCCCTGCCCAGTCCATGACGAACCTCACGCCCTCGAGCCCGCAGACGTTGGCGATTTCGTGCAGGTCGGTGACGACCGCTAGGGTGCCCCTGGGGACCACGGCCTGGGCATATCTTGCCGGGTGCAGCATTGAGCTTTCAATGTGCGTATGCCCATTGATGAGCCCGGGGGCCAGAAACCTGCCCTGAAGATCGATAACTTCCTTGGCCCGCTGGTAGTCACCCACTCCTGCAATCCTGCCGTCATAGATGGCCACGTCCTCCTGCTCTATCTCTCCAACCAGCGTGTTTACTATTCGAGCGTTCTTCAGGAGCAAGTCAGCCGGTCTCTCGCCTCTGGCCACGGCAACAAGCTGCTTGAGATTCATACGCTAGTCTTCCACTACGTGAATGTCGGGCAGGTTGCGGAACCTCTGATCGCAGTCCAGCCCGTATCCCACGATGAATGCATCGGGCACGGTGAAGCCCAAATAGTCAATGGATACTGGAACCTTGCGCCGTGACGGCTTGTCGGTTAGAGCACAGAGCCTGAGTGAAGCCGGCCTTCTCCTTCTCAAGTAGCTTAACAGGAACGAGACGGTAATGCCGGTGTCGACGATATCCTCAACTACCAGGACATCTCTGTGCCTTACGTGCGTCTTGAGGCCGTGGACTACCCTGACCGTGCCCGAACTCTTCCTGGCAGCGCCATAACTGCAGAGCCTGACAAAATCAAGTTCCAGCGGCGAATCAATCTGCCGGATGAGATCAGCCATGAAGATGAAGGACCCTCTAAGGATGCCTACGAACAGAGGCTCCTTGTCCTGGTAATCCGCCTTGACTTCGCTAGCCAGCCTCTGCACAGCACTGGCTATCTCGTCACGGCTGATTAGAAGCTTGAGCTGGGGTTGAGAGACCATTGTATCCTTCCCGCAGTAGCGGCAATGATAACACATTGCCTCCGGCTTATGGGTTTTGGACTTTTTCTGTGCCCTGATGTATACTTCATGAAGACGGAAAGATGCGGTCCAGCCTTATAGGGAAGATCGAGAAAGCCAAAAGGTATGCCCAAGAACCCGATCGCGTTACCATCTCAGGTCTAACCGCTGTTTTTCGTGGAGCCAACGACGACCACGAGCTAAGCTATGCTGACGGCAAGTGGCACTGCACCTGCAATTTCTTTTCGCAGTGGGAGACATGCAGCCACATCATGGCTTTGCAGCAAATCCTGGGCAACATGCTACCCAAGGAGGCCCTTGCCTCCCCCATGGAAGCTCAGTTCGTGGAGAGATAAGCCAGCGCTTCTGCCACCACAAACAGCGAACCGGTAACGCAAACAAGGTCCGTCTTGTCTGCCTTGGATAGAGCTCGCGATAGAGCTTGAGGGATGCTCCCGCCAGCCTCGGCCTGAATGCCCCGTCTGCTGAACTCGGCAGTCAGCACTGAGGTGGAGGCAGCTCGCGAGTGCCCTGCCTTAGTGACTACGACCTGAGGGCAGAGGGCAGCCAGCTCTTCTACTATCCCCGGTATATCTTTGTCACAGGACGTTCCAAAAACGAGGAAGACCCGCCTGTTGCCGAAATACGCCTCAATATTGTGTACCAGCCTCTTCATCGAGGTTACGTTATGGGCACCATCGACCAGTACCGTGGGGTCCTGGCGCACAATATGAAACCGGCCGGGCCATCTCACCTGGCCAAGCCCCTGAGCGATACTGGCCGCTGAGATCGCAAAGCCCGCGGAGCCCAGCATTTCCAGAGCGGCTACGGCAACAGCCGCATTCTCAAGCTGGTAATCGCCCAGAAGAGGGATGCTAACCTGATAACTGCCCGTGCTGGTTTCGACCACCAGTGATTGATGATGGAGGTCGCCGCCTGTCTTATGCCAACTGACGTCTCTGCCCATCTGAACCACCTTGGCCTGGTTCTCGCTACAGATATCGCCGATCACCGACGCTGCCTCTGCCGGCTGAGGAGAAACCACCACCAGGCAGCCGGGCTTGATTATGCCGGCCTTCTCGCGCGCTATTGCGGCCAGGGTGCTGCCCAGAATCTGTGTGTGGTCCAGGCTGATAGGGGTGATGATGCATACCGCGGGTCTGGCCACATTAGTAGCATCGAGCCTGCCACCCAGACCCACTTCCAGTACCTGGAAATCGGTCTGCTCCTCCTTGAAATAGGCAAATGCCAGCGCAGTCAGGGCCTCGAAATAGGTCAGGTGCCTTAAGGCCGCGTCCTGCTTCATTGATTCAATAAAGGGCTTGACCATTGCCATGGCAGCGGCGAAGTCGGCTTCAGAAATCAGGCTGCCGTCTACCCTAATGCGCTCCCTGAGAGTATGAAAATGGGGTGACGTGTATAGCCCTGTTCTATATCCGGAGCAGGTCAGGACCTGTGCCATCATGGCCGCGACGCTGCCCTTGCCTTTGGTGCCTGCAATGTGGACCGTCTGAGCCGCCAGATGAGGATTGCCCATGCGGCCCAGCAATTCCTCTACGTGTCTCAAGCTATAGCCTGGCTGGGCATAGGATATGCCCGGAATCTGCTCGTAATTCACGAAGCTATTGAGATACTCTTCTGCCTGGCTGTAGTCCAACTTCTGCCCCCGATGCACCCGCAATTATACTACTTGCGCGTGATGGCAGGCATCATATGCTGCCCGTTTGTGCTAAAATCCCGATACACCGTCTGGGATAAGAACGTAAGCAAAGAACCGAGTGAAGATCACGCTTGCATCATTGGGCCATGTAGCCGACGAAATTATGGAGGAACTCAGGGATAGGGTTGGTGCCATTTTCCATTGTCCCGTAGAAACAAGGGTCGGTCTTAGCGATCTGGCTGCGGCCTACAATCCTCAAAGGGACCAGTACTTCTCCCCGAAACTGCTGGCCTCTGTCAACAAGGCAGGGAGAGATGAGAGGGTTGTAGGCATAGTTGATGCTGACCTGTATGTTCCCGGGCTCAGCTTCGTATTCGGTGAAGCCGACATGGTCTCCGGAACGGCAATCGTGTCGCTGCGCCGGCTGAGGCAGGAGTATTATGGCTTGGCTCCGGACGAAACCCTTTTTCTGCAACGGGCTACCAAGGAGGTAGTCCACGAGCTGGGACATACCTTTGGCCTGGGACACTGTTCCAATAACAGATGTATAATGCACTTTTCTAATAGCCTGGCTGACACCGACCTGAAGGAGGCGGCATTCTGCAGTAGCTGTCGCCCCAAGATAATCATCTGATACGGCCCGGCGATCTGATATAGTGGGCAAACCACAAGGAACTCGCTAGGTAGGAGGCGAAATGCGTAGGCCAAGAAGACTTGGAAGGGAGGTGGCGGTGGTGGGTGCAGGCATGTCGAAATTCGGCATGTTTGCCGACAAAGACTCCAAGCATCTGTTTGCTGAGGCTTTCAAGGAAATGCTGTCCACAGTCGATAAAGGGATCGACCCTGAGGATATTGACGCTCTTTATCTGGGGAATTTCACCAACGATTTCTTTGTACATCAAGGTCACTGGGGCCCCATAATCTCGGATCTGATCGGCCTGGCGCCCAAGCCGGCGACGCGAACAGAGGGCGCCTGTGCATCAAGTGCACTTGCGCTTAGAGAAGGGGTTTTTGCCATAGCCTCAGGATTCTATGATGTGGTTCTCGTGGGCGGGGTGGAAGAGATGTCGAAGCGTAACACAGAGGAAGTCACACAGGGTCTGGCCATGGCGGCTATTCCCTATGAGGTGAGAGCGGGCTTCACCTTCCCCGGCGTTTTTGGTGCCACGGCCACCGCCTACTTTTCCAGATATGGGGCCAACCGGGAGCATCTCATGAACGTCACCATAAAGAGCCATAACAATGCCCGTCTCAATCCTAAGGCGCAATTCAATGTTTCCATCCGGGAGATCATGGAGCAGAGGACTGAGCGGGCCAAGAACAAGGGAGAGCCTATACCCGGCTGGCGGGATGAAAAGGAGTTCCTGCGCGATGCGAAGGCTAATCCCGTGGTTGCCTGGCCGATGCATCTCTATGATTGCTGCCCCATAAGCGACGGAGCCAGCTGTGTGCTGCTGGTGGCGGGCGAAATGGCCAGGGAGTTTAGCGATACACCCCTGTACGTCGTGGGCATAGGACAGGGGAGCGGCAAGGGCCTGCATGCCAAGGAAGACCTCGCCTGTTTTGAAGCGACACGATATGCCGCACAGGAAGCTTACGAGTTCTCAGGGCTGAAGCCCGAAGACATCCAGATTGCCGAGGTCCATGATTGCTTCTCCATAGCTGAGATCATCCACCTGGAAGACCTGGGTTTCTTCAAGGCGGGGCAGGGATACAGGGCGGTAGAAGAGGGCATGACCAGGCTCGACGGTCCCAAGCCGATCAACACATCTGGGGGACTTAAGTGCAAAGGGCATCCTGTGGGAGCTACAGGCACAGGGCAACTGGTTGAGATCTGGAAACAGCTAAGAGGTGAAGCCGGAGAAAGGCAGGTTCCGATCAAGGACTTGCGTATCGGCGGAGCCCACAACCTGGGGGGGACGGGAGGCACCTGCACCTTTACCATCCTGGAGAGAAGATAGGAAAGGAGGCAAGGCAAATGGAGGGAAGGCCCTTCAATGATATTTCTTACGAGAAATTTCTCAACGAGGAGAAGCTGATGGGGTCCAGATGCTTGAAGTGCGGCACCGTCTTCGTACCTCCTCGCTCCATTTGCATTAAGTGCCACAGCAGCGATATGGAATGGGCCGAGATGATGGGAACGGGCAAGCTTGCTGCTTTCACCTGCATAGCCGTGGGGCCTCCCCTGATGTCCAAGGAAGGCTACGATAGGACGCATCCCTACGTCTCCGGAGTTGTACAGCTGGAGGAGGGACCGAGGGTTGTGGCTCGCATTGAGGGAGTGGACGGAAGCAGGCCTGATACGATAGAGATCGGTACCCCTCTTCGGGTAGACTTCTTACATCGCGGAGAAGGGGCGGGCTTAACGACATTTCTAACATTCAGACCGTCATAGTCCTGTATTTGCGCGTAAGCCTGCCGTGCCGTATCCATATGACCGGGCGGGGCCGCCCGACAGGACATCTCAGTAGCAGGAGGTCAGAGTATGCATAGACAAGTTGTTGTCGTTAGCGGTGCCAGGACGGCGATTGGTGTCTTCGGTGGTTCGCTGAAGGATATGCCTGTTGTCGAGCTTGGTGCCCTGGTAATCAAGGAGGCACTTAGGCGAGCAGGACTAAGGCCCAAGTCGAGTGAAGAATTGCACGCTCAAGGCCCCGACGTGCTCAGGTCCGACGGAGTGATAGATCTGGAGAGAAAGTACTTCGATTACGATGCGTCATTGCGTCCTGTCCAGGTTGACGAAGTGATTATGGGCAATGTTCTTCAGGGGGGACAGGGGCAAAACACAGCCCGTCAGGCCTGCATCTACGCTGGCATCCCCAAAGAGACGCCGGCCTTTACGGTGAACAAAGTCTGTGCCTCGGGGCTGAAAGCCATCACTTTGGGAGCCGAGGCCATAATGCTGGGCGAAGCCGATGTGGTAGTAGCCGGAGGCATGGAATGTATGAGCAACACGCCTTATGTACTCCCCAAGGCCCGTTGGGGCTATCGTATGGATGTTGAGGCCAGGGGAGAACTGCTGGACCTCATGGTCTACGACGGGTTGTGGGAGATATTCTACGGCTATCACATGGGAAACACTGCCGAGGAAATTGCTACCAGGTACGGTTTTTCTCGCCAGCAACAGGATGAGATAGGCTATCTTAGCCATGTGCGGGCGCGCAAAGCCATAGCGGAGGGCTTATTCAAGGACGAGATAGTGCCATTGTCCATCCCGCAGAAAAGGGGGGAGCCCGTTGTGTTTGACACCGATGAACGGCCCATGGATACATCCATGGACAAGATGTCCAGGCTTGCCCCGGCATTTCGAAGGGACGGCACAGTCACGGCAGGTAACTCCTCGGGAATCAACGATGCGGCGGCAGCAGTGGTGCTCATGTCCAGAGACAAGGCGGAGGAGTTGGGGCTCGAACCTATGGCAACCCTTCAAGCCTGGGCCTCAGGCGCCATCGACCCGAGATATATGGGCCTGGGCCCTATCCCGGCAGTGAGAAAGGTACTCAAAAGGACGGGGCTAAGCAACAAAGATCTGGACGTCATTGAGCTTAATGAGGCATTTGCTTCTCAGGTACTGGCGTGCATGAGAGAGCTTGACTGGGACTTCGATCACATCAATCCACACGGCGGTGGCATATCTCTGGGGCATCCTATCGGTGGCACCGGGGCCAGGATCGCGGTCACCATCATCTACGATATGGTGCGCAGGGACCTGCATTGCGGACTGGAAACCATGTGTATCGGCGGCGGACAAGGTATGGCAGCGCTGTGGGAAAGGGCCTGAGACGGTGTGAGAAGTTCGGTGTCAACTCTGCCGCCTGCAGTCACAGCGCTCCTCGAGTCCGAGGCCTATCCCCATAGGCCACCAAAGGTAGAACTGGTCCAGACCCAGATGTCATTTGTCTTTCTGGCGGGCAACCTCGTCTACAAGGTGAAAAAGGCCGTCGACCTGGGATACCTGGATTATACTACCCTGGAGAAACGCCGGTTCTTCTGTCATCAGGAGCTGGAACTGAATAGACGCCTATGTCCCGCAGCTTATCTGGCCGTGGTGCCTATTGCCGACGACAGGGGTGTGATCCGCGTTGAGGCGGAAGGCAGGGCTATAGAATACGCCGTCAAGATGAAGCAGTTGCCCCAGGAGCGCATGATGGACGCGCTCTTGCCCCGGGGCCAGGTAACCCTGGAAATGGTTACGAGAGTGGCTCAGAAGCTGGTGAGCTTTCATCAAAGGGCTGAGACCAACCAGAGCATTGCGGCCTTCGGCAGGTTGGCCTCTATACGCCAGAACTGCGATGAGAACTTCACGCAGACCCAGAAGTACATTGGAACCTCTATCACCGACCGACAATATCAACGCATCAAGGACTATAGCGAAGGCTTCATCGACGATAACCCAAGCTTGTTCGATAGGCGCATAAGAGAGGGAAGGATCAGGGATTGTCATGGCGACCTGCATGCTGCTCATGTCTGCTTCACAGGTGATATCTGCATCTATGACTGCATCGAATTCAACGACAGGTTCAGGTATTCCGACACAGCCTCCGAGATAGCCTTTCTAGCTATGGATTTGGACCGCTATGAGCGGGCTGACCTTTCCCGTCACCTGGTGGATACCTATGTGAAGTCATCCCATGACGAGGAACTACCGGAGCTGCTCAACTTCTATAAGTGCTACCGCGCCTACGTCAGGGGTAAGGTGGAAAGCTTCAAACTCGACGACCCCTATATTGCCGAAGAGGAAAAGGCAGAGGTCCTGGATATAGCGCGACGCTACTTCAGGCTTGCCGAATCGTATACGCTGTGAGGTAATCGGGGCGGGCCCCTTCAATTGCCTGTGACGCCTGCGGTGATATATACTTCAGAGTCGGCCCCGACCAATCGGGGCTGATGAATCTTGTTCAGGAGGTTAGTCATGAATGGTTCGCCGGAAGATTTCTCTTTATCAGGTAAGGTCGCTCTGGTGACGGGTGGCAGTCGCGGCATCGGGAAGGCTATTGCTGTAGGTCTTGCCAGATTCGGTGCCGATGTGGCTGTCACCAGTCGTAAACTGCCGGACCTGGAGCAGGTGGCAGCCGAAATAAGAGGATTGGGGCGCAGGGCAACGGCGGTGGCAACACATGTGGGCAGGATGGATGAGATAAGCAGCCTGGTGCCGAAGCTGAAGGACGAGCTCGGTAGAATCGATATCCTGGTGAACAATGCCGGAACCAATCCCACCATGGATCAGGCTATAGATATAGAGGAGCGTGCCTGGGATTCGATTATGAACCTCAATCTGAAAGGATTATTCTTTCTCAGCCAGGCTGTGGCCAGGCTGATGAGGGAGCAGGGCGGTGGTAACATCATCAATGTCGCTTCAGTAGCCGGTATTACCCCGGACATCTTGCCTGTCTACTCCATAAGCAAAGCCGGGGTGATTATGGCAACTAAAGTCATGGCCCAGCAGTGGGCCCAGTACAATATCAGGGTGAATGCCCTTGCACCGGGGCTGACCAAGACCAAATTCAGCCAGGCCCTGTGGGACAACCCGGATGTTCTGCAGGGTGCCATGACCATGACTCCCTTACGACGGGTGGCCGAACCCGATGAAATGGTTGGGGCGGCCGTCTTCCTGGCCTCTGCTGCCTCCAGCTATGTGACGGGGCATGTTCTGGTTGTGGATGGGGGAGTCACCATATAGGAGGGCCTTCTGCCGCCCTGCCCGGGGGTTGGGAGAACTGGGAAGTGGTGAATGTCGGCTCACAGCTTGCCCTATCCATGACATGGGTTTGATGGGGGAACCTTGCCCAGCCCAGACTTGCGTGCCGGAGGAACAATTGCCTTGAGTCTGAGACGGGTCTTCTCGCTGCCGCTGTCTAAGCTGGGCTGGAAACGCTTCCTGCTGCTGTTGCTCGTCTTCGCCGCTGTGGTCGGGCTGCTCTCTGCCCGGCCCTGGCGCGTCCTGAAGCCTGATTGCCTGCTCACAGTGCAGCCAGGCGAGTCAGTCAGGGCAGCGATAGAATCGGCCGAGGGAGGAGCCGTGATCTGCCTGGCCCGGGGCGTGTGGACCGAGAACATCTGGATTGACAAGAGCCTGACCATCATTGGAAGTGGCGCGGCTCGGACGACCATCGGAGCAGCGCTGGCCCTATCCCCTGTCGTCGCAGTCTCAGGCAGGGATGGCGATCCAATCAACGTTAAGATGCAGGGGCTTACGATCTCTGGGGAAGGTGGAGGCAGCGCAGTGGCGATCAGTGGCGTGGCTGAGGTAGAGATCAGGGATTGTGCCCTCTCAGGAAGGTTATACGGGATAGAGGTTGCCGATTCGGCCCGCCTCCTGCTCGCCGACTCCACCGTCTCCGACCACAAGCAGCGTGGCATCGTCCTGGCAGACTCGGCTCGGGCAGATATTACCGGATCTCGCATCTCAGGTAACTTGGGGCCAGGGGTGTGGATTTCCCACTCTGCTGAGGCTACGTTCGCGAAATGCGAGGTTTCGCGTAATCGTGGTCATGGACTGTGGCTTCGAGACGATGCCCGTGTGATGGTCGATAACTCAGTGGTCTCCAGGAATGAGGGCCACGGCGTGTGGCTGACGGAGCGGAGCACAGCAGATCTGCGGTTGAGCAAGATGTCCGAGAATTGGGACGAGGGTGTGAGGGTTGACGGATCAGCCGAGGCTGAGCTGAACGGGTGCGATGTGCTATCGAACTGGCACGGAGTTGAGCTCAGGGATGTTGCCCGTGCCATGGTTGTGGACTCCGTCATCTCCGCCAACAGGTTCGATGGCATCAGGATTCAGGGCTCCGCAGCGACAACCGTGTCCGGCTCTGTTATTTCTGCCAATCGGCGGGGTGTGGGGGTCTCCGGTGCAGCGGATGCGGAGATCAGTGATTGCCTGATTGAAGAGAATCTGGGATACGGAGTCTTCTCTTGGTCCAGCGGCGGGGTCGGCGGTGAGGCCAACCAATTTCGCGGAAACGGGATGGACCTCGGAGGGAACGTGTCCGGGGCGCTGCGGGTCCCCTTGCAGGAACCACGAGAAGCTGTCGTCAGTTGGCCGGATAACCGCTATGCTTCAGTTCAGGAGGCGGTGGATGCCTTGCTACCCGGCGGGAGGCTCCTTGTCAAGTCAGGGAGTTACGTGGCCGGACTGACGCTGGGAAAAGAAGTTTCGATCGAAGCCGACGACGGACAAGTCGTTTTGCAGACCAGAGGTGATGTGCTCCCCGTCTTATCCCTGGTGGACGGAGCGGAGCTGTACATCTCCGGCATTACACTCAGCGGAGGCTCCTCAGGGCTACTTGTATCTGCCGCGGCCAGGGCAGTTATCGCTGCCTGTAACATCTCCGGCAATACGGATGGGATCAACCTGTCTTTTTCTTCTTCCGCGGAGATGTCAGACTGCAACATAACGGGAAATGAGCGGAGCGGCATCGCTGCCGGGGATGCAGCGCAGGCCAGGATTGTCAGGTGCTATGTCTCGAATAATGACGGCTATGGGATTGCTGCCGCCGATTCTGCTGTGATCACGGTTACGGGTTGCACCGTTAGCCGGATGGGAGGGGATGGAGGAATCGTGCTTCGGGGCTCGTGCCAGGCGGTTCTAGAATCGAATGTGATCTTTGACAACAGTGGGTACGGGGTTGTGACCGTTGAGCACCCCTGCTTCTTGGGAAGCCCATGGCTGTTTCAGGGCTTGATATCGGGGAATAGTAATGTCTTCGGGAGCAACGCGCGGGGTGACGTATGCCCACCGGAACTCGAGTTTCTCTCCACCGCCGAGGGCGGCGAACTGGACCTGCGCCCCTCCTCGCCGTCCTGACGCAGACGGTTTGACCGTCGCCTGCGCCGGCTTATGAGCCGATGCTGCCCAACGCCCATCGGGGCCTTATCAGCCTGCTGACGATTGCTTGAGCCCGTATCTTCCTTGGCCTGTTGTCCCTCACCTTGAGAAATGGATACCCGCTCTTGTAGCAATCTGGCCAATGGCAGAGGTTGACAGGTAGGTCATGCCATGTATAATGGACGAAGGGCTTGCGTCCAATCGAGCGGAAGCGTAATCTTCCAACGGGTGTGATTGAACGACACAGCCGGGCCGGTGAACATGAGTAAGCGGCGAGTAGTTGTTCTGGGATTGATGTTCGTGGTCCTGGTGGGCCTGCTGGCTGCCGGACTACAGACGCTTGAGTTCCGGGCGGGGCTTACTATGCCTGATGCGGGTGTGCCTGACACTGGTGAACAGGTGCGTCTGCCCTTTCCCTATGCCTTTCTGGAGAGATTGCTGGACAGCATGCCGTGGATCGCCATGGGAGTAGTGATCCTGGCAGCGGTCATTCTGCGCCGCAGATTCTTCCAGGCTCTCAGATGGAGGGGTGCGGTCACAGTCATCGGGTTTATGGTCCTCTTGGCCATTATCGGGCTGTCGCAAGGTCAGCCCGTGAATGAAGAAGATCCTGGGCTGGATGAGCCGGAGAACGGCAAGCCAGCGCAGACATGGCAGCCCGCGGTTCCGTCTCCCGACCATTGGGGTGACGCTGAGAGCCTTGTGCCTGCGGAACTCCCACCTTGGGCGGCGTATCTCGCTGCTGTGGCTGGGTTGGCGTGTCGTGCGCAGAATGGCCAGGCGATATCGAAGGGAGATACCGGAGGATGCGTTGCGTGAGGCAGCTGCCCAGGCGGTCGCCGAGCTACGGGCGGGACTGTCGGTGGAGGAGGTGGTCGTCCGCTGCTGGGCACGGATGGCAGAGATACTGGCCGTTAGGGTTGGTGGAAGGGACCCGGCACTAACTCCACGGGAACTGGCCAGGTCTCTGGCGAGGCGGGGAGTCCGCCACGAAGCTATCACGGAGCTCACCGGGTTGTTTGAAGAGGTCCGCTATGGCGCCAAGGCCGACGCGCCGCGTCGAGAACGGGCACTGGCCGCCCTGGCGGCCATCGAGGAGGCCTATGGAGCTGCGTAGGATCGGGCTACTCATGGGTATGCTCGCTGTAGTGGGGCTGTTGGTTCTGGTCCTGCGTGGGCCGCTGGCCACCTTGCTCGAGGGACCGATAATGGGGTTGTGGTGGCTGGTGAACTCGGTTCCCCAGCAGGTAATCTGGGTCCTGTTGGCCCTCGTCGGTTCCGTTGTGGCCTTCTCACTAGGGCCTGGTCCCCGCCGGGAGGGGGTGGAGCTTACTTTCCCATCCCCACCCCGTCGGACCCAGGCAGAGCGCCTGAGCCAGCTCATCGAACTGGCCGAGGCCTCGCAGTGGGCAAGGGGCGTGTTGGGGCGACGCTTGACTGAAACTACGGCGGGGTTAAGGGCACTACGTGAAGGGCGTCATCTGGATGAAGTCCGGGAAGAGATACGGTCCGGCAGGTGGCCGGCGAACCCTGTGCTGGCAGCGGTGTTGCAGCCTGACGGGATGGAGGAGGGGAATAGCGGAGGCTACGCTCAAGCCCTGGCGCATGCCCTGCACGCCCTTGAGCGCTACTCAAAAGGGGGCGCGGTTGAAGCTAGCTGACGTAGCCGGTCGTGGTGACGAGATCCTGGCAGAGATCGAGCGAGCGGTGGTGGGTAAGCGTGGCCCCTTGGGTCTGATCTTGATGAGCTTGCTGGCCGGCGGGCATGTGCTGATTGAGGACTATCCCGGGCTGGCCAAGACTCTTGCCGCTCGGTCGTTTGCACGGGTCCTGGGACTCAGCTTCAAGAGAATTCAGTTCACGCCTGATCTGCTGCCCGGAGATATCGTGGGCACGTATGTTCTGCGTCGCGAAAAGGAGGAGTTTGAACTCCGTCCCGGCCCGGTCTTTGCTCAGATAGTCCTGGCTGACGAGATCAACCGGGCTACTCCGCGAACTCAGTCAGCCCTGCTTGAAGCGATGCAGGAGGAGCAGGTCACCATCGAAGGAGAGCCCCATACTCTTCCCAGGCCGTTCATGGTGGTGGCAACCCAGAACCCCATTGAGTATGAGGGGACCTTTCCACTCCCGGAGGCCCAGCTCGACAGGTTCCTGGTGCGGGCCCGGTTCGGCTATCCGGCATGTTGGGATGAGGTGGAGATCCTGTCGCGCCGGCTTGCCCGCAGGGTGCCGGAGGAAACGCTGAAACCCGTTACCGCTGCTGAGGAACTGCTCGAGATGAGGGCGGCCCTTGAAGATGTCTATGTCGATCCGGATGTGCTCGAGTATATGGCCCGCCTGACGGAGGCCACGCGGGAGCATACTTCGGTGGAGGTGGGGGCCAGTCCCCGGGGGACTCTGGCGCTTCTGCTCCTTTCCCGTGCACGGGCGGCCCTTGAACGACGCGATTATGTCGTTCCTGACGATGTGAAGGAAGTGGCTGTTCCGGCCTTGGTACACCGGCTGATAATCAAGCCGGAGCTATGGCAGCGACAACTGCAGCCTGAACAGTTGATTCGGGGCATCCTGGACAGGGTTCCCGTGCCCAAGGCAGAGCGATGGAGGGCAGCCGCAAGCTAGGTGCGGAGCTGGGGCTGCTGGCGCTCATCTTGGTCGCAGGCCTTGTCCTGGCCAGTCCGGCAGTGCTCCTCCTGGCGCTCCCCATAGCGGTACATGCTGCTCTTGGGCTCGTTCTCGCCAGGGAAGATCGGCAGGTTTCCGCCCGGCGGTCTCTTTCCAGCCAGCGCATCCACGAAGGCGACAGCGTGGAGGTTGAGCTGGCAGTGCGCAAGGGCGGCGAGGGGCCCACATTGCTGCTGGTTGTCGAGGATGCAGCGCTGGCCAAGCACTTGATTGAAGGCCCCACAAGACTGGCGGAGCGGGTTCCTGAGGGTGGATCGCTCCAGCTCTCCTATGTGGCCCGGCCAGAGCGCGGTTTCTACCCCCTGGAGCACGTCCGTCTCTGTGTTCGGGACCTTCTCGGCTTTGTGACCCGGGAGGACGAACTGCCCTGCCCCACGCCCCTGTGGGTGCTGCCGCGACATGAGCGAATTGGACGGGTGATGGTCTATCCGCGCAGGACCCTTTCCGTTCCCGGCACAGCGCAGTCCCGACGGGGAGGGGTGGGAGTTCAGTTCTTCGCTACGCGACCCTATATTCCGGGTGACGATCTGCGGTATGTGAACTGGAAGACGCTGGCCCGCGGGGGGGCAGCTGGCTGTCAACCTCTACGAGAAGGAACGGGCGGCCGAGGTAACAGTGGTGCTGGATGGTCGGGATAGGGTCTATAACATCTTGGGCGGTCGCGAGTTGTTCGAACAGGCGGTACGCGCCAGCGCGGCGCTCTGTGAGTCAGCGATTCGGGATGGGCACCGGGCTGGCCTCTTGCTGTACGGTGAGCGTCTGGAGTGGGTATTCCCCGGAGGTGGGCAGGTGCACTGGGAGAAGCTCCTCCAAAGTCTGGCAAAAGCAGAGTTGGGCTTCTCTGAGGCGTTCGCTGACCTGGGGAATCTTGACGCCCGCCTCTTCCCCAGCGGCTCCTCCATCATAATCGTCTCCCCTTTTGCATCGGGTGACGAGCAGGCACTGGGAATGCTGCGGGCCAGGGGCTACGATGTACTGGCCTTGGTTCCGGTGCCGGTCGTGGGGGCCAGTCGTGATCAGAGCACGGCGGGGTTGGCCAGCCGTTTTCTGGCCCTCGAACGGGAGCTTATGCTCCAGGCGCTCATGTCAGCCGGGGTGCGGGTGTTGGTCTGGGACGTTGACCATCCGTTGAGGCCTCTGGTACAGGCGGTATGGAGGAGGCGTCAGTGATCGCGTCGGCTGCGACGTATGTTCTGGGCTTCGCGCTGGTTTTGGCCCCAACGATCAGCCGGGGCTTCCCCTGGACCATGGCGCTGCTTCTCTGCCCGGCGCTGTGGATAACTGGCCTGGTTCTGGGTCGGCCCTGGGCCGTTATCGCAGGGCTGTACGCTGTCATCGGCCTGGCCGTATCGGCAGCTCTCTCGGGTGCATTCTATCTGGCGCTGGGCGCAGTCGTGCTTGTTCTCGTAGCCTGGGATGCTGCCGGTCTATTCCTGTGGCTGAGGCAAGCGGCTGAGATTCGTGACCGGGGCAGGATCTGGCGGGGTCTCCTGCTCGTGTCATGCGCGACGGCGTCTGCTGGAGCGGTCCTGGCGCTGGCATTTGCTCAGCTGGAACTCTCGCTGCCGTTCTGGGCTATGGTGGTGCTCTTGCTGGCAGCCTGGGGAGCGCTGGCCGCCCTCCGGCGAGGCACTGGTGGTGCCCGCAGTGCGGATGGTCGGGACTCCAGCCGCAGTTGAACTGACTGACTGGCCCCCGTCCGTGGCCATGTTGGTCTTCGTGAGGACCAGCACAGCACACACGGCCTCGTGTACGGGGCCTGCCCGTCCGATTGTGGAATCAGGCACAATGCTGTATGATACTGCGCAGGGGAACTCTAAGGGCGTGAGGTTTGAGACCACGATCGGCATCAATGCCCCTGTCGGGACAGTCTGGGCGCTAATAGATAGGCTTGAGGAGTGGCCGCGGTGGATGCCGTCCATCAAGAACATCGAGAGACTCTCCAAAGAGCCTTTGGCAGTAGGTTCACAGCTTTCCGTCACAGCTAGGGTGAGCGGGCTCACGGTCACATTGTTGATGACGATCGCTGAGTTTGATTGGGAACGGAGTGTGGTCATGCAGGGGAAGGTCCTGGGCACCAAGTTGACACGTTTCTACGCTCTGGAACCTGTAGGTGATATGACAAGAGTTACTATTGGCGGTGACGTCTCAGGGACTCTAGCCTGGCTGGCGCGCCGGGGTGGCAAAAAGATCTCAGACGAGATTGCGCTGGCAGTCAAGAAAAGGATTGAGGGTTGGGAATGATGGGCCCAAGTAAGACCTTTATGGGAATAGATATAGGCTCGGTCAGCCTGAATATAGCCGTGGTTGATGAAAAATTCCAGATCCTGAAAAGCGTCTATGAGAGGACAAGGGGACAACCTATTCCAGCATTGATTCGTGTTCTTGGCGGTCTCGAGAGAGACTTCCCTGAACTATGTGGGGCCGTATGCACGGGAAGCGGTCGTAAACTTATAGCTGAAGTCATTGGTGCAGATAGGGAGAACGAAATCATCACTCAGGCAAAAGCCATCGCATACTTGCATCCTGGGGTTAGAACGGTCATCGAGATTGGAGGGCAGGACTCAAAGCTGATCATGCTGGAGTGGGATGAAAGGAGCGGAAGGTCGGTCATCATTGATCATGCCCTTAACGAGATATGCGCTGCGGGAACCGGCTCTTTCCTTGATCAACAGGCATACCGTCTGGGGATTTCCATAGATGAGTTCAGCGCTTTAGCCACTAGAGCTGGAAAGCCAGCTACCATTGCAGGTAGATGCAGTGTCTTTGCCAAATCCGACATGGTTCATCTGCAGCAAGAGGGTACACCACAGGAAGAAATAGTAGCAGGGCTTTGCTATGCCCTGGCCAGAAATTACATAAGCAATCTAGGGAAGGGGAGGAGATTCGTAAAGCCAGTAGCCTTTCAAGGTGGCGTGGCCGCCAATAAAGGAGTGGTTAAGGCTTTTGAGGAACTGCTAGAACTCGAGCCTGGGGAGTTGATCATCCCCCGGCATTTCAAGGTCACGGGTGCCTTCGGAGCAGCAATTACGGCATCGGAGAGATACGGTGGCGCACCTATCAAACTTGAAGCGGCAAAGGAATCCCTGAGGCGCTATCTGGCCGAGAAGGCCGGTGAAGGCGAAGTAAGACGTCTAAGGAGGTTGGTCTATAACGGCGATGGTTCTACTCCTGTGGATGACTGTCCTGTTTCTGGAAAGCAGCACAAGCACAAGGTGTATATGGGGATTGATGTTGGCGCAGTGAGTACGAATATCGTTGTCCTGGATGAGAACAAGAAGCTGCTGGCGGCGAAGTATCTTATGACGGAGGGCAATCCCATTGGCTCGCTTAAGGAAGGATTGAAAGACATAGGACAGGAAATGAAGGATGCTGTTGAGGTTCAAGCGTTGGCGACCACTGGCAGCGCGCGTCATTTTGTGGGGGACTTTGTTGGCGCCGATGTCGTCATTAATGAGATTACTGCTCAAGCTAAGGCCACACTACACATAGACAGCACTGTAGACACCATATTTGAAATAGGGGGGCAGGACTCGAAATATATCCGCCTCAAGAATGGTGCAGTGGTGGATTTTGAGATGAACAAGGTTTGCGCTGCAGGAACCGGCTCCTTTCTTCAAGAACAGGCTGACAGATTGGATGTCGATATCAAGGAGGAGTTCAGCAACCTTGCTTTCACCTCGAAAGCTCCTGTTGATTTGGGGACTAGGTGCACCGTGTTTATGGAGTCTGATTTGATACACCACCAGCAGGTGGGTTCACCGAAAGTCGATCTCCTAGCGGGGCTTTCCTACTCTATTGCCAATAATTTCGTTGAAAAGGTGGTGGGGAACAAGAAGATTGGCCAGAAGATATGTTTCCAGGGAGGCGTAGCCGGTAACAAGAGCGTAGTGGCTGCCTTCGAGAATATTCTGGGGAAAAGGATTACCGTCCCGGAGAACTACAATGTAACTGGTGCCATTGGTGCTGCGCTGATCGCCATGGAGAGGAAAGGTGGAGCTGGAAAGAGCGGTTTCGTCGGGTTCGACCTCATAGACCGCGCATATGACGTCGAGTACTTTGAATGCCAGCACTGTCCCAACCACTGTCAGATAAAAAGGATCTCCGTCGCAGGCAAGTTCAAATCCTTTTACGGCGGTATTTGTGACAGATATGAGCAGAAGGAAGGCAAGACCTCCGACCGGGTTCTCCCCGATCTCTTTAAGGAGAGAGAGGAAATGCTTATGCGGTACTACAGGTCGGATGGCTTCGCCCCGAATTCTCCCGTAATAGGCATTCCACGAATGCTCATGTTCTTTGACCAGTTTCCACTGTGGGCAGTGTTTCTTGGGGAGCTGGGAGTCAGAGTGGTGCTCTCGGATAAGACTAATAAGAGGCTCATTCATAAGGGACTTCAAGAGGTCTTGGCTGAAACCTGCTATCCGGTGAAGGTTGCCCATGGGCACGTGGTGAATCTCATTGAAAAAGGTATTGATCGCGTATTCTTGCCCAGTGTTATTGACCTGGAGAAGGACAGCGATGACGTAGACAGGAGCTACAACTGCCCTCTGATCCAGGGAATCCCGTTCATGCTCAGGCCTTCTTTCAAAGACAGAGCGAGAATCATAAGTCCCAGCATATTCATGGCAAAGGGGAAAGAGAACCTGAAGGGGCAGATGGAGGAGATAGGCAGGGAATTTGTGAATGACACCCGGAAAATCGCCTCAGCTATAACCGCTGCGCTTGAGGCTCAAGAAGAATTCGAAAGGACTCGCCAGGAAAGGGGTCAACAGATACTCGAGACTCTTGCCCAGGCTAATGAAGCCGTGGTGGTAATAGGAAAGCCCTACAATGTTCATGACCTGGAGTTGAACCTGAATATTGCCAAGAAGCTGCGGCATCTAGGAGTACTAGCCATACCGTTTGACCTGCTGCCGCTGGATACGATTGAACTGCCGCCTCATTATTCGAACCTCGTGTGGAAGAATGAACAGAACCTTCTGCGGGCGGCTATACTGGCCAAGAACAGCCCTAGCTTGAATCCAATAATGATCACCAACTATGGCTGCGGTCCGGACGCTTTCTTCTGGAAGTATCTTGAGGAAACCATGGAAGAGGATCCGTATCTACTTCTGGAGGTAGATGAACACAGCGGTGATGCTGGAATGATCACCAGGATTGAAGCATTTCTTGATACCCTTGATAGGCCGAAAACGCAGGCAAAGGAAGAAAGACAGGTAGACCTCAGTTTGATCAGACCGTCTGGTGGGATAAGCATCTTCAAACCGTCCAGGAAGATGAGAGAACTGGATAAGACGTTCTATATCCCCTATATTTCTGGACACTCAACTGTCTGGGCTGCCGCTCTCAACTCCGTGGGTCTAGAAGCCAGGGTCTTACCCGAACCTGATGAACTAACGGAGGAGCTAGGCAGAAGATATGTCTCCGGCAAGGAGTGTCATCCTTATTTACTCACCACAGGAGATCTGGTAAGGATGACCCAGCTTGAGGATTTTGATCCGGATAGGGCGGCATTCACGATGCTTAACTTCGATGGTGCCTGCAGGTTGAGTCAATACGGCTTGTCTCAGAAATTGGTTCTCAAGAGATTGGGTTTGGGGCATATCCCTATAGTTGCCCCGGTGGCCTCCATCCGCCATGACGAACCCACACAGCTATTCGGACTGAAGTGGGCCGAGGCCGTCTGGAAAGGCTGGCTGGCCACGGATGTTTTACTGAAGAAGTTGCTTCATGTGCGCCCTTATGAAGTGAACAAAGGGGAGAGTGACAGGGTCTATGAGCAAGCTATAGAGAAGATAGCGTCTGGAATTACCAACGGCAACTTTCAGCAGGCTCTAAGACACTCAGTAGCGGCTATGGACGGTATTCCAGCTAAATACGGGGATAGACCGGTCATAGGTATCGTGGGCGAATTCTATACCTGTATGAACTCCTGGGCCAACAACGACATAATCAGAGAGTTCGAGTCATTGGGCGCTGAAGTGAGGCTTGGGCCGACTACCACGGATTACTTAGTTTATTTCAACCAGGTGTATCCGCAGACCCACTTTTCCAGGGGAAAATACCTCTATGCCCTCTATTATTTCCTTAGAAGATTTCCGTTTCTGTATTGGAAGGGGAGAATCGAGGGGATGATGGAAGATGAACTCCGAGATTGGAGGATTCCCGCAGTTGAGGCTGTGGTCGCGCGTGCCGCTCCTTATGTAAGCGATGACATAGATCCGGTAGTAACCGTGAATGTAGCTAAGGCGAACGACTATGCTTTGCGGGGCTGCAGTGGTATAGCTAACCTGATCATTCTGAATTGCCTTTTCGGGACTGTATCCACTGCTATTTATGGAGGCATACAGAGGGATCACAACCGTATTCCTGTCCTCAACATGATATACGATGGGCTGAAGCAAACCAACGCAAAGACAAGGATAGAGGCCTTTGTACATCAGGCGAAGCTATACCACGAAAGATACAGCATGACCTGATAAACCGGCACTTCTTCTCATATATTCGCGATTCCAGACACAGGAATTGACAGCCGACGGTGTACCGCAGACCGATGAAAAGACGAGGATAGAGACCTCTAGATATCAGGCCACGCTGCACCCTGCGAGATGCTGCCCAGTCAAGTCCTGAAAGACAAGGAATATCGGATGTCCTATCGCTTTCAATCGTGGCTCAATACCGGTCCAGGCTCTAGAACTCAGCGCTGCAGGTCTTCCACCACTACCCACTCAACCTGGTTATCGCCCTTGACCACGGCAACAAGGTGGTTCTTGTGCCTCATTTGCTCAACCAGAAAGGAAGCTCCCCTATATTCCAGAACAATATGGTTCTCGTCGGGCACTGAGACTGTACGACAGTTCTTTAGACCCCCTCCAATACCGACCCCGACAGCCTTGAGGGTCGCTTCCTTGGCCGTCCAATAGCGGAAAAACGTGTCCCAGGACTTTCCCTTAAGCTGCCACTCTTCGTGAGTCGCCACATAATCGAACAGAGACGCGGATCGGGGCCTGATTTCCTCAACATCGATCCCGACCCTCTCTTTGCTTACCACTGCAGCGACGCACCGGGGCTTGTGGGAAACCGACCAATAATTGCCTGAGACCAGACACGGCCTGCCGTTTTCATCTACTGGCAAGTCTTCGAGCCGGACCCGGCTCCTTTCGGCACTCACTCTTAGCGCTTCTCGAGCAAGCTTGCTCAGACGAGCTGCTTGCTCCTTCCCCGATAGGTTGTGTCCGGCCTCGCTGAGCGGCATGACTACAGGAAACAAAGTCATCGGGTTGCTAGAATCTTGGGGCATTCTTAATGGTATCTTTGCCGAACTAGTTGACAGATATCGAATTCATATCCTGACATTCCGGCACCAGTAATCAAACATCTTAACGCATCGTCAGGCTCTTCTCAGAATCAGAGATTACCTGGAACCTCAGTCCCGGGGCCAGAGGCGATATGAATGGGTGTCATTGGCTTGCCACAATGTAACGGATCGTTCCTGTGCAGTGCTGGTTCATAGTATGGTGTTCGCTATAGGTGGCTGCCCGTCCGTCACGAAGCGTGCCTCATGCTGCGTCGGCCAGCTTCCGATTCTGCGCTCAGATGTACCGGGTCCTGCCTCGGCCCCTGGTTGCCCATGCCGCCCCTGCCGCTAAAATCAGCACCAACAGGCCTATTAGTGCCATCTTCTCGGCCTGGGTAGTGTTGATGGCGATTGCGCTTATGACCACGGCCGGCGTGAGCCCGGCTCTGAATATCGGCTTCAGGCCCGGGTGCTCCGCTATGAACTCGGCTATCGGCGGGCTGACCCTGTAGTAGCATTCCACCACAGCTGTCCCTGCCGGACTCGACAGCAAATGTTCATCCCTGAACCGGCGCAGGACCCCTATTTCTTCAGCCATCGGTGTACCGTAGGCTGCAGTGGCAATGAAGCACCCGGCAATGCTCCTGAAGCTGGCGATGATAGCGCGATCCCGATTCATGGTGATAGAAGTGGAAGCACCATAGGGATCGGCAATGGTGTCTACATCGCCTGTCCAGCTGAGAAACCGGTAACCGCTGGCTGGCGTAGCCAGCAGGCTGACCACCGTGCCGGCGTAGTAGGTGAAGTTTCCCATGCCTGGGGTGCTTACCCAGCCGCCGCCGGTGCTGGAGATTGTGAGCGTGTAGGTTGGCATCGGCTGGAAGGCGGCGGTGATCTCGTAGTTGTCCCTTACAGCGAAGGAAGCTACCGGATTGCCGATTCCATCTACTGGTTCACCTTGCCACTCCACAAACTCGTACCAGGCATCGGTGCTGGCCGTCAGCTTGATGTCTGTACGCTCGGGAGTGTCGGGCATGGTCTGGGTCTCCCCGGGGCCGATAACCGTCTCCTTGCCATTGACCAGGGCAATCACAGAACCACCAACTGTGGCGGAAATGGTGATGTTGTATAGGGCAACACGAGGTTCTTCCCAGCTGAGGAAGGGATAGCGCTCGCCGCTAACGATATTCCACGTATACGATGGATTGACCACGCCGAAACTAACAGCAATCATGTCCCAGGGCTCCTCCAGCCCCTCGGTTTCAAGGTCTGTGAAGGTGGCAACGCTTTGCATTTGGGCTGTGGTCTTGCCTGTTCCCCCGGCACTCTCTTCCACCCCGGAAGTCTCCGCATCCCAGAAGGAATTGCTTACATTGCCCGAGCTGTTCTCTCCCACCAGACCACCGACATGCGTCTCGCCAGTCACGACACCAGTAGAATAGGAGCAGTTCACTGCGCCAAGACTGGTCTCTCCCACCAGGCCGCCAACATAGGACTCGCCGTCCACGCTACCCCTGGAATACGACGAGCTCACAGTGCCCTCATTGTTCCATCCCACCAGGCCGCCAACCCATGTCTTGCCATTCACGCCGCCCACCGTGTACGAAGCACTGACAGTGCCTCCATCATTCTCTCCGACCAGACCACCAACGTACGAGTCGCCGACCACCGCGCCGGCAGCATAGGAGCCGCTCACAGTGGCCTCGGGCAGATTGTATCCCACTAAGCCGCCGACGTGCTCCCTGCCGGCGACCCTGCCCTCGGAGTAGGAATCGCGTACAGTGTGCCCGTTAATTCCCGCCAGACCGCCGATTTGCTCCTTGCCAGTCACGCTACCCGTCGAGTACGAGTCGAGCAAACTGTGCATATTCTCACCGACCAGACCGCCAACAGACGCGTAGCCGGTAGCACTACCCTGGGAGAAGGACTTGCTGACAGTGCCAAGGTTGGAGCCAATCAAGCCGCCGATAAACCAATAGCCGGCCACTGTGCTTGTGGAATAAGAGCCGCTGACGGTACCTTCATTGAGCCCTAACAGACCGCCAACTGTCTCTTCCCCAGCCGCGCTGCAAGTTGAGTAGGAGTTGCGCACTGTGTGCGAGTTCATGCCCACCAGCCCGCCAACAGGCCCGGCGCCAGCCACACTGCCGCTGGAATGGCAGTTGCTTACAGTGCCGGAGTTGGCGCCGGCCACAACGCCCACTCCCGAACGGGCAGCCACAGTGGCATTTACCACGCCCAGGCCTTCGATGACGCCGCTCTCACCAACGGAACCGAAAAGCCCTACATGGTACTCGCCGGGACGATTAACGAATAGACCGCTTATCTCATGACCTTGGCCGTCGAAGTACCCGGTGAAACCCTCAGACGAGGTTCCGATAGGTTGCCAGCCCTTTCCATCGTTAGCTATCGCGCTCGCCAGGTCGGTGTAACCGGCGGTGGTGTCATCGAGGTCATTCATCAGAGTATAATGGCCGCCCAAATCGTCTCTCACGGCATTCAGGTCATGCCAGTCCCGTATCTCGATTCCTGGAGATGCTGTGACAGGTGGTGAAGAAAGCGGCCATATCAGGTTGAAGACGAAGAGGAAGGCAATCAGGCTGCAGAGCAGCCTATTCAGTTCTTTCATGTCTGTACTCCCCTCTGTCCGTTGCTCCCAGCGGACACCACCTGGTCTGCCTGTAGTTGTACCCTCTCAATACCCCGTGCCGCAGGTCCAGTCTGCCGGGAAACTAACTCTATAACATACTGCCCGCGTGGTCAAGAGCCCGCTGCTGAATCCAGCCTGGTTACAACGCGCACAACTCCAGGCGTCTCAACTATGGGTCTCGCTATCCACGGAGCTTTCCCGGTTGCCTGATTAATCTGGTCCCGGCTCTTATCGGGCTATGAAGCCGCACCTGTCGCTGGCGCTTCGGGCCAGGGTTCTCGCATCCGAGGGCTCAGATAAGCACAACCCGTCTAACGTAGCTAATTGTATAGGATCATCCTCGGTAACCGAGATGCCGTGGCCTCTTCGCTGTTCCATGGTGACGCGCGAGAAATTCATCGAGTCCAGCTATACCTGTGTCGTAGCAGATGTCATCTTTGAGGTTTCTAAGGTTCCCGTCCGCCACAATCTGCTCTATGATCTCCGGAGCGGGTCCCTGAGCTGTTGCGTGGTCACATAACCTGTCTTTGTTAAAGGGGGCGCTTTCTCGGCGCCGGGAGGGGATGCCAGAGCGCCCTGGCTCTTGAAGCCGGCACATAAACTACCGCGAAACCCTGTCAGATTGCTTTCGTTTGGCGCCGTCAGGCCAACACCGGCGATTAGAGTTCGTGTTTCCTCGGGTTTACTCACTGATATAAGGTGGCATTTGCATTGCGAACATGTATATGGGAGCGGGTTGAAGAGATTCAGTTACATTGCTGTCTGTGGATATGCTTCCCTTAACGGCCCCAGTTCCGGGTCACCTCCCACGCTACCACTCGAGGCCCAGCATAAGACAGACTAGGCCGCTGCCAATACCCAGCATGGCAACTTTGTCGCCAGACTTTAGGCGCTCCTGTTCGATTGCGATAGCCATGGTGATGGGAAGAGAAACTGAGGCAATGTTGCCCAGATATTCCACGGTCGGGAAGTCTTTTGCCTTATCCAGTCCCAGGCTTTTGAAGAACAGTTTGCTCTGCACGGCGCTAACCTGATGGGTAAAAAAGCTATCTACATCCGAGTTGCTCCACCCGAGCTCCTGCTTTGTGGCCTCCCACGTATTTGTGGCCAGTCTTGATCCATTTCTCAGGAGCTGCGTAGAGGACGTGCGCATTTCAGGCAGCATCCTCGGGTCGAAGAAGTAGGTATCGGCCTCTACTCGACAGAGACCATTATGCTGCGAGGCTGCGCGCGTTACTCCGCCAAGAAGCTTATGCCCGCCTTGCCCGAGGGAGGAGTGAGTTAACACAGCTGCCACTGATCCAGAGCCCAAAGTCAAAGTGGCAAAAGCGAGCTTGAGTTTTTCTCTGCTGATGTTCGGGTCCTTCAAAACACTATCGATTGTTGAATCAATGAGTCGTGTGCTGCTCTCGCAGCCAACCACAATCCCTGCCTTGACCTGACCCAACTCAATCATGTTTGCCAATGTCACCATGCCGTTGATGAAACCCAGACAGGCGTTGGAGATATCGAAAATCGTAGCTGTGTGAGGGAGGCCGAGCGAGTCATGGACCACTGTCGCTGTCGCCGGCTCCAGGAAGTCACGAGATACAGACGTATACAGAAGGCAGCCGATGTCCTCTCTGCTGACTCCAGACTTGCTGATGGCTTTTTCTGCCGCTCTTATGCTCGCCTGGCTCGGCGTTACTCCGTCGTTCCAGAACCGTCGTTCTCGAATCCCGGTCATCATTTCCAGGCGTCCGTAACGGAGATTCAGCGTGCTGTATACTGGAGCTAGCCTTTCTTCCAGGCTCAGAGATGTAACGATATTCTCAGGGAGTTCGTAGCCGAAGGACTCGACACAGACTTTATTGTACCGCATTCAACACCCAGCTTCTCGATCACCAACAGCGCGAGGACCCGGGGCCAAAACACTATAGCGACGCGGCAGGCTCACTTCTGCCTGCTTGATACCAATCTCGGAATATGGAATTTGGTCCTGAGGTTCTCCCACCTTCCCTTGGACTCGGGAGGGATTATTTCGTCCGGAATATACTTTCCCACCGCAGCAAGCACAGTGCAGATCTTTCTCGAGTTCGCAACTTCATCAGGAACGTACTCATCAGCGGCGGCAATGGCTGTAGAGCGTAGCCTGCGGGGCGCCAGCTTTTCGACGGCTCTGATTGCGAAGGAAATGAGCCTGTTGGGCACACGGTTATCCAGGAAACGCAGTCCAAAGAGCAGCAGCCTGTCAGGCGCGTATTTATCCACCGCTCTGACAAATAGGGCGATTCCCTTCTTTGCAAGCGACCTCACTATGGAATCGAGCCTGGATACTGTCTTTCTGGGCACGCTATCCTCTCCCACCAGCTTAACATATAGTTACCATATTCTGCCGCTGCTTGTCAACAGCCGTGTATTATACCCCCCCTTTCATATTGACAAAAGAGCACGGATTTACTATCATACATTCTAGCCATTGACCATCGAGGCAGTGAGCCACGGAAGCTAGAAGTAGAGCGTCCGCTTGGATCGGCGGTGACCGAGACGGACCAGAAGAGGTGTTCTGATGACCCTCTCGGTTGGGCCGAGAGGGTCTTTTTTGCTTGTGATGATGCTGGACACTGTAAGTCATGCGTTGGCTATCAGCGCCGGACACTATACGGATAGGAAGGCAGCGACCGACGAGACTGTTACGCCCTGTGATCTCTTGGCTGCTGAGGCAGCAGCCAAGGCTCTGATCAGGGCAATGCAGGTGGCTAAAACTCCAGCCGGCGTGATAGCCGGCGATGGTGTAGGCAGGTGGTAACAACAGGCTTCATTGGCGCGGGGACTACGGGCACCGCCCTGGCAGTCAGGCTTTCTCAAGCCGGATGGCCGGTGGCGGGCGTGGCCAGCCGGACTCCGTCGTCGGCACAGAAGCTGGCTGCCCTGGTGTCCGCCTGCCGTGTCTACCATACTGCGCAGGAGCTGGCAGACGCTGTCGAGCTGGTGTTTATCACCACTCCCGACGATGCTATAGCCGAGGTCTGCCACGCAGTAAGGTGGCGCGAGGAAAACGGCGTGGTGCATTGCAGCGGCGCTCATTCGGTTGACATTCTGGAATCGGCAAGGAAGCGTGGCGCTGCCGTCGGCTCCTTTCATCCGTTGCAGACCTTTGCCGATGTGCGCCAGGCCATTGAGAATCTGCCCGGCTCCACCTTTGCTGTGGAAGCCGAGGAGCCGCTCCTGTCAACTCTCAAGGAGTTGACCTCCCTCCTGAACGGCGACTGGGTGGAACTCAAGCCGGGCGACAAAGTGCTCTATCACGCAGCAGCTGTGTTCGCCTGCAACTACCTCGTGACCCTCATCAAGCTGGCTGTGGACTTGTGGCAGGATTTCGGTGTGTCGTCGAAGGATGCAATCCATGCCTTGCTGCCCTTGCTCCAGGGAACGATGAGCAATATCGGCAATGTCGGCCTGCCCGATTGCCTTACCGGTCCTGTTGCCCGCGGGGACTTAGGCACCATTGAGAGGCATCTCAACGCTCTGGAGGCCAAAGACGCTGCCCTGCTCGCTACGTATAGGGAACTGGCGCTCCAGACCATCCCCATTGCGTTGGCTAAGGGCAGGATCGATTTACAGAAGGCGCAGGAGATGAAGGCACTGCTTGAGCGTCGCGAATTGTTAGCTCATGGTCGCCCTGGGCCAGCAGCGCGGCGGGAGTACTGAGATGGGGCCGGTAGTACACATACGCCCCGGGGCCGCGAGCATTACTCGTGGAGTCTGCGCTGAGAATGATTTGACTCCTGGCTCGAGATGACATAGAGCGGAGAGCAGAAGGGGGTTAATAAGGAGGGATAGAATGAGAACCATGCTGAAGAGCAAGATCCACCGGGCGCGGGTGACTCAGGTCGATCTGGATTACGAGGGCAGCATCACTATCGACAGGTCGCTCATGGAGGCGGCTGACATGCTGCCCTTCGAAAGGGTGGAGGTGCTGAATATCAACAATGGGGCCAGGTTCAGTACCTATGCTATCGAAGGCGAGGCGAATTCGGGCATTATTGGCGTTAACGGTGCCGCCGCCCGACTGGCGATCTCAGGGGACCTGGTGATCATCCTCTCCTATTGTCAGGTTCCGTATGATGAAGCGGTCAGGATCACTCCGACGATAGTCCGCGTGGATAGCGAGAACAGGATGATCGAGGCCGCATCCGGGATCCCTCTGCCCGGACCGTACAGGTAGACAGAAGGCAGCCAGGCACAAAGCAAAAGATCTACAGAATTTCCCATTCGGAGTTATTACTCCAGCCTTCAATCTTCAGTCAAGGAGGTAGGTGATGAGAGTTACTATTACCGAGCTCAAAGAGATGAAGCAGAGGAAGGAAAGGATACCCATGCTTACCGCTTATGACTATGTGACGGCCAAGATGGTGGATGAAGCGGGTGTGCCTCTGATATTGGTCGGCGATAGCCTGGGGATGGTGATGCTGGGCTATGAATCAACGATCCCCGTGACCATCGAGGACATGATTCATCATACCAAAGCGGCAGTGAGAGGAGCTAAGAAGGCCCTGATCGTGGGCGACATGCCTTTTATGACCTATCATACCAGCCTGTCCGACGCCTTATACAATGCTACGAGGTTCATCCAGGAAGGTGGAGCGCAGGCGGTGAAGGTTGAGGGGGGCCGGGTGGTTGCTGAAACGGTAAGGCGGCTTGTTGACTGTGGGATCCCCGTTATGGGGCACCTAGGTCTTACTCCGCAGTCCATACATCAGCTGGGCGGTTTCAAGGTGCAGGGTAAGGGAGCGCCGGAAGCCCGCCAGTTGATCGACGATGCGTGTGTTCTGGAGGAAGCGGGAGCTTTTGCTGTGGTCCTGGAATGCACTCCGGCCCCTCTTTCTAGGCTGATTACCGATCGGCTGTCTATCCCTACCATTGGCATCGGTGCCGGGCCTGACTGCGATGGTCAGGTGCAGGTAATCAGCGATCTTCTGGGCCTCTATACCGACTTCGTCCCGAGGCACGCCAAGCAGTATGCCAGACTCGCAGGCGAGATCCAGACGGCTGTCGCCAGCTACATATCCGAAGTCAAATCCGTGACTTTTCCCACGGCAGCACAGAGCTATGATATGGACGAAAGCCTTGTCGAACAACTGAAAGCTGAACGCAGATGAGCGTTTCGCCACAGGGACGTGTGGTTCCTTCTCTCGACCGGATTTCGCCAATCATACAGATATCAGGGTGAAGCAAGGCGAGGGCATATCCAACTTCTGTAGATTGTGTCCTCAAAGCCCATAAGCAAGGGGTCTCCGCGGTAAGCCAGATATGCAGTTAGCAAAGACCGTCCCCGAGATGAGTGCATTGAGGCAGCAGTTGGGCGGCACGGTGGGGTTCGTTCCCACTATGGGCTACCTGCACGACGGTCACCTGGCCCTGGTGAGGCGGGCTAGGGCAGAAAACCCCGCCGCTGTTGCCAGTATCTACGTCAACCCTGCCCAGTTCGGGGCGGGCGAGGACTTTGCCAGCTATCCCCGGGACCTTGATCGGGATCTGGAGTTGCTGCGCGGAGAGGGAGTGGATATCGTGTTTGTCCCCTCCGGCGATGAGATGTATCCGCCCGGATTCAGTAGCTGGGTCGATGTCCAAAAGGTGACCGAGCGACTTGAGGGCGCGGCCCGTGCGGGGCATTTCAGGGGGGTTGCCACCGTAGTGGCAAAGCTATTCAACATTGTTAGACCAGACAGGGCTTACTTCGGGCAGAAAGATGCTCAGCAGGTGATCGTTATCAAGAGGATGGTGGCTGATCTGAACATGGGTATAGACATCGTGGTTGTACCTACGGTAAGGGAGAGCGATGGTCTGGCAATGAGCAGCCGCAATATTTACTTGAGCGCCGACGAGAGACGGGCGGCCACGGTGTTGTTCAAGGCCCTTACAGCGGCGCAACAATCGGCCCGGAGTGGTGAGAAGGATGCTGCCAAGCTCCGCCGACAGATGATCGGGCTCATCGAAATCGAACCTCTGGCCCGGATCGATTATGTCAGCATCGCTGATCCTGGAACACTGGAGGAACTGACAGATCTGGACCGCCCGGCAGTGGCGTCCCTGGCCGTCATGATAGGCGGGACGCGGCTGATCGATAACATGCCTCTGGAATGACTGGGCCGCGGCCTCATTTTGTATGGGGCACCTGATGTGCAGGATTCGCGGTTTGTTTGACAACAAAGAGGGCGCACTGTATAATGTACATACTCCTTACCGGAGATTATGTTTGCACGTTAACAATTGAATAGGTTTTGTGTTCTGCCTGGCGTGGGTCAAGGGAGGAAGGGCATAGGGTGGATGCCTTGGCATCAGCAGCCGAAGAAGGGCGCGGCAAGACTGCGAAAAGCCTCAGTGAGCTGTCTAGCTAGCTTAGCTGGGGATTCCCGAATGGGGCAACCCGTCCCGATGAAATCGGGACACTCCGGTTATGCCGGAGAGGGAACTGGGTGAACTGAAACATCTTAGTAGCCTGAGGAAGAGAAATCAACCGAGATTCCCTGAGTAGTGGCGAACGAAAGGGGAAGAGCCCAAACCAGGGTAGCTAAGTGGACTTGGATCCTAAGCTATCCCGGTGTTGTAAGGCGCAAGGGGCAGATTCCAAGGTCTGCCGCAGAGTGACAAAACTTGTCCTTAGTCGAATGCTTCTGGAAAGGGCAACCGTAGAAGGTGATAGTCCCGTAGGCGAAAAGGAAAAGTCTCTGCTTGTGTTCTTGAGTACCACGGGACACGAGGAATCCTGTGGGAAGCAGGGGGGACCACCCTCCAAGGCTAAATACTGCTGATGACCGATAGTGAACCAGTACCGTGAGGGAAAGGTGAAAAGCACCCCGGGAGGGGAGTGAAATAGAATCTGAAACCCTATGCCTACAAGCAGTCAGAGTCCCGATTTATCGGGATGATGGCGTGCCTATTGAAGAATGAACCGACGAGTTGATCTATGTGGCTAGGTTAAGCAATTCAGTTGCGGAGCCGTAGCGAAAGCGAGTCTGAATAGGGCGAGGCTCAGTTTACTGGGCAGGTCGCATGGATCAGACCCGAAACCGGGTGATCTACCCATGGCCAGAGTGAAGCTCAAGTAAAATTGAGTGGAGGCTCGAACTTGTGAGTAAGGCAAAACTTTAAGATGAGCTGTGGGTAGTGCAGGTGAAATGCCAAACGAACTCGGAAATAGCTGGTTCTCCCCGAAATGCATTTACGTGCAGCCTCAGGAAGTAGTTTGCGGAGGTAGAGCTCTGGATGAGCCAGGGGCCGTGAGGTTACCGAACTCAACCAAACTGCGAATGCCGTAGGCGTAATCCTGGGAGTGAGACTGTGGGGGCTAAGCTCCATAGTCGAGAGGGAAACAGCCCAGACCATCAGCTAAGGTCCCTAAACGCAGGCTAAGTGGGAAAGGAAGTTGTGTTGCAGAAACAGCCAGGAGGTTGGCTCAGAAGCAGCCATCCTTTAAAGAGTGCGTAACAGCTCACTGGTCGAGCGGTGCTGCACCGACAATTTAGCGGGGCTCAAGTCTGCTACCGAAGCTATGGTATCGTCTGAAAAGGCGATAGGTAGGGGAGCGTTGTCATGGCTGCGAAGCTATGGTGTAAGCCATTGTGGAGCAATGACAAGTGAGAATGTCGGTATGAGTAGCGTAAAGGCAT
>JBKHJG010000024.1:0-4268 GCA_046538235.1 Dehalococcoidia bacterium | reverse complement strand
CCCCCCCGTACGCTGTCCGAAACGGGTATAATAGACCGCAGTTCATGTATGGTTCCCATTCAATTGGATTTCCGGGGCTACGCAGGAGACAGTAGCCTGATACGGAACCAATCCTAATGGTAGCAGTGAAATGAAGCGGGGTTAGCAGTGCATGCACTGAGATATTCCGTTCGAGCTCTGCCGGTACTGAGATATTTCGGCCAGCTGTGCATCGTACTGGCCCTGCTTACGCTGGTGCCACTGGTTGTTTCCGTCCTATCTGGCGATTACCGTGTGACACTTAGATACTCCATTGTCGCGGCGGCTGTTCTTGTGATGGGTCTTTCCCTGCAACGGCTGCCCACACCCAAACGCATCCAGACGAATGAGGCCATGGTCATTACTGCCTTGGTGTTCCTGTTTGCCGCGGTGGTAATGACCTGGCCTATCATGGCCTCCGGCTTAAGCTTCTGGGACGCACTGTTCGAGACCATCTCCGCCGTAACGACTACAGGACTGAGCGTTACGGCTTCAGTGGCAGATAAGCCGGCTGTGTTCCTGTTTTCGCGCGCCTGGATGCAGTGGATAGGCGGGCTGGGTATCGTTGTTCTCTCGGTGGCGATTATGATCCGGCCGGGTCTGGCAGCGAAGCGTATTGGCGATTTGGAAGATTATGAGGAGGACCTGATCGGTAGTACCAGGGCACACGCTCGCCGTGTGCTTATTGTCTACTCAATCCTGACTGGCATCGGTATTGTCGCACTAGGTCTGCTGGGCACCGGATGGTTCAATAGCGTCCTGTGCTCTCTATCGGCAGTCTCTACGGGCGGGTTCTCGCCGCACAATGCGAGCCTGGCGGGACTGCGCAGCGGGTGGCCACAAGTTATGGTGATATTGCTTTCAGTGGCAGGCGCAGTTCCTCTGGTCCTATACTTCCGCTCCTTCAAGGAAGGGGGAAGAGTGTTGTTACGAGACCGCCAGCTCCGAGGGCTTCTTGTAGCGGGTATGGTGACATGGCTGATCACGGCCTTGTTTCTCTTTGACCACGATGGTTTGAACTGGATTCAGGCCCTGCGCCATGGAGCGCTCAATGCCTTGTCTGCTCAATCAACGGCAGGCTTCAGTACACTGGACATCTGTCAGATCAGTGCTGGTGCAAAGCTTGCGCTTATCTTCTCCATGTTTCTGGGCGGCTGCATCGGGTCCACTGCCGGAGGCATCAAGATCCTCCGCTTGTTGATTGTGGTGCAGTTGCTCTATATCTTTCTGCAGCGGGCGAGTATGCCCAGGCAAGCTGTTGTAGAAGCTAAGCTTGGCAGGCACCGGCTGGAAATGGACGAGATACAGAATGCTCTCAGTATCGTCTTTGTTTTCCTGGCGTGCATCGGGATTTCATGGCTGATATTCGTAGGGATGGGACATGATGCGCTCGATTCGTTATTCGAGGTTGTCTCGGCAACTGGGACGGTCGGACTATCGTCCGGTATAACCGCTCCCGAATTGCAGCCGATTCTCAAGGGAGTTCTATGCGCAAATATGCTTCTTGGGAGATTGGAAATCCTTGCCTGGTTAGTGCTATTCTACCCGCGGACCTGGATTGGAAGAAGACTGGAGGAATGACATGAGGATTGTATTTTCGGGCGCCAGCCCGCTAACGATCATAACAGCTAAGGCATTGATAAAGCAGGGACACGAGGTGATCATTATAGAAGCCAATAAGGAGAAAATCGACCAGGTCTCAGATGAATTGGATTGCAGCTTCCTGCATGGTGATTCGGCCAAGCCGGCAGTACTCAGTCAGGTTGATCCCAAGAACAGCGATATCCTGTTCTGCCTGACCAATAGCGACCAGATCAATATCATTACGTCCCTGCTGGGACGCTCAATGGGTTTCAAGCGCGTGATAACCAGCATCGAAGATATGGATCTGGTGCAATTATGCCGTGAACTCGGGCTTGAAGATACGATTGTCCCGGTATGGACGATGAGCCGGCACCTTGATAGCGTGGTGCGGGGCCTTGATAATATCGATTTGTTCACGTTGCTGAAGGAAGAAGCTAGGTTCTTCACTTTCATGGCTGGTAGGGACGATGCAGTCTGCGTCAGTGAACTGGGGCTACCGAAAGATGCGAAGGTCATCTTCTATTATCGAGACAACAAGTTTCATTTTGCCAGTGAGGACACAAAACTGCGTCAAGGCGACGAGGTTATCATCTTAACGCATAGCAATAACCTGGCCGATTTCAATGAACGCTGGTATCCACAGGACGTTGGCACCAAGAGCCCCCGGACGTAAGTCCTCCCCACCAGTTACAGGTCCCCGAATACCTGCGGTGCTACGTCCCTAACTATACCCCGTATTTGCTCGGCGACAGCCCTGAACTCCGGGAGCGCCCGCCTGGATGTGCGCAGCTTAATGATATGGCGAATCTCGCGGAAATTCCAGGTGCAGATTATCTGGGTCTGGCAGGCGTTGGGCAGGACATAACGCGCAATCTCGGCCTTTATCCCGCGGGCCAACAGGTCGCCGTAAGCTTGCCAGCAAGCTGTCATCGCCTGCTCGAATTGCTTATGGGCGGCCTCATCGTTTTTGATGGGGGGAGGCTCGACATAAGTGGGATGGGTCTCTTTCACGTATCGCTGGCTGCGCTGGCTGTAGCTTGCCAACCTGTGCCTGACCAGCTCATGGGTCAGGACGCGACTGGCACGGATGTAGAAGGTGGCGGAGGCATGTTCAATCATCGATTCGTGCCCGACCTCAAGCCACTTCTGAATCCGGTCGGGCGCCGTCCCTGTCTTGTCCTGCGTATCCCAGCACAGCCGTCCTGCCTCCTCTATCAGCCTTTCGGCGTCGGGGGTCACGGCGAGCAGCTTGACTTCTATGTCATACCCGTCGGTCATCGTCTATCTCATCGAGCATCGGTGGAGGCAGCGGATCCCTGTTCCATTGTCGTATCGTGTCATGCGCGGTCCTGTTTGCCTTTGTGCCTTGGCTCGGGCCATTAAGTGCTGCGGCAGCCGCGGCGCACGTGGTTGGATTCCCGGCGTTCAAGACTCATTGTATCACGCTCGTCGTGACGCCGTCATCACAACCTGTTTGCTTCTGGTGCATCGGACGCCAGAGGAGGGTCTCCAGACCTGCAAATTCCCCGTGGCTGGGAGTCGGTGCCAGGCGCGAGAACGCTCAGTGTAACACAGACTGAGTGACTCCAGCGGTGCTCCCGTCTTGTTGCGGCCTTCGTGTGTTGTATAATGGGGTCAGCCCTGGCTGACGGAACTGCTGCCCTCTTTCGACGTGAGACCTGAGTAAGTCAACGTTATCGGCTGGCAGAGGATTTGACCATGTTCCTGATGGTCAATCGGTAGAGAGGCACAAGGAGGAAGAGATGACCAGAGCACTTGTACTGTATCATTCGCAGGAATTCGGCAACACGGCAGCAATGGCCCAGGCGGTCGCCGATGGCCTGCGGGAGGGCCGGTGCATGGTGGACCTGTTCAACACAAATGACGGCAGATTCGATATCACCCGGTTTCCCCGGTATGATTGTGTGGCCTTTGGCTCGCCGGACTATTACAGCTATATTGCCGGTGGCCTCAAGATGTTCCTGGATGACCACTATATCTATGATGTGCATGAGAAAGTGCAGGGACTAAAGGACAAGCCATTTGTCCTTTTCTGTTCACATGGTGGGGGTGGCAAGGTTGAGGATGTTATGCCCCGCGTTTTCGGTCGCATAGGCACGCTGATTGCAGAGCCGGTCGCCTGTCGCGGCAAGCCAGACCAGCAGGTTGTGGAGCGGTGTAAGGCATTGGGCAGCCAACTGGCTAAGGTGGTTGAGCGACGAGCGGAGGGCACATGGCTGGAATAGTGTTCCTCAAGACCAAGGACCTAGCCCGGATAGTGGCGTTTTACACGGGCCTGGTCGGGATGAGGCTGTGGCTTGAACAGCCGGCGATCACGATTCTGCGGCACGAGAACCTGCTGATTGGCTTTCAGCAGGACGGCGCACCGGACAGTGGAGGGGTTATCACGTTCTTCTATCCCCGTAAGGGTGATGTTGATGCCATGTACGAGGCGTTGCGCAGCGTTGCACTGGAGCCGCCACGTATAAACGAGCGGTATCGTATCTACCAGTTTTTCGCCCGGGACCCCGACGGCCGCATGGTCGAGTTCCAGCAGTTTCTGCACGATCTTCCTGCGTGGAGCTAGTGAGCAGGCCACTCATGGCCCTGGTGTCAAATCCGGCCGCACTCTAGCTATCCTTGTTCCGTCCGGAGGCAATGAACGA
>JBKHJG010000018.1:0-19660 GCA_046538235.1 Dehalococcoidia bacterium | reverse complement strand
GAACCATACATGAACTGCGGTCTATTATACCCGTTTCGGACAGCGTACGGGGGGGGGCGGGGGGAGGAACCGGGTTGTGAAGGACCATCCTGGCCGGTGTATGGCTTCTTGAAGCATGCCGCGGTCAGTCTTGCGTCTGGGCACCACAAGCCGAGACAATGGGGAAGGGGGGACTCGAACCCCCACGCCTTTCGGCACATGATCCTAAGTCATGCTCGTCTGCCAGTTCCGACACTTCCCCGGCGGAAAATGCACAATACAATATCATCTTGTGACCCTCTTCTCAAACCACCACCCTCCTGAAGGAGGAGATTCCGGGAACACACCACCGATCTCATCCCTACCAATCAGGGACTATGTACCCCAACGGCGCCTCTGAGACTGCTCATAGCCTGCCGCAAAGCTGGTATCGAGACACATTGCAGACAGAGGCAAAGCGACATTGCCTCCTGTCCCGTGAAAGACTGCGACGTAGTGTGCTTTGGCAGCTACATCTCAAGGCGATGCCAGAGATCACAGAAATGCGCGAGTCGGGCAAGGAGAAAGCAAACAACGCTCTGCTGACGCCAAAACCTCTGCCTCAAATCTGCTCCTCCTTGATTACCCCACACCACTGGCGCCCGCGCTTCTACGGAGACTCGAACCTTCCGATCTCGAGTATTCGCGCTATGTTAGCACCGGCTGAAATAGTAGGCTTCAACATGGGTTTGGCGCTGGTCATCATTGTTGTGACACCCGGCCCATGACCGGCGTACCTGCAGTTACTGTGAATCACAACTCCTATCGTTCCGGCACCCTTCCTGTAGCACCGTCCAAAGCAGTTGTCGTGGTCCTCGATGTAGACAATGTCCCCAAAACGGAGCTTGTCCAACCCGTGCTTCTTCAAGGCTTCCTCGTCGGCTGTCATTATGTCATAGTCGCCGGTGCCCATGCTGGTTGAGCCTACGCCAGAACCCATCAAGAAGGAGGGGACAACGGCAACAACCGGCACGTGCAGCTCTCCCTTCTTGTCAACGATCCCCATCTTCTCCAATAGATTCGGGTCGAGGTTATAAACGCGCACGTCGGGGTAATCCAGCAGCCTCAGACCTTGCCCGAGACCTTTGATCAGGAACTTATCGTCAAGCGTTAGTTGCTCCAGCACAGCTTCGCTGAAATCGATGAGGACATGTTCCGCTCCGCCGTGATGACCGGTGACCACACCCTTTGCCCCCTTGGCATCGCCTGTCACCACCTTTGCCTCGTTTCCTACGCAGGCATAGAAGTTGTAGCCCCGGTTTGTGGGCGAACTCCTGTCCTTCTCATCAAGTAGGGTTGAGACACCGGGCTCGACATGGTCCACCTCCCAGCCGAATACTGGATCACCGACTCGTACGTTGTAGGTGATCCCGCCTGTGCCGGGCACCATAAACGGTTCTCCATCGTGTGAAACCCCATGCCTGCCCGAATGCTCGGGCTTGACAATCGTACCCTGTACCGAGATCATAACTAGTCTATCTTTGTTCGTTCTCATGGCCATCACCTCATGCGATATCTTAGCACACCGTTAGGAGCCTGCGGAAACGAGCCTGGTAAGGCGGCATGATCGGTGCCAGCGGAATTCGTCCTGCTCTTCCCATGGGAACCTCCTATGCCGGATGGAAAACTCCGGCTGCCCCGACAGACAGGGTTTCTCAACCACGACAGATAAGATATGATATGCGCTGAGTCAAGATGAAGGCGTTGGTGCAGCGGGTCTCCACAGCCTCGGTGAGCGTGGACGAGGACATAGTAGGCAGGATCGGTCCGGGGCTGGTGGTCTTCCTGGGCGTCGCTGAGGGTGATTCCAGGGCAGACGCCAGCTATCTGGCAAACAAGCTGCTGAACCTGCGGATCTTTGCCGACAAGGAGAGCCATTTCGCCCTCTCAGCACTGGACGTGAAAGCAGACGTGCTGGTGGTGAGCCAATTCACTCTCCTCGCCGACACGCGGAAAGGCCGGCGACCCAGCTTCATCGGGGCAGCCCCGCCAGGCCTGGCTGAGGAACTGTACGAACTCTTTGTAGAACAGGTTTGCTCCGCAGGACTCAAGGTAGAAACAGGCCTTTTCCAGGCCCACATGGTGGTGGAAATCCACAACGACGGGCCGGTAACCATAATGCTGGAGAGTAAGACGGGAGGATAATCGCACAAGCAGCCGCCTGCAGCGCTGCGCCGCCCCATTGGAGACCCTTCGTCCCAGACCTGTAACCAGTACCGGGCGCTAGCCCATCAAGTGTCTGCGGGCGTCGGCCTCTATAATGCGGTAGACCTCCTGCAGGGGCATATTGCGCTCCAGCGCGATGCGGCGACACTCTTCATACTCCGGATGGATGCTAAGGGTGTTCCCCGTGAAACGCTTGACCTTTACCCGAGTGTGCCCCAGGGTGGACTCAAATTCGACTGCCTCCCTTTCAGCGATGTGCCGGCAAACGGGCTGTACCCTTATTCCCAGCGTGGAAGTCTCACGCATCATGGCCTGAGTGACAGCAAATTCGGCATGCCGAGGGGCAAGAACGCTGAGCATTACCGCCGGGCGGTTCTTCTTCATCTGAATGGGCGTAAACCAGACGTCAACAGCCTGTATGCGGAACAGGCTCTCCATGAGATAGCCACAGATTTCCGGACTCATGTCATCTATGTTTGTTTCCAGGAGGACCAGGCCATCGTCGCCCGCAGGCTGTACCTCCTGGCCTAGCCAGATGCGCATAACGTTGGGCCAGTTCTCGAAATCCCTGGCGCCTGCCCCGTAGCCGACCTCTTCCACAGTCATGCCAGGCCTGCTGAAGTCTGCCAGCGTGGCAACGATCGCTGCTCCCGTAGGAGTCACCAGCTCGCCCGCAGGTTCAGCCCCACCGGGAAAACCGACGATCGGAGCATTGGACATAGCCACAAGGCCCAGCGTTGCGGGGGCCGGCAGGGGCAAGATGCCGTGAGCGGAACTAATACTGCCGCTCCCCAGCGGCAGCGGAGAGGAGTAGACGCGTTCTATCTTGAGGGCGTCCAGTCCGAATGCCACGCCGACGATATCGATGATGGAGTCTACTGCTCCTACCTCATGGAAAGAGACCTCTGCCACCGGTACTCCGTGTACTGCGGACTCCGCTTCCGCCAGCCGCCGAAAAACGGCGAGGGCAGCATTCTTCACCTTCTCCGAAAGCCCGCTGCCTGTGATGAGCATGGCTATATCCTCTAGCGAGCGTGATGGTTGGCTTTCCCCCTCACTCATTGCCACGTTGAACTTCGTGGCCATCACTGTACAGCGCACGACCTTTTCTGCCGAAAGCCTGTAATCATGCACATCCACACTGCTCAGCGCCTTCTCAACTGTTGGCAGGGGAAGCCCGGCATCTATCAGGGCGCCCAGCACCATATCTCCGCTGCACCCCGAGAAGCAATCGAAATAAGCTACCTTTGCCATGTTAGCTTCCGCCTGCACTATCTCCCGTTAGGCCTTCATTCAAGCTGCCACTCCTGTATCCATCCAGGTCCACGGTGACATAGTTATAACCGAGGGCTCTTATCTGTTTGACCAGGTCGCGGCGCACCTCCTCGTTCAGCAACAAAAATATGCCGTCTTCGTCTACCTCGATGCGGGCAGTGCTGCCATGATGGCGCAGACGACAGTCCCGTATGCCCAGGCTTCGCAGATACGACTCTCCAGCAGCTATACGGCGCAGAACATCCGTGGAAACAGGAGTGCCAGAAGGGATGCGCGACGCCAAGCAGGGCGATGCCGGCTTGTCCCAGGTCGACAGTCCCCTGCTCCGGGATATCGTCCGAATCTCTTCCTTGGTAAAGCCGGCTTCCAGGAGAGGACTGCGGATCCCCAATTCGGCCAGGGCTTTTCTGCCCGGGCGATAATCACCGAGGTCGTCATAGTTGGAGCCGTCGGCGACCCAGGCCAGGCCCTCAGCAGAAGCAATCGCCTGTAGCTGTCGAAATAGCCCTTGCTTGCAGTGATAGCAGCGATCGGGCGGGTTGGCAACGAACTGCGGGTTCTGGAGTTCATTGCTCTCAACCGCAGCAAAGCGAAGGCCCAGCTCTCTGGCCAGCGCCTCCGCCGCCTCACATTCCTGAGACGGATGTATTGGCGAGCGGGCAAGCACCGCCATCGCACTCTGTCCCAGCACCTCGCCGGCAACCGAAGCCAGGAAAGTGCTGTCCACGCCGCCGGAATAGGCAATAAGCACCGACCCCATCTCTGTGAGGTGTTCTCCCAGGCGTCTCAGCTTCTCCTCAACCTTCACTTCGGGCTTTCGAGCCGCGATTTATGAGTCCGGCGATATAGCCGGCGCCGAATCCATTGTCGATATTGACCACAGCTACGCCTGGAGCACAGCTATTGAGCATGGTCAGAAGCGGCGACAGGCCGGCAAAACTGGCCCCGTAACCGACACTGGTGGGCACGGCGATTATGGGGACGGGAACAAGCCCGCCGATCACGCTGGGTAAAGCTCCCTCCATACCGGCTACCGCGACTATCACTTTGGCCTTGCGCAACAGAGGCAGACTGTCAAATAGCCGGTGAATGCCTGCTACGCCCACATCGTATACCCTTTCCACTTCGCTCCCCATCAGTTCACCGGTCACAGCCGCTTCCTCTGCCACCGGGATGTCAGCGGTACCGCCTGTAACAACCGTAACCCCGGGCCGTGGGGTGCCCGGCCTCCTGTTAAGAAAGACGCTCCGGGACAGGGCGTTATACGAGACATCGGGTATCTTCTCCTTGACGGCGCTGAATACTTCCTCGCCCACGCGGGTTATCAGCAGGCGGTCGGAACAAGCAGCAAGCTTCTCGGCGATAGCCACTATCTGTTCCAGGGCCTTACCCTGTCCAAAGATGACCTCGGGGAAGTCGAGGCGTAGACTACGGTGATGGTCGGGCTTGGCACAGGCCAACTCCTCATAAGGAAGGACGCTCAGTTCCTCAACGGCCCGCAGAGGAGACAATTCACCGGACTTAACACGCTCCAGAATTCGCAGTAACCATGCCTCGGTGACCGGAGTTGTAACGGACTTAGATCTTCTTGCTGGGCCCTGCGGCATGGACTGCTCCTACGCTGTTGCTATGAGGACGGTGAGTATCTTACTTCATTGCCGCCACTGAGGCAAACTGAAACAGGTTGGCCGCGCTGCGTGTGGCTATTGCGGCTCAAGCTCAAGACTGACGTCCAGAGCCCTGGCCGAGTGAGTAAGGGCGCCGATAGAGATCAAATCAACGCCCGTCTCGGCAACATCTCGGACGTTGTCCAGCGTAATCCCTCCCGAAGCCTCAACAAGAGCGCGGCCCCCGACCATCTCTACAGCCCGGCGCATATCTGCCAGATTCATATTGTCGAGCATGACGACATCTGCCCCTGCCTCAACAGCTTCCAAAGCTTCTGATGCAGCCCTGACCTCCACTTCCAGGGTCAGATGCTGTGACGCATGCCACCTTGCCCTGGCTATGATCTCCTTGAGACTCGCCCCCTGCTCACGGAGCGCCACGAGATGATTGTCCTTGATGAGTATGCCGTCGCCCAGGTCCATGCGGTGATTCTTCCCCCCGCCCACCTCTACAGCATACTTCTCCAGCGCCCTCAGGCCGGGAATCGTCTTTCTGGTATCCAGAATGCGCACCGGCAGCCCCTCGACTTGTGCCAAGTAGCGGTCGGTCTCGGAGGCAATGCCGCTGAGGTGCTGGAGAAAATTGAGGGCTACCCTCTCGGCCCTGAGAATGCTGGCAATACTACCTGACACTCTGGCCGCCTTGCTGCCGGGCTGAACCCTGGCTCCGTCGTCCAGGAGCATCTCCACTGCCAGATCTGGGTCAACGCGATGGAAAACACATTCGGCTGCTGCTATGCCGGCCAGGACACCTTCCTGTTTGGCCACGATAACGCCGCTCCCGCGTCGATCGCCCGGTATCAGCGCCTCGGTGGTGGCATCCCCCCTGCCCAGGTCCTCGGCCAGGGCACGGTCGACGACCTCCTCAATCAACAGCTTATCCGGCAACATCTTTCCTGAAGACTATATGCCTCTCCCATTCCGGAGAAGTCTCCGGGTAATCGTTGCGGAAGTGCGCGCCACGACTCTCCGTGCGTAGCAAAGCGGCCTCGGCTACGAGCCTGCCGCACAAGACCAGGTTGTTCAATTCCTGAGAGACGCGGTCGGCGGGCTGAAGCTGCAAGGCATGCCAGGCCGCCAGGATACCTGCCGCCTCCTCCAGGCCCTGTCCAGAACGGACGATCCCCACCTTATCCCACATAAGAGACTGCACGTTGGCTAGATTCAGAGAGGGAGCAGCGGCCGACTGCTGCCGTTCCGGCACGGAGTATACGCAACTGAGGGCCGATGACTGACTGCTCTCGGGGCGCATAGCTGTCTCGGTTCTCCGTACTACCCTCTTGCCGAAGACAACCGACTCAAGCAGGGAGTTTGACGCCAGTCTGTTAGCGCCATGGACTTCGGCGCAGGCGGTCTCGCCAGCAGCAAACAATCCTGCGATGTTGGTCTCCCCCCAACTATTGACGCGCACCCCACCCATAAGATAATGGGCGGCCGGGGCAACAGGAATGAGGTCTTTGGTGATATCCAGACCGTGCTCCACACAGAAGCGATATATATGCGGAAACCGCGTAGTAAGCAGGCGGGGCGGCAAATGGGTAACATCCAGAAAAACCTTGTCGCTGCGAGTCTTCTTCATCTCGTAGACGATGCTGCGTGCTACTACATCTCTGGTCGCCATCTCTGCTTCAGCGGCATAGTCCGGCATGAAACGATGGCCTTCAGTATTCCTGAGTATGCCCCCCTCACCCCTGACCGCCTCCGAGATCAGAAAAGGAACCACCCCTGGGAGGCGGAGAGCAGTAGGGTGAAACTGAAAGAACTCCATATCGACTATCTCGGCGCCCGCCTCAAAAGCTAGAGCTATTCCGTCGCCGGTGACAACCTCGGAGTTAGTTGTATACTTGAACAGCTTGCCGGCGCCGCCGGTGGCCAAGACGAGAAATCGGCAGCGGTACTCCTCCACAGAACCTGTGCGGCAGTCGAGTGACCTCACACCTGTTATCTCCCCGTCTTCAACCAGGATCTCGCTCACCATGCAGTTCTCAAGTACCTTGATGGGAGTAGACCGCACATGACGACTCAGGGCACGCTCGATATGTTCTCCCGTAGCGTCTCCCCCGGCATGCATAACACGTGGCGCACTATGGGCTGCCTCCCTGGTCAGAGTGATCTCACCGTCCAAGGTGTCAAAAGGCACTCCAAACTTGATCAAGTCGGCAATGCAATCAGCAGCCTCGTCGGTGAGAATACGTACTGCCGTAGCGTCACACAGGCCATCTCCGGCAGCCACAGTGTCCTTGAAATGTAGCTCAGGGGAATCATCCTTTCCTACAGCAACCGCAATGCCCCCCTGGGCATATCTGGTATTGCAGTCGTTTATGCTCCCCTTGGTCAGGACGAGAACACTGCCGTGTTCTATGGCAAGCAAGGCAATATACAGCCCGGCAATGCCGCTACCAACTACAATATAATCGGAAAAGTTCGTCTTCATACTTGCGCCGCGCCCGCTGATTCAGTCGCCCCCCTCCACCACACGGGGTTAACAATAACACATTTCCTGCCCCCTGATAAACGCGGGACCGGATGGTGAAGACATTGCTCAGACCGGCACAGTCCGGCAGGCACTTCACCACAGCCAGAGGCGATCGTTCCTGCCGTCAGCTCTGGAGAAGGTTCTTCTCGTTGTCCCAGGCCCCTGCTGTCCCCCGCTCACGGAGCCTGAATCTCTGGATCTTCTCCGTGCCTGGAGTCCTGGGAAGCTCGTCGAGAAACTCGACATACCTCGGCACTGTAAATCTGGGCAAGCGCTCTTGGCAGTAGGCGATTAGCTCTTGGGGGTCAAGGATCTCGCCGTCCTTCAAAACGATACAGGCCTTCACATTCTGCTCCCCCACTTCAGATTGTACCCCACAGATGGCGGCGTCCTTCACCTGCGGATGGGACCTCAACACCTCCTCCGTATAATCAATGGGCACGAACTCCCCTGCCCGTCGTATGCTCTCGGACCTCCTCTCCTTGAAGATGAGGTTACCATGCTTCATATAGCCCAGGTCGCCGGTGTGGAACCAGAGGTTACGGCACGATTCAACGGTCTTCTCATCCTGTCTATAGTAACGCTTGAAGATGATATCCGGCCTCTTGGGCCTCGCGACTATCTCGCCTACTACGCCTTCCGGCAACTCCTCATCGTCATCATCAAAGATCTTGACTTCGAAGTCCTCGCCCGGCGGGCCACACAGGTCCTCGGCAACTCCATGCGCCAGTTCCACGATGCAGGGAAAGCCCACCTCGGTCATGCCGAAGGTGTTATAACACCTATCTACTCCGAACCTCTCCCTGAACCTGTCCCGACAGCGAGGAAGGATGGCGCTGGCCTTTTCGAGGGGATTCTCCAGGTCATCGGGCCTCTCCGGCATGCTCAGCAACATGTCGTAGATCGCAAAATGGCCGGCAAACACATTGAAGCCCGTCTCCCGTGCCTCGTCCCAGAAGCGGCTGCTACTGAATCTCCTGCCCAGGACAAAGCTGGCCTCCGATGCCAGAGCCGTCATGAAACCGGTCACCCTTACCACGTGATACAAAGGCAGAGGACAGAAGAACCTGTCATCCCTTGATGTCTGCATGATGCGGGCCCATTTCTGCGCATGATGGATGTAGTAAGTGTGGGGAAGCATGGCAGCTTTCGGTAAGCCGGTGGTGCCGCTGGTGAAGATGAAACTCACAGCATCGCTACCTTTCATATCCACCAAGGGAGGACTCTCGCTGCTGGCGCTGCCCATCAGACCTGAGAACGAGACAACTGCAGCATCTGTTGCTTCCACACCATTTCCAGGGTAGACAACCTTCCTGTCTGCCGAGTCGATATCGCCTCGGACCTCACCATAAATGCTGTGGTCGATCACTATTGCCGCCAGATCGCAATGATCAACAATATCGCGCAGTAACTTCCCCTTGAACTGAGGATTGATGGGAACATCTATCGCGCCTAGCTTCATGGTGCCCAGCCAGGTATACAGATGCTCGGGAATGTTGGGAAGCATAATCCCGACCCTATCACCTTTGCCGATACCGAGCCCAGCCAGAGCATTGGCAACCCTGTTCACAGCGGCGTCAAACCCTCCATACGTATACTCATGGCCCTCAAAGACCAGGAAAATCCGGTCCCGATTCCTCCCGACCTTGTCCTCCATCCACGTTCTCAAATCCATGAACAACCTCCTGATAAATATGTCTGGTTATGACTGCCCACCCTTGTCCAGGTCAATGCGCAGCCACATGCCCTGTTCATAGACGGCAGCCGGTTCAAACCCAAGACTGAAGTATAGCTTCTGGGCGGCTACATTGAACCTGTTGACGCCGATCTCGATTCTTCGCGCTCCGTTCCGCTTAAGGATCTCCAGGCCCTCGCTCAGCATGACCTTACCGAAGCCACGATTCTGATATTTCTTATCCACCAGGAATATATCAACGCAATAGTCGGCCTTCTTCCTGTCGATCAGCAGCACCATCAAACCGACCGCACGCCGACCTTCCATCAAGACATAGGGTCTGCGAACCTTCGGTTTGGCCAGCGCGTAGCACAGCGAGGACTTGGCATCAAGGACGAATGATCGCTGGCTTTCAGCAATAGCAAGACTCATCGCATGCCAGGCGTTCTTCTGAGAGTACGGTTCGAGCCTCGTGAACGCCGGGTAAGTCGTCTCCTCTTCAACCGCCTGACGCATCTCCTTGCGGAAATAGAGCCACTCATCGCCAATCCTTCTCTGTATCTGCAGCTCATTGGTCATATGTATGTAGCCCATCTTCCTGTCCTGATCGAAGTACAGGTTAAACTCATATCCCAGCAAGCCTCCTTCACCGCAGGCGATGCCGTTCGCGTTTTCGGCAACGATGCCCGCACCTTCCTCGTCATAACTGAGGGCCGTTTTCCAGGCCCTCCTGGACATGAGTTGCCCGTTGACCACGCCCCTCATAAACTTCTCCAGATCGCTGACCGTCGTCTTGAGGGCGTGGTCTATCGGCTCAACAACGGGCAGACGGACCAAAACGGTCTCCTTAATGCATCCGTAGGAGACCGTTGTGGCATCCCATCCGGGACGCGTCTCGTTCATGCCCAGCGGTTCGAATATCTGCTTGCGCTGATAATCGACCAGACTTAGCCCGCTCACCCGCTCGATGATCTCCTGCAGGAAGATGATATTTGAGGCACTCCACGCGTTGCTCCGGCTGCCGGGCTCGAACTCGAGGGGAGCGTCGGCAATGATGGCAAGTGCCTCTGTGAACGTGATAGGCGATACGTACGCATAACATTCAACGCGGAAGCGGTCTTCATCACCGAGAGCCTGATGCTGCTCGGATCGTGATAGCTGGACCATCTTGCCGCCGTAGAAGTAGTCCGCGATGCCGGTGCTGTGGTGGAGGAGTTGCCTGACCGTGACTCTCGGCGCATGAGGGTACTCCGGAATGTACTTGTCCAGCGTGCCCCGCAGCGAAACCTTCCTGCGGTCCATCAGCTGCATCATGCACAGCCCCAGCAGCATCCGTGATCTTGCCGAGATGAGATAGGTGTCATCATCTGACATTGCTATGTTCTTCTCCCGGTCGGCAAATCCATATGTCTTGCGGTGCACAACCCTATCATCAGCTAGCATGACGAGCGAGCCGGAAGTATCCCACTTCTCGGCAAGCTCGTCGATGCGCCGTGATAGCCTGCCGAAATCAACGGTTTTCTGTTTCATCATACAACCTCAGGTGAACCAGCTTGGTGGCGGCACGCTGGTCTGGAGCCACCTACGACCTTCCAATAGGAGCCGGGCAGGTCGACATCCGATGCAAACAGGATTCGCAGAAGCCCTCTCCACACAGGCTTCAGGAACACATCACCCCGCCGCCTCTCATCCAATGTCAACTGATTGCGCAGCTTCTGAAATCAGAAGACCCCTCTGCCGCCTTCCTCGCCTTCTTGCTTGCCAAGGATACTGCCGCGGGCAACCCTCATTGTTGCTCCCGACTCCAGCTTTAGAACCACGGTATCTTCACCAAGCGTTTCAATTTCGCCGTAAATCCCGCCAGCTATGATGACTCTGTCTCCCACCGTCAGCTCTTTCGTCAGTTCCTCGTGTTCTCTCTGCTGCCTCTGCCTGGGCCTGATCATCAAGAAATACATGACGGCGAAAATCACCACCAGAAAGATGACCATCGGCCATATTGTTCCACTCTCTTCCATGTATCCTCCTTTCTTCGCTTACTGTGTGACTTCTCCTCCCAGAGACCAGGGACTGGTTCTTCCGATGCGGACTGCTGCCAGCTGACCCAGCCAGTTGCCGGCATGCTCAAAGAATACCAGCTTATTGCCCCGCGTGCGACCAAACCATTTACCATTCTTCCTGCCTTCTACCAGCACCTCCACCTCCTGCCCCCAAAGCCGGGCGTTTATCTCTCCAGCTATCGTAGCCTGCAGCTGCTCCAGCCTGTTGAGCCTCGACTTTTTCACCTCTTGAGGAACATCGTCCCGGTACTCCCGCCACGCAATTGTACCGGGACGGGGAGAGTAAGCTGCCGAATGGACAACATCAAATCTCACTTCCCTGACCAGACGAAGGCTGCGCTGGAATTGGTCCTCTGTTTCCCCGGGAAAGCCAACAATCACGTCGGTGCTCAGCGATACCTGAGGAATCCGGCTGCGAATCGCACCCACAAGCTCCCTGTATTGTTCCACGCTATAGCCTCGCCTCATGGCCTTAAGTATATCATTGTCGCCCGCCTGAACAGGAAGCTCCAGATGCTCGCAGACCTTGTCCAGGGAAGCCATGGCGTCGATTAACCTGAGGTTCATATCCTTGGGATGATTTGTCAGGAAGCGAATCCTGGCAAGGCCCTCAACCGTGCTCAGCCCATTCAATAGATCGGCCAGGTCGGGATGACCGGGCAGATCATGCCCGTAGGAATCAACATTCTGCCCCAGCAAGGTTACCTCCCTTGTGCCCCGCCCGGCCTGTAGCCCCACCTCACGAACTATATCCTCCAGGGGGCGGCTAACCTCCCTCCCCCGCCTGTAGGGCACGATGCAATATGAACAGAAATTGTCGCAGCCCTGGATTATGGGGACAAAGGCGCACGGCGAGGCAGGGGCCCAGCCATCATCCGGGCAGGCGAAGGCCCTGTGCGCAGGCAGCGGGCGGCCCGGCGGAATCTGCTCAACATACGCACCAGGCCCTCTGCACCAGGCGATCAGCTCGCCATAGTCGCCCGGTTTGAACAGCAAATCGATGTACGGAAATCGCTGCTCCAGGCCCTCGTTGTCCGAGTCGACCAGACATCCGGTAACAAGTACCCGCAGGTCCGGGTGCCGGTCCTTCAGACCCTTCACCAGACCCAGGGTGCCCAGGGCCTTATCCTCGGCGCTTTGCCTCACAACACAGGTGTTGAGGACCACCAGATCGGCACCGGAAAAGGAGTCCGCCGCCTCATATCCGGCAGAGTTCAGGTAGCTGGCTATTCGCTGGCTCTCCGCCTTGTTCATCTGACAGCCGATGGTCCAAATAAAGTAGCGCAACATGGTGCTCTTGCCTTCCCCGTTGATTATGTGGTGCCTCCGCCAGGGCCGCGAGCCTGACATCCCCACGGATAACAGCTCCACCAACAACTAGCCGATGATTATATCATCCAGGCGTCGCTTTGGCACATGGTGTCTGCCCTCGCCGTCACGCCAGTACTTGATATCTCCGTACGGTCCCACCGTCTCTAACGCCACCGTTTCCCTGGGCCTGCCAAGAGCTAGCACAAGGAGTATCTCATATCGCGGTGGTATCTCCAGGGCCCCGCGCAGCCCTTCCTTATCTATGGAGGCAAGCATACAGCCGCCCAGTCCCCTCTCAGTCGCCCCCAGCAGGATGCTCTGGGCGGCAATTCCGTAATCGCAACCAAAGGACTTGCTTATCTCCGTATCGCCGCATATGACGATGTATGCCGCCGGTCTCTCGCCTTCAGGGGGCCCGCACCAGTCCGTCAGATACCTCGCCCACGACAGATGCCCAAATATCGATGCGTTCCTCCCGCGGTCACATGACAGCACGTACTTCAGCGGCTGCATGTTCCCCGCCGATGCCGACAGCCGGGCAAGGTCCACAAGCTCCCTTAGAGTGTCAAGTCTTATGTCAACCTCCTCGTAGAACCGCCGGTAGCTTCTGTTCTTCACTATCAGGTCCCGTATCATGTTGAGTCCTCCTGCCATTGCCGAATTCAATGATAGCACCTCAGCATCTGCCCGGCCAACCTGCCCCGTACTGCACCATTTGCCGGGTTTCCCGATATGGCCCGGCAATGGGCCAGCGACCATTTGACAGATTACAGGAATGCTACTAGGATTCTGGCCTAGGATGTTCCCCCCAACGGGCGGAGCACAACACAGATGGGCCGAGAGTTGCCGGGAGCACACTACAAACAAAGATGAAGACTGCGTTTCTCGTTGTCCTGCTTACGTTGCTGCTGTCAGGTGTCATGCCCCTGGTGCTCGACAACCAGCCAGTCCTGGCAGCCGGAACCATAGTCATCAGGGCCGACGGATCGATAGACCCGCCGACGGCGCCGATCTCGACCGATGACGGCTTTACCTATACGGCGACGGACGACATCTATGGGCAACTCGTGGTGGATAGAGACGGCATAGTGCTCGACGGAGGCGGCCACTCGCTTCAAGGTACTGGAAGCGGCAACGGGATTAGCATAATCGATAGAACGAATGTCACGGTAAAGAACATCCACGTCGAAAACTTCGAGTGTGGCGTTCACATCGTGGCTTCTTCGTACAACAACATCAGTGGCAACAACATAGCGGGCAATGGCTACGGCATCGCGCTGGAGCAGAATTCGAGCCAGAACATCATAAGGGGTAACGCCTTGACATCGAACAGCAACGCTGGCGTCTTGGTCGATTTCTCTTCCCACAACATCATCTGCTACAACAGTTTCATAGGCAACGCCCAACAGGCTTGCACCCACGCCTCAGTGAACTCCTGGAACGATGATTACCCTTTCGGCGGCAACTACTGGAGCGACTACACCGGGGTCGATGACAGGAGCGCGCTCCCCCAGGACCTGACCGGCAGCGACGGCATAGGCGACGTCGCTTACGTCATTGATCCAGGCAGCAGTGATGAATATCCGCTGATGGATCCTGCGCCGGTGAAAGAATGGGTGTATGGAGTTTCTCGCACACTCCCCCTCAACGTCGTGTTCGTTGGATTTGAAGAAGAAGCGGTTAACACAGACACGATAGATACCAACATCAAAAAGAGCTGCCGCTTCAGATACGGATACCATGATCTGGTCTACGATTTTGACGTAACCTACCATTCTGCAGACCCCTCATACTATGACGCGCTGATGGCATTTGTGCTGGAGAACTCTGCTACGGGCAATACCTCCGCATTAGATGCTGCTGCGTTACAAGTTCAGAAGGAGACCGGCACAAAGATGTCGATCTTCACAACTCAGACCGGCAGGGCAATAAATGCTACTGCGGTGGAAGAATGGTTTGTGGCAAACCCTTTGAGGGCTGACTCAGAGCCCGGCTACTGCTTCTACGTCATGAACTTCACCGGACTCGATCCGGCACATCCCGGCTCAAAGCACTGGTATTCTGTCACGGAGGTGGACACTGAGGCCAACAGGCCGCGTGATTTCTGGCGGCTGGACTGGGACAATGCACTCAATCCAGACGTCGGGTTCCCGTATGCCTGTTTCACCTCTCAGAGCAGGGTCTTCTTCATAGATCCTTCAGCACACCAGTGGTACCTTGCTTGGGCCAGCACCTGGTGGGGGCTTCCGGAAAGCGGGCCGAAATACGCGTACTACGATGCCGACCTCTGCGAATTCTTGGAGGCAAACGATGCCAGTACCGGACCGGGCAGGACTGCTCTGGCTTATTACCTTGCCGGATGGATAGAGGACGGCCTGGTGAATCTACTTGCCCCCAGTCTCTATCCCAACGCTGATGTATTCGGGGCCGGATCGGTCTCAGTTCAGACGCTTATCCTCAACAATGCTTCCGACTTCGGCTATGATAATGAAGCCATGGCCTGGATCGCAGATCCAACACTATACGAAGAAGCGATAGCCGACCTGGTGCCCTGGATGGACGTCGAGGTTGTCGTAAGATTCGAAGACCTGGCCGACCATCCGCAACTAGAGGCCGTTTTTGATGCCGCCGTCCTCCACAAGACAGACGGCTGGACATACTACGACGGGATGCAGATATGGCATGCGCTTCACAGCATCAGGGAATACTATTTCGATCTCACTGCGGCAGATCTGGTGATGAACGGTTACGTGTATCTGGAGAAGGACATGAGCATGCATGTATATGGGGGGGAGTACACGGGGCTGGGAGGCAGCAGGCAGATACTGGTTATGCAGGAACTCAGCCGCTACTTCGAGAACGATGGGGTGACGCCCAAAGCCGGGTTGGGCAGAACGCTGATCCATGAGGCAGGACACAACTTCGGATTCCCTCACACTTTCACTTCCACCGCTTACGCAGGCGACTTTTCCTTCGACGTTATGGGCTACTATCCCTACGCCTACTACTTCACCCAGTTTAGAAAGGACGCCTTCACCAGGCTGGTGGTTGATTTCAGACTTGCGGCCCTGCAAGAAGAGCTTGACAGGGCCTCAACGGTATATGAGCGCACGACGCCGGACGAGACCATTGAAGCAAGTCTCAACGAAGTATCTCTGCAGATGGGTGGCTCCATTCAGGCGTACGAGGAGCTACGTTTCCTGGAGGCCTACAGCAAGGTCATACAGACCGAGGACGCGTTGGCCTATCTGGAAAATCTTGTCTTAGAGCATCTTGTCGCTGCCCCTCCGGGAATACCCGACACTGACCCTGGGCCGCCGGACGATACCAGGACACGGCGGTGCTTCATCGCCACGGCGGCCTACGGCACACCCATGGCAGACGAGGTACGAAGTCTGCGCCAGTTCAGAGACCGATACTTGCTCAAGACCGCAACCGGACGGGCTGCGGTAGACACCTACTACAGGATCAGCCCGCCGGCGGCAGAGTTCATAAGAGTGCACCCCGGCCTGAAACCGGCGGTGCGGTTGGGCCTGATGCCGGTTGTGGCCATCAGTGCCATAGCCGTCAGACCCGACGGGGCCGAGGAGGTAGCTACCGCAGGTTCGCTGCTGCTAGCCTCAGCGGCAGCGGTTGCATGGCTAACGAACCGGCGGGGCAAAGGCCTGATGCACGCGTGACTGCAGCAGTGCGGGACCCTATTCCTACGAAGAGGCTCTCAAGACCGCCGCACCCCTGATCCTTCCCTTCTTGAGCAAGACCAGAGCTTCGTTCGCCTCTGCCAGTGCGAATTCCTGTGTTTCAGGCACGATGGGGATCTCAGCGGCTAAGGGAAGAAACTCCCGGGCGTCCCTTCTCGTTACATTGGCCACGCTCTTCATTTCCTTCTCATGCCAGAGGTGCACGGCGTAGTCTAACTCGGGGATAGGCCTGACCTTGCGAATGGCATTCACCACCACCCTTCCTCCCTTCTCCAGGTTCCTAAGAGCCTCGCGCACCGGCTCTCCCACAGGAGTGAAGTCGATGGCGCAGTCGAGCTTCTGCGGGGGAGTCTCGTCCGGCGCTCCAATCCAGTCCGCCCCCAGTTCTCGGGCCAGATCGCGGTGCTCCTTCTGGTGTGTTCGGCTAAACACAAAAACCCGACAGCGGGGATACAGATGCCTAGCTACCTGGATTACGATGTGAGCCGACGCTCCGAAACCATAGAGTCCGAGTATCATACCGTCCTTCATCCCTGTGAGCCTCAACGCGCGGTAGCCTATTACACCAGCGCACAGAAGGGGCGCGCCCTTGACATCCGTAAACACTTCCGGAATCGGATAAACAAAGTCCTCCGATATCAGGGTATATTCAGCATAGCCCCCCTCGGCATCCTTGCCCGTCCATTTCGCCGACCCACAGAGGTTTTCCTCACCTCTAAGACAGAACGAACACTTGCCGCAAGCTCAGTTGATCCAGGCAATTCCCACCCTATCACCCTCCTCAAACCTGCCTGCCCTCGGTCCCCGGCCCTCTACCCTGCCCACGATCTCGTGACCCAGCACGATGGGAAATCTCGATGGTGAAAGTCTGCCTTCGATCTCGTCAAGCTCGGTATGACACACTCCGCAGGCAGAAACCCTGACCAGAATCTGCCCCTCGCCGGGGACCGGCAAGGGTAAGTTGACCAGCTTCAGCGGTCTCTCCTCAGCTAAGGAGACCTTTTCCAGCACCATCGCCTTCATTCTTCTCGCCTCGCTGCCCGGTGGTCATAAGGCGCCGTAGCCACATTACGCTGTGAGGCTCAAGCATCTTCTCAGACTACGAAGATGGTTTGGTATATGTTCTCCGAGATCCGGCCAAAGCTCTCCCTGTACAGCTTCATCGCTTCAGGCAGATAGTCCAGTATGTCCTGTGCCGTTATCCCATCCTCGCCTTTATCCAGCGCGGCTAGATCGCCGGAAAAACCATGCACAAAGACGCCGGTTCTCACCGCCTCCTCAAGCGTCAGTCCCAGGCCGTACATGGCCGCAATTGCGCCCGTGAGGACGTCGCCGCTGCCGGCCGTAGCCATGCCGGGGTTGCCGCTTACATTGATGAAAACGGTCCCGTCCGGATAGCCGATGAGCGAATGGGCCCCCTTCAAGACGATTATGGCGTTGAGCTCCCCGGCCGTCCGCTGTAGGACATCTATCTTGCTCTTGCCTATATCACTTACCCCCATTCCAGTTACTCTGGCCATCTCGCCGGGATGAGGTGTGAGTATCGTCGGCGCCCGCCTCTCCCTGATCCTGCCCATGTCCTGGGCAATGGCAGTGATCCCATCACCATCTACTAGCAGAGGCTTGTTGACAGCGGGGACCAGATCAAGCACAAGCTCCTGGGTCTCTCTGGCGAGAGAAACTCCCGGACCCAGGACCACCAGGTCCACCGTCTGGGAGAACTGCAGGAGTTCATCTCTGTTCTCCTGTGCTATGCTCCCCGAAGGGGTCTCTTTCTGTGGGAGAAAGACGATTTCACTCCCCCTGTTTGCCAGGAAGGGTGAGATGGGTCCCGGCGTTGCCAGGTAGGAAACGCCGCCGCCTGCTTTGAGGAAGGATAGTGCGGAGAAATAGGGTGCACCGAGATAGCCCGAAGAGCCGGCAATGAACAACGCCTTCCCGCAACTCCCTTTATGGGCGTCGCTCGCCCTTGGCGGAAGCTCTACCGGATCGTTTAGGGCTACCTTAATCGAATCTAAATCGTACAGCGTGGGCGGGAAAGATATATGCGAGACATAGAGCTTGCCGCAATGGTCATATCCGGGGTACAGCAGATTCCCCGGCTTGGGAAGTCCGAATGTCACAGTATAGTCCGCCTTTACAGCCGTTCCCATAACCTGTCCCGTGTCGCCATTTATGCCTGAAGGGATATCAACGCTGAACACCGTCCCTTGCCTTTCATTTATCAGTTGAATCGCATCCTTGTGTAGACCGCCGACTTCTCGGACGAGACCTGTGCCGAATATGGCGTCCACGATGGCATCGGAATGGAGGACTTCAGACGCTACGGAATCGACTGACTCCACTCGGGAGATTTCTACTCCACTTCTGGACGCTATTTCCAGGTTCGTCCTCGCGGCCCCTTCAAACTTGCTGGGGTCGTCGAGAAGCAAGACCTTCACCTCTCCACCGCTTGACCGAACCTTCCTGGCAACAACCAACCCGTCTCCACCGTTGTTACCACCACCGCAGAACATGACGAATCTATTGTTCCTGATGCCCAATTCCTGCAACATCACGAAGTACACTGCCTGCCCGGCATTCTCCATCAGAAGGTCCTGCGAGATGCCGAACTCGGCTGTGGCCCTACTGTCCAGGTCTTTCATCTCGTTGATTCTGGCGACTCTCATCTTGACCTCCCTGCCAACACGGGTCTCTTGACCGAGCACTGACGATCACATTTGGGCGTCTTGCTGGCTCAATAGTACCTCACCACCAACAGACAGCACAAGGGCGACACACAGCCCCAATCGAAAGACTTCTGGGTCACTCACACCGCAAGAAGACTCGGAGCATACCCCTCCTCAATGTAAGGATCACTCGGCCCCAGGAAAGTCACGCCACTTCATCGTGAGGTCCCCACATCCCACCAGGCATGTGGCAGGCTCCAGCACAAGTAAACAGGTAGATGGAGGAGCAGGTCATCACCACGCATCTGGAAGCGAATGACCTTCCCTTACGGGAGCCAACGATGGCTGCAGGGCATACGTGAAACTCGTCACACAGAGACCACTGGATGCAACTATTGCCTGCGTCAGACATACAGCAGCGAAGGACCCTCAGAACCCTCAGTACAGCCTCAGCGAGCGACGCTTGGGCTGCCGCTTCAGGGAGTCCCGCCTGCCCCGGTAGCAGCCGCCTTGCCTCAGCACCCCGGCAAGCCTCGGGCAAAATCCCCTGCTTGCCTTAGGTCTCCCGTGTCGGGTCTCCCCTTCCCCATCCCGCCGATAATCCCGGCCGCACCGAATGTATCGAAGCCCCTGCAAGAGAAC
>JBKHJG010000017.1:0-20108 GCA_046538235.1 Dehalococcoidia bacterium | reverse complement strand
AAGTCCCGCTTACCTCGCGGCTCTCACGCAGACGCTGCCCGACAGCTCGCCAGTCCTCTTCTTATACGCGCGTGGCCTGCCCCCACCCTCACGCTCACCACTGCTGGCCCAACCTCTCCAGGTCGTCCAGTTGTTCCTATTTCCACGGGAGACTCAAGACTGGCAGCGCGTCTTCCGGGGAGGTCCCAGGTCGCGCTGAGACAACGGACCAAAAGGTGATATAATCAGTCTGGCTTGGTTGCCTCTTAAGGATTGTCATGAGCGCTGCAATGAAGAAGAAGCTTGTTCTGGTCGGCCTGATTGCAGTCTTCCTGTTTCTTGGCGTGTTGTGCTACAAGACGTGGTTAGTGGCTTTCGTCATCACGAAGTTCCTCAGCGGCCGCAAAGACGGTAAACAGGGAATTCTCAGGTCAGTAATAATTCCCTGGCGGGACTATCGGCTCCACTTGCACCACTGGTTTCTGGCCCTGCTTGTTGGCGCAGCATTTCTCATAAAGGGCTTTTATATCATCACGCCAGAGGTCTTCTACGGCTTCCTCTCCGCCGTGATCTTCCAGGGAGTGTACTGCTACAGCGATTGGTACCGCATCATAGTAAGGAAAACCGGGCTGCCGGCCCTGGAACCTCAGATGGCGCTGGCCGCCCCCGATGACACCCGGATCTGATACGCCTGCGACCACAGGTACCGCTGAATGAGAACCAGCGATGGCGCCGTGCCCACGGCACGATGGTCCGGCAGAAGCTAAGTATTCTCAGTCTCGCGCCCAAGGATGAGGGCCATCTGCCTGGCGTTCACCACCGCTTTGTCCTGGTAGCAGTTGTTGAACAGGATATGCATTTCGCTGGTCCGGCTGGCCAGTTCGCCGATTTTATCCGCCCACGGATTGAGCTCTCCCTCTGCGTAGAGGTAGTTGAACCGCTCGGCAGTAGTGATGCCTTTTTTCTCCCAGGTGTCGCTGTTTCGCCCGTGAAAACGAACCAACCCTGTATCCGATGTCGCCTCTGCGACGGGAGGCACACTTGACCTGAAGCCCTGAGGCTCGTCAACGCACACAAAAGCCAGGTCGTTGCGCCTTAGGAAATCAAGGGTCCTGTCCCGGTTCTGCTCGCTCAGCCATACATTGTTCCTGAACTCCACAGCGATACGGTATTGGGGCAGTTTCTCTTTGCACAGCACGATGTAATCGAGCTGCCCCGAGCCAGGGTAAAACCAGGGCGGGAACTGAAAAACGACGACGCCCAACTTGCCGACCGTATCTAGTGGGAGCAAAGCCGTCTCGAATCTATGCCACAGTTCGCCTACCAGCTCGGCGGCAAGATCCCGATAATACAGGTTCCCCTTTTGCCTCAGTTCAAGCGTTAGTTCCTCCCTCACATTCTTAGGCAGCGAGTTGACCTGGGTAGGATGTTGCGTGAATATCCTGAAGGCCTTAAAATCGAACACGAAATCATCGGGCGTCCGCTCTGCCCAGAGATAACTGTTCCTCTCGTTGGGCATCGCGTAATAGCTGCTGTCCACTTCCACGAGGTCGAACTGGCCAGCGTAATGCTTAAGGCGGGCCTCGGCTGATTTTGCCGAATCGGGGTAGAAGCGCCCGGAGCTTATCAGGGCAGGATCAGTCCATGAACACGTACCTACACGAATTGTCCCCATCTTTAATCAATGCCCGTGGACCCGTGGCCCTGTGGCCCCCTTCCTGTCGGCGAGAGCTCATCCGCCTCCTCCATGGGCAGGCCGGCCAGTTCGGCTACCACGAGCTGAGCTATCCTTTCTCCGTTCTTGATTTCAAAGGAGTGGTCCTGGCCCAAGACATACATTGTGACCATGACCTCGCCCCTATAGTCGCTATCCACCGTGCCCAACACGACCATGACGCCCTTTGACGATAGGCCGGATCTGGGCCTTATCTGGACGTCGTAGCCGCTGGGCACCTCTATTGCGATGCCCGTACCTATCAGCCTCGGCTTCTCCCGAAGCAGAACACGTCCATCTCCTTCTTTGATGCAGGCAAACAGGTCCAGACCGGAGGCGCCTTCGGTAGCGCGCCGGGGCAGCCGGGCATCGGGATGTAGCTTCTTGATTCGCAACGCCCGGCTGCCAGTGGGCCGGTCGCTGCATGGCCTTTGTCCTTCCACCAGGCTGTCATTTTACCCCCGGGGTCAAGGTCAAGGCAACGGAAAACTACCCGGACTAGTCCGGGTAAGCAGAGTGTGGTCCGGATAGGGCGTGCTGCCTTTCCTTTTCATGTTCATCTCGAAGCGGGATGAGTTTCCGGGCGATTATATTCAGATTATCGTCTCGCCTCTGGACTGTTCCTTCGACGATAATCAGTAGCTCAAGCTTGAAGACCTGCCGGTACTTCTGATAGACACATGGTTTGATTACTACGTTTACCATCCCCTCCTCATCCTCCAACGTCATAAAGGCAAAGCCCTTGGCAGTAGCGGGTCTCTGCCTGATGATGACATAGCCGGCCAACCTTACACCGCTATTTGGCAGAAGCCGAGCAATTTCAGAACTCTTAAGTAAGCCATCCCCGGATATACCTTGCCTCATCACCTGCATGGGATGATATTTTGTGGATAGACCTTGCACTTCGTAATCTGCTTTCATCTCCTCCAGTTCAGTAAAAGCAGGCAGGGAGACGTTGGTATCACCGAATTCTAAAGGCAATTCTCCGGGGCATTCCTTCTCCAGGAGGCCGAGCTGCCACAATAGCTGCCTCTTATGACAGTCGCCTCCCTGCCGGGCCCCGGCGGGCAGGAAAGAACCGAAGGCACCGACCAGAATAAGATTCTCCACAGGCTTCCTCTCCAGCCTAGTTCTAAGGTAGAAATCTGCCAGCGAAACATAAGGAGCCTGCGCTCTTTCGAGTACTACCTGGTTCATGGTTTTCTCCCCCAACTCCTTTACATACATGAGGCCGAGCCTGACCTTGCCACCTTCAACGGTGCACCTGACGCCGCTCTTGTTGATGTCTGTGGCCAGAACATCAATCCCATGCCTCTTAGCATCCCGCACAATGACCTCCGGAGAATAAAACCCCATGGGCTGGTTATTGAGCAGGGCACAGTAGAACTCAGAAGGATGGTATTTCTTGAGCCAGGCTGATTGATAGCATAGAAGGGCAAAACCAGCGGCATGGCTCTTGCAGAAGCCATATTCTGCGAAACCCTCCAGGGCTGCAAAGATGCGATCGGCGAGGGTTGCCCCTATGCCATTCGCCCTTGCCCCGTCAAGGAACTTCTGTCTTATTTCTCTCATGGCCTCCTGAGACCTCTTCTTGCTCATTGCCCTTCTTAGCGAGTCGGCCTCGCCTGGCGTGAAATCGGCTACAGCAATGGCAACCTGAATCACCTGCTCCTGAAACAGGAGAACCCCCAGGGTATCTTCAAGGATTGGCTTAAGCTTGGGATGCAGATATGTTACCCCTTCCAGCCCTTGCCTCCTTCTGATATAAGGATGGACCATGTTTCCCTGCAGGGGCCCGGGCCTGATGAGAGCAACTTCGATAGTTAGATCTTCGATAGAGCGTGGTTTTATTTGCGGCAAGGTCTGCATCTGAGCCCGGGACTCGACCTGGAAGAGACCCACCGTGTCGCCCCGGCAGATCATGTCATATACTTTCTCATCGTCCAGAGGCAACCTATCCAGGTCCAGTCCCGGCGAATCGGGATTGTGATTCTCCGCAACAAGCTCGCAGGCTTCGTGAATGAGCGATAGCATTCTCAAGCCAAGCAAGTCCACCTTTATTAGCCCAGCATCAGCAACGCCGTCCTTATCCCACTGGCAGACTATCCTCCCCGGCATGGTAGCCTTTTCCAGGGGCACGATATCGGTCAGCGGACAAGAGGAGATAAGCATTCCCCCATTATGAATTGAGATGTGCCTGGGAAAATCATAGATCTCCCGGCAAAGAGACACAAGCTCGTTCAGGACCGAATGGTCACCGTTTTGAGAAGTGAGATAGGCTCGAAACTCCTCGATGCTGGCCAGGTCCTGCTCCACATCTTTGGCACCATACACCGAAACCGACTTAGCCATCCTATCAATGAGGTAAGCCGGCACACCCAGTGCCTTGCCGATCTCCCTTACGGCATTTCTGGCCTGAAAGGTGACATAGGTGCAGACCATGGCCGTGTGTTCCTGTCCATACTTTTCATAGACATATTGGATGAGCTTCTCCCGGTGACTCGTGGAGACATCTATATCGATGTCGGGTATAGATGACATCTCCTCATTCAAGAATCTGCCCAGAAACAGCTTGTTCTTTACAGGATCGACCATGGTTATGCCCAGAATATAAGCCACTACGGAATTAGCCGCCGAACCCCTACCCTGGGCCGGAATCCCGTTTCTCTTAGCATAGTCCATAATATCCCACACTATGAGGAAGTAGGCGGATAAGCCGAGCTTCGCTATTAGCTCAAGTTCGTGATTGACCCTGGTCTCTATCTCCGGGCTAGTCCCAATAGATTCGGGATCATACCTTTCGTGCACCTTCTGCCAGCACAACTGGGCCAGATATCTATCCGCAGTTTCACCCCGGGGTAAGGGAAACACCGGGAAACGATAGCCTGAGAAATCGAGATTGACATTGCATTGCTCCGCTATAGCAAGCGTATTAGAAATCGCCCGGGGGTAATCCTGGAAAAGCTGTGCCATCTCTGTAAAGGATTTGATATGAAATTCCGAATTCAGTCTCAAGGAGGTACACTCGTTCAGGCTTGTTCGTTCCTTAATACATGTGAGCACATCGTGAAGTCTGTGGCTCTCCTTTCTGGCATAGTGAACATTGTTGGTAGCTACATAACCGAGCTTGAGGCTTCCAGCCAGCTCGACCAGGGCGTGGCAAAGCCTTCCGTCTTCAGGGTAGAGATGGTTTTGCAACTCCACATAGAAGTTCTCCCTGCCGAAAATCCCTATATACCGTTTGGCTACCCGGCAAGCTTGCTCTTTTCGTCCCGAGATGAGTAAGTCCCCCAGTTCACCCCTCCGGCAACCGGAGAGGCAAATCAGACCGGTAGAGTGCCGGGCGAGGGTCTCCAAACTGAGAACGGGACTGTTTTTCGCATGCTCTAGCTGCGCCCTGGTTATCAGCCGGCACAGATTAGAGTAACCTTCGTTATTTTTCGCCAATAAGGTAAGGTGCTTTTCGTTTTCCAGAGTTATCTCCGCACCGATAACAGGCCTGATACCGGCTTTGAGACACGCTTTATAGAAGCGGATAGCGCCATATAGGCCGTCATGGTCGGTGATAGCTAATGCAGGCATGCCGACACCGGCCGCGCGATCCACCAAGTCCTCTGGATGAGATGCGCCATCAAGGAGAGAGAAATTGGAATGGCAGTGAAGTTCTACGTAGCCTTTCTCCGATTTCATGGGGGCATCGAAACCCCTAGTCATAGATACGTTGCAGGTACCAGGCCCCTGTGAGCAAATCCCGGTAGAGTTCACAGACAATGCCAGATCCAATCCTGACCTGGAAGTACTCCCTTTCCACCGGTCTCTTCCACCATTCCCGGGCTACCCGCCACCGTTTCAGCGTCTCTTCCACACCCTCTCTCCTCCCCCTATAGAGCAAGGCAATCGGCTCGTGTTGGACATCTTCCTGCACCGCCAGCCTAACGGCTTCTCTAAACAGCTTGCTCATCTCTCAAAGATCAAATCCGGTGAAGGAAAAGGAATCCTCCGGTAAGGCACTGCTCTGTTTAGCCAGCATTCTTCCCACCACCCATTTGCCATATCTATGTTGAAGCCAGCTTAGCGCTGAAGTCAGCTGTTCCCTGCGCCTCAGCGGCTCGTCCACGAATCCCGATGAAATCGGGGCCTGCCTCCCGCTTTCAGGGCACAAATCAGTCACAGCCAGCCTCATTTCCCTCACAGGAGCTGCGAATCTTGCGCCTACCAGGCACTGCTTCAAGTGGCGCAACATAGTTTCTCTCGAGGAAGTCGCTTCTTTGAAGTGGACCACTCTTTCCACAATATGGTCATTGCTAAGACGCAGGGATATTATCAGCCGGAGACAGCATTGCCAGCGTTCCTGCAATTGCTGGTTCAACCTGGTTAGAAGTTCATCACCACTGGCCAAAACCTTGCTAACAGCCTCTGCCCCGGCCTCGAAGTAGATGTGCTCTTTCAGCATTGGCACTGCACTCCACGGAACCAGTCTTGAACCATCAATGCCGTTACACAGTCTCCATAACCGCTCACCCTCGTTGCCAAATTCCAGGCTGACTGCTGCCGATGACAGACCAGCCAGTTGTCCCATTCGACGGATGCCAAGCAATTCCAGCCGCTCCAGCGTTCTGGATGAAACAGGCAGAAGACGTACAGGCAGGTCCTTAACAAAATCCCCCTCCCCTCCCTCGGGAATAACTATGGTCTCTCCGGGCCCGGCAACATGACTGGCAGCTGCCCAGGCCACAAATCTATTCGAGGCAACAGCTATGGAAGAGTGGAGGTGGAAACATTGCTCCATTACCTGTCCAATCTCCGCCGCAAACTGGCGCTCCCTAGATTCATAGCTCAAATCAATAAAAGCAAAGCGTTCGGCCGGGTTCGTGCCGAAGTCCGGAGTCCCCCGGGAGGTCTGGGGGCATAGCCCCCGACATCCTGCCTCCACCACCGGGCTGTGATCAGCGAGCAAAGTTAAAACAGCGGTAAAGGCATTGTTGTAACTCTCTTCTTCCAGGGGCAGGAATAACCCTTGCGGGCACAGAGCATACGCCTCTCTCAGCAGCATGCCCACCCTGACGCCACAGGCTAATGCTTCCTGTGAGACATCATATACGGCTTTTCGCTCATGAGGCAGCCCCCCAATAATAACCGGCCTTCCCCTCAACGTAGCGTTATACCTTGCCTCGACATAGAACGAAAAATGATGGAAAAGGAAACATCCAACTCTCATCTCCACCTCCCCAACTACTGGTCCAGCCTCCTCACAACGGCAACCACTTTCCCCTGCACCTCCACATTCTCAGGGCTGGTATATATGGGTTCCATCTCACTGTTTGCCGGCTGAAGGCGAATGCGACCCGATTCCCGATAAATCTTTTTCAGCGTCACCTCTTGCTCATCCTTGAGCCACACAGCTACCATCTCCCCATTATCAGCAGTTTGCGTTGCATCCATAACCACAATATCCCCGTCATTGATAAGGCCATCAATCATGGATGTCCCCTGCACCTTCAAAGCATAGATATTATCCCTGCCTCCCACAATATCGGTGGTCAGTTTAAGTGTCTCTTCCGGTGTCTTAGTCCAGGTATCTGAATCCGGCACAGGAATCGGTTTCCCGGCCGCAATTGCTCCCAAAAGCGGCACCAGGAAAATGTGCTCCCCTTCACCCTTTTCGCCTTCCGCCAGCTGAATACTTCTCACAACTCTGGGGTCACGACGAATACGGCCCTCTCTTTCCAGAATATTCAGGTGATGCTGGACCACAGCCGTGGAACTGAGATTACAGCCCTTTACAATGTCCCTCACGGTGGGCGCATAACCCTTTTCATCGATAAAGCCATGTATGAATCTGAGAATGCCCTCCCGCGTCTTACTGATCCCAAGTTTTCTCATACCTGCCCCCTGTCTTTATCCTTTCTATAACATTCGTTCTAAGAACAAGTGTACCAACAGTAACACTGGCTGTCAATATGTTCCTGGCAGACGCGCGAAAGCGGAGCAAAACGGAATCTTGCGCAATCCTCCCCTCCGCGCCCAGCTACCTCACAACGGCGGCAACCAGCAGCCAATGCTACAAGGCTGCCCACCACACCCATAGGATATCAGATCCGGAGCCGTACTCTCCGCGACCGGGTATGGCACAGCGAGCACGGACATGAATTCATACCGCCGCAGTCCATGAACCCTTCGCAGGCTGGTGAACATGTGTAGACCGGCACACAACGCAGCACGCCTCACGCGGTCAAGCGCAATCTACACAAGCATACTACCGGGCTGCCCGGGTACCAGTCCCTTACTTCCTGCCCCGTTTCTCTCCCTCTATCCTCCGCAGCGTCTTTTCGTCGAGGCCGAAGTGATGCGCGATTTCATGACGCACCACCTCCTCTATCCTTGCTGCAGCTTCATCGCCAGAGCGGCATTGCGCCTCTATAGGCTTCTGAAAGATGCTTATCTTGTCCGGCAAGACCAGTCCATACCCTCGTCCCCGCCTGGTCTGAGGCACACCCTGATATAGGCCCAGCAGCTGCCCGGGGTGTCTCAGTCTGGCCTGCCTCAGTTGCACCCGTGTGGGCCAGTCTTCGACCACGATATCGACATTCTCCAGCCTGTCCCCGAACTCTGGCGGCAGGTTCTCAATCGCCTGCGCGACCAAGGCTTCGAATCTCTCCCTCTCCATAATCTAAATGCCCCGGACACCGTCAATGCATACCAGCACCGATTGTCATCCTACCACCTGATGCTGTTGCCGGACAACCCAGGCGGCGCACTCGGCACCATCAAGACCCGGCCAAAGCGCCAACCACCATGCATTCTGTGCAGAAAATCGTTCGTAAAATCGCTCATGGGGCCCAAAAGGTATTGACGAAAAAAACCTTTACCGTCATAATGAATAGTACATCGTATTGCGATATAATGGTATGCAAGGTATAATGCTGACTGCGCCCTCCCCTGCCGGATAGCGGCATTTCCCGGGAGAGACACAACAATTGAGCTGCCGGCTTTGATAGGAAGGTAGACAGAGGGCAACAATTGGAGTAGGCTATTATCCTAACTAGAAGAAGGAGCGACGTCGAATTGCAGTGCTGTGGCATTAGAGGTGCCATCACGGTTTCAGAAAATAGCAGGGAGAGCATTTTGGCAGCGACTGAAGAGCTGCTCGTGGAGATGACACAGGCCAACCAGGTCGAGACCAAGGACATAGCGGCTATTTTTTTCACCACCACATCGGACCTGAATGCCGAGTTTCCCGCGGCGGCGACGCGGGAACTGGGATGGCCGAACAACATGGCTCTGCTCTGTGGACATGAGATGAACGTCCCCAACGATCTGCCCCGCTGCCTCAGGATCCTGATGCTCGTAAACACTGAACAAGGACCTGAAGATATCTCGCATATCTACCTAGGAGAGGCGAAGAGGCTGAAGAACAATACCTCGCTACCAGTTGGAGGCAACACATGATCGTAGTTATGAGACTGGGCTGCAGCCAGGATGAAATCAGCCGGGTCGCAAACAGAATCGAAGACGCCGGATTAAAGGCATACGTACCGCATGGCGTTGAACGTATGATTATCGCCGTACTGGGGCAGGCCTTCCCCGGGCTTCGCGATGCGCTGGAATCGCTTCCCGGTGTGGAGCAGGTCATCCCCGTGAGCAAACCCTACAAGCTTGCCAGTCGCGAGTTCCATCCCCAGAACACCATAGTGGATCTCGATGGCGTGGCTGTCGGTGGCGACGAGATAGTCGTCATGGCCGGACCCTGTGCTGTGGAGAGCGAGGAGCAGCTTCTGGCCACCGCCCAGGCGGTCAAAGCAGCCGGGGCCACGGTATTGCGCGGCGGCGCCTACAAACCACGCACGTCACCCTATGAGTTTCGCGGACTGGGTGAAAGCGGACTGAGGCTGCTGGCACAGGTCGGTAAAGAAACTCACATGCCCGTGGTCACTGAAGTGATGGCGCCTGAAGACATCGATCTGGTCGCCCAGTACGCTGATATGCTGCAGATCGGAAGTAGAAACATGCAGAACTTCGTTCTGCTCGATGAGGTAGGAAGAACGAGGAAGCCGGTGTTGCTCAAGCGCGGCATGGCCTGCAACATCCATGAATGGTTGCTGGCCGCTGAATACCTTCTGGTCCAGGGGAATGAGCACGTGATTCTCTGCGAGCGCGGGATCAGAACTTTTGAAAACTACGCCCGCAATACCATGGATATTAATGCCATACCGATCATCCATAAGCTCAGCCACTTGCCCATTATCGCCGACCCCAGTCACGCCACAGGCAAGTGGTATCTAGTGGCCCCACTGGCACTGGCGGCGGTGGCCGCCGGGGCAGACGGACTCCTGATAGAAGTCCATCCCGATCCTGACCTAGCACTTGCTGATGGTCCTCAGTCGCTCACCTTCGATAGCTTCCGCCTCCTCATGTCCCAACTACTGCCTTTGGCCGAAGCTAGGAATAGAAGGCTAGCTATTCCCAGAGCGGGCGTTACGCCCTGAGGCCATGGAGATAGAGCAAGAACTAGCCGGGATAAACCCTCCTCAGGAAACGGTCCTTACCGTAGGTGTGTTCGACGGTGTCCATTCAGGACATCGCTACCTGCTGGAAACGCTGCGTCAGCGAGCAGCGGAGAGAGGCCTCCTTAGCGGAGTGGTCACCTTCAACTCCCACCCTCAGTCAGTATTACATCCTCACCATCAGCTACCGTGGCTCACTAGCCTGGCGGACAGGGTCAAGGCCATTCAAGAGCTAGGTATAGACATAGTGGCAGTGCTGACCTTCACCCCCGAGGTGGCCCGGCTAACTGCCCGGGAGTTTCTGCGCCTCGCTAGTCAGCACCTCAGGATGCGCGGCATCATGGTGGGGCCGGACTTCGCTCTGGGGCGGGGTCGGCAGGGCAATATCACCACCCTCCGCACACTGGGACGCGACATGGGCTTCAGCGTGGAGGTAGTGCTACCGTATGAAATCGACGGCCAGGTAGTGAGCAGCACCCTCATCCGTCAGGCGCTGGTTGAGGGCGACATGGCCAAGGTAGCGAGGCTACTGGGTCGCCGTTTCCATCTCAAAGGCAGGGTCGTAACATCCGACAAACGGGGGCGGCTCCTGGGATTTCCCACCGCCAACCTGCACCTGTTGCCACAGCAAGCCCTGCCCGGCAATGGCATCTACGCCACCATCGCTCATGTGAATGGGAGGTCATTCCCCTCGGCAACTAACGTCGGTATCCGCCCCACCTTCGGGGAGGGGGAGAGAAGGGTGGAGACTCACTTGTTGGACTATAAAGGCGACCTATATAATAAGGAGGTAAGGGTAGAATTCGTGCAGAGAATAAGGGACGAGCAGCGATTTCCATCATCCCAGGAGCTCAGGGCACAGATCGAAAAAGATCTTAGAGAAGCAAGAGTCATCCTGGGCAGAGCGTGAAGATGACCGATACCAAGTTCGCCAGCATACTGAAACGGGGAGTGGCGGAGATCATAACGGAGACCGATCTGCTGAGGCTGCTCCGCTCGGGGAAAGTCCTGACCCTGAAGCAAGGCTTCGACCCCAGCGCCCCCGACATTCATCTGGGACACGTGGTGGGCCTGAGAAAGCTGCGGCAGCTGCAGGAGTTGGGACATACGGTCAGTCTTGTAGTCGGCGATTGGACGGCCAGGATTGGCGACCCCAGCGGCCAATCAGCTACCCGCCCTATGCTGTCGCCGCGTCAAATAGAGGACAACGCCCGAACCTACATGGAGCAGTTCTTCAAGGTGGTGGACAAGGACAGGACGGAGCTGAGGTGGCAGAGCGAGTGGTTTTCCAGGTTCACCCTGGATGAAGTAATCCACCTTACCAGCAAATTCACAGTCGCCCAACTCCTGGCCAGGGAGGACTTCAGCCGCCGCTATGGTTCCGGTAACCCCATATCTCTCACCGAAATGCTCTACCCCCTGCTTCAGAGCTATGATTCAGTAGCCATCAACGCCGATGTTGAGTTCGGCGGCCTGGACCAGAAATTTAACTGCCTCCTGGGAAGAGAGTTGCAGCAGAGCCTGGGCCAGCCGCCACAGCAGGTGTTCCTCGTCCCTCTCTTGATCGGTACTGACGGTCATCAGAAGATGAGCAAGAGCTTAGCCAATGCCATAGGCATCGCCGAGCCGCCCCGGGAGATGTACGGCAAGTCCATGTCCATACCCGACGCGCTTATGGCGGACTACTTCGAACTGGTGACCGATATTCCTGAAGAAGAGGTCTCCGAGCTGAACGAGCAGTTGAAGACGCGGTCAGTCAACCCCATGATGCTCAAGAAGAGACTGGCTTATGAGATTGTGATGCAGTTCCACGGCAGACAGGCTGCCGATGATGCCGAAAAGCACTTTACCCAGGTATTTCAGGATAGAGAATTGCCAGACTCGGTCCCTGAATTCACTTTTGCCGCCAGGTACGCCGGAGATGGACAATTCGAGCTTGATATCGCTCCGACACTGGTGAAAGAGGGACTGGTCAGGAGCATCGGCGAGTTGAAGCGTCTGCTGGCCCAGGAGGCAGTCGAGCTGGACGGCAGAAAGATCAGCAGCAATATCGTGCATGCTCACCGGGGCAGCGTCCTGAGGATAGGAAAGCGACGCTTCGTCAGGATCGCCATTAAGTAGACCGTAGTCCAATACCCTCTGGTGTGAGGCTGACCCAGAGCCGGGTGAGGAGAAGTCCTTTCACTGCGTTGGAAGCCGTAACAACAGATAAGTAGGGATTCAGGCTACAGGCCAACAAATAACGGAGGTAATGAGACATGCAGCTACGCATCCCAGGACCAACACCCTGTCCGCCTCAGGCGCTGGAGGCTATGGGGCGGCAGATGATGAACCACCGGAGCGAAGAATTCGGCGAGATCGTCAGGTCAACAACAGCGAAGTTGCAGCAGGTATTTCAGACCAGAGGAGATGTCTTCTTGCTCACCGCCTCTGGCACAGGCGGCATGGAGGCAGCCATTGTCAATAGTCTGTCGCCGGGCGACAAGGTCCTGTCCATCTCCAATGGCGTCTTCGGCGAACGTTTTGGCGACATTGCCCAGCGATACGGGGCCGAGGTCATCCGCCTCAGCTTTGACTGGGGGCAGCCAGTTGATCCCGACGCAGTCGCCAGGGCACTGAGCACCCGTGGCGACATCAAGGCGGTGCTGGCTACGCACAACGAGACATCCACAGGGGTGACTAATGACCTGCAGGAGATAAGCGCAGTGGTCAAGAAGGCCGAGAAGCTGCTCCTGGTGGACGCCATATCAAGCCTGGGCTGCATCAACCTGCCGACCGATGACTGGAATTGCGACGTGGTGGTTACAGCCTCGCAGAAAGGCTGGATGGTGCCACCCGGCCTGGCCATGGTAGGCGTAAGTGAAGGCGCCTGGCAGGCCCATTCTCAGGCTGAGATGCCCCGCTACTATTGGGATTTTGGCAAAGCTAAGAGCTTCCTTGACAAATCGCAGACGCCCTGGACGCCGGCCGTTTCCATCTTCTATGCCCTGAATGTAACACTGGACCTGATGCTGGAGGAGGGACTGAACAACATATTCGCCCGACATGCCCGGGTAGGGCAGATAGCCAGGGACGGGATTAGAGCCCTGGGGCTATCCCTTTTTGCTGACGAGAGATGCGCTTCCAACACAGTGACAGCAGTGCGTGCCCCCGACGAAATTGCCGTCCCTGAATTAGTTCGCATTCTCAGGCAGGAACATGATGTGATCCTCTCCGGGGGGCAGGGGACGCTATCGAGCCGGCTCTTCCGCATCGGGCACCTCGGCCTGGTATATGAGGATGATATCAAAGCAGTGCTAGAAGCGTTGGACAAGGCGCTAACTAAACTCAAGAAGGCTGATCGAAGATGAGGGTCCTGGTCACTGATCCGATAGCCGAGGAAGGAATACAGCTACTGCGCACCTACGCCCACGTAGACGTCCAGACTGCGCTGCAGCCGCACCAGCTGGCGGCTATAGTCGACGGCTATGATGCTCTCATTGTGCGCAGTCAAACTCGAGTGGGGGCAGACGTGATTGGATCGGGGGAGAGGCTGAGGGCCATTGGGCGAGTCGGAGTGGGCACGGATAATATCGATGTCGATGCTGCTACCAGGAAGGGAATCGTGGTGATAAACGCCCCCACAGGGAATGTTGTGTCCACCGCCGAACATACGATGGCCCTCATGCTTGCGCTGGCGCGCAACGTACCACAGGCAAACAGCCGCCTCAAATCGGGCAAGTGGCAGCGGGAGGATATGGTCGGTACCGAACTCAGGAACAAGACATTGGGCATCATCGGCATAGGCAAGATCGGTTCTGAAGTAGCTGAGCGGGCTCGGGCGTTTGAAATGCACATCATGGCCCACGACCCTTTTATATCTGAAGATCATGCGCGTAACCTCGAGGTAGACCTTGTACCCCTGGACCGGCTTCTGAGAGAGGCCGATTTCATCACGCTTCACGTGCCTCTGACCCCGGCTACTGAGAAACTGATCGGACACAAAGAGCTGGACGAAGTGAAGCCGACTGCCCGGATCATCAACTGCGCCCGGGGTGGGTTGGTTGATGAGGAGGCCGTGATAGGAGCAATCAAGGCTGGGAAACTGGCCGGCGCAGCCTTCGACGTCTTCACCCGCGAGCCGGTGACCGATAGTCCCCTGTTTGAGGACGACAGGATAATCGTTACCCCGCATCTGGGTGCCTCTACGGCCGAAGCCCAGGCCAACATGGCCATAGACATCGCGGAAGAGGTCCGTGCTGTGCTGCAGGGACGGTTCAGCAGATATGCCGTTAATGCTCCGCATATAGCCACCGAGCTACTGCCTTTCATAACAGCAGCTACAACTATCGGCAACCTTGCCAGTCAGCTAATGGAGGGGCAGATGATCTCAACACACATTAAGTACAGCGGCGGAGTAGCCAACTACGACTGCAATCCTATAAAGGCGGCGGTCATCAGCGGACTGTTGCAGCAGGCAAGCGAGGAGAGGATCAACATGGTCAACGTCGGTTTTATCGCCGCCCAGCGTGGCCTGAAGATCAGCGAAGAGAAGGAGTTGGACTGCCAGCATTACCCCAGCTTGCTCACCCTCGAGGTCAATACCACTGCAGGAAAGACCACAATATCAGGTACGGTTAGGCACGGCGAGATTCAGATTGTCCAGGTCAATGACTTCTGGGTGGACATGGTGCCCGCGGGCGGGCATTTCCTTTTCTGCGACCATCTCGATCAGACTGGGCTAGTGGGCACTATCGGCAACATCACAGCCAAGGCCAGTATCGATATCAGTTCCATGCACTTGAAGAGAGTCCGGCCAGGGGGAAAGGCCCTCATGATCGTGGGGCTGAGTCAGCCACTGGGTGATGAACAACTGCAAGAGATACTTGCCCTGCCTACTATCTACGGTGCCAAAGCAGTGAAGCTATAGATAGTCGTCTTACCGACCGGTCAGTCCGGAGTATCAACCAGTGGCTCAGCCGGCGGCCCGGCACAGTGGTAGCTTGACCTAGCTGGCATCATACCCTGACCATCAGCAACGGGATCTGTGACACCATGTTGCGATAGATGCAATGCTATCGCCTTACGTGTACGGTGACGGACGGGCTTACAAACCCGATAGCTAGCAGGCAAGCAGTTCGGCAACTATCTCGCTGACTTCTTTACCATCAGCTCTGCCTTTGAGTTGGGGCATAAGCTGAGACATGACTCTGCCCTTGTCGTTAGGCCCTCTGGCTGCCACCGCATCAATAACCTCCTGCGCTGCTGCTGTGATTTCCGCCCGACTCATCTGCTGCGGAAGATAGCTCATAAGGATGGCCAGTTCTGCTTCTTCCTGCGCTACCAGATCGCCCCGGTTCCCCAGCTTGAAGGCTTCAATGCTCTCCCGCCGATGCTTGGCTTCCCTGGCAATGACCTCAAGCACTTTGTTATCATTAGCCGGCTTTTGCTGAGCGATTTCAGCATTCTTTATCTCAGATAATAACAGCCTTAATGTGGAAACCTGTGTTCTCTGCTGCCGCTTAAGCGCTTCCTTGAGGGCTTCCTGAATAGTATCCTTGAGCGCCATCTCCCGGCTATCTTGAGCTCTTCCGCCTCTTCGCTGCCGCCTTCTTCCTCCTCTCGTCGCTGGGCTTGATATAGTGCTTTCGCCGCCGGACTTCCGCCAGAATGCGGTCTTGCTGCACCTGCCTGTTGAATCTGCGCAGCAGAGCCTCGAAACTCTCGCCTGAACCAAGTCTTACATCAGCCATATTGGAGAACGTATTTTACCCTGACCAACCTGGGGTGTCAACTACAAGGAAACCCACATGTCAAATGCCTCCCGAAGATAATCCGCCAAATCTCTACCCCCCGCAACACCGTTGGTCCTGTCTAACCTTTCCCGGTTGATGAGGTCATCGGCCCCATGGTGATGTCGCCACTCAGCAGTCATACGGCAACCGATTTTGGAGGACTGACACATGGGGGTGACAGGTTATTGACAATACTGTTATCCGTGATATAATCATTATAGTAAGCCTTCTACGAGGTTGGCGGTCGAGTGTGTGTCTCAGCGAACTGCTGTACTTATTGGAATGCTAAGCCGACCGCACATGGCCGTGTAACCTCGGCTCTCTTTTTCTGCCGCAGCAACAGCTGCCATCTCCGTTCAAACCCAGGGTAATCGCCATGCAAGCGGAGGCAATCGCCTTTTCTCGGGCCAGGCAAACGCACGAATATGCCGGGCACCGACAGAAGGAAGACAAACGAGGATGAGCGAGTTCATAAGGGAGGCGTAGCAGCTACGAGGGCCAGATTGGCGAGCAGGATCTCTTGGGACTGCGTTTGTGTTCCTGTCGGTCAGGCGGCGGATAGCGCCACTTGATAGCGTACGGCCGGTGATATGACGGGAGCAGCATCACGAGATTCTGGAAAAGCCCAGTACTAGTGGGCCTTGGCTAAACCCGCAGACTGCAGCCAGCGGGCTTCCCGGAGGAGGTGCTGACCATGCGAAGGGACTAGCGTTGATTGACCAAGACGCTCACTAAACTTATACAAGGAGGACGAACATCGCATGAAAGGAAAACTTACAGGAGTAACTCAGGTGGCCTTCGCGCTGTTGCTGGCATTGAGTCTGAACTTGGTGCCAGCTCTGCCGGTGACGGCAACTGAACTGCCCAGCATATCACCGACAGCAGCTGACTACGATCTGGATGACCCATCTGCAATCATCGTTACCATCACCTGGGGCGTAGCCAAGGACGTAGTAGCTATCACCGATGATGATGGCTATGAACTGCAGAAGGGTTCGGGCAAGGACTACGTGGTAGAGGATAGGCAACTAACCATCTTGAATGGTTATCTCCGTGAGAAGCTCACAGATATTGGAGACGAGATAGAACTGATCATCAATTTCGATGTCGGCGGCGCCATCCTTGCCATAACAGCAATAGGGTCCCCCCCAGCATCTCGCCGGCTGCCGACGAGTACGATCTGGGTGACCCCGACGATGTTACCACGACTATCACCTGGGGGGCTGCCACAGAAGTAGAGCTAATCATCGACGATAAGGCAGATGTGTTGCAGCTAGGCGTGGACTACACAATCAGTGCCATCACTGCATACCAAGCGAAGTTGACGATCCTGGACAACCCTTACCTCAAGGGCAAACTCGCAGACCTGGGGGAGAGCGTAACGTTGACCATCGACTTCGACCGCGGGGACCCTCTCGCTTTTGAGATCACGGCAACCGGCGCACAGCCCTCCATCTCCCCGCAAACAAGGGAATACGACCTGGACGACCCGGCCAGTGTAAAGACCACCATCACATTGGGGGTCGCCACCGAGGTGAAGTCGGTCTTCGACGGCGATGGCTATTTGCTGGTAACACCCGCCCATTACACTGTAGCCTATGTCGGGGATAAGGCCACGCTGACCGTCCTCAACGCTTATCTTGTCGACGCGCTGGAGGATATCGGGGACAAGACCGTGCTGACCATCGAGTTCGATCGCGGCAACCCAGTCAGTTTTGAGATCACGGCAACCGGCACTCATCCCTTTGTCTCACCACAGACCAGTGAATACGATCCGGACGCTCCGGATCATGTTAAGGCCACCATCACATGGGGTGCTGCCGGCGAAGTGGAGTCCATCCGCGACGGTGATGGCTACGAGCTGGTGCCAAGTATGGACTATGCGGTGACGACAATCGCCGACAAGGGCACGCTGACCATCCAGAATGCTTACCTCGCCGACGAACTCGAAGACATCGGCGACGAAGTGGTGCTGACCATTGAGTTCGATGTCGGTGCCGACGCCACGCTGACGATCACGGCTGAGGGGATCCAGCCCAGGATCTCTGCCAAAACAAGAGAGTACGACCTGGACGATCCGGCCGATATAAAGACAACCGTCATCTGGGGTAGCGCTACTGAAGTGGAGTCGGTCATGGATGGCGGTGCGTCCAAACTACTGAAGAACGTCGACTACACCGTCACGGGTGCTGGGGACATGGCCACGCTGACCATCCTGGATTCCTACCTCGCCGACGAACTGGAGGACATCGGGGACGAAATGGCGCTGACCATTGAGTTAAATCGCGGAAACCCTCTAACCCTTCAGGTAACGGCCACAGGCACCCATCCCTTCATCTCACCACAGACTAGAGAATACGACCTTGATGAGCCGGAAGATGTTACAGCCATCGTCAAATGGGGTGCTGCCAGCGAAGTGAAGTCCATAGTGGATGGCGACGGCAATGAGCTGGTTAGAGACCTCGACTATGAGGTGAACCCTGGGGGCGACATGGCCACACTGGCCATCCTCAATAGCTACCTTGCCGAGGAACTCGAGGATGTCGGTGCCCAACTAGTACTGACCATCGAGTTCGACGTCGGCGCCGATGCCACCCTGACCATCACCGCAGGCGGCATACAGCCCAGGATCTCTGCCAAGATAAAGGAATACGACCTGGACGCTCCGGCGGATGCTGCAACCACCATCATGTGGGGTGTTGCCACCGAAGTGAAGTCCATAGTGGACGGCGATGCCTACAGGTTACTGCAAGACGTCGACTACACCCTGTCCGCCGATGGTGACACGGCTACGCTCATCATCCTGGATTCCTACATTGCCGACAAACTGGAGGACATAGGGGACGAGGTTGTCCTGACCATCAAGTTCGACGTCGGCAACGATGCTACCTTTACTATCACAGCCAGCGGAATCCTGCCTACCCTCTCTCCTGCGACAGCCCAATACGATTACGCCGCTCCAGCCGATGCCAAGACCACCATCACATTCGGCACTGCCACCGCGGTTGAGTCCATAATGGATGGTGATGACTATGAGTTGGAGAGCGGCAACTACACCCTGACCTATGTCGATGGGACGGCCACCCTGACCATCACTGAGTCCTATCTCACGGAGAAAGGCATTGATATCGGGGACAGCCTAGTGCTGACCATCGAATTCGATGTCGGTGAAGCGACATTTACCATCACAGCCCTGGGGACTCAACCCAGCATCTCTCCGTCAGCAGCCACATGCGACGTAGTTAGACCCGACGACCTGACCACGGTTATCACATGGGGCTCTGCCAAATCCGTATGTTCCATCGTTGATAATGCCGGGCCTCTCAAGGAAGGCACCGACTATACCGTTACCGGGATCGAGAATGGTGCGTCCGCAAATCTGACCGTCAGTAGTTCGTACCTGAGCGACAAGTTCAAACGCTTCGGACAACAGGTGGTGCTGACTATCGGATTTGATGTCGGTGATGATGCCGCCCTCACAATCAAGGGCGCCCATCCATGCTTCATTGCCACCGCAGCCTACGGCACCCCGATGGCAGATGAAATACAGGTCCTTCGTCAATTCAGAGACCAGCACCTGCAGACGAACCCGCTAGGTCGGGCCATGGTCAGCCTCTACTACAGGACCAGCCCGCCCGTAGCCCAGTTCATAACTGAGCATCCGGGCCTGAGGCCAGTAGTGCGAGCTGCGCTATCGCCTGCTGTCGCGATGAGTGGAGTTGTAGTCAATACTACTCCGGTCCAGAGGACGGCCATAGTCATTCTGCTAGTATTGTCTTCGGTGGCATTGTCCGTATGGGCCACCAGACGTCAAGGCAGGCGGCCAGCGCATAACTGAGACTGGAGCCGATGGGAGGGGCCCATCTCCTCCCGTTACACCAGCAACTGCCGCAGTGGCGAGGCCGAGCCTCGCCACTGCGGGCCGAAAACAAGCTCCACCCCTGGGGGCCTGACGTGTTAAGGCCAGCATTTTGTGCGATGCCTGCGGGCCGGCATGACACAGAAAACGGACAAGCCGGCCACTTACCTATCGTTGTAGCAGTCCTGTCAGCCAGGCTTGTCTGGCGGGGCTGGCTGTCAGGCGCCCTCTCTGCCTTCCTGGCTGCAGAACCTTATGATTTCAGCGAAGTTGCTGAT
>JBKHJG010000003.1:0-170588 GCA_046538235.1 Dehalococcoidia bacterium | reverse complement strand
TGTCAAATCCGGCCGCACTCTAGCTATCCTTGTTCCGTCCGGAGGCAATGAACGACTGTTGGCCACCGCTACAACTCTGTCTGGCGCTACAGGCCACACGTGGCGAGACCGAGGACCACCATGAGCAGGATGAGGCCGGCGGCTACGAGGGCCGCCAGAACTGAGGCCAGAAGGGTTATGAGCAGGCCTTTGCCGTAGCTGGTGGCGAAAATCGCTTTCACCACAAGCGAATCTATAAGCCATGCTCCGACCAGGCCGAGGACGGACCCTACCACTGGAAGGAGGCCCAGCACAAAGGCAACGGCCGCGCCGGCGAGTGTACCGAGGAGGGTCGCTACCAGAGCCGTGCCGTAGGTGGCATTCTCAACCTTGACTATCCTTGCCGCCCATAGTCTGAAGGCAGATGCCACGAAGAAGGTTACGACTAAGACCAGGATGATGATGCCGCCTATCGCGGCAATGGCACCGAATAACAGATCTATCATCACATTCCTGCCTGGTCAGTATATCACAAGAAGACGCGATGGGAACACCGGAACCGTTGCGTTCCATTCGACCAGTAGTGGCCACCGGCTCTGGAGCTGCAATTACAGACAAGCTGACCGTGAAGCCCTTTTGGAATGGGTCAAGGAGCGATACCGGGACGTTCAGGCGAAGGGCCTGGTGGAGAGCTCACGTAGGGACTTCAGTGGAGAATTTCAGAGATTCAATCGATGGTGAGGCCTGCTAGTAGGCGCCCTCGAAGATCTGGGTTATGTAGAGGTAGTCTCCTTCTGCCGAGAAGGCAACTCCCACACCCGTCCTGGTGTAACGAGGTTCCAGGATATTGCTTCTGTGTCCGGAACTGCTCATCCAGGCCGAGACTGCCCACTCACATACTTCCTGTAGAGAAAGATAGGGGCCTGGAATCGTCCGTCTGGTGGGGATCATTGCCAGGTTTTCTCCCCTTATCGTTCCCGGAGGCTGGTTATAGCTAAGACTCCTCTCCCCTGGATATCTCTCGTGGCCGAAGAAGCCGTTCTCAACCATGCTGATGCTGTGCTCTCTGGCCAGGCTGGTCAAGAGGGTATCCTCGGTAAGAGGGGACAGGTCGAACTGCTGCCTTTCGTCATTGACCAGTACGATTATCAGAGCCTCAGCTTCCGCTTCAGTGTAGCCTATCCCGGGCGGGCTTGATGAGTCCGCGGAGAAGTTGGCCCGCACCGAGCAGTTGCTGTTCATCGCAATTGTGGTCGAGGAGGCGTTGACATCGTCAATGGTGCCCACGTCGCCGGTCCAGTTGACGAAGTAGTACCCGCTGGCTGCAGTCGCGGTCAGGCTCACCACCGCTCCGTCATCATACGTGAAAGCCCCTTCACCGGGTGCTGTGACGGAGCCGCCGGTGGTGCTCGATGTGGTGAGGCTGAACTGCCCCGGGGACACCTGCTGGAAGTTGGCCCTTATGGAGCTATCTCCATTGACGGCAATGGTAGTGGAGGCAGACTCCACACTGGCGATGTTATCGACGTCGCCGGTCCAATTGACGAATCGGTGACCTTCCTCTGCCTCAGCCACCAGAGCTACCACCTGGCCATCGTCATAGGTGAATACCCCTTCGCCCGGGGTGACTACCGTACCTCCGTCTGTGCTGGACATGGCCAGGTTGTACTGCTGTGGCGGAATCACCTGAAAGTGGGCGCCGATGGAGTAGTTTCCGTTCATGGTGATGGTGGTCGAGGGGGCCTCGATGTCGGCAATGGTGTCCACATCGCCGGTCCAGTGGACGAACCGGTAACCCTCGTCAGTCCGGGCCACGAGACTTGCGATTTCGCCCTCGCCATAGGTGAATGCCCCCTCGCCAGGGGTGGTTACCGAACCACCTGTGGTACTGGAAACGGTGAGTTCGAATCGAGCCGTCGGTATCTCTTCGAAGTTGGCGGTAATCAGGTAGCTGCCATTCATGATGACGGTGGTCGAAGGGGCTTGGACATCGGCAACGGCGTCCACGTCGCCGGTCCAGGTGGCGAACCGGTAGCCGGTGTGTGGAGTGGCAACCAGGCTGACCAACTCACCTACGTAATAAACGGAGGTCCCGTCTCCCGGTGTCACGACCGAGCCCCCGGAAGTAGTGGCGATGGTGAGGCCGCACTCGGCACCAACGCAGCCTGCCATTGCTGCGATTAGCGCTGTCAGGACCAAGAAACTACAAACTCTCTTCATGGGTGTTTGTTTGGCGTTGCCATTTTAGCAGCCGGCGACGAAGTGTCAATGGCCCTTTTTACCTAGTTCGGAAGGTCCCGTGGCACGCCGGTGCACCGCTATTACGGGCCTCTCATCGACTATCGTGTGGCTGGCAGGTAAGGTATGGCGGTGGTAATGGGGCAAGGGGGATGGACTGGTGCGCTGGATGTAACTGGAATAAGCAAGCCCTTGACGGGCTGCCGGACGGCTATCATAATGGGCCTGCGGGTGCACCGGCATCACTTCCAGTGTCTTGACAGCCGGTGTACTTGTCGGGGATACTGGCAGATGAGCCCTGGTCGGTCCTCGCCGACCTAGAGATGGCCGGGGATGTGAGTTGGCAAGGAGAACAAGCTGTACAAGGAGGCGAGAGATGTTGTTAGTCATTGTACTGATTATTTCGCACATTCTGTTTATCGGTGGCTGCTACCTTTTCGCAAGGGGGACTATCCTGGCTGTGAAGGGCTCGGCGCAGGCGAGGGAAGTCCTCACAAGTCCGCTGTTCTGGGGGCTGTTCATGGTCCTGGGTGGACTATGCATGACTTTCTCGCCATGGGTACTGCCTTTGCTTAGGCAGGCACTATCCTGACCGGGCATGCGACGAGGCTTGAGCAAGCCAACGCTGGCGTATGAAACGGGGCAGCCGCAATGAAAGCTCCGGCTTGGACATGACCAGTCGTTTGCCATATAATCTTCAGCATCATCGTGGTGGGAGCTGACATGAAGGACACGCCTGCCAAGGGGGACAAAGATTCCGGCACTGCCTCGCTGAAGGCCGTATTGAAACCCCGGTCTATAGCGGTTATCGGGGCCTCACGCAGGAAGCTCAGCATCGGCAATACCCTGTTCCACAATCTTCTGCACCACGAGTTCACAGGAGTTGTCTATCCTGTGAACCCCAAGGCCAAGGTAGTCGCCTCGGTGCAGGCATACCCATCTGTTCTGGAGATACCGGGAGAGGTGGACCTGGCCATTATCATCACACCGGCGGACACGGTGCGGACCATTATGGAGGAGTGTGGCCAGAAGGGCGTGCGTGGGGTCATTGTTATATCAGCCGGCTTTGGCGAGAGCAGCCCAGAGGGAAAGGCGCAGCAGGACGAGTTGGTTGAGACCGCCCGACAGTACGGGATGCGGCTGGTGGGCCCTAACTGCATGGGCATCATCAACACCGATCCGGAGATCAATATGAACGCCACTTTCTCCTCTGTTTTCCCTCCGGCCGGGGCTATTGCCATGAGTACTCAGAGCGGTGCGCTGGGCCTGGCCATCCTGGAGTACGCCCGGAACCTGAACATCGGGCTTTCCACATTCATCAGCATTGGCAATAGGGCTGATATCTCCAGCAATGACCTGCTTGAGTACTGGGCAGAGGACCCTGCCACCAAGGTCATCCTGCTCTATCTGGAGTCGTTCGGCAATCCCAAGAGGTTTGTACGTATAGCCCGTAGCGTCACGCTCAGCAAGCCAGTGGTGGCGGTGAAGAGTGGCCGTACGTCGGCAGGTTCACGGGCTGCTGCCTCACATACCGGGGCCCTGGCTACGGCTGAAGTGGCTTCGGAGGCCCTGTTTGCCCAGACCGGAGTGATCCGCGTGGATACACTGGAAGAGCTGTTTGACGTGGCCAATCTGCTGTCGCAACAGCCACTCCCACAGGGCAAGAGGGTGGCCATCCTCACCAATGGTGGCGGCCCCGGAATCATGACTGCCGATGCCTGTGCCGACAGGGGACTGGAAGTACGTGCCCTTTCGGACGAGACCGTATCGGAACTGAAGGGCTTTCTCTCGCCGCGAGCCAGCGCTGCCAACCCTATTGACATAACGGCCGATGGGTCGGCCGATACCTACAGGCGGGCGCTGAAGCTCTTGGCGCGTGAAGACGGGGTAGACATTGTGATAGTCATCTTCGTCCCACCGATACCGGTGCGTTCTGAGGATGTGGCTGATGCCATAAGGGATCTGGCGCCGGAGTTTCGCAAGCGGGGCAAGACACTAGTGGCCTCGTTCATGGGCTCGCGCGGGGCCAGTATCCAGTGTGATTCCGAGCAAGGTGGCTGCGTACCCAGTTTCGCCTTTCCGGAACATGCCGCGGCAGGTCTGGCCAGCGCGTGTGAATACAGTCAGTGGCTACAGAGATGCAGGGGCGTGATCCCCGAACTAGAAGGGATCGACAAGGACAGGGCCAGCGAGGTAGTAGCATCGGCTCTGAAGCGCAGTTCCGCCCGCCATCTGTGGCTGGAACCTGATTCCATAGCGGAGTTGCTGGAGGCGTACGGTATCAAGCTGGCCGAGTCGAAATCAGTGACGACCGCTGAGGACGCAGCCCGGGCGGCTGAGAAGATCGGCTTCCCGGTTGCGCTTAAGCTTCTGTCTGATAAGATAAGTCACAAGACTGACGTGGGCGGCGTAGTCCTGTCGCTACGCTCATCCGGCGAGGTGAAGAAGGCCTTTAGGCAGATCAAAGAACGCCTTGAGGACCTGGGAGAGGTCGATGAGATGCAGGGTGCCACGGTGCAACAGATGATATCTGAGGGGGTCGAGGTGATTGTCGGCCTGACCCAGGACCCTGCCTTCGGCCCGCTGATCATGTTCGGCATGGGTGGCATTCACGCCGAGTTCTTCAAGGACATCGCGTTCCGTATTCACCCGCTGACGGACGTTGACGTCCAGGATATGGTGCGTTCGGTCAAGGCCTATCAGTTGCTTACCGGCTGGCGGGGCTCCAAACCCTCCGATATTGAGGCGCTGGAAGACCTCCTTCTGAGAGTGTCGGCCATGGTCGAAGACCTGCCACAGATATCGGAGTTAGACCTCAATCCGGTCATGGCGCAGGAGGAGGGGAGGGGGTATGTTGTGGTTGACGCTCGAGTCCTACTCGAGTGATGGGACAGAGGCGCTGCCGGCGTTAATGGTCGGCCGCTAGTAGCGCCCAGAGGGTCGGGTTAGCCCGATGGCATGCTCCTCGTGGCTATGACATTGGCGCCTGTACCTGCGACATCCTTGACCACGGTGTCCAGCATGCTGACCGGAGCCCGCAGTTCTATGCGTCTCAAGCGTCTCATTATGCGGGGGAACAGACGTTTGGGAACCGGCTTGTCGGTGCGTACGGGTATCACCGGCCACCTGGCGCCCTGAATGCGCATAGTCGTAGTCAATATGCGCATTGGCTCAACCAGTTCCTGGCTGATGAATTCCTGCGACCTCTCGCATTTGTTGCCCTCCATGGAGATGATGTTACCGTCTTCGTGGACAACGTCGATCTCACATCCTATGGGGCAGACCACGCAGACGAAGTGTCTTTTCTGGGCAGCCATGCTATTTCTTCTTTCTGATGCCGACTGTAATGGGCCCCTCAACCCCGGCGAGCTTGTCCCTGGGAATTCGTAGTCTGAGCATCTCATTGGGTCGGGCATACGGCCTGGTGGTCTTTGATCTGAGCGGCTCTAGCTCTATGCTTATCGGTTCTTCCACGGGGTCTGTGCACCGGATGAAAAGGACCAGGTCATCATGAAAACCATAACGCTGGGGAAACAGCAGTCTGACGTTGTCTCCGGGTACAATTTCCACCGGTTGTTGGGCCCGGTCCAAACGCCCCGCTGCCTGCCGGGCGGCCCAGGTGCCGGCGGTGACCGCGGTCTGGGCGACATAATCAACGAGGTCAAACACGGTGGAGACATTTCCGCAGGTGAAGATACCGGGCACCGAGGTCTCCATAGTCTCCGTGGTAACGGGCCCTTTGGTGGCGGTGCTCAGTTCCAGGCCGGCTTTCTGTGAGAGTTCGTTCTCGGGGATCAATCCCACAGACAGCAGCAGTGTGTCACATTTGACTGATTCCTCGCTCCCCGGCACGGGGCGGAGATCACCGTCAACTTTTGACACAACTACGCCCTCCACACGTTCCCTGCCCCTTATCTCGGTCACGGTGTGTGAAAGGTGGAGCGGTATGTCGAAATCATTGAGGCACTGGACGATGTTTCTTTTCAGCCCGCCCGGGTGGCTCATTATCTCGTATACCCCCAGAACCCTGGCCCCCTCGAGGGTAAGCCTCCTCGCCATTAGGAGACCGATATCGCCGGAGCCCAGTATTACGATCCTTCGGCCCGGAAGGTAGCCATCGATATTCACGAACCTCTGTGCTGTTCCGGCGGTGAATATGCCTGCCGGACGTGTGCCCGCGATGCCGATACTGCCTCTGGCACGCTCGCGGCATCCCATGGCCAGCACTATGCTGGCTGCCCTAATCTGCAGCGCCCCGTGCTCAGGGCTTAGCGCTGTTACTATCCTGTCCGATGACAGGTCGGTTACCATAGTGTTCAGGAGACATTGTATGTCCGTTCTCTCCAGATCTGTGATAAGGCGCTCGGCATACTCGGGGCCTGTGTAGTCCTGCTTGAACTGTTCGAGGCCGAAGCCGTTGTGGATGCACTGCTTCAGAATCCCGCCCAACTCCTCCTCCCTTTCAAGGAGGAGTACCCTGCGGGCGCCGCTCCTGTAAGCATGTATCGCGGTGGTAAGTCCTGCGGGACCGCTCCCGATGACTGCCACGTCGGTTTCCATCATGATATTGAAATGAGGAATACCTACCTGATTTTGGGATAGTTCGTTATCTGGGCAATTCTGCGGTGGAGGGGGGACAGCGCAGGGTATATTTTGATATACACATCCCTGAACAATCGGTCATATACTCGAGCGTTCTCAGGCACTGGCTGGAAGGTAGACTTGACTCTGACCATTCTGGCCACCGCTTCAGGGAAGCTCTTGTGCATTCGCAAGGCCACAGCAGCATCGATGGCTGCTCCCAGCGCCGAAAGGTTGCCGGTGTGTATCCTCACGGCCGGCAGGCCGAAGACGTCGGCCGTGATCTGCATAATCTCATCGCTTTTGGAACCCCCGCCGCCAACCCTCAGTTCGGTTATCCTGATGCCCGAGCGCTCGGCAATGAGTTCGCCCAGTCTCCGCAGCTCGTAGGCAATGCCCTCTATGATTGCCCTGTAGATGTGTGCTTTGGTATGTTCGCCGGAGAAGCCGATCATGGCTCCCTTGGACAGCGGGTCGTTTTCGCGCGGATGCCAGTAGGGGTGCACCAGCAGCCCCATGGAACCTGCGGGAATATCGATTGTCTGCCTGTCCAGCACGACCTCCGGCTCTACGCCCAGTGTGAGGGCCTCATCCTCCTCGTCTTTGCCGAACTCGCGTTTGAACCATGAGACCATCCAGTATCCTCTGCCGACGAAGCCTTCCAGTGCCCAGTGTCCGGGGATGGCGGCGCCCCAGGTGAAGAAGTCCATCCGTGGGTGTGTCACGTAGTTGCTGGACAGCAGTTCGATCACTGCCGCGGTCCCGTAGCTGATTGCGGCGATACCGCCGGTGGTCACTCCGGCCCCCAGCAATTCCGATTGCTTGTCCCCGGCGCCTATGATCACGGGGAGGCCGGGGGGGACGCCGAAGCAGCGGGCACCCTCTTCCGAAACGGTACCGGCAATCTGCACCGGTGAGACAAGCTCGGGCAGCCTGGTACGCTCCACGCCGAAGATTTCATAGACGATCTTCCACGAATGCCACTGGAGCCTCTTCAGATCGATGGGGAACAGTCCCACGATCATCGAAGAACAGTCCTTGAACTCGCCGGTCAGCGAGTGAAAGATGTGCGAGGAGATGGTGAGAAACTTGAAGGTTCTGGCATAGTTCTCAGGCTCATGCCTCTGCAACCAGTTGAACTTCGATCTCCTCTGATACTCCCACAACCTCTCTTCCATGCGCGCAGCTTTGAAGGCGAGCCGCATGACCGGGCCGCCCGGCAGCCTCAACCCCTCGGTCTTGCGCTCATCCAACCAGGTGATGGCAGGCCGGATGGGATCGCCATACTCGTCAACCGGCACCACGGTACTCCTGTGCGTGGTGATGGCAACGGCGGCCAGAGTGTCTTCCGGTATACGGGCATTCTGCACCAGCCGCCTCGTTACCTCCTGCGTGATCTCAAGATAGGCCCCGGCGTCCTGTTCTGAGAAGTCAGGCTGTTGAGCGAAGCAGGGGTTCACCGGGGACGACTCGGCATGTAGCTCGTTGCCGTTGTCATCAACGATGAACGCTTTGATGTTCTGCGTGCCGCCATCGATGACGATGAGGTTCTTCATGTTCTCTCCTATTTCGTTCTCTTGCTCAGGATGTAGGAACTTCCTTCGCTCTTGACTACGTCTTGTTTTGCGATGCCCATCTCCCTGCTGATTATCTCCACAATTCTGGGCAGGCAGAAGCCGCCCTGGCATCTGCCCTGCCCGGCCCTGGTCCTCCTCTTGACTCCATCAACGCTTCCAGCTGCGGTCTGGCTATGCAGGGCGCTCACCACCTCCGCCTCGCTCACATGCTCACAGCGGCATACTATGTGGCCGCAAAGATGGTCCTCGCGAATGAGCTTTTCCCGTTCCTCGAGGCCCAGGTCCGATAAACGGATCTGCCTCTTTCTCACGGGATCGAAGCTATCGCTGGCGGGCGGATGCCACTCTCCTACTACTATTTCCTTTAGCCTTTCGGCAATGGCAGGTGCGGATGCCAGGCCGGGAGACTGTATGCCGGCGGCATGCACCAGCCCGCGCACCTTCCGCGAAGGCTCGATGATGAAGTCCTCCTTATAGGTGGATGCGCGGCACCCTGCGAACTGGGTGATGATCCTTGCCTTATCCGGCTTTTCGTAGGCCGGCTTCAGCCGCTCGAGGAGCGGTGCAAATCTGTGGAACAGGCTGTCACAGCCTTCGGCGGTGGTTGACACATCCTCTCTGTCACAGATTTCGATGGCCGTGGGACCGAACTGAAGATTGCCATCGGTGGTGGGAATGATGCCTCCACCCTTGGAATGCCTGCTCTCCCTGGATTCCGCAGCCATACTTACCGGAGCGAAAACCGTGCGCACAGGCTGAAAGGACCTGTCGAAAATGATGGTCTCACCCTTCCTGGGGTGGATGGTGAAGAACCTGTCACCGGCATAGTCGGCTATCCTGTCGGAGTATAGTCCGGCCGCATTTATCAGGATCCTGGTCTTCACAGTACCTCTGGTGGTATCGACTGCCTTGATAGCGGAATCCTCGGTCTGGACCCCGGTTACGGCTGTATCCAGAAAGATGCTAACGCCGTTTGATATTGCATTCTCCGCGTAGGCGATGATCAGGTCGAACACGCCTATGATGCCGGTGTTCCAGAGCAGCACACCCTTTGTTACACGGGGTGCCAGCCCCGGCTCAACTTTGTCGAGTCCTTTTCTGTCCAGCAGCTTGGGCTGGGGATCGTTGTGTTTCAGGGCCAGGTCCACCACGTAGCGAAGCAATGTCTCTTCTTCTGAGTTCTCGGCAACAATGAGCGTGCCTATGCGCTCAAAGTCGACATCGAGTTGAGTGGCAACGTTGTCCCACATGGCATTGCCCCTGACGTTCATCTGCCATCTGAGCGTGCCGTACTCCGCCTGGATGGCAGGGTGTATCATTGCGTTGCTGTGGGCGGTCTGGTCCATTCCCAGGTCGTTGTGCCTCTCAAACAGGGCTATGCTGAGGTTGAATTGCGAGAGCTCTCTGGCCGCCGCCAGGCCGATCACGCCACCCCCCACGATGACGACATCGAATTCGCTACTGGTGAGTTCCTGGGAGATCTTACCTGGCGATCTGAAGCGCGTCTTCCCCGGGAATGCCAGGTCGTTCACCACCTCCCTGACCGCGTCGATCTCCCCAGCCAGGAGTCCCGCGTCTACAGCCGCTTGATGGGAAGAGAAGCGCCCGCGTAACCTGGCAATGCCATCCCGCACGGAGACGGCAGCCCTTTCACCGACTGCCTTCTCTATCTCGCCCTGGATATCGCGCGCCAGCGCGCTGCTACCGGGCAAGGATCCTCTCCGCAACCAGTTCCGTTATGTACTTCATGTTAGTTTCGGACAGTACGGACTTACATGTGGGACAGGCAGTGACAACAATGTCAGCACCTGTCTCCCGCAGTTCCCTTACGCGCATGGAGGTCACAGCATCCTTGAGGTTGCGGTCTCCGATCTTCGCGCCGTATACGCTGCCGCAGCAATGGGTATGCTGACCCGAGTAGACGGGCTCCTTGAGACCGAAGCCCAGGGCTGTGATGATCTCCCTGGGCAGATCCACGATTGCCAGGTCATACGACAGGATGCAGGGATCATGGTAGGTGACGGTCTTGCCTGTCGGCGCGAATTCCTGCAACTGCTGTTTGAGGACGTCCTGCAGGAACTGCGTGGTATGGACAAGCTCTACGTCCAGGTCCACCCCTATCTCCTGGTATGTATCCCCCATCATCTTGAGGCATGTGGGGCAATCGAGGACAAGCCTGCGCAACTGCCTTGCCTCAACCTCGGCCTTCATCTTTAGCGAGGCCTGCCTGAACCCCTCAATGTCCCCGGCGTAGTAGAGAGGAGCACCGCAGCACATATCGCCGCCTCCAAACTGCCTGACTTCACGTCCCGATTTCGAGACCACTTGCTCCATAGCGCTTAGCAGGTGTTCATCTTTGTAGGACGAGCAAGATATGAAATAGCCTGCATCGCCGGTCCCTGTATCGACCATTTCCCTTGCCCCGTCGGGGTTGCCGAACCGCATGTATGTCTCTACCCTCTTGCTGACGTCTTCCGGTATAAGGCCTTTGTCGAAGGCGCTGACCCTGGCCTGGTGGATGAATTTCCTCAAGTCGTAGTTGCCATAGATGCAGTGGCTGCTGCATGCCCCGCACATGGCGCTCTGGAACATGAGGTCGAAGAAGCCCTCTTCGTCCTCCAGAAAACCCTTTTCGCTGTACACTATGAGCCGGGCCATCTTCTGGGGGCTGAGAGTCTCTCGTCCCGTGGCCAGATATGTCGGGCAGTTGCACTTGCACATATCGGCGCACATGGCGCATCTGGCGATCTCTGTGTGTTCAATGTTGGTCTCTGCCATCGGTTAGCTTTCCTCTGTTAAATATGCCATTGGGGTCAACCGCGTTTCTTATCGATCTTAGGAGCTTGACACCGCTCGCACCCAGCTCTTGTTCCAAGTACTGTGTTCTCCAGAAACCGATGCCGTGGTGGTGGCTTATCGCCCCGTTGTTCTTGAGCGTAGCTTCCATGGCGGCATCCCAGGTCTGCTGATAGTAGTGGAGGGGTTCCTCGGGTATGCCGGCGAAGGTGACATAGAGGCACGCCCCTTCCCTGTAGAAGTGAGAGTAGTGCCCTGATACATCCAGCACGCCGTCAACCGCCTTCATTGAAGCGACCATGTCCCTGTACAGCTTCGCAGCGTCCTTGAACAGGGCCGATACCTCGATGGTATCGACCACCCCGCCATGCTGCATCAGGACGGGGCCCAGGCCGATGTCGAACCGTTTGCGTAGCCAGATGTTGGCCGGTTCCTCGCCCCTGGATTTCCCTCCGCTCTCCCTGGAGATACGTCTTACGACCTTGCCATCGAGGGCGGTATACTCGTCTCCTCCTTCTGATATGAAGACCGTTGTCACCTTCCTTCCTATTTTGGGGAAGTACCTCTCGCTCTCGGCCTCATCGAAGATTCTGACCACCGCAGGTCTGGCCTCAGACCTCATAATCAGGCGTACGGCATCGACAGCTGCCTCAACCGAAGGGAAAACGAACGACTGCTTGACTGTCAGGCTTGGCAGCGGGTGGATGGAGACGGTTGCCCTGGTCACGATTCCCAGGACACCTTCGCCACCGAGGAACAGGTCTCTCAGGGAAGGGCCGACCGATCTGCGGGGAACAGGTCTGATGTTCAACAGGTTGCCGTCAGGCAGGACGACGTGCATGCCCAGCACCATGTCCTCGATCTTTCCGTACTTGGTGGAGAACTGCCCCGCCGCCCGAGTGGAAATCCAGCCACCCAGGGTGGAGCAGAACAGGGACTGGGGGATATTGCCGGCTGAATATCCCCGGTGGTTCAGTTCCGATTCCAGGTTTGCACCCATTATACCTGCTTCGAATTCGGCCACGAGTGAGACCTCATCGAGCTTGAGGAACCTGTTCATCCTCTGGAGGTTCAATGCAACGCCTCCATGCAGAGGGACTGCGCCTCCGAGCACTCCGGAGCCCCCGCCGAAGGGCGTGACCGGCACCCTGTACTGGCCGGCACACCGTACTATCTCCTGTATCTGGGCGGCGGATGCCGGTGAGACGACTGCGGCGGGAAGCGCCGGCAGTTCGCCCTTCTGAGAGAGAAACACTCCGTACAGCCAGTAATCGAGGCTGTATGAGATGAGGTCTCCTTCCTGCTGTGAGAAATGCTCATCGCGCACAATCCGCCTCACTTCTTTGACGAATGCAGCGGGCAGGGTTCCCCTCTGCGACATGTATGTCTTGACCTTCATCCCGCCGACATATCATATCGGATTCGCCGGGCCAATACTACCCGGGAGTGTCGACAGCTCAGGCAGCATATTACTGCTGTCCTCCACAATGCGCGCCAACTTTGCTGGCCGGAGTCGGTCCGCTCCGAAGTGCTCGGTCATCGCCAGTAGGGCGGGATACGGGCAGAGTGCCTAGCACGGCCGGTCAGGAGGTTGCTGGCTATGCGGAACTGAGCCTCGTTGTTGATGGCAATGCGAGAGTGTAATAGACTGTTAGGTAGCGGGCCTGGAGATGGTGAATCCTTTCTTCTTTGTAATCCTTTTCGCCCTGCTCGTTGAGTATGTGTTGGGAGTGGTGGCAAACCTATTGAACCTCAGGTCTCTGAGGTCGGAACCGCCCACTGCTCTCGAAGGGCTATACGGGTCGGAGGAGTATCGCAGGTCTCAGGAGTATATACGGGCCAATACCCGTTTGGGCCTCCTGAGCGGGACAGTCGATCTGGTCGTTGTGCTTTGCTTCTGGTTCGCCGGCGGCTTCAACTATCTTGACCAGATAGTGAGGTCCTGGGGGGTACATGTCATCGTGAGCGGGCTATGCTACATCGGCATACTGCTGATAGGCTACAGCTTGATCAGGCTGCCGTCCAGCATTTATCGCACCTTTGTCATTGAGGAAAGATTCGGCTTCAACAGGACTACGCCCCGCACTTTCGTGGCAGATATGGTCAAGGGACTGAGCCTGGCGGTTCTGCTGGGCGGCGCCCTGTTGAGCGGGATCCTCGCCCTGTTCCAATATGCTGGGCATTATGCCTGGGTCTACTGCTGGATGGCCTTCACGGTATTCACCCTGGTCCTGGAGTATGTCGCCCCTACGTGGATCATGCCGCTGTTCAACAAGTTCACTCCGCTGCAACCAGGCGAGTTAAGAGAAGCCATCCTCAGCTACGCCCGCTCCGTTGATTTCCCCGTCAGGAACGTCTTCGTCATGGACGGCTCCAGGCGTTCCGGCAAATCAAATGCCTTCCTGGTCGGATTTGGTCGTAACAAGCGGATTGCCCTGTTTGACACCCTGGTGAACAAGCATACTGTGCCCGAGCTGGTAGCGGTGGTTGCCCATGAAATCGGTCACCACAAGAGGAAGCACATACTGCAGGGCACGATAATCAGCATTGCCCACGCCGGAGTGCTGTTCTTCCTGCTGTCCCTCTTCCTGGGGAGCCCCGGGCTGTACGAAGCATTCTACATGGAACAGCCATCGGTCTACAGTGGGATCGTGTTCTTCGGCCTGCTCTATACTCCGCTGGAGATGGTGCTTTCGGTGATGATGCACGCCCTATCGCGCAGGAACGAGTACGTGGCCGACCGCTTCGCAGCCCAGACGATTGAGCAGCCACGGCACCTGATAGAGGCGCTGAAGAAGCTCTATGCCGGCAATCTCTCGAACCTGATGCCGCACCCCTTCTATGTCTTTCTCAACTACTCCCATCCGCCCCTCCTCCAGCGCGTGCGTGCCATTCTGCAATACGAGACATGATTCTCCGGACGGATCTGCTAGCCAGGCAAGGCCGCTGGGTCAGATTGTTCTGGCCCATTCAACTGCGTTGACAAAGATCTGCAGACCGTCTCCGCAGTCCCGGTTGTGCTCTCTGGTCCACCGGGGATGCTGTGTCCAGCGGACAAAACGTTCAGGATGGGGCATGAGGCTGAATATACGTCCCGATGCATCACAGATTCCGGCTATGTTGCTAATTGAGCCGTTGGGGTTGTGGGGATATCCGGCCGAAGTCCCTCCCTCTTCGTTGCAGTAGTACAGTGCCACCTTGAAGTCAGCTGCTGCACCCATTGCGGCAAGCACCTTGCCCTCTCCGTGGGCTACCGGAAGGTACATATGGCGTATGCCCCTGGTGAACACACAGGGTGCGGCTTCGTTTACCTGGAGATGGACCCAGCGGCACTCAAATCTTCCGGAGTCGTTGGCGGTTATGGTCAACGATTGGCGGGTGACATCGTTGCATCTAGGCAGGATGCCGGCCTTGAGCAGGACCTGGAAGCCGTTGCAGATGCCCAGGACGAGCCTCCCGTCATCGACAAACCTCTGGACATCGTCTCCCATCTTTAGCCTCAGCTCGTTGGCCAGGAGTTTGCCGGCTGAAATGTCGTCACCGTAGGTGAAGCCCCCCGGTATAACCATTATCTGGTAGCCGGAAAGCGGCCGTTTTCGGCGCACCAGTTCATCGATCGGTGCCGCCTCGACTATTGAGCCGGCCTTCCGGAAGGCAAAGCCCGTCTCAATGTCGCAGTTCGTCCCCGGAGCATGGAGTATTAGCGTCTTTATCTTAGTCATTGCCCTGACTTCCTACCATCGCAGTGGTCTCTGCCACGCCTCTTTCAGTTCGCCGAGGGACGATGAGACTAGCCGGCTGCCTGCAAGCCCGTATACATCCAGTCTCTGTTCGTCTGTGACCCGTCCGATGGCGGCAAAAGCGATTCCGTCCATCGTGCGTTCGAACCCGGCCCTGTGTTCCGGACTAACCTCCACCAGGAAGCGCGTGTTTGATTCCGAGAAGAGCACGAAATCGTCCCGACTCATTGGTTCGCCCAGCGGGACCTGGTCCAGATGGATCTCCATCCCCATCCCTCCGGCGAAGGCCATTTCGGCGGCCGCCACACCGATGCCCCCCTCGCTACAATCATGGCAGGCCCTGACCAGCCCATTCTCTGTGGCTGCGCTGAGAGCGTCCATGAGCTGTTTCCCCTTCCTGGTGTCGACCCGTGGCACATCATTGCCTATGTAGCCATGAATGCCGAAATAGTGCGACCCCCCCAGTTCATTCCAGGTGGTGCCGACAACATAGATGAGGTCGGCCGCTTGCTTGCAGTCCATTGAGACCGGCCTGTTCGCGTTCGGCATCACCGACACAGCGGAGATCAGAAGCGTGGGCGGAATGCAGATGCTCACATCGCCGGTCTCGTATTCGTTGTACAGGCTGTCCTTGCCGGAGATGAAGGGAGTCTCATATCCAAACGCTATGTCGTAGCATGCCTGGGCTGCTCTCACCAGGCCACCCAGTCTGTCGGCCTTGTCGGGATTGCCCCAGCAGAAATTGTCCAGCAGGGCTACCCTGTCGAGATTGCCGCCCACGGCGACAATCTGCCTCAGCGCTTCATCTATGGCGGAAGCGGCCATCCAGTAGGGGTCGATGTCCCCGTACTTGGGGTTTATGCCGCTGGAGACTATGACGCCCATATCTGAATCGAGTATCGGCCTGATGATAGCGGCATCGCCCGGACCATCGGCGTGTGCTCCTACCAGCGGTTTGAGCACGCTGCTGCCCTGTACCTCATGGTCATACTGCCGTATGACCCATTCCTTGGAACAGACATTCCAAGAACCGAGGATCTGCATCAGAGCTTCCCCCAAGTCGGAGGGTTGCGGGAAGTCGGGCTCCGGGAAGTGTGGCGGCTCCCAGACTGCCTCGCGCTCGATCTGAGGCAGGCCGTTGTGCAGGAACTCGGCGTCGATGTCGGCAACGCGATGTCCGTCATAGAACAGTTGCAAACGTCGATCATCGCAGAACTCACCTATGACCGTGGCTTCCACATCTCCGGCCTGGAAGAGGTCAATCAGCTGCTCGACGGTATCGGGGGGAACGGCCAGCACCATTCGCTCCTGGGATTCGGACAGCCATATCTCTCGGTACGAGAGCCCCGAGTACTTGAGGGGGACGCGCTCCAGATGAATGCGCGCTCCCGTATCGGCCGACATCTCTCCCACAGCTGATGAAAGCCCACCGCCTCCACAATCGGTGATCCGCCGATACAGTCCCAGGTCCCTGGCCTTGAGGAGGACATCGATCAGCTTCTTCTCCATGATGGGATTCCCTATCTGGACAGAGCTGGCAGAGACCTCTTCGGACTCTCTGGTCAACTCCGATGAAGCAAAGGTAACGCCGTGAATGCCGTCACGCCCCGTCCTGCCCCCCACGAGGACGACCAGGTCTCCCGGCTGTTGCTGATGGATCTGACTCATACTCACGGGCAACAGGCCCACTGTTCCGCAGTAGACGAGCGGGTTGCCCACATACCGTTCGTCGAAGAGCACCGTGCCGTTAAGGGTGGGAATGCCAAGGCGGTTTGCATAGTCGGCCACTCCGGCACGAACACCTCTGAAAATGCGTCGGGGGTGGAGCACCCCATGAGGGAGCCTCTCATAGGCGAAGTCGGGCGGGCCGAAGCAGAAGACATCGGTATTCATGATGGGCTTTGCCCCCAGGCCCGTGCCCAGTACATCACGTATTACGCCGCCTATTCCTGTGGCAGCCCCTCCGTACGGTTCCAGCGCCGAGGGGTGGTTATGCGTTTCCACTTTGAAGCAGATTGCGTACGTGCCATCGAAATCTATGACGCCGGAATTATCCCGAAAGACCGAAAGACACCAGTGCTTCTTCAATTCATCGGTGACCCTCATGATGGTGCTCTTGAAGAGATTGTCGATGGTAGTCTGGCCTAGCCTGATCTTACTCTTGAAGGTCTTATGCACGCAGTGTTCAGACCAGGTCTGCGCCAGGGTCTCAAGCTCGACATCAGTTGGGTTACGGCCCAATGTGGCGAAATACTCCTGGATTGTCCTCATCTCGTCCAAGCTGAGCGAGAGCCTGTCCTTGCCCAGGCTCGTCAGGGTGTTGTTGTCGGCACCCAGCAAGTCCACGGTGTTCAGCGTGAACTCGTATCTCACGGATGGCGCAGCTACTGCCTCACGCCCGGTGACAACGTGCTGGACAATGCTGTTGACCAGTAACTTATCGCAGATGGACTGCAGGGCGTGGTCGGAGACTGTTCCCCATAGCAGGTAGGTCTTTGCGGTTCTTACCGATTCAACCGTCGTTATGCCCAGGTCACGAATGCCCTTCTTGAGGCTATCCTCCACCGGGTCCATGACACCCGGATTATAGGCAACCTCAATGACATGAACGCCTGGGTATGGTGACTCCTGGGCGGGCTGACCATGGGAATAGTCCTGGACTACCGGGTCGGCAAGGAGTTCCCGGCAAATCCTGTCTATCTGCTCTGCGGTGAGGTGTCCCTCCAGCAGGTAGACGTCGTTGAGCCGTACTTGCTGTACGGCTGTGATGCCCAGGTCGTGTATATCATGCCGCAGAGCTTCCCCTCGCGGATCCGGGAAATCGGCCTTTATAGAGACCTCGACTCTATGCAACAGCACTCCCTTCTGTGCCCATCGCCATGGGAGACACGAATACTGGCCATCCGTGGGCAGGCTGGCTATGTGTCAACGGGAAGTTGAAGCACCGACCCCCCTGTAAGACCGACCCGGGTGGCCGGTCCTGCGCTCTATCAGGCACATGAATGGCCGGACTTTTCACCCGCGCACATTTTAGTCCGACCTCAACGCCTTTTTCAACTGCTGTGCCTGTCATCGGGCGGCAATGGCCGATGGTGAACGCTCGCCAATAGCAGAGTGCTTCCACGCCTTCAACCCGAGCCGGGAAGCTATGTTATGATATCGTCGAGCCGGCAAGGGCTCGAGCGTGATTTGAGATGCCGCGATATCAGATAACCGGCGACAGGCCGTGGTTCAGGATCTGGCCACGAGGAGTCCCGAAGACGCTCGATTATCCATCTATGCCTCTTTTCGGTCTGTTATCGCGGTCAGCGGCCAGGTGGCCCGAGCGCATTGCCTTCAGTTTGCGTGAACAGAATCTGACCTACCGGGAGCTTGATGACCTGAGTGACCGGCTGGCTGCCGGACTGCACGACGTGGGAGTAAGGGCGGGGGACAGGGTATTGCTTTTCCTGCCCAATAGCCTCGAGTTCGTTATCAGCTACTATGGGATACTGAAGGCCGGCGGCACAGTTACCACGGTCAATCCACTGTCCAGGAAGGCAGAGCTAAGGCATGAGCTGGGCGATACTGAAGCCACCACGCTGATAACCTGCAGCGAACATCATTCTGTAGCCAGGGAGGCACAGCGCGGGACATCACTGAACACGATAGTCATAACGGATGGTGGGACGGCGCAGGGCGTGGTTCACCTGAGGCACATCCTGGATAGTTGCCCTGCTATCCCGCCGGAGTTTCCGGTGAGGCCGGAGGAGGATGTGGCTGTCATAGTATATACCGGGGGTACTACGGGTCTGCCCAAGGGCGTGATGCTCACCCACCTTAACCTGATAGCCAATGCCATGCAAAACGCTGTCTGGTTCGGCTGGGACCACGAAGATGTCGTTATAGGCCTGCTTCCCTTCTACCACAGCTGGGGAGGTTGCGCCTGCCTGAACTCGCCGGTCTACTGCGGTGCCAGGGTAGTTATCGTGCCGCGCTTTGACGCCGCAGAGCTTCTGGGAACCGTAGAGAGGGAAAGAGCAACGGTCATGTACGGCGCTACCTCCATGTTCACCTCGCTGGTCAACAGCCCGGAGATAACCAGACACGACCTCTCGAGTCTGAGGTATGTCAAGAGCGGCGCCATGCCGATTCCCGTTGAGATCAGGGCCAAGTGGGAGGAGCTGACCGGCGTCAGGATGGTACTCGGCTACGGCTTAAGTGAGGCATCGCCTGAGACCCACAATTCGCCTCCGGGAGGGGTCAAGCCCGGCACCATCGGCGTACCGGTCATCGATACTGACGCCCGCATTGTCGATGAACAGGGCGACGAGGGTGACCTTCCCGCCGGGCAACCCGGGGAGCTGATAGTCAGGGGGCCGCAGGTGATGAAAGGCTATCTCAACCGTCCTGATGATACTCGTGAGGCATTGCGCGACGGCTGGCTCTACACCGGTGACCTGGCCATGATGGATGAAGGGGGCTACTTCCGCATTCTGGATAGAATAAAGGAGACGATCAAATATAAGGGCTATACCATCGCCCCGGCCGAGGTGGAAGCTGTCCTGTATGAGCACCTCGCTGTCAGGGAATGTGCGGTGGTGGGCAAGCCGGATATGGCGGCCGGTGAAATACCCAAGGCATATGTCGTGCTTAGAGACGGCCTCTCCGCCACACCCAGTGAGCTTATCGAGTTCTGTGGCCGGAGAATCTCGCCCTATAAGCGCATACGCGAGGTCGAGTTCATCGACGAGATACCGAAGACGCCTGTGGGGAAGCTTCTGCGTCGGGTCCTACGGGATAGGGAAAAGGCCGCACAGTCCCGGTAACATAGGGGCTGGCTTTACCATGTGGATCTTGGGCTCGCGTCCTCCGGTGGCCAGTTGTGGAAGGCAGCTGCTATGCTGGCAATGTTGAGGGGCACCTGCACGTCATCGACAAGAGGACCCTTAAGGCAACCCATGTTGTGAAGTCCCACAGGCAAAACCCGAAGAGCGTGCATGCCTGGCTGCGGTGCCAGGCATGCGATTGCACGCCGGTGGCGCTGCCTGCTCTCCAATCATGACCGTTTCCATAGCCGCGGCCATAGTCTGCGATCGGGGGCTGGGCACCAGGCGTCGAAGTCATCCGGCGTCTCGATGATTATGGTATGGCCCTCCTGGCGGGCCTTCACCTCAGGAGGCAGATAGCCCTCGAAGCGGCGGATTTCCCAGAACTGCATCTGGTCTGGAAAACGCACCAACGTCCTTTCCTTTTCGCGGACGACCTTTGCCTCCCGTCTTCCGTAGACGAGGTCTATCCATCTCTTCCTACCGAGGTCATACTGGTTCTCGACAGGCTGGCTCAAGAAGAAATCGGGCTGCCTTCTGCCCGCATATTCATATAGGCGGCGCATCACGGTTCGCGCAATGAAGAGCTCATCATCGCTGAATTCGTCGTCGGCTGCCAGCTGCCTCAAGTACAGGTTGGAGAACCAGCGGAATATTTGATTGTGATATTCCAGTAGCGCCTTGAGCCTCCGTTTCTCTTGTCCAGTCGAGGCGAAATGAACGTCGAAATCAACTCTCTTGACGCGCGATCTGGCCCAGTCCCGAAGCCTCGGTTCGTTAGAGGACATCAATATCTGCGGCACGTCCGAGGGTGACGTCCACCAGGTTTCCCAGTATGATTTGATCAGGTCGGCTGCCCACGGCTTGCCCGAGAGTTCCACGTCATCAAACACCAGAGGGAAGACGGTGCCTATCGCGGCGGCGCCCCTGATCTTCCGGCGGGTGAACTCTTCCCTGCGCAGAGCCTCCATGTCCTGGCCGGTAAGCAGTTTCAAAGCGAAGCGGAAGAAAGTCGTCTTGCCGTTCTGCGACGGCCCGTACACGTAGAGGAACCGAGGACCCTTCGGATCTGCCTGGCCGTAGGCGAGGCGTCTTCTCCTCATGTACTCACTGGCAAACGGTGAGAAGAAGACGTAGAGCAGTGCCTCGAACATACTTGCTTTCGCGAAACTGGGGTCGGGACTCTTGGCCAGATCTACCGTCTGAATATAGTCTTCCAGATGCTGAAGCGCCTCGTTGACTGCCGGTCTGTCGGCCGGCGGGTGAGAGAGATGGACTATAGCGCCTTTTAGCCCCAGCCGCAGTCCACACCTTTCCGGGTCGAGGCGCATGAGAGGTATCCCGTAAGTGACATGCACGTGGTTGATGAATGCTGAGGCCCGCAGTGTAGTCTGATTGCCTGTCATAGAAGGAGATAGTGGCTTAAGAAAACGTTCGATTTCCTTTCTGGCCGCTGGTGCTTCCGGTAGCTTCACAGTGACCACGCTGCCCTCAGCGGTGTCCGCTGCCAGCAAGGACTGGATTGACATCTCGCGGAATACCTTTGCCGTCTCCAACTCAGACGCAGGCAAGGCCTCTCCCTTCAGCCAGACCTCGATCAACTCTCGTTTGGAGTCGCTGTCGTGGTCGGCGAGCAGCCTGCTCAGGTCCTCCATGAAGAGCGTGCAATGCTTGGTGTGCGAACTGTAATCCTGCAGTACCCTCCGGACGAATTCGTGCCGGGCGGGTAGATCGGCGTACCATGCGTAGTTCACCTGCGTTGCCTTGCGGGCCGTCTCGGTAAGGTTGGCAGACGTCTGTATCACCCGCGCTGTCTCACCGTTGTCCAGAATGTATAGCTTAGTATGAATGCTGCGCCGGGGGATCAGTATGCGCAGTGCGCCGGACTCCACCCGCGCGGCCAGTGACTCAAGTATTTCCAGAGGCTTATCTTGGAGTTCCTGCCTCAGGGCAGGCTCCGTCATGTCCTCTCCCACGACCATCTCGACATCGCTGTAACCGCGCTTCTCGAAAAACTCTCTTAGCAGGTCGGAGGAGACCACGTAGGCGATGGCGCGCATTCTTGTGAAGCCGTCAAAAAGGGACTCGAAATCAAGCCGACGTGAGATCACCCGTGTCTCAACATCACGTATGCCCTGAAAAAGGCTGGCCTGTGCGGTTGTGCTCTTCACCTGACCTGTCATTTCGCCCGTGTTCTTCCTAATTGTATAACATCTCAGTCCCTTAACACACCCGTAAGATTGAGCTAGTTCAGACACATTGGTGACAACCGGCACAATGTAAGCGAGAAGCTAAGCCGGGCGAAGCCGGTAGGGAAAGCGAGGTTACTCGGGGCTTTCCTTTGTCTCCGAGCGGGCCGGCCTTCTGGCCGTGGCCTGGAACTGCCAGCCATAGGCCTGGTGTGTGCGTCGGCAGAGGCATTGCGTGCTAATAGGCCTTGCTAGCGCTGCAGTTTTTCCTGCCACAAGCCCCCTGCTCTTGATGACCGGCAACCGTTTCTACCAGAATAGCGCGGCGCGGTAAACCTCGAGCTGCAGACGGCAGAACCGTAGGGAGGCGACGCCTGCACGTACAGTGTCTGTCCTGCGGAAGCGCCCCGCCGTTTTTGAGTTAAGTATCGCGAGCACATCGTGGTTAGAACACGCTCGGCCCGGTGTGACCGAGAGGCCTCAGGAAGGAGGTGCCGTTGTGGCCGGTGAGCGCAGAGCTCTTCGGAAGGCGGCCGTGCATGCATCGGCTCACGGCGATGGGCGCCGTTCTCCGTGGTTTGCACGGCCTTCCCAAGAACGGTTAGACTATGCAGTAATCTGAGCGGCATGTGTCCTCGAAATCTGAACGTCGCGCAGATGGAGGTTAGCGTATGAAGAAGTATGATGTCATTGTCATCGGTTCAGGCTGCGGAATGAACATTGTCGACGAAGCTCTGGCCAGCGGCTTGAGCGTGGCACTTGTGGACAAGGGGCCGCTGGGGGGTACGTGCCCCAATACCGGCTGTATCCCCTCGAAGATGCTCATCTTCGCCGCCGACAGGATCGCTGAGATACAGGAAAGCCGGAAACTGGGCATCGCAGCCGAGATCGAAGATATCGACTTCACCAGCATTATGGAGCGCATGAGGAAGTTTGTGCGCGAGAACCAGCGGCACATGAGGCGTGGTATTGGCGAGACGAAGAACCTGGACTTCTATGAAGGTACTGGGCGTTTCACAGCCGATTATACTATCGAGGTCAACGGGGAGACGGTCAAGGGCGATAAGGTCTTCGTGGCCGCCGGCTCACGCCCTGTGATACCTCCCATAAAGGGGTTAGATAACGTTGACTATCTTACCAATGAGACCTTGTTGGAGCTTGAGGAAAGGCCGGATAGCATCATCATAATCGGCGGCGGCTATGTTGCGGTGGAGTACGGGCATTTCCTGGCCGCCATGGGTGTCGAAGTGACCCTGCTGGAGATGGCCGACCGACTGGTGCTTGCCGAGGAGCCCGAGGTAGCTGACCTGCTTAAGAAGAGGCTCAGCGAGCGCATGCATGTCCATACCGGCGTCCAGGCGGAGGAGTTCCAGAGCAATGCTGGTGAGGTCGCGGTCAGCGCCAATGACCTGAAAGCAGATAAGAGAAAGGAGTTCAGGGCACAGAGAGTCCTGGTGGCAGTGGGACGCAGGTCCAATGCCGACCTGCTGGCATTGGACAATACCGGTGTGGAGATCGACCGGAGAGGTTTCATCAAGGTCGGCGAGTACCTTGAGACCACGAAGAGGGACATATTCGCCATAGGGGACATCAACGGCCAACAGATGTTCACGCATGTCGCCAACGCTGAAGCGTCGCTGGCGGCCCATAATAGCATCCATGGCCATCGGGCGAAGGTGGACTACAGCGCTGCCCCCCACGCCGTCTATTCCCACCCGCAGATAGCATCTGTAGGCCTGACCGAGGAAGCTGCCAGAAAAGAGCATAAGGTTCTGGTCGGCAGGGCCGAATACTCAGAGGTGGCACAGGGAGAGGCTATGAAGGAGGAGGACGGCTTCGCCAAGGCAATCGTGGAGGCGGATAGTGGAAAGCTGCTGGGATTTCATATCATCGGCCCTTACGCCCCCATTCTCATTCAGGAGGTAACAGGCGCCATGACGGGCAGGGGCGGGATAGAGCAGATACGGACCAGCATGCATATCCACCCCGCTATCACGGAGCTGGTCCCTGCGGTACTCAGTAGCCTTAAGGACGCAGGCTGAAGACTCCCGGGATGAAGGGCCGCGGCGTGGCTGTCACTTAGAGAAGGATACCTGAGCTACGCGCCTTTCTTCCTTTCCTCAGCGTAGAAGCTCCTGAGCCGTTTGGCCATCTCCTGCAGGCGCCGGTCAACGAGGTAGTTGACCGTGTGCGCCGGGTAGGTCCCGTCCTTCTGCCTCTCTCCTGCGGGCGTACCAGTCAGTATCTCAATGCCCTCGTCGATGGTTCCGGTTGAGTAGATATGGAATTTCCCCTGGGCCACCGCTTCAACCACCTCTTCACGCAGCATGAGATTTCTCAGGTTCTGGTGCGGTATGAGCACCCCCTGATCGCCGCTCAGTCCCTTGGCCTGGCACACTCGGAAGAAGCCTTCAATCTTCTGATTGACGCCGCCTATCGGCTGAATCTCTCCCTTCTGGTTTACCGATCCGGTCACAGCTATGCCCTGCTTTAAGGGTAGGTCTGCGAGGCTTGACAGGATGGCGTACAGCTCGGCGGAAGAGGCACTGTCCCCTTCCACGCCCTCGTAGGACTGCTCGAAACAGAGGCTGGCGGACAGGGACAGAGGGTTGTCCTGGGCATACTTCCAGCCCAGATAGCCGCTGAGGATCATGACTCCTTTGCTGTGGATAGGGCCGCTGAGCTGGGACTCCCGCTCTATATTGATGACGCCGTCGCGTCCCAGAAAAGTCTTGGCGGTAATCCTGGACGGCTTGCCAAAGGTGATGTCGCCCAAGACATAGACGCTCAAGCCATTGACCTGGCCCACCACTTCGCCCTCAACATCTATCATGATGGTGCCACGGCTTATCATGTCCCGGATTCTCTCTTCAACAAGGTTGTGCCTGAACAGCCTCTCATCGATGGCCTTCTGCACGTGACTGGCGGAGATGAACCTGGCGTTGTCATGGGAGGCCCAGTAGTCAGCTTCCTCAATCCAGTCCTTGATCACAGCGAACCTCGATGAGAGGCGCTCCTGGTCGGCCACTATCCTGGCAGAATACTCGATGACCTTGGCCACACCGCTGGGGTCGAAATGCCTTGCCTCACACTCCTCACAGCACCCGGACAGAAAGGCAGCATAGGCCAGCATGTTGTCTCTGGTCTTTTCGATCTCAGAGTCGAAATCGGCCTTGACCTTGAATATTTCCCAGAAGTCCTCGTCGTACATCGACAGCATCTGGTAGAGCAGGGCGTCGCCCGTAAGCACCACCTTTACCTTTACCGGCATCGGTTCCGGCCGCAGCCCCTGAGGTGCGATGAGCCCGAATTGCTCAAACGGGTCTTCGATCCTGACTTCCCCGTTCTTGATGGCCCGTTTAAGCGCCGGCCAGACCCCGGGATTCATGAGCACATCTTTCATGCTCAGCAGCACATAGCCTCCATTGGCCTTGCTGAGGGCCCCCGCTTTGAGCATGGTGTGGTCGCTGAGGTAGCCACCGAGGAGAAACCGGCGCTCAATCTTGCCGAACATGTTGCCGAAATTGGGGTTGCTCTCCACGATCACCGGCGGTCCCTTGGCTGCGCTGTTGTCCACAAACACGTTTACCTGGAAAGGAAGGAAAGGATCTCTTCCGCCCATGGCCTTGCTGACCGGGACTCCCAGCAAGGTTGGTGTCGGTTCCTCAGTGCCCTTGAAGACCTCCAGGTTATCAAGCACATAGGCTTTGAGGTCGGTAAGGTACTGAGTTATCTCCGGCCGGGTGGAATGATGCTCAAACAGCGAGTCGAACAGGCCGGAGACTGTATACTCCCCGATGTCTTTGTCTACCTTCTGCAATCGCTCCATGGCCTCCGTCTGGAGGTTGCCTGCGGTCTCGAAGCTTGCCTTCAACTTCTTGCGCAACCGGGCCTGCTTAGATTCCAGCTGTTTCCTGGTATGTTCGTCCAGGGCAAGGTATTCCTGTTCCTGCATAGGACGGTCGTCTTTCATGGGAATAAGGGCGGGGCCGGAGGGGGTCATCTGCAGGATGAAGCCCTGCCGGCGAGCCTCGCTCGAGATCTCCTCAAAGAGCTTCTGCTGCTGGGCTTGCACCTCCTCAACAGCCTTCTGTCTCTGCTTCTTGTAGTCCTCGCTGGAAAATGCCTGACCCAGTCCGTGACGGATCTTGTTCAGCAGGTTGGTGATTTCTTCTTGGAACGTCTTGCCCTTGCCCTGCGGGAGACTGGCTATTTGGGGATTGTCAGGCTCCCTGAAATTGTGGAGGTAGCACCAGTCGTCCAGGGCCGGGCCTTGCCCCCGGGCCTCCCGTTCCTTGATAACTCTTTCTATGTAGGCCTTGACCATGCTCATCTTGCCCGTCCCGGTCAGCCCGGCAACGTAGATGTTGTAACCCGTGTTGGCCATATTCATGCCGAACTCCACTGCCCGCGTTGCCCGTTCCTGGCCTATGAACTCCCGAAGCGGGGCCAGGTCCCCCGTACACTCAAAATCGAACAGCTTGGGGTCGCATTCCCAGCGCAGCCTGTCAACCGCTACCTCGTACTTCTTCAGTTCCATTTCTTGCTCTTTGCGGTCGCTTTTCATAAGCAGAGTGTATCAGAATTCGGCGCCGGTCACTATTGTCCTGGGTTCGTGCCCGCTCAACTCCTGGCACTGTGCTCAAGGCATTCTTTGAAACTCCGCAGCCATCCAGTACAATATTGACCGGGAGGCAGAATGATCATCGTCAGCTTCATTTCCGGTTCAGGAACAAACTACCAGAAGATAGTTGAACGGGATCCCAATCACGATTACATTGTGTTTACAAATAGGCCTGACTGCGGGGGCGTGGACAGAGCTAGAGCGAACAACCACGTCGTAATCGTGCTCAGCCACCTGCCGTATCTGAAGGATGCAAGGAGTAAGTACGGTGCGGCGAGAGTTCCCAGGAATTGCCCGGAACGGGTGCAGTACGAGCAGGACCTATGGTGCCTGATAGAAGAGAAGATCGGAAAACCGCCCAACGTGATCTGTCTGGCCGGCTATGATCAGTGGCTCAGTGACTGGACGGTGGACAGGTTTTACCCCGGGATCCTGAATATCCATCCCGGGGATACTACCAAAGGCTATTCGGGCCTGCACTGGATACCTGCCGCCAAAGCTATACTTGCCGGCGACGGGGAGCTAAGATCAACTTTGTTCATTGTGGATAAGGGAGAAGATACCGGACCCGTATTGGCCCAGTCCAGGCCTCTTCCGATAGTCCCCACCCTCAGGGCACTGGAATCGCGGGGAACGGAAGGGCTGCTGGCCGGGTTCGGCAGGGTGGTGGCTTTTGCGCGGCGGCACGCTTCAACCAGCTATGACGAGTTTGAGCGGCTGGCCGATGCGGAGCACATGGCGACCATGAGACGGCTGTGTGAAAGCCTGCAGACTGCGCTCAAGGAGGAGGGGGATTGGGAGGTCTATCCATTTGGCGTCCATGATCTGGTAGGGCGCGGGCGCGTAGAGGTCATAGGGAGAACGGTCTACATAGATGGCAGGCAGATGCCGGAGTATGGGTACAGGATGGATCAGGAAGGGCGGGCCTGATGTGGATGCATTTCGTGTCGCCATTGGCCTGGCCCGTATGGGCTGGAGGGAAGACAAGGCGGGACGGAAGCGTATGATCAGGGCGCAGGCTCGGGACTTTTCAGTCAGGACATATGAAAGTACCGATGGGCACGATGAAAGATAAGAAAATCCTGTGCTGGAATGTCAATGGCATCAGGGCGGCCGTGCGAAACGGCTTTCTGGAGTGGTTACACAGGGAATCACCTGACATAATGTGCATTCAGGAGACCAAGGCTAATCCGGGGCAACTTGCCGAGGATGTGAGAAACCCGAGCGGTTACCATGCCTACTGGAACTACCCGGAGAGGGCCGGCTATAGCGGAGTTGCCACGTTAGCCAGGGAGGAGCCGGCCAGGGTGGAGTACGGCTTCGGCATCGGCCGATTCGACGCCGAGGGCAGGGTGATTATGTCGGAGCATCCTCACTTCACCGTCTTCAACGTATATTTCCCCAACGGGAAGAAAGATGAGGCCAGGCTGAGATATAAGCTCGACTTCTATGACGCTTTCCTTGACTTCTTGGAGCCTCTCAGACTGGAAGGCAAGAGGATCATCATCTGCGGCGACTTCAACACCGCCCATAAGGAAATAGACCTGGCCCGACCGAAGGAGAACCAGAAGGTATCGGGGTTTCTGCCCGTCGAGAGAGCCTGGCTGGACAAGCTCGTTCGTCATGGATACGTAGATGTATTTCGGCATTTCAATCAGGAACCCGGCCACTATACCTGGTGGGACCTCAAGTCGAGGGCCCGGGAAAGGAACGTAGGCTGGAGGATCGACTACTTCTTTGTTACCGAGAACCTGTTGGATCTGGTTTCCGGTGCCTTCATAATGCCTGAGGTGATGGGTTCTGATCATTGCCCGGTCGGTATCACGCTGAGGACACCGGCTTGATCACCGGGTTAGCTACGGGCCTTCGGCAGTCGCAGCGCAGGACTGTTGACAATTCGCTACATGGTGCTACAATGGCAGCACAAAGCCGACAAAGGGCTGACAGACGGGTGCGTACGGTGGACCCTTGGCGTAGTTCCCGCAACGAACAGTGTGGCATGCGTAGAACGCGAACCGGGCTCGCTGGTTTGGTCCACAGCCACATTCAGAAGACAACTCCAGGATCCGATGCCATTGGCGGCACTGATTTCTAGCTCTGTTTGGCGCCTCAGACGTGCCGGATGAGGCAGCTGCATGTACCCGGAGGTAAAGGGTGATGACGATACGTCCCTGTAGGAAGCATCAGCGCATAGCAGTACTTGGCGTCTTGCTGGCTCTGGCCACCCTCATTGCATCGGTGGCGGGATGCGGTCTGACCCAGTATGGCGTCACATTCTCCAGCACAGACGGGGGTTCGGTGACAACTCCCGGTGAGGGGATCTTCTACTACGACTTCTGCACCGAGGTCGAGCTGATCGCTGCTCCGGCCAGGGGCTATAGGTTCATAGGTTGGAGCGGTGGCTCTGCCCCCATCGTGGATGTTACCTCTGCCTCTACCGTCATCACCAGCGTACAGGGTAACTACAAGGTAAGGGCCAACTTTGAGGAGGCCCGGGCTGAGCAGTACACCCTGACTGCGTCCAGCACAGCCGGAGGGTCGGTGACGGCTCCGTATGAGGGTGCTTCTACGTATGAAGAGGGGACCGTGGTTGTCCTGGTAGCCATGCCCGCCGGTGGCTACCGCTTCGTCAGATGGACCGGCGATGTGGGCACGGTTGACGATGTCACATCGTCCTCCACCATCGTCACCATGCAGGGGAACTACTCGATAACGGCTGAGTTTGAGGCGATTCCGCCCGCGCTTTACAACCTTACCACGTCCAGCACCGATGGAGGCTGGGTGACCACGCCCGGAGAAGGCAGCTATGCCTATGCTGCCGGTACGGAGGTCAGCCTGGTGGCAACGCCGGCCGGAGGCTACAGGTTTGTCAGATGGAGTGGCAATATCGCTACTATCGGCAATCCTGATCTCGCCTCAACCACCATCACCATGCAGGGCAACTACTCCATAACGGCCGAGTTCGAGGCGATTCCCACCACTCACTACAGCCTCACTGTCTACGCTGGCACCGGAGGGGTGGTAGTCACACCCGGGCCGGGGACCTTTAGCTATCCATCGGGGGCGGTGGTGAATCTGGTGGCATCTCCTGGCGCCGGGTATAGGTTTGCGGGCTGGACCGGTACCGTGGGCACCGTCGACGATGTGGACTTCGCCTCGACGACCATCACCATGAACGGCAACTATGCCGTGACGGCCAACTTCGAGCTGATTGAGGTCCTCAGCTACACGTTGACCATCTCCAGCGAAGCCTGCGGCTCTGTGACCGAACCCGGTGAAGGAGTGTTCACCTACGATGCAGGTACCGTGGTGAGCCTGGTGGCGACTCCGGCCAGGCGCTATGAGTTCAGCGGGTGGACGGGTGATGTGGGCATGATCGCCGATGTCAACTCTGCTTCAACCACCATCATCATGTATGGCAACTACTCCATAACGGCCAATTTCCACAGGGTACGGCGTACGGCTTGAAGCCCCACCCGTGACAGCACTCCCTGCGCTTGATGGGCGGCCGCCGGAAACCAGCGTCACGCCCTTCCGGTTTATGCTTGTGGGGATGGTGTAGGTAAGTCAGATGTGTGGCGTCCCTGGAGGGATTCGAACCCACGACCCGCTGCTTAGAAGGCAGCCGCTCTGTCCAGCTGAGCTACAGGGACAATCGTATCCAGTATAGCATGATGAAGCTCGGATGAGAAGAATGAAGGGTGGGCTACTCTTTGTGGGCCCGCTCTACATGCTTGCGCCAGCACTTCTCATGCACGTAAACAGCGCAGCTGGCACAGTAGTAGATGCGGGCCCGGGCTTCTTTGCCACAGACGGGGCATCTCATGATTCGCTGCCTCCACTACCTTTTGCTGTGTCGCCCCTGGAGTCGGTCACATAGAAGCCCGGGCCTTTGAACAGGATGGGAACGGGACAGAACAGGCGGCGGGCAACTCCGTGACAGGCGGGGCAATCTGCTACCGGTTTATCATGAAAGCTCTGCTTAAGATCAAAATGCAGTTTGCAGTTCAAGCATTGATACTGGTAGGTAGGCATGTGTATCCTCCTCTATTCTAAAAGAGGTGTTGTTTGCTGCTCGGGTTCCTCGGTCCCTGCCGGGACTTGTGCCGGCGAGGCCTGCTCGACCATTGCGCTCTCTCTTGCTCTGAACTCACCATCCAAGGTGACGCTGCCGATCTCAAAAGGGGGCCGGTGCGCCTGTAATACATGCTCATCCCAGCAGTAGGCGTGCACAAAGGCGCCGCAGGAACAATGGAAAACGACCCTGTCGAAAAGCAGCGGGTTTCCACATACGGTGCAGTTCATCTACTTACCTCCTGTAGTTAGCACTTTGGCATCGAGAGTGCTAATTATAACTTGCCCAAACGGTTTCATCAACTGGCGGACGGGGACAGACCTTTCTGCAGCGCAACATAACAACGCGCTGCCGGCAACCCTGCAATGGAAGGGTTGACTAGTTGAGCCTCCGCAGCCTGGGGACGAAGGCCAGGGTCAGAAGCGACAGGACGGCCAGGACCATAGCGAAGGTGCCGATTACCTGCTGGACCCCCATGACTTCTGTTAGCAGTGCCGCGCCGAAGCCGGCAAAGCCCATGAGTCCCAGCTGTGTCATGAAGATGCTCATTACGCGTCCGCGGTACTGATCCTGGGAGTAGTCCTGGAGGACGGCCGTGGCTACCGCTATCAGCCCCGATTGACCCAGTCCCACCACAATGAGCAGGGCCAGCGACAGATAGTAAGAGCGGGAAAAGGCAAAGCCGACCAGCGCTAGGGCGAACACCACGGTGCTGATTAGCAACAGGCATCCGCGCCTCCTGTCGGGCAACGAGGCAAGAATGAGGGAGCCACCTATGGCTCCGATGCCGATGAAACTCATCATCACTCCCAGGCCGGCGGCACCGACCTTCAGAACCTCCTCGGCTACGATGGGCATCAGGGTCATGTAGGGCGTGGCGAGGAGGATGCCAACCAGGGCGAATACCAGAACGAGGAGCACGATCGGTTCGCGCCGGACATAGTTGAGACCTTCTTTGATGTTGGATAAAGCACCCTGCCCGCCTAGAGCGGTGGGGCTGCTGCGTGGCAGGAAGGAGATGATGACAGAGGAGGAAAGATATAGGCCGGCTATCACATAGTAGGTAACGGTGAAGCCAAATGCCTGGACGAGAAAGCCGGCCATGGCCGGTCCCATGACCCGCATGCCGTTCGTCGCCACGGTATTGAGAGAGACCGCGTTTAAGATCTGGTGGCCGCCAACGATCTCATAGAGCAGCACCTGGCGTGAGGGCATCATCAGCGATACTACCGTGCCCTGGCAGGCAGCAGCCAGTATCAGAATCCACCATGAGCCGGCATGATCTTCGCTCAGGTAGCCGAGGGTCAGGGACAGGGCCACGCTCAGGGAGATGACGCCCGAGAGCAGTTGCCCGATGAGCAGGACATGATTCTTCGGCACGCGGTCGGCAATGACTCCGCCGAAGAGGGAGAACAAGAGCATGGGTGCAGCCAGGGCCAGCGACTTGAGTCCGAGTATGGTAGGGGACTCGGTCAAACGCCAGATAAGCAGATTGCGGGCCATGACCTCCATGTTCATGGCAGCTGTGTAGGCTATCATGTTGGTCAGGTAAAGCCTGTAGGCGGCATTCTTGAGAGAAGCGAACGTGCGTATGCTGCGAAGAGAGAACCCCTTCTTCCCGGCCTCTGTGACTGTGTGATTTCCGGCAACGGGGCCTGTGCCACCCCCGGTACCTGCGTCCACCGATTCGTCTGTGTCTTTGTCGTCGGGCATGGCAGTTCAGTCTTCCTGTAAACGGGCGGCAGTACATCGCCTTGCGGACGCCTGCCTCTTCCCAGATATGGATGTCTTGAGCGTATCCCGGCCCGGAGCCGGGCGAGCGTGCTGGAGCCGTCTTGTCGTTGTAGGGACCAGACGAGCAGTATAGCACGTCGGGCGCCGTCGGGCAGTGTGGCGTCCACTGAAGGACACCCATGTCCGTAGAGGTCGTGAGCGGCGGGGTGGTAAACCTTAACATCCTGCCTCGCCACCGAGGGTGATCTCCGGTACTGCAGCATGATTGTTTGACAAGCCATTCTATTAGCCGCTAATATGAACTGGCTCTATGGGCATAAGACACGCCTTGCCTGAGTCCTGGACGCCCTATCGCCATGCCGTGCAGGTTGAGCTAGGCAGGGCTATCGATAGCTGCCCCCCGCCTCTTCGTGACATGCTGCGATACCATATGGGCTGGCAGGATGAGCGCGGAGGTTCCTGTAGCGCAGAGCCGGGCAAGTTCATCCGCTCCACGCTATGTCTTCTCAGCTGTGAAGCTGTCGGTGGAGATGCTTCGCAGGCAATGCCTGCCGCGGCAGCCCTGGAGCTGGTCCACAACTTCTCATTGATCCATGACGACATACAGGACGTCAGCTGCGAGCGCCATCACCGGCCTGCCGTATGGAGCGTATGGGGCCAGTCTCAAGCTATGAACGCCGGCGATGCCATGTTCGCCTTAGCTTATCTGGCGCTGACCGGACTCAAGGAAAGGGGAGTAGCCGATGAGAAGATCACTACCTCCGCCCAACGACTGAGCCTGACCTGCCTCGAGTTGTGCGAGGGGCAATATCTGGACCTTGACTACGAGGACCGTGTGGACACAACGATTGAAGACTATCTCGATATGGCAGCCAGGAAAACGGCAGCACTGATTGCGGCCTCGACCTCCCTGGGAGCATATCTGGGCGGTGCATATAGCGGGCTGGTGGACGCCCTTCATTCGTTCGGCAAGGAACTCGGCATGGCTTATCAGATCCGCGACGATGTGATGGGGATTTGGGCAACGAGCGAAGAAACAGGCAAGCCTGCCCACGATATCCCGCAAAGGAAAAAGACCCTGCCCGTAGTCTATGGACTGCAGAGCAGCGGCGGTGAGGACAGGCAAAGGCTTGTGGAGATTTATGCTCAAGAATCATTCGGGGGTCCAGACATCGCTGAGGTGGGGAGGATTCTGGAGCGGCTTGGGGCCAGGGAGTATGCTGCGAGGCTGGCCAGGGAGTACCATTCCAGAGCCGTGGCACAGCTCGAGTCTGAGCGGCTCGAGGCGTCCGGGCAGGCCCGTCTCAGGGAGGCGGCCTCGTTTCTGGTGGAGCGCGACTTCTAGGAGGGAGAATGCCCAAGAAGACTGTTGAAGACATACAGGTTGAGGGCAAGAGGGTGCTGCTGAGGGTCGATTTCAACGTGCCGCTAGACGTAAAGACCGGTGCCATCAGCAACGATAACCGAATCAGGGCTTCACTTCCTACTATCAGGTACCTCGTTGACCATAGGGCCAGGGTAATCATCTGTTCTCACCTGGGGCGACCCAAGGGCAAGGTGGTTGAAGGCTTGAGAATGGGGCCGATAGCGGACAGGCTGTCGCAGCTTGTGGGCCTGCCTGTCGGCGTAGCCTCCGATTGCATTGGCGAGGAGGTAGAGGTCAGGGTCAGGGCGCTGAAAGAACGTGACATACTGGTCCTGGAGAACCTGCGCTTTCATCCCGAGGAGGAAGCCAATGATCCGGGCTTTGCACGGACACTGGCCGGGCTGGCAGATGTCTACGTCAATGATGCCTTCGGCACCGCCCACCGGGTCCACGCCTCTACCGTAGGTGTAGCGAAACATCTGCCGGCGGTGGCGGGCTTCCTGTTGAACAGGGAACTGGAGGTCATGGGAAAGCTCCTCCGTGACCCGGAGCGACCGGCCGCCTGCCTTATGGGGGGTGCCAAGGTTGGGGACAAGATGGACCTGATGAAGAATATGCTGAGGTGGGTCGACATATTGCTGGTTGGGGGCGGGATGGCCGCTACTTTGCTCAAGACGCAAGGGTATGAGGTGGGGCTTTCCATGGTCGAAGACGATAAGGTGGGTTTGGCCGAGAAGCTGCTGAAGGAAGCCGGAGAAAGAGACCTGAAATTCCTGCTGCCGGTCGATGTGATCGCGGCAGAGAAGATTGAGGCGGGAGCTTCGAACAGGGCGGTGCCGGTAGCCGACATACCACCAGGCGCTTGCATCGCTGACATCGGCCCTGAAACTGTGGACCTTTTCCGCCGGGAGCTGGCGAGATGTCGTACCATACTGTGGAACGGTCCCATGGGGGTCTACGAGATACCGGAGTTCGCTGAGGGGACCGCGTCATTGGCCAGATTTCTATCGACCCTCGATGCCACCACCGTTATCGGGGGCGGGTCTACTGCCGAAGCAGTGCAGGAAATGGGACTGACCGATAAGATGACCCATGTCTCGACAGGAGGTGGCGCCAGCCTCAGGTTTTTGGAGGGCGAGGACCTGCCGGGCGTTGAAGCTCTGCTGGACAAGGAATGATAGGAGATTGTGAAATGCGTATACCGTTAGTTGCCGGGAACTGGAAGATGAACACCACTGCTAGTGAGGCAGAACGGCTTGTTCTGGAGATGCTTGATAGACTGGACAGGATAGCAGGAGTGGAGAAGGTCTTGTGTCCACCATTCGTATCCCTGGTTGGTGTGAACATGATGCTGCAGGGCTCATCCCTCAAGCTGGGAGCTCAGAACATGCATTTTGAGGCCCAGGGGGCCTACACCGGCGAGATATCCCCCCTGATGCTCAGCGAGTTGTGTGAATTCGTGATATTGGGGCATTCTGAGCGGAGATGGTATTTCGGCGAGACCGATGGGATGGTCAATAAGAAGGTTGAGGCGGCTCTGAGCAGCGGGCTAAAACCCATACTGTGCGTTGGCGAAAGGTTGGAGGAATATGAGGCCGGTAAGGCGGAGGAGGTGATCGACAGGCAGGTGAGGATGGCTCTGCAGGGCATCGAGGGCATTTCTCCGGGCAGAAGCTCCGAGGCCGGGACTACCCGGTATGAGGGTATAGCCGGGAACCTGGTGATTGCCTACGAGCCGGTGTGGGCCATCGGGACGGGTAAGGCAGCAACTGCGGAACAGGCGGCGGCCACCATCCGGTTGGTTCGTCAGGTGCTATCTAAGATATGGGACAAGGACACCGCTCAAGGCCTACGGGTCCTTTACGGCGGGAGCGTTACCGGTGCTAACATTGGTGAGTTCGTGTCGTATCAGGAGATAGATGGTGCGCTGGTCGGCGGAGCCAGCCTGAAAGGCGACGAGTTTGTGAGCATTGTCGAGCAGACCGCTGAGATCAAGGGGCGAGAGGATTGGGCAGCAGGCGGGCATCAGTAGTTAACAGGCTGCTTAGTGATGATTGCTATCGTTGGCCCCACTGCGGTTGGCAAGAGCGAGCTTGCCCTGCACCTTGCCCGGTACTTCGCCGTAGAGGTAATAAGCGCAGACAGCCGCCAGGTCTACCGGTACATGGATATTGGCACCAACAAGCCCAGTCTGGCCGAGGGAGCGGCCGTGCCGCATCATATGATAGATGTGGTGGAGCCTGATGAGGAGTTCAGCCTGGCTATGTATCAGCGACTGGCGGGTGAGGCGCTGCAGGATATTCGCAGTAAAGGGAAAATGGCATTGCTGGTCGGCGGAAGCGGCCTTTATGTGTGGTCGCTGATGGAAGGATGGCAAATACCCCAGGCGCCGCCCGACCGGAAACTGAGAAGCCGATTGGAGGCCAGGGCCGAGCGAGAAGGCACGGGACTCCTATTTCAGGAATTGCAGGACGTCGACCCGGTAGCGGCATCACGAATCGGCCCCAGCAACATCCGCCGCATAATAAGGGCCCTGGAGATCTATCATAAGACAGGGCGGCAGCCTTCACAGTTGCAGCGGAAAGGGGGGGCGGGCTTTCCTGTGATGCTCATCGGCCTGACTCAAGCACGGGACGAGCTATACAGAAGGATCGATGGGCGTGTTGATGAGATGATAAGCAGGGGACTGATTGAAGAGGTGCGGAAGCTACTGGAGCGGGGTTATGACACATCTTTGCCCTCCATGACGGGCATAGGCTACAAGCAGATAGCGCAGTTTCTGGGAGGCGAGATGACCCTGCCAAAGGCTGTCGATAGGATCAAACATGAGACCCACCGCCTGGCCCGGCACCAGTACGCCTGGTTTCGCCTCAACGACAGCAGAATCCACTGGTACGATGTCGGCGAGGCAGGGGGAGGTGCCGGCAACGCCGTGGTGAACAAGGTGAAGGGTCTGATAGAAGACTTCATAACACCAGGCAGCGGGGCAGAGAAGCTGCCTCTGTGTGAGGGAGGGTGGTGGCAGGGCAGCCCCGGTCTTGGACAGGAAGACTAGATGAAGCACAGGTCTTTTGCCACTCAAGCCAAGGCAGAACAGGCATTCCTGGTGGGAGTAGGGAGCAGGACCTCGAGCCAGGACTGGTCGGCTGCGGACTCCCTGGAGGAGCTCTCACATCTGGCTACAACGGCAGGGGCCAAAGTAGCAGGTGTGCTGAGCCAGAACCTGGACAGGCCCTCCCCCACACATTACATAGGGAAGGGCAAGCTTCAAGAGCTGATCGCCATGAGGGAACAGACCCAGTATGACGTGGTGATCTTCGATGATGAGCTGTCGCCCCGGCAGCAGAGGAACCTGGAAGAGGTATTGGGGGTCAGGGTCATCGACCGTAGCGCCCTCATCCTGGACATATTTGCCCGAAAAGCCCGGACCCATGAGGGAAAACTCCAGGTTGAGTTGGCGCAGCACCAGTATCTTCTGCCCCGGCTGGTGGGCCAGTGGCGTCATCTGGAACGGCTCGGCGGCGGCATCGGCACCAGGGGTCCCGGTGAGGCACAGCTGGAAACCGATCGACGCCTTATCTACAGGCACATCAGTCTCCTTAAGAGAAAAATAGAGAGTGTGAGGAAGCATCGGTCGCTGTATCGGACGCGTCGCAAGGAGACCGGGGCACCGGTGGTAGCTCTGGTTGGTTATACCAATGCCGGTAAGAGCACATTGTTCAACGCGCTGAGCAAGGCGGCTGTGGAAGCGGGAGATAGGCTGTTCTCTACTCTGGACCCGGTAACCCGCCGGCTGACCCTGCCCACAGGGCAGCCATGCCTGATCACCGACACGGTCGGATTCATACACAAGCTGCCACCTTCGATTGTTGCCGCCTTCCGCGCTACTTTGGAGGAACTAGATGAAGCTGAGTTGCTGCTACATGTAGTTGACATAACACACAAGAACGCGGCCAATCAGTATCTGACGGTGGAAAAGATACTCCGAGAGTTGAGGCTGGAGGACAAGCCACGCATCACTGTGTTCAACAAGCTGGACCTGGCTCTGAAGAGCGAGGAGGAGCTGGAGGCATTAACTACGATTCCGTACTTTGAGGAGCCGATGGTGTTGCCCGATGAGGGCGTTGGTCTGGTATCTGCTGCAAAGCGCTGGGGTCTGGACAGGCTACTGGACAAGATAGCCCGTCACATCGAGAAGCGGCGCCAGGGCCAGGTCGGTTACAGCTGACCTCTGTCGCCAAATATCCTGGTGCCTATTCTGACGATGTTAGCGCCCTCCTCGAGAGCCACCTTGTAGGAGTTGGTCATACCCATGGATAGATGCGTCATCTCTATGTCCGGTAGCTCGAGCCGCCTGATGTGGTCGAATATCCTTCTTGTCTCCCGAAAATAGGGCCTGGAGTCCTCGGGATTTCCAAAACGTGGTCCCATAGTCATAAGGCCCATCACCCTGATATGTTTGAGGCTGGAAATTTCCCTTACCAGCTGCTCCGCATCTTCCGGCAGGACTCCTGATTTCTGGGATTCTCTGCCGCTGTTCACCTCGATCAATACCGGCATTACCTTGCTGATTGGTCCGCACTTCCTATCGATTTCGCCGGCTATATCAAGGGAGTCGACGCTTTCTATCATGTCGAATACTTGCAGAATGTTGCTCCTCACATTGTGCTTCTGCAGGATTCCAATGAAATGCCATCTTGCTTTCTTCCCCACTACCTCGTAGGCCTCCTTTGCCTCCTTGACATAATTCTCTCCAATGATCTTGATTCCAGCCCGGATAGCCTGCAGGACTTCCCCGGGGCTTCTTCCTTTGGCTGCTGCCACCACCTCGACCCCGTCGGGGAGTTCTGCCAACAGCGCCCTGACGTTTCGTGGGATCGGCCCGCCTTCCACGTTATGATTCTAGCCCATTGGCCTGGTTCTCCTCAAGGAAGCGTACTGCTGGTAGCAGTGGCAGACGCGTCTTGACTGAGCATGATCGGCGCGTTGCGATTCCTTTCTGTGCTCTGTCCGTGGGACGGGGAACCTCGCTTTTGGGGAGGCTTTCTTATGCAGTAACCTGATGCTGTCAGGGGGCAGTTTGCAGGGCGCGCTCGGAGAGCCGATTTTCGGGGCATGGAGGAAGCGGAGATACATTCTTATACCGCCCTGTCGTTTGGAGGGGCCCCTTTTCAGCCAGATGTCTTGTGCTCCGAAGCGCGACATCATGATAATGGCAGCGATAGCGGCGTGGTGGCAAGATCAATGCATCGCGTAAGGGAAGAGCGAGGGGTTGACGGAGTCGGAGTGGTGTTGTATGATGGGACTGAGTATAATATTTCTTACACTCAGTTCTCTCGATGAGCAGGTAACTTCGATGCTGCCACATGTTGATGACTTCCTCCTCAATCTGCAGGCCGATAAGTATTCTCGGGAGACAATCTACAACTATGAGCGCGATCTGAATGTCTTCAGCAATTTTCTACGTGAGAGCGAGATGCAGTTCGATAAGCTTGACAAGCGCGCTATCACCTATTACAAGGCATATCTGGTTTCGCGGGATCGCAAGACAGCCAGCCTGGAGAGGCAGGGCCAGAAACAGCTTGACTCCCGGTCAGTAAACCGCATGCTGTCGGCACTGAGAGCTTACCTGCGTTACCTGATCGACATTGACTATCCTTGTCCCCTGCCACCCGAAGCCATCAAGCTGACCAAATCCGGAAGAAAGCACCCCCAGGTAGCAGAGCTTGAGGACCTGATCAGGCTCATCGAAGCGCCCAGTTCGTTGGAGTCAAACATGAGGACGGCCCTAAGGAACCGGGCTATGCTGGAGGTCCTGTTTGCCACCGGCATGCGCATCTCAGAGCTATGCAGTCTGAATCGAAGCCAGATCGACGAGACCGGGAGGATTTTCATCACTGGCAAGGGCAGGAAGCAGCGCTTTGTCTACCTTACGGCAAGGGCCAGGCAGGCCCTAGACGCCTATTTGATGACTCGTGAAGATAATTGCCCCGCCCTTTTCATCCCTTATGCCGGCAGAAACGTCGCCAAATCGAGGAGAAGGATCTCCACCAACTACCTTCAGGAGAGAATCAAGAGGTATCGGGAGAAACTCAAGATCAATGTCCCCACCTCAGCACATTCGCTGAGACATGGCTTCGCCACGTACCTGGCCGAGGAAGGTGCCAACCCAGCCGCGCTTCAAATCCTTCTCGGCCATGAGTCGCTAGATACCACGACTCGCTATGTTCATGCCTCCGACAGGTATGCCGAGGAGACTCATCGCAAGTACCATCCCCTAGCCAAGCCGACCGGACAGTAGGGACTACGACTGTTATGTCAAATAGGGCTGTCCCAACTGTGCTTGTCGAGAATCGGTGGACGGTGATCCTGCCTTAGACTGGTAATCTGGATGAGAGAGCGGCCCTTTCCAGTAAATGCGCCACCCTCTCTCTGACCGGCCTATCGAGCAGCCCTTTCTTGAACGCGAGCGTATGCAGAAAGAACTGCGCATGTTGCGGGACCTGCCAGAGCTTTCTCTGGGTGTAGCGATAGCCATACCTGGAAGAACTGCCCATTCTTTCGCTGCTGATCTCCTCGTTGCGGTAGGCGATGTCCTTCACCAAATCAGGGCCAAACCCGTTCTTCCTGGCTATGGCGTCCAGTACCCCGTGGATACCGGTGCCGTGCTGTATGGCAAGCTTCCCTCTGTTGGAATAGCTCTCGGGTATACCGATTCTAATGGCTAGCTGCCGGTGCGGGTGCTTGCCCAGGTTGTCGTCTTCCGAGGCCACCTTTAATTCAGATGCCACGCTCATGGCTGTATTCACCACTTCGGTGTCAAGGTAGGGAAAGAGCAAGTCAACGTCCCAGGCCATGGCTATCTTATTCTCCCTGTCCAGCGTCTCTGTATCTGCCCTGGCAAAATCATCCCGCATCCTCCGATCGAGCTCCTGACGACCGTCCCTCCCCAGGACCCTTGGATACCAGCTGTAACCTCCCCACTCCTCATCAGGTCCCTGTCCGGAGAAAATCACCTTGACGCCATCCTGGCTGGCCATCTCCAGTGCCGCGTAGATGCCGATGCCGGTCTCTATCTGCACGTAGTCGCTGTCCTCAATTGCCTCGATGACTTCCGGGATGTAGCGCTCGATCCGGTCGATGCTCAGGGTCCTCATCCTGTGTGTCATGCCCAGCTCTTCAGCGAAGCGCCGGGCCGACTTCATATCAGGCGAATCGGGCAGGCCAACCGTATATGCGATTACGTTCATCCCGAGATGGGGAGCAATGCTGTGAATCATCTTAGCTATCAGACAGCTATCAACACCACCCGACAGCAGCACGCCCACTCTAGGCAGGTGGTCCATTTCGGCCAGTCTCTTCCGTGTTGCCGACCAGAGTGCCTGTTCATACTCGTTCACCGCCTGAGTCATGCTCCTTATGTGGACCTCACTCTCGGGCAGAGGCGAAACTTCATTGATGCACACTCCCTGCGGGGCAAGAGTGGCAATCATGCCTGCCCGCAGGGGCCTGACCTCACCCAGGCCCATCATCCACAGGGGTCTCTTATTGGAGGCGAAGGCCGAGAACCCATTGCGCTCGGAGAAGTAGAGTGGCTTTGTGCCTGAACGGTTGCGGGAGATCACTGTCTGATCGGTATCGCCTACTGCCAGGGCATAATCGCCCTCCAGGCCCGTCAGTGCTTCCCTGACCCTTTGATCCAGCCGGCCAGGGAACTGGGCCAGGGAGTCTACCAGGAACTCGGCAAGCGTGCCGTTTACCCTATGCCGGGTCCCGGAGAGTCCGGACCCAGCGTTCTCAGGATGATAGAGGTAGCCATCATATATCAGGGCAAGCTTCGCTTGACAATCCGTATAGACATGTTGCGACGCCATCCATTCGGGCCCCCGGGATATTTTCATGAGGGCCTTGCCATGGGCGACATCGAGAACGGAGGTGGTGCATCGGGAATCGGGCGTGGAAGCGGCTCTGGAAGGTGGGAACGCCGTTTCGGCCATCACAGCCAGCTTCTCTGCCAGCCCTTGGTGACCGACATCGGGTCTGGTCAGGATGCCACCTATCCAGGTCATGTAGGAACCCCCGGGTATAGCATCGTGCTTGCGGTTGCTGACGCGGGGGAGTCCTGGTTGGATGTCATCCGGCGGGGTGGCATCACGGCTCGCACTTCGGCTACTGTATCACAGTTCGACTATGCCCGCAAGCTCTGTCTCAGAGTGGGCCGCCTGTGGCGGCCTTAGCGCTGGAGATAGTCTAAGGCCGTATGGCTTTATCCTGTCGTTCTGCGGTCACTGCCTGCGCCCGTGTTACGGTGCGAGGTGCAATGGACGGGTCCGATGCCTCTTAGGGGAATATGCCTCTGGCAGTCATGGCGCTTGCCAGCCGGCGGAGAGCTGTAATATAGGCTGCTGTTCTCATGTCCACTTTCTCAAGCGCGCTGATTTCCAGTACTTCTCCAAAGGCATTGGTCATCATTGATTGTAGGTAGCCATTCACCTGAGCTTCATCCCAGCAGAAGACTTGCAGGTTCTGTACCCACTCCAGGTACGATACTACGACGCCACCGGCGTTGGCGAGAACGTCGGGAACAACGAATACCCCCTTATCATAGAGAACCTGATCTGCCTCAGGCGTGGTGGGACCATTGGCGCCCTCTGCTACTATCCTTGCTCTTACCGAAGGGGCGTTAGCTTTCACTATCTGATGTTCCAGAGCTGCCGGTACCAGGATATCACAGGGCAGCTCTAGGAGTTCGGCATTGGTGACGGCTTCGGCATTCTCGAAACCAACTACTGAACCTGTTTCGACCTTCCGGACCACGAGAGCCTCGACATCGAGGCCGTTGGGATTGTAGACTCCGCCCCGGGAATCGCTTACTGCTACTATCTGGCAGCCCTCTCTAGCTAACAGCCTGGCTGCCGTCGCCCCTACATTTCCGAATCCCTGGACGGCGACGGTTGCTCCCCCAGCCTCTACCCCCACGTGTCTGGCTGCCAGGAGGGCGGTGATCATACAACCGCGTCCCGTGGCCTCGAACCTGCCCCGGCTGCCGCCCATCTCCAGTGGCTTGCCGGTGATAACGGCCGGCGAGTAACCTCTCATTGTGCTGTAGGTGTCCATAATCCAAGCCATTATCTGAGGGTTGGTGCCTACGTCAGGGGCCGGGATATCCAGATTAGGGCCTATCAGGACTACGATCTCAGCAGCGTAACGCCGCGTCAACCTCTCCAGTTCAGTCTGGGAGAGCTCTTTGGGGTTGCAGACCACAGCCCCCTTGGCACCACCAAAGGGGATGTTGACGACCGCAGTCTTCAAGGTCATCAAGGCCGCCAGCGCTCGCACTTCATCCAGGCTGACGTCAGGATGGTAGCGGATTCCTCCTTTGGCTGGTCCTCTGGTATCGTTATGTACCACCCTGTAGCCATTGAAGATTGCGACGCGCCCGCTGTCCATCCTCACAGGGAAGCGGACCGCCAGCTCCCGCTCGCATCCTGTAAGCCTCAAACGGCAGGTTTCCGAGATATTCATCCGCTGGGAGATATCATTGATCAAGCTCTTCACATTTTCGAATCCTTGTGCCCCTGCGCCGGTATTCACACCTCCCTCTCCTTTTGCAGCTACGGATCTTTGCCGAGGCTCCGCAATGCTGGTTCTACGTTCTCGCTTAGGCATTCAACAACTCCTTTCGCATCCACATTCCCGCGCCCACCCGACTCATCAATCCAGGCGTAAAGGCCGCGTCTCTCAATCGGTAATGACTGAGGAGGCATCGCGGCGTCTCGGTGGATGAAAGATTAACTCTAGTAATGGTGATTATCCTTGTCTCCTGGCTGGTGCTATTATAGCCTAACTTCCTGCGCTCTTCAATGTGTGTATGAAGTGCCCTCTCTGAATCTCGCCAGAGGGCCTAGAAGCACGAGCAATCCCACGGTGGCCTAAAAGCAGGGAGGAAAAAGGCCCGTGGATGTCTGCTATACTATCCCCTGCCAACCTAAGGAGGAGCATTGCACCCAATAAGGGTCGGAATAGCCCAGATCAACTCCGCTGTGGGCGACTTGAGCGGCAACACCCGCAAGATACTCCGGGCCATCGATCAAGCGAGGTCGTTGGGAGTCGACCTAGTGACTTTCCCCGAGTTAGCCATAACCGGTTACCCACCTGAGGACTTGTTGCTGAAACCGCAGTTCATCATGCAGAACAGGGAGAGCCTTGATAAGATCGCAGAGTACAGCTCAGATGTGGTGGTGGTGGTGGGTTTTGTCGACGACGCGGGCGATGTCTACAATGCTGCCGCTGTGATCTATGACCGAGAAGTGGTGGGCGTTTACCACAAGTTCTACCTGCCGAACTACGGCGTATTCGACGAAAACAGGTACTTCCGGGCAGGGAAGGAGTGCCCGGTCTTCGTCATTCATGGCATCGATATCGGGGTGACGGTGTGTGAGGACATGTGGTATGAAGCCGGGCCGGCACTTGTTCAAGCCTATGTTGGAGCCAAGGTACTGGTCAATATAGGCGCTTCTCCCTATCACGCTGGAAAAGGTCTCTATAGAGAGAGGATGCTGTCTACCAGGGCGTCAGACAGCGTGGCTATCGTTGTCCATAATAACCTGGTCGGTGGGCAGGATGAGCTTGTATTTGACGGCAGTAGCCTGATCATCAATGAGAAAGGTGAGGTTATTGCTCGAGGCAAGCAGTTTGAGGAGGACTTCGTGGCGGCCGATCTGGATGTGGAGTCGGTGCTTCGCTCCCAGCTGCATGACCCGCGGCGAAGGAAGGAAACACCCTGGATCAGGGAGAGGCTGGAACAGGCGACGAGGGTCGAGGTGTCCACAGAGCATCCGACGATCGGGAGGCCGACCCTGCCGTCAAGAGAGATTGAGCGGCTGGATGAAGTTGCAGAGATTTACCAGGCGATTGTCCTGGGCACCAGAGACTATGTGAGAAAGAACGGGTTTGAGAAGGTGGTTATCAGCCTGTCCGGCGGGATCGATTCCAGCCTGGTAGCGGCCATCGCGGCCGATGCGTTCGGCGCCGATAATGTCATAGGCGTTGCCATGCCTTCCCGTTATTCGCCGCCGGAAAGCATATCGGACGCCGGGACCCTGGCCAGGAATCTGGGCATGGAGTTCACCGTAATACCGATTGAGAAGCCTTTTGGCGCCTACCTGGAAACGCTGGCTGAGTTGTTCAGGGATAGCCAGCCGGACGTTACGGAGGAGAACATTCAGGCCAGAATCAGAGGCAACATCCTCTTCGCATTGTCCAACAAGTTCGGCTGGTTTGTGCTTGCCTGCAGCAATAAGAGCGAGACGGCAACTGGCTATACCACTCTTTACGGTGATATGGCCGGAGGGTTTGTCCCTCTCAAGGACGTGCCCAAGACCATGGTCTACAGGCTGGCGCAGTATAGAAACCGCCGCTCGGGCACAGACGTTATACCGTCTTCCGTGTTGACCAAATCGCCGTCGGCTGAACTGAGGCCCAACCAACGAGATACCGACACCCTGCCCCCATATGATGTGCTGGACCCGATTCTGAAGGCCTATGTGGAGGAAGATGTGGCGGTTGACGAGATCATGGAGATGGGCTTTGACCGTGACACAGTCATAAAGGTAGCTCGCATGGTGGATAGGAGCGAATACAAGCGCCGTCAGGCTGCGCCCGGTGTGAAGATAACGACCAGGGATTTCGGCCGGGACAGGAGACTGCCCATCACTAACAGGTTCCAGGAGCAAGCATAGCCTCCCTTGCAGCAGAAGGTCAACTACAGGTTCAGTGCTCCTTTGCGTTGTCCGGCGCTGCCAGGATAGTGGTTTACGGTGCGGCAGTGAAACTGGCAGGATGCTGAGCCAACCAGGGTAGCAACAATGGCCCGTGGCTTGGAGGCCTGCGCTCTTCTGTCAGTCCTAGGTGGCCCTGCTGGACACGACGGCAGCCTCCGTGCTATGATAACCCGACCGCGTATTCAGGAAAGGAGAGATTGAAGCTCACAAGGAGGATACTGGATGTTGTGAAGTAAGCAGGATGAGACTTGCCGGGGGTCCAATATCCGCTTCTCTTCTATAAACAATAGCTCGAACGCCTTGTTCGCGGTGCAATATAAGTCCTGTTTATGTCCGGATTCTCGAGTTTCCTATACTGAACGTGTAGCAAGTAGTCCTCGGCCAATTGTCCCAGGTTGCTGTCCCCCCGATCAACGCAGACCATAGCCCGGATTTTCCACCTGCGAACAGCAAGCATTGGCTTGCAGGACGCCGGATGAAAGGAAGGTTAGGTAATATGTCCGTCAGTGACGATAAGGCTGGTATCGATATCAAGATCGACAAGGAGCAGGTATGTTATTACATAGGATACGACGAGAATTACAAGCTATCGGCGCGTATTTCGTCGTTGATCGATGACTATGCAAAACACGCTCATCACCTCATCTACCCGTTGTATTCATATGTTATCAAGGATGTGGAGTGGGCTCGAGGCCCCATCGCCTTTCTTGAGGGGTCAATAATCTTTAAGAGCCAGGTCGTGGTCAATCTGCTGGAACAATGCCAGCAGGCTGCGATCTTTGTGGTGACGATAGGCAAGTACCTGGAGGAGACGGCGTGGAAGCTGGCTCGAGATGGCCTCATACTGCAGGCGACGGTCCTGGACGCAATAGGTTCAAATGCTGTTGAGAAGGTGGCCGAGCATGCAGAGGAGAAAATAAGGGCCATAGCTGATTCCCGGGGCCTTGCCATTAGCCGGCGTTTCAGCCCTGGCTATTGCGATTGGAACATAGGTCAGCAAAGGATGCTGTTCTCCGCTCTAACCGGCAACACTGTGGGGGTGCGTCTCACCGGGGAGTGCCTGATGATGCCCCAGAAATCGATTTCGGGCATCATAGGTATCGGACCGAGGGACAGCAAAATCGAGGATTACAACCCTTGTCGCTTCTGTACGAAACAGGATTGCCCGGGCAGAAGGGAGTGTCAGGCATAGATGGCCCGCAAAGGACTGGACGGAGGCAGTTTCAGGGTTCTGAGTGAAGATTCCATTTTGAAGGTGCACCAGGCTGCGATGCAGGTGATTGAGGAGGTGGGTTTTGAAGTGCAGTCGGATTCGGCGCTGGAGCTTTTTGGGGAGGCTGGGGCCAAGGTGGATCGTGAGAAACACCTTGTGCGGCTCAATGAGAGGCGAGTCAAGGAACTCATTGACTCGGCACCATCGGAAATCAGACTCTGTGGCCAGGATGAAGCGCATGACATTGTCCTGGGTGGGCGCCGTGTCTATGCTGGAACTGGGGGCACGGCACTCAATGTGTATGAGGCTGCTACTAACGAGAAGAGGCTGGCGAATCTGGAAGACCTGAGGTGCATTGCCAGGCTGGTTGACAAGCTGGACAATATCCACTTCTTCCTGTTGCCGACATATCCCAATGAACTGCCTTTTGAACAGGTAGACGTGAACCGGTTTTTCGCGGGACTGGACAATACTGGCAAGCATGTCATGGGCGGTGTTTACACAGCCGAGGGCGTGGACCAGGTATTGAAGATGGCTCAAATAGTTGCCGGATCTCCTGAGAAGCTTCGGCAGAGGCCGCTGATATCCATGATAGCATGCATTATAAGTCCACTGAGGATCGACCGGACGTATGGTGATTTGATCGTGACCATTGCCAGGAATGGGGTACCGCTGGCCTGTCCCGCTGAACCGCTGTGTGGTGCCACTTCGCCAGTGACGCTGGCCGGGAACCTGCTAGTTCAGACCGTAGACTCGCTGCTGGGCGTGATGCTCAGTCAGATTGCCAATCCCGGGACGCCAGTCCTGTTGGGGTCGGTAGCCACAAATACCGACCTGAGAGACCTTAAGTACCTTGCCGGTTCGGTGGAGATGGGCTTGCTTAATGCCGCTGGTGCCCAGATGGCGCAGTTCTATCGGCTTCCTTTCTATGCCACAGGTGGCATGACTGATTCCAAAACACTTGATGCCCAGAGCGGCTACGAGTCAGCACTGACGGGCCTGCTATGCGCGCTTTCAGGAGCCAACTTCATTCACGATGCCGCCGGACTCATGGAGTTCGCCATGACCGTGTCTTATGAGAAGTATGTCATAGATAACGAGATATTGGGAATGGTCATGAGGGCGGTAGACGGAATCAGGGTGGATGATGATACTCTGGCCCTTGACCTTATAAGGCAGGCAGGGCCGGGAGGCAATTTCGTAGCTGCCAGACATACAAGGCACTTCATGCGTAGCGAGCACTATCAGCCTACCTTGAGTGACAGGAGCAACCGGGAAGAATGGCTAGCCAAAGGTGGAAGAGCAACGTGGGAGATAGCTTCGGAAATCGTGGCAGAAATCCTGGCCCAGCCCGGACACAGTCTGCCCACAGATGTGAGACAACAAGTGCTAGCACAGATCGAGGGAATAGTTGACTAGCATATGCTTGTAATCGGCGAGAACATAAACGCATCCAACAGATCGGTCGCTGAGGCTATTGTCAGGCGAGATGACGAGTTCTTTACAAATCTGGCCAGGGCTGAGGCGCAGGCGGGAGCTGATTTTGTCGACGTAAATGCGGGTAGCGGTTACGGCTCATTACGGGAAACGATCAGCGCTATCAGGTGGCTGGTGGGGATAGTGCAGTCTGCCATTGACAAGCCTCTGACTATCGACAGTGATTCTCCGGAGATGATCGAAGCCGCACTGGAGGAGTATGAGGGTGACAGAGTGATAATCAACTCGGTCACCGCAGAGCCCTTGAGGCTACAATCCATAGGGCCCCTGGTGGCGGAGCGAAACGCCTGGGTGGTAGCATTGGCTATGGGAACAGAGGGGATCCCCGCCCTCGTCGAAGAACGGGTTGAGGCTTGCGAACAGATAATGGCGTACCTTAGCGGTCTGGGCGTGAAGGAAGGACAGGTGCTATTCGATCCGCTTGTATTACCTATAGCGGTGGATACGCGTCAGGGCCTGGTGACACTACAGACCATAGAGGAGATCAAGTCGCGCTACCCTGAAGCCAGGATAGTTATGGGTCTGAGCAACATCTCGTATGGTCTGCCCAAGAGGAAGCTGGTGAACCGTGCCTTTCTGCTCATGGCTGCCTATGCCGGTTTGGATGCAGTAATTGTTGACCCGCTTGACAGCAAAGCTATGAGCCTTATCAGGGTGGCCGATATGCTCACGGGCAAGGACCCCTCATGCCGGGCCTACCTGAGGGCGCATAGAAGGGGTAGCATCGTAGATTAAGCCCGCGCAGACTATAGCAGCGAGGGCTGTGGTTGGGCATAAGTCGAGGTGTGCATCCATATGCTCTTGTCGGCGGCTGCCACCAAAGGAGTGCAACAAACACTGAAAGCGGAGGATAGCAATGTCAGAGGATATAATCAGCTTGATAAAAGAGAACGTCATCCAGGGGAGGATAACCAAGGATGATGAGGGCATGGAAGAAGGAATGGTGGGTCAGCCGGGGGTGACCGAGCTTGTGGAGCAAGCTCTTGATTCGGGCATGCGGATTCGAGACATAATAACCAAGGGGCTTACCGGCGGCATGGACGTCGTAGGACAGAAGTTCGAGGCCGGCGAATACTTCATTCCTGATATGTTGGCTTCGGCGGAGGCAGTGGGTGCGGCCATGGATATGCTGCAGCCCCGGCTCGCCACGAGCGGCATTAAGAACAAGGGGACCGTAATAGTGGCTACGGTGAAGGACGACCTTCACGATATCGGCAAGAACATAGTTTCCATCCTGCTCCGTGGGGCGGGTTATGCTGTGAAAGACCTGGGCAACAACATCGATACTCAAGTCATCGTCAACGCCGTGAAGGACGAGAAACCGCAGGTCCTGGGTCTGTCTGCCCTGCTCACCAGCACCATGGCCCGGATGGCCGATGTGATACAGGCACTCGAGGAAGCCGGGGTCAGAGGTCACGTTAAGGTGATAGTTGGCGGAGCGCCTGTTTCCGAGGAATATGCCAGGAGTATCGGTGCCGACGGATATGGGGCGGATGGCTTTCAAGCTGTGGCTATGGTAGAGGCCATGGTTTCCGGCGCAGGGAGCTAACATGCCAACCTGCATGGGGCAACTTATCATGTGAAGGAGGAATCTGGTGCCAAGACAAGGAATACTGGTTGACAGGCCATATGAGAGACTAACGAAAGAGCAGGTGGAGCTGATCCACCGGGCCGCCATGGATATCCTGACTGATCCCGGGCTGATAAGCTTCAATCGAGAGGCGGTGGACATATTTGACAGTCATGGTGCGGTGGTTGAGTCTATCTCCGGCGACCACCAGAGGTGGCATGTCAAGGTTCCAGAGCAACTGGTGCTGCGAGCCCTGGAAACCGCTCCCAAGACTGTGAAACTGGGGGCCCGCAATCCGGACAATGCGCTGATAATGAATGGTGATGAGCCCAGGGTATATCTGATCACAGGCTCGGAGACCAATATCTGGTTGGATGTAAACTTCCCTACATACGTGCATAAGGATGACTCGTCCAGGCAGGTCACGATACCTGAGTTCAAGCCCAGACGGGGAACGGTTGATGACCTCTGTCAATCAGCACACCTCTGTGAGCACCTGGAGATGGTTGACGGCTACATCCGGACTGTGAATATTCAGGACCGCGACATAACGGAGGATAACAAGGACGTCAATAAGTTCTTTGCCTCGCTCAACAACAATACCAGGCACTTCATGAGCGGACTGACCAATCTGAAGCAGCTGGACAACGTGGTTAGAATGGCGGAACTCATCGCCGGTGGCAGGAAGGCGCTGGAGGATAATCCTCTCATCTCCTTTATCACCTGCCTGGTGAAGAGCCCGCTCCAGCTTGTGGAGGACACGACCGACACCTTCATCGAAGTGTGCCGTCGGGGATTGCCAGTAGTTGTGTCATCCTCCCCCCAAGCAGGCACCACGGCACCTATCAAGGAAGCCGGCATCATGGCCCAGATAAATGCGGAGGTGCTGGCAGGCATAACGCTGGGGCAACTGGTAAGACCGGGCACCCCGGTGCTCTACGGCAGCGTACCGGTCAGGGCCAGGATGGATACCCTGGGCGACTCATACGGCTCTGTTGAGACGAGCCAGTACAACATCGCCTGTGTTCAGATGGCGCGCTTCTATGGTATACCGAACTACTCCACCGCTGGTGTCTGTGATGCGAAGATACCGGGGCAGCAGTCATCAATAGAGAGGCTGTTCTCGGACATAGTGGTCAGCATGTCAGGGCCTCAATACCTGCACTGCGCCTTTGGTTTGCTGGACTGCAACTCTGTTTTCTGTCTGCTGCAGGCGGTCCTGGATGATGCGCACTTCAAGATGATAAAGGCTTTCCTGCGGCAGCCGCGGGTTGACCAATCGGAGGTGGAGACAGTTCTGAAGCAGATACGGGATGTGGCGACTACGTCACAGAAGCTGTACATAGGCCATATTCGTCCTGTGTTGCGCACTGGCGAGATATCAGGAGCGTATCCGTTCGAGGGCAGCGGTGACAGTGACAATGTTTTCGAGCTCGCCTATGAGCGAATGAAGGAATTGCTGGCAAGGCCGGTGGGACACATTGACCAGAAGACGACTGCCAGAATATTTGAAGAAGTACCCGGCATATTATCCCGGCTTAACACTTATGAAAGGAAGAGTTAGCATGAGCAAGGACATTATTGCCACAATCAAGGAGAACGTTATACAGGGAAGAAAAACACAGGATGATATGGGAGTGGATGATAGCTTTGCCGGAGCGCCCGGGGTGATAGAACTCACACAACAGGCTCTGGAGAAGAACATCTCGCCGCAGTCGATAATAACGGAAGGGTTGACTGCCGGAATGCAGGTCGTCGGTGAGAAGTTCTCTACCAAGGAGTACTTCATCCCCGACATGCTGGCCTCGGCTGAAGCAGTCGGGGCGGCGATGGACATTCTGAAGCCGGTGCTGGAGGCGGCAAGTGTGGAGACAAAAGGAAAATTCGCCATCGCCACGGTCAAGGGGGATATCCACGATATCGGCAAGAACATCGTGGCTATCCTGGTGAAAGGTGCTGGTTACGAGGTACATGACCTGGGAATAGATGTGCCCACCGAAAAGGTGGTGGAGTTTGTGAAGGATGAACAGCCCGGCTATCTGGGGCTGTCGGCTTTGCTGACCACTACCATGGTCGAGATGGGTGTGGTTATAGAGGCCTTACAGGAAAAGAAGCTCCGCAGTGGCGTGAAGGTGCTCATCGGTGGAGCGGCCGTCTCCCAGGAGTTTGCCCAGGAGATAGGTGCTGATGCCTATTGCGTCGATGCCTTTGAGGCCGTCAGAGTATTGGACGGCTATCAGGAGACACGCTGAGGTCAGTAACAACTAACGGGAGGTGTTATGTCAAGTATAGCCGGGATCTTTTCGTTGAATGGAGACGTGCTGGAGGAATGTGGTCTGCAGGTTGGAAAGATGCTGGAGCGGATGCGGCACCGGGGTCCGGATAATGTCGCAGTGCGAACCTTGCCTGACCGCCATGGCGCTCTCGGTGCCAATGAGATCAACCTGGTGCCGGAGAGGACCTGCTGCACGTCGCTGTCAAGGCCTCCATTCGTCCTGTTTGACGGGGAGCTGTTTGATGAGAGAGTGCACGGTCAGCATGATGTGGAGCTGTTCAAGGAGTCCTACCAGAAGCATGGCAGGGAGTGTTTTTCGCTGCTGGATGGGCGATACGCCTGTGCCGTTATCGACCGGGATGAAGTAGTCCTGGCCAGGGATGCGGTGGGCGCCAGGCCTCTGTTCTACGGGGCAGAGCGTGGCTTGTTTTGCTTCAGCACCGAGATGAAGGGGTTGATAGACCATATCCGCTTTGGCGTCCATGAGTTGCCCCCGGGCCATATCTACAGCACTAAGGAAGGTCTGAAGCCGTTCCAGTCTTTTGTTCCTGACGTGCCTGAGCCAGCAAGCATAGAAGAGGCAGCCAGGACGCTCCGTCAACTGCTCATAGAGGCCGTGCAGAGGAGGATGCTGGGCGTAGGGGGCGTTTCATTGAGTGGTGGCATAGACAGCTCTATCGTGGCGGCCATCGCCCGCCAGTATAACCCTGACCTGCATCTGTTCACGGGCACCATCGACAGCGCGCCCGGCCCCGACCTCGAGAATGCCATACTGATGGCCAAGTTTCTGGGGCTTGAGCACAATCATCACATCCACCGGATAACCGACTCCGAGATTGTGGATATCATCCCCCGGGCAGTCTGGCACCTGGAGAGCTTCGACGAGGACTGCATATCGGGTATCATCTCCAACTACTACGTTGCGCGTATGGCAAAGCAGTACACCGATGCCGTGTTAGTTGGAGAAGGGGCAGACGAGATATTCGGCGGGTATCGCATGGTTCTCAAGAATCCTAAGGTGACCAGCGACGCGCACCGAGAGCAACTTGCCCAGAGGTTACTGGACATAGCCTATAACACTGCCCTGAGGCGCCTTGACCGGGCCTGGATGGCCAACGCAGTGGTCTATCAGGCACCGTTCTTGGATGCCAAGGTTATCACCTTCGCTCAGAAAGTGCCCATGGCGTGGAAGATCTATGGCGAGAAGCAGATCGAGAAGTTCATTCTGCGCGAGGCATTCCGGGATATGCTTCCTGAGAAGATCGCCAATCGCGAGAAGCTGAGATTTGCCATGGGAGTGGGGACCGATGATGTCATGGATAGGCTGGTATCCGAGACAATCGATCCGGACGAGGTGAAAAGCCGTCCCGCATCAGCCTACGGCATACCATTTGCCACGTTCAAGGAACTTCTCTATTACGACGAGTTCCTGAAACTATTTCCGCCTGCATACGAGAAACAGACGGTCCGGTGGGACCCCTTCAAGTAGAAGGCTGCTGCAGCCGTCGCTCAGGCAATAGGCCCCGGTGCCATCCCAAGCCTGCACCGGGTTGACGGGAGAGTGAACACATATGTGCGGCATTGCAGGATGTTTTGGAGTTCGGGATACCAATACGGTGAAGCGCATGTTGGATGTACTGGCTCATCGTGGGCCGGATGACCGCGGGATCTATGCTTTTGATAGTACCGTGTTTGGTCATACCAGGCTGTCCATCGTCGATGTGGCTAAAGGCCATCAGCCGATCCTGACGGACGGTGGCAAAGTAGGGATCATCTGCAATGGGGAGGTCTATAATTTTCGCGGTCTAAGAGATAAGCTGATACCCAAATACGAGTTCAGAACACTGTCGGATACGGAGACCATACTGCATCTCTACCGCGAAAAGGGGCCAGAGTGCGTGAAGGAGTTGGATGGGATGTTTGCCTTTGCTCTCTTCGACGGTGACGATTTCATGCTGGCACGCGATCCGATTGGGATAAAGCCGCTCTATTACGGCTACGTCGATGGCAGGCTCTACTTCGCCTCAGAACTGGGGGCTATGACTCTAGCGGGGGTGAACGAAGTTCATGAATTCCCAGCTGGGTGCTACTACACCGCCAAGGACGGTTTTGTGCAGTATTATGAGATTCCGGAGATTGAAGACGATCTACTGACGGATGTGCAGGAGGCCTGCAATCTGATTCGAGGAACCTTCATTCAGGCAGTTAGGAAGAGGCTGCTGGCGGACAAGGAAATCCATGTAGGCTCGTTCTGCAGCGGAGGCATAGACAGCAGTCTGGTGGCTGCAATAGCCGCTGATGAGATTCCTCATCTCCACACCTTTGTGGTAGGTATGAACGATCAATCCGGGGATGTGAGCGATGACGTCAAGGCTGCTCGCATTGCAGCAGAGCACATCGGGTCAACGCATCACGAGCTTATCTTCACGGAAGAAGAGTATTATGAGGCCCTGCCGGTCGTCATTGAGAAGCTGGAAAGCTATGATCCTTCCCTAGTACGGTGTGCTGTGCCCTGCTACTTCACCTGCAAACTCGCTGCCGATTATGTAACTGTGGTGCTCACCGGAGAAGGGGCGGATGAGCTGTTCGCTGGCTATCACTACATGAAGCACTATCCCATGGATCTGCTCAATCAGGAGGCCAGACGTTGCATTGGAAATCTCCATAACATCAACCTGCAGCGCGCCGACCGGATGGGGATGTACTTCAGCCTCGAGTTACGCGTGCCCTTCCTGGATGTGTCTATGATCGACCTTGCGATGAAAATCCCAGCCTATCTCAAACTTCGGGAGTCCCAACAGTCAGGAGATAGGATTGAGAAGTGGATACTGCGCAAGGCCTTTGAGGACACGGACTATCTGCCCGACGAGATACTGTGGCGCTATAAAGTGCAGTATACCCAGGGAGCGGGTTGTGAGGATCTGGGAGAGAGGCTGGCTGAGAGTGAGATAAGCGAAGACGAGTTTCAACGGATCAAGGCTGAGAATCCAAAGGCGACTATTAACAGCAGAGAGGCGGCTTATTACTTCAAGATCTTTCGTCAGTTTTACCCCCAGGACTCGATACTCGGTTCTATCGGAATCTGGACCGGTTTTGATTTTGCCGAGGAGAGAGAGCGAGTTCGGGGTACCATGGACGGTGGGCTCAAGCATACACTCTGAGGAAATGAGAAACAGGGCAGGGCCCCCTTCGGTCTGCGTTCTGGCGCCAAATGAAACTGACTTTGCTGCGATGAGTGTTGTGCGCCGGAGTCTGTCTGCTCCGGGCTTTCCTATGACGTCTTGAGAGCCGTTGACAGGCACTTCGGTTTGTGATTTGATGGCGTATCACCACTCCATGAGTTGGGAGGACCTATGCACACGAAGGACCGTGCTGAGGCAAAGGAACACGTCCTCAAGCTAGCCAGAGACCAGAAGATAAGGCTTATCAGGCTGTGGTTCACCGACATCCTGGGCTTTCTCAAGAGCTTTGCCATCACCCTGGAAGAATTGGAGGTAGCACTGGAATTGGGGAGCGGGTTCGACGGTTCATCAATTCAAGGCTTTGCCCGTATCGATGAGAGCGATATGGTGGCCTTGCCAGACCCCACCACCTTCCAGATGCTTCCCTGGCGTTCACAGGAGGATAGGACTGGCAGGATGTTCTGCGATATCTGTTGGCCGGGGGGCCAGGCTTTTGAAGGTGACCCCAGATATGTGCTGAAAAGGAACCTCAGGATAGCTGCTGATATGGGATATGGCTTCTATGTTGGGCCTGAGTTGGAATACTTCTACTTCCAGAGTTCAGAATCACCACAGTTTCTGGACCGTGGGGGCTATTTCGATTTGACCCCGCCTGACATAGCTACCGACTTGAGACGTGAGACAATCCTTGTCCTTGAGGAGATGGGCATTGGCGTGGAGTACAGCCATCACGAGTGTGCTCCCAGCCAGCACGAGATAGACCTGCGTTATACTGATGCATTGACCATGGCTGATAATGTAATGGCCTACCGGTTAGTGGTGAAACAGGTAGCCCAAAGCCATGGCTTCTATGCCACGTTCATGCCCAAACCTGTTCTCGGGGTAAACGGGAGCGGTATGCATGTCCACATGTCATTGTTCAAAGATGGCAGGAATGTTTTCTTTGACCAGGATGACCCTGTTTATTTGTCCACTGTAGCCAAGCGTTTTGCTGCTGGCCTGCTAACTCACGCGCCGGAAATCACATCTGTCACCAACCAGTGGGTGAACTCCTATAAGCGCCTCCTCCCGGGCTACGAGGCACCGGTGTATATCACCTGGGCGAAGAGAAACCGGGCCGACCTAATCCGCATACCTGAGTATCAACCCGGAAAGGAGAAATCCACCAGGATTGAGTACAGGGCACCCGATCCGGCCTGTAACCCCTACCTGGCGTTTAGCGTGATGCTGGCTGCCGGACTCGAGGGTATATCGAAGGAATACGAACTGCCGCCAGCAGTGGAGAGAAACGTGTTTGAAATGACCGAGCAGGAGCGGCAGGATAAGGGCATACGTGTGCTTCCCGGAAGCCTGTATGAAGCCATAGAATGCACCGAGAACAGCGAATTGGTGAGAAGGGCCCTGGGTGAGCATGTGTTCAATGTCTTTATTCAGAACAGGAAGATGGAATGGGATGCCTATCGGAGTCAGGTGACTGATTACGAGCTGAAGCAATACCTGCCCGTTCTATAGCAGTGCGGTGAGCTAGTTGATCTCTAGGCCAACTCGCTCCTCAACTTGTCCACCAGTTCATTGAATTCTCGGCCGTATTTCTTCTCGTGCTCGGCCAGAAAGTCTCTCCATTGGGGTATCTGCTCTATCGCCTCATCAATGGTCAACTGAATCATGATGGTGCTCTGCCCCTGCTGAACTTGCTTCATTCTCAGTTGGGGGTTTCGTTCCACCTCGGCCCTTATTCTGTCGCGGGCCTCCTCCGTTTCTGTCCTATATCTTTTCTGCAGGTCTTTCATCAGGTCGAAGGTGTGCTGAACCAGCGGAGTATTCTGGTCCTCCTTGAGTGTCTCTATGGCTATGATTCCCTCGCTCCTTCTTTGCAGATCGGCTGGAGCACTTCCAAAGCTGAGTGAATCCAGCAGCCTCATCTGGGCCTTCCTGAGAAGAGAGGGCTTGCCCTCTTCCTTCAGCCTCCTCCACAGCTCATCTGGACCCATGTGTCCCTGGTAGTACTCCGCAAGCAGGGAGTCCACCGCCTCAGCGACTCTGATGCTGTTCTTCTCCTCTCGTGTCGGCTCGCCAATCCTGGCTAGCCTCTCTCGCGCAATTGGTGGAAGGCTTTTTTCCCATTCTGTCATTGGCCGAGTCCTCAAGATAGAGCCCTGCTTTTCATGCCGACGGCAGGACACAGGATAGTATATAATATACAATCAAATTCTGGGAGAGGGATGGCAGTCAGGCTCCAGCACGAACCGCGACTTGAAAGGCCGATCTTGATAGCCAGTTGGCCGGGAATCGGCAACGTCGGGCTGATTGCCGTTGATACATTGAGAGGCATACTGGGAGCAGAGGAGTTTGGAGAAATCGAGCCCTGGGAGTTCTTCTATCCCAGGCGGGCGGTGATTAAGAAAGGAGTGCTGGAACACCTGGAGTTTCCCAGTAACAAGTTCTCTTTCAAGAGAACTGAGCGGGCAGACCTGATATTCTTTGTCGGGGAAGAACAGCCTGCGCAAGGGGGGACAGCATATGCAGGGGGAAGGAAGGCCTACCACATGGCCAATGTGGTGATGGACGTGGCAGAGCAGTTCAAATGCCGCAGGGTTTACACTTCGGGAGCAGCCGTGGCCTTGACCCACCATACTACAAGACCTCGAGTTTGGGCTGTGCCCAATGACGACAGCCTGATCCCTGAGATAGCGGCGTATGAGAATACTGTCCTGATGTCAGATCTCGAAGGAAGAGGCGGGGAGGGCAATATCACTGGCCTGAACGGCCTGTTACTGGGCGTGGCCAAGAAGAGGGGTTTCGAGGCTGTTTGCCTGATGGGCGAGATACCCATATATCTTCAGGGACTGCTTATACCCTACCCCAAGGCCTCCAAGTCGGTGCTGGAGGTCCTTTCTAGAAGTCTGGAGTTGGCAATCCCCCTCGAGAAGCTGGAGCAATCGACTGAAGAAATGGAGCGAAGAATTGAGGACTTCTACCAGCAGATTCCCATCGAGATAAGGGCGCAACTGGATAGACTGAAGGACGTGACCCATGCCCAGACAGCCAAGCCCGGACCGATTACTGACGAAGAGAAGAAGAGCATCATGGAGGAGGTCGAGAGATTCTTCAAGAGGCGAGGTGAGGGAGGTTGAGCCCGGGACTTCGTGTAAGAAGCCACAGGACGCTGAAGCTTCATCGCTCATCTCTGGTGCTGGGGTGGAGCACGGATGGGGGAAACCTGGCAGGGAAGACCACCGGCTATTTGAACCTGATGCTGAAAGGCCAGGCCTTTGCTGAGATTGAGCCCGACGCCTTCTTCTCCCTGGACGGAGTTGCCGTGAAAGAGGATGTGGCGAGGTTCCCAGAAAGCAGGTTCCATGCCTGCCTGGAGCATGATCTCGTGGTTTTCCAGGGTAACCCTCCTGAAGCTGAGTGGTATTTGTTTCTGAACTCGATTCTGGACGTGGCTGAGCAACGTTGTGGGATAGAAGAGCTATATACCATAGGAGCAATGGTTAGTTTTAGCGCGCATACTGCTCCGCGCCAGCTGATTACTGTGGTCAATTCGCCCGAGATGAAAGAAGCCTTGGCTGGATACGACCTGCTGGGAGATATGGATTACCAGACTCCGCCCGGCGAGAGGCCTACCTTGAATGCTTTCCTGCTGTGGATAGCCAGGGAGAGAAATATCCCAGGGGTGAACCTCTGGGTGCCGATGCCTTTCTATCTGGCGGGGCTGGAAGATGTCCAGGCCCAGAAGAAGGTGCTGAGCTTTCTGGATGAGAGATTGCAACTCAGGATTGACTTCAGCGATCTGGACCGGAAGATTCGGGAACAGAATGAGAGGCTGGCCCGGGCAAGGTCTCAGTCTCCTGAGGTAGATGGCTATATAGGCAGATTGGAGCGCAACCTGATGCTATCTGAGGAGGAGAATGGCGAACTGGTCAGAAGAATCGAGGAGTTCGTACGGGAAGGAGACTGAGTTCTGTCCAACAGAGGAGGTTGGTCAAGATGCTGGCTAAGGTGAAGAGTGCGGCTGTTGTGGGCCTCGAGGGAGCTGTAGTGGAGGTGGAGGTCGACTTTCTGCCAGGCTTACCTTCCTTTACAATAGTTGGTCTCCCCGACAAGGCAGTCCAGGAGGCAAGAGAAAGGGTAAGGTCGGCCATACGGAACTCCAACCACAGGTTCCCGAGCAGGCGCATCATAGTCAATCTGGCTCCGGCAGATCTGAAGAAGGAGGGACCTGCCTACGACCTGCCTATCGCCATAGGGATACTGATCGGCTCGGGGCAGCTGAATGCCGACCTGTCCGGCAGTATCTTCTTGGGCGAACTGTCGCTGGACGGCAAGCTACGACATACCCATGGAGTACTCCCGATGGTGGGTCTAGCCCGTGACAGGGGCCTGTCCCACGTATTCGTGCCCTGGGATGATGCCAGAGAGGCTTCCCTTATAGATAGTGTACACATATTCCCTGCCGAATCCTTGGCCCAGCTGGTTGCGCACCTTCAGGGCGAAACAGCTATCCCTGAGTACCGCATTGAGTTACGTTGGGAGGAAGAGTTTCGTCCTGACTATGCATTCGACCTCGTCTATATCAAGGGCCAGGAGCATGCCAAGAGGGCTCTGGAAATAGCAGCAGCAGGAAGACACAATATTCTGATGTGTGGTCCACCGGGAAGCGGCAAGACCATGCTGGCCCGCTCCTTACCCTCCATACTCCCCTTGCTGACCATGGAGGAAGCTATCGAGGTAACCAAGATCTACAGTGTTAGCGGTATGCTGCCACAGGACACGCCCATTATTGTGGAGCGTCCTTTCCGCGCCCCTCACTATACAATATCGCATGCCGGACTGGTGGGGGGAGGGCAATGGCCCAGGCCGGGCGAAATAAGCCTGGGACACCACGGGGTCCTGTTCCTGGATGAGTTCCCTGAGTTCGGGCACTCCATCCTTGAGTCGCTACGGCAACCCATAGAGGACAGGGTGGTCACCGTCAGCCGGGTTCATGGCAGTGTTACCTTCCCTGCCAGCTTCATGCTGGTTGCTGCCATGAATCCCTGCCCCTGCGGATACTATGGTGACCCCTTCAAGGAATGCAAGTGTTCGTCAGGAGAGATCTCTCGCTATCATAAGCGGATAAGCGGGCCATTACTGGATCGCATCGACTTGTTTGTTGACGTACCGCATATTGACTATGAGAAGCTTACTGAAGACAAGGTCGGTGAGAGCGCGGACAAGGTCAGGGTCAGGGTTAGGGCAGCACATGAAATACAACTTGGCCGTTTTCGGGATACCGGCCTGAAATGCAATGCTGATATGACGCCCAAGGAGGTGAAGGAGTTCTGCGCGGTTGAGCCAGCAGCACAAAGCCTGCTTCGTGCCGCCATGAAACAGCTTCACCTCACCGCCCGGGCCTTCCATCGCATACTCAAGCTCTCCCGCACCATCGCCGATCTAGAGCACAGCGAGATCATCAAGACACACCATGTGGCTGAAGCCTTGCAGTACCGGCACAAGGAGATCATCTAGGCCCAAGGCCCGTTTGCTGTTCAGGTCAAGGCAAGTCGAATATCTGAACTGGGAGCGACTTGCGCGCGAGGACCACCTGTGTTCACACGCGGACGGAGATCCTTCCCATCACCATACTGCTCTTATCCGGCAGAAGGCTCTGAATGTCAGATAGGACTTGTGCGGCGATTCGGGGCCCGCAATAGTCACGCTTTGCCCGTGAGGCATGATCAGGCAGGCATTGGGGCGTGATTGTCTGGAGCCCCAGACATGCGTGATAACCGGCGAGACGGAGTGGGCCGACCTGTTTCTCACTGTCATTGTGCGGTGTTAGAATGGTTATCACGCGTTGGTATAAACAAGTAATTGATTCGTAACAAGGAGGCCTCAGGCAATGGAGCATAGCAAGAAGACATCTCCCGATCGTCAGATAGCGAGGAAGATACGAAGGCAGTTTGTGGCAGGGATTCTGGTTATCTTGCCGATCGGTGCCGCCGTGTTGATCCTGGTCTGGCTTTTTTTCACCATCGATAACTTCTTACAGCCTGTAGCCAAGTCACTGCTGGGCCATACTGTGCCCGGTCTGGGCGTAGCCATAACAGTTGTTCTGGTCTACCTGACTGGAGTTGTGGCGACCAGCGTTGTTGGCAGGAGGCTGGTTCGTTACGGGGAGTCTCTGCTGGCACGAGTGCCAGTGTTTCGATATCTCTATACAGGCATCAAGCAGATCATGGAGAGCTTCGCCACTCCTCGTGAAGCTGGATTTCTACAGGTGGTGCTGGTGGAGTTTCCCAAGAAAGGCATGAGAGTCATTGGCTTCCTGACTAGCGAATCATATGTCGAATCTGGTGAGAAGCTGCTTACCGTGTTCATACCAACCTCCCCCAACCCAACATCCGGCTACCTGGAAATAGTGAGGGAGCAGGACGTCATCCGGACAAACATATCGGTTGATGATGCGCTGAAAATGGTCCTGTCTGTGGGTAAGGTGTCGCTTCCGGAGGTGGCTGATAGGCTGGGGGGCTGATAGCTAATCGCCCCTGCAGGATGTCTGGACTCCCCTGTCCTGTTTCAGATGCAGGGAGCAGGGTATTTCCGAAAAGCGACGACTGCATGCCCGGCTCAATGGTCCAGAAGCCGTAGAATCCCGCCGATAATCAGGAGTACGATGCCGATTATCAGCGAAATCCTGCCCCCCACCTGCCAGGCATGCAGCCAGGGACGTTGAGGTTCATGGGTTAGGGACTCCTTAATGTCCTTTCGGGTCAGCAGGATAGAATTGTAGTATCTTTTATTCTCTCTCCTGTTCCAGAGCACAAAGATGATGCCCAGGAGGAGAAAGAACCCTCCCATCACTAGGATAGCTTGGTCGCTAGCCAGAGGCATGTGACTTCACCTCAGCTCAGGCGTTCGAGCCTCTTCGGATGCCTTTACTTAATTTCTACAGTAGCTCCAGCCGCTTCCAGCTTCTGCCTTGCCGTCTCGGCCTCTTCTTTGGGGACGCCTTCCTTTACCACTTGAGGGGCAGCCTCTACCAGGTCCTTAGCCTGTTTTAGCCCGAGAGTGGTCACCTCACGCACCGCCTTAATAACCTCGATCTTCTTCTCCCCGAAGCTCTTCAGGGTGACGGTGAATTCAGTCTGCTCCTCGACCGGTGGTGCCTCTGCTTGCTCGCCAGCAGCAGACGGCATGGCTGCTGGCGCTGCTACAGCCATAGCGGCAGCGCTGACTCCGAACTCGTTCTCGAGAGTCTTGACCAGATCAGCCAGATCCAAGACTGTCATGTTCTTTATGGCAGCAACAATATCCTCCTTGGCCAGACCCTTGGTCGCCTTCTTTGCGCTGGGGGCCGCTTTTGGTTCCCCTTCTTTGGCTTCCTTCTTTGCCCTTGGTGCCTTCTTTGCCTCCCCCTCCTTCGTCTCCTTCTGTTCTTCTTCTGGTGACATATTTACCTCCTTCGTCATTTGCCAGTGGCCTGAGCCCTGTTCTGTAATACATTAATGAGTCCCTGCAGGGGATAGCTGAGAAGGTTATGTAAACTCTGTATTGGGGCTTGCAGTTGCCCGATAAGCCTGGAGATTAGCACCTCTTTCGGCGGCAGGTTGGCCAAGCTCACGATTTCCTGTGGAGGCAGCACTCGGTCTCCTAGTAGGCCGCCCCTGATCTCCAGAGGCAATGTCGTTGATTTGATGTACTGGTTTAGGGCCTTGGCAGCCTCTACCACGTCCTCGTAGCCGAAGGCCAGAGCGACAGGCCCCTCCACTATGTCTCTGAGCTGGGACTTCCCTGCCTGATCGGCTGCCCGGAGCGCCAGGGTGTTCTTGATGACATGATATCCCACACCTGACTTCGCCAGCGTATTACGCAGCTCAGCCATCTGTTTGGCGACAAGGCCCTGATAGTTGGTGGCGATGATAATGGTGCTTCGCGACAAGTCGTCGACCAGGCTGTCTACTATTTGCGCCTTCTTCTCTCTTAACATATCAGCACTCTGCTGTCCCCTTTCTCATTCGTTGCTGTCGCCTCAGAGGAAAGCTACAAGAAAAAAGCCCTGTGCCAGTAAACACAGGGGCCACTCGAGCCTCGGCAGGCGAATCGTTTAAACCTCCAGGGTACCTGCTGTCACTGGCGACGCTCTATTATAGCACAAGGAGTTGGCCAGTCAACACAAGCCTGGGGTGCGGAATAGATCCTCCGTCCCCTCATTTCCATTGTAGGGAGCAGAAGTGCTAGAATCAGATGGATTAGGAGAAGCAGGAAATGGGTGATATTCTCGACGAAGTGACAGCGCTTATAAGGTGTAAGGAATGCCCGTGGTATAAGAACTGTGTCATTCCGGTTCAGGTCAGCGTTGAGGATATCGCCCAGTTCAGAATGGCGATGCAGGGGACAAATCTGCCTGAGCACGCAAAGAGCGAACTGGACCAGATCATGGAGAGCATGGCCGCTATGAGTCAAGAGATGATCCTCCAGAGCTGCCCTGTATTCACGCAGCGCGTCAAGGAGGACCCCAAACTTGCCCGGCAGATCAAGAAGATGATGCAGGCCTGGGGAAGAGAGGAGGAAGCTGACGAGTAGTGCATGCTAAGGAGCCTTCGGCCAGTACTGTGCACTTAGCAACAGAATACGCCGTGCGCGGGGTGACTCATTCGCGGGGAGGTAGGTGCCCATGTCGGAGCAACTAGGCAAAATAGAGAAGCTTGAAGTTGAGCATTTCAAGCAAGGCAAGAAGCTCTATCTTGTCCCGCTCGTATATTCGGGCAAGGAAGCACCTCTGGAGTACAAAGAGAAATGTGATCGTTACTGGCAGCAGGTAGCCGAGCAGCTGACCAGTTTGTCGTCCAAGATCGGAAGCGTTAGGTGCATCTACCATGAGTCAGTCTTTGAAGCTGGCGATCAGGGTATGAAGGCTATCGAGAAGCTGAGTCCGAGGAGTTATCAGATCGCTAAGGCGCAGTGGGACAACGGTGCCACTCTCGAGGCGGTTGAACAAAGGGAGCTGCTGGAAGAGGTCATGGACTGGCAGCGATGCCTCATGCTGGGCTTTATGAGTCAGAAGGTGGCAGGCCAGGTCGCCGGGTCTTATGCTGATGCGGCAAAGAGGAGAAACGAACTCATTGCCAGGAGGATAGCGGAGACACTTAAGGATGATGAGGCAGGGCTCCTGTTCATCCAGGAGGGGCACGGGGTGCAGTTTCCTCTGGATATAGAGGTATTCACGATTTTTCCACCGGTCCTGGATGAAATACATCGTTGGCTCCGCAGCCAGGCTCGGCCAGGAATAGGGGAGAGCGAAGAAGAGCCGGCCGGAGCGACCGAGGAGCCCAAGAAAAAGAGCGGGAAGAGGGCGAAGAGAAAGCCCAAACCATAATGCTGCCTGGGGGTGTCCTGTGAAGAGGAGAGAACCTGCTGTTGCCGGTATGTTCTATGCCGGTAGCGGCCCGGAGCTCGAGGGACAGATTGAGTGGTGCTACAGGCATGAGCTTGGACCGGGATCCGTGCCCCGCCTGAATAGCAGGGGGCCGAGGGAGATTACGGCCGTCGTTGTACCGCACGCGGGCTATCTCTATTCCGGGCCGGTGGCAGCCCATGCCTTCAAGGAACTCGCCGAAGATGGAGTGCCGGATACGGCGATCATACTGGGACCCAATCACACCGGGTACGGTTATCCTGTTTCTATGTGGACAGGTGGTGGCTGGAATACTCCTTTAGGTACGGTGGAGGTAGATCAGGAGGTTACCCGGGAGCTTCTGGGAGGGGTGATCGGGGCAGACGAGACTGCTCACCTTCATGAGCACAGCATTGAGGTACAGCTCCCCTGGCTTCAACACCTGCATATGGCCGTAAAGATAGTGCCCATAGCCATGCTAGCCCAGGACCTTGAAACCGCCCGGGCTGTGGGCAGGGCCATCTCCGCTGTGGGCGGTAACGCGATAATCATCGCCAGCAGCGATTTCACACATTATGAACCTTACGCGGTTGCTGCGCAGAAGGATAGCTCTCTGATCGAGGCCGTCGTTGCTCTTGACGAGGAAGAATTGTACAGGCGCTGTGAGCGTCTCGACTGCACCATGTGCGGGTATGGTCCGGTGGCTTCGGCCATTGTGGCGACCAAGGAGATGAAGGCCGGTAGAGCCAGCTTGCTGAAATACGCCACCAGTGGGGATACGAGCGGCGATTTTTCACGGGTAGTTGGCTATGCCTCGATCGCCCTAAGACGGTACGCAACCGTCAGTTAGGACTGCTCGTCACTGCTCTGGCTTCTCTGTGGATAGGCATGGTGCCGTAGGGCCTACGGCCTTTCAGTGCTGGCGTTGGGACGTGACCTGTCTGACCAGCTGGATGGTCCTGTCTACGCTTGACAGAGAAAAAGACAACCCCATCTGCTTGAGCTCTGTGTAGCCCAGGCCCTGGAACAATTTGCGCCCGGCAACCCTGGTCATCTCATCGTAAATGGCTGGCCACTCCGGGCTCCGCCTCTGAGCACAGAAGAGAACGAAATCGCGAAGCTTGGGCGGTATATCATCCATGATAGAAGGAGTTTACCGCCCGGGCCCCGATTTAACAAATCCGCCCATCCCTGCTGAGATGCCGTTTCCGCCCTTACCTCCACCTTGGATAGTCCCCTGCTCAAGGTTCGAGCCTCATCTGCGTCATCTGCCGAACAGGCGCCCCGGGGAAATATTTCCGGGTGAGTAAACCTGTAAGCCGAGTTATGTGTCCCCTCACCTCAGGCCGGCCCCGGGCCCACCCCTTGACACCACCCAACCCCAACCGCTACCATACACACCCCACTAGCAGCTCCCATCTGACTAGCGATCACGGGACGGGTTGGGGGGTACTACCGGTGCCAGCAGAGCCGCCAGGCTACAGCGTCGCCCTGCTACACGATTACCTCAGCGAGGTCGAACTTAACCCGGACCTATCACCCACCACCATCGCCAAATACAGGCAGTGCCTCACCACCTTCGCCACCTGGCTGGACCGCCGGCCCATCTCGCCCCAGGCTGCCCGGGCCTTCCTCGCCGACCTCAGGACCCACGCCTACAGCCCCCGCAGCATACAGCTATACTACCACGCCATCAAACCCTTCCTTGAGTACCAGGGCATACCCTTCAAGCTCAAGTTCAAGAGGCCCCGTCAGCTCCCCCAGTACCACTCCCGACAGGACCTCGAGTCAATGCTCCAGGCCATCGACGCCCGCACCGACAGCTGGTCCAGGAACAAGGCGCGGGACAGGCTCATACTCCTTATGCTGGCCTTCACCGGCCTGCGCGCATCCGAGCTGCTTAACCTCCGCCCCTGCGACATCACGCCCGACTTCATCCTGGTCCGCAGGGGCAAGGGAGGCAAGGACCGCGCCATCCCCCTCAGCCAGGTCCTCCGGCAACCCCTGGCCGAGCACATCGCGTCCAACCGCATCAAGCCCACCGACAGCCTCTTTCCTTTCCAGCGGAAGCGCCTCTATACCATAGTCAAGCAATACGCCGTGGCCGCCGGCATCACCGACCTCACACCGCACAGCCTCCGCCACCAGTTCGCCACCCGCCTTCTCGAGCAGGGAGCCCCCATCACCGCAGTCCAGGCCCTTCTCGGCCACGCCGACATATCCACCACCGCCGTCTACCTGGACCTGCTACCCTCGCACCTTCAGTCTGCGATCGCCCTGCTTGACGAAAGCGGAAGCGTAAGCTCAATACCTGATAGTAAGAAGTGTAAGTCTAAGCGCTTAAGCTTAAGCTTAAGCAATGAACGACATGGGGGAACGCCGGGGGAGACATCGAAGGTTAGAGTGCACAGCAGTGAGTGTGCCTTCCCCCCGCCCCCGCCCGAATACGGCCGACAGGAGGAGAGGCAATGCAGTGGCTCAGGATCAAAGAGGGAGAGAGCGTCCATGCCAGCATCGACTTCGCATCCATCAAGAGCGTCCCCAAACACTGGACCGGGCAGAGGAGCGAGCTCTGCCTCGGCCAGGGATGCCCCCACTGCCTCGCAGGCCTCCCCACACGATGGCGTTACCAGGCCCGCCTCCTCATTGACAACCAGCCGGCGGCCTGGGAATTCGGAGACCAAGTCATGACCGACCTCAGGACAGTACCGCGACCGCACGACACCAACTTTGCGTCCGTGACCATCACCAGGCTGGGCGACAGCCGCAACACCCGCTACCAGATCACCCCCGACGCCAAGACGTCCTACGCGGCCATCGCCGCCGCCAACACCGCCGCAATACTAGCCGGGAGGGAACATGAACACCAAGACCGCTAACACAAAGGACAAGGGCTACCACATCCGTAACTTCCCGCCCCAGGCCCGCCGCATGGCCAAATCCGCAGCCGCCATTGCCGGCCTCGATATCGGGACCTGGATCGCCCGCGCAGTCACCGAGAAGTTCGCCCGGGACCTTACCCAAACACGCACAGGAGGCCGACACCATGAAAGCTAAAGCTAAGGTTCTCCCGCTCGCACTCAAAGCACAGCGCTATGACCTGGCCGCCCACGTCCTCGTGTACGGCATGCTCAAGGCCAAGGCCGCGCAGAAGGACCGCATCAATGGCAAGAAAAGGACCACCCGCCGGAAACCAGAACGCCCGTAAGCACGGCTTTTACTCCCGGGCCCTCACAGAGGCCGAGCAACTCGAGGTTCAGCAGCTCATGGACCTCGAGGGCATCGACGACGAGATCGCCATCCTCCGCTGGAAGCTCCGTCAGCTCATAGAGAACTCACCGGACCGCATCGACCTACACCTCCAGGCGGCCAACGTCATAGCCCGCCTGGTAAGGACCCGCTACCAGATCAGCAGACAGGAGAAAAAGACCCTCAAGGAGGCCATCCAGAAGGTCCTCACCGACGTGGCCGCGCCCCTCGGCGTCGGCATAGCCGTCGGCGCAAAGCTATCAAGATGAAACTCAGGCCCTACCAGCAGGAGGTAGCCCGGGCCGTCCTGGACAGCATCCGGGACGGCCAAGGCCTCACCCTCTCCGTCGAGATCGCCCGCCAGGGCGGCAAGAACGAGCTGTCAGCACACCTGGAAGTGCTCCTCCTCACCCTCTACATGGCCCAAGGCGGCAGCCTGGTCAAGTGCTCCCCCACCTTCAAGCCCCAGACCATCGTCTCCATCGCCCGCCTCAAGGACCGCCTGGAAGAGTTCGGCTTCGACGGCACCTACCGCCTCGAGATGGGGTACATACTCACCCTGGGAGCGGCCAGGGCCGTATTCCTCTCCGCCGACGAGCATGCCTCTGTAGTCGGCCACACAGCCGACATTCTCCTGGAGATCGACGAGTCCCAGGACGTGAGCAAGGAGAAGTACAGCAAGGAGTTCCGACCCATGGGGTCCTCTACCAACGTCACCACCGTGCACTACGGAACCACCTGGGATGACACCACCCTGCTGGAAGAGGTCAAGCAGACCAACCTCGAGCTGGAGCGGAGGGACGGCATCAAGCGCCACTTCCGCTATGACTGGCAGGACGTCGCCAGGCACAACCCCGAATACGGCCGCTACGTAGAGGCCGAGCGCGACCGCCTGGGCGAGGACCACCCGCTATTCCGCACACAGTACCTGCTTCTTCCACTCCGCGGCGGCGGCGGCTTCCTCACCAGGCAGCAGATCGTGTCCCTTGCCGGCACATACCCCCGCCGTAAGGATCCCGAGCCCGGCAAGACCTACGTTGCAGGCATCGACCTCGCCGGCGAGCGCGAGGAGACCAAGGAACAGGCCCTCGCCTCAGCTCGCTCAAAACTGGACTCCACAGTCATCACTATAGCCGAAGTCGACACCACCCAGAGGTCCCAGGCACCCCTCACCGAGCCGGCCGTCAAGGTCGTGGAGCACTACCACTGGACCGGAACACCGCACAGCCAGCTCTACGGCCAGATGGTGGGCATCCTCCAGGCCTGGGGCTGTCACAAGGTCCTGGTCGACAGCACAGGCATCGGGCAGCCCGTCGCCAGCTTCCTCAGGAGCCACCTCGGCAGCCGCATCGTCCCGTTCACCTTTACCCAGAGGAGCAAGTCCGACATGGGCTTTGAGCTGCTATCACTGGTCAACAGCGGCCGGCTGCGTATCTATAAGAAGGACGGGTCCCCCGAGTACCAGGAGCTCACGCTCCAGCTGGAAAGGGCCAGGTCCCAGTACCGCCCCAACCAGACCATGAACTTCTACGTCGATCCCCAGGAGGGACACGACGACTTCCTGGTCAGCCTGGCACTCACAGCCGAGGCCGCCAGGGACTTCCGCCCCAGGGCAGCCAAAGGAGGACTCAGAGATGAATGACTTCAACCCAGCCCACCTCAATCGCATCGACACGGACCGGCGGGCCAGATACCTCCAGAACCTCAATTTCTACCAGGGCCAGCACTGGGAGACGCGAACCCGACACCGCCAGCTGGTCTTTAACTATGCCAAGGCCGTGGTCGACAAGGTCACCAGCTTTCTCATGCACGGCGCCAGCTTTACCTGCTTCCCCGCCGCCCAGGGAGAGGACGCCCTGGCCCGGGCCCGCCGGGCCGAGGAGCTGATCAACCAGGTCCGCCACGACAACAACCTGGACCAGCTCGATTACGAGACCGAGGTCGACACCGCCGTCCTGGGCGACGGCTGCTACAAGGTCACCTGGGATGCCGACCAGAAGCGCATCAGGGTCACCGCCCCCGATGTCTCCGGGATCTTCGCCTGGTGGATCGGAGACGACCTGTCCCGCGTCTGGCGCGTGGCCTCACGGTACACCCTGGACCAGGACGAGGTTACGGTCCTTTACGGCCGCGACCCGGGCCGCAAGACGGCCACGGTCACCGAGCTGTGGACCGCCGACGAGTTCTCGCTCTATATCGAGAACGCCCTCATAGAGTCCAGGCCAAACCCCTACGGCTTTATCCCCTTTATCATCTTCCCCAACGTCCGCGATCCCAAGCACTTCTGGGGGGTGTCCGACATCCCCGTCATCATGCAGCCCCAGAGGGAGCTGAACCGCGCCTTCTCCCAGCTATCCCGGATCCTGGAGCTCTCCGGCAACCCCATCGCCGTCCTGGAGAACGTCTCAGAGGCCGAGGACATCAAGGTCCAGCCCGGCGCCCTGTGGACCATACCCGAGGACGCCAAGGCCTACCTGCTCGATCTACTCCAGGGTGGAGGAGTGAGGCTGCACATCGACTACATCGACCACGTCTACCGCACCATGCACGACGTCTCGGAGACGCCCCGGGCAGCCTGGGGCGGCGTGGAGCGGGAGCTCTCCGGAGCCGCCCTCAGGATCGAGCTCGGGTCCCTCATTCAGAAGGTCATCCGCAAGCGCCTGGTCCGCACCAACGTCTACTACCGGCGCAACGCCATGATCATCACACTGGCCGAGATCTACATGAAGCACGACTTTCACGACGTCAACCACCGAATGGTCTGGGGCCCCATACTGCCGCAGGACACCGACCGGCAGGCCCAGACCGAGCAGCTCCTGGTCCAGGCGGGAGTACACAGCCGCAGGACCGCCATGGACCAGATGAACATCCAGGACCCCGACGAGGAGTTCGACCGCTGGCTGCAGGAGAGGAAAAGGATCCTGGAAATGAACCAGGAGTTCCAGGCACGCTCCACCCGAGGCGGAGCGAGAGAGAGAGCGACGGCCCCGGAGATGGAAGTGCCCGAATAGCAACTCACAGGAGGAAACATGCCCGAAGAACAGGAACAAGACAACGAACAGCAAGATCAGGAACCCCAGGAGAACCCGGGCGCACCCGCAGAGACCGACGGCGTATCCACGGAAGAGGACCTGGAGTCCATCAGGGCCCAGCTGGAGGAGGAGAGGACCGCAGCCGCTGAGGCCCTGGCCGCCCTCACCGAGAAGGACGAGCATATCGCCCTCCTCCAGACCGAACTCAGCGAAGCCAGGCAGCTCAGCGAAGCCGCCCAGGCCGAGCGGACCACCCTCCAGGAGGCCCACGGCGCCGCCGTCCAGAAATACCTGGAGGCCGTCAAGGCGGCCAACCCGTCTCTGCCCCCGGAGACCATCGCCGGCAGCACCATCGAGGACATAGACGCCTCGGTGGAGAAGGCCCAGGCCATCGCCCAGGCGGTCAAGGCCAGCCTGGAGAACGAGGCCAGGAACACCCGCGTGCCGGCCGGAGCCCCCACCAGGGCCATCGACCTGGAGAGCCTCTCCCCCGCGGAGAAGATCAAGCTGGGCCTATCACAATCGCAAGGAGGAACTAGCTAATGGCTTTAACACTAGCCGAATCAGCAAAGCTCACCAACGACGTCCTCTTGAGAGGCGTCATCGAGACCATCCTCAAGGAGAGCCCCATACTCCAGGTCACGCCCTTCATCGAGATCGAGGGCAACGGCCTCACCTACAACAGGGAGAAGGCCCTGGCCGCCGCCAAGTGGTTCCCGCCCCTGGGCACCTGGGACCAGCCCACCGCTCCCGAGTTCGACCCGCTCACCGCCACCCTCTCCATCCTCGGCCGCGACGCCGACCTGGATAACTTCATAAGGCAGACCCGGTCTAACATCCAGGATATCGAGGCTGCAGTCCTCGAGCTGGCCGCCAAGTCCCTCAGGCACGAGTTCGAGAGAACCCTGGTCTACGGTACCACCGCCACATACCTCACCGGCCAGACCGTCGACGCCAACGCCTTCGACGGCCTGGTCAAGCTCATAGCGACCGGCGGGCCCAGCGACCAGGTGGTCACCATGGGCGGCACCGGCGGGACCCTCACCTTCTCCAAGGTGGACCACCTCATAGACGCCGTCAAGGGCGGCAAGCCCGATATCCTCATGATGAGCCGGCGCAGCCGCCGCAAGATGAACGAGCTGGCCCGGGCGGCCGGCTTCGCCATCGAGACGGACCGTGACCAGTGGGGCAACTTCATCCAGCTGTGGAACGGCATCCCCGTTGCCATCAACGACTGGATCCTCGACACCCACGTCCTCACGTCCGGCTACGAGACGGCCGTCACCGGCGGGACCTGCAGCACCATCTATGCCCTCCGCTTCGGCGAGGGCGCCGTCTGCGGGGCCACCAACCAGGGCATACAGATCGAGCGCGTGGGCACCCTGGAGACCAAGGACGCCACCAGGCACCGCCTCAAGTGGTACTGCTCCCTGGTGGACTTCAATGTCGTGGCCAGGGCAGCCCTCATAGGAGTGACCGACTAATGCCGGCCTGCCAGGGACCTGACCGCCCCCTGGCGGGTCCTTTCCGCACCTCCTTTGTCGCAGGGGGAGGGTGCCATCGACCCACCCTCCCCCATTCCCCCTCGGACAAGGTCGACAGAAAGGAGAGCTAAAGCATGAACCTCAACGAGCTCAGAGAAAGGGTCCGGGAAGATCTCATGGACACCGACCCGGCGCAGCAGCTGTGGTCCGACAACGACATCGAGAATATGCTTCTGCGCGTCGTCGACGAGTATTCCCTCCGCGCGCCCATCGAGCAGCAGGACGACGTCGCCACCACCGCCTCCAGCCGCGAGATCGACATCTCCAGCCTCACCGCCCTCATTAAGGTCCTCTCCGTCGAGTACCCCGTGGACCAGTCGCCGCCCTACTACCAGCGCTTCAACTACTGGGCCGGCCACCTCACCATGACCTCCGAGGGAGATGGAGTTAGCGACGCCCGCGTCCGCTGGACCAAGCGCCATGAGGTTACCACCACCAGCACTACCATCCCCGAGGAGCACGCGGAGATCATTATCCTGGGCACCACCGGCTACCTGGCCATGTCCATCTCCGCCTATACCGTGGACCGTGCCACCATGTCCGGCGACAGGGCCACCATCAACTACCGCGACTGGGGCAAGGAGCGCCTCCAGCAGTACAAGGCCGAGCTCAAGCGCATCGCCTGGTCCAGCCGCGTCCGCACCCGCGACCTGTACGTAGAGGAGTAGTCAAATGCTGGAAGTGGGCATACTCAAGGGCTTCGACAGCGGGACCCATACCGCGGAGGTCCAGCTCGTGTCGTCCACCAGCACCTACTTCGACGCCGTGCCCGTGGCCAGGAACATCGCGGCCGGTGAGATGGTCGCCGGCCGCCACGTCATCCTCGCCCTGCCACGCCATAACCCCAGGGATGCCGTCATCATAGCAGTATTCACGCCTTAAGGAGCATAAAATGAGCGAGCTAAGGAACTATCCGCACCACACCAGGAAAGGGGCCATCGACTGGGAGGCCATGCCCTCCGCCATCGCAGCTCTGCGCGGGTCCTACACCCGGCCGCCCGTACCGGCCAGTCCCGAGCAGCGCCTGGCGGTAGCCCGGCACCTGGCCCGGCACTACCACAACGCCGGCAGGCCGATCCCGGCCACCCTGGCCGCCATGACATAGGACCCAAATGAGCGAGCAGCTAAGCAAGGAAGGGCTACCCCGGCAGGCCTTCGCCATAGTGGGAGACGCCCGGGATCCCGACACCTGGAAGCTCCCCCATCACACCAGGTCAATCTGGCGGGCCCTCAGAGGCCGCCTCGATATCGAGGCCACCGTGGACTGGGACCGCATGCCGGCAGCAGTCGCCGCCCTCAGCCCGGGCGGACACCGCGGGCAGCAGGTGGAGGCCCCCAGCGAGCAGAAGGCCCGAGCCGCCAGGCACCTGGCCAACCACTACCGCAAGGCCGACAGGGAGGTCCCGGAAACCCTCAAGGACCTGGCATGAAAGACACGGCCCAGGCAAAACAGGGGCCGCCCTCGGCCTCTCAGTGCCCTCTGGCGCGGCAAAACGCAGTCGCCGAGACGGCCAGGGCAGCCACCCGGCCCATCGTCACCGTCATATTCGCCGGCACCATCGCCGGCGCCGTCCTGGCGGAGATCGAGCCCCCGCCCTGGTTCATCAGCCTGGCCATCCCCTGTATATTGTGGTACTTCGGCGAGCGTACATACATGCACAGGAAGGAGAACAAACAGCAATGACACTAGAAGAAGCCATTAAGGAGTTAAAACTACACCAGGCAATAGTTGCACAAGGGTTTTACCACAAATACGCTAAGGCGATGTTGCTGGGCATTGAGGCGCTGAAGCGAGTCAATGCTGACCGAACTTTGCCCTATCCCCTTACTACCTCAGATCCACTCCCAGGCGAGACCGAGCAGGAGAAGTGAACAAAACATTAATCGAGTGGGTAAAGAACCCTGATGGCAGCCAGGGCTACACTTGGAATCCTATCACCGGCTGCCTGAACCATGTCAACGGCCTTTGTAAAGGTGGGGGCTTCCCGTGCTATGCTCATAGGCTGGCGCATGGACGGCTGAGGACGAGGTACACATTGGGCGGCGTCCTCGCTCCGAGTAGTGATGTCTGGAACGCAGCCGTTACTGACCCCTTCTATCCTCGGTTCTGGGAAGAGAGGTTGGAGGATATCAAGCCTTCTGGTGCTTGGTGGGACAGTCTGAGCGGTAGAAAGCCAAAGGGGATTTTTGTTTGCGACATGGGTGAGCTCTTTGGTGATTGGGTGCCCGAAGAGTGGCAGCAGGAGATTTTTGACTATATCACGAGTGATCCGATGGACCGCTTCTATCTCTTGACGAAGCAGCCGCAGAACCTTATCACGTGGAGCTTTCCTGAGAACTGCTGGGTCGGGGTGACGGCGACTGATACGCTGCATTTCATCGACGCACATAACTGGCTGCATGAGGTCGATGCAAAGGTGAAGTTCATATCGGTAGAGCCTCTTCTGGATTGGGATGGTGAGGTCTTCCGGGCAATCGAGTATTCGATCTCAGATAGACCCGTGGACTGGATCATCATAGGCCAGCAGACCCCAGTACGGAAGGCCACCACGCCGAAGGTCGAGTGGATCACCGAGATCGTCGAGGCCGCGGACCAGGCGAGCGTCCCGGTGTTCCTGAAGGATAATCTCGGGGAAAGTCCAGACATCGCTGGCTATTATCCGTTCTATTGCGATGCTACTGGATTCCCGCTACACCATTTGAGGCAGGAGATGCCGAAGGGAGGCAAGGAAGGTGAATATGAGACTAGATAAAGCAATCGAAATCCTCACAGACCTGCTATGCGGAGGACCGCAGTATGACCCCGACGACAGGAGAGAAGCCGTCAAGCTGGCCATCGAAGCCCTGGTACACCTGCAGGCCCTCCGCGACCTCGGCTACGACCGCCCGCTCCCCATCCTGCCGGGGGAGCCCACGGAATAGGAAATGAGCTACCAACAGCCCAGGGGATTTCTCAGAGGCATCGAGCCCCGTCACTTCCTGGACAGGCACGAGGAGTGGCATGCCCTGGTCCAGGGACTCTGTGAGGTCCTCTGCCCCTGGCCCCCGCGCCACAAGGAGATCCTCTGCGAGCTCAAGAGGGAGATCGTCTCCGAGCACCACTACTACATGGCCGGCCGCGCCCTGGGAGCCCTGGCCTGGATCACCATCGCCGCCGCTATCATCTCCTTCCTAAGGTAAGAGCGGAAAAGGGAGTTATTAACGTTATTAACGCATGAAAACGCTCACCCCCACCCTCGAGGCAGCCCAGAAAAGCCCGCACCGGCTGCCCTGCGTCAAGGCCACCGTCTCGGACCTGTACCAGGGCGTCAAGAGGCTGTCCTGGGAGAGGCTTTACTCCGGTACCGAGGCCCAGGGCCAGCACGATATCGCCTTCGATGACCAGGGCGCCATGTGGCGGCTCCGCGTGGACGGCACCAACCTCTACCGCCAGAGGATCACCAACCCCGGCCCGACGTCCAACTACTCAACCTGGGAGCTGGTCCTCACCGAGTGCGAGGGCCCCTGCGCCATCACAGCCTCCGGGTCCCGGGTCTACATCTTCTGCCGCACCACCTCCAGCTATATCCCCTACCCCAACGCCATCATCAAGATCTACACCCACGACTACGGCAGCAACTGGGACGACGAGCTCCTGGTCGACTATGCCGACGTGCTCTCCCTGGCCGCCTGCTGGTGGGGCACGTCCAGCACGGTCATCTGCTTCGCCCTCAAGGCCGACGAGATCAACGGCATCCGCCTCGATACCGACACCCAGGTCACCAGCCAGAAGGTCAAGTCCTACACGCCTCCCGAGCCCATCGTCATCACCAACACCTACGGCATCGGAGCCACCTACGATTCCTCCGGGCCCCGCTGCAACATCGTGTTCGCCGGCAAGCAGTCGGCCAGCCCCTACAACCACCACAACCTGTTCCGCACCTGGTTTAGCGACCTCTGGTCCTTCGGAGCCCTGGAGAGCTTCCTCATGGCCCCCGACGGAGAGGACCTCACCTTCCACTACCCCGACGTGCACCTGCCGGCCTCCGCCCAGTCCTACGAGACGTCTCGCGTCACCCTGACCGAGAAGTTCGCCGGCACAACCGCCTACACCCGTCCCCTGGCCTGCCACGTGGTCCCGGGGACGGACTGGACCGACACCACCTTCACCGAGCCGGCGCCGCTCCTGGATATCGCCCCCGACTACGGCCTCAGGCTCGCAACCACGTCCGCCTATTGGTGGATGGAGATGCCCTCCGGAGTGTGGAGGGCCGCCAGGGCGCCCATGGCCGCCATCGACCTCAGCCCGGATATAACCTCATTGACAGTAAACCGCCCGGGCACCCTCGGCCTGGAGCTCAACAACTCCAAAGGCCAGTATTCGACCCCCGGCGCCGGCGCCCTGGCTTCGCTTCGCTTTCGCGCCCGGCTCGATCTCGAGCTCGGCTACCGGACCAGTGCCGGAGACGAGACCCTCGACTTCGCCACCCTGTGGATCGAGTCCTGGGAGTACACCCACGGCCCCGGGCGGTCCCTGTTTATCATCACCGCCACCGACGGCTGGGGCCTGCTCCGGTCCTGGACCCCCAGGCATCAGCTCCGCTGGAATAAGGACGCCAGCTCCCCCCGCAGCGTCTGGCAGATCATGTACCGCGTCCTGGCGCGGGTAGGACTCCGTCTCACCACCGACCCCCCGCAGCCCCGCTCCTCGGCCATCGATAACTTCTACCCCGACTTTACCATAACCCCGGGCACGGCCGGCGATACGGTCCTCAGGCGCCTCCTGGCCCTGGTCCCCGACCGACTCATGTTTCTGCCCGGAGGCCTGGCGCAGACCAAGGACCCCCGCCCCACCGAGGCCTCCGCCTACAGCTACGGCCCCGACGCCCACCGCATCTTCCAGGGCAGCTACCGCCATGCTGTCACCCTGTCCCGCGCCCGGGCCCTGGGCAGGGACGCCTCCGCCGACCGGCTGGTCCACGACGAGTTCGACTGGGATCTACTGCACGACGGCATCGATATCCTCGAGCAGGCCTACGACCCCAACCTGGACGTCATCGCCCGCCTGGAGGAGAGGGCCCTGGCCATCCTCCGGCTGGCCGAGCTCCAGGCCACCCCCGCCGCCATCACCACCCCTGCCAACGTCGGCCTGGAACCCTACGACGTCATCGACGTCACGGACCCTCGCTGCGGCATATCAGCCCGCAAGTTTCGCGTCCTCGGCGATCGGATCGCCCTGGACCGGCGCCGGCCACGCTACCAGCACACCCTCACCCTGGGGGCCCGATGACTCGTTTTCCGAAAAAAACGCCGGCGTTTGCCAACCAGCGCCCTTATGGTATACCTTCAACTTATGAAGCTCCAGCCTCACTACCTCTGCCCCAGGGCGCCCCGTTCCAGGACCAACCCCCGGATCCGGAAGGGCGACGTCAAGGCCTGCTACGTCCGCATCAACCGCCGCTGGCGCCGCGTCGGCACCATCTGCCTCCACTGCCTCCAATTCGCGCCCGAACTCTGACACCCCCCTGGAGAATACAACCGCCTTGACAACAAGAGGACCCAAACACAAACAGGGGGAGTCAAACAAACACAACGCTCAGACAAACCCCCAAATCCAAACACGCATCAACGACCTAAAGATGCGGATCGCCAAGAGCGTCACACAAAGCCGCTACTTCAAACAGAAGTCATCAACCTACGCAGCGCCAACCAAAAGGATCCCGGCGAAACTCAAAGCGCTCATCCATGAACTCGATCAACTTGAACACCGCAACGCCCGCAAACCCTAACTGCTTCAAAGCCACCTACTTCGACGACGAGGTCTGGTTCGTCCTCGACGACTCCTACCTGGCCGACACACCAAGCCAAGCCATCACCTACACCCTCGCCGAAGCACAACACCTCGCAAGGCAATCACCCTGGACACGCCGCATGGTCCATGAGGCCAAGAAGCACGGCGCTCAGCTACCCCTTCCCCAGCACCATCCACACACCACACCAACCACACCCACTCAGCAAGGGCACTCACCAAGCCAACCCAGTCACCCGGCCTAATCGGGAAGGTCTCCCGGGCCCCCACACCACACCTCTTCCCAACGGTCATCTTCCGAAGGGTCATCTTCGTGTCAGCCCGCAGTCACCTGGGTCAATCGGGTCATCCAGGGCGTCGGCTACGCCGCCGCAGGCTTCGGGCGGGCGACGGCGGCGGCCGGCTCGCTACTCATCGCTGGGTTCGGCCCGACGGCTCCGCTCGTCACGCCCGCCGCCTCGAGGCAGGGGCGCCCGCCCTCGTCGGTTTGTTATCTTGCCACCGCCTCCGTACCACACCACCACCACCACACCACCACCACACTCGTTCCGTCAGCGCTACCGTTACCGCCACCGTCACCGATCGTCATCGTCACCGCTACCGTGCGTCGCCGCGCCGGCCCGCGCCCCGTCGGCCTTCCAGCCACGCCGCCGTCATGATCGCGCCCGGCATGTTCGCCCGTCGTTCTTCCCGTCCCGTCGCACCGCAACGGCGCTGAAGTCAGCCCGCCGGGCCGCGGCCGGCCACCACCTGCACCAAAGAGAAGCCAGCTTCGCGCTTCTCCGGTGCCCACCCGACGTCAACCCCTCACCGCCTGCACCAAAGACAGGCCCTCCCGGCATCGCCTGGCCCGGATCAGTCGCCCCACCCCTCACCGCACCACCCCAGCTCCATAGAAGCCAGGCGTGCTTCAGGCCTGTCAGGTGCCCACCCGGAGGGACCCACCCGCGCCCCACCGCCGTGCCGCCGCAAGCGCACGCACCCGAGCATTTTCTATGCTGCACCTCCTTCTAAGGGTTATAGCAGCCAGGAGGTTGTCAAGGCACGCGGAGGGACCGAAGGGCGCTGTAAACGCCTTGACAACAAGGGCGGCTGCTACCCAGGGGCGAAAAGGAGGTGCAGTCATGAAGAAAATACAGTTTTCGGTTCGGTGCGTGCGTGAGTGCTTGCTGCGGCACGGCCAGGTTTACACGGCGCGCGGCTATGACATGTCGTGTGCTCACGTATGGGTCGATGGCGTCGGTCGGTGCTACAGGCGCAAGCTCGGCGAGGTCCGGTCCGTCGATGACCTGCGGCCATTCGTGCGGTACAGCGGGTTCGGCTCGGCCGAGCAGTGGTGGCGCGTGCTGCAGGGCTTTGTGCGCGGCCGGCGCTCATGGCTGTACCATGTGCGCATCGTAAACGAGGCCAGCGGTTGATCCGTCGGCCCTCTCTTTTTTCCCCACGCACCACCCCCCTCCGCCCGCACACGCGCAGCTCAGCTCGCCCGGCCGTCGGGGAGCAATAAGGAAGAAAATCCGTTACGCCGGCCAGTGCTCGCTTCGCGTACAGGTACCCGTACCGCTACAGCTCAAAAGGGGCGCACAGGGTGGGCGGCGGCGTCCGCTCCTTCACCTTTGCGGAGGGCGCCGGCGGTCGCACCAGGCCAGAAGGCCGCCTGCTGCGAAGGGAGGCATAGCTCGTTCCCGGGTTCACGGCCTATGCCTTGAGGGCCCGCCGGCGAAAGGCGCCAGGGCAAGGAGACGTCCGCTTTCGCCGCGTTCTACTCTTGCCCCTTTTCAGCCTCCGTGGACCCGGCCAGCCGGGTCGGCGAGGTCGCTCACCGCAGCGCCGAAAGGGTGAGGCAGAGTTCGGCGCAGGGCGGTTCGCTCCGGGCCTTGCCGGCGCCGAAAGGGCCGGCTGCGGCAGGGCCGTTCCGGCCGGAGACGGCGCCACGCTGGACTGCGCCGAAGCGCCGCAGGCGCAGATAGGCCTCGCGGCTTCGCGGGCCAGCCCCTGTTTATGCCTGCTGCTTTCCCTATTGTTTCATGCCCGCGCTCGCTTCGTCTCGGTGCTTGCTTAGCCCTGGTCCCCGGCTTGTCGCCGGTCCGTCACCGCTCGCGAGCGCTCGGCCGTCGATCTCCCACGGAGCAAGGGTTCGTCGGCCCTGCGGGTCGCTTGGCCAGGGGCCCATCCCTTGGCCGGCGCGAGTTGCGGCTCAAGTTCCGTCGGTTTTTTGTAGGAGAGAGGGGCAAGAAACCGCCGTCCCTCGATGCGCGCAACCCTCCCGTCGCCTGTCGGCTCCGCCCTTGCTTTACCCTCTTCCCGGGCTTTTCGCCCTTCGGGCCGGGTATAGCAACCTGGGAGAAAGAAACAGCAGGCATGTCGGCCGCCCCGGCGTGCCTGCGCAAGGAGGTGCTCCATGTCCCAGGTATTGCTTCATTACCCACATCTCGCCCCTGGCCTCTGCGGCGCTCTTGAGTGCCCGCGCATCTGCAGCCGCGTCAATCATTGCGAGGCAGGTCTGCGGCGGTCCAGGCGCCAGCTCGCCGAAAGGGCGCGTCGCCGGTTCAGTGTCCGCCTGGACCGCCGGCGCGGCGAAATCTGTGAGCGGATCCACGCCGCAGGGCACTGCCCCAGCCTCTGTCGGCAGGTCGGGGGATGCTTCCTCCCCCAGGTCGGTGACCACCCGTCAGAAGCCAAGCGCAAGGTTTTCAGGGCCCAGCGCGCCATGGATGCCCTGGTCCGCGCCCGCCACGCCCAGGAGGTGCAGCCATGACCGTGTTCTGCCTCATCATGCGCAGGGGGAAGAGGTTCGTGTTCATCGGCCTCTTCCCCAGCGAATACCGCGCCACCGTCGTCGCCTGCAACCTCGAATGGTGCGGCTGGACCGGCATCATCCAGGAGACCACCATAGCCCCGCAAATGCCCGTCGCAAAGGAGGTGCAGCCGTGACCGAAATGCCAACCCCCCAAGCCCTCCAGATGATCTGCGTCACCTGGATCGTCCTGATCGCCCTCATAATCTGCGACCGCATCGCAAACAAAACAAAAAGGAGGTGAACCGTGTTCCCAAGCATCGAGGACCGTCTATTCTGGCTCCTGGTCCGGACCACCCGCCGACTCTGCCGCCCCTTCACCGTCAACGGCCGGACCTACCCCGCTGCGTTCAAGCCCGGCGAGATCGAACTCACTTTCTACCTCAAGGGCATCGCCTACGGATACCTCGTTCACAAGCTAGACCTGGCCTGAACGCCCCCGCCCAAGGCGCTCGAGCGTATCGAACCGCCGAATACATCAAAGGAGGTGCCGCCATGGCACAGGTAATCTCACCCGACACCGAAGTCGAAGACGCCCTTACCACCCTCGAGCAGGGCCAGCACTCCTTGCTCCGCTGGCTGGCCAACCCCCAGGTCACCAACACCCAGGAGCAAAAGAACGCGGAGGATCTCCTGATCGCCGCCCGTTACGCCTACAAGGAGGCCGACGAGAAGCGTAGAGAGCTCACCCGCCCCCTGGACCAGGCGAAGAAGAGGGTCATGGACCTCTTCCAGCCCTACCTGGACCGCCTCTCCCAGGGCATCACCACCGTCAACCGCGAGCTCGCTAACTACCGCACCCAGCTCCTCGAGCTCCAGATGGCCGAGCAGCGCAGGGCCATGGAGGAGCAGGCCGCTCTCATGGAGGAGGCCGCCGCCACCGGCGAGATCCTAGATCCCCCCGACTTCCTCGACCTCCCCGACGTCCACAAGACGTCCCGCGCAAACCTGGGCACCGTCACATACAGAGAGGACCACGACATACAGATCGTGGACCCTAACCGTGTTCCCAGGGACCTCTGCGAGCCCTCCATGACCAAGATCAGGGCCCGCGTCAAGAGCGGAGTCACCCAGATCCCCGGCGTCCTGGTGACCCGTAAGACCATAACTACCGCTAGAACGAAAGGAGGTGATGACCATGGCCGTCAACGGTAGCCGATACCACGCCGAAATAAAGGTGGCGCTCCAGGGCCGCGACGCCAGGATCAACGTCTTCGCCGACACCCTGGCCGAGATCTTCGCCGACCTGGGCATCATAGCCCAGCAATTCCCTACCGCCTGGACCCCCGCCACCGACGCCGCCCGGGAGATCGCCGCCGCCCAGCTCCGCGCCCCCCAAAACTCGCCGCAGCCCCCCGCACAAAGTCCCAGGACGCCCCTCTCCAACACCCTCGCCGACCCCAACCTCGCCCCCATCTGCGACCACTGCGGCGAGTCCGATTCCATGGAGCTCATCGAGTTCACAAGCCGCAAGACCGGCCAGCCCAAGCGCGCTTGGAAGTGCCAGGCCTGCGACAAGTGGCACTTCCCGCCCGGCAGCAACAAACCACGGTGACTTCGTCACCCCACCGGAGGGGGCGCCGGGCCCCCTCCCGCCAATAGAGAAAGGAGGTACAACTCAATGCTCAACCTCGAAACCCGCATGCACGTCAAGGTCCTCTGGCTGGCCGGCTGGCTGCCCAGGGAGATCGCCAACTACCTGAGCCTCAAGGTCGATGAGGTCCAGGCCCTGATCGATATCTTCGAGAGGAGGTTCAACAATGCCGCACTACCGCGTCCAGATCACTGCCGATTTTGTGACCACGGCAAAGGATAGAGAGCCGGTGGCCAACCGCGTCCGCCGCATGCTCCGAGACGCCAGGTTCGAAGAGAAGGACTTCGAGTGGAGCGTCCAGCACATCAAGCCGGCGGAGGCCGACGCCCTGGCCAACATCAAGAAAGGAGGTACACCGTGACCTACAAGCAAGCCCTAAAATACCTCGTGCGGCTCCGCCGCCAGCTCCAAACCGCCCCCAACAGGACGGCCACCGAAGCCCTCACCACCCGGTTCGCCACCGTCATCAACAAAGCCATCCAGGCCACCGAGGACTGCATCGATATGGGCCTCGCCGGTCAAGACCGCTAACCACCACCCTCGCCCACCCCCCACAGGGGCGGGTCCGACCCCCGCCCCCAACCAATCAATAGAAAGGAGGTACACCGTGAACCCCTGCGAGACCTGCTACCTGGACAAGCTCGGCTGCCACCAGTCCGGCTTCGCCGACGCGAAGTGCGGCGCGTGGATCGCCTGGAAGACCGAGGTCCTGATCTTCCTCGCAGACCTCGCACACCGCAGACGAGAGCTACAAAGACGACAGGAGGACTACCGTGAAGAAAGTCTATCGCATCATGAACCGCATCACTAAGGAATGGTGGAACGGCGTCGCTGAGTCAGCCCACGAAGCCTGTCGCAAGGCCGGCTGGCAGATCGGCGACTGCTGGGTCCGGGAGCGGACTCCGGTCCGCCTCGACCCATCCAGCGAGTCCGGCCACTCCGGCGGCGGATGGAAGAACGCGACGCCGCACTAACCACCCTGGGGCGGGGCCCGAAAGGGCTCCGCCCTTTTTTTCGAGGACAACCCCGAGCCCGTTTTCCTCGAGCTCCTTTCCCCTAACCCCCCTCATCCGCCGGCGCCGTCCTCGCCCTCAGCGTCACACTCGCCCGCGCACCCTCCGCCCCGTCCCCATCCTCGGCGAACATGGTGATGACGATCCCCACCGACGCCGACGGCGGTTCCACCGCCCCCTCCGGGCCACCGGATCCGCCCGGTTCGGCGGTTTCCGTCCCACCGGCGCCGTCCTCGCCAGGCGTCACCCCCACCACGCCGGCGGTCCCACTCAGCAACGCCAGCGCGGCAAGCGAAGCGAAGATCATAAAGCGAAGCATACCACCATTATACCACGGCCCCCCTTGACAACCACAACACCCCATGGTACCCTTTTTTTCATGGCCCACCCCTTCCGCACAGAACCCTCAGGCGGCGGATCCCCCCAAACTCAACGGGTGAGTAAACCTATAAGCCGAGTTCTGTACCCCGAGCGATTCGGGGTGGTGACCATCCATCTAGCCCTGACGTTGCCATCAGGGTCAAGCGACCAACCCGAGGGCCTCGGCCGAGCACCTTAGACTTGACTCGCAGTCCTGAGGCTCCAGGTCAAGTCGAGCCCCCTTATTCGGTCTTGCTCCGGGTGGGGTTTGCCTAGCCAGCCAGTCTCCTGGCTGCTGGTGGGCTCTTACCTCACCATTTCAACCTTACCCGCGCCCCGACAACATCGGGGCCGCTGGCGGTGTGTTTCTGTGGCACTTTCCGTAGGGTCCCCCCTCCTGGGCGTTACCCAGCACCCTGCTCGGTGGAGCTCGGACTTTCCTCCCCTGCTGCGCTGAGCCGGGGCGATCACCCGGTTTACTCACCCAACCCCATTTTATCGTCAACTAGAGGAAACGTCAAACTATTGCTTGGGGAGCGTAGGCGCCTGCCGGAGGCGAACTGTTCCCTGCCGGACAGGACCGTAGGGACGCTGATGCTTGAGCCATGACCCAGACATGCAACGGCAGAGTATACGGCCGGGGCTGCCTTGACCGGTATTGACAATCTACTCCCAGTTGGTACAATAGCATCTTGAGGCTAGCAGAGGCCTGGCGATCAAGTGCTTGCATGGCGCGGTTGGGATAAGCACGGTGGTGGTGCGTCGTGCCCCATGAAGGCACGAAGAGAGTTCTTTGGCCGATGGAGGGGAGCGATACGCTGCAGCTGGCAGCTAGATGTCAAAGCGCAGTGCGGCCAGTGCATAGTGTGATGCGCTCCGTGACTTAAGCCTCCGGGAGCTGTAAGGATCTAGAGGTGAGATTATGAAACTATGGCTCGGTAAAGGAAACCGTCACTACGTAGCAGCGCTGAGCGCGCTCCTGGCTGCGGCACTGCTGGTTCTGGGCGTGACGGGTTGCGGTATGACGCAGTACGAGCTCACGTTCTCCAGCACAGAAGGGGGCTCGGTAACAGCTCCCGGAGAGGGGACTTACTATTTCGATTTCGGGGCTGAGGTGAGCCTGGTGGCCACGCCAGACAGTGGCTATCGTTTTGTGAGCTGGGCTGGGGGTGGTGCCCCCATCGACGATGTAACATCCCCCTCTACGACCATCACCAGCGTACAAGGCAATTACAATGTGAAGGCTAGCTTTGAGCTGACGGGTCCCATCCAGTACACGTTGAGCATCTCCAGCACTGCCGGCGGCTCGGTAACGGCTCCCGGTGAAGGCCAGTTCACGTCGGAGGAGGGTACAGTCGTCAACCTGGTGGCCAGTGCAGCGACTGGCTACAGGTTTGTCGAGTGGCAGGGCGACGTGAGTGAGGTCAGCGATCCCAACACTGCCTCGACCAGCATCACCATGAACGGCAACTACTCCGTCATAGCCAAGTTCGAACTGATACCGCCTGACCAGTACAACCTGACCATCTCCAGCACCAGCGGCGGCTCGGTAACCACTCCCGGTGAAGGAACTTACTATCATGATCCTGAAGAGGAGGTTGATCTCGTGGCCACCGCAGATACCGGGTACGAGTTCTCAGGCTGGAGCGGCGATGTGGGCACTGTCGCGAATGCCAATGCTGCGTCGACTACCATTACCATGAATGGTAACTACACAATCACCGCGAACTTCCAGGCAGAAGGAGATGGCGTGAACTTCCCGGACCCCAACCTTGAGGCGGCGATCAGGGCGGCTATCGCCAAACCCACTGGGCCCATCGAACCTTCAGACCTTCAAGGACTGATATTCCTTGATGCTTCTGAACAGAATATCACCAATCTCACGGGGCTGCAGTACTGCACTGACCTGAAGTATCTCTTCCTGGTCGACAACCAGATAAGTGATATCTCGCCTCTGGCCACACTTGCCAGCCTGCAACGGCTTTTCCTGGGATCGAATCAGATAAGCAGTATATCGTCTCTGACTAACCTAACCAACCTGACAGAGCTCGGCCTGTGGGAGAACCAGATAAGCAACATATCCCCTCTGGCTAACCTCACCAATCTGTCTGTGCTCTATCTCGCGGACAATCAGATAAGCAATCTATCCCCTCTGACCAACCTCACCAATCTGTCGGTGCTCTACCTCTGGAGCAACCAGATTAGCGACATTGGTCCTCTGGTGGATAATACGGGCTTGGGTACAGATGATTATGTCGACCTGCGCTGGAATCCGCTGAGCTCGACGTCGATCGGCACACATATTCCTGCCCTCCAGGGCAGGGGTGTCACTGTTGTCTGGTAGGACTGATGGCCGGGGGGCTGCGAGTGCATGGGCGCATATTGCGCACTGCTAACTGATTCCTGAAACCTATTCCACCAGTGGTTTCTTAAAGTGTTATCCGTCCTGAGAGCCGGCCTCCAAGACAAGCCCATCTAGGTGTTCGTGGCGGCTGATCCTGGCACTTCGCATATTACGCGTATCAAGTCATAGTCGTGGCATAGGCATCGGCAAGAGGCAGTCAGATTGCTTCAAGAGGCCGTTTTGAAGTAGAATCTGGCTTTGGGAGGGGTGACCGAGCGGCTTATGGTGGCGGTCTTGAAAACCGCTCTCCGATTTATCGGAGCGTGGGTTCGAATCCCACCCCCTCCGCCAGCGGGGCAATGAAGTCGTCCACCGGCTCGTGGCCGGTTGCCGTTAATCCCTCTGCCAGAGGGAAGCGAGGCAAAATCGGAGATAAAGGAGATATGTGAAGGTTCACGAATACCAGGCCAAGGCACTCCTGGCCCAATATGGCATTCCCGTTCCCAGGGGCAAGGTGACTTTCATTCCCGGTGAAGCCAGAGAGATAGCTGTCGGCATCGGCGGCAAGGTGGTAGTCAAGGCCCAGGTCTACGCGGGCGGAAGAGGTAAGGCGGGTGGCATAAAGACGGCCAGTAGTCCGGAGGAGGCGGAGAAAGCAGCCAGCCAGATGATCGGCACGAGACTGGTGACCTCTCAGACCGGACCTGAAGGAGTACCCGTCAGCAAGGTCCTTGTGGAGGAGGCGAGCGCTGTGGCGCGTGAACTGTACCTCAGCATGCTGGTGGACGGCGCCAGCCGGATGCCAATGATGATGGCCTCGGCGGCTGGGGGCATGGAAATCGAAGATGTGGCAGAGTCGAACCCAGAGAAGATCTTCCGCAGCATCATCGGCCCTGCAATCGGGTTTCAGCCATTTCAGGGCCGTAGGGTAGCCTATGAGATCGGGTTGAGTGGAGGACAGGTCGCTGAGGCCACGCGATTGATGCAGGGCCTTTATAGGTTGTTCATGGATAAGGACTGCTCGCTCGTTGAGATCAACCCCCTGGCGATAACGACTGATGACAGGCTGCTGCCTCTGGATGCCAAGATCAACGTCGACGACAATGCCCTCTACCGGCACAAGGACATTCAAGAGCTGCGGGACGATGAACAGGAAGAGCCACTGGAAGTCCAGGCGAGAGAGTGGGGAATCAACAATTATGTCAAGATGGATGGCGATATCGGCTGCATGGTCAACGGCGCCGGTCTGGCCATGGCAGTCAACGATCTGATCGAGCATTGCGGCGGTCGGGCGGCCAACTTCCTCGACATCGGCACGCTTAACAATGCCGAGAGGGTGGTGAACTCGTTCAGGATGTTTGTTGCTGATGCCAGGACCAGGGCGGTGCTGGTGAATATATTCGGCGGCATGGCCAGGGTGGACGTTATCGCAAAGGGGATAGTGGAAGCCTATCAGCAGATGCATATTCCCTTTCCCGTGGTGGTCAGGCTGGCTGGGACAAACCTGGAGGAAGGTGAGCGCATCCTGGCTGAATCGGGGATAAGCGTCATCCAGGCCGGGGACTTCTATGATGGCGCGCGCAAGGCAGTTGAGGCAGCCAAGGGAGCAATACGATGAGCATCCTCGTTGATGAGAGGACAAGGGTTCTGGTCCAGGGTATTACCGGCGCAGAAGGCAGCTTCCACACCCAGCGTTGTGTGGAATACGGCACTTTGGTAGTGGCGGGGGTTACGCCTGGCAAAGGGGGGACTCAGCATCTGGGAGTGCCAGTGTTCAACACTGTGGAGAAGGCGATGGCTGAGACTGGCGCCAATGCCAGTCTCATGTTCGTGCCGCCTGCCTTTGCCGCCGATGGCATTCTGGAGGCGATTGAGGCCGGTATGCCGCTGGTGGTGTGCATAACCGAGGGCATACCGGTGTTGGACATGGTGAAGGTGCACCGCTATCTCAAAGGCAAGCCAACCCGGCTAATAGGTCCCAATTGTCCGGGAGTCATATCGCCAGGCAAGTGTAAGGCAGGGATCATGGTAGGCGGGATCCATCTTCCCGGCAGGGTGGGCGTAGTCTCCCGTAGCGGCACTCTGACTTATGACGTCGTATCTCAGCTGACCGGCCTGGGGATCGGGCAATCCACCTGTGTCGGCATCGGGGGCGATGCCCTGCCTGGCAGCACATTTGTGGACATGCTGGAGTTGTTTGAGGCAGACCGAGATACCGATGGCGTGGTCCTCATAGGCGAGATCGGGGGCACTATGGAACAGGAGGCCGCGGAAGCCATCAACTGCAAGATGACCAAGCCCGTGATCGCCTTTGTTGCCGGCAGCACAGCTCCACCGGGGAAAAGAATGGGACATGCTGGAGCCATCATCACGGGGAGTGCCGGCAGGGCCTCGGAGAAGATAAGGGCCCTGGCAGGGGCCGGGGCTGCCGTAGCTCCCAGCCCGGCAGAGGTTGGCCTCACCGTCAAGAGAGTGCTGCAGGGTTGATAGGTACCGTTTATATAGTGTTTAAGCATCGTTACCCCTTGGTGGAAGAGGTCCAGGAGTATTCAGCTGCTCCCCAGCTTTTCGAGCTTATCGCGGACAGGCCGTACAGCTTCTTGCTGGATAGCGGCATGGACCATCAAAAGCTGGGGCGCTATTCTTTCATGGGCAGCGACCCTTTTCTCGTCATGAGCAGTCGGGGCTCGGAAATCACGCTGGTCCGTGGGCATGAGCGCGAAGTACAGCAGGGTAACCCCTTTGATGTCCTGGGTAAGCTACTGGAGCTGTACAGATTGGAACACTCTGCGCTACCTGTGCCATTTGCTGGTGGGGCAGTAGGCTATTTCAGCTATGAACTGCGCCACTTCATCGAGCGCCTGCCGTGCACAACCGTAGACGACCTGGGGCTCCCGGACTGTTACTTCGCCTTCTACGATACTATCCTGGGGTTGGACCACCTGCAACGGAAGGCATACGTTATTGCCACAGGCTTCCCGGAGTTGCAGGACGAGCAAAGGCTGAAGCGAGCCACAACGAGGATCCAGGAGATGAAGGGCAGGCTGCGCCCTTCCTCGTCCGCTGGGCAAGCCTCAGGCGGTGCAGAAAGCTCCTCTATTGGGGCAGTATCTGTGTCCTCTGGAGCAAAGCTAGCCGAAGGAAGGCTCCCCGGCCCGGGTCTGGAGCCGGCCTGGCCTGGCGGGGGTGGACTTAGGCCTGCCCAGCAACACGGTAGGGTTGTGCTTAAGTCCAACTTCACCCCTGATGGATACATCAAGGCCGTGGACAGAGTGCGGGAGTATATCGCCGCTGGCGATGTTTTTCAGGTCAATCTCTCCCAGAGGCTTGAGGCTGCCGTGACGGTCCCGCCATATGAGCTATTCAAGCGGCTGAGGAAGGTCAATCCTGCTCCGTTCTCCAGCTATCTGAGTTTTCCCGAGGTTACAGTTGTCGGAGCTTCTCCCGAAAGATTTCTCAGGGTTCAGGGGGATGTGGTGGAGACGCGGCCGGTAAAGGGGACAAGGCCACGGGGGACAGATCCTGCTGAGGATGAGCGCCTGGCCGAGGAGTTGACTCACAGCGTCAAGGACCGAGCGGAGAATGTGATGATTGTTGACCTTGAAAGGAACGACCTGGGGCGGGTCTGCCGCTACGGTACGGTAAGGGTCACCGAGCTGGCTATTCTGGAGGCTTTCCCCACAGTGTTTCACCTTACCTCTACCATCGTGGGCAGGCTGTGCCAGGGAAGGAGCAACATGGACCTGCTTAAGGCTACGTTTCCCGGTGGGTCGGTTACCGGTGCGCCCAAGATTCGGGCCATGCAGATAATCGATGAACTGGAGCCTACCACGAGGAGCGTCTACACTGGCTCTCTCGGTTACCTGAGCTTTAATGGCGACCTGGATATCAGTATTGTTATCCGCACCCTTCTCATCAAGGAAGGCAGGGCTTACTTCCAGGTAGGTGGTGGCATCATCTATGACTCTGACGCCGGAGCTGAATACACTGAGACCATGGACAAGGCCAGGGCCCTCATCGAAGCTCTGTAGGTGGGGTGGCAGGCGCCCGCAGCATGGCAATAGAGCGCACTATCATGTGGCCGAAGCGCCTCTGTGTTCTCAGTCCCGGGTTTGAACTTTGAAAAGGTGGTGGCTATGCTATATCATAGCACGGTTGAGCGGTGGCTATTTGGGTTTCTCAGCGTGCCGGACGACTGAGTTCGCCAGCGCAGCTAAGGCGGAGGCAAGAGACCACTGCCCGCAGTAGTGTTGGAAACCGAACGATGGGTCAGGGTCGGGTGGCCTGAATGACGATAATAAGGGGGCCAACTCATGGTTGATGAGTCTCATAAGGATACGGATACACTGGAGGAACTGAAGAGGAAACGGGAACGCATTCTGCAGATGGGGGGGCCAGGGGCGATTGAGGATCGCCATAAGAAGGGGCAGATGTCGGCCCGGGAAAGGATAGACTACTTCTTCGACCGTGGCACGTTCACGGAGATAGGTCTGTTCGTCAGGCACAGGACAACTGCCTTCGGCATGGACCGGAGGGAGGTACCAGCTGAAGGCGTAATCACTGGCTTCGGTAAGGTGAACGGCAGGAACGCCGTTGTTGCCGCGGAGGACTATACGGCGATGGCGGGAACGTTCGGAGAATATCACGGCAGGAAGTTCGTTCGCGCTATCGAATTCGCCAAGGAGAATGGATGGCCGTTTGTGGGTATGAACGACTCCGGAGGTGCCCGACTGCAGGAAGGAATTGACACGCTGGAAAGCTACGGATGGCTGTTCAGGTCTCAAATCCTGGCCTCCGGTATAGTGCCCCAGGTAGCTCTGCTCATGGGACCCTGTCTTGGCGGGCAGGCATACCATCCGGTGATGCAGGACTTCCTGATTCAAACTAAGAGCACGGGATTCATGGGCATTGCCGGCCCTGCCTTCGTCAAGACGCAGACCGGGGAGGAAATCAGCCTCGAGGAGCTTTCCGGCTACAGGGCGCATGCCGTCAAGTCGGGGCAAACGCATATAGTGGCGGAAGACGATGCTGATTGTCTGGACAAGTGTAAGGAACTTCTGTCATTCCTGCCATCCAACAACAGGGAGAAGCCTCCTCGCATAGAAACGGATGATAGTCCGGAGAGGAGAGCGGACCTGATCAGCCTGCTGCCCGGGCATGCACATGAACCTTTTGATATGTACCAGGTTATCGAGAGGATAGCTGATGACGGCCACTTCTTTGAGACCATGGGGCTCCATGCCCGGAACATCATCACCGGTTTTGCCCGCTTCAACGGCCGTCCTGCCGGGATAGTAGCTACGCAGCCGAAATGGATGGCGGGCTGCATAGATGTTGATGCTGCCGATAAGGGGGCCAGGTTCGTCAGGTTCTGCGATCTGTTCGGCATTCCCCTCATCACTCTCCACGACTCTCCCGGTTATCTGATCGGCTCTCAGCAGGACTGGGCAGGAATCCTCCGCCACGGCGCCAAGCTGCTGTTTGCCTGGGCTGATGCTACCGTGCCTTTGATTGCAGTCATAATCAGAAAGTCCTATGCCGGCGCTCACTACGGGATGCTGGACAAGGCTATCGGCGCAGATTTTGTCTTTGCCTGGCCCACAGCCCGGATCACCATTGTCGGAGCTGAAACTGCTGCCAGCGTCATCTTCGCCAAGGAGATAAGGGACTCAGATCAGCCCGATGAGGTACGAACCAAGAGGATAAGGGAATTCTCAGAAATGTACGAGAACCCCTATCGAGCCGCAGAGAGAGGCTATGTTGACGATGTGATAGACCCGGCCGACACCAGAAAAGTCATAAACAGGGCGCTGGATGCTCTGGAAAACAAATGTGTGGCCCGGCCTTGGAGGAAGTATTCCAATATCAACCTCTGACAAAGGAGGCAGAAGATGGATTTCGGCTTCACCGAGGAGCAGAATCGGTTAAGAGAGGAGGTGCGCAGATTCTTAGAGGGGGAGATAGAGAGCGGGTACTGGAAACCTGCATGTGACGCCTGGATACAGGGCTTTGATCCCGGATTTACGAAACGAGTGGCAGACAGGGGCTGGATAGGACTGACTTGGCCCAAGGAGTACGGCGGCCAGGGTCGCAGCCATACGGATAGACTCATCCTCACTGAAGAAATGCTGCGCTATGGAGCACCGGCCGCATGTCACTGGTTTGGCGACCGTCAGGTGGGCGGTGCCATACTGTCCTTCGGCTCAGAAGAGCTAAAGAAGGAATTCCTGCCCAGGATCGCCCGGGGCGAGGCTTATTTCGGCCTGGGAATGAGTGAACCTGGCGCAGGCTCGGACCTGGCCTCTCTGCAGACCAGGGCGGTGGAAGATGGCGATTATTATGTAATCAATGGTCAGAAGACCTGGACCAGCTGCGCCTACTTTGCCCACTACTTCGACGTCTATGCCAGAACAGACCCGGAGGCACCAAAACACAGAGGCATCAGTGAGTTCATAGTCGATGCGGGTTCGCCCGGGCTGAGTCGCATTCCCATGACGGACATCACAGGTACCGAGGCATGGAGCGACCTCTTCTTTGACAATGTGCGCGTACACAAGAGGTATCTGATAGGCGAGAAGAACCGCGGCTTCTATCAGGTGCTCCATCAGCTCGACTATGAGAGGAGCGGCATGGAGCGCATCATGGGCAACTACCCTCTCTTCGCGGGCATCGTTCAGTTTAGCCGGGAGAACGGACTGTGCCAGGACCCGGTGATCCGGCATAAGCTGGCCCAGCTCCAGATTGACTTCGAGGTGGGACGCCTGCTCGGCTACAGGGTGACTTCGGTGATGGAAGAGGGACGGACTCCCAATTGGGAGTCCGCTATGTCCAAGGCCTATTCCACGGAGTTCGAGAAACGCCTGGCCAACGTAGCTATAGAGGTGTTAGGTCCGTACGGCCAGCTGGTGCACGACTCTGAGTTAGTCCCCCTCCGGGGCATGGCACCGCACTCATACCTGGGCTCCAAGGGCTATAGCCTTCAGGCAGGCACCACTGAAATCCTGAAGAATATCGTGGCTGCGCGGGGATTGGGGTTGCCTAGCGCCTGATCCGATGCCGTGGGCGAAGCGAATTGCGCGAGGGGTAACAGTTTTTACCGATCCGGCTGGGAGTGATGTGTGGACCGTCGATAAAGGAGGATAGCGATGAAGTTGGCCCTTACTGAAGAGCAAGAAATGCTAAGGAAGACCGCCCGGGCTTTCCTTGCTGATAAGTGTCCCAAGGCCTACGTTAAGCAGATGGAAGGGAGTGAGGGAGGGTATTCGCCGGAACTGTGGAGAGAGATGGCCGATCTAGGCTGGATGGGCCTGGCCTTGCCGGAGCAATATGGTGGCGGCGGCATGGGTTTTCTCGACCTGGCAGTACTACTGGAGGAGATGGGGCGGGCGTGCCTGCCTGGGCCCTTCTTTTCCACGGTGGTCCTTGGCCTTCTGCCCATCTCGGAGCTGGGCAGTGAAGAGCAGAGGCAGAAATACCTGCCCCCGGCGATCCGCGGCGAGAACATGCTGACCCTGGCCTTGCTTGAACCTGGCTGCCGGAACTATGATGCCCGTGAAGTCGTAGTTGAAGCCATCGCCTACGGTGGCAACCATATTATCAAAGGCACAAAGCTGTTTGTGCCCGACGCCCATGTCGCTGACTACGTACTATGTGTAGCCAGGATGAGATCCGAAAACGGGATGGGTGTACTTGTGGCGAATGCCAGGAGCCCGCACATAAGCCACAAGCTGTTGAAGAGCATCGGAGGTGACAAGCTATGCGAGGTTGTCTTTGACCGATTGCCGGTGCCAGAGGCTGACGTATTGGGGGGGCGAGCGCAGGACTACAGCGTGGTACAGGAGATAGTCCAGAGAGCGGCAGTTGCTAAGTGCTGCGAGAGCGTGGGCAATATTCAGCGGGTACTGGAGATGACTGTGGACTATGCCAAGGAGAGGAAACAATTCGGTCGTCCAATTGGCAGTTTCCAGGCCATTCAGCACTATTGCGTGGACATGGCAACCGACGTTGATGGCGCCAGGTTCAGCACCTATCAGGCAGCCTGGATGCTAAGCCAGGGACTCTCCTGTACCAGGGAGGCGGCTATAGCCAAAGCCTGGACTGGCGAAGCTTCCCGGCGTGTCATGAACCTGGCTCACCAGATTCACGGCGCAATCGGCGTTAGCATGGAACACGACCTGCATTTTCACACCAGGCGCGCGAAGGCCGCAGAACTCGCCTTCGGTGATGCCGATTTCTACCGGCAGGCGGTGGCCAGGGAGATGGGACTGCTCGGTGACTAACATGGATGTTAAGAAGGTAGGAGTGGTGGGCTGCGGCTTCATGGGCGCCGGCATTGCCCAGGTCTGCGCTCAGTCCGGCTACGACGTAATGGTCGTGGAAGTCAGCGATGAGCGGCTGAGCAAGGGTCTGGCCGCAATAGAGCGTTACCTGGGCCGAGACGTCGACAAAGGCAGGATATCCGAGCAGGACAAGCAATCAACCCGGGCCCGTATCAGGGGCAGCATCCCTGATGAGGCCCTAGATGACCGCGATCTGGTTATCGAAGCCGTCCCGGAGGATATGAAAGTCAAGAAGGGACTTTTCGCCAGGCTGGACAGGGTTTGTCCCGGACACACGATCCTGTGCTCCAACACTTCTTGTCTATCCGTCACAGAGCTTGCCCGGGCAACCGGACGCCCCGGGAAAGTAGTGGGGACACACTTTCTATCGCCCGTACCCCACAGCAGGCTGCTCGAGATTGTCACAGCAGATACCACCGGCGCGGACACGCTGGCAACGATCAAGCAGTTTGGCCGTTCGCTGGGAAAGGAGATCCTGGTGGCACAGGACACTCCCGGATTCATCTTCAATTACCTGCTGCTGGCGTTGACAGGCGCTGCTGTGCGCCTGCTGGAGAACGGCGTGGCCAGTGCAGAGGATATTGATAAGAGCATGACCCTGGGACTGGGTCATCCTATAGGTCCACTGGCCCTGGCCGACTTCAACGGTCTGGACGTCGGCTATATGGTAGCGCGCGCGATGTATGAGAGGAGCAAGGACCCCTGCCTGGCGCCCTCTGCAATGCTGAGAGATATGGTCGAGTCCGGTCGTTTGGGACGCAAGACGGGTGAGGGCTTCTACAAGTACTGATAGAGCAGGGGTCGGCCTGGGGCCGAGATAGTTGGTGTGGTGGTGCGGGGGCAGTGTTGCTTGGCTGTTCACCTAGCGCAGGCCGCTAGCCTAGCTTATCGAGCTTCGTTTCCAGGTTCCTTTGCCTTAACGAGACCGTGATATCTCCCCGGGTTCTTTCTACAATGCCACGTATAGAGTCAGTGGTGCGCCTCAGGCCATGGGCGAGCAATTCCGGGAAGTCCATGGTCATCAGCACTGTGTGGATTTCTTCCATTACGGTCAGCAGTTCCTCACAACGGGTCAAGTCTTCCCGCCTTAGGCTATCCAGTATGAACCTCCGCAGCTCTCCTACGCACTCCCCCAAGCCATCCAGATAGGCAGTACTGCTGACGGCCAGCGACTCCGGCCTGGGCAGGCCTTCGCCGGCGATCAAAGCCGAAGTTATGCATGCTTCAGCAAACTCCTTCTGGGCGTCGTGAACAAAGCCTGAATGGAGCAGCCTTCCATGGCCGGCGAGGTTGCGGTCTAACTCCCGCAGGAGTTCAAGCGCTGAATCAAGGTGCTTCCTTGCCCTGTCGTGGTCCTGGCGATGGATGGCGCGTATCGCATCGCCGCTGTGCCGGATAACCTGACGGCAGCTACGCAAGGCCTTCTCTCGTGCCTCATCTTCGGCCGCAAAACAGGGACGAAGCTCGGCAGCTATGAGCTCCAATTCTTGTACAGGTTCTGGCATTCCCATCAGACAGGGCCCAATCGGGCAATCAACTGCTGCACCGCACCTCGAAGATCGTCCTCACGCAGGACGGCGCTGACCACAGCCGCAGCATCCGCACCAGCGGCCATTACCTCACCGATATTATCCGGATTTATGCCGCCGATGGCTACCAGGGGGACCGACACCGCAGGCCGGAGCTCCTTGAGCCTGTCCAGGCCTACAACAATGGCTGCCTCCTTGGTTGCCGTGGGGTATACAGACCCCACGGCAATATAATCGGCGCCTTCGGCCTGGGCCTTTTCGGCCTGGGACAGCGTTGTTACGGAACACCCGACTATCCTGTCAATGGGCAGTTGCTTGCGTACCACGGGCAGCGGCAGATCGTTCTGCCCAATGTGAAGGCCATCGGCATCGACGGCTATGGCCAGGTCGAGGTAATCATTCATTATGAATAGAAGGCCTGCTTGACGGCACAGCTCCTTCAGTTCCTGTGCCACAAGCAGCAGTCCTCGCTTATTATCCTCGCGAACTGCGGCCTTGTCGCGAAGCTGGATTGTCCTGGCACCTCCGTCGATGATCTGCCTCGCGATATCCACTTCATCCCTGCCCGCCAGGCACTGCCTGTCCAGGACAACATAGAGCCCCTGTATGCCTTGCACTCTATGGCGGCGCGATATTCGCGAGACCAGGTCTCGCTCTAACGCGTAAAGGTCAAACCGCGCCCGTTCAAAGGCGCTCGAGTCCAGCACCGAGCTTATGTCAGGGAGTTTGGCTAGTTCCTCCATTACTCTGAGAGACTGCTGCACCCTCTTAGCATTGGCTGTCACGAGGTCGACCAGACTCTGCGCTGACGCCACGGGTGGAGCCGGTTCGCTCTTCGTTGAAGGCCGGGCGACGGGCTGATGACGGCCGACATCGCTCTCCGAATCCCTCTCAGACAGAAGCTCCACCCTGAGTCCCCCGGCCTCGTGGGCCAGATCGTGACGCAGGGTTCTCAGTCGGCCACTCGTTTCAGCATCGTTCAGGAGGAAGCGAGCGACATCTTCCAGTAGACGCAGGCCTTCACTGGAACGATTCAGATTGGCATCAATCATACGCAGCGGTTGGCGAAGCACTTCCCATGTCCTTCAGCGGTTCGGGCATTACGCCTTCCCTGGCTGCCTGTATCTGCTCTTGAAGCTGCGGCGGCAGCTCCTGTCCCATGCTCTGGAACTTCTTCTCCACCCAACGGCCGATATTGCGCGGCTCCCTGTAATACCCTGCATCGGGGCGTGGACCAGGCTCGCCGCTCTCTTCCCATACCGTCTTCAGCGACCTGTGGTAGGCAAAGCCGGAAACGGTACGGGATAAGGTGGTGCTGCCGCAAAATGGGCATTTCGGCGCACAGGGAGCGGAGATGTCTCTTATCAGGAAACTGAGTCTCCTGCGGCAGTTGTGACACACGTATTCATAGATGGGCATATGGCATGTCTCCCATCAGTTGCTGTCAGTGGTGGTTTGCTCCGGGGCGGAGAACTGCTCTCTTCTCTCCTGTATTTGCGCCGCGGGCCACTCGCCCCTGTCCATTCTCTCCGTCAATTCCTCATACTCGGGAGGCGATTCCTCGCCGCTGCTCATCCTCCTGCTCCACTCGGCCAGGGCCCGGGGGTCATCCCGCATCATGCCGCGGGTAAGCTGGCGGTCGGAGAGTATGTCCTCGTAGGTGTCCCTGTATGTCTTGTGCACGGCGAAGGTGGAGAATACGCGACTCAGCTTCGTGCCGCCGCAATGGGGACAGCGTGACGGATGCCCAGTAGAGTGCTTCTGATAAGAGCTAACTGCCCGGCCGCAGGAATCACACACATATTCGTAAATAGGCATCTTACCTTGGCGAGAAAATTGTACCACAGTTCCTCTCGCCGAGAAACTTCCCAGGATGGATACTGCCTTATCTAAGGATAGCCCGGCTCGTTGCCCAGAACAGCTACCGCTGCTACCTGAGGGGGGCCACCGAAGGTCTGTGATATGCCCAGCCTGACCTGCTTTAGCTGACGGTCGGGCAACTGGGCCTTGCCCTGCAGTTGTTTGTACACCTCGTAAGTCATCCTCAGACCGCTGGCGCCTACCGGATGTCCAAAGCATTTGAGCCCACCATCGGTATTCACAGGCAGGCCGCCACCCAGTTCAAAGAAGTGGGAGTCGATATCCTCTCTGGCTTTGCCCTCCGGACTGAAACCGAGTAGCTCGTACAGGAGCAGCTCGGTGCTGGTGAAGCAATCGTGGACCTCGGCAATGTCGATCTGCTCGCGAGGGTTTTCCACGCCGGCCTGCTCGTAGGCCTGGCGCGACGAATTGATGACCTCCTCGAAATGCAGCCAATCGAATCCGGGGCGGTTCTGAGGGAGGAGTGCAGCATGAGCGGCACCTATGCCCTTTATGTAGACCGGGTCATCCCTGTGCCCGCGGGCACAAGCAGCCGGGGCCAGGAGTGCGGCGGCACCGCCGTCGCTGTTGCCGCAGCAGTCGAAGAGACCAAGTGGCCAGGCTATGATGGGAGCATTCAACACCTGTTCGAGGGTCACCCGATTGCGGAAATGGGCCTTGGGACAAAGGCTGCCGTTGTAATGGTTCTTAACGGCAATCTGGCCCAGGATGCGCTTACCCTCTTCAGGTTTCAGCCCGTAAGTATAGAAATATCGAGTGGCGATCATTCCGAACGAGCCCGGTGCAGTGCGGCGCGCCTCCAGTACAGGGCTCATCCCCCGTCCGGTTCCGAGGCCGGGAAAGCCGGTGTCCTTGAGCTTCTCCACGCCCAGGACCAGGACCAGGTCATACATGCCGCAGGCCACGCCGAAACACGCATTCCTCAGGGCCTCATGCCCCGTGGTGCACCAATTCTCTACCCGCGTCATGGGTATGCCGTGCAGCTTCAGTGGCCCTGCCAGGTGTGTACAACCGATGCCGACCACCGGTTGGGTGACGCTGCCATACCAGCAGGCCTGAATCTCGCTGGGGTCGATATTCGCATCCTCATAGGCTTCGTAGGCGGCCTCTATGGCCAGGTCATCCAGACCAGCATCCCATCTCTCCCCAAACCTGGTGCACCCCATGCCGATGATGGCGACTTTATCCTTTATGCTCTCCATAGGCCTTCTCGCCCTCAGTTACCGGTTCACCCCTGTTGGCTTTCTTCGTCCTCATACACTCCGGGATATAGCTCCTTCCTCCTGAATCTCTGCCAGTCCGGCTTTTTCTTTTCCCAGAATGCATTCTTCCAGTGGGCAGCTTCCTCGGAAGCGTAGTATTTCCAGAGGTATTGGGCTGAGACTGCCTCTATGCCGCGCACAGAGGTAGTGGCAGCGTTGAAGCATGCTTTGATGCCGGCTATAGCTCCAGGGCCCTTGTCCAGTATCTCATCACACCACCTGTCTACCTCTTCCTCCAACTCGTCCGCCGGAACTACCTTGTTCACCAGCCCCATCTCAAGGGCCTCCTGGGCGCTATAGCGGCGGCAGAGGTACCATATCTCCCTCGCCTTTTTCTCACCCACTACCATCATCAGATCAATGATACCTACGCCCGGATCGAAACTGCCCACCAGGGGGCCCACCTGGCCGAAGACGGCATTATCTGAAGCTATAGACAGGTCGCAAATCTGCTGGTAGACCTGTCCTCCCCCTATGGCATAGCCGTTCACTGCTGCGATAACAGGCTTGGGCATCTCCCGTATCAGAGTCTTGACCCTCAGGTCCTTCTCCAACATCCCCTTCCGGTAGCCGGCCTTGGCTTCCCTGGCATCACCTCCTGTGCAAAATGCCTTATCGCCGGCGCCGGTAAACACCACCACGCCTGAGGCATCATCGCTGGCCGCATCCTCAAGAGCCTCTATCAACTCCGACTGGGTGGCAGTAGTGAAGGCATTGTAGGCCTCAGGCCTGTTGATGGTGACCCTGGCCACTCCCGGCCTCTTCTCATAGATGATGTCCTGGAGATCAAACCCCGGGACCTTCTGCCATTGTTTTCGCTTCATTGTCGGTCCTTTCATGTCGATATCTCATCTTATCGGGCGGCATTTCCAGAAATAGTTGTACATGCCTGCACCTTGGTATAGCCTCCTGAGGGTCATCTCTACGGGCATGTCGACCCTCACTTCGGCGGGATCACAATCCGTCATCAAGAGATAAGCCCTGGCATTCCGGTACTCAAACTCCACCCCTATCTGCGGTACTGTTGGGTCGTCGCTTCTGCCGGCCAGGTTGTCCAGCGTGAAAGTGAAGACCCTGGCCGTCTTATCTGAGAGCCTGATTTCGTCAAAATCGTCCTTACTTCGGCACCTATAGCAGACCCTTTCTATGGGGAAAGTGACAGTGCCGCAGTTCCGGCACTGGCTAGCGTGCATGCGGATGGCCCAGTTGCGTTCCCTCCATCCCGTCGTGGCCGCAGGGAAAAGCCTGAACGGTTCGCCGGGCTGGGCCTCCAGCAGTCCTCGGTAGCTGAGATATCTTGCATAGCTGGATAGGTGCCTCTTGGAGTCAAGGTATCCCTTCACGGCTCTTCTGGTGTTCTGGACCTCGCCGATTTTCTCGTTCACTCTGAGCAGGAAAGCGTCACAGCCGCTGCCGTAGCTGGCGAGCAGGATCCTGTTGCCGGGATGGGCATTTTCGAGGGCTGCCACCAGCATGAGCAGGACATGGGCACAACCGGCGATGCCTACGTTGTCGATAAACAGGTCCTGCAGTTGCGTCTCGACATCCAGCCCCAGCCGGCGGGCCAGGCCTTGCTGGGTCCTTGAGTTGGGAGCGTAAAGCACGGCCCTGGTGATATCCTGTGCAGAGACAGCTGTCTTGCGTAGTAACGCTGAGATCGTCCTCTCCATATTCTCCATATAGCCGTGCTCTATGACGAAACGCTCCTCCCACGACCGGACATAGGCGTCTTTGTCCAGCCTCCACACATCGTATAGCTCGTTGCATAGAGAGTGGCTGCCTTCCACGGTGACAGCTGATTCGGCACTACTGCCAATCAGCAGGGCTGCCGCAGCATCACCGAAGGTCTGTTCGTAGGTTGACCGGGGATAACCTATGCGGCAATCGGAGGTGGTCACCAGGATCTGACTGGCAGAGTCACCGGCTATGGCGTCTAGCGCCCCTCTGAATGCCGCTGTCGCTGCTCTGAGGCTGTTCCCGAAATCGGCGGTGATGATCTCGGGCCTGAGGTCGGTAGCCGTGGCCACTAAAGTAGAGCATTCCTTCTCTCTATACGGTGCGGTAGTAGACGCGAAGTATAGGCCATCTACCGTGTCGCGTGCCAAACCGGCCAGACAGTCAATGGCAGCCTCGGTGGCCATGGTGATGGCATCTTCGTCGTTGTTTGCTACGCTTCTTTCACCCCCGGTTGAGGCACTCCCCCAAGCCCCGGCAATGGCATCCCGGGACAGCCGCCATAGCGGTATGTAGGCACCCCATGAAACAATGCCGGCCATGAACTCAAATCTCTCTCATATCGTCAATGTCGTCATGCCTCGCCGGGCACATGGATCGACCCCCTGCCATTGAAGCGCGGGGCCGTGAACAGCCTCCTGCCGCCGTGCCCATCGGTGGGAGGGCCACCGGTCGCTTCCTATTCCAGGTACAGTATTCTGCTGCAGCTAGTACACTGGACCAAGTCACCGGCTTTGGCTTTCTGCCATTGGCTGCTAGGCAATGTGATATGACATCCCTGGCATTTTCCCCGCTCCACCTTGGCCACGGCCTGTCCTCTTGTCAGCCTGGTCCGCTCATAAATGCCCAGTGCTTGGGGGGTAACTTGCTGCGCCAGCCTTTCACGGTTCCCTCTCAACTCCGCTAGCATGGTCTCAACCTCGGTCTTTCTCCGCGCCATCGTTTCCTGCCTGTGTTCCCATTCTCGCCTCAGTCGCGCAACCTCCTCAGTGGCGTTTCTTACGTCGCCTTCCATCTCTTCCGCCTGGCTCATCAAGCCTAGCAAGACGTCTTCCTTAGGCCTTATCTGGCTCTTGAAGTTCTTGAGTTCCATCTCGAGGTTGACCAGTTCCTTGGGGTTCTTGGTTGTGCCGCCGTAAAGCCTGCCATCGACTTGTTTCACCTTTTCCTGCAGGTCTTCCAGCTCCCATTCAAACGTCCGTTGCCTTTTCCTGATATCTGAGAGCTGTTCTTGTTGTGAGGTCAATCTGGCTTCGGCTGCAACCAGGGCCCTGTTGTCGCTCAGTTGGGCCTCGATCCCAGCCAACTCCTGCTGCCCCCTTTGAAGGTCCAGGTCAAGCTGTTGCAGCTTGTAAAGGTGCGCTGCCAGGCCCATACTGGCGGTTATTGTAGAAGCGAAGCGGGTATATTGTCAAAGCATACGGGCAGCCTGCTTCCGAGAGGGACCAGCTAGAGCTCCACAGTCCTGGGCCTGACACGGCATTTCTCCGCCGTGACGATGGCGTCTATAACGCACACAACCTGATCAAGCTCGTGCTGGTGGCTGGTTATGAGATAGTCGAACAGCGACACCTGCTGCATTTCCGCCTTAGCCTTTTCCAGCCTTAGAGCCAGGTCTGCCGAAGACTCGCTGTCCCGGCCCCGCAGCCTCTCTTCCTGGGCCTCCATCGAAGGAGGCATGAGGAAGATGAACACTGCCTGGGGCACGATTCGCTTTATGGTACGCGCTCCCTGAACATCCACTTTCACCACTACGTCCTCCCCCTTGGAAAGGGCCGAGGCTACCTCAGCTTTCGGCACACCATAGTAGTTGCCGTAGACGTTGGCCCACTCCAGGAACTCGTCGTTGTCCATCATCTCCTGGAATTCTCTTTGGGAAAGGAAGTGGTAATGGACCCCATCCGTCTCCGTGGTGCGCTGGGGGCGTGTAGTAGCGGTAACGACATAGTGAAAAGGACGCCCCAGCTTACGCATTCTGGTCAGTACGGCGTCCTTGCCCACGCCCGAAGGTCCGGAAAGAACTATGAGCAGGGGATGAGCTTCTCTGTCGTTTGCATGCTTCCTCGGGGACCCGGGCTCAGGGTTTCTGTCAGGCACTCCACAGATCAACTTTCTCCTCAGAGGGCAGGGAGGCAGTTACGAATCTATGAGCGATAGTCTCCGCTGTCAGGGCAGCCAGCATCATGTGACCGGTGTCGAATAGGATGGCGGTCTTCGCCTTCCGGCCGTGTGTGACGTCGATCAGCAGCCCCTTTTCCCTCGTCTCCCGAAGGAATCGCTTGACCGGCTGCTGATCGACGGAAAGGAAAGCAATGACCCTGTTGACAGTGATGACGCTACCGAAACCGACATGAACCAATTCCGTGACCATATTCCCCTCCTCAGTGATGCTTAACTTCGCAGGTCTCGATGATGCAACGCCCTCAGGGGCAGCCTTTCACATGAGACCGTGCCTAACTAAATGGGTCCCGCATTACCTGTTGCAGAGCCTGCCAGAAGGAAGGATACGACACCTCTGCAGCACGGGCGTGTCTGATCGTTGTCTCTCCCCTTGACACCAGACCGGCCACCGCCAGGGTCATCGCCAACCGGTGGTCGGAATGGCTGTCCACCTCTGTGCCCGATAATTGCCTGCCGCCGTGGATGATCATGCCATCCGGTAACGGCTCGATTCTAGCTCCCAGACGGGAGAGTTCACCTGCTACGGCGGCAATCCGGTCCGATTCCTTGACCCTCAACTCTCCGGCATCCCTGATCACGGTTTTCCCTCGGGCAACACATGCAGCTACAGCTAACACGGGAATCTCGTCGATAAGGCGAGGGATGATATCGCCGCTGACCTCTATCCCTCTTAACTCGCTACATTCTACCACAACATCCGCCAGGGGTTCACCAGCTTCCAGACGCTCGTTGCCTGTCTTCAGGTGGGCTCCCATGGCAAGCAAAACGTCTATTATTCCCGTCCGCGTGGGGTTTATTCCGCAGTCCTTTACCACTATCCTGGCATTGGGATGGACAGCTCCGGCAACCAGAAAGCAGGCTGCTGAACTGATGTCGCCCGGGACACGCAGGCTTAGAGGAACGAGGCGACGAGTTAGAGGCTGCAGGGAAACCGAATTCCCCCGGCTGTCCAGACCGGCGCCCATGCGTTTGAGCATCCTTTCCGTGTGGTCCCGGGTGGCGACCGGCTGGCGCACCAGCGTGCCGCCCCGGGCAAAGAGGCCGGCCAGCAGTATCGCTGACTTAACCTGGGCACTGGCAACCGGCAGCGCAAAATCAATGCCCCGTAACCTGCCGCCTTTGATGACCAGTGGAGGAAGGGTATCTTCCCCTCTTCCCCAGACCTCGGCGCCCATCAATCTTAGTGGCTCGATCAACCTCCCCATGGGACGGTTACGAAGAGAAGCATCTCCGGTAATAACGGATAGGAAGGGATGACCGGCAAGCAGGCCGCCGAGAAGGCGCATGGTAGTGGCGCTATTGTGAGCATCGAGCACATTCCTGGCTTCCTTCAGTCCCTGTTCACCGGTCCCTGCGACCGACAGAGCAGGCGACTGAGGCGGTCCTGTCCTGACGATTCTAACACCTAAGGCTCTCAGGCACCTGACCGTAGCCAGACAGTCCCTCCCGGGGGCAAAATTGGCGATGTCCGCTTTACCTTTGGCCAGGCTATTCAGGATGACGGCGCGGTGGGAGATAGACTTGTCGCCAGGTAGGGCTATGTCGCCTTCCAACCCTGCGCAAGGCCTGATTGTCCTGGTCTGGCCTCTGGCTGAAAGCTCGGTGTAGTTCTCGATGGGACTCCTCTCCTCAGCGGGACACAATTATAGCATCACCAGCAACAAGGCACTTCTTCTCCTATCCAGGTGACACGGCCGTCTACTGTCAGCGGCTGCTTAGGGAGTACAGCCGATGGTCGTTACAGCTCCATCCTGGCAGGTGGCTGCATGGCAGCTACCTCAGACGTCAGCTTCATGCCACAACCGGACTCCTTGACAGCCTGGGGCCGGGTTGCTACGCTAGCTTTTGGGAGCACCGCGGAGGTCGCGGCAGAGGTCGGCTCGGGCAGGAGGGGGCGGTTCCTAGCTCGGCGGCGCCGCAGGTCCGAGTAAGACGACGCATAGGGTGGGTTGGTGCGAAGAAGGAGGAATACTTTGAGCAGGGCATGTGGCATTCCCCTGGCTGCGATGCTGGTGTTGGGTTTCAGCCTGTTGATGGCCACGCCGGTTATGTCCACTCCTCGCGATGGCGTCACCCATCCACCGTCGGAGGCCGGCTGCGAATCTGCTGATTCCGTCAATGCCGAGAGCTCCGTGACCTGGAAGGACACCGTGGCGGCAGCTTCTATCGCAGACGGTGAGAACGCAGGCCTGTCGGCAGGCATCGGCGTCTCTGCTGCTGGCATTACTGTTACGGCCACTGAGGGCAGAGGTGCCACCATCGACCCTGAAGAGGCTCAATACGACCTAGCTGATCCTGTGGACGTGTCGACCACCATCACCTGGAACGATGCGACCGGGGTGGACTCCGTAGTGGATGGTAACGGCGTTATTTTGCTCGAAGGTGTCGACTACAGGGTGGATCTCCTGGATGACACGGCCAGATTGACGATCACGCATGATTACCTTACCCACAGCCTGCTGGCAGTCGGTGACGAAGCACAGCTGACTATCAAGGTCGACGGGTATCCGTCGGCCGTATTGACCATCACGGCTATAGCTGAGGGCGCAGTTGTTGAGTACAGCCTCACCATCTCGAGCGGTGAGGGTGGTTCGGTCACGGGGCCGGGCGAGGGTACCTTCACGTATGAGGCCGGCAGGGTAGTTAACCTGGAGGCCAAGCCTGATGAGGGTTACGGCTTCTTGAGATGGATGGGCGAAGTCGACACGGTCGCTGATACCTCCGTCGCCTCAACCAACATCACCATGCACGGCAGCTATAACATCACAGCCAGCTTCGGCCAGGAGATCGTGGTGCAGGAGTCGCCGGACTGGCGCCTTGTTGCGGGAATAATAGCAGCGGCCATAGCGGTAGCGCTGGTGGCCTTATCCGTGCGTAGACGGAGGGCTGCCCGCAGAGAATGACCGTAGGCTGAGTTCCGGGCTTTTGTGTTCGCACTCCCCCTGGAGCACTTGCGTTGGTGGCCGGCTGTGATGCCTCAAGGCCCCTCACTCCCATATTGAGAGCTGATGAGCGATGGCTGGTCGCTCCCGCCGCTACTGTCCCGCTGTCCTTCCCTGAGATGGATACAGTCGCCGGCCACTACCTTCCTCAAGGACCCTTTCTCGTCCCTCACCATCAATGCTCCCGTGGCATCAACATCGATTGCCCGGCCCACTACTACGTCACCGGGCATCACTATCTTCACGTATCCATCCAGGGTGACAGAGAGGTGCTTCCACTCTTCAAGCAAATCTGCTTCCATCAGGTGCAACTGCCGGTGATCGATTTCCCATAACAATGCGCGTAGCAGCTCGGTTCGAGGGACCTCCCTTCCCAATGCATCCTTCAACGAGGTCGCCGTATCTGCAAACTGAGGAATAGAGGCATTGGCGTTTATGCCTATCCCCAGGTTCACGTAATTCACGACATCCATTTCGGCGTCCATTTCAGCCAGTATGCCGCACACCTTCTTTCCCGCAACCAACACATCGTTGGGCCACTTCAGTTGTGTCTCCAGCCCGAACAGGCTTCTGATCGTGCTCGCCACCGCGACGCCGGCCATCAAGCTCATTCTGGGAGCGTATACGGGACTTATACTCGGTCGCAGGATGATGGTAACGTAGATCCCGCCCCTGGGAGAAAGCCAATTCCGGCTTAACCTGCCCCGACCATGGGATTGATATTCCGCAATCACCACGGTGCCTGCAATTGCTCCCTGTCTGGCCAGCTCCCTAGCCGCATCCATGGTCGAGTCAACCTCCGGGAAGTAGTGAATCCTGTGCTCCAGGCCCGGGAATTGATAAGGAAGCAGCAGGTCGGGTGAAGAAGTCAACCTGTATCCCCGGGACGACGATTCTATCGCGTAACCCTGGTTGTTCAAAGCGCGAATATGCTTCCAGATGGATACCCTGGAGGTACCGAGGGAGTTAGCGATCAGATGGCCCGAGAGGTGAGCGCCACATTTACGGAGCGCGCTGAGTATTCGGCCCCTCATTACGTTAACCATTGTCTATCAAATGTTAACGGCTATGGTGCTCGCCGTCAATCGCCCTTCTATTTGACTATTGCTATTGCTTTGCATATCATTACCTCTGCAATTGCGGGAGGAGTCCTGAGGGTTCCAACCTCCAGTCTCAGCGGTTCAATGCAATACAAGGCATACACTGCACACACAATCGTAACGAGCTTGCTCGAGCAGGCAGCACTGGTGGCCGCAGTGCTCTGGCTACTGCCCGGATTGGGTATAAATGTTCCTCTGTGGGGCCTTATCGTCATGATGGTAGCGCTGGGCACACATGCGTGTGTCAGCTATTGGCTGGGAAGGAAGGCATTAGCCAGGCAGTCGGTCGTTCCGCCCGGTGTTGGCACGCGGGGACGGGCGACAACCCTGATCGCGCCTACAGGGTACGTCAGAGTTGACGGTGAGCTATGGCGCGCCTCTTCCAGCAGAACCGTAGACGCCGGTGAAGAGATCGCCGTGACCGGCAGGGAGAGAATGACCCTTCTGATAAGGCCGGTGGAGAAGGCTCATGCGGAGCGCAAGGTAGATGCAGGGTTTGACAATCGCTGATCACCGGGATGTGGAGCCCGGGAAACCGGGCCTCTTGACCTTGCCGTTAGTTACGGTGAGGCCGAGTAGGGCCATTATCGTCTAGACGAAGATGGATATTATCTGGCTGGGACATGCCTGCTTCCTGATAAAGGGCAAGGAAAAGACCATTGTTACGGATCCGTATCATCCTGACCTGGGCTATCAGCTGGGCGCACCGGAGGCGGACATAGTGACATTGAGCCACTTCCACCCCGGTCATAGCTACCTGGAAGGCGTTGCCAACGAGCCCAAGGTGATAAGGAGTCCCGGAGAATACGAGATAGCGGGCACCTTCATTACCGGAATCGCCTGTTTCCATGATGATAGGAAGGGTGAGCTGAGGGGCAAGAACACCATCTACAGTATTGAGGTAGATGATGTGACATTATGTCATCTAGGTGACCTCGGGCATCCTCTGGGCCCACAACTGATAGAAGAACTGGGAGATATAGACATACTGCTCTTGCCTGTGGGTGAGGTCAATGCTATATCTGTTGACACGGCGGCCGAGATAGTTAGGCAGTTAAACCCTGCTATTGTCATCCCCATGCACTACAAGACTGAGGCGGTGAAGGCTGAACTCAGTCCTGTGGACAAGTTTCTTGAGAAGATGAGAGCAAGGGAGGTGGAAGCAAAACCCAAGCTTTCGATTACATCGTCATCTTTGCCCGGTAGCATGCAGATCGTGGTTCTTGACTATCCGCACTAGCTGCGTAGGATAGCAGCAGCCCCGTCCCTCGACCTCACAGCCCTGCATGTCTGGCGGGCAGGACTATTCGCTGGTCTGGCCGGCCGGCTTCTTGTTTTGCGAGCTTTGCGTTTCGTGCTGTCTTCGCAGCCGCAACGTACTCGTCCTTCGCGGAACAGGGCCGGGGTGAGCCGGCAGTCCTGCAACTGCTCGTAAGGGAGGTGCTTATGTTGCTCTTACCGGTCGAACCGGCATTTCTCCAGCAGTTCTCGTTCCCGTGCCCTCATCTCAGCTTCTTCCTCCGCCTCCTCATGATCATACCCCAGGAGATGAAGTATACCGTGGATAATCAGCAGTGCCATCTCCTTCTCGGTTGTGTGCCCCTGCTCTCTGGCCTGCTCTTCCGCCTGGGGATAGGAGATGATCACCTCTCCCAGGCGAGTTAGGCCATCCGGAGGGAGTTTGAAGCAATCATCGCCCTGCTTCTGAGCAAGCATATCAAAGGCCAGCACATCGGTTGGTTCGTCCACCCCCCGGTAGTCCCGGTTCAGCCTTCGCACGGTCTCCGAATCGGTGATGACCAGGCTCAACTCATAGGGAGGCGCCACGCCCTCAGCTTTGAGGATTTGGCGGGCCATCCCTTCAAACCAGCTCTCGTCCGCTGCCTGCCGGAATCTCGCTTCAACTGAAATGCCGATGTTTTCTGACACTGGATGCCCCGTCGCTGTGGCAGCAACTCCTCAGCGCGAATAACCATTATAGAGCTTTCCCTGCTTTTGTTGAAGTCCCTATGCACGATGTGCGGTCGCCGTCTTGGTCATAGTGCAACCTTCTTAGCGTGCTTCGCCTGAATGGGAGCATGGGCTCAGGACATTCCTAGTTGCTGAAGCATGCGGTGACTAGGAGAACGATTGGGGGTGCAGGACGAGGCTATCGGCGAGGTCGACCGGTCTGGCTTTATATGTTGCCCGGGAGCTAGTAAAATAGAACCGATGGCCGTAACGCCACTCAGGAAGCAGTATCTCAGCGTCAAACAGAAGCACCCTGAAGCCATCGTCTTCTTCCGGCTGGGCGACTTCTACGAGACGTTCGACGATGATGCCGAAGTTGCTTCGCGCGAGCTCGATATCGTATTGACCTCACGAGAGATGGGCAAGGGACAGAGAGTGCCCATGGCAGGAATACCTCATCATGCCCTGGACAACTACCTGGCCAAGCTCATCAACCGGGGCCACAAGGTAGCTATCTGTGAGCAACTTAGCCCGCCGGGCAAGGGTCTGGTGGAGAGGGAAGTTACCCGCGTGATAACGCCGGGGACGGTGGTAGAGCCCAATCTGCTGGAAAGCAAGAGCAACAACTATCTCGTCAGCCTGGTCGCTGAAGGAGATGAGGCCGGGGTCGCCTATGTCGATGTAAGCGCTGGCGACTTTGCCGCCGCCCAGCTTCGTGCCGAAGACATCATGCCTGAGTTGGAGCGCCTCCAGCCCAGCGAACTCCTCATTCCCCACAGCGCTGGCGATTATGCCCGGGTACCGTTCCCCCTAAGCCGGGTCGACGATTACTGGTTTGACCTGGAAATAACCAGGGAGTCCCTGCTGCAGCATTTCGGTGTCGCCACCCTTGACGGCTATGGCTGTGCCCGTCTACCTCTGGCGATAAGGGCGGCAGGAGCGTTGATATATTATGTCAAGGAAACACAGAAGGAAGCACTGCCTCAGCTGGTCAAGCTCGCCACCTACTCCACAGACTCGTTCATGACTCTCGACGGCCAGACCATCCGTAATCTGGAGCTGTTCCAGGGCGGAAGATGGAGGGAGACCGGCAACTCCCTCCTGGCAGTCCTCGACCTGACCAGGACTGCCATGGGCGGCAGGCTGCTCAGAAACTGGGTAGGACATCCTCTGCTGGACCTGGCAGTACTGAACCAAAGACAGGAGGCAGTTGCCTGGCTTCACCGGGATGGCATGGCGCGGCATCAAGTTATCTCCCTCCTATCGGGTCTGGTCGATCTGGAGAGACTGATCAACAGAGTGTCGATTGGCAGAGTCATGTCCAGAGAGATGCTTACCATGCGTGCCAGCCTGGAGAAGGTGCCGGGACTGAAGACGGCCATGGCAGATGCGGACGCCCTGTCATGGCTGAACGATGACTTGAAGCCCTGTCCCGATGTGGCTGACCTGATCGGCAGGGCCATCGCCGACGAGCCAGGGGACCTGGAGCAAGGTGGCGTGATAAAGGAGGGTTTCTCGCCCGAACTGGATGAAATCCGCAGCAGTTCGCGCCAGGCCAAGGAATATCTGGCCGGACTGGAGCAGAGGGAAAGACAGCGGACAGGGATCAAGTCCTTGAAGGTGGGCTACAATCGGGTGTTCGGTTACTATATCGAGGTATCCCGGGCCAACCTGGGCTCGGTTCCTGACGACTATATACGTAAGCAGACGCTGACGGAGGCAGAGAGGTTCTTCACCCCTGAACTCAAGGAGTATGAATCACTGATCCTCAATGCCCAGGAGAAGATTGCTGACCTGGAGGCCGCCATTTTCCGGCAGGTCTGCCGGCAGATAAGTGCTGCCGGCGAGCGAATTCTGACCACGGCCAGGGCCATAGGTCAGATCGACGCCCTGACCAGCCTGGCCGAGGTGGCAGCGCGTCATGGCTATGTGCGTCCGGCCCTAGCCGATGATGATGTCATCGATATCAGGGGCGGACGACATCCCGTTGTGGAACAGAGCATTGGTGTGGAAAACTTCGTTCCCAACGATGTCTATCTCTGTAACGGCGATGATCAACTCATCATACTTACCGGTCCCAACATGTCGGGAAAATCGACCTATCTCAGGCAGGTCGCCCTCATTGTGCTCTTGGCCCAGATTGGAAGCTTCGTCCCTGCCGGCTCAGCGAGCGTGGGTATCGTCGACCGCATCTTCACCCGCATCGGTGCTCAGGAGGACCTGGCCGCCGGCCAGTCCACCTTCATGGTGGAGATGACCGAGACATCAAATATCCTGAACAATGCTACTTCGCGGTCCCTTATCATCCTGGATGAGATCGGGCGGGGCACCTCCACCTACGATGGGCTTTCCATCGCCTGGGCGGTGGTCGAGTTCATGCACAACAGCCCTGGACTCGGGGCGAAGACCCTCTTTGCCACCCACTATCATGAACTGGTTGACCTGGCAGATATCCTGCCCAGGGTGAAGAACTTCAACGTGGCTGTGGCAGAGCAAGGGGGCAAGGTCATATTCCTGCACAAGATTGTCCCCGGTGGTACCGACAGGAGCTACGGCATTCATGTGGCACAGCTGGCCGGACTACCCAAATCGGTGACCGTGCGGGCCCGGGAGATCCTGGCCCAGCTGGAGGGCCGGGCTTCCGGAAAAAGGAAGCTGGCCCGGCAGGAGCCGCAGCTGCAGATCCCTCTTTTCGCCAAGAGTTCCGGTCTGGCCGACGAGATCGCGCGGCTCGATATTGACTCCATGTCTCCACTGGAGGCAATCAACAAGCTCTACGAACTGAAGCGAATGGCCCGGGAGGATGGCGGCACGCCGCATGGGATTCACGCTTGAGGCTCGTTCCGGGTCAACCGAAGGACAGGTCAGAATATAGTGGTCTGAACCTCGCCTTCCACCTCTGCCTGCACCCGGGCCAAGAAATCAACACATTCCCTGGCGATTCCCAAGGAGTCCAGATGGTACAGAGAGCGCAGGAATTCTTGCTTTCCGTGGGGCACAAACTCACCGGGGATGCCTAATCGCTTCACCCTGACTTCGGAGACTCCGGCCTGCTCTAGCATCTCCAGCACGGCACCACCAAAGCCACCGCTGAGCACGTTCTCCTCTACTATGACCGCCTTCTTCGTGCGGCCAACAGCATCCATAATAAGCTCTCTGTCCAGAGGCCGGGCGAAGCGCGCGTTGATCACCGCAGCATCTATACCCGACAGGGCCAGATGTTCTGCTGCTTCCACGGCAGGCATGACGGTGGAGCCGATGCCTATTATAGCTATATCGTTGCCCTGTTTTATCATCTCACCTTTGCCCACGGGCAGTTGGCGAAGCTCGGGGGTCAGGGCAGCATCCGTTGCCCGGCCGCGCGGATAGCGGATTGCCATGGGATGCTTCGTATTGAGGGCGGTATAGAGGAGACCCTGGAGCTCGTTCCCATCCTTGGGCGCACAGACAATCATATTGGGCATGAGGCCGAGGTAAGATAGGTCAAAGGTCCCCTGATGTGTCTTGCCATCGTCTCCCACAATTCCACTGCGGTCCAGGGCGAAGATGACGGGCAAATCAGGAAGACAGACGTCGTGCAGTATCTGGTCGAAGGCGCGCTGCAGAAAGGTGGAGTATATAGCTACAATGGGTATGAGGCCCTGGCTGGCCAGGCCGGCGGCCAGCGTTACTGCATGCTGCTCGGAAATCCCCACGTCATAGATGCGGTGAGGAAACTCCCTGGCCAGGGAAGACAGGCTGTTGCCTTCCATCATAGCGGCGCTTATCACGACAACACTGGCGTTATCCCTGAGCAGCCGGTCGACGGTCCGGGCGAATATCTGACTATAGGTCGGGGTTGTGCTTGAGCTCTCGCTTTTCGGTGAGAGGCCGTGATAGCGAGTGGGGTTCTCCTCGGCTGGCCTGTATCCCTTGCCCTTCGTAGTCAGGATATGCACAACGACGGGCTTGCGGTAGTTTTTGGCTCGCTCGAGGGCTGTCTCCAGCCTGGCCACATTGTGGCCCTCTATCGGTCCCAGGTAGGCGAAGCCGAGCTGCTCCCACATCATGGTGGGCATGACTAGGGCCTGTGCTCCTTCCTTGAGCCGGCGCAGTACGGGGCGCACCCTGTCCCCTCCCGGCAGGAAGGACAGCAGTCGATTGGTCTGTTCCTTGGCCTTCACATAGCCACGGGTTGTCCGCACCACGTTTAGCCGCCTGGCGATGGCCCCTACCGTGGGTGAGATGGACATGCCGTTGTCGTTGAGCACCACGATGAGGCGCGTATCCAGGTTGCCGGCGTGGTTCAGGGCTTCGTAGGTCATGCCGCAGGTAAGACAGCCGTCCCCTATTACGGCTATCACATGGTGCCCGCCGCCCGTAAGATCGCGCGTCAGCGCCATTCCCAGGGCTGCTGAGATGGAGGTGCCCCCATGTCCTACGGTAAAGGCATCGTGAGGGCTCTCATTTCTGTCAGGGAACCCCGACAGTCCCCGGTACTGCCGCAGGGAGGGAAACTGCGCTTGTCTCCCCGTCAGTAGCTTATGGACGTAGCTCTGATGTCCCACATCCCAGACTATCTTGTCATCAGGGCTGTCGAATACCCTGTGCAGGGCAACACTGAGTTCCACCGCTCCCAGGTTCGAGGCCAGGTGCCCCCCGTTTTCCGTCACCCTGCTCACCAGCAGCTCCCTGATCTCGGAACAGAGTTCGGTCAGTGTACTCCGGTCTAGGGCCTTGATGTCCGCCGGGCCGCTTATCTTGTCCAGTGTCTTGGACACCTTGCTCTCCTGCTTCAGATTATAACAGAACCCGTCCTCCTGTGTGTCAGTTCAGCCAACGGCCGTTCGCGATCATGTGCCTCAGGGAGCAGGCTCTTCGGGTGGAGATGGAACTGCAGGTGCCAATGAACTGCAAGCTATCTCGTGCTTGCACTATGAGGGCCATGCACTACAGGGTGGTGGCGCCTCGTGCCCGCAGGCCTGCCCTCATTTCCTGCGCCTGGCCCTGCCCCGGCGTGCAGTCTTGGGTGCGTCCGTTGAGTGGTAGCGAGCCATGCGCCTCATAAGGGAGGCCATGTCCTCGGTCTCGTAGGTCGCCATTTCCCGGATGTTCACTTCCGGATTGTAGTACCGGGCAGCCCTGTCCCTCAGTGTCTCCAGTGTCCTGATCAGGTTGTGCGCGTCCTCACGCGAGAGTGAGGACAGGATGTCCTCGACCAGCCTCGAAACCTTTGGATTTGCCGCCTTGAGGGCCTGCTCTCCCTCCTTGGTGATGGCCAGCCGGACCTCCCTCCTGTCGGGCAGGTCTCTTTCTCTGCTGACCAGGCCGGCCCTGACCATGCGGTCGACTATCATGCTGATGCTGTTGACCTTGCGGTCCATCCACCGGCCTATGTCGGTTGCCCTCACAGGGTCATCCAGGAATGCTATGGCCACCAGCACTGAGTATTGCTCCGCAGTCAGACCGAACTCACCAACTGCCCTGTCCTGACATCTGAAAAGCAGGTCCCGGACGCGGTGCAGCAACATGAACGCCCTCAGGTTTTGGGTCTTGCCTTCGAATTGCTCCGCCATCTGCCTCACCTCCTTGTTATGGCATCTGAAACTGGTTCGCTTGATTGATGCTATTATAGCAACTTTACTCCTCTGCGACAAACCAGCGCGGGGCTCTGATAGGCCGTCCTGTTTCGGCCGTTAGCGGCTCGGCCCGGCTTTACCGGCAGCCAGGCGACTAACGAAATCAGACGGAGGCCTCCGTTTTCCCCGGCAAGAAATGTTACCCACGAATAAGGAGGTATTGACAATTCTCTGGTCGGTTGCGTAAAATAGCTCTTAAGTACTAGTTGAAGCTAGTACTATAGTTTGGGTGGGTGCATCTGTGGTGCACGGGTAGCGTGTATATGGTGATCTGGTGAAGGGACTGGTATGAGCGAGAGCGGGCTGCTGAAGTGGTATACAAGCGAGACTGCGGTGGCCCTTGGTGTGGATCGTGGTCGCCCGCCGGAGTGCGGCAATGAGGCGTGGCTGAGCAGGGAATACAGACCAGGAGGAGACTTGAAGTTTCAGGTCTCCTCTCTGCTTTTGGGGGCTGGTGGCGAATTCACCGGGAGTTCATATGCTTAAGGCATTTGAGCGGTTATGCTTGCCCATGGAGTCTCCTGCGAGGAAGGCCGGGTCGATCGTGGGCGATGAGCGACGCCCCAAATCCTTGGTGGGGTGGAGCAGTAACATGAGCAAGACAGAGGCTGTTCTGGCAAAGAATGACAAATGACAAAGCCCGAATGCCAAGAAGGGCAGCGGCTGGGCAGCCTGAAAACCGGAAAGGAGGAAAGAAGAAGTGAGAAAGACATTGAGTATTATGTTTGTCCTGGCGCTGGTGCTGAGCTTCAGCGTGGTGGCAGCAACGCCGGTGACGGCAGCGACTACTTGGTACGTTGATGACGATAACTGCCCAGGGCCCGGTACTGGTACCGCCGGGGATCCGTTCTGCACCATTCAGGATGCTGTTGACGCTGCCAGTTCTGGGGACACGATCATGGTAGCGGCGGGGACTTATGCCGGTGCTATCATTGGCAAGCAAGTTTCAATTGTGGGAGATGCCGGTGGTGGATCTGTAATAAGCAGCGGAGTATTGTACAAGGCTAGTGCTTCTTTGACGACTGCATTCAGGCTTGACGCCGGTGCCGATGGAACGGAGATAAGGAACTTCACGATCAACTGCAACGCAGGCAGCAGTTTCTACTTCGGGGTATTTGGCAGGGGCGTTGACGACGTGGTCGTTGACGGCCTTACGATTACTGATGCAGTACAGGGGATCACTAACTGGGGAGGTAGTGGTTGGGAGATAACCAATAATGAGATGACTGGAGTGGTGGCAACAAGCGGGGGCGGTATCGGGATCTTTCTGGGTGCTACACCGCCTTCGTATCGCATGTGCAATGGGAATCTGGTTGCCAACAACGATATCCAGACCGTCGCCACAGCGGCGTTCACAACGCCTGGCATTACGGTGGCGCTGGATGTGCGTTATGGCGCGTATAGTGACCTGGATTGGAGCGAACAGCTTAGCTACAATAGCATAATCGATAACACCGTCACAGGCAATGGGAACACTAATCAGGTAGGCGTCGAAATCGGTGTTATCGGTCTGGGGGGTGATTCAGCCAAGATCGCCGCTACGATGGGCCTTATCCATGACAACTATGTGATGGGCAACACGATTGATGACGTGGATTTGGGCCTCTATTTCTACGTAGTGGAGGACCTCACGGCTACCTGTAACGAGGTCAAGAACTCCGCGACGCACGGCGTCAGCATCTGGGATGACTTCACCGGCTCCATACACTTCAACAGCATTCATGGCAACGCCTATGGTCTGTACAACGATGTATCGACCAGGACAATCGATGCTGAGGACAACTGGTGGGGGGATGCCAGCGGGCCGTATAACGCAACGAGCAACCCCGGTGGGGGTGGCGACGAGGTCAGCGACAATGTCGATTTCACTCCCTGGCTGGGTACGCTTCCTGCACCAACGAAGGGTGCTTCAACTGCTACGGGCACGGGACCAGCTTCGTTTGCCACCAGCGGTGGCAAGATTGCGGACCTTGTACCCGTGACAGCCCCCGGACTGCCGAGCGTAAGCTTCCCGCATGGGATGTTCTCGTTCCAGATCTGCTGTCTGGACCCCGGTGAGAGTGCAATCGTGACCGTAACGCTGCCATCACCTGTCCCTGTCGGTACAGTATGGTGGAAGTATGACAATGGGCGCTGGTACTCGCTGCCCAACCTGGATGACGACGGTGACAACATCATGAAGATCAGGCTTACCGACGGCGGAACCGGAGATTTGGACAACACACCCGGACAGATTACCGACCCCGGAGGCCCCGGCAATCCCATGACTGTAGGCTGGGAAGGCTCTCCTGTAAGCAAGTCAGCTGTCCTGTGGCCCTGGATTGCCCTATTGGTGGCCCTCATGGCAGGTGCAGGGCTGCTGTTGTGGAAGCGACGTGTGACGCAGAACCAGGCCCCGTAGATTGCCGCGCGTCGTTGGCAATGATAGATAGAAGGAGGGGCGGGGCCAGGCCCCGCCCCTCCCCAGCTCTTGGTGACCTCCCGAGTCGGGATGCGAGGGAAGTGCGGTAACGTTGCTGACCTTCACCTTCTCTCTACCCCTGCACAGGAAAGGGGATGGATGTGCGGCCTGAAGTCTTGCGCTACACGGGTAGCAGCGGCAGGCTCCAGCTTTGACAGGTACGGGCATGCTCAGAAAGAGGTGAGGTATATATGGGAGGCACCCTGGGATTGAGGAAGTACTATCGTGCCGCACGAATAACGGGCCTGTTGCTGCTTGCACTGGCCCTCGGTTGTTCGGCGGCGGGTTGCCCTCCTGAGAGTACTGGCGAATTCAGCCTTGCCATCTCCAGTGGCGCCGGGGGATCCATAACTCTACCTGGCGAAGGGAGCTTCACCTACCCTGCAGGCACAGTCGTGCAACTCGTCGCCACGCCCGACGATGGCTATGAGTTTCTCCTGTGGACCGGAGACATCACGTATATGGCCGGTCCAAACCTGGCCTCTACGACCATCACCATGAATGGCAACTACGCCGTCACTGCCACGTTTACCGAGGGGACTGGGAACAGTGGAGGCGGCGGGCCTATTAGACCGTAGCTGTGAGCCGCGGATTATCCTCCCTACGATCCTGTTCATGCCCTGGCATCTGTGTGTCAGGCGTACGGCCAGCAGTTCTCCATAGAGGGATGTAGTCGGGAAGCATGAGGCGGGGATGAACCCCATCACTACATCAGGTGGCTCTACTCCTGCTAGGTTGAGGCGTGGAGCCAAACAGGCTAGAATTGCGGTAACATAATCACCGGCCCGCCACAGGTGCTTGCAGGACACACGAGCCGGGGGGGGGGATGGTGAGGCAAGCGATTGCATGCTGTGGTTGAAGCAATGAACTATGACCGGGTCGAAATCCAGGCGGCTAGGTAAGAGAAAGGGGACCGGCGGAGGGCAGCCATGGTATAGGACGTTGTCCGGGCGCCTGCCCCGGTCTGCGTGGGTGTTCGTGGCGGTGCTGGTCATCGGCGTCGTTGTCCTTGCGGTTGTTCGTCCGTGGGGCAGCACTCCTCCCGACAACACGGGAACACCGAGGGCGGCGATCGTCGACCAGCTATATAACCTTCAGCCCAACGAGGAGTTTATTGCAGAGGTGACCAGCGAGCTTGAGGACTATGGCTTCGAGGTCGACCTGTACCAGGGCGATGATATCACGGTTGACTTCTATCGAGATCTGGCAAGTCGCGGCCACAGGCTGATCCTGTTTCGAGTCCATTCCGGTCTCGTGATAGAGAACGGCCAGGTACTACAGAGGACGCTGCTGTTTACCAACGAAGGGTATAGTGCCAGCAAATATCCCGCCGAGCAGCTAAGTGATCGTCTCGGGAAAGGCTCCGCCGCTGAAGGCGAGCCCATGATGTTCGGCATAACGGCAGGATTCGTCGCCAGCAGCAGGAGCATGCCCGGGGAGTTCGATGACACGGCCATCATAATGATGGGCTGTTCGGCTCTGTTCTATGACGACCTGGCCAAGGCTTTTGTGGCCAGGGGCGCCTCGGTGTACCTGGGCTGGCACGGCAGCGTGAACCTAAACTACGTGGATGAGGCTACGCCCTATCTGATGAGACAGCTATGCTCCGGGAACGCGACCATAACTGAGGCGGTGGAGAGCACTATGGAGGTGATTGGCCCGGACCCGCGGTACCTTGCGGAATTGAGATTCTACCCGCGCGTAAGCGAGGATAAGACCATGGCGGAATTGCTGCAGCTGGCATCTGAAGGTGAATAGGAAATAGAGGAGGGGTACGAGGCAGGCGGTGGCGAAGGATAGCCGTTCGGAGTACGATCACCCTCACCTAAATCCTCTCACTCGAGGGAGAGGAAAAGGAGTGGCGGGGCTCGTCTCCGCCTCGTAGTACTTATCCGGGGAGGGTACAAGACCCTCCCCTACGTTGGTCTCGCGTCGAGGGTGGTGCCAGCCATTGAGTGTCCATGGCTGTGCCTGGACGGTCTGGTATATAATTGGACAGGGAAACGCATGAGGCGTGAGTGAGTTGGCAGACCGCATTTATGACGTCATTGTGGTGGGGGCGGGACCGGCCGGCAGCCACGTGGCCTATGAACTGGCTGCGGCGGGCCATAGCGTGGCCGTTCTGGAACAGAAGACAGCCCCTGGAACAGATATCTGTTGCACAGGAATAATCAGCGCCGAGTGTTTTGAGTTGCTGGACCCGGGCCAGGAGGTGATACTGAGGAGGACCCACTCGGCAAAGCTGGTGTCTCCCTCCGGGAGGAGCCTGAGGATAGAGAGCGAGAAGCTTCAGGCCTATGTTGTTGACCGCCCTCTGCTGGACAGGATATTAGCTTCGAGGGCTGAGTCGCGCGGGGCGCAGTACTTCCCGTCCACCCGGGTCATAGATGTTGTCCCGGGAGAGGACGGCATACAGGTTGAAGCCCTGCGAATGGGGGTGAGAGGAGTATTCAAGGCCAGGGCAGTGGTCTTGGCGAGCGGGTGCGGCTCAAAGCTGCCCGCAAAGCTGGGCCTGGGCAGGAGGGGGAGTTTCCTGGTCGGCGCTCAGACCGAGGTGGAAGCAAGGGACCTGGATGGGCTTGAAGTGCACTTCGGCAGGAAGTTAGCGCCCGGCTCATTCGCCTGGCTGGTGCCGGTCTCAGCAAATAAGGCCTATGCCGGTCTGCTGGCAACGTGCCGGGCAAGATCCCACTTGCAGAAGTTCGTTGACCGGCTGTTTAATGAGGGCAGAATAGCAGGGCAGATGACAGGAATCAGGCAGAAGCTTGTCCCTGTAGGGACCGCAGCTTGTAGCTATGGGGAGAGGACACTGGTTGTTGGGGATGCTGCCGGGCACGTGAAGCCGACCACGGGTGGAGGAATATACTTCGGGCATCTGGGTGCCCGCATAGCAGCCGGAGTACTGGACAGGGCACTGACCAGCGATGATCTTAGTAGCGACCGCCTCTCGCAGTACCAGAAGGAATGGCAGGCAGGAATAGGCAAGGAACTCTCCCCTGCCCATCGGGCCAGGCGGGCCTTTGCCAGGCTGAGTGATCGCCAGCTGGAGAGCATATTCAGCCTGCTGGATAGCGACGGCATGACCGAGACCCTGGTCAAGTCGGACGACTTCTCGTTCGACTGGCACGGCACGGCGCTTCTCTCCTTCCTGCGGCATGGTTCCGTCTATCCTCTGCTGAAGATCAAGCGGCTGCTTTCTCATGAGGCGCGTGCATGACACGTACAGACAAAATTCCGCGGCATGTGGCCATCGTCATGGACGGCAACGGCAGATGGGCGAAGAAGCGGGGTTTGCCGCGGCTGGCGGGGCATAAGGCCGGCGGTGAGAACATCCGCCCGGTGGCGAGGGCCCTTGCCGATCGGGGAGTGGAATATCTGAGCCTGTATGCGTTCTCCACCGAGAACTGGAACCGGCCCAGAGCGGAGGTGGCAGGGTTGCTGGCGCTGCTCGGCAGGAAGATTGACCAGGAGACCCGGGGTTTGCACGAGGACAACATACGATTGGTACACCTGGGCAGGCAGGACAGGATGTCGCAGAGATTGAGGAAGAAAGTGAATGCCGCAGTGGAACTCACAAAGGACAACAGCGGCCTGACGCTTTGCCTGGCCTTCGATTATGGCGGACGCGATGAGATCGTGCAGGCTGCCAGGCGCATGGCTGCCGCCGGTACCAGAGCCGACGACATAGATGAATCTGCGTTTGCGCGACGTCTATACCTTCCCGACATCCCGGACCCCGACCTGGTGATACGTACGGGTGGTGAGACCCGGATCAGCAATTTTCTCCTGTGGCAGGCTGCCTACAGCGAGCTGTACTTCACGCCGGTGTTGTGGCCGGATTTCGGCCGCGACGATGTTGAGGCAGCGCTCTCCGAGTACGGGAGGCGCCAGCGCCGCTTCGGCAGAGTCTGAGGCACTCAGGAACCGGGGAAAGGGTCAGGTCGAACGGAGGAAGCCCGCGGTTCCCAGGCCGCCCCTGACCGGGCCCCTGTCAGGCTTGTTGGGCACAGTCGCAGTAGTGGGGCTGTAACAGAATGAAGGCAGCGTCGTTATACAGTTATAGGGCTTAAGCCAATGAACCGACCTACTGCCGCCGAAACAGCCCCACCTGTGAGGATACGCTGGACAAGCGCCATTTCCGCTGCTATACTGTGTTCTAGGTGCGAAGCGCCGCCAGCTGCTTTGCGCCTGGGGTTTTGGCTCCCGGCCGGCGGCGTGTGAAGAATGGCTTCTTTAGTTTGGTACGGTTAAGGGGGTGAAGTACATGGAGAGGAGAATCACGCCTTGCAAAAGCCGGGATGCCCCTGGTCGAGGGGCGATAACCCGATCGGGAACCGACGAAAGGAGAAGAAGATGAACAAGATAACCAGTATTCTGCTTGCCCTGGCGCTCGTGCTGAGTATGGGGCTACTAACGGGCACGCCGGTACAGGCAGCCGTAGGCCAGGCCGAGGTTACGGTTGACCCGGTGCTGGCCGGTGCGGTAGCCGAGTATACCGTCGTGTTCGATGTAACTGCCAGCCTGACGGCAGGGACTCATAGCATCACGATTGATTTCCCGAGCGACACGGGAGTCCCCACGTCCTATGGCACAGGCAATATAACCGTCAACGGAAATGCCGTTGCCAGCGGCGATGTTTCGGTTGCGGGTAGGGCGGTGACCCTGATCACGCCAGTCACGATTGTAGCTCCAGCTACGGTAACTGTGGGCTTCATCCCCAGCGCCAACATCACGAATCCGACAACTACGGGGGACTACAAGCTGAAGGTCAACACCAGCAGGGAGACCACACCTGTGGACTCTGCTGCCTACGCCATACGCGAGCTACCCACCATAACCGGCGTCAGCCCCGGCCAGGGTAACGTTGGGGGCACGATGTGGGTGGTAATCGCGGGTACGAGTTTCATGGGTAACAGCGATACCAATGCCTCCGAGACCACCATCAATTTTGGGGCGGGGGCGGATGTGCTGCAGACCAGGTTCATTTCGGTCAGCGAGGTTAACGTCAAGATAGAGGTCAAGAACGAGGGCAGCTTCTCGGTGAAGGCCCAGACGCCGGCCGGCGATAGCACTGCCAACGGGAGTTTTACCGCCAACGCTGCCGGCACCAAGCAAGTAGATGTGTGGCAGAAATACACTCCTTCGGACACTATATTCACGGTTGACACGCTCGTCTTTACAGCCACGTACAGTACTATAGGGACTGCCATCGGTGGCGCCGGCACAGACTACACCCTGCTGGCCCACGATGCCCTGTATGAAGAGGACCTGGTGATCAATAAGCAGGGTTTGACCCTGACTTCCATAAGTGGCAAGGATGATACCACCATCAAAGGTGTGACTTTGAGTCAGTGGGGGGTTTCTACCAATCCCAATATCGATGTCCGGGCCGATGGCGTCAAGCTCCACGGGTTCACAATCCAGGGGCCCGAGCCATCGGGGACCCTGTTCGCCGCCGGTATGCTCATCGGTGCTCAGGATGTCGAGATCTACGATAATGCCTTTGAGGTAAACAATGCCGGTGACACGGTGGCTTTTGATGATGTATCGCAGGGAATTGTGACATATCACAAAGACGCTGTGCCGGGCGTTGACGTCTCCGGTCTCAACGTACATGATAATAGCTTCACCCATCGGGGGGCGGGAAGCGTAGGCTACGAAGGGATATACATCAATCGTGACACAGGAACAGGTACAGTTACCATAGCCGATAATGAGTTCACGGGCAAGGTCCTTCGTGCCATCACGACGGAGCGCTCCAACACAGATATCAGTGGCAACAGCATCATCACCGACCTCGCGCCGGGCCTCCCGGGCGGCTACATGGGCATACTGGTGCGCGACTATGCCGGTGCGGCGCAGGATGCGGTCACGCTGGTTGATAACACGGTAAAAGGTTCTGGGGTGGGCAAGGGGTTTGCCCATGGCATCCGCATAGGCGGTGGTGGTCAGACCTTAACCAATATCAACATCAGCCGAAACACAGTGCAGGATAATGACACGGGCATCCTGGTATCCTCCTCCGCAGGCGGTGTGACGGTCAACTATAACAATATTGATGGCAACAGCGACTGGGGCCTGGAGAACGCAGATAGTGCCAAGCTGGATGCCCTGTATAACTGGTGGGGGCATGCCATCGGGCCGCACCACGATACCCGCAATCCCGGCGGCCAGATCAACGCCGTGAGCGGGAACGCAGATTTCAGCCCCTGGCTGTACAAGCCTGAGGAGCAGTTTGCGCCCGATGCTCCCTGCCTGGCGGGCTCGGTGGTGCTGGACAATGAAGCGACGTCGGTCACTGTTGGTGGCGTTACCAGCTACGTGGGAGGCTGGAATAGCTTCTCAACTCCCATAGTACTGGATAGCTCTGGCAACTCGGTGAGCGAGCTTCTGGCGCTGGCAGGGGCCAGCGACCTGTTCATTCTGAGGGCCCAGCGCTTCAATCCTGATACCCAGCAATGGGTAACGCTAATACTGAACAACACCTTGATTACTGACTACCAGATTGGCCCTGGCGAAGGGTTCTTCATCCAGGTCCGGGACAAGGGCAGCTTGCCGGTGCTGGTCGCAACCGGCACAACGGCGCCTCCCATGAGAGACCTGGCGGTTGGCTGGAACCTTGTCGGGACATCCAGCCTGAGCAAGATGAGCGTGGCCACGGCACTGTCCGGTGTTGACTATAGCGTTGTGCTGAGTCCCAAGCCTCCCAACGACGTGGCCTGGAGCGTGCCGCCAAGCAGCGCTACAACTTCAGATCTGCAGCTTGGCGAGGCATACTGGGTGGCTATGAGCGGGACAGGAGTGATATTCGGGTACACCTACACGCCGGTGCCCAGCGATATGACCTGGGAGCTGAACCAGTAGCGGGACTTATGGACCGGGGTGGGGCCTGCCCTGCCCCGGCCGGGCTTGACGAAAGAAGGTGAAGATGATCAAGGCGAGCTTGAGGAAATTGAGGTACGTCACCTTCGGCTTCCTGGTCCTGCTGCTGGTTTTCTCAGTTGTTACCCCTGTCCTGGCCGTGGGCCTGGGTCATGGCTTCTTCGGCACGGTGACGCTGGCCGGCGAGGACGCTCCTGCCGGAACGGTGATCGTTGCCAGGGTTGGAGGAACGACATACGGCAGCACTACCATTACTACTGCCGGATCCTACGGCCTGCTGGTGCAGGGGGATATCGAGGAAGAAGCCACCATATATTTCTATGTCGACGGTGAAGAGGCGGACCAGACCTTCGAGTACCATGATGGCTGGACGACCGAACTGGACCTGACCGTGACAGGACCCGCTGTCCCGAAGTACGGCCTGACCATGGCGCAGGACCCTGTGTCCGGCGGGAATGCCACTGACGAGACCGGTACGTCACCTTATGAAGAGGGTACCGTAGTCGAGATAAAGGCGGTCCCCGCCTCAGGCTACGGATTTGTTAACTGGACGGCACCGGCCGGCACCTTCGGGAATGCGACGGCAGAGAACACCACCTTCACCATGCCGGCTGAAGACGTAACCGTGACCGCCAACTTTGCGCTGACCTACGAACTCACCATGGCGGAGGACCCTGCTGGCACCGGAGAGGCGGTCGATGTCGATGGGAGGGGTAGTTATGCAGCAGGCGCAACCGTCATGATAAGGGCTGCGCCCGCCACCGGCTATGGATTTGTCGAATGGACGGCAGTCCCGGAAGTGACCTTCGATAGCACAACGGATGAAGAGACCACCTTCGTTATGCCGGCAGCCAACGTGACTGTCACCGCCAGTTTTGCAGTGGCGTACGGGTTGACCATGGCGGAAGACCCTGCGGGCGGTGGAGATGCCCTTGATGTGGACGGCAAGGGTGCTTACGCAGAGGGTGCCACAGTCAGTATCAAGGCAGTGCCCGCAGCCGGCTACCAGTTTGTAGACTGGATGGCATCACCGGCGGTCACGTTCGGGGATGCTGCCGCAGAGGAGACCACCTTCACTATGCCGGCCCAGGCTGTGACCGTCACCGCTAACTTCCAGGCGGTCTACGCATTGTCCATGGCCAGGGACCCTGCGGAGGGTGGACGGGCAGTGGATGTGGATGGCAAGGGTGCCTATCCGGAGGGCGCGACAGTCAGTATCGAGGCAGTGCCCGCAGCCGGCTACCAGTTTGTCAACTGGACGGCGCCGCCGGCCGTCACATTCGATGATGCCACAGCAGAGGAGACCACCTTTACCATGCCCGCCCAGTCTATAACGGTGATCGCCAATTTTGAGGTGCTGGAAGGCGCGCCCACGGTGACTACGGCGGCTGCCAGCGGCATCACCACTTACTCAGCCGACCTGAACATGACCTTCACTACGGGCAGCTATAGCTCGGTGGAAGTACGTTTTGCGGTCAAGAGACCCACCGACCCAGCCTGGTTTCATACTCCCTGGGCGTCCAAGACGTCAGACGGCACGTATACCTACCCGCTGACGGGACTGGCGCCGCAGACCGACTATGAATTCAAGGCCCAGCTCAAGTATGATGACACGGTGATGGAAGGTGCAATCGGTCAATTCACCACGGCCACCCAGCCCGGTGCAGGCCTCGGTTTTGATCTTTCTGCCTTCGGGTGCTTCATCGCCACCGCAGCCTACGGCACTCCAGCCGCGCAGCAGATCGACGTGCTGAGAGAGTTTCGGGACGCGGTATTGATGCAGAGCCGCCTGGGATCATGGCTTGTTGCACTCTACTATCGGACCAGTCCGCCGATAGCGGAAGTCATAGCAGGAAGCGGTTTTGTCAGGAGTCTGGTCAGGGAAGTACTGATTGACCCCATTGTGTGGACGGTTGAGGTCACGGGCGATCTGTGGCGGCGGTAAGATTGCTTGATTGCGGCGTGGTTCCTGGAGCCAGAGTGTGAGGGGTGGTTCGGGGGCGGACCGGCCGGGCTGAGTATCAGCACAGCGCAGGGAACTGCTCTAAAAAGGGCCTGTCACCGGTAGGTTGCGCCGGGTTCAAAGAACAGAACATGATTGAGAGTCTACTGAGGCGGTCAAGGGTTGCCGGGTCTGCTTTCCTGGTCCTGCTGCTGACGTTCTCTTATGTCGGCTCTGTTCTTGCTCAGGCCCCCGGCCTGGGGCATGCCTTCTATGGCACGGTGAAGGTCGATGGTGTGGCAGCCGAGGCAGGCACCGTGGTCAGTGCTCGAGTTGCTGGGACCGAATCCGGTAACTGCACGGTTACCAGTCTTGGACTATATGGTCTGGTAGTGCAGGGGGAGATTGCCGAGGATACCACTGTACATTTCTACGTTGATGGGCAGAAAGCGGACCAGGAATTTGCCTTCCATGATGGCTGGACTACTGAACTCAATCTGACCGCGCCGGCCCCATCCAACGGAGAGGAGCCGCCGCCTGACGAGGAGGAGCCGCCGCCCGATGAAGAGGAGCCGCCGCCTGATGAGGAGGAACCTCCGACTAATGGAGATGACACACCGCCAGGCGACGACGGATCAACTACGCCTCAGTACCCATTCCCTTTCCCCTTCCCGTTCCCAATCCCATTGCCTGAGGAATTCCCGTTTGGATGCTTCATCGCCACTGCAGCTTACGGGACTCCGGCTGCACAACAGATCGACGTGTTGCGGGAGTTTCGGGATGTGGTGCTGATGCCCAGCCGGACGGGCTCGCTATTTGTCGCCCTGTACTACCAGGTTAGCCCTCCGGTGGCCGACTTCATAGCAGGCAGTTGCTTTCTGCGGGCTCTCGTCAGAGAGCTTGTGGTGGACCCCGTCGTCTGCATAGCGGAGGCTACGGGCGAACTGTGGCGGGAATAGAGGGGCGCCCCCTTCTGAAGAGAATGCTGCAACATAGCGGCCTGATGCGCGCAATGAATCGGTGATGCTAGGTTTCCCGCCTCTTGACAGGGGTGGCAAAGCAAGATACCATTTCCCTAGCAGTTGCTCTCAGATGGCCTGTCGTATGGCTGACTCCTGCCTTCAGGCGTTTGCCCGGGGGATCGATGGCGGAAGGTGTAGCTGACTGTGGTCACTGTATGTCTATATGGGAATGGGCAAGTGGTCCGTGTGCAGGAGATGGATGGCGCTGTCCGGCGTCAGAATGGCCACAAGCCTCATTCGCAGGCCTTCTTTCGAGACGGTGAACCCGTGGACGGTCTAGAGCTTTCCCCCGTCATCTGTAGCTCACGCCCGGGAGTGGACGGCCGGGAGACAGCAGGATAGCGATGGCACTGGAAGATATCGTAAGATTCCGATTGAAACGCGTGAATCCGTTCCAGGGGCTGGTGATAGACGCCGACACGTGGCAGGACGCCCACAACTATCATCGCGACCAGCAGAGACTCCATGTGCTGGCTCTTCATAAGACGGGCATTGTGGAAGGACTGCAGGTTACTGCCAATAACCCGCCCGACCTGTCAGTGAATATTCAGCCAGGTATGGCAATCGACCCGGAGGGCAATATCGTCATCGTTCCCAAGACGCAACACTATCGCATCCAGACCCGTGCCAAGGGCGTGGTGTATCTCATTATTCAGTTTCGAGAAGTACCTTCCGAGCCATATCAGCCTCCGGAAGGAGGTCAGCCCACCCGGATACTGGAGGCCTACCGGATTCAGGAGAGGGAGAAACCGCCCGGCGAGCCCCATCTGGAGCTGGCCCGCATCGATTTCGACCCTGCGGAGGAAGCGATCAAGGATGCCAGGACTGCCTCCAAGCCGGGGAAGAATGAGATCAACCTTTCCTTCCGACAGGAGGTCAGCGCGGCAACGGCTGCCGTCCGACCGGTTGCCCCGCCGGAAGCCAGAGCTGCAGCGCCGGAGCGGGTCGGCGCTCCCAAAGAGACCGTCGTTTTAGGCCACGCCGTGCTGGGAGAGGCCGATAAGGACCTGCATGGCGAGGGATTGGGCAACCTGGGTAAGGAGATAAACCAGAGGGCCGACGTGACGGCCAGGCTGGAGAAGAACATCAGTCTGGACAAGGGCGTTATGCGCTGTACCATGCTGTATCTGACGGGCAATGGCCGCTTTGAGTTGAGCGCGGACGAGCAGGCAGCACTCCTTGCCTTCCTGCAGGCGGGGGGAGTCATTTTGGGGGAAGGCTGCTCGGAAGGAGAGAGCGAGTCCAGGGGAGCCAGGGAGTTTGGCCTGGCCTTCAACCAGCTGGCCGGCCAGCTTAAGCGCAAGCTCGAGATAGTTCAGCGTGGCCATCCACTTCTTTCTTCAGTCCATGTTTTCGGCGAGGTTCCTCAGGGAGCCGAGGCCGGCATGCTCCTGGAAGGCGGCAATATGGTGTACAGCGGCAGCGACTATGGATGTGCCTGGCAGGGAGGGCACCGGAGCCATCCTCTGTCCCGGGAGATCATCCGCAACGCCATTGAAATGGGGGCCAATGTTCTCGCCTATGCCCGGACGGCTGCTGGTGCCGGGCGCTAATCCGCAACCTTACGTATGGCAGAACTGGCTCCAGGAGATTGATGATGTCGAACAAGATCGAGGTCATTGTAGCGCCGCAGACATTAACTCTGGCTCCCGGGGATACTGCCGAAGCTACCGCTACCATCCGAAACCTGGGACAATCTGTGGACCAGTTTACTCTGAGCGTCGAGGGATTGGCTCATGAGTGGTATACACTCCCTGTCTCCAGCGCGGCCCTGTTTCCCAACGATCAGGACAGTCTCAAGGTGGTGCTCCATCCGCCCAAGTCACCCGAGACCAGGGGTGGGTCCTATCCGTTTTCTGTCAAGGTCGTCTCTCAGGAAGACCCCGACCAGAAAGCCACTGTAGGTCTGACCATCGAGGTACAGACTATCCCTGACCTGCAGATCAGCCTCTCGCCCCACACCGCTTCCGGCCGCAAGGGAGACTACCACATAGTGGTCAACAACCCGGGAGGTATGGAAACCAGCGTGCGTCTCACAGCCAGTGATGGCAGGGGGGCGCTGCGCTATGAGGTTCAGCCCGAGACCCTAACCGTACCTGGTGGTGGGCGGGCCGAGGCCACTCTGGAAGCACGGCCAAAGTGGCTCATAGCTCTGCTGGGTGGAAGGAAGCAGGTCGATTTCGAGGTGTCGGTGGCCCTGCCGGGTGCCGAAGAAGGCAAGACGGTGGGCGGCCAGATGATCTGTGTTCCCTGGTACCAGGGTCTGTCCCGGATACGATTGCCCTGGATGCGCCGGCCACCCGTCGTTGAGACCTTCACCGCCACCAGCGAAGACAAGCGCGAATTCAAACTTCGTTGGTCTGTAAGGCGAGGCACCGAGGTCAAGCTTAATGATGAAGATGTGGAGCCTGCGGGGGAGATTGTCGTGCGCCCCAGCGAGACGACGCGCTACGTGCTCACCGCCAGCAACAAGCATGGCAGCTCGACTCAGACCCTGGAGGTGAGCCCGCTGCCCCAGCGCCAGGCCAAGGTCTCCGACAGAATACGGGCATCATTGTCCCCCATGGCACTACAGGTCCAGGCGGGAACCTTCCCCATGCAGGCTGAGCTACAGGTGCAGAACCTGGGGGAAATCGTGGATAAGTTCCTGGTAGATATAGAGGGCCTGGATGGCAGCTGGTACAACCGCTCGGCGTCCAGCATCGCCTTGATGCCTCAAGCCTCCGACCAGGTGCAGATTTCATTTCAGCCACCCAAGAGGAAGGGTGTCAAGGCCAGGGCGTACCCGTTTGCCGTGGTAATACGCTCACAGAGCGCGCCGGAAGAATCTGCCACCATCGCTGCTCAGCTAGAGGTATTGCCGTCGGTGGATTTCAAGGTCGGAATCAGCCCCTACCGCGTCTCCTGCCGCAAGAAAGGCAAGTTCAGGGTTAACCTGGCCAACATCGGGGTCTCCGATATCAAGTTCATGCTGGCAGCTACCGACCTGGATGAGGGCCTTCGTTTTCATTTCAAGACCGAGAATCTGGAGGTACCTGCCTGGAATACAGTCGAAGTCCCGCTGATAGCCCGGCCGAAACGTGGTTCCACGGTAGGGGAGGAGAAGCGCTACGATATCACGGTGACTGCTACTGCGGGCGAAGGCAATGTACAGACGGCAAACTGCGAACTGCACCACAGCCCCCTCATCGGCTCCTGGAGGCCCATCGTCAAGGCGTTGAGGGTCGGCATCTTCCTGGCTCTCATCGGCGTGGGTGTATATTTCCTTCTGCGGTTGGGCGGTGGCCTGCAGACGCTGGTCAGCAGTCCGCAAACATGGATTAACAACCTGGGCAACACTGTTCAGGGTTGGTTTTCAAGATAGCTTAGCGTAGAAAGGAGTTTGATTATGAAGCTTGTGCATGTGTTGATCGTCCTGGCCCTGGTATCTGCCCTAGCTCTGGTGGTGGCTCCCCCGATTGAAGTCTGCGCCCAGGAGGCACCGCGTATAACCCTTACTCCGGAAGCAGGCTTCGCAGCCGTCATGGTTGAGGGAGAGTGGTTCTGGGGTGGGATGGTCTCTATCTACTGGGGAGAAGACCTTAAGACCCCGATTCCTACCGTACCATCGGAAGTCTGGCCGGGGCAGAGGCTGGGACAGTGGACGGCCATCATCGTCGTGCCGGCGCAAACCGAGCCCGGTGAATATCGTATTACAGCCAGAGATGAGGAGGGGGCTATTGCTCAAGCATGGTTTACGGTCGTTGATATGAGGGGACCGGAGGGGCCTCAGGGGCCGGAAGGCCCTCAGGGGCCTGCCGGGGAGCAGGGTCCTGCAGGGGAGCCGGGGGAGCCAGGAGAGCCCGGACCGGCCACCGGCCTGAGCATTGTTGCCCTGATCCTGGCGGGCATAGCGGTCGGTATCATGGCCGTCATGGCCCTCAAGAAGATGATAGTGGGCTAGCGACCGCCGGAGAAGGCGGGCGCGTGGAGCGTCGGCTGCACCTTCCTTCAGCGGAGACATCTGGCCCTAATGGGACAGCATCACAGCCGCTCACGTATGTCGCCGAGGATGGACATGCTATCGCCAGACGGCTCGAGAACCGCGGTGATGCTATCAATGGACCAGCGCTCCCCTGAATAGGCCTGAAGCCCGATTCTTATTGTTTCCAGCCGAGAATGGGCCCAGTTGAGGCGCCCGAACGTGTCCGCGTTATCCTCGTAGCTGGGTCTTATAGTGCGTATAGTATCCTCCGCTCGGCTCAGGAGCTCCGCCGCTCGCCCGGCCCGAGCCCGTAGCCTGCCGCTTCCGGTAAGTGCCTCGTAGGCCTGTTGTGCCGAGCCTATTACCATGGTGTCCCAGAGGGCCCTGAGGGCGGAGGTGGCAGGAGCTGTGGTAGCGGTCTCGGCGGGTGCGGCCTCGCCTTCAGCAGCGGTAGCAGTGCCGCCGTTCGTTCGTTGGACCATCGGTGCCGCCCTTTGTTGTGCCACATGGGTGAGTTCGTGAGCGAGCAGGCCCTTGCCAGTCATAGACTCCGGTTCGTAGGCACCTTTCCTGAAGAAGATATCGCTTCCCGTAGTGAACGCCAGGGCCTCGAGTTGCCTGGACAACTCATCTGCCTCAGTGTCGGTGTGCACGCGCACCCCTCCGAAGTCATACCCCAGTATTGGTTCGAGTGCGGCACGCGTTGCATCAGGCAATGATTCACCGCCAGTTCGTGCCTTTTCAATGCGGGCCTCAAGTGCTTCTGAGAGCTGAACGGTCCCGTCCTCACCGGCCCCAGTCATTGGCTGTTCGTCCTGCCGTTGTAACTCGGAGGCGGGTTTCATTTGAACCTCCTCCAGTTCCTCTTCTTCCTGGCGCTGTAGCACGGATGCGGGTTTCATTTGAAGCTCCTCTTCCTCTTCTTCCTGTTCTTCCTGGCGCTGTACAGTGGTGTCCAGCGCTTTGACGGCGCCTTCCGCCACCCTGTTTGCCTCTCGCTCGTAGGTATCATCGGGGTTGCTTATGGTCAGCTTCGCCTGCGCACCGATTTCCGTGAGCAGACGCTGTACATATGCGTTGCCATAAGTCTGCTGCAGTCGAAGTACCGTGTTAGCACGGCGCTCATCAGATTGTGCCCTGGCCAACAGGGAGACAAGCTTGTCGATTGATGGCCGTACCCCGGTATCAGTTGCCAGAGAAGGATCCTCCTCAAACGCATGAATTCGGTCAGAGGATGAGTCGCGTTCATCCCTTCTGGCAGGCCGGCTGCGGTCTATCTCCTCTCGCCTGTAGCGGCTTGTTTTTTCAGACTTGTTCATTGTCTCACCTCCTTATCGATTCTACGCTTATTGCACCCAGCAGCAGCCCGCTGCTGCTACCCTCGGCCTCAGTTGTAGCTGGGGGAATCGCCTGCTATCTTGCGATCTACTGCGACGCGTTCTTGCCGTTTCCATGCATGGCGTAACTCCGATCCTACGGGCATGGACGGAGGCTTGCGTTTGCGCGATGGCATCAATGAGCATCGCCCCTATCCTTCCCTGGACTCCCTGTATCTCACCTGAAGCGTATAGGCAGTATGGGCCGGCTTCTGGGCTTCAATTATTGATCTGATATTGTCGATATCGATTTCATCCTCGCTGTCGAGTTCCAGCGAGACCGTGAAGTGGTTACCAGCCCCGGAACTGCCGAGATGGGTGTTTATGCCCAGTCTAGTATCGTGATCGAGGCGCATCTCCTGAATGTGCTCGGATATCTCAGGGATCGCGCCGGTATAGATTCGCAGGTGTTCTGCCAGTCCCCGCCTGGTGCCTCTCCAGCGGTAGAGTTCAACTGCCGCTTGCACCAACTCGCGCCGCCTCTCTATGGGCCACGTCGTGTCAAGGGCCATACCGGCCCAGCGGGCAAGCCATTCAAGCACAGGCTCCGGTGTCACAGTGGGGTCGAAATAGAAAGGCAGACTGCCGACCGTACTCTCGAGCGGCTGCATGATGCTTTCGAAAATGAGCAGAAACTGCCCCATGAACTCATCATCGTGGTACAGGGCCGGCAGATGCTCGAGATAACTGCTCCTGGGCTGAGTGCCATTACCGTTATCATGTGCTTTCATCGCCGACTCCTTCCATGTTGAGTTGATTCCCTGTGGGCCTCAAGCGTTCCGGCATCTATCATGACTCCTATGACACCACAGTCACTTCATGCTTGTGAGAGCAGAGCACACTCTGGGGTGCCGCCGTTATCGTTGTGGTGGCCTCCTGCCGCTGGCCGGTATCGAGGTCGACAGGAAAGATGGTGACTTCCTCGATGTAGTCTACCCTGGGGATTCCCTGGAGGGCAGCATAAAGCTCGGCGAGGCTGAGGCTTCTTCCGAATGGCCAGCCGCTCCCATCCATACCACCGCATACGGGATTGATATAGCCGTACAAGCGCCTTTCCACATCGGCCGCCACCTTCTGGTGGCTGCTGCCCCTTTTGACCCTGACCTTGACTACCACCGCCACAGGCAAATAGTGCGCACTGTTGATTTCAAGGCGTGTCGCCAGGAGGCGGCGCTCATCCAGGTAGGCCTGTACCTCATCGCGGACGTGTCGCGGTACGGCCAGCCGCTCGATAGGCATGTAGTTCTCGCCATCTGATATCGACGGTACGAGAAAAAGGCGTACGGTGCCGGGAGGCGGATTCTGGGAGTCGGCGGTATCGCCCGCAGAGATGCACCTGGCGCGCGCCACTCTGGGTGACGCCTCAAGTGCCAGGTACTCGAAGTCTTCGTTGGTAACTGCCCTGGTATTGGACCTCAGCACTTTGGGGGCCCGCAGCTTGGCACTATCCAGTGTTTCAGCGTCCAGCCCACCTCTAGCTGCCTCCGGATTGTTGACTGAGTCAACATATGGGATGGAGGACTTAAGTACTCTGATTGTCCCTTCGCCGACATTGCCGATTACCCCACCACCACAGCGATAGGAGGAGAAACGAATGCGGCGTTCACGAGGAGGCACCTTGCCATACTGATGCTCCTGCCCGGAAGGTTGCCTTATGGAAGGGCCAAACTGGATCTCTCCCGTAACACCGTGGCACGTGAAATGCAGGTCTTGGGGGCCGGAGTCGGCGAAGTCACGTACCTCCTGCCATGGCTCGAACTGGCCTTCGTTTTCCGTCTCAACCTCAATGGTCTCCCCGGCCTCTCTGGACAGCACAGGGACGTTCTGAAGCTGAAATCGCTGGCCCGGCGTACCGTCACTCCGCCCCAGGATTTCGTGGCCTATCCGCAGGCCATGGCTGGCCGGCACTGTACAGCCGATGCTGCTCCAGACAAGGCTCGTGACTGTGGGCGAACTGGTATAGACCCTCTGTGAGGGGGCGGGCTTCGTCGCCCGACAACGTATCCAGCAGGCACGTGTACCTTTCACCTCAGTCATGGCGGTGGTAGATGGGATGTGGAGGATTACCTGGCCGTCGGTGTTCAGGCCCCCGGTTGTGTCCGATTCCACCCGCAGCGGCGCCCATCTTTCTTGTTCTCCATCCCAGTGCTCCCAGGCCAGAGGGGGATTGCGGGGATCCACACCAACACCTTCAATGGTGCATTGTATGGTCAACACCAGGGTAAGCGCGTTCAGGTCTTCACCGTATCCCAGATACAGAGCATTGTTCTCCGCGGGTGTTTCCTCAAAGATGGGTGTTCTGATGTCCGGGTTTCTGAGCGCGGACATAATATCGGTGAATGTGCCGTCGTCGGGAGTAATCAGAGCGTGAGTCAGGGTGGGCAGAAGGATAGTGAAATCGCGGTTGGTGGCAAAGGCGATTGCATCCTGGGTCTCGGTGCGCACCGTAGATACCTCGGTTCCGCGGGGGATGGTAACCGGTTCGGGCTGTGGTGCCGAGAGTCGAAAGGTCACATCTACGGTAGCCGGTTTGGGAGGATCGAGGCGGATACCGATGAGGTCCAGGAATTTGATGTAGTTCTTCTCGGGCACACGGTTCAACCGGTAGAGCAGCATGTCCACCATCCACGCGAAAAGCTCGATCAGCGTGATGCCGGGATCACTGAGATTGTAATCCGTCCACCTGGGGCAATAGACCGGGATCTTGCTCCGTGCTTCACTAACTATGTCCTGAAACTTGCGGTCGTCCAGATTCGGTGCTTGCAGTGCCATCATGCCCTCCCTGATAGTAGATAGAACGGGTAAACTATGTTTCGCGCATCGTTGGTGGCCTTGATACGGTACTTGATGTTGATCAAGAGTCTACTGTGGTCATCGGGGTCGGCATGTGGATCAATGTCGGTCACCTCGATGCGTGGCTCCCACCAGCCTAGAGCCTCTTCGATATAACGGGATGCCAGTCCCCAAGTAGTGGCGTTGTTGGGAGCGAAAGCGAGCTTGTGGATGTCGCAGCCGAAATTGGGTCGCATGCGCCTCTCTCCCTTGGCTGTGCTGAGAATAACACGTATTGACTCCTCAATATCCCCTTCATACCGCGATAGGGCAATTCCACCCCGACCGTCGGTTTGGAGGGGAAAGGACCAGCCCGTACCCAGTATGTCTCTGTTGTTGGTATCCGCTAGCAAATCACATCACCTCCTTGTTCATTTCAGCCACCGATAAGCACTGTGGGATCTCCCGCCACGATACTGTCGGGTGCCGGGCTGGCGCAGACGGCCAGATCCCCTACCCTGGCAGCTGGCTGGCCGCCAATCAGTACCGTTGCACTCCCTTTAGCTATTGGTCCGCCGACGTGGGGCTTGGGTGGTGCTGGCGGCGGCATGGGGTCGGCCATGGGACAAGTATGCATATCCCCCATGCGAGCCGCGGGCTTGCCACCTATCAGGACGGTGGGAAATCCGGCCACGATGACCCCGCCGTGGGCCGTCTGGTCTCCCACTCTTGCCGCCGGTTGTCCCATAAGTAATCACCTCCAGCGAATGGCTGGCGGCAGCTCGTCGCTGCCGGCTTCGCTAGTTAATCTTCACCACTCCACCCTTAATCTCCGTCATAGGACCTCCGTCGATGCTGGCCGAAGTACCCTGTACCTTCATCATTCCCGTTGACTTGACGTTCATATTCGCCGTCGACTGGATTTCTGTGTTGCCCGTCGACTTGGAAGTCATATTGGCCTGTGTCTCGATTTGCATATTCCCCTTGGCCTTCAGGGTGAGTGTCCCTGCACTGTCCATGATGATGCCCTTGGCGTCCATGACAATCTTGTGCCCGTCCGAGGTCTCAATCGTCATTGAGTTCTTCTTGGAGTCAATCTCGAATGAGTTCCTCTTTGTCTTATCGACAATGGAGATTTTCTCGCCGCCGTCGGAATCATCAAGCGTGATGGTATGCCCGGAGCGCGAGTGGATAACCCGTTTCTGGACCTTGCCATCCCCGCCGACTACGGCGCTGCTGGCCTCCGGAGGCTTGTCCTTGCCATTCCAGAGCGCACCCAGGACATAGGGCTTGTTGATATCATCGTATTCAAAGGCAACCAGCACCTCATCGTTGACCTCCGGTATGAATTCGAAGCCTCTGCCGGCCCCGGCCATGGGAGTAACCAGCCTCGCCCAGTGGCTTTCCAGCTGGTCAGATATTGTGGGATACTTGACCTTTACCCGGGCCAGGCCCTCGGGGTCCTGCGCATTGGTCACTATGCCGATGACTACGCCATATCCCTTATCGCCATTGCTGGCCAGCAGTTGCCCCAGCGTATTGGGGCGGTGACCGCCGATTTCGAACTCCGTGATATAGCCTTCCAGGCTGTACCGGTGGGTGGCTCTAGTAACACGGTAAACACCCGAGAAACGCTGGCCTATGCCCTTGAGCTCAATCTCAGCCCCCGCGCGTACCGCCGGATTCCCGAAACAGGTGCCTTCGCCGTGGAAGAAGGCATGGCACTTATCATCGAGGACGGACTGAGCGAGTGTATCAGCCTCTCTCTGGGTGGACAGGGGATGATTGTTCACTACCTGGCGCCCAGCGATGCTGAACGCCCTGTCGGCAAGAGTGCCGCCGTGACTCTCATCGTTGACCGTAGGCGTGTCCCGGGGAGTGGTCGCCTTCCCGATGATGGCCTGCTTTGCCTTCGGGTCCCAGCCATAGACCTCGGCCTCTGTGACCTGTTCAGCCGTAGTTAGACGGGCCTGGAAGTCGATGAGGTTGTCACCCAGTTCCAGAGTTGCTCTTTGGCCTCCGTTGCCCGGCCTCTGAGAGAAGTGGAGCGTGCCATCGCTAACATAAGCAAAATAGCCGACACGCAGGGCCCTTTCGCGGATGAATTCCATGTCAGTCTGGTAGTCCTGAAAGACATGGTCGTAGACCTGGCTGGTGGCCTCCACCTCGGCACTGAGTCCGCATTCCCGGGCTATCTTCTGCACCATATCGCTATCGCTCACCTGTGTGAAGACCCTGGTCTTCCTGCCCCGATAAAGGCGGTGCGATCTATCATAGCCCCTGATGATAACACTGCTCCCTGTATCGGCCATGAGCTCTGGCTCAATGGCGGTTATCTCGCCCTGTGTGATCAAATGAGTGGCTGAGCCGTTCTCTTCAGCTCCTCCAGGAGTTCCAGAAATGTCTACGGATGTGCCGATTTCTAACAGAGAGGAATCTATCCAGTACAGGGTATCGTCGTCGAGGTGAATCGTGAACATGTCGGGAAGATGCAGACTTGTATCGACCACGATCTCTCTCAGGGCCCGCATCATATTGCGCGGCGCATTGCTGCCACCTATTTTGAAGGGCATTTGCGCCAGATGCTTTGCTTCTGTCATAAGCTCCTCTCCATCATGGTCGCGGCGCAATAGCCAGCACCTGTCCCGGTCTGAGCCTCCCCGGGTCGTCGAGGCCGTTAGTATCCGCTATGTAGCGCCACATAGCGCTGTCCCCGTACTCATCGAAGGCGATCCAGTCGATGGTGTCTCCTTCATTGACCAGTCGTCGCTTGTATCCCGGGTTGCCCAGTGTGGTGGGGTTTTGTGCTTCATACACGCCGCCCTCTTTTGCCTGGAGAAAGGTAACGTCTACTGTGGCCCTGACCGGCACGCCGTCATCCCGAAACAGCGTGCACTTCTCGGTAAGACTGGTAATGACCGCCTTGAACGCCCAGATCTTGCCCCAGTGGAATTCAACCATGGGAGGGCGTCCTTTGACCGTGGTCATATCGGTCGCCTTCTCATCGATATCCATCAGCTTGTGCAGTTTCTTGGTGGTGTCACGTACATCGCCGCCCGTGGTAGACGTATCCAGGAACAAGCTCATCGTCAGCTTGGCTGAGCCGCCGCCTCCGAATTCCAGGTTCGGTACATTTTCGCCCTTTACGGGTTTCTGGGTCCAGCTGTTTGTCTTGGCGAACGTGTACTCGTTGGGGTTGAACAAGCAAGGGATCACTTCCCCGGTATCCAGGTTTTCTATGGTAGCCTTTTCCATTGCTGAATGCTCACTCCTCTCAATACCATGTTGGATGGCGGTCCCTCTCGATCATGATCATGCGCCTTATCAGAGGGTATATTTCACGGGCCAGGGCTCTCAGGTCCAGCCCATTTGCCTCGTCTTCGCCCTTCTCAGCCGGCGGCTCGGTTGCCTTGGCCGGAGCTTCCGTCTTCGTCTCTGTGACGGGGCTTGCTTGTGCCAGTGCCAGCTCCAGTCCGTTGTTGTTCGCCAGGTGACTCAGCTGGGGCATGGCATCGGACGTATATCTGAACAACGCCTGTCCGGGGGTGATACCCGGTTTCCGGTCTGCCCGGTTGTGGGCCACCACTGGCAGCACAGGTGGGGGTTGATCTGCATAACTGTAGCCAGGAACTGAAGCTGCGTATTCGTGATCTTGTGGAAATACCCTGTCTTCACTGTGACCGTACATCGGTTCACCGGCTGTTGCTGTGAACAGCCTCTGAGATGGCGCAGTCACCGTAGGGGGAATGCTCGCGATCTCGGGTGTTGTAACCCCAGGGCGGGCAAGAGGCAGAGAATGTCTGTAGGTGGGGACCTTGCGGATAATCGCTTCTAGAAGACCCTGATCCGGAGCGCGGCCTGCTCCGATGCCGGTGTCGGGCGTTTCTCGTCGGCTTGCTGTTCCGTCGGCGGTTGCTTCACTAATGAACGGCCGTTCCGCCTCCAGGGTCGGCGCTGCGGGGGGCCTGTCCTTTGCTGCCTCGTCATCCTGGCTGCGGAAGACTGCCCTTGCTGGTGCCAATCCTGGCATCGTGAGTGCGGGCCCGCCGTGCTTCATCGCGAGGGTAGAGCGCGCATATCTAGCGGACACCTCCTCTGCTATGGTTGGCCTAGCCGGGCTGCGGTCGCGATCAGGCGGATGTGCCGTCAATGGTGAGACCGGTGGCCCCAAGCCTGTTGTGTTGGATAAGGCAGCATTGTCGTGTACGAGCTCTTCACGTGATGATTCGAGCGCCGGGAGGTCAACCGTAACGATCATAGCCTCGAGCGCCGCCGGGGCAGCGCCAGCCTGCTCTTGCGCCCGGGTCTTTTCCTGTTGATAAGCATATTCTATGGGAGGAGCCTGCTGCCCGGTCATGTCTGTGCGCATCGCTTCAGAAGCTGCTTGCGGAGATCCAGGCTGCAGTTTGCTTCGGTTGGTTATGGGCGTCAGCGCCCGGGATAGTAGCCGGGTTAGACCGGTCTGCTGATCCTCACGGACGTCGGTCAGCCTCTGCCAGATGCCCTTCTTCTGTTCCTGGTCAGCATTATCGGCGTCCTCCTGTGCGTATATGTCTCGAGCTCTGCGTAGGCTGGGGCTCGCAGTAATTGGCTGTATGGCATCGGTCACCTCTCCCTGTTGGAGACTGCCATCTTGCGCGGCGTCCGGAGGCATGCCAGAAGTGTGCCTATAGCTGTAAGACTGGGAGTCAGGGTTGCCACGGGGGAGTAGTTGACCGCCAACAGGTGGTGACTCAGTCGGTGGGGGCGCTGAGGGAGACAACACGGCCATCGCCGGTAGAACAGGCCCTTCTGTAGCTAGCGGGCTCATGCTCTCCGCCTGGCCGGTAGGAGGGGCCTGTTTGCTACTGCCGCCCACTCCTTCAGGCCGCTGGGATAACTGGCGCCCGCTTGGCCACGAAAGACCAGCATCCGCTGATTGCCGGTCTGCGGCGGTACGCGATGTATGTGTGAGTCCACCGGCCTGGCCCGGCAGATACCGAGCAAGAAACAGGCTTGACGGTTCATGCCATCTGGTTGGTACCGAAGCCTGTGCTCCCCAGGCAGCATCAACTATCCGCGACGTCATGGTCAGCGGTGCGGCCCGCCATGCCGCAGCTGTCAGGCCGGCACGATCTACCGCCCGGCTTACCAGCTTGCTGTAGCCCAGGTTTTCCTGCAGGCTATATGCAGTCAGGCGTAACGCCGTAGTGCCTATTGTCGACGGCCTGGCTAACGGCAGCGCCAGGTGAGCAAAGCGTTTTGCCAGCCAGGGGGTAATGTCTTTGCCCTCCAGTGGCCTTTCCTGGGGCCGGCTTCTCCTGTTGCGTTCTTGTGGCATCACCCGCTCTCGCTCGATTACTCGACCACTATTCCGTGGTGGGCGAACTCCAGGGACTCTATGGCCACCGTAGCCTCATCCGTCTTGAAGGCGGGGCCCACCCATTTAACCGGGAAGGCTCTGTCCAGTGTCCATCTCATCTGCTTTCCCTGTTCCACGCTGCTATGGAGCGCTATCGTGACTTGGCGGAACTCGAATTTGTCACCGGTCCGCAGTTTTGTTTCCATTTCTTTGTACCACTTGTAGAGCTCATTGGAGGTGGCGAAGCCTCGTTTGAGCGTGACGTTGGAGACTTTGGTTCTGCCGGGTAACTTGTGGACGTACTCACTGACACCGCCTTCCTGGTATTCGAAGACATCGGTGGTCATCTCCAGTCCAGAGCACTCCGTAAAGGCAGCCTCGGTGATACACCCTCCCACCTCGACGTAGTACTTGAAGGTGGGGAACGGGTCGGTCCGCTGTCCCGTCTTTGTGTCCCCGGTTCCCACCACTACTGATGCCGTGGCTTTCATATTGTCTCCTCCCCTGTTATGGTCGGTTCAGGTCGTGGTCCTGTTGTCGGCACCTGTATGCGGTGGTGCACGTGGCCTCCTTCCCAGGGCACTGTCGTCATGTCGTTCTTACCCTATCCACCTTCTGTCACCTTTCGGTTGATGGAGGCGATCTTCTCGGCCCATCGGCGGCGGTCCTGGTGCTCAAGCTCTAGGATGTCCCTGAGCGGCCAGTGGAAGTAGTAGGCGATGTAAGCTACCTCCTCGTGCATCTGCTCGAGGGGGTAGCTTACGACCCCCCCAGGCGGCCAAAGTCCACCTCAAAGCTATGATTGCACTCCGGGCAGGTGGTCGGCATCCTCGTTGTCCCGTCCTCGTTTATGCGGCGATAGAAGTCCTGGAGATAGGCAAAGTCGGCTGAGAACAGCTTCTCAATCACTCCAGTGTTGACTTCCGAGAGGCTGCCTAGCTTGGTTATCACCTGTGCCAGGAGAATGACTGCCAGGTAAGCCTGGTTACCTTTCACCCGGAGGTCTCGCAGAGGAGCGATTTCATCCATCGCCGTCGCCATCCGCATTCTGCCCTGCTTGTGGAGGTTACCCTTTGCGTCAACGTAGCCACGGGGCAGGGTAAACTCGAATTCAGTCTGTAGGCTCATGCTTCAAACCTCCTACGATACACGCTTTATGTATTCGTGTACAAGCACCAACTCCTCGATGCCTATTTCGTTACTGTCGGCCTTGGGGGTGGGGCCGGATACCTTGGAAGGCCAAGCATTCATGAAGTCCCAGCGCGCCCTCTCGGCCAGCGACTGGTCGTACATAACAATAGAGCCGTTGCGACGTGCGCCATTGGCGTCGCCATCCTCTACCTGCTTGCGCCAGTTCCAGATCTGCATGTCCGAGGTAATGCCACGCTTGAGCGTGATATCGCCCCACTTCAGCCGACCGGGAACCTTCATTACTACCTCCACACCCTTTTCGTTCACCACTTTCTGCTCGATAATGTCGGTCTCCGAACCCAGTCCGCTGCACTCGGTGAAGTAGCCTGTGATGACACCACCGACGTCAACTTTGAAACGACAACCGACTAGTGGGTCTTCTCTGCTCGTGTCAACAGCCTGTGTCATTTTCGATTACCTCCTTTCTCTCCGTTTCTTTCGCACTATTCAGATGCCTCTGAGCCGCTGGCCCACTGACTGATACGGAAGATCACAAACTCCGCCGGCTTGGATGGCGCCAAGCCTATTTCTATGATTACCTGTCCAAGGTCCCGTACCTCCGGTGGATTCGTCTCCTCATCGCATTTAACATAGAATGCCTGTGAGGGTGTACTGCCGAACAGCGCACCGGTACGCCACACGTTGGTGAGGAAAGCGCCGATGTCCCGCCTTATGCGTGCCCACAGGTCCGGGTCATTGGGCTCAAACACTATCCATTGAGTGCCCATCTGTATCGACTTCTCGATGAAATTGAACAGACGCCGGACATTGATGTAGCGCCACGATGCATCGCTGGAGAGCGTTCTGGCACCCCACACGCGGATGCCGCGGCCCGGGAAGGTGCGGATGCAGTTTATGCCTATAGGGTTGAGGATATCCTGCTCGCTCTTGGTAATCGGCGTCTCGACACCCATGGCACCCCTTATCACCTCGTTAGCCGGTGCCTTGTGCACGCCCCGCTCAGTGTCATTGCGGGCATAGATGCCGGCCATGTATCCGCAGGGCGGTACCACAATGCTTGCGCCATTGCCCATGGGGTTGGCTACCCTGACCCAGGGATAGTAGACGGCGCCGTACTTCGTGTCGTAGCCGGCCTCCGTCATTCGCCAATCCTTGATCTGTTGCGGGTTAAGGCCCGGCGGACAGTCGAGGATGGCGAAGCGGTCCTTCATATTCTCGCAGTGGGCGATCATGGCCAACTGCACGGCCTTCACAGCCTCCATAGATATGGCGCCCCCCTGATATAGGGCCATCAGGTCGGGAACGCAGAGCATAGTGACATCATCAGCGATCTCAAACCCTGATAGTCCGGTGCGTTCGGCAGCATCGCCAACTATCACCTCGCTCGAGACGGGGGCCAGAGCGGTGGATGTAGCCTCGCCCAGCGCCAGCGAATACTTGCCAGGGCTCGGCGTGCGCTCTGCCATGCTCAGCACCGTCTCCTTCTCGGCTACGCGGACCAGTTTGGACTGCTTGTTGACCACATCCACCACATTGCGTGCCCCCTTTGCCTTGCTGAAGGTCACGTTCTCGAACACCTCTTCAGTCTTGCCGCGTCGCACGGTCAGATTGAACTGGTCTTCAGTGGCGCCCTCCTCGGTAGGTCTGGTGATGTCGATGGATATTTCGGCTCCTGCGCTGCCAGCTTCCAGGGCGTTGATGGTCAGTGTGTCGATCGACGGCTGGGTGTGACTCGGCAGAGCGGCCACCGCTTTTGGCTCGGCCTCTTCGCCTTCAGCTCCGGGAAGGCGGGTGACATAGCAACGCCCGCCTCCGTTCTGGAAGTAGCCATAGACGGACTGAGCCAGATAGCCACCCTTGATGAAGCCGCCGAAGGTGTTGACGAACTCTGACCAGTTGGGAATGAATATTGGCTGGTTCACAGGTCCCTGTTGGGCAAAGCCGACGAAGGCAGCGCATGCGGTACCAACGCCCTCGATTGGCTTGGTACCCTTGTCTATCTCTTCGACGTATACGCCCGGCGAAAGATATTCTGGTGACATAGTACTCTCTCCTTTCTCTAGATTCTTGTGCCGTATTCGCGCTGGCTGATGTCCCCCTACGGCACCTGAGGGACGACACGTGGTGTTCCCTTCACCTCGCTATCTCATCTATCACCTCCTTACACTCACAGGCCCGGCCCTTCACACCACCAGGTCGTAGCTGGCACCTGGCACGGCAACCGAGGCCTCATGGACCTTCTTGCCTGCTATCAGTACCTCAAAGGTATAACTCCCCTGGGCAATCTTTAGGAAGGAGTACCGTCCCTGGGCATCGGTTAGCGTGGTCATCTGTGCTTCTCTGGCGACCACTCTGGCATCAGGAATGCCCTGTGTCGGGTTGCCTGCTTCGTGTACCATGCCGGTGATCTGCACCAGACGCTCGACCTCCCCTTCTGGTGGCCTGTAATCGGCTATCTTTGTTATTACTACAGGTGCCGTGAACTCTATGTCTGTGTCGAGCGGCAGGGTAACCACGTAGTTGATCGACGCCTTGATCTCATTGTCGAGAGCGGACCAGAAATCTGCCGGATTGTTGAACAGGCCGTCGGGCTGAGCAGTAGAAGCCTTTATTGGGTAATCCTGACCGACAAGGTCGCCGTGCAGTAGTTCGCCCGGCAGGCGAGGATAGCGCGACAGCGTGCGCAGCACATGCCACAACAGCTGGTGCTCATCGGCAACGTCACTGGTCCACACGGTTATGAGATAGGCAAGGTCTATCCGGCTGGGGTTCTTTTTCTTCGTGGCTTTGCCGTTTTCATCCCTGGTAACCGTCCATTCGGTGCCCCGCAACCGGTGGTTCTCGCGGACATCGTAGAGATAAATGTTCACCGTCGGCTTAGAGACAGAGGCAGACCATGTGCGGTTAGGCATTTCAAACTTGATGTCCACCTCTGCCGGCTCAAGCAGCCCTCTCTTCACCAGGAGTCCTCTTATACTCTCGTTCAAATCGCTTATCATGGTCATTGCTCCTCGGCGGGATTTCGTTACAGCATATTTGTCCTTCCCTTATATTCACATTGCCTTGGCGATGGCATCGATCTGTGTCTTCATCTCCTTGCTGTTGGGATTGAGGTCTTCACGGACTTTCTCGAAAGGTTTGGCCTTAACAAAAGCGTGCGCAGTTATGTCCTGGATGTGCGCTTCAACGTAATTGCCAAAGGCGTTGAGGAGCCAGTACGCAGGCTCTGTTTTTCCGGTAGGCCCCCCGGGGCCGTAGGCCTGCTTTACTTTCTCGAGGTAGTCGCGGGAGCCGTGCAGGAGGATCAGAGCGAAGTTAGTGTCCGGAGGGTCCTTCTTCAGACAGTCATACGCTTCCTTGATGGACCCGATTACGCCCCCTCGCCATGTTTCCCTGCTGCTGGGTGCTGTAGGCGCAGCTTCCTGGCGCTGGAGAGCGGGAACCTGTGGTTTTGCTCCCACAGATATGTGTTGCTCCTCTTGTGTTCTTTGGCCTGTCGAGTCTGTCTGGCTTGTAAGCACGTTCCCAGCCGGCCCACCAGGTGCTTGAGGCATCCGGATGTTGTCTCGCTGCCGTAGGCCAGGAGCCCATTCATGAAGATTCAACCCCTTGCCGGCTTCGGTGCCCCGCTGGCAGGCATCCTGTCGGGGGAAGGTCTCGCTCTGAATGTGTTCCATTACCTCTTGCACGTAAGCATTGCCGTACGATTGCTGCAATTGAGTCAATGTGCTGGCACGTTGCTCGTCAGACTGAGTCTTGGCCAGCAAGGCGGCGTGTCTCTCCACCAACCCCGGGCCGGCCACATCGGTCACGCCGTCTCCGCTGGCGCTGAGCTGGTCATACGGCCGCTGGGAAACCTTTTTACGCTTGCGCTGCTCGCCGTCCTGCTCCTTTCGCCCTTGCGGATCCATGCTTTTGTGCAATGCCATCTCTAGACCTCCATGATCGCTCAGCCTTTGACTAGTTCGAAATATTGGGCGAATTCGCCTTCGGTACATAGCCTACCGATCTTCTGATACTCGCGTCTGGTAGCGTGTATGAGGTTGTTCATGGTTACGCAGCCACCGTCCTGTGCCGCCAGAAAGGCAGCGGTCAGCGCCACATTCTTGATGTTGCCGCCGGTTATCCTGAATTGCCGGGCCAGAAAGTGCATGTCCACCGTGCTCGCCAGTGGCGCCTCGGAAGGGAATACACTACGCCAGATGCGATAGCGGTCGCTCTCCTCAGGGAAGGGGAACTCCACGGCGAAGTGCATGCGGCGGGCAAAGGCCTCATCCATGTTCTTCCGGAGATTGGTGGCCAGTATTACCACGCCCTCATACTCATCCATCTTCTGCAGAAGATAGGCCATCTCAATGTTGGCATATCGGTCATGGGAATCCCGAACCTCGGAGCGCCTTCCAAACAGAGCGTCGGCCTCATCGAAGAAGAGGATGGCATTCGACGTCTGTGCCTCGCGGAAGATACGGTCAAGGTTCTTCTCCGTCTCGCCGATATACTTGCTTACAATGGCTGATAGGTCTATCTTGTAAAGCTCCAGGCCCAGCTCGTTGGCCATGATCTCGGCGGCCATCGTTTTACCTGTCCCTGAGGGGCCGGCAAAGAGCACGTTTAAGCCCTTACCCGTGGACAGCTTGCGGTCAAAACCCCACTCTCCGTAGACGGTATGATAGTGCTCAACGTAGCCACAGATCTCGCGCAGCTGCACCATCTGGTCCTCCGGCAGGATGATGTCCTCCCAGCCGTACCTGGGTTGTATATTGTGCGCCAGGGTGCCCAGGGCGCCTCTAGTTTGCTTGCGACAGGCCCTGTAGAGGTCTTGGGTGGTTACCAGTCCCGTCTGAGGGTCCCGCCATCGGGCCAGCGTGCGAGCAGTAGCCATGACATCACGGATCTGTCCTCCTGTGAGTTTGAACTTGCCGGCCAAGCCAGTGAAGTCGGTATCGGGAGCCAGGGTTTGCTCGTCTCTTCCCTGCTTTGACCAGAGCTGTATTCGTTGCTTATAAGAAGGAATAGGCAGTTCAACATGAACAAGGGGTTTATCGATCAGAATGCCCGCTGGTTGCCACTCATTCTCGCCGGCCAAGAACACCCAGTGTGGATAACGCTCTAGGTATGCCACAATACTGTCATAACCGACTCCTATCTGTTTCTCGTCATTCAGCAATGAGTCCCAGTTCTTGAAGTAGAGCGCTGCCTTCTGCAAGAGACCTTCACGGAAAATGAGGCGCGTCGCCAACTCAAAGGACGTATCTGTTGCCAGAGCCTTGCCTGCGTCCACGATAAGCATAGGCTGCCCTAGTTCACAGCATATAGCTTCGGCAGTGGACTGCTTGCCGCCACCGCGAGGGCCACGGAGATGGCAGATGACTCCCGTATGGTGAAGGCGGGCCACAAGTTGAGGCAAGCGGTAGCCGGACTCATGGTCGAGTATTATGTCACCTAATCCCCGTCTCCGGTTTACTATATGAGCAAAGGGTTGCAGGAGCGCATCGATGTCGTCTGCTCCCAGCAGGTAACCCGTTATTCGCTCATCAACCTGAAGAGACCTGGCCAGCAAGGGACCTGTCCTTGGCCCGGAATCGTCATGCAGGCGCAGAAGGTGGTACTCCATGAGGGGAGCTTGGGGCCAGAAGGCCTTCCTAGCCGCCAGCCTGTCGGCAAATGTTCCGCCGAGTAGGCGCAGCACCAGGTCTACGGTCGGGCTTTTTCTGGTTACGTCATCCTGCAGGTACGCATAGAGTCGCTGATACTTGAGGTTTAGCTCAGGCAGCAGGCAGACCAGCAGGGCATCGATGTCAAATCCGGAAAGGTGAAAGGATCTGCCCAGTTCATGCAGGCGCAATACACAGCCACTTTGCAGGCCCTCCTTCTTCCTCAAGGCGATATCGTGTTCCAGCCGGTGAAGTGTATCGGTCAGGGCCGTGGAGTCCGTGTTGGTGGGCGGCACCGAGTTCGTTCCCTGAAGCAGAGAGGAGGTGTCTGCGATATTGTCTATCTCCTTTTCTGATATATAGAGCCCGCGAAACATGTCGTCGTCAGGAGGACCGTTTCTCTGACGCATCCTCAGGAGCTCAAGGTGAAGCTTCAGTTCAATGCGTCTGAGCTCCATCAGCAGATGGTCAAGGCTGCTTGGAGAACAGTGACTAACCTTCACCAAGGCCCCCAAGGTTCCCGGTCACGAGTGGTGACCAGGTCAGGATTGTCTTCTGAGGGGAAGTGTCGCCCGAAGGGCGACCAAGGTGATTCACTATGAAACCGTTCATGTCTTCCAGGCTGACAAACCGAATGTGTTCTTGCGTACTGACATGTTGGATATGTCCTCTCATTGTCTTCTTGGCTTCATCACGCCAGATCTTCACTAAGAAGGTATTGTAGTAACCGCTGGACGGTTCCATTGTCTTAGATATAACTTGCCGCCAGCCTCGGCGATGGCATCAAGGTGCGTTTACTTCTAAGGCTAACAGGCGGCGGTAAATCGGCGGTGAATTCCCGGTTAATTCCCGGTTAGCTGGTATGCTGACTGGAGAGGGGACCGTTCAGGGGGTTCGTTTGGCGAGTCAGGACATTGACGGGCTAATCAGAATGGCGTGTGTGGTGACCTAGATAGGCTCGTCTCTTAGCAGTGATTGGTATAAGGTTGCTGTCTCGCGGTCCGGGTTAGTGTCGAGCTCAGCCTGGATCGTGCGACGACAGATCTCGTACCAGTGGAGAGCATGGTTTCTCTGCCCCAGTCGACTGTAACAGCGCATTAGCCACCGGTAGGCATCCTCACGGCACGGGTCCCTGGCCAGAATCTTCTGGCAGTAGGTTATATGGGTCTCGTAGTCGGCAGTACTTATGGAGTGCTCGGCGAGCTTGCTGAGGATAATGAGATAGATGTCTTTGAGCGCCTCCCGGCGGAGCAGGGTCCATTCCTCGTAAGGCTCATCCTCCAGGTAGTCACCCCGATACAGCGCCTCAGCAAGCTCGAATTCCCGTATTGCTTGGTCCGTGTTCCCTTCCTTTTCCATACGCCGGCCCCGAGACCAGTGTTGCTCGAACTCCTCAACGTCCACCCACAGGTCAATCTCGGGGTTGGTAAGATAGCTTCCCTGCAGAAAGATAACATGCGGAAAGGCCTCCTTATCGCCAAGAAGCCTCCCAATCGTCTGTCTCAGGCCATACATAGCTGCCTTCAGGTTATTGCTGGCTGCCGGGGGATCACAGTCCGGCCATATGACATCCATGAGCACGTCCTTAATAACCGGCTCCCTGGGCCTGGACATGAGGTACTGGAAAACTGACTTCGCCTTCGCGCTTTGCCATCTTTCGATTCTGCGGCACCCTGAACTGACCGCAAACCTGCCCAGGCAGTGTACCTCCAGCCGCATCGGGCCGGACAGGACACTGTGCGCAAGAACCTCTCCGAGGACGGCCCTGCCCATCCGGCTGCCGGAAAATCGGGCGGTGTAAGGTATGAGGCACAAGGTTCGATAATCTTCGGATGCAAGAAGGGCATACTGCAGACGTTGGCTGACCAGGGCCTCCCTTTCGGCGAGCTTATGGCTTACGGTCTGGAGCTGCTCTCTGAATCCCTGATAGTCACCTTTGATCAGCCTGAGAAGGCGGATGGTATCTTGCCGCTGGCTTCCGTCCCCTTCGTTTATGACTCCGTCCGGACCGGCGATCGCCATCATCCTCTCCACAGGCGGGCACCTATCGGTGATTCCCCTCAAGTCTACACAACATCGGGGTTGTTGTCCAGCCGTCAGACCGGCCGAAGTCCGCGTCCAAAACCTGGGTAGGAAATTAGGAAGGGTCCTCGTCCTGAAAGGAGGAGGGCGAGCGCCAAAACGCACTGTACTGTGCTGGCCTTATGGCACCTGTGGAAAAGCTCCTTCAGTTGCTCGGTGCCCTGCAGGAGACTATGATCTTCTTGTTACAGCAGGGCTGGAGTCACTCGCAGCTATGACCTCCCCGACGAGATCGGGACGGCTGGCAACTATTATGTGGTGGAGCTGAGGGGATTCGAACCCCTGACCTCCTGCGTGCAAGGCAGGCGCTCTCCCAGCTAAGCTACAGCCCCAACACAATCATTTTATCAAATATCGTGTCCCGGCAGAAGCTTGACGCCACATGACGCTCCAGTGGCCCCTATCGCCGCTGCCCCTGCCCTGATGGGTTCTGGCTATTCCTGGACCTTCCTGAAGACAAGTGCGGCATTAATCCCGCCGAAGCCAAAGGAGTTGGAGAGGGCTATGTTTACGCGTGCCTTTCTGGCGATGTTGGGGACATAATCGAGGTCACATTCAGGGTCAGGGGCGTCAAGATTCACGGTAGGCGGTATGATGCCATGCTTAATAGCGAGGACGGTGAAGATCGCTTCCACTGCACCTGCTGCTCCCAGCAGATGCCCGATCATGGACTTGTTGGAGCTGACAGCCACCTTCTTGCTGTGCTCTCCCAGAGCTGCCTTGATGGCCTTGGTCTCAGATATGTCATTGAGCAGGGTGGCAGTCCCGTGAGCGTTGATGTAGTCAATGTCCTGGGGTGAGATGGCCGCATCGTTAAGTGCCAGCTCAAGACAGCGTGCCTGGTTTGCCCAGTCAGGCTCGGTGATGTGAAAGCTATCGATGTTGGAACCATACCCGATGAGCTCGGCATGGATTGTGGCGCCTCTTCGCAGGGCCGATTCCATTGCCTCCAGAATGACGACACCGGCACCTTCTCCCACTATGAAACCATCGCGGTCTCTGTCAAAGGGACGAGAAGCTTTGTCAGGCCGATCGTTCCTGCGGGACAGGGCCCTCATCCTATCGAATCCGGCAATGGCCACGGGGATGACATAGGCATCACTCCCTCCAGCGATCATGGCGTCTGCTTCGTCGTACTGGATAAGCCTGAATGCATCCCCTATGGAATTGCCTCCGGTAGCACAGGCAGTAACCACGCACTTGCTTGGCCCCTTGACGCCAAAGGCCATGGCGGCTTCGCCTGCCGCCATGTTGGCGATGAATCCAGGGATGAAGAAGGGCGACACCTTGTCTGGTCCCCCCTCATGAAGCGCGAGAACATTCCTCTCATACATAGCCATGCCTCCGGCGCATGACCCTAGTACCACTCCCACCCTGCTGGCATTGCCACCATCTATGTTCAGTCCGGCATCATCTAGCGCCATACTGGCGGCCACAAGGGCATATTGTATGAAGGGGTCTGTCCTTCTGATCTTTTTCCTGTCCAGAAAGTCCTCAGGACGGAAGTCCTTGAGCTCGGCAGCAATCTGCACTGCAAGACGGGATGGATCGAATTTGGCGATCCTGGCCACTCCCGATTCTCCCCTGCACAGCCTGTGCCAGGACCTCTCGACACCGGTGGCCAGGGGAGTAACAGCACCCAGTCCAGTGACAACTACTCTTCTCTTAAGTGCCTTGCTCATTCTAGCTCGGCGGCCACTGACCGGTTCAACAAGCTTGTGAAGCTCATTCTATGATTCTGTCCAGCGCCATCATGGGCTGGGAGGAAGAGCATATGTGCTTTGACTATTCCGTCTCAGGTCTTTGCTTCGACGTAGTTCACTGCGTCTCGCACAGTCTGGAGCTTCTCGGCATCCTCATCGGGAATTTCGATGTTGAAGGTGTCTTCTACTGCGGTAATCAACTCGATGAAGTCCAGGCTATCGGCGTTGAAGTCATCAACGAATGATGCATCAAGGACCACTTCTGACTCATCGACCTCCAGCAGTTCCACGATCAACTTCTTCAACTCCTCGAGGGTTTCGTTCTCACTCATTTTGTGACTCCCTTTCTGGTGCTATCCTATCATGCCTGACCTGGCTCAGTTTGCCTGAGGTAGTCGCAGAATAGCACTGCGGCGGATAGCTTGTTTGAGGCCTGCTAGTGCCGACGTATGCGTCATGATCTGGTTTGCGAAGCTCCTCATTTGTACTATATCTACCCCATACTGTCAAGACGATTGATGCAATGGCTCTCAGCAAGGACTTATCTAAACCACAAGCTCCCCGGGCAGGACTCGAACCTGCAACCAAGCGGTTAACAGCCGCCCACTCTACCATTGAGCTACCGGGGAACGGATATGTTGGTAGAACTCCTCACACTGGCAGCACTGATTTTGGCATCTTTCACGATTTTCCTCAAGCCGCTTCTCTCCGATCTTCGGAACTGAGTTGACTTCATCTTACCATCCTGACACGAGACTCATAGCAGGCCATACTGTGCGGACTGTTCCGCTTCACCCGCGCTTATGTACCCTACATCAGGAGGCAGGTTTGGCTGGCCGGCGGCTTGCATCGCCAACTCATCGCACCGTCTGTTCTCCGGGGTTGCGGCATGTCCCTTAACCCACCTGAACTGCACGTCATGATAGTGGCATAGCTGCAGAAGTCTCTGCCAGAGGTCGGGATTGAGGGCCTTTTCCCGTTTGTTGCGCTTCCACCCGTGCGCCCGCCATCTCTGAGCCCATCCTCTTGATATTGCCTTGACCAGGTACTGGGAGTCACTATACAAGGTCACCCTGCATTTCTCTTTCAGGGCCTCCAGGCCTGCGATGGCAGCCATGATTTCCATTCGGTTATTGGTAGTCCTGCGAAAGCCTCCGGATAGCTCTGTTCTGAGGTTACCGTGGAGGAGTATTGCGGCATACCCACCCGGTCCAGGATTCCCCAGACATGCGCCATCTGTGTATATGATGACGTGCCTGAGCTCCCCCATTATCAACTTCGTCCTGACATCAAGAACTTAATTCGTGCTTCTTCCGCACCAGCAACCCCGCCTGCGTCGGGGGTCTCCTCTTCGGTTGGCTGCCGGGCCAGGATTCGAACCTGGGCTAAAGGATCCAAAGTCCTCTGTGCTACCGCTACACAACCCGGCAGTTCGGCCTTTCAGTGGCTTGAGCGCGGAGGTGACCGTATCCCTGGTAAGCGCGCAGCTCAATAACGATGGTGCCGAAGGTCGGACTCGAACCGACACGGGGGTCGCCCCCCAACAGTTTTTGAGACTGCTGCGTCTACCATTCCGCCACTTCGGCTTCAGGCCAACCTCTTGCTTACCGCAGGAGAGGGCTCATCCACCAAGCTTCCATCGTCCTTTGTGGCGATCCGGCTGTCTATGTTGCTCGGTGGTGCCGAGGAGCGGAGTCGAACCGCTGACACGCGGATTTTCAGTCCGCTGCTCTACCGCCTGAGCTACCTCGGCATCATGGATATTGTAGGTTCTCCCCCGTTCTAGTGTCAAGCAAGAGTGCTGGGTGGTTCCACATTGGACCCCGCAACAGAGGCCAGTGCCAGGCTAGGAGCAGGTTGAGGCACCGGGCTTTACCAGAGGGACTCGAGCGGCGCACAGAGGACACTCTTCCGGTGGATAGTCTGTGGTGGGTGAGTGGAGGCAACTGAAGAGGGGCGGCTTGAAGCCCAAATGCCCTGCGCTACGGTTGACAAGAACACCCACACCTATGACAGCCCCCCCCTCCCTGATCACCGCAGCTATCGTCTCTCGAACCGAGCTTCCGGTGGTCAGGATGTCATCAACAACCAGTATGCGTTCGCCGGCGGCAATCGCAAAATCGCGACGGAAGATCCTCGCCTGGCCGGCTTTTTCGGCAAAGATGCCTCTCACTCCTAGCTGACGGGCTGCTTCGAAGGCGAGGATGATGCCGCCGGTGGTTGGCCCTGCGACTGCGTCTATGTGCCGCCCTGTGAAGTGCTGAATTATGAGCTGACACAGCCTCTCGGTAAGATGCGGGTGTTGCAGGACGCGAAACTTCTCCCAGTAAACAGGCGAATGTAGTCCCGAGGCAAGAAGGAAATGGCCCTCCTTGATTGCGCCAGCCGTCCTGAATATTCCCAGTACCTCGTCACTCAAGTTGTACCCCGATGAGATGAGAAAGCACTATGGGCGGCCCTTCCGTTTCCGACGAGTCGAGATAGTCATAATGCCTGACTACCCCCCATTTGTTGGGGGGCCAGTAGATAAACCAGGCCTTGCCGATTATGTTGTCCAGGGGTACTGTCCAGCCATCGCTTGAGTCCCTGCTGCTATTCCGATTGTCGCCCAGGACGAAATACTCGTTCTCGGGAATCTCTGTGGATGCCATTTCGTAGTTAGGGCTGGGGATGGTGTCCGGGTCATCCAGGGGCTCTCCGTCGACAAACACCTTGCCATCCCTGATCTCGACGGTCTCCCCAGGCAGGCCGATGACGCGCTTGATGAAAGGGCGTGGTGAATCAAACGGCGGGTCAAAGATTATGACCTCTCCCCGTTGAGGCTCAGAGGAACGGTAGGTTGTCTTGTTCACCATGATGTATTCACCTGGTTCAACATTGGGCATCATGCTGGAACCTTCCACAGTATAGCTCTGTATGTTGAGCTGAAGGACAACAAATACGATTACAGCGATGAGAACGGTTATTCCGATTTCACGAAGAATTCTCATTGGTCGGGCTGCATTCTATCACACATCAGGCAGTTAGTTCATCTGTTGCCGCTCTGAGTCAGAGATAGGCGTCATGACGCGGTGGTGCACACCGGTCTGTCCGCCGGCATGCAGTCAATGGACTCTGCCCGACAGAGCTTTGACAATGTGGTGATATTAGTATATATTCCTAACTATATACAGACTGAACTATTTGTTGGCCAGCCCGCGGGGGCAGGTTTGAGTTTGCGTCAGGACATTGTGGAAAAGGCCGCCGGAGACCTCTTGTCTATCCCCCCTCTGATCTTCAGGCAAATACGCAGGAAGCTGGTCAAGACGACCCTTACGCATATCGATGGTGGTATCACCGCACACCACTTCGAGATCATCAGGCTACTGGAGAAAGAGGGCGCGCTACATGTCGCCGAAATCGGTGACAGACTGCGTATCGCCAGAGCACAGATGACCCAGCTTATAGACAGGCTGGTGTGCCTGAAGCTCGTGGAAAGGCAGCCGGATGCTGCTGACAGGCGGACGATTATCGTCCGCCTGTCAGCTTACGGCAAAGCTGTCCTGGAGGAACATAAGGCTAGCGTAATGAGTGCTATGGAGGAGACGATGGGGTCGCTTTCCGACGCAGACTTGAGAGATTTATCCGAGGCACTGAGGAGGGTCCAGGAAATACTGTCCAGGTTGCCCTAGGCTGGGAGATGGTGCTGCAGTATGCTCCACAGGCCTACGGGGTGTGACTCTATGAATAACAGGCAGAGTAACGTGCTGAATGATGACCGGATCGGTCAACTGCTGCTGAAGCTATCCCTACCCGCATTCATGGGCCTCTTTGTCATGACGATCTATAACGTGGTTGATACAGTCTTCGTGGGGCATTACGTGGGGCCCCTGGGAATTGCGGGACTTTCGGTGGTCTTTCCCATCCAGATGCTGACGATAGGAGTCGGGCAGATGATGGGGATGGGGGGCGCATCCCTCATTTCTAGGTTGATCGGCGCGGGCCGCGCAGAACGGGCGGAGCACGCACTGGCAAACGCTGTGATCTTCACTGTCTTGCTCTCCGCCGTACTGGTGATAGTTGGTCTGGCGAACACTGATGGGTGGCTCAAGCTGATGGGGGCATCGGAGACCGTCCTTCCTTATGCCCGAGACTACATGACATTCATTCTTATGGGCGTGCCTTTCAAGACCTTTGCTATGGCACATAACTCCCTAATAAGGGCGGAGGGGAATGCCCGTGTCCCTATGATTGGGATGATGATGGGTGCTGTTCTGAACATCGTGCTGGACGCCGTTTTCATCATATTGCTGGATATGGGGATAAAGGGAGCCGCAATCGCCACTTTGATAGCACAGGCGATTGCGGCTACGTACTTCGTGAGCTATTATCTCTCGGGAAGGAGCTTCCTCAAATTCCATTCGCACAGCCTCATCATTAAGTGGGACATATTGAGGGCCATTCTTGCGATAGGAGTCGCCGCATTTGCCAATTTGTCGGCAGGAAGTATAACCATAGTCTTTGTGAACAGGTCGCTGGCTGCTTTCGGTGGCGATGTAGCGATCTCTGCCTATGGACTTGTTCACCGAATAATGATGTTCGCCTTCATGCCGGGCATTGTCATCGGCCAGGGACTGCAGCCCGTTCTGGGCTTCAATTACGGGGCCAAGCGCTATGACAGGGCGTTGAAAGCCATAAAGATAGCCATTACTGCCGCAACAGTCTTTAGCATCATCAGTTTCCTGGCCCTCTATTTCTTTCCCGAGGTGTTTCTTCGTGCCTTCACTGCTGACAGTGAGCTTATCGCAGTCGGTAGTTACGCTGCGAAAAGGGTCTTCTTTCTCAAGTATTTGATAGGTTTCATAATGGTGGGCTCCACCATATTCCAGGCAATGGGCAAGGCTCCTCAGGCGTTCGTTACCGCAATAGCCAGACCGGCACTCTTCCTGCTTCCCTTGGTCTTCATATTGCCTAACTACTGGGAACTCGATGGCGTATGGTTGGCATTTCCCATTACAGATGTGCTTACATTCATACTGGTAGTGGTTCTTCTTATACCCCAGATAAACATCTTTCGCAGACGCGCACACGACAGTTTCGGTCAAGCCTGACCTTCGCTGTAGAGAGCGGTGCACGGCCGGGGCTTGCACGATGCTCCTTGCTGATGGCAATGGAGGGACTCTGTGTGAGAATGCGAACTTGGCAAACAGCAGAGGTACCCTCGGAGCAGACCGGTGCACTCGTTGGCTAATGGTGACTGGATCGTCGTGGGCAGTGGCAGCACTTGCCAAAACAGGACGTAAACCATAAAATAGTGGCCAGGTGGTTGGAGCACGTGAGCACCGGAACTGTTATTCGTACACGTGGTTCGTGTCGTTTGAGGTAACCGCTCCGCAGCTTTGTGAAGGCCTGGATATAGCAGAGGATGGTGGTGACGGGCTCTGACCTGAAAGCCATGGGCCGCTAGCTCAACAGGTAGAGCAGCTGACTCTTAATCAGCCGGTTCAGGGTTCGAGTCCCTGGCGGCTCACCACAGAGCCCATCCGCCTTCAGAGCTCGGCCTGGAGGCGTCGGAGAGGGCGCTTCTTTGGCAAATGCGACTGCCTAACTGATCGGTTTCAGGTAGCTCGCCCGACTTCAAAGCCGGAGGGAGTATTCCAGAGGCCGGGAGCACTGTGCTGAGTCTTAGTCACCGGGTTCTGGGGTTAAGTCCCGTCCCCCGCTCCACTCAGCTTTAGAGTCCCTTTGATGTAACGGGTTATCTGTTTTGAGACACTTTGCCCGAGAAGCAGGTTGTCGCCAGGGATCCGATGGCCTCCCAAAAAAGCTTCTCGTATTCACTAATCAGCGCCCTTGATTAATCAGCCTCCGAACCGGGCGCAACGTAGTTGTAAATCTTGACCCTCTCCAGCGATTCTTTCTTGATGGCCTTGCTCTCAGCTAGCTTCAGGTTGGCGACTTCCTTGAGAATGTTCCCCAGGTTTACGATGCCAACTCCACCACTGGCAAGGCCAGTTTCCTTGTCATCGTGGCCGCCACCGCGGGAAGCACGGTTGCTCACTTTCCGTCTTCCCCCCTTGAGTTGTGTATTCCGGTTCTGCAGTCGCCCGCAACCTCAAGGTTCCCACAACGATCATTGCTGGCCACGCTTTGCTTACTGTGTCCCTTCGTATTCTTTCGCCAGAGCTGTGGCAATAAGAGCGGTCACCTCTGACTTGGATGGAATCCTGCCTGCGCAGACCAGCTTTTCGTCAATCACCAATCCAGGGGTCCTCAGGACAGGATATTCCATTATCCTGTTGACATCTTTCACCTCCTCAATCTCAGCATTAATGCCCAGTTCCTTTACTACCTCCCTGGTGGTCTTTTCCAGTTGCTGACATCTGGCGCAACCGGGGCCTAGAATCTTGATGTTCATTTCTTAACCTCCTGACTGTACTATTGTGTGATAAATCCAAAAACATAACCTGTGATAGTGGCAAATATCACTACCAAGGCGATGTAAGTAAGAGTCTTCCTTGTTCCCATAATACTGCGGATAACGAGCATATTAGGCAGGGATAATGCTGGCCCTGCCAACAAGAGCGCCAGTGTCGGCCCTTTTCCCATGCCTAGATCCATGAATGCGCTGACGATGGGGACTTCCGTAAGCGTGGCGAAGTACATCAGTGCTCCCAAGAAGGATGCGATGAAGTTGGCGAAGAGACTGTTGCTGCCCACCCAATTAGCAACCACGTCTTGAGGAACAAAGGTGGTGATAATGCCTGCAATAAACACGCCGCCCAGCAGCCAGGGAACAATGAGACGAACAAAGCGCAGCGTCTCTTTCATCCACATGCCGAGCTCGGCCCTCGTAAACCAGCGCCAAAGTATAAAGCCCAACCCGACAAGTAGCACGCCGGTTACGATCCAGTTGGTGGACGCAGCAAAGACCAATATGCCCACCAGGACAGCGAAGAAAGCAATCTGCTGCCACCATTTCTTGGAATCAGGATCGGCTATCAACGCATCGAATGCTGCTGGGTCCTTCAATGATTCTTCCTTGCGGTAAATCGTTGCCATGATCAGGCCAATACCAGAAGCGAATACGACCGCACCGATAGCCCTGGCTAGACCCAGGTCGAAGCCTAGAATGCGCGCAGTATAGACAATAGCCAGGACGTTGATGGCAGGACCTGAGTAAAGGAACGCAATTGCGGGACCTATGCCAGCGCCTCTCTTGTAGATGCCACCGAATAAGGGCAGGACTGTGCAGGAGCAGACGGCCAGAATAGTCCCTGAGACCGAGGCGACGCTGTATGAAAGGATCTTCCTCGCCTGTGGGCCGAAATACTTCAACACGGATGCCTGCGAGACAAAAACTGCGATGGCTCCCGCAATGAAGAAGGCCGGAACCAGGCAGGTCAGTACATGCGCTGACAAGTACTCAAGTAGAGCATTCCAGCCACCCTGCAATAATTGCGCTAGAATCGACACGCGGATTATTTCCTATGATGCGCATTAATGCATATGAATCGCCAAAAAATTATGTGACGCCTACTTCTCCACGCATCTTTTGAGCACAACTGGCGCCCACCCGTACGGCTTTCTTCAAGCGCTCTCGATCCTGTTCAAGCGCCTTGTTACCTTCCAGTGCCTTAGTCACAGCCTGTACCAAATCGCCCAAACATTTGTTCATGTCATCCCTATCAATGGAGTAGAGCGACCAGAATCCATGCTTTCGGAGTTTCAGGAAACCGGCGTCGTAAAGCGCAGCCAGATTACGTGACGCTCTGGTCTGCGAGATATCCAATGCCTGCATAACTTCACAAACGCAGCACTCCCTCTCCAGTAGGACGTTGAGTATCCTTAGCCTGGTCTCGTCAGACAGAGCTTTGAAGGCTTTGATCGTCTCCCTCATAGACACGTTCCTTATATGCGCATTAATGCATGCAATTATAATGTTCAGTTTCTCGCTTGTCAACCAGATTCGGGGTAAACCTTGCCCTCTCGTACCGAGTATCAAGATTGTATCGGTAATCCCTGCGGATGCCAGACTGTGCTGAATCCATCGGCTCTGACCACAAACAAGCAGTATTACGTAGTCCTGCCTCTATATGTTCCTTTTCTAGTGTTGAAGCTTGTTCTCCCATGAGAGGGAGGAAAATCCAGCTGGGTCTTCAGATGTGGCAAGACCCCATCCGTGTCACAGTAGTGAATCAAGTATTCGCACCCTTTTGACCCCAACCGAATATGGCGGCGGCAGTAAACATCGAGATTACATACCAGCACTATATACTAGCATGTGCTGTCTGGCGGGCAAGCACGGTGGAATCAGGCAAGCAAGTAGCGAGGAAGGCGAATAACCCGATCTCTTGACTGTTGACTTTGCGGCCCACTTGTGAAGCTAGCAAGGGTGTCTTAGAGGCTGCGAACACTTTGCAGATGTTTGATCAGCCGCTTCTCGCTTCGAGTCCTAGGCAGCTAATTCTATCCTGGCCCGACCTGTGCTACGCCTCAGCTCTCCTGCTGAGCCAATGCGTACCCGATGACCTTGTAGGCCAGTTTGGCCAGCAGAAAGGCACAGGAATTAGGCCCTTGGCCGGGGCAGAACTCCATCAAGTCGAAGCCCACTACGTGCCTGTGGAGGGCAACCGACTTCAACACGTCGAGGAGCTGACGCCATGACATACCATCGGGCTCGGGGGTGCCGACTGCGGACATAATGGAGGGATCCAAAACGTCCACATCTATCGTAATGTAGACGTCCGGTCCCAGCGAGTCCACTATCCGATCTACCGAAGCGCTATTCGACATCGAATCGGACATATAGAAGGGCATGAGCTTGTTATGCGTAAGGAACTGCCTTTCCCCGCGGCTGAGGCTACGTATACCTACCTGGGAGATGGGACATAGCTCAAGGATGCGCCTCATAACACATGCCTGACCGTATCCGGTGCCCAGATATTCGTCACGGAGGTCAGCGTGCGCATCGAACTGCAACACGGAGAGCGCGGGAAACGCTTCCCTGTAAGCCCGAACTGCGCCTAGAGACAGCGAATGATCGCCACCAAGGAGTAATACGAATCTCCCTTTGTCAACCAGGCGTTTGACGACCTGGTAGACTCTATCTATCATGTCTTGAGGGCTGGTTAGGAGGGGTTCGACTTGGGGCAGCGTGGAAATGCCGACCTCGTATATGTCGCACTCCAGGTCCAGATCATAGAGTTCCAGGTACTGGGAGGCATCGATGATGGCCTGCGGGCCATGGCGAGATCCGGCCTGCCACTCGCTGGTGCTGTCATAGGGCACAGGCAAGACCACAGCCTTCGCCTGCTCTATATTTGTGTAAGGTGGTTCCAGTCCACCAAAGACCCGTGGGGGCAGGAATGTCCCTTCATGCCAGCCGGGGAAGGGCTCGGGGTGAGCGGCCTGGTCACTCATGGTACGTAAAGCCTTGTGGGTGGGTCTTCACGCGTTCTGCCTCAGGCCATTCTCTGTCAATGAGGCACGTCCGCAGTTTGACCAGGTGAAATCCCTCGCGGAAATCCTCTGTAGCCTGTTCGCTATCGAAGTCCCGGCAGGAGAATACGTCTATGTTAACGTAGTTCCGCTCGACAAAGGTGTGGATGCCGATATGACTCTCTGCTATGAAAACGAATCCCGAGAGTCCCCAGTCGTGTAGCGGCTGCCCCACATATCTCACCACGTATGGTGTCGAAATCCTGGTCATTCCAATCCTCGCGGGGTAACTCTCGAGCCAGCTCTTGAGAAAACCTTCGTCGCGCAGTATTTCCTGGTTATCTGTATAGCCATCTATGATCAGGTGCATTGGACCTCCTGAAGCAATATGCTTCTCAAGTCGAAAAGAGCGGCATAGGCTGCCCTTTGCTTCATCCTGGAGTGGTTCCCGCGAACTGGGTGGGCAAACGTCCTTTCGAATCTGTCGCTGCTCACGCCTACGAAGGCATGGCCGTAGTGCCTATCGGCCCCCAAGACTCCCCCAACACCGAGACCGATATCGGTCACCAAACATCTGCGCGCCATCCGGGCCATTGCTCTGGCTACCCCGTCCTCATCTGCACTGTCCTGCTCCATCGTGGAGATATCCACACCATAAGCCTTCTGGGCCTCGTCGCGGCAAGCCAGCATTCCTCCCTTGAAGAAGATGTGGGAGTCCCTGCCACTAGCAAGCGTGCTACACAGAAGTCCGCCGGTGCAGGACTCCATTGTAGCTAGGGTCAGGTTTCTGGCTGTGAGTAGCTCGCCGATAACGGAATCCAGGGTGTCGTCGTCCGTCCCCCAGATATGGCGAGAAAGGACTTTGTTTATCTGCTCTTCGCTATGGGAAATCAGGCCCTGCACCTGTGCTTTCTCCGTTGCCTTGGCTGTGATACGCAGGTATATGCCATCGGGTTTGAAATACGTGGCCAGCGAAGGGTTGGACAGACCGGACAGATGGGACGTCAGTTCATCCACCTGAGACTCAGGGAGCCCGAATGTCTTCAACGTTCTTGAGACGATAACTGTCCCAGTTGCTCTCTCCTGTAGCCGAGGTAGAACACCTTCTTGCCACATCAGTTTCATCTCGTCGGGCGGACCCGGCAGCCCCACGATTATGTGCTCGTCTTTCTCAACCCACCAGCCGGGCGCCGTGCCAACGCGGTTTGACAATATGCGGGCCGAAGGTATGATACTTGCCTGTTTCATATTGCTCTGCGGCACCTTACCGCGATATGTGGTGAATAGAGTCTGCAGTTCTTGCCATAGACCCTGGTCGACCGTCAACTCCTCGCCCACAAGCTCAGCGATGGCTTCCCTGGTTATGTCGTCTTGGGTCGGCCCCAGTCCACCTGTAGTTATGATGAGGTCTGCCCTATTCCAGGCCCGTTCTAAGGTCTCAACCAGTCTCTTTTGATTGTCGCCTACCGTAGAGATGAAGTGCAGGTCGACTCCCAGCAACGGAAACTGACCGGCCAGGAAGGAAGAGTTGGTATCGACTATGCTGCCGAGCAGGATTTCTGTACCGACAGGTATGATCTCTGCCTTCATTTTGGGATATTAGCGGCGCCCATTCACTCACGACCGGCTCGGCCGGGCGCCTGCCGTTAGCACTTGCTTGCTGAGACCCCGAGGTATTTCTCCACTATCGCCATGGCGCAGTATTTGCCACACATACTGCAGGTTGCCCCGCTGGCAGGTATCTTACTATGGACTCGCTCCGAAAGCTCAGGGTCGAGAGACAAGCGGGCCTGGGTATTCCAGTCGAGAGCTTTGCGTGCCCTGGACATCTGGTCATCCCACTCCTTGGCGCCCTTCACACCCTTAACGATATCCGCAGCATGGGCAGCTATGCGGGCTGCGATTACTCCTTCCTTGACGTCGTGCACACCGGGGAGGGACAGGTGCTCCGAAGGAGTAACATAACACAGAAAGTCCGCGCCCGCAGCAGCAGCAATTGCCCCCCCAATGGCAGCGGTAATATGATCATAGCCCGCACCTACATCGGTCACCAGCGGTCCCAGGACATAGAAGGGCGCTCCACGGCAGAGGCTCTTTTCCAACTGCACATTGGTGGTGATCTGGTCCAGAGGCAAATGTCCCGGGCCTTCTATCATGGTCTGGACGCCGGCCTGCCTGGAGCAGTCCACCAGTTCGCCGAGTGTAATCAATTCCTCAATCTGAGCCCTGTCGGTGGCATCAGCCAGACAACCCGGGCGCAACCCGTCGCCCAGGCTCAAAGCGAAATCGTACTTGGAAGCCAGGTCCAGCAGCCGGTCATAATACTGATGCAAGGGGTTTTCCCGGTCATTATGGAGCATCCAACCGATGAGAAAGGCTCCGCCACGAGACACTATATCCGTAGTCCTACCCTGTTTCTTGAGCCGGGCCAGCGATGCCTGAGTGACTCCGCAGTGGACGGTCATGAAGTCGACACCATCCCTAGCATGCTCTTCAATCACGGCAAAGATGTCATCGACATCCATGTTGACGATCGCTCCGCGACTCTCGATGGCCTCAATGGCTGCCTGGTAGATCGGTACGGTTCCCACCGGCACCGTGCTGGCACCGATTATGGCTTTCCTGATAGCTGAGATATCGCCCCCGGTGCTCAAGTCCATGACCGCATCGGCACCACAATCGACGGCAGTCTGCAACTTCCCGAGTTCCGCATTCAGGTCACAGAAGTCCGAGGATGTGCCTATGTTGGCATTGACCTTCGTTCTTAGTCCTCTGCCTATACCGCAGGGCAGCAAGTCCCTGTGGTTGACATTGGCCGGGACTATGATGTCCCCCGCGACCAGCCCCTGCATGATGAAATCGGGGTCTAACGCCTCCTTTTCGGCTACGTACGTCACGGCGGGCGACACAGTGCCCTTTCGCGCCAGTTGCTGCTGAGTCATGTTCCCGAAGCTTGCATGTCCTATAACAGGGTTCAAGTATAAAACAGCGCCTGCGTCAATGCAAACGCAACCGCAGTAATAGGAGGGTAAGCAAGAACGGCGAATATGTAGCCGAGTTCAGGGCAGGATCCTCAGGGTCTCCTTTTGCATTCTGAACAGCTTGTCGATCCCTTGATGGGCCAAGGAAAGCAAGGCGTCGGCAGTCTCCTTGGAGAAAGGCTTGCCCTCGGCGGTCCCCTGGATCTCCACGAACTCGCTGTTGTCAGTCATGACCACATTGAAGTCGACCTCGGCCTGGTAGTCCTCGTCGTAACAAAGGTCAAGCAGTATGTTGCCGCCAACAATGCCCACACTGGTGGCAGCTATCATCTTGTTCAGTGGCATGATGGGCAGAATACCCTGCTTTCTAAGGTTATGAAAAGCGTGATAGAGGGCAACGTATCCACCAGTGACGGCTGCGGTCCTGGTGCCACCATCGGCCTGCAATACGTCGCAATCCACCACAAATGTCCTTTCTCCCAGCACCTGCAGGTTGGTCGCCGCCCTTAGGCTGCGACCGATCAGGCGCTGGATTTCGTGGCTTCTTCCTCCCGGCCTATCGCGTGGCGTGCGTGTGACTGTAGAGCGGGGCAACATGGCGTATTCAGCAGTGACCCATCCCTGGGCACTACCTCTAAGGAAGGCCGGCACCCTTTCGTCCATGCTTACCGAGCACAATACCCTTGTCATGCCCAGTTCAATTAGAGCTGAACCCTCGGCGAAACCCTGGTAGCCCAGGGTTATGCGTACGGGGCGAAGCTCATGGTCAGCCCGGCTGTCCGCTCTGGCCATAGTCGTCTAAGTATAGCAAAGTGCCCAGCCTTATGCTTGCGAAGTGAAATGCCTTGTTTACCGTCCACCTCGCTTGCTGTAGACCTCGATAAACCTCTCGATGGAGCGGTCATAAGTTCTCTCGACATCATCAGGGAACAGGCAGGCTGGCAGCTCGCCCGAGCGCCAATGGTATCTCAGGCATGCGCAGCAGATGCCTTTTCTGCTGCACGGCTCATATGTGCAGTTACATTGCTGCTTGTTCTTCTCTATATTGCACTCGCTCATATCTGCCCTCCTTCAAGCATTGTTGAGACCGATTTCTCCCCCGGCATAAGCGGGAATAATACCATACAGTGGGGACAGGCAGAGCACTTCGCTGGCTCCCCTCCTCGTCCCGACGCACTCAAGGTAGCCCGAACCCTGATTTACTGCACTTGCCGGGCATATGCTATCATATGACCAAAAGTGAGGGATTGGAGAGGAAGGCAGCAAGTTGCAGCTACGTTTTGATGCTTATCTTGATATTGAAACCACAGGACTATGCTCGTTCAATGACGAGATAACCGTTATTGGCATTTGCCTAGCCAACGACAGCGGGAATACATTGGTTCAACTCGTTGGCGCCGATGCGACCAGAGTTAACCTGCTAAAGAGCCTGCGTTGCGCTGACACGATCTACACATATAACGGCAGCCGCTTTGATCTTCCTTTCATCAACTTCAGTCTGCGGGTGGATCTCAGCGAGTATTTCCGCCATCATGACCTGATGCATGACTGCTGGAGAAACAACTTGTACGGCGGCTTTAAGGCGGTAGAGCGGCAATTGGGCATCCGGCGACGCCTACGTGGGATTGGGGGAGCAGAGGCGGTAACCCTGTGGTGGAGATATCAGATTGCCCATGACGAAAAGGCGCTGGACTTGTTGCTGGAATACAACAGGGAAGATGTCGTTAACCTGATGGCTCTGAGGGCGAGGCTGGAAAGACTGAGCTTCCGTGCCCGATGAGCAATCCGGGGCTGACTGCATAGGGCCGCAGGATCAGGGACTGTCATGCCGTGGAAAGACTGCCAGCTACGATTGGTGAGTGTGTAGTGGTGTGGGGAGGTTGGGTAGGCCCCAACGTATCACTCACGGTGCGCCGAGCACAGTCTCATCTGTAAAGGGAAGCCGGTGTTCCCGGATAGCCGAATTGTTACTTCCTACCGACGGTAGACCTCACCGCTCGTTCAATATCCTCAGCAGTCAGTCCGTATCTTTGCAGCAATTCGTCAGCCTTGCCCGACATGCCGTACCTGTCGCCAAGGTTAACAAACCCCATAGGCACCGGCCTCTCTCTGGCGATCACTTGCGCAACCCGGCTGCCCAGTCCGCCCTGGGCCAGGTGCTCCTCGGCGACGACGACTGAGCCTGTCTCCGAAGCTGCCCTGACTATGGCTGCTTCATCCAGAGGCTTGAGCGTATGCATGTTGATTACCTGGCAGTCTATGTTCTGCCTGGCCAGTGTATCTGCGGCCTCCAAAGCCTTGGCGACCATGATACCACAGGCTGCAATCGTCGCATCCCTGCCCTGCCTCATGGTCACTGCCTTACCTGAAGCGAATTCATAGCCTTCAGAGTAGATAACAGGGGTCTTGGGTCGGCTGAGTCTGATGTAATAGGGTCCGTAGTTGCAGGCAGCTGCTCTCACAGCCGCGGCGGCCTCTATGGCATCGGCGGGTACAATGACGGTGAAACCCGGTAGGGCGCAATACAGGGCCAGGTCCTCAATGGCGTGGTGGGAGCTGCCATCCTCACCGACGGTAATGCCTCCATGAGTGGCGACGATCTTGACATTCAGACCCGGCTGTGAGAGACAGAGCCGGAGCTGGTCAAAGCAGCGGCATGAGGCGAAGATGGCGAAGGTGCTGACAAACACAGTCTTTCCTGAGGCGGCCAGTCCCGCAGCTACGCCTACCATGTTCTGCTCCTGCAGCCCGCAGTCCAAGAAGCGGTGAGGGAATTCGCTTGCGAAAAAACTGGTCATTGTCGAGGGGGACAGATCAGCGTCCAGGACCACGATGTCCTTGTTTTCCCTGCCCAGCTCTACCAGTGTTCTGCCGTAGGTTTCTCGGGTGGATGCTTCGCTCATGCTCACTCCAGCTGCTTGAGGGCCGTTTCGGCTTCCTCCCGGCTAGGTGCCTTGCCGTGAAATGCGACGTTATTCTCCATAAAGCTGACCCCCTTGCCCTTAACGGTGCGGGCGATGATGACAGTGGGGCTGCCCTTCATCTGTTCAGCCTTCTGACAGGCAGACAGGATCTGCTCGAAGTCATGCCCGTCTATGTCCATCGCATGCCACCCAAAGGCCTGCCATTTCTGAGCAAAAGGTTCGAGATTCATGATATCTCGAGTCCACCCGCTGAGCTGAAGGCCATTGTAGTCAACTACAGCTGTCACGTTGTCAAGCTTCAAATGGGCTGCCGACAGGGCTGCCTCCCAGGTCTGGCCTTCCTCGCATTCGCCATCGCTCAGGAGGGCATAGGTCCGGTAGCTCTTGGAGTCCAATCTCGCCGCCAAAGCAACACCTACAGCGAACGACAGGCCCATGCCTAGAGAACCGGCCGACATCTCCACCCCGGGCGTGAAGTTCCTATCGGTGTGTCCCTGGAGACGACTGCCCAGCTTTCTCAATGTTGCCAGCTCTGATACAGGGAAGTAACCCGCTTCCGCCAGGGCGGCGTATAGGACCGGAGCTGCGTGTCCCTTGCTCAATATGAAGCGGTCGCGGTCAGGCCACTGTGGATTCTGGGGATCATGGCGAAGAACCCCGAAATAGAGGGCAGCAATGATATCAGCTGCCGATAGCGAACCTCCGGGGTGGCCGCTGCCTGCTGCAGCCGTCATGGTGATGATGTGGCGGCGCAGCTTCTTAGCTATTTCCGTGAGCTCTGCTGGGGACCTATCGTATGTGTTCACCGGAGAGTTACTTGCAGGCGCTGGTTCACCATATGTGGCATCGGTCAGAGCCTAGATTGTAACTTGAAACGGCGTACAATGTCCACAATATGTGCGCAGTTTCTGAGCTCAGAGACACACGTCACCCGGTGGGCAGCAGCATGCTCTGCAGTTGTGTCAGATCGCTAAGAGAACCTTCGTGGTTTCTCCTCGACCTATCAAGATAGAGGGCGTTCATGCTGGCCTCTCTGGAATTGACATAGTCAAACTGCCAATTGTCGCCGATATGGAGCACCCCGCCAGGCCTGACACCCATCTCCTCACAAAGCTTACGGTAGAAATGGGGGCTCTTCAGTTCCCGGTAGTGTGAGACAGAGGAGAAGATCCGGACGAAATAAGGCCTGATATCTCGCAGCAGAAACTCGAGCATCTCCGCCGGTGCGCCTGAGGCAACGATCAGCCTGTACTTCCCGGCCAGCCAAGCAAGAACATCGGTTATCTCCGGGTAATAGGTTACCCTATGCGCACAGCCCTCTATCACACGCCCGGGGCTGCCTAGGTCAAAATGGGCAAACCAGTATTCGATGTCGTACCACTCAAGCCTCTGGTTGCCAACCGCATCATATTGTGAGTAGACCTCGCTCTTGGCCCGGGTGAGATCGAGCCCTTTTCTTTCCGCGTAGAGAGCTGGAATGGCTTCATGCCATATAGCCTGGCTGAAATCAGGCGTAACTAATGTTCCCTCTGCGTCCAGGGAGATCAACTCAATGTGCTTCATCCGAAGTCCCGATATTAGCACGGGGCAGTGGCGAAAGTCCATTTGCCCCTTCCGGTGCGGCAGGCTAAAATACGCGGATGCTGGACCACGTGATTACGGACAAACTGGCCCGTACCTTCGAACTGGGTCCCATAAGGCCTCCCAGCGAAGCTAGTTCACTACTCATAAGGGCAACCAGGAATTGCCCCTGGAACCGATGTCAATTCTGCCCGGTATACAAAGGTTCTAAGTTCAGCCTGAGGTCGGTCGAGCAAATCACGGATGATATCAAGGTCGTTGCAGCGATCGCTGAGGGCATAAAGGAAATGGCCTGGAAGATGGGTTACGGTACTAGGGTCAAAGAGTTGGCAGCAATGCTGTACAATCAGCCTGAGTATGGAAGCTGTGTTTGCCACGTTGCGATGTGGCTCGCAATGGGAAGCAGGGCCGCTTTCCTTCAGGATTCTAATACGCTGGTCATGCGCACGGCCGAATTGGCTCAGGTGATCGCCTTCCTGAGAAAGACGTTTGAGGGCCTGAACAGGGTGACTACGTATGCTCGATCCCACACGGCAGCCAGGAAATCGTTGGCTGAGCTAAGGCAACTCAAGGAGGCCGGGCTGGACAGAATCCATATTGGACTGGAGACCGGTTACGATCATCTACTGGCTTACATGGAGAAGGGATGCACTGCGAAGGAGCATATCAAGGGCGGAAGGCAGGTGAAAGAGGCAGGCATTTCTTTGTGTGAATATATCATGCCGGGCTTGGGTGGCAGGAGGATGTCTCAGGAACACGCACGGGAAACCGCCAGGGTGCTGAATGAGATTGACCCCGACTACATAAGGCTGCGCAGCCTGCACGTGTCACCGGCTATGCCGCTGTGGGCAAGGCTACAGAATGGGGGTTTTGAGCTGCAGACGGAGGATGAAGTAATACGGGAAATCGCCACTCTCATCGAGCACCTGCGGGTCAGCAGTCGCCTCAAGAGCGATCACATACTCAACCTGTTGATGGAGGTTCAGGGCAAGCTGCCGGAGGGCAAGGATAGATGCCTCGATATCATATATCGGTATCTGTCGCTGCCCGATGGTGAAAGGCTCAATTTCAAGGTCGGCAGGCGGGTCGGCCTGTATAGCAGGCTGGCTGATCTTGCGGATGGGGCCAGGCACGATAGAGTGGAGAAGGCTATACAGGAACTGAAAGGGCGGCGTGGCGATATTGAGGAGGAAGTTACAAGGCTGAAGAACAGCTTCATCTGAGGGAGGGATTACGGCTAGGTGCGAGGCGGTATGCGGAGAGACGGGAGAAGATCAGACCTAGTGAGCACACAACCTGCATCAGTGCGGTCTTCTCGTGATGTGGTCGGCTGTGTTTCTGGTGTTCTCTTCAACATGGATGAGCAGGTAGAAGATCTCCCTGGTTGCCAGCAGGAATACCCAACCCAGGAATGAGCAGATTATCCCCACCACAGCTCCCGCAAAAACCACGAGAGTGTTATCGACGCGGCCCATGACGCTTCCGTAAAATACGAGGCCAATAGAGCCCATGACGCCGAGCACCAGGACTGCCCATCCCACCACTCTCAGAACGCTGGCTGCAAACCTTACAAAGGGGTACTGCATTTCGTCTCCTTTCTCCCTTAACATTTCCTCAACAGGGCCCTGTACTTGTCGATTCGTCGGGCACGCCCGGCTCGTGGCCCGGGCCACTTACTGTGGCTCACCTAATCGTACAACATACCGGTATAGACCTCACTGTTTAGGTCCTGCCTGTCTCATGTCAAGTGCCCAGAAGCTCGAGTGCGCTAGACTCGAAAGCTGTCTCGGCCAGACTATTGCAGGCACGCTGAATCTGTACGATGCAAATAGGATACATAACCAGTAAGGCAGCCAGATTCGCAATCGGGACGCAACCTACGATTACCGTGGCCAACATCAGGCCTCGCGAAATCGTGGGGTGCAGGCCTGCCAGCCGCAGCTGGAAATTCACGCGGTCTACCAGACGAAGCCAGAACCTGAACTGCCAGTAGAGGTTGAAGAGGGGGATGAACATAAACCCGATGGCCCGTCGTGCCCCAAAGTCGTCATGCTTGATCAGAGGCAGGTGGGAGTGTTTCAGGCCGAAAAAAAATAGGGGAAACAATCCGAGCGTGATATAGTGCATGCCGATGAGGGCATCGATTGAGAACGTAAGGGTGAATCCATGCTGTGAAAACGCCCTCCGCTCTCCGTCGGACAGGCTAAGTAGATCGAAATCGGGCTTGTAGACACCGCCGATGCTGGTCGTGGGGCTGACCCCGCAATGAGGGCAGACCTCCGGGTTACCGTCCAGTTCCTTGCCGCAGTTTCTACAGAACATCGACTATCTCCTTGATGATCACTGACGGCTGGCCCGTGCGGCTGCGGGTGAGGCTGGCTCTGCCCCGATGCTGGTCGTGGGGCTGACTCCGCAATGAGGGCAGACCTCCGGGTTACCGTCCAGTTCCTTGCCGCAGTTTCTAC